>CAWJPL010000001.1:0-113038 GCA_963844695.1 uncultured Actinomycetes bacterium
TAGGGCTTGTCGGTTATTAACGCGCCGGTTTGGTCTTGGGCGTGAGCGCGATGCCCTGAGCTGTTGCGTATGCGGTGAGATCGGCCAGGGTGGTGAGCGGGGTCGTGGCGGGCTCGATGGTGTGGCCAGCCCGTGTTAGCAGCGGCTTGACCTGCCGTTCGGCTGTGCCGATGGTGTTGGGCGTATGCTGAAGAGTTCGGCGAGGATCGTCCGGGGCACTCCCAGGTGCTGCCGCATGATGGTGACGAGGGTTTTCTCGGCGAGGGTCATTGCCTGGGGATGGCCGCCGGCGCGCGCCCGCGGGTTGCCGGGCCGCCGCGCGCGACGTGGCGTTCGGCTTCGCGCTGGGCCTGGTAGGGGATGGCCAGCGCGGCGGTGAGCCGGTCCCAGTTGCTGGCCGTCATCCCGGTCAGGGCCGGATGGGCCCAGCCCGGGCGTTCACCGCGGCCGGGCCGGGGAGACTGGAGCTGCCGCCGGGGCGGGCGGCGCGGGATAAAGGGTGTAGTTCCAGTCGCCGTGCCAGTCGTGGCGGTGGAGGGGGAGCGCTGCCATCTGCTCGCTGCTGATCTTTACCCCGGGCGGATACGTCGCGGTGTCCAGTTCAGCGTGGACGCGTAACCCGGCGCGGGTGGTGGTGGCAGCGATGGCCTGGATGATGATCTCGTGGCTGGTCAGGGGCCTGCCCCGCCAGTTCATGGTGATGTGGGAGAACAGCCGGTGCTCGATCTTGTTCCACTTGGAGGTGCCGGGCGGGAAGTGGCACGCGGTGATCTCCAGTCCGGTTTCCAGGGCGAGCGCGGCCAGCTCGGTCTTCCAGGCGCGGGTCCGGGTGCTGTTCGAGCCGCCTGAGTCGGCAGTGATCAGCAGGCGCCCTGCGCGAGGATAGGTGACCTGGCCCGCGTGGTTCCACCAGCGGCGGATCGACTCTGCAGCGAACTGCGCGGTGTCGTGGTCAGTACCGACGTTCACCCAGCCGGTGTCCGCGGCCAGGTCGTAGACCCCGTACGGATGGCCTTGCCCAGCCCGGGATCGGGGAAGTCGTGGTCATTGACCCGGACGGGGTCGCCCGCTGGCCGCCACTCACGGCCGCCATTGTGAAAATTGCCGACCAGCTCTTTCTTCTTGGTATCCACGCTGACGACCGGCTCCCCGGCGTCCAGGTGGACCCTGACCTGCTCATTGAGGTAACGGAACTGGGCATCCCGGTCAGGGCTCTGCTTCCCCTCCAGGGCCTTAGCGTTGCCCTGCAGACTGAAGCCCTCCTCGTGCAGCAGATCCGCCACCGTGTCCGCGCCCGCGCGGTGGCCCTGCCAGGTGAGCTCGGCGGCCAATACGCGCAGCGACTTCGTCGTCCACCGCAGCGGCGACATCGGGTCCCCGCGCTCATCCGGCTCCACCAGCGCCAGCAGCGCCGGCCGAGCCCCGGGTCCAGGTCAGCCAGGCGCTTACGGCCCCCACCAGGCCTGCGGGCCCGGCCCAGCGGGGCAGCGCCGGAGTCCAGCTCACTAACCCCCAGCGACACGGTGGCCTCGCGGACCCCGGCAGCAAGCGCCACCACCCGGATCCCCCCATGACCCAGAGCCCGGGCCTCGGCCCCCATCAGCAGCCGTCGCTGCCGCTCATCCAGGTGCGGGAAGATCGCCCCGAACTTCGCCGCCAGCGTCTCCCTGGTTCCCTCCGCCACGCCCATAGCACATCATGAACCACAATCCCCAGAAACTACGAGTTAATTGGAGACAAGCGCTTAGCCGCCTTCTGCGGCTCGGGCTTATTCCGGTTTTTGTACGGAGTACGGATAGGGTCACCAGCGCCGTGGTAGCCCTTGTCCGCCAGCACGACCAGCCCGGAGGCCGCCAGCGCGGGCAGGATGCCCCAGATCCGGGCGGCGGCCAGGTCTGCACGCTGCCAGGCAGCGGCCCCGACACCCACACGATGTCTCCGTCGGGGGTGGCGATGACCTGGAGGTTCATCCCGTGGCGACGGTGCTTGCCTGAGTAGAACGGCCGGTCGGCGGCGACCCGGTCGATCGGCATTAACGTGCCGTCGATCACCACGTAGGCGTGCCCGGCCCGCTGGGCATCGGCCAGCGCCCGGCACAGCTTCGGAGCCCGGGCGGCCAGCAGCGCCACCGCCTCGGTGACGTATCTCCAGGCGGTGGCGGTGCCGATGCCGAACCCGGCGGCCAGTCCGGCGAACGTCTCGCCCTTGCGCAGGTAGGCCAGCACCAGCAGGGCCTGCTGGGCGGGGCTGAGCCTGCGCCAGGGAGAGCAAATCTGCTGGCGGTGGCGGCGGATGATCCCAGTCACATAGGTGAGGGTCCGGCGCGACAGCGGCAGCGCGGCAGGGTAGAACAGCATCGAAGCCTTCCGGCAGGCGAACGCGGATCTTGAGCAATCGCGTCATCTACCGTGGGTTTCGCCACGTCTCAAGCCGGCACGCCGCACATCAGCGGGGTCCATCGTCCAAATGCCCGTGTGCGAGCTCCAAGGCAAGATCGATCGTGATCTTCATGATGAGGGATTCGCGATCCCGGCCAGTCTTGCCCAGCGGACTGGAGGAACCACGCGTAACCTCACCGCTGACGCAGTCTTCGGTATCGATCTCCAGCGATCCCCGGCGCCACCAGCGAGGAACACGCAGCGTCGCGCGCAATATCACCCCCGGCCCGGCGATCGACCCTGCCCCCGTCACCAGCAGATTCCGGCTTAGTTCCTCCAGCTCGTGGCCGCGCGCCCGAAGGACATGAGTCAGCTCATGATCGAAAACCTCGCCGGCTCCGGCAGCCTCGGGCTCACCCTCCATACCGCCCAGTATGACTGCCCTGCGCAGCCCGCCAGCGCACCGCGAGGGCAAGACCGGTCAGGGGGTACCGTCAGCCGCTGAAACACCACCCATGCCGTCCAAGGCGTCAGCATCAATCCCAAGATCAGGTTGAAAAAGGCTCACTGGCTGGGAGTCTCTCGACCGCGATAGGCAGTTAGAGTCTGCTTGAGAACTCAGACGGCTTCCTATGTCAACGGCGCGATGCCGGGCGGGCGGAGAGCGCCGCTCGGGCAGCTGGCAGGCTGAAGCAATGCGGGTCTATCTGATCACCGGCAACCCCGGGTCAGGCAAGTCGACCCTGGCCGCAGAGCTGTCACAGCGCGGCCTGATCGCCGTTGATGCAGATGACCTGGCTTTCTGTGAAGACAACGCTGGAGTGCGAGTCACCAGCCCCCCGGCGCAGACGACGCCTGGCGGCGCGCTCACCGCTGGGTCTGGAGCCGTGTGCGGATGGAGCAGGTAATCGCCGCGTCTGGTGAAGCCGGGCGCGTGTTCTTCTGCGGGATCGCCCGGAACCAGGATCAGATGCTGGACTTGTTCGAGAAGGTGTTCCTGCTGGTGATCGACGCCTGGCACGCAGATTGCCCGGCTCGCAGCCCCGGCGCAGGCGACTTTGCCGGTTCGCAGCGAGGTGATGAAACGGCAGATCCGCGAAGGCCGCCATGTCTTCCAGGCCCAGATGCTCTCCAGAGGAGCGATCCCCCTGGACGCAACCGCGTCACCGAAGGTCCTTGCGGACAGCCTGCTGGCCTGCCTCGGCCCCGGCTTGTGACGGCAAGCCTGTCCGGCTCGTGCGCGGGGAAGCGCGGCGCTACGTCATCGCCACGGCAGTTGGTTTTCAAGCGGGCTCTTAGAAAATTGGCTCATAGACCTTCGCGCCCATGTGGCCAGGATAGGCGACCGGATCGACTGACCAATAGCGTTACTCATAACTAGCTGACTGTCCCATAGTCAGCATCAATTTGTGGCCTAACCAGGCTAGACTCGTCACGCGCTGTCTTTCAAGCCTGGCGTCTTGCCAGGTTGAGTCATGAATTTTGAGTAGGCCAAAATGTCTCTTTCAGTTTCAAGATGTTTGAGCTTCCCAAAGGTGCGGTCTCCTCAACCAGTGCCACCCCGCTATCATCTTCCGGAACAATGCAAAAGAGCAGGCCTGTGTGGAAGTTTATAATAGGATTTGCGTCGGGATGAGAGGTTGTAGCGCTTTGGCAGTGCTGCTTACTGGCATTCTGTGCTGTGACAGCTACGCTGTAAGCCTGAGATGAGCCTTGAGCAAGCTCGGGTGTTCCAATGCTACTTGCCTCGAACTCTAGGTCCGCATTAGTATTTAGCAGTACTTGTCCCTGATTGAATTCGATTCCAGTCGGCCCGCTATCATTTGTGCCCATTGGAACAGCAAGATTCCAGACCTTACAGTTTTGACCCTGCAAGCAACTGGCAGAGCCAGTGCCACCAGACGTACCCGAAGTCACGGTAACCGTCACAGTCGGCGCGGGGGGCTGTGTAATCCTTACAGTATGTGTTGGGAGTGGCGCGACGGTAATATGCAAGGCCCCAGCTCTATTGGCGGCAAAGCCAACAACGATAGTAGCGATCGCCCCGATGACAGCTGCAACTATAACTGGCCACCAGCTTCGGTCTTTGCGTGGCCGCTCGTGGTTGTACATGATCCTCCCCATTGCCTGTAGGGACAAATAAAACCATAGGCAGAGCAAGGACCGCGCCCTGTTGCGTTGATGAAGGTGGGAGGCAGCTAGCCCCGACGTGGGCTGTCATGCCTAGCAGATCCGGCGCGATGCAGCGGGCGATGATGATCTCTGAGAAACCTCTCGAGACGGACCCATGCCTTTGCACAGGTCAGATGCTGTCTCTGGAGAGCATCAGGAGATTCGTGGTTGTCGCGGAGGAGCGGCACTTCACCCGGGCCGCAGCGCGGGTGCATGTGGTGCAGTCCAGCCTCAGCTCGTCGGTGGCCGGGCTGGAACGGGAACTGGGCGAAGCGCTCTTCGTCCGGGACAACCGCCGGGTGGCGCTGACCCCGGCCGGCCGCGCCCTGCTGCCAGCCGCGCGCCGGGCGCTCGCTGCTGCCGACGAAGGCCGCGACGCCGTAGCCGGCGTGCGCGGCGTGCTGCACGGCCAGCTGCGGGTGGGCGCGATCCAGACCCTGGGCGTTGTGGACCTGGCCGCGTTGCTGGCCCGGTTCCGCCGTGCTCATCCCGGGGTCACCATCCGGCTGAGCCACGGCGCAGCGTCCGACCTGGCCCGCGCGGCGGCCGACACCGAACTCGACATCGCCTTCGTGGACGGTCCCGTCGACCCGGCCCGGCTCACCCGTACCCCACTGGGCCAGGACTACCTGGTCCTGGCGGTCCCGGGGGACGACCCGCTCGGCCGGCGGACCAGCGTCCGGCTCGACGACCCGGTGCTCCGCGACCGCGACTTCGTCGAATACCGGGCCGACTCGGCCCTGCGGGCCCAGATCGACGCCGCCTGCGCGGCCGCCGGGCTCGCCCGGCGGATCGTCTGCGAGGTAGCCAGCATGCAGTACCTCGTCGAATCGGTGCAGCAAGGCCTCGGCATCACCGTGCTGCCGCCCGCGGCCATCCGGGCCGCAGGCGGGCACGTCGGCGCGGTCCCGATCACCCCGCCGCTGCACCGCGATCTGAGCGCGGTCGTGGCGGCGGGCCGTCCGCCCACGGGGGCCGTGGAGGCACTGCTCGGCCTGCTCGCGGCTGGCCTACGCGGTGACGCCGGCTGACGCGCTCACTGCGATGGGGTGGGCGAGGGTCTGGTAGACCACGCAGTAACGCTCCGTCAGCCGGAGCAGTGTCGCGATCTGCTCCTCGCTGGCCTCGCTGTCGAGCTGGAAGCTGAGCCGGATGGATGTGAACCCGACCGGCGCCTCCCGGTCCACCGCGAGCGTCCCGCGGAAGTCCAGGTCGCCCTCGGCGTGCACGGTCCCGCCCGTGACCGGTATCCCGAGCGAGGTGGCCACCGCCCGGAGCGTCACCCCCGCGCACGCGACCAGCGCCTCCAGCAGCATGTCCCCGGAGCAGAGCAGCGACCCATCGCCGCCGGTGGCCGGATGCAGCCCCGCCACGGCCAGAGCGCGGCCGGTGTCCACCGAGCAGCTGATGCCCTCGTCCCCGAGCTCACCGCGGGCGCGCAGGGTGACCACCGCCTGCCCCGGATCCTGGCGGTAGGCGTCCTTGAGCGGCTCCTGTACGGCGCGCAGTCCGTCGCTGTCCACGGGGGTCTCCCTCATCTGTCAGGCGCTGATCTCAGCGGCGGTCGGTGGAATACAGGTACGGGCCGCGGCCGGCCGGGTCCACCGGGGAGGCCGCGGTTTCGCCGCGCAGCCAGCGGATCGCGGCCTGGATGCCCTCACCGTACTGCGGGGGCGGGTACCGGTCCGGGTCCACCGGGACCCCGCCGGGGCGGCCCTGCAGCACGACCAGGTTGGCCGCCGCGTCCTCGTGGTGCAGGTGCGAGGTGCTCGGCAGGCCGACCGTTTGGCCGCCCAGCGGCGCGGCCGGGGATTCGCCCAGGACCCAGTCGAGGAGATCCCTGACCCCGCGCAGCCAGGCCGCGTTCATCCAGCCCGCCTCCCAGCGCCACGGATGCCGGGCGTCCGAGGCGGACATGGGATCGGGCAGGTCGGCGTGGTGCAGCGCGTCCCGCGTCAGCTCACGGAGCTGGCGCATCTCCTCGTCGGTACGCACGTAGTCGCCGCGGGCCCCGATGAATTGGCCGCGGTTGTCCGCGTGCACCGGGATCTCGTCGCTGCCCCCGGCGAGCCAGGCCAGGACCGCCCGGGTCTCACGGAACTGGTCGCGGAAGTCGGCTGGCACGCCGGGCGGGGCCGTGGAGCCCTCCGGCTCCGCCGCGGCCTCGGCCAGGATCTCCTCCCGTGACGGCGGGCGGCCGGGGGCCAGGGACAGGGTCACCGGCGACGGACGGGTCCCGGTCAGCGCCCACTGCCAGGCCAGGGCGGTACGGCCGCGCGGGCCCATCTCACGCAGGCTCTGCGCGAGAACCGCCTCGACGTGCGGGCGGGGACGGACGATCGCGGGGCTGAGCCGGTCGGGCAGATAAACGGTGGTCACGGTCCCCACGGTACGGGCGACCGCTGACAGCGTCATCCCCGTCCCGGTAAGCTGCGGGCGGGCCGTGACTGGCGCGCTGGGATGGGTAACCATCGGGGAGCGGCCCCGTCATCGGACGCATGCCGGGCGCCTGGGCGTCTCCGTGAGCACTCTGGAGGTCTCCATGTCGTCACCGGGCACCGGGCCGTCGTCGCCGAGCACCGAGTCCGCCGCCTTCCGCAGCGCGCTGGACGTGGTCCGTGCCGTCGAGCCTGGCGTGGCCGACGCGATCGCCGCCGAACTGGCCAGCCAGCGGGCCTCGCTCAAGCTCATCGCCAGTGAGAACTACGCCTCGCCCGCCGTGCTGCTGGCCATGGGCAACTGGCTGAGCGACAAGTACGCCGAGGGGACCATCGGGCGCCGGTTCTACGCGGGCTGCGCCCAGGTGGACACGATCGAGACGATCGGCGCGGAACACGCGCGTGAGCTGTTCGGCGCGCCGCACGCCTACCTGCAGCCGCACTCGGGCATCGACGCGAACCTGGTCGCCTACTGGGCCATCCTGGCCCGCCGGGTCGAGGCGCCGGCGCTGGAACGCGCGGGCGCCCGGCAGGTCAACGACCTGACCGAGGAGGACTGGTCGCGGCTGCGCCACGAGCTTGGCAACCAGCGGATGCTCGGCATGTCCCTGGACGCCGGGGGGCACCTGACGCACGGCTTCCGGCCGAACATCTCCGGGAAGATGTTCGAGCAGCGCTCGTACGGCACCGACCCGGACACCGGCCTGATCGACTACGCGGTGGTGCGCGAGACCGCGCGCGAGTTCCGGCCGCTGGTGCTGGTGGCCGGGTACTCCGCCTACCCGCGGCGGGTCAACTTCGCGGCGCTGCGTGAGATCGCGGACGAGGTCGGCGCGACGTTCATGGTGGACATGGCGCACTTCGCCGGCCTGGTCGCGGGCAAGGTGTTCACCGGCGACTTCGACCCGGTCCCGCACGCGCACATCGTCACCACGACCACGCACAAGTCGCTGCGCGGACCGCGGGGCGGCATGGTGCTGTGCCAGCCCGAGCTGGCCGAGGCGGTGGACCGCGGCTGCCCGCTGGTGCTCGGCGGCCCGCTGCCGAACGTGATGGCGGCCAAGGCGGTGGCGCTGGCCGAGGCGCTTCAGCCCAGCTTCCGCGAGTACGCCCAGCGCATCGTGGCTAACGCCAACGCCCTCGCGGACGGGCTGATCCTCCGCGGCGCCCGGCTGGTGACCGGGGGCACCGACAACCACCTGGCGCTGATCGACGTCGGCGGCTACGGGCTGACCGGGCGGCAGGCCGAGCAGGCCCTGCTGAACTCCGGCATCGTGACCAACCGGAACGCGATCCCGCGGGACCCGAACGGCGCCTGGTACACGTCCGGGATCCGGATCGGCACCCCGGCGCTGACCACCCGCGGGCTGGGCACCGGGGAGATGGACGTGATCGCGGGCCTGATCCACGAGGTGCTGAGCCAGACCCGGGCCGGGACCACGTCCAGCGGCGCGCCGTCCAAGGCGACCTGCGTGCTGGACGACGCGGTGGCCGAGCGGGTGGCCAAGCAGGCGGCCGAACTGCTCGAGGCGTTCCCGCTCTACCCCTCGGTCGATCTCGGCTGAGCGGCGCGCGGACATTGTGACGATGACCACGCCAGAGTCCACCCTGCCGCCGGTCCTGGTCCTCGGCGCGACCGGAGGCCAGGGCGGCGCCGTCGCCACGGCGCTCATCCGGGCCGGCCGCCCGGTCCGCGCCCTGGTCCGGGACCCGGCCGCCCCCGCCGCGCGGCGGCTGGCCGCGGCCGGGGCGCGGCTGGCCACGGGCGACTTCACTAACCCCGAGACGCTGACCGCGGCCATGCAGGGCGCCGCGGCCGCGTTCGCGCTCACCACGCCCTTCGAGTCCGGACCCGGGGCCGAGCTGGAGCAGGGCCGGGCGATCATCGAGGCGGCGGCGCGGCCCGGCTGGGCCACCTGGTGTTCTCCTCGGTCGCCGGGGCCACGCAGGAGACGGGGATACCGCATTTCGAGAGCAAGGCCGCGGTCGAGCGGGTCCTGGCCGCCAGCGGCCTGCCGCATACCGTCGTCGCCCCCACCTACTTCTACGACAACGCCCTGGGCGGCGCGGACCGACTCCGCCGGGGCGTGCTGGATCTGCCGCTGCCCGCCGACCATCAGCTGCAGCAGCTCGACCGGACCGACCTGGGCTCCTTCGTCGAACTGGTGCTCCGCGACCCGGCCGCGTTCGCTGGCCGGCGCATCGAGCTGGCCAGCGACGCGCCGACCCCGGCCCAGATGAGCCAGGCGCTGTCCGCGGCGCTGGGCCGCCCGGTCCGCTTCGACGAGGTGCCCATGTCAGCCGTGCGCCAGGGCAGCCCGGACATGGCCGCCATGTGGGGGTTCCTGCGCGGCCGGGGATACCAGGCCGATATCGGGGCCCTGCACCGCGACTACCCGGAGGTGGCCTGGACCTCGTTCCGGGCCTGGGCGCAGCGCACGGCCGGCCCGGCGCTCGCGCCGCCGGCTGACCTGAAGCGGCCGTCCGCGGCCTGCTGACGGGCGAGTTCCTGCTGGCAGCCGCGGGAGCGCAGCTCGATCGTGAGCACACGCCGGTATTGGTACCCGGCCCAGCCCGGCCCGGGGCTCTTGGCTGCGCAGAGGAGCTCATGCCGGAGGGGGTGCCGCCTCGCCGGACAGTTCCGACCGCAGCTCGAACGGGTCTTCCGTGACCACGGCGTACGGTCCCGGGCCGGGCTCTTTGCGCTGGGCGCTGTACCGCGCCCCAGTCGGCGTGTAGCCGAGGTCGATCCGGTAGCGGGGAAAGTCGCGGCGTAATAACCGAGCCTCGCGCTCAGCTGCGATGACCTGGCCTGGCTCGGGGAGAGGTGGATGGTCGCCTGCTGGAAACATGATCCAACTCTGCGCGCCCGGCCCGTTACGGTGGGAGTGTTGACAGCACGCCGGTCAACACCCGTCAACGCCGGCAGCGTGGGGAATGGTTGAGGCGATGGACGACTTCGCCGGAAGACTCGACGCAGCCATGGCCGCCCGCAACATCGGTGTGCGCGCCCTGGCCCGGCGGGTGCATTGCGACCCGGGCCTGATCTCGCGGCTCCGGAGCGGGAAGCAGCAGCCGTCGCCGAACATCGCCCGGCTCCTCGACGAGGAGCTCGGCGCGGCCGGGGCGCTGGCCGCCGCTGACCGGAGCGCCCCGGCCCGCCCGGACACGGTCGCCGACGACGAGATCGCCGCGATCGAGGTGGTGCGCCGCACGGCCGCCAGCGACGTCGGCGAGGCCACCGTGGGCGAACTCGAACGCACCACCGATGCCATGGCGCTGGCCTACCCGCGGACCCGACCGGACCAGCTCCTCATCCGGGTCCGGGCGCACCTGGCGTACGCGAGTGGCCTGCTGGCCGACCGGACGACGCTCAACGAGCACCGGCGTCTCCTCGTCACGTCGGGGTGGCTGTCGCTCCTCGCGTCGACGTGCCTCATCGACCTGCGGCGGTTCCCGCCCGCGTCGGCCTACCTGCGCACCGCGACGGAACTGGCCCGGGAGACCGGGGACCGCGAGATCGCCGCCTGGTGCCTGGAAACGAAGGCCTGGCAGGTCCTCACCGAGGGGGACTACCCGCACGCCGCCGCGTACGCCCAGGCCGCCCAGCGCACCGCCCCGCAGGACGGCAGCGCGTACATCCAGGCGACCGGGCAGGAGGCCCGCGCGTGGGCCCGGCTCGGCGCGGCGAGGGAAGCCCGCGAGGCTCTGGCCCGGACGGAGGCCCTCGTCGCGCCGCTGCCGATGCCGGACCGTCCGGAGCACCACTACCAGTACGACCCCGCGAAGTCTGATGCTTACACGGCCACGACTCTCGCCTGGCTCGGCGACCCCGCTGCAGCGGGATATGCGCGGGGCGTCCTCGGCCGGCTGGAATCCGGCACCGACGGCCCCGTCCGGCCGCGGCGGGCAGCATCGGCCCGGCTGGACCTGGCGCTCGCGCTCACCGCGTCAGACGAGCTGGACGAGGCTGCGCACACGGCGCTCACAGCGGTCATGTCCGGCCTGCTCGTCCCGTCGAACTACTGGCGGGCGAAGGAGGTCATCGAGGTCATCGGCGACCGGGGAGTCTCTACGGTGGGGGATCTCCGGGAGGCGTTCGACGAGTTCTGCGTCCCCGTCCGGCCAGCGTTGCCACCCGGCCGCTAAAGGCGCAGGTATACGACCACTCGCCGCCGGCCATTCCGGCCAGCCGGGCGGCTTCCAGGGCCAGGCGTCACCGCCTGGGACCACAGGTAATGTGCAGCCGCACATGGACAGCAACGATGTATTGTGCGCCCGTACATGGACAGCACGGGGGTTGTCCATGATGCTGGTGTGGTGCCTGTCCTGACTTCCGCTGGAGCCCCCGGATGAGTCCTTCCCCCCGTACTGACGCCGCTGACCTTGTCGCCTCTATCGGCCGGCATTGGATCTGGCTGCTGGCCTTCGGCATCCTCACGCTGGCGGCCGGTGTGGCCGCCGTGGCGTGGCCCGGCCCGACGGTCATCGCGATCGCGGTGCTGTTCGGCATCCAGCTGGTCGTGGTCGGCATCTTCCAGTTCGTCAGCGCGTTCGCAAGCGACGGCGAGTCCGGCGGCGTCCGGGTGCTGAGCGCCGTGCTGGGGTTGTTCGCCTTCATCATCGGCCTGTACGCGATCCGCCACTTGGCGGTCTCGGTGGCGGCGCTGGCCCTGCTGCTGGGCATCTTCTGGATAGTCAACGGCTTCTCGGAGATCTTCAACGCGCTGGCCCACCGGGACCAGCCGCACCGGGGCTGGACCGGCTTCATCGGGGTGCTCAGCATCCTGGCCGGGATCGTCGTGCTGGCCGAACCGGGCATCTCGCTGGTGACGCTGGCCCTGGTGCTCGGCATATGGCTGATCATCTACGGGGTGATGGAGATCGCGATGGCGTTCCGCGTCCGGTCGGCGGTCGGCCGGGTCCGGCACGCGGTGGCCAGCCCGGTGTGATCACGCCTCCGGCGGCTCCCGGGCGCGGCTAGGCCGGGCCCTCGGAAGGAGCCCGATGAGCAGCCTGCCCAGCGACATCACCGTCCCGGGACGGCCCGAGGTGCACGAGGTGTCGGCCGGCGTCTACGCCTACGTGCAGCCCGACGGCACCTGGTGGATCAACAACACCGGCTTCCTGACCGGGCCGCAGGGCGTCATCAGCGTCGACTCGTGCGCGACCCACCGGCGGACCCGCGCCTACCAGGCCGCCATCGCGGCGGTCACGCCCGCGCCGGTGCGCACCGTGGTCAACACGCACCACCACGGCGACCACACCTTCGGCAACTGCCTGTTCCCGGGAGCGGCGATCGTCGGCCATGAGAGCGCCCGGGCCGAGGCCCTGGCCTTCGGGCCGCCGCGCGAGCTGCCCTTCTGGGACGGCCCGGACTGGGGTGAGCTGACCCTCGACCCGCCCTTCGTCACGTTCACCGACGAGATCGCCGTGCACGCCGGGGACCTGCGGGCGTCCGTGCGTCACGTCGGGACCGCCGCGCACACCACCAACGACTCGATCGTCTGGATCCCGGACCGCTCCGTGCTGTTCTGCGGCGACCTGATCTTCAACGGGGGCACGCCGTTCCTGCTGATGGGCTCGGTGGCCGGCGCCGTCGAGGTGCTGGAGCAGGTCGTGGCGCCGCTCGGCGCCCGGCTCATCGTGCCGGGCCACGGTCCCGTGTTCGAGGGGACGGGACCGCTCGACGCGACGCTGGACTACCTCCGGTTCGTGCTCGAGGTCGCGGCCCGCGCCCAGGCGGCCGGGGTGACCCCGCTCGCCGCGGCCCGGGACACCGACCTGGGCCGGTTCGCCGGCTGGGCCGACCCCGAGCGGATCGTCGGCAACCTGCACCGGGCCTGCGCCGAACTCGCCGGCGACCCCGCGCGGCGGGCCCATCGACGTACCGGCCGCGCTGGCCGACATGGTCGCCTACAACGGCGGCGCGCCGCTCACCTGCCTGGCGTGACCCACCCGCCAGGCCCGCCCGGTCCGCACCACCGATAACCGCTCCTGATTACGGATCGGCGCCCGCCCCTCCACCCGGCCGCGGCCATTTGCGGCTGACCACCACCGCGGTGGCACGTGTTCACAGCGTGACCCTTCGCCCGTACGCAATTACGATGGGTAGGCGCACGATGGCGCCTGGGGAGCTTATGACCGCTATCAGCGGAGCGATGCCTGCCGACCTGGCCGAGGCGGTACGGAGCCTGGCCTGCGGCGCCTGCCAGGCTCAACGGGGCGAGCACTGCCCCGGTGACGGCACCCACCTGGCCCGCTGGGAACTGGCCGCGGCTGCGGCGCTGGTGTCTGAGCAGGACTACCGGGCGGCGGCCGAGGCGGCCCAGCCGGCCCCGTCCGGGTTCCCGGCGGGCCTGGCGGTGGTGCCCGAACTGTCCGGCGTGGTGTGCCCGGCTGGTCATCCGCTGCGGTGGTCGGCGGGCGCCCAGCCGCCGCAGTGGGTGCACCTGGACCCGGTGGCCACGCTGTCGTGCCCGGCTCCCGCCTGCGCCCGGGCCGGCTCCCGGGGAACCGTGCCGCTACCAGCGCCGCCACTGGTTAATGGGAGTCCCGGCCGTGGCCATCGCGGGCACCGTGCCTGCCTGCCGGCGGTGCGCCCGCAAGCACGCCCGCCGAAACTCCTGAACCCGCCCCCCCGCCGGTCACCGTCCATTCCCGGACCACGGTCCATTTCTGACCCATCACGCCGCTTTTTGACCCTGATCATGGAGAGATGCCGGGCGAGGGGGCGGTGATCGTGATCTGGGCGGGCGGGCCCAGGTCGGGGGCCACGGCGGACAGGGCCCACCCGTCCCCGGCTGGCGCCGCGGCCAGGACGAAGCGATCCCAGCAGGTACCCAGGTCCCGGGCCCACACGTCGCTGATCCAGCCGAACGGCAGTTCCACCGCGATCCCGTCGCCGTCGGGCGCCAGGGCCGGCCGGTCCGACTCTCCGATCATGGTCAGCGCGACCCGCAGGTCCGGCCGCCCGGTCCAGGCCCGCAGGGTGGCCACCACCCGGCCGTACAGCGCGGCGTGCAGCGCTGGCCGGGCCGCTTCGATCGCGATCGCGGCCGCACCCGCGGGCGCGGTGCGGATCTGCAGGTGCGGTCGGATCCGCAGGTGCAGTCGCTGAGTCCGCAGTCGCAGCCCCGTCGCGGAGCCGTTCCCGCCAGGCCGCGGCGACCGTGGCGGTCAGCCGGGTCTGCATCGGGCCGCCCAGGCTGAGCAGCGTGGCCAGGGGGTCCTCACGTTCCCGGGACGCCGGCGCCGCGCCGCCCAGCACCGCGGTCACCGCCGACCGGCGGCGCTGCATCCGGGCCGCCGCCGACCGGCCGGTCCCGCCGGTCCAGCCCGCAGGCCCAGGCTGGTCGAGCCGGACCGCGACCGGATCGGCCGGCCCGCGGCTGGCCAGGACCAGGACACGCAGGTCGTCGGCGTGCACCTCCCACGCCTCCAGCACGTCCAGGCAGGCGTAGTTCTCCCCGGCCAGTGCCCGGAGGATCTTCTCGCTCTCGAGGTCAGGGTGGCCGGGAACCCGCAGTTCGCCATCCGCCCAGCGCACCTGGTGCTCCCGGCCGGCGCAGGTCACCTGGGCCACGGCCGGTGGCATGCCCCGCCACCATGGGACGCTCATCGGTCTTCACCCCAGTCCAGCGGCACCCGGATCACGGCGCGCGTGGTCATCGTGGTGGGCATGATGTCGAGCACCTTCGCCGCAGGGTCAAGCGCGGGCCAGAACTCGATCTGCCCGCCGCCATGGTCCGGGCTGAAGTGCCAGCTGCCGTGCCGGCCGAGATAGTGGTGGCCACGGTCGTCCGCGGCCCACCAGGCCAGAGTCGGCTCGTCAACGGCCGTGCGGAACATCCGCCAGTGCCGCAGGCCGGGCACGGTCTCGACGTCGGCGGAGAACCCCTCCTCCGCGGACCGCACGGCCAGCACCGCGACCGTGATCCCGTCGAACTCCGGGGTGGTGACGCCCGCCACCACGAGCCCTTCGGGGCCTCCGACGCTGCCGCGCCGGGCCAGCAGGGACTGCCACGGCTCGGGGAACGGGCCCCGGTGGCCCGCCGGACGGGCGCGTCCCCCGCGGCGAGAGCTGAGCCGCCACGCCCCGCACCTGCGCGAGGCCCGGGTCGCCGGGAGCCAGCGAGCCTGACCGCAACAAGCGCGTCTATGGACGACTCGATATTCGGGGCCGAATGGAACTCGGTCATGGCCGCGGTCCTGGCCCACAGGTAGGCCAGGGCAGGATCCTGGCCGCCCAGCGGCTCGACCCAGGCCTCGGCAGGCGAGGCAGGCGCAGCCGGCAGCTCGACCCGCTCACCGAGCACCTCGATCCAGGCCGTCTCCTCGGCGAGCCCCGGACTGGCCTCGAACTCGCCACCCCACTCGCTGTCGTTGCCGCCGCCGGACAGGCTGGCGGACACGGTGGTCCCGCGGTCATCCGTGAGGGAGAGCTGCTGGGGAAAGCCCGGACCGCTGACGCGGGCCCCCGGGCCGTGCCGGGCGACGCGGGTGCTGGACACGGCGCTCGCGAACCCTGGCCGCGTCGATAGGCTCGCCGGGCCGGGCGGGGGCGCGGCGGCGCGCATCCCCACATGCAGCGAGGTCGACCCGGACCGCAGGACCAGGTAGCGAAGGAACAGCTGGCCCCACGGCTGCTCGAGGAGCCGCCAGCACGGCACCGCGCGCAGCGCGGCCAGGCGGGGACTGCCTCCGGCAGGGGCCGGACGCAGCGCCCGCGGGTGACGACGGGCATGCTCACCCCGGCGGTAGGCCAGGGCCAGGTAGTAATCGTCCACGACCGCCTGGGCCGCGCCTGCGCTGATCGCCTGTACCGCGACCAGCGCGTGCCCGGCTACGTCCAGCGGCGAGTCCTCCGCGTGGCCGTCATCACCCGGGCGGTCCAGCAGCGTGCGCTCCGCGGCCAGCCGCAGGTACAACTCCGCGTCGAACTCCGTCACCCGCCCATGCTGTCACGCGTCCCGGACCGTTCTGCGGTCCGGACGGGGACCCTCGCCGGTCCGCCCGTTAACGTGGGCCCGTGATCCGCAAACGGGTGCTGGTCTCCGGTCAGGTCCAGGGCGTGTACTTCCGTGACTCCTACCGTCGGCTGGCCCTCCAGCACGGAGTGGCTGGCTGGGTGCGCAACCTTCCCGACGGCCGCGTCGAGGCGGTCCTGGAAGGGCCGCCCGAGGAGGTACACCGGCTGGTGGACTGGGTCCATCATGGCCCCCGCGCGGCGACCGTTACCAGCGTCGCGGTGCGTGAAGAGCGGCCCGAGGGACTCGGCGGCTTCGTGATCAGGTAGCCCGGCGGCGGCCAGGGCTGGCCGTCTGGGAAGCCGTACATCAGCGCCATGGCAGCCCCGTGGGCCGGGGCTGCCCGCCCTGGGAAGCCGTATATCAGTGCCACGCGGTGCCCCGCTTCCCCCATTGGTGGGGGCACCGCGTCCGCCGGTGGGTCATACCGGCTACGCAACAGATGACCTAGACGGCCCCGGTGAACCGCCAAGAGCCGCCAAGCTGCCTTATTTTACTCATCCGTGCAGGGTAGGGGCACCTACCCCTCTTGGATGAGAAAAGCCACCAGGCTGCCTAAGTTCATCTACTTAGCGTAGGCCTCCTACTCCTCTTGAGCGACCTACAAGGGGAAGGTAAGTGCGACAGTCGAAACAACGCGAAGAAATGCGCTAGGCATCAGGGATTTACGTCTAGCCAGAATCCAGGGGGCACGGTGGCTGAGCACCAAATTTCACTCTTGGTCAATGACCGGGAGAGCCAGCCACACACCAGCCGGGTTATCTCCGAACCGGCAGGATCCGCGATTCTGACAAAGCCGGTAAGCATCGGGTCAGTGGCCATTGCCGGCCTGGAGTACGCCGGGCCGCAGGCCATGGTGGAATTGCACGCGGTGGCGTCATGATCGCCGGAGCGTACTTCTGGGCCACGGCGTACAACTCGGGTGCCGCCCCGATGAGCGCCACAGCCAGTTTCTACGCCCGCCCCGAGGCGACGTCTGGGAACGACCACTCACTGACTGAGATGCTGGTCAAGGGCAGCCGCCACCGGACTTACGAGGTCGGCGTGATGACGGACCCGGCCTACTACGGGGATACCAGCCAGCACCTGTTCGTATCATCGTGGGACGCTAGCGGGTTCCTGGGCCTGAACACGAACTTCAAGCCGACGAGCGCCACCCGTCCCGGGTCCACGGTCAAGAACCATGCTTATACCAGCTACGGTTTCACCGTGGCGCACGGCCAGGTCCGGATCACGGTTGACGGCCGCACGGTCGGACACTACGACGCACCGGGCTTCCGGCCGTCGTCTCTGTCGGTTTACGGCGAGGCCTATGCCGAGGGTAAGCCGCTGCCGCAGATGAGTGGTTCAGTCCAGAATTACCACACCAGCACGCACAGCACGCTAACCGCTCCTGCAGCGTCCCGCCCGTACAAGATAACGGGCCATAGCTCAACCGGGTTCTCTTTTAAGTAAACCGATCGACGAGCCAGTCAGTGAGCTTTTCCCCGCGCCGTCCATTTCTCCGGCCGCGATGAACACGTCTGGACGTCATCTCGGTCAGCCGACAGAAAGAGTGCCCGGCTGGGCACTCTTCCCGGGCCTGCGCTGACGGGGCCGCCGTGGAACACATGAATAGCCGTGGCTAGCCCACGGACTAGTCCTCGGTGCGGATACCGAGGGTCCGGACGATCTCGCCGATCGTGCTGAACTTCTGCCCGGCCGGCAGCCGGCCGATGATGGCGACCACATCGTCGGGCGCGCCCTCGTGCTGCAAGAATTCCAGCAGCGCGTCACGGTCCTCGGGCAGCTTGTGCGGCGGGAGCCAGCGGGCGATGTCCGACCGCAACTCCACATCGCCGGTAGTCATCCCCCGTGGCGCGGCTGGTTCCTGGTCCTCGGGTAGTTCCAGGTCCAGGTGCTCCGGGTCGAACGGCTCAGGCTCACGCCACTCCTCAGTGTGGGCTGGCTGACCGGTTCGGAGGATGGCCTCGTCCTCACCCTCCATCTGCTCGTCAAGCTCTGGACCGTGCTTGGAGCTTCCGCGTTCCATGTCGCGCCTTTCGTTTGCGTGCCTTTGATCTTGATCTTGATTTGCCGGGATTAGCCAGCCAGTCAGTCAGCGAGCCCAGCTCAGGGGGCCGGGGCCGGTACCTGCTGGTCGTGTGCGGTAAAGGTCAGCTGGCCGTCGGCGACGTCCACGGTGACCTTCTGGCCCGGGCTGATCTGCCCGTCCAGCAGCAGCCGCGATAGCCGGTTGTCCACCTCGCGCTGGATGGTCCGGCGCATGGGCCGGGCCCCGAACTCCGGCT
The DNA here is from genome assembly GCA_963844695.1 of uncultured Actinomycetes bacterium. Classification (GTDB taxonomy): domain Bacteria; phylum Actinomycetota; class Actinomycetes; order Streptosporangiales; family Streptosporangiaceae; genus RYN-230. The sequence goes on from CAWJPL010000001.1 coordinate 18,309, forward strand.
GGTACCCGTGCTCGGCGATCCAGTCCACCGCGGCCGGGGTGAACTCCATCGTCACGTGCTGGGCGTGCAGCCGCCGCCGGGTCTCCTCCAGCAGCAGCTGGGTGATCTGCCGCAGCTCAGCCTCGTCCAGCTGGCGGAAGATGATGATCTCGTCGATCCGGTTCAGGAACTCGGGCCGGAACGACTCGCGGAGCCGCCGCATCAGCTGCTCCTGCAGGTTGTCCTGGGTCCCGGAGCCGCCCGAGGCCGCGCTGCCCGCGAAGCCGAGCGGGCCGCCGCGCCGGGTGATCAGGTCCGAGCCGAGGTTGCTGGTCATGATGAGGACCGTGTTCCGGAAGTCCACGGTCCGGCCCTGGCCGTCGGTGAGCCGTCCGTCGTCGAGCACCTGGAGCAGGATGTTGAACACGTCCGGGTGGGCCTTCTCGATCTCGTCGAGCAGGATGACAGAGTAGGGCCGCCGCCGGACCGCCTCGGTGAGCTGCCCGGCTTCCTCGTAGCCGACGTACCCGGGCGGCGCGCCGACCAGCCGGCTCACCGTGTGCCGTTCCTGGAACTCGCTCATGTCCAGCCGGATCATCCGGCTCTCCGCGCCGAACAGCGCCTCGGTCAGCGCGCGGGCCAGCTCGGTCTTGCCCACCCCGGTCGGGCCGAGGAACAGGAAGCTGCCCACCGGCCGGTTCGGGTCGCCCAGCCCGGCGCGGGACCGGCGGACCGCCTCGGCCACCGCCGCGACCGCCTCGTCCTGGCCGATGATCCGCTCGTGCAGGTGCTGCTCCAGGCGCAGCAGCCGGTCCTTCTCCTCCTCGGTGAGCTGGCGCACCGGGATACCGGTGGCCCGGGAGACGACCTCGGCGATGTCTTCCACGGTCACCTCGGGCACCGCGGACTGGTCCCCGGTGAGCTGATCGATCTGCCCCCGGACCTCGCTGATCTCGTCCCGCAGCTGGGAGGCGCGCTCGTATTGCTCGCTGGCGATGGCCTGGTCCTTGTCCCGCTGCAGTTCCTCGGCCCGCCGCTCCAGGTCGCGCACGTCCCGGCGCGGCGTCTTGGTCCGCAGCCGGACCCGCGCGCCGGCCTGGTCGATGAGGTCGATGGCCTTGTCGGGCAGGAAGCGGTCGGTGATGTAGCGGTCGGACAGTTCCGTCGCGGCCACCAGCGCCTCGTCGGCGTAGCGCACCTGATGGTGGGCCTCGTAGCGGTCGCGCAGGCCGCGCAGGATCGCGATCGTGTCGTCCACGGTCGGCTCGGGCACCAGGACCGGCTGGAACCGCCGGGCCAGGGCCGCGTCCTTCTCGATGTTCTTGCGGTACTCGTCGAGCGTGGTCGCGCCGACGATGTGCAGCTCACCGCGGGCCAGGGCCGGCTTGAGCATGTTGCCGGCGTCCATCCCGCCCTCGGCGCCCGCTCCCGCGCCGACCAGGGTGTGCAGCTCATCGATGAAGATGATCAGCTCGTCCCGGTGCTCGCGGATCTCGTCGATGATCCGCTTGACGCGCTCCTCGAAGTCGCCGCGGTAGCGGGTGCCGGCCACCACGCCGGTCAGCTCGAGCTGCACCACCCGCTTGCCCGCCAGTGTCTGGGGCACGTCGTCGTCCACGATGCGCTGCGCGAGGCCCTCGACGATCGCGGTCTTGCCCACCCCGGCCTCGCCGATCAGCACCGGGTTGTTCTTGCCCCGGCGGGACAGCACCTCGACGGTCTGCTCGATCTCTTCGTCACGCCCGATGACCGGGTCGATGTGGCCTTCCCGGGCCAGGGCGGTCAGGTCACGCCCGAACTCGTCCAGCGTCGGGGTGGCCGACCGGCCGCCCGGACCACCCGGACCGCTGGGGCCGCCCGCCCCGGCGCCCTGCCCGATCAGGGCCTGCTGCAGGGTCTCGGGGGTGACCCGGGCCCCGGACAGGATGCGGCCCGCACCGGACTCGGGGTTGGCGGCCAGGGCGAACACGATGTGCTCGGGACCGATGTAGGTAGAGCCGACTACGCGGGAGATCTGGTGCGCGTCCAGCAGGGCGCGCTTGGCGCCGGGGGTGAGCTGCGGCGGCTCGCCGCTGGGCCCGGCCCCGGCCTCCTGGCTCTCGATCTCGCGGACCAGCGCGTCAGGATCGGCGCCGGCCCGGGCCAGCAGGGGGCGGGTCGGTTCCATGCTGGCCGCGGCCCACAGAAGCTGCTCGGTGTCGAGGTCCCGGCCGCCCCGTTCGGCGGCGTGCGTCGCCGCCAGGCTGAGGAGTTCGCGGGCCGGAGCACTCATCAGCCGGGTGATGTCGACCCGGTGCACGGGCTGGCGCGGGCCGCCCGTGCCGTAGATCCGCGCGAGGAAGTCATCGAACGGGCTGGACCCGGAGTCCTCCGGTCCGTAGAAACCGCTGGTCATCGCAACTTCTCCTGGTATTCCCGACGATTGGTGCCCAGAAGGCACCCTGGTCCCTACCCGCGATCCACGGCGCGACCCGTGGCCGCGGCCGTCTCACCGGGAGTTCGTGCGCCGGCCCGGAGGCCGGTCCAGTGCGGGCTGCCGGCCGAGCAGGCGGTAGGCGACGTGCGGTCGGAGCTGCACAGCGGCCGCTCCCGGCCGGGGCAGGCGGTAGGCGACGTGCGGTCGGAGTGGATGGCCGGCCGCCACCCCCGGGTGATCGAAGTGGGCGTGCAGGGTCATCCCCAGCCGCCGCATCACCGCTCGCGACGGCTGGTTCCCGACGGCGGTCATCGACCAGAGCTCCGCCAGGCCTGCTCCCTGGAAGGCCACGCCGGCCGCGGCGAGCGCGGCCTCGGTGGCGTAGCCCTGATGCCACGCGCCGCGGGCCAGCCGCCAGCCCACCTCCATGCCGCCCGCCCCCGGGACACCGCGTGGCATCGGGTTCAGGCCGGTGAACCCGATGAACTCCCCGGTCGCGGAGACTTCGAGCGCCCACAGCCCGAACCCCTGCCGCCGGAAGAGATCCTCGATCCGGTCCACCATGGCGTCGCTGGCCTCCCGGTCGAGGGGCGCCGGGAAGTAGCGCATCACCTCGGGGTCGGCGTTCAGGGCCGCGAACGGCTCCCGGTCCGCCTCGCGCCAGCGCCGCATGATCAGGCGGTCTGTGCCGATGACATCGAACCGGGGCCCCACCTGGTCAGCCTAAGCTGCCCGTCACCCGGGCCTGAGCCGGCTCCCCCGCAGCCCGGTGACCCGGCTCCGCGCCAGCGCGCTAAGACACGGCACCGTGTCACGGCGTCGCGCCACTGCGCCAGGGCCACCGGACCGGGCAGACGTAAGCTGTAACCGCGAGTGGCCTGTGGGTTTGCTGATCAGGCCACCTACAGCCGCAACGGTCGGGAACAGCGTGCCAGAGTACGTCCTTGATCATCACCAAGATGGTGAGCGCCGCCGGCTCAGCCTCATGTCGCGGCTGCTCGATCCGATGCACCGCCGCCTCATTGACCGGCTGGGCATCGGGCCGGGAGCGCGGACGCTCGAAGTTGGCTGTGGCAACGGCTCCATGTCGGCCTGGCTGGCCCAGCGGGTCGCCCCCGGTGGCCGGGCGGTGGCGGTGGATCTCGACTTGTCGCTGGCCAGTGCGGACACGCCCGGGCTCGAACTGCGCGAGGCCGACATCCTGGCCGGGCCGGTCGAACCGGGAGACTTTGACCTGGTGACGGCCCGCGCCGTGCTGCACCACGTGGGCGACGCCGAGGCGGCCGTGACGAACCTCCTGGCCAGCGTGCGGCCGGGCGGGGCGGTCCTGCTCATCGAGCCGGATTTCCTGCCGGTCAGCGTGGCCGAGCCGCCTGAGGTCCGCGCGTTCTGGGCAGGCTGGCTGGCCTGGGCGCAGGAGCAGGGGATCGACTACTTCATCGGCCGGCGGCTGCCCGCGATGGTGTCCAGGCTCGGGCTGGAGCACGTCGGGGCGACGGCAGAGACCGCGCTGTACCGGGGCCGCTCGCTCTGGGCTCAGTACTGGAGGCAGACGGTCCTCGAATTGCGCCCTCGGCTGGCGGCCTCCGGCCATCTCGCCGATCGCCCGATCGACGCGTTCCTCGCCCACTGCGACGATCCGGGCTGGTGGACGCAGACGATCGCCTTTACCGCCGTGGACGGGCGCGCTCCCCGCCGCCGGCCGACTGTCAGCGGGCGCCCAGGATGGTCTGCACGGCCCGGAGCGTGGCCGGGGCACCTGACGGGCCGAGCGTGCGGAGCGTGGGCCCGGCGATGGCGTCGAGTTCGAGTTCGTGCCCGGCCAGGCGGTCCTTGAGCATGGAGGAACGCCCCCCGTCCGGCAGGCCGCGGATCTGGGCCTCGACCGCGGCCGGGGCGACCTGGGCGCCCTGCGCCGCGGCCGCGGCACAGGCCTCGCGGACCAGCGGGCTGACCCACTCCGCGAACCGCTCGCGGGCCGGGCCGATGGGCTGCCCCGCGGCCGTGGTGAGCAGCGCAAACGTGGCCAGAAAGGTCAGCTTCTGCCACAGGACCTGCGCCTCGCTAGGACCGGTAGCCACCTGGAGGCCGGGCACGTCGAACAGCTGCGCCGCGTCCGCGGCGGCCGGCGACCCGGGCGGGGTGGCCACGGTGACGCGGACGGCCGGGAACACCTGCTCGATGGTGCCGTCGGCCAGCCTCGTGGCCTCCACCACGATGGTCGCGGCCACCGTCTCACCCGGATAGACCGCGCGGAGGTAAGGCACGTGGTCGACGCCGTTGAGGAAGGGAACCACGGTCGCGCCCGCCAGCAGCGCCGCAGGCACCCGGGCGGTGGCGTCCACCAGCTGGGTGGCCTTGACCGCGACGATCAGGACATCGACGGGCTGGGTGAGATACGGGCGGGAAGCTGGCGTGGTGGTGACGGGGTCTTCGCCGGGCGCGGTCAGGGTCAGGCCCGCGGCCGTCACCCGGTCGGGGTGCCGGCCGATGAGGGTCACCTCGTGACCAGCCCGCCCGAGCCGGGCGGCCAGCAGGCCACCGACGCCGCCCGGGCCGAGGACCGCGACCGCGGTCATGAGCCGAGCCCGGGAGCCAGGACCCGGCCCAGGAAGTCGCGCATCAGCCGGGCTATCTCGGGGGCCTGGTCCTCCAGGGCGAAGTGCCCGGTGTCGAGCGGGTGGAATTCGGCCCCGGGCAGGTCGGTGAGGATCTGCCGCTGGACTTCCCCGGGAAAGATCTCATCGTTGACCCCGGCGGCGACCAGGGTCGGCGGCTGCCGGTCACGGAGGAACTGCTGCATGGCCTTGAATGTAGGCCCGTTGCCGCGGATGTCGTAGAGGAGATCGAGCATGATCTCGCCGACACCGGGGCGATCGATCAGCGCGGTATCAACGGTCCAGTTGTCCGGGTCCACCAGCGTGGGGTCCTTCACCCCGAACAGGTACTGCGCCCGGATGCCCTCCAGCTCCAGGTAGGCGCGCGACGCCTCGCGATGCTCGGCGGAACCGTCGGCCCAGTACCGGCCGAGCGTGGCCCACCAGCCCTGCGGCTGCTCGGGGTACAGCGGCGCGTTCTGGGCCACGAGCGCGGTCAGCCGCTCAGGGTGCCGCAGGACCAGCCGGAACCCGATGGGTGCGCCGAAGTCCATGACGTACAGGGCGAACCGGCGTACCCCGAGCTGGTCGAGCAGCTGGCCGGTGACCTCGGCGAGATGGTCGAAGGTGTAGGCGAAGTCCGCCCGGTCCGGCACGGCGCTGTGCCCGAAGCCCGGGTAGTCGGGCGCGATGACGTGGTAGGCGTCCGAGAGCCGCGGGATCAGGTCCCGGAACATCCGCGACGACGAGGGGAACCCGTGCAGCAGGACCACGACGGGGGCGTCTGGCGGTCCCGCTTCCCGGTAGAAGACCCCCACCCCGTGACGGTGGCCGTGCGGTAGTGCGTGGCGCTCTGGTCGTCATGACGTCCGGTCATCATGCCTCCGTCCGCGACCCGGCGATACCCGCCTCGTTAGTTCAATCAATGAACTTAGAGACGCTACCGGTTCGTTCAACGAACCCGCAAGGCGTCCGGCGCGGACCGCTGGCGCTGAACCGCCGGTGCGGACCGCTGGGCTGACCGCCGGCGCGGACCGGCCGGGCTGACCGCAAGGCGCATCTGGACTGACAGCTGGCGCTGACCGATGGCGTGGATCACCGAAGCGGATGGGCCCGCAGCCTCGCGGAGTAGATCGAGTATCCGTCGATGTGCCGGGCGACCACGGTGGCCGTGACCGTGGCCAGGACCAGCGGGATCATGATCGCGAAGCCGCCGTGGGTGAGCTCCATGATCAGCGCCAGTCCGGCCAGCGGCGCCTGCATGGCCGCTCCCAGCATCGCCGCCGCTCCCACCAGGGCGTACGCGCGGCCGGGGACCCCGGCCAGAGCAGGCTCCACGCGATACCGGCTGCACCGCCTAGCACCGCGCCGGTGCTCAGCGTCGGCGTGAACAGGCCTCCGGACGCACCGCTGCCCAGGCATAGCGCCGTGACCAGCGGCTTGAGTGCGAACAGGGCCAGCAGCAGGACCAGGCCGTCCGAGCCGAGAAGGCGTCGTGAGCCATGTCCTTCCCGTTGCCGAAAAGCTGCGGGTAGGCGAACCCGATGAGGGCGAGGACCCCAAGGCGGCCACCGGAGCGATCAGTGCCCACCGGCCGCTGGCCTGGTGGTGGGACACCCAGCCGATCAGCCGGATGTACCCGGACGCGATCACCCCGATCACCGGGCCGGCCAGCAGCGCCCAGGTCAGCAACGGCGCCGTGACGTGATAGCCGGGCACGTCCAGGTAGCGTGGCGCGGCTGGGCAGGTACAGCCACGCGGTCACGGTGGCGATCCCGGAGCAGGCCAGCGCGGGGAGGACGATCGGCAGGCTGATGCTGCCCATCATGACCTCGGCGGTGAACAGGGCGCCGCCCAGTGGCACGTTGTACACCGCGGCCAGGCCCGCTCCCCCGCCGCACGCCATCAGCAGCCGGCGCTGGGCCGGAGGGCCGGGCCCAGCCGGCCAGGATGCCCGCGGAAGCCCCGCCCATCAGCTTGGGTGCGGCCTCCCGGCCGATCGAGGCACCCATGCCGATGACGATCTCGGAGATGACCGAGGTGCCGAGCGACCGGCGGAAGGACAGCCGGGCCCCGTCACCCGCACCACGTCGTCGAGTTCGGACTTCTCCCCGCGGGTGTAGCGGCGGCACGCAGGAACCAGGAGATCCCGCCGAACGCCCCGGCGATCAGCAGCACGACGAGACGTCGGGTATCGGAGGCGTGCCGCACCCCGACTCGAGGGTGCCGGTGTGGTACCCGAACGCCAGATGCTGCACGGTGAACAGGACCAGCATCGGCAGGTCACCGAACAGCCCGGCGGCCACGCCGGTCGGCACGACGATGACCAGAACCGGGTGGAGGCGCGGCCTCGCCATCGCCGCAGCGTATCGGCTGCTCCGGTGGCGCCGCGGCCAGACGGAAGCCGGTAGCTCATCAGCGGGGCCGGGACACGCACCCGGCCAGCCTGGGCCGGAGGCGGCGGGGTCGCTGGCCATCGGAAGAACACTTCCTGCGGGATGGGGCAGCCCACCAGCAGCTCACCAGCGAGCTCATAAAAGCTTCTGCAACAGAAGTATATCGCCGGTTACCGGCCCGGGACCCGCAGGCGTCAGCCTACGGCAGTACCGTGACAGGCACCGGATACAGGCGCCTCGGGGGTGTTCAGCGCACGTGACTGACGAGGAGACCTACAAGCCGTCCTCGGCGACCGGGACGGCGGCGCTGGGGGCAGGATGGTCGCACGGGCACCGCGACGTATCCGGTGGCTGGCTGCGGCCGACCGTCTTCGGCGCGGTAGACGGGCTGGTCACCAACGCTTCCCTGATCGCCGGGCTGGGCGGGGGCCACGCGTCCACCCACACGATCGTGCTGACCGGCGTGGCCGCGCTGGTGGCGGGGGCGTTCTCGATGGGCACCGGGGAGTACATCTCGGTCACCAACCAGAACGAGCTGGTGCACGCCGAGGTGGCCCTGGAGCAGAAGATGCACGCCCTGTTCCCGGTGGCCGAGCAGGAGGAGCTGGCGGGCTACTTCCGCGAGTACGGAGCGGACTCGGAGACCGCGGACCGGATGGCGGCGGCGGTGTCCAAGGACCCGGGCACGGCCCTGCGGGTGCATACCCGGGAAGAACTCGGCGTCGATCCGGCCGATCTGCCTTCCCCCCTGCTGGCGGGCTTCGCGTCCCTGTGCGCGTTCTCCCTCGGGGCGCTGGTGCCGCTGCTGCCTTACCTGGTCGGCCTGCCCTACCTGGCCGCCACCCTCGTCATCACGGCCGTGGCGCTGCTGGCCGGCGGGATGGTCGTGGGCCGGCTCACCGGGCGGCCGGTGCTGCGCTCGGGCGTCCGCCAGTTCCTGCTGGGCGGAATGGCCATCGCGGTGACGTTCGGGATCGGCAGCCTGATCGGCGGCGGACACGCCTGACCCGGCGACCCGGTCGGCACCTCCTCCGCGACGTCCGCCACGTAAGTTAGTGGCATGCCGACTGCGAAGCGTTCTCCCCACCCCCGTTCCCATCCGGGTCCGACGATCTTCGTGCTCTTTGGCGCCACTGGCGACCTGGCTAAGCGGCTGGTGCTGCCCGCGTTCTACAGTCTCGCCACGGAAGGGCTGCTCCCCAAGGAGTGGCGGCTGGTAGGCAACGGCCGCGGCGACGTCGCGCACGAGGATTTCCGCGACCATGTCCACAACGCGCTCACCGAGTTCGGCTCGAAGCCCGACCCCGCGGCGTGGAAGTCATTTTCCGAGCGCGTGTTCTTCGCCGGCGGCGGTTTCAACACCGATAGTCCCGGCAGCCTGCTCGACGACCTGAACAAGGCGCGCAGCTCGCTCGGCGGCGACGCGCAGCTTGTCCACTACCTCGCGGTGCCCCCGGTCGCCTTCGCCGAGCTGACCAAGGCGCTCGGCCAGCACGGGCTGGCCAAAGGGGCCCGGGCCGTGTACGAGAAGCCGTTCGGCACCTCACAGAAGTCGTTCGAGTCGCTGGACCAGGTCGTCCACTCGGTGCTCGACGAGCAGCAGGTGTACCGGATCGACCATTTCCTGGGCAAAGAGGCCACCCAGGACCTGCACGTGCTGCGCTTCGCCAACGAGCTGTTCGCCGCGATGTGGAGCCGTGAGCACGTCGAGTCGGTACAGATCGACGTGCCGGAGAAGCTCGGCGTCACCGACCGGGCCGGGTTCTACGACGCCACCGGCGCGGTGCTGGACATGCTGGTCACCCACCTGTTCCAGGTGGCGGCCGAGGTGGCCATGGAGCCTCCGGCCACCCTCGGCGCGCTCGACCTGCAGTCCGCCCGCGAAGAGGTGATCAGCTGTTTCCGGCCGCTGGACCCTTCCGAAGTGGTGCTGGGCCAGTTCGACGGGTACCGCGACGTACCGGGGATAGCCGCCGGCTCCACCCAGGACACCTACGTGGCCGCGCGGCTGTGGATCGACAATGACCGCTGGCGCGGCGTGCCGTTCTACCTGCGTACCGGCAAGCGGCTGGCGGCCACGGAGCAGCAGGTCAGCCTCATCCTGCGGGAGCCGTCCGGGCCGCTGGCCGGGCAGCTGCCCGGCGACACCAACGTGCTGTCGTTCTCGCTGGCGGGCAACGGGAAGATCAGCCTGTCGCTGATAGCCAAGAAGCCCGGTCCCGAACTCGACCTGGAGAGCGCGCAGACCTCGATCCCGCTCGCGAGCCTGAAGGGCGCGGATCCGCTGCCGCCCTATGTCCGGCTGATCCACGACGTGCTGCTGGGCGACCGCTCGCTGTTCACCCGCCCGGACGGCCTGGCCGCGGTGTGGGACGTGGCTGGACCGCTGCTGGCCAACCCGCCCAGGATCGCGCCGTACGCGCAGGGGTCGTGGGGGCCGGCCGAAGCCCGCGGGCTCATCGCGCCGGGACGCTGGCTGCTGGGCCAGTAAGCGGACCTGGCGTCCTGGTGGACCAGCTCTCGTTTGACCGCCCGGGCTGGCTTGGACTGGCCCTGGGTCCTGCGGGTGCTGGATCAGGAAGTCCGCGTGACCGGCGAGGAAGTCCGGCTGGCCGAAGGTCAGGTCGCCACGGCGTGCCTGGTGGCCGGCGAGCCTCTGGTCGTCACCGTCACAGGCGGGGCGAGCCAGCTGACCGTGAAGCCGTCCGCACCTGCGGCTGGTGAGTTCGTGGTCCGCCGGTTCCACCTCGACCTCGACGAGACCGCCGTGGACGCGGCCCTGGAAAAGAGCACGCTCGCCGGGTTGTTCGAGCGGGATGGCTGGGTGCGGCGTCCCGCCGCAGCCATGCTCTGGTCGTACTGCCTGGTCTTCCTGTGCGGCGGAGACCCAGACGCGCCCCCGGTCCGGCGGATGTTTGCTGAGCTTGGACGGACCGCCGGCCAGTTGTGGTGGCCGCCGGACCCCGCCGATCTGCTGACCGCCGGAGACCGCCGGATTGTCGGCTATGGGGTGGCCCCGCACCGCGCGGCGAACGTGGTCGGCCTGGCCCGCGCGTTCGCCGCGAGGCCGGACCGCTACGACGAGGTCACGCTGCGGGCCCTGCCCGGTGACGAGGCCATCGCGCGGGTAGCGGAACTACCGCACATCGGGCCGACGCGAGCCCGGGCGATCTCGTCCACCGCCCTCGGTCACGACGACGTGCTACCTGAGCTGGCCCGCCAGGACGAGCAGCTGCGCCGCAGGCTGGGCCTGGGCTGGTCTCAGATTCGGGCAGCCGCGCGCCAGCGCCGCGCCGTACCGCAGCGTTCTAGGCGACACGTTGCTCGAGCTTCTCTCGGACTAGCAGCTGCTGCCGGACTGGCGGGTTCAGCGTGCCGGGAGGGGGCTGTCGAGGGTGAGCCAGCCGCCGGGGTGGGTGAAGTGCAGGGTGGCGTTGGGGTCTCCGGTGACGGTCCAGCCCAGGATGTGGATGAAGTAGTGATGGTGGGCGTGGCAGAACAGGGCCAGGTCGCTCAGGCTGGTGGCGCCGCCTTTGCTCCAGGGACGGATGTGGTGGGCGGTGGCCCAGGCGGCCAGCGCCCCGCACTCGGTCCAGCGGCAGCCCTGGTCGCGGGCTTCGAGCGCGCGGCGCAGGGCCGGGGGTTCGGTGCGGGCGGTGCGGCCGACGGCCAGGGGCAGGCCGTCGGCCCAGCGGAGGGCGCCGATCTGGGCGCCGCAGCACAAGGCGAGGACCTGGCGGGCGGTCAGCATGCTGCCATGCCCGGTCCGCCCCGGCGCCGCCCCGGCCAGCGGGGCAGGTGCCGCGGCCTGGGCAGCGGAACCGGCCTCGGCGCTGCCCGCCGCCGGGGCGCTGCCCGCGGCCAGCCGGGTCAGCTGCCCTTGGGCCTGGCTGATTAAGGCAGCCAGATCCGTGATCTGGCCCATCAGCGCGGCCGCATCCAGCACGGCCGGGTCGAGGCGGGCCAGCTCGGCCAGCGCCGCGTCCCGCGCAGACTGCTCCGGTAAACACATATTCGAATCATCGCAGCCGCCACCGACAAAACGGGGGTAGCCGAGAGCGAGGACGGAGGGATGCTTGATGCCGGTGTTCGCAGCAGCCAGGCCGACTACGTGGCGGGCCTGCGCGCGGCCGCCGGGACCTGGCGGCGCAGGTCGCCGGTGCCGGGCACGAAGCCGTGCCGGGTCAGCCACCCGGTGATCCAGTCCGGGTCCGGGTGGCCGGCCGGGACGACGTTGTAGATGTAGTTGAGTCCCCGCGCGGCGGCCTCGTCCTCCAGGTGGTCCAGGATGAACTCCCCGACGCCTGCACCGCGCCGGGCCGGGTTCACCCAGAACGTGATCTGGGCGTCCCCCCACTCGGAATCCAGCCAGCCGTAGCCGGCGACCTGGCCGTCGTCGCCGGTGACCTGCCACCACTCGTCAGCCACCGGCGTCCCGGCCGCGGGCGGGTGAAGGTCCACGGCGGCGAGGTCCGCCGGGCCGAACAGCCGCTGCTTGTCAGCGTCCCAGCGCGGGTCGTCTTCTTTGGTCCAGTGCAGGGTCATGGCGGCCTCCGCGTGCTCAGGCGGGCAGTTTCAGGTTGTAGACCTGGGCAGCGTTCCCGGCCAGCACCAGGCCGGCGGTGAACTCGTCGGGGCACAGCGCCGCGACCGCCCGGGCGTTCCTGGCGATACCGGGCACGCCGGGCCAGTCGGTTCCGAAGATCATCTTCCGGGTGAGCCGCGGCCAGCTGTGCCGGGCGTAGTACTCGCGCAGCCGCGACGGCGGCAACCCGGACAGCTCGATCCAGACGTGCTCATTGACCAGGGCCAGGAACGCGGCCGCGTCATACCACCAGCCACGCCCGCCGTGCGCCAGTACGACGTCGAGACGGCGGAAGTCGCGGAGCACGTCATCGAGCAGGACCGGGTCGGCCAGCGCGTTGCTGGATCCGGGGAACGTGCTGGTCCCGCAGTGCACCACGACCGGCAGCCCGGCCGACTGGCAGATCTCGTAGGCGGGATAGAGCGCCCGGTCGTTGACCGCCGCACCCGCGTGCACCGGGTGGATCTTCAGCGCGACCGCGCCCAGGCCGAGCTGGCGCTCCAGTTCCTCGTCCACCGGGTAGTGCAGGTGCGGGTTGATGTTGGCGATGATCTTGATCCGGTCCGGGTTGTACGCAGCGAGTGGCAGCAGGTCCTCGACGGGCTGGATGCCGGTCGCCTTGGGGCTGTACTCGGCCAGCAGCAGCGCGGTGTCCACGCCCTCCCCGGCCAGGTGGGCGTCGAACTCGGCGGGCATCATCGTGCCGGCCCCGTCATAGACCCGGTCCAGCACCTCGCGGTCGCCGAAGTCGTGGGCCCACTGCTTCCAGGACGGCTTGAGCGTGGGCAGCCGCGCGGCGTGCAGGTGCACGTCGATGAGCGGGCGGCCGTCGAGCATCAGCCGCTCTCCCCCGGCAGCGCGGTTTCCGCGACCACCGTGTCCCCGACCACAGTGTCCGCGACCACCGTTTCCGCGACCACCGTTTCCGCAACCACGGGCGTCCCGGGGACCAGCACGGTGGCGGCCATCCGGCGCAACTCGACCCGGCGGATCTTGCCGGTGGCCGTGGTCGGGTAGCCGCCCACGAACACCACTTTGCGCGGCCGCTTGAACGACGGCAGCGCCTGGCGGCAGAACTCGATCAGCTCGTCCTCGGTGGCCGCCTGCCCGGCCGCCAGGACCACGTAGGCGACCGGTTTCTCCAGCCCCTCACGGTCCGGGGCCGCGACCACCACGGCCTGGGCCACCGCCGGGTGGGCCAGCAGCCGGGCCTCGACCTCGGCGGGCGACACCCAGATGCCGCTGGCCTTGAGCATGTCCCCGGTCCGGCCGAGGCAGGCGTAGTACCCGTCGTCGTCCTGGACGTAGGTGTCGCCGGTCCGCAGCCACTCGCCCTGGAAGACCTGGCGCGAGGCGTCGTAGCGCTGCCAGTACCCGGTCGCGGTGGAGTCCCCGCGGACGAACAGGGTGCCGGGCGTGCCCCGCGGCACCTCCTGCCCGGACTCGTCCAGTACGCGCAGGTCGTAGCCGGGTACGGCCGTCCCGGTGGTGCCGGCCCGGACCTGCCCGGGACGGTTGGACAGGAAGATGTGCAGCATCTCGGTCATGCCGATGCCGTCCAGGATGTCCACCCCGAAGTGCGAGGTCCATCGCTCGTACAGCGACGCGGGCAGCGCCTCCCCCGCCGAGGCGGCCAGCCGCACCCCGGCCAGCGCGTCCGGGGCCAGCCCGGCGCCGAGCATGTTGGCGAAGAACGTGGGCCCGGCGAAGAACAGGGTCGCGCCGTGTTTCTGCGCCGCGTCCGCGATGAGGCCGGGCCGGGACGGGGCCGGCTCCAGGACCGCGCAGGCGCCCACCGACAGCGGGAACAGCAGCGAGTTACCCAGGCCGTAGGCGAAGAAGGCTTTGGCGGCGGACAGGCACCGGTCGGCGGGGCGGATCCCGAGGACCTGGACGCCATAGGTCTCGCAGACCACCTGGACCGCTCCGTGCCGGTGCATCGCGGCCTTGGGCTGGCCGGTCGTGCCCGAGGTATAGAGCCAGAACGCGGGCGAGTCGGCCGTCGTCGGATACACGGCGTCGTCGGGGGGACCGGCGGCCAGCTCGCCGAGCAGGTGCACTGGGACCGGGCTGCCCGGCTGGTCCTCCCCGGCCACCGTGTCCCCGGCCACCGCGTCCCCGGCCAGCGCGTCCCCGGCCAGGGCCTCGTCGGCCAGTATCCCGGTCAGCTCGGGCGCCTCCGCCGCGGCCGCGGCCGCGGTCGCCGCGAACTCCCGGGTCACGGCCAGGAACCGGGCCCGCGAGTCCTGCAGCAGCTCGGCTACGCCCTCGGCCTTCAGCATGGTGGACACCGGGACCGGGATCGCGCCCATCCGCATCGCGGCCAGGTACACCACCACGAACTGCGGCGAGTCGGCCATCAGCATCAGCACCCGCTGCTCCGGCTGCAGCCCCAGCGCCCGCAGCGACGCCGCGGTCCGCCGCACCTGGTCATGGAGGGCGGCGTAACTCACGTCGCCGGCCACGCCGGCCAGCGCGGTGCGCGGCCCGTCTCCCTCGGCCAGCCGGCGGTCCAGCAGGTACTCACACGCGTTGAACAGCTGCGGCATTGCGGCTGCCCTCCGTTTTCTGGTCGGGCGGTGACGTGTGGCGGTGTGCTCCCACCCAGGGTGACCCAAACCGGTGGTCTAGGCGAGGTGGACGTAGTCGTAGTCGAACGGCTGGCCGTTGATCCCGTTGCGCGGCGGGGCGATCCAGGCGGCGATCTTGCCGCGCTCGTGGACCGGCTGCATGAGCGACCGGACATGGGTCTTGTCCACGTCGGTGGGCAGCCACCGCTCCTTCTGATCGGCCCACTCCTGCTCGGTCAGCAGCTCGCCGTCCGGGCTTACCTCCACGCTAGCGAACGCGCCTACCCGCCGGTTGAACGCCACATGCGGCAGCTTGAGGCGCTGCGGCAGGCCGGCCCGGTCGAGGATCCGGTTCCACCGGGTGACTCCGCTCTCGCAGTCGGAGATGTACTCGCGGCGCAGGTCGGTGTTGAGGCCGACCAGCGCGGCCACCTCGGTCTGGCCTATCTGGCCGTCGATGAGCGCATCCACCATGAAGGCGTCGTCGGTCAGCAGGTGGTCGTCCTTGCGCCGCTCCTCCAGCCAGCGGCCCTTGATGCCGGCCGTGTAGTAGTTCGCGACGTTCGTGGAAGTCTCCCCGCCGAACAGGTCGAGGGACACGCTGTAGTGGAAGTTCAGGTACTTCTGGATGACGTTCAGCGGGATCCCGCCGTGCGGCCCGGCGTCGTCGGTCTCGTTCTCCACCATCAGCTGCGCGGTCCGCTCCACTACCCGGTCGATGCCGGTAGTGCCGACCATCATGTGGTGGGCCTCTTCCTTCAGCATGAACTCACACGTCCGCGAGAGCGGGTCGAACGCCGACTCCTTGAGCGTGCCCAGCTGGTACTTGCCGTCCCGGTCCGTGAAGTACGTGAACATATAAAACGACAACCAGTCGGGCGTCTCCTCGTTGAACGCGCCGAGGATGCGGGGCGACTCTTCACTGCCGGAATTGCGGTGCAGCAGTTCCTCGGCCTCTTCGCGGCCCTCGCGGCCGAAGTAGGCGTGCAGCAGGTAGACCATGGCCCACAGGTGACGGCCTTCCTCCACGTTGACCTGGAACAGGTTACGCAGGTCATACAGGCTGGGGGCGGTGGCGCCGAGGTTGCGCTGCTGCTCCACCGAGGCCGGCTCGGTGTCGCCCTGGATGACGATCAGCCGCTGCAGATCGGCCCGGTACTCGCCGGGTACCTTCTGCCAGGCGGGCTCGCCCTTGTGCTGGCCGAACGCGATCTCCCGCTTCTGGTTCCGCTCGGCCAGGAAGATGCCCCACCGGTAGTCCTTCATCGGCACGTGCCCGAAGTGGGCCCAGCCCTCGCGCCCCACGTTGATCGCGGTACGCAGGTAGACGTCCTGGGTGGGCAGCGTCGGGCCCATGGACTCCCACCAGTTCAGGAAGTTGGGCTGCCAGGACTCCAGCGCCCGCTGGAGCCGGCGGTCGTCGCGCAGCTCGACGTTGTTGGGAATCTTCTCGCTGTAGTCGGGTGCCGTGGTCACGAGGATCAGACTCGCTTTCGGTCGAAGTCGGCGCGCTGCCCGGTGCCGTACTTGCGCAGCGCGCCGTCGGGTCCTGAGGCGTTCGGGCGGTAGAAGATCCAGTTCTGCCAGGCGGTCAGCCGGCCGAAGATCTTGGTTTCCATGGTCTCGGGACCAGGGAAGCGGTAGTTCGCCTCCAGGCCGGTCAGGGCGTCGGGGCTGAAGCTGGCCCGCTCCTCGACGGCGATGCGGACCTCCTCGTCCCAGTCGATGTCGTCGGGGGTGAACGTGACCAGGCCTACCTGGTCCGCGTCTTCCGCCTCGAGCGCCTCCCCGGCCCGCTTCTCCGCCGCCGCGAGCGCGTCCGGGTCGCCCAGGAACCGGGTCTGCAACCGGGTCAGGCCGTTGCTCATCGGCAGCGGGCCGAGGTTCATCGGGCCGACCGTGACCGTGGCCGGGCTGGCGTCGGGGTCGACCTCCTCGAACACGCCGGACAGCAGGTAGGAGCGGTCCGCGGCCAGGGCGAGCTCGAGCAGCGAGCCCGCGAAGCAGCTGCCCGGCTCGATCAGGGCCAGCAGGCTGCGGCTGGTCACGTCCAGCCGCTTGAGGGTGCGCTTCAGGTAGAGCACGATCTCGCCGGCCAGCCAGTCGTCGTGCTGGTCGGCCAGGAACTGGTCGTAGGCCAGTACCCGGGCCGGGTCGCCCTGGGTGCGCAGCACCCAGGTGCCCAGCTCCAGCTCGTTGGTCCGCAGGTCCAGGATCAGGTCGTCCAGTTCCCGGGTGACGGCCAGGGTCCAGAAGCTGGCGCCCTGCTCGTGCAGCCCGGCGAGGTCGGCCGGCGGCTCGCTCTGCTGGTCCGATCCGGCCGGGCCGGACACGGTGATCTCGGCCACCCCCCGCGCCGGGTCGAGCCGGGCCGTCACGTGGTCGTAGGAGATCTCCACGTCGGTGCGGGTCTTGGCCAGCGGGGCCAGCTCGATGCCTGCGGCGCCCGCCGGGCGGCTGGACCGCGCGGCCAGTTCCCCGGCCCGCTGCCGGACGACCTCGTCCCACTTCGCCCGGGGCACGGCCTCGTCGACCAGCCGCCAGGCCACGGCCTTCTTGCCGCCCAGGCCTTCGGACTTGGTGGAGAAGTAGTCCGCGCGGTCGCGGCGCACGTGCCGTTTGTCCACCACCCGGGTCAGGCCGCCGGTGCCGGGCAGCACCCCGAGCAGCGGCAGTTCCGGCAACGACACCGCAGACGAGCGGTCGTCGATGAGCATGATGTGCTCGCAGGCCAGGGCCAGCTCGTAGCCGCCGCCTGACGCGGTCCCGTTGAGCGCGGCCAGCCACGTCTGGCCCGAGTTCGCGCTGGCGTCCTCGATGCCGTTGCGGGTTTCGTTAGTGAACTTGCAGAAGTTCACCTTCCACGGATGGGGCGAAGCGGCGAGCATCCGGATGTTGGCCCCCGCGCAGAAGACCTTGTCCTTGCCGCTCGTCACGACGACCGTCGCGACCTCGGGGTGCTCGAACCGCAGCCGCTGCACCGCGTCGTACAGCTCGATGTCCACGCCGAGGTCGTAGGAGTTCAGCTTGAGCTCGTAGCCCGGGACCAGGCCGCCCTGCTCGTCCACGTCCATGGTCAGGGTGGCGACGGGGCCGTCGTAGGCCAGCCGCCAGTGCCGGTACTGCCCGGGATGCGTGCGGAAGTCCACTCTGGCCTCGCCGGTCATGATCATCCTTCCGCTGGGCCGCAGATATCTTCCATGTTCTACGTTAAATGGTCATTACGTCAAGCATCCGTAGCATGTTTTTGCCCCGCTCACCCGGTGACGGGCAGCAGCAGCGCCGAGGCGCCCAGGTCGATCTGGTACGCCGTGGGCACCAGGTCCTGGGCGCGCGCCTCGACCTGGCCGGTGCCCGGGTTGCGGGCGAAGCGAGGGTGGGCACCCCCGCTGACCTGGAGCCGGAGCCGGTGTCCCAGGCCGAAGCGGTGCCCCGCACCGAGAAGCGAGACGCGCACCACGCCGTCGCCGGGGTCGGCGGCGGTCAGCCGGACGATCCCGTCACAGACGTTCCGCGACCGGCCCTTCTCGTCCACGTCGCAGAGCCGCACGAACAGGTCGGCGTGCGGGTTGTCGCGGGACACGGACAGTTCGGCGGCCACCTCGCCGAGGATCTCGACCGGCCCGGCCAGCGGTTCGCTGGTGAAGACGAGCACGTCGGAGCGGGCTTCCAGGTCCCGGTTGTCACGCACCCCGGCGGTCGGGGTCATGGTGGCGCCGCCGACCGAGGGGGTGGGGTCGGCCGGGTCGTAGCGGAACCGGGCGGGCGGGGTCCCGGTGGCCGCCGGGACGTTCGCGGTCAGGCTGCCGTGCGGCCCCAGGTACCAGCGCTGCTCCCGGGGGCCCGCGGGCGGCCAGCCGGAGACCTCCCGCCAGCCGGCGCCGGCGCCTTTGCCGCCCACCCAGACGCGGACGGAGTTCTCGGCCGGGGTGCTGGTGTCCGGGTGCTGGTGTCCGGGGCGCTGGTGTCCGGGGCGCTGGTGTCCGGGGCGCTGCCGTTCGCGGTCGCCCCCGGGCCGGCGTAGCGGTCGAGCCAGGCGAGGCTCTCGGCCATCACCGCCCCGCCCTTGGTGGCCACTTCGACATGGGTCCACGGCCCGACCAGCAGCCTGGTGGGCACGCCCCGGCCGGACAGGACCTGATACTGCTCCAGGGTCTGCTCCAGGAACAGGTCCTGCCAGCCCCCGACGAGCAGGGTCGGTACCGCGATCCGCTCCAGCGCGGCCCCGCACTGCAGTGGGGCCCAGAACGGGTCGGCCAGATCCGGGTGCTCCAGCCAGCCCTCGAACCACGGAGCGCCGGTGCCGAGCAGGTCCCGGCCGCTGGCCGTCACCGGCAGCCCGTTCAGCGCGGGACGCAGCCTCCGGTCGCTGGTGGCCATCCGCCACAGGCCGCTGACCGCCCCGGTGGTCTCCTGATGGGCGACCATGTCGCTCCAGCCGAGGAAATTCTGCAGATCAAACGCCCCGTGGTGGTACGCGGCCCGGCTGAAGTCGTGGGGGCCGACCTGGATCACGGCGGCGACCAGTTCCGGTGGCGGGTCCTGGGCCAGGGCCCACTGCACGAACCCGAGGTAGCTGAGACCGTAGGTGGCCAGCCGGCCGTCGAACCAATGCTGGCGGCGCAGCCAGGCCACCGTGTCCTGGCCGTCGCCGGCCTCGTGGCGCATCGGGTCGAAGACGCCGCCGGAGCCGAACGTGCCGCGGACGCTCTGCAGCAGCACGTGGAAGCCGCGCTCGGCGATCAGCTGGGCGCTCACGTTGTACGGGAAGCCGCGGCCGTAGGGGCTGCGGACCAGCACCGTGGCCACCCGGCGGTCGGTGACCGGCAGGTAGTGATCGGCCCGCAGCACCGTGCCGTCCGACATCGGCACGGCCACGTCCCGGACCACGGCGACGCGGTTGCGCCGCGGCGGCAGGGACCAGGCCCGGCTGAGCGCCTGCCCGATCGCCGCGGCCGGGGGCCTGATCAGCCTGGGAGCCTTGGTGTCCTGGTCTGTTCTCGGCATCAGGATGTGCTCCTCACTTGGCGGTTCGCGACCACGCTGACGGGTCCGCGACGATAACGCCGGCCGGGCCGGCTCGGCGCTCGGCCACCGGCGGGTGATCCGGGCGGCGTCCGCCAGCCCGCAGGCCATGATCACGGTCGCCGAAGACTCGCCCAGCGGATCCGCGGAGCGGAGCAGCACGCTGCCGTCGGCCGCGCTCTCGGCCGTAACGCGCGGCGCGGCGAACAGTCGAGCGGCCACAGGCAGGCCCTTCGATCTTCGACAGCGCGATCTGGGGCTGACACTACCCTGTAGATCATTTGCTGCGAAGGCCTGGCCTTTGCGGACCGGCCGCCGGAGCCGCGGCAGGCTCAGCCGGTGCGCGCGGAACTCAGCCCAGGTCGTTGAGCCGCTTCCACTCCAGCCGGGCGTCGCCGGACCAGCGCTGATGGCGGTCCGCGAACAGCCGGGCCGCCTCCAGCCCGCTCCAGCGGGCGGGCAGCAGCTCGCGGGGCAGCGCCGGGTCGACCGAGGGGAACCGCCGCCAGGCGTGCACCAGCTCGACCTGCCGGGCCAGGACGTCGCCGGGCGCGGGGTCGCGGAACTCCTCGATGAACTGCTCGTACTGGTCCTCGACCGCGGCCAGGTCCCACGCCGCCGCCACCATCACCCGCTCGTCACCGAGACCGGACCGGGTGGCCACGAACACGTGGGCGTCCCCTTCCACGCCGGCCGCCCGGAGCACCCCGATGGCCTCGGCCTCCCGGTCCGGGTGCGGGCTGATCCACAGGCCGGCGCCGAGGGACCCGAACCCGGCCCAGCTGAGCCTGCTGCGCACCACGTGCCGGGCCCGCCGGTCACTCTCCGGGATACGCGCGTACACCAGCAGCCAGCGGCCGTCCCAGTCGGCGGCGGGCCCGGTGAAGGAGTAGATGCGCTCCGCCCCGTCGGTGAGCAGCCGCCGGGCACTGCCGGTCAGCCGCCAGCGGGTCCGGCGGCCCAGCTTCTCGGCCTCCAGCCAGCCCGCCGCGGCGGTGCGCATCAGGGCCTGCCGGGTGGCCTTCTCCTCGACACCCAGCCGGGCGAAGGCGGCGAGCACGGCCGACGTCCAGGCCGTCCCGTCGGTGGTCAGCACGAACTCGCCCAGCAGCGTGAACAGCAGCCCGCGGGCGCTCGGAGCCCCGGCCGCGTGCCGCCGGGACAGGGTCGGCGGCGCGGCGGAGGCGGCCGCCGACGGTTTGCTGGCCGGCATGACAACCTTCCCCGGGGTGGCGCCGGCGGCGCCGCGCCGCCGGATATGCCGATGCTCCGTATTGGTTGGTGCAGGGTATCAACGGGAGGAGCCGGCCCCGGCCCGCTGAGCTGGCTGCGTCCAGGCGGCCGGCTACTTCCAGGCAAACACGGGCTGCTCGAAATGCGCTACCCGGATCATGTTCCCGTGCAAGCCGGCCTGGCAGAACTGGTAGATGATCGCGGCGGTCGGCGCGTGCACGTACCGGCCGAGCAGCGGCAGCTGGATGACGGGTGCCTCCGACTCGGGGATCCGCAGCAGCCGGGGCGGGACGTCGAAGTCGGCCAGCGGGATGACGTGGATCTGGGCCACCTCGGACTCTGGGCCGCTCATCCCCGGGCTGACCGGGCCACCCCAGACCACCACCGGGGTCATCAGGTACCCCGACCGGGTGACGTAGTCGTCGAGCAGGCCGAGCACCGCGCCGGGGGCGACCTCGACGCCGGTCTCCTCGCGCAACTCCCGCAGCGCCGCGTCCACCGCGGACTCCCCCGCGTCGTGGCGCCCGCCGGGCAGCGCCCACTGGCCGGCGTGGTTGCGCAGGGTCGGCGCCCGCCTGGTGATCAGCAGGGCCGGCACCTCCTGCTGGAGCACGACGCAGACCGCGACCGACGCGACCTTAAGGCCGTCAGCGGGGGCTTCCACCCGGGGAAACCGGCTCAGGTTCGCCGTGATCACGCTCCTGAGCTCCGCATCCATAGGCAGCACTGTAACGAGGCGGCAGGGTAACGTGCGCTTCCGGCCGCCCCGGCGCACCTGCAGGCCCGGCCTTGCGGCCGGGCCCAGGCGTACGGACCTTACTTACGGCTAGGCGACCAGGACGCCTTCGACGGGCTCCGGCTCGGTGGCCGACGGCGCCTGGGCGGTGCCGGGCTGGCGCTCGGCCGGGACCCTGCGGACCAGGATCAGCGCGTAGGCCAGCACCGCGAGCCCCACGGTCACCAGCGCTCCGGTCCCGCCCAGCGCGCCCACCAGGAGCGGCGCGACGAGCGAGCCCACGACGATCCCGGCCAGCGAGGCAGGCAGCGCCAGCCCGTACGCCCGGCCGAACACGTCCTCGTCCAGCATCCGCTGCAGGCCGGTGTCGGTGAGGATCTCCACCAGGACCGCCCCTATGCCGGTGGCCGCGACGAGCGCGATGGCGGCGGCGGGCACGTGCACGATGGCCAGCAGCGGCATGGGCAGCCCGACGACGCAGAGCGCGGCGGCGAGCACGTACCGGGGGTGTCCCCAGCGCTGCACCCGGCCGGCCAGCGCCGTGCCGGCCAGGGCTCCGGCTCCGACGCCGGCGAACAGGTAGCCGTAGCCGTGCGCACCCATCCCGAGCGACCGGGACACCAGGAGCAGCAGCACCGTCTGGGCACCGTAGATCGTGCTGCACATGATGTCCGCTCCCACCAGCCGCAGGGCCCCGGGACACGAGCGCAGCGCCGCCGCGCCGGTGGCTATCCCGCGGAGAAGTCCTTCGGTGTCCCCGTCCGGCCGGGCCGGCCGGGAGATCTGGTCCGCGGGAATGGCCAGGACCGCGAGCGCCGCCAGCCCGAACGTGACCGCGTTGAGCAGGAAAGCCAGGGCCGGCGATCCGAGCAGCAGGAGGACACCACCGAGGGCGGGCCCGGCGATGATGCCAAGCCCGTTGACCGCCGACCGGGCGGCGTTGGCGCCGGGCAGGTCGGCGTCGTCGACCAGGCGGGGTGTGATGCCGGCCACGCACGGCAGGTAGGGGGTGGCGAAGGCGGTCGCCACCGCGGCGATCACCGGGGCCACCACGATCGGCGCGTGGGTGACCACGAAGAGGGCCAGCAGGACCATCAGGGCGATCCGCGCGACGTCGCAGATGATCATGATGCGGCGCCGGTCGAAGCGGTCGGCCACCACCCCGCCCAGCGGGCCCAGGGCGACGACCGGCACGACCCGGGCGGCGGTGGTGATCCCGGCCCACAACGCCGAGTGGGTGCGCTCATAGACCAGCGCGATAAGGGCCAGATTGTAGAGCCAGTCGCCGAGCTGGGACACGGCGAGCCCGCCGAGCAGCCAGCGGAACGCCGGGTAACGCAATGACGCCCGGATCGTCCCGGACTTCGCCTGCTGAATGTTCATCGTGCCGTCCTGTCCGCCGTGGTGATGTCCCTTCCCACGGTCGGGCTAAGGGGTCGGGAGCCGCATCGGCCGGCTGCCCTAGCAGGCGCTCCGCGCCGCCTCAGATTTCGCGCCGCGGTGCTTAGCGAGCCATGCGGTCGGCTCAGACGGGGTCGCCCGGTCCTTAGCCGTTACGGGGTGACGGCCCCAGGGCGCCCATCACGGGGTGCCGGGTACTCCCAGGCGGTGGACCACCGCGGCGGCTTCCACCCGGCCGCCGACCCCGAGCTTGGCCAGGATGTTGGAGACGTGCACGCTGGCTGTCTTGGGACTGATGAACAGGGCCTGCGCGATCTCCGGGTTCGAGCGGCCGTCGGCCAGCAGCAGCAGCACCTCGCGTTCCCGGTCGGTCAGGCCGAACCGGGCGAGTTCGTCCGCGGGCTCCGGCCCGCTCAGGCCGCTGCCCAGGTCGAGCCGGGCCCGGCGGGCGAGTGCCTCCACTTCCGCCACGATGGGGTGCGCCCCGAGCCGGCCCGCGATCACGTCAGCCTGCGCCGCGGAGTGGGTGGCGGCCTGCCGGTCGCCGGTCGCGGACTCCGATTCGGCCCGCCGCAGCCAGGTGTAGGCCAGGGGGTACGGCTCCTGCGCCGCTTCCCATTCCGTCACCGCCGCCGACCAGAGCCGCGGGTCGTCCTGGCCGAGGAACCGGCCCTGCTCCGCCTCGAACAGGGCCCGGTAGCCGCGGGCGGGCGGGGTGGTGGCGGGCAGGCCGGCCGCCCCCGCGGCCAGCAGCTGGTGGCGGGCCGCGCTCTGCTCCGGGACCGCAACGCGGCGGTCCCGGGCCCGGACCGCCTCGTCGGCCTCGATCCGGATGCCCAGCCACAGCAAGGGCCAGCTGTACCGGGCCCCCCACACGAAGGGCTCATCGGGCAGGCACCCGGCGACCGCCGCCCGGGCGGCGGCCAGGTCACCCCGGCCTAGCGCGGCCGCGGCCGTGACATAGCCCAGCGGCAGGAGGAACTGCATGTCGCTCGTGCCGGCCAGGGCCCCGCGCGCCGTGCGCAGGTCCGCCTCGGCGTCGGCGTAACGCCCGCTCATGGCGGCCCGCTCGGCGCGCAACTGCAGCACGGAGGCGGCGAAGACACCCTCCGGCACCGTCGACAGGGCCTGGGCCAGCAGCCTGTCCACCTCGGCCCACCGGCCCAGCCGCAGCAGTGGCTCGGCCAGGTTGCCGATCAGGTAGGCCCCCAGGGCCCGGACCATCCCGACCCGGTCGGCCAGCAGCAGCCCCTCCCGGGCCACCTCTGCCGCCTCGGCGTGCCGGCCCCAGAGTTCCAGCACGTCGGAGAGGTTCACGTAGCCACGCAGGGCCGTGGCCGGGACATTATGCGCCAGCGCCAGCGCGAGGCCCGACCGGATCGCGTCGGTGTCCACGTCGGCCGTCCTCAGGTAACCCTGCGCCAGTCCCAGGCTGATCAAGGCGTCCGCTTCGACCTCCGTGGCCCCGGTCGCCCGGGCAGCCGCCACGGCGCGCTCGGCCGCGTCCCCGGCCGCCACGTCCCGGCCGGACGTGCGGAGCAGGGCGCCTGCCAGCGACGCGAGGACGATCGCGTGGGCCCGGGTCACCTCGCCGGGGGGCAGCAGGGCCAGCGCCCGCTCCAGTTCGGCGATGGCCTCCGTCTCCCGGCCGCTGTCCCGCAGGGCCAGGGCCCGGTGCTCGATGACCAGCGCCCGCCGTACGCTGTCACCCTCGGCGGGCAGGTCCGCCAGAGCCTGGTCGAACAGGGACACCGACCGGTCTACCGCGCCCGACTGGTAGGCCGCGTCCGCCGCGAGCCGGATGACCCCGACCTGGTCGAGGCCGGTGCGCTGCTCGGCGTCCGGCACCCGGGGCCAGATCTCCAGGGCCCGCTCCAGGTGCCGCTGGGCCTCGGCGGGCGCGTAGGAGGTCATGGCCTGGCCAGCCGCGACGCAGGCCGGCAGGGCGCGCGGCAGGTCGAGCGCGGCGTACCAGTGGTGGGCCAGCGCGGCGGACACTCCGGTGTCCTCCCCCGCCAGCCCCGGCTCCCGGGCCAGGGTCTCCCCGTACGCGGCGTGCAGCCGGACCCGTTCCCCCGGCAGCATGTCCTCGTAGATGGCGTCCCGGGTGAGCGCGTGCCGGAACTCGTAACCGCGGCCGCTCTGGTCCACGACCAGCAAATGGCTTTCGAGCGCCTCCCGGAGGGCAGCGAACAGTTCAGCCTCGTCCAGGCCCGCCACCTCGGCCAGCAGCCGGTCGGGCACCCGCTTCCCGGCTACCGCCGCCGTGCGCAGCAGCCGCTGCGCGGCCACGCTCAGCGAATCCACCCCGCTCAGCAAGACGTTGACCAGAGAAGGCGGCAGGTCCGCCGGGTCCCCGCCCCGGCGTATCACGCCCGCGAGTTCCTCCACCAGGTAGGCGTTGCCGCCCGACCGGTCGAAGACCAGGTCGACCAGCCCGGGACGGGGTTCGTCGGCCAGGATCGCGGCCAGCTGAGTGGCGACCTCGTCGCGCTGGAACCGCAGCAACTCGACACGGTTGACGGTCCGGACCCGCTCCCAGCCGATGAGCAGCGGCCGCAGCGGATGGCGCCGGTGCAGCTCGTCGGAGCGGTAGGTGGCCACCAGCAGGACCCGGACCGCGCGCAGCGACCGGACCAGGAACGCGACCAACTCCAGGGTGGACTGGTCCGCCCAGTGCAGGTCCTCCAGGACGAGCAGAACCGGACGGGCCGCACTGAGCCGTCCCAGCAGGCCAAGCACCAGTTCGAGCAGCTGGGCGGACTGGATGCCGTCGGCGTGCGTCGGGGCTGCCACGTCCGGCGAGAGCTCGGGCAGCAACCGGGCCAGGCCTGGTGCGGCCGGCCCCAGCACCTGGGCCAGTTCGTCCGCGGGGATGGCCCGCGTCAGCGCGCGCAGCGCGTCGACCAGTGGCGCGAGCGGAAGTCCTTCCGCGCCGAGCTCGATGCAGTGGCCGAGCAGGACCGTGAACCCGGCCCGGTCCGCCTGCGCGGCCAGCTCGCCGAGCAGCCGGGTTTTCCCCACTCCGGCCTCGCCCCCGATGAGCGCGAACGCAGGCTCCCCGCTCTGGACGCGGTCCAGCAGGGCGGTGAGCGACGCGATCTCCTCCTGACGCCCGACGAACACCGGGCTGACCACGCTCGCGCTCATAGGCTGCAGGCTGTCACATCAGGCCTGTTCCCGGGAACACCACCAAGTCGACCGGCCGCCCACCGTGCCGTGCTTCATCTCCGCGCCGTCGCGCGGGCACCGGGCGCCCTCATGCCGGAACGGGATGATCTCGCCGGTGTGTGCGCCGCCGTGGAGGGCGGCGGACTTCAGTGCCGCTGCCACCGCCCGGTAGAGCCGGTCAACGTCCTCCGGCCGGAGGCTGTTGACCGGCGCCGCAGGTGAGATCCGGGCCTGCCAGAGCGCCTCGTCAGCCAGCAGGTTCCCGATTCCGGCGAGCTTGGACTGATCCATCAGCCGGGCCTTGACCGCGATCGTCCCCTTGCTGAACACCCGGCGGAACTGCTCCGGGGTGACTTCCTCCGCGTCCGGCCCGAGCAGGCTGACGTCAGGGTTCAGCCGGACCCGGCCCAGGCGCCGCTTGTCGAACAGGGCCAGGCGGCCACCGTCGGCGAACTCGAGCGTGAAGCGGTCCCACTTCGGATTGCCCGGCCCCGGGCCGACGGGACCTCTCCAGGCGGGCTGCGGCTCGCCGGCCTGGGTGGCCTCCCCGCCCGGCGCGGTGACCACGATGCTGCCGCTCATGCCCAGGTGGACACCGAGATCCGGGCCGGGCGCCGTGGAGCCGTCCAGTCCGGAGGTCTCGATCCAGATGGTCTTGCCCCGCCGGCGGGCGGCCGTCAGCGAACGCCCGACCAGTGCGTCACGCAGCTGCCCAGGGATGTGCGGCCGGGTCACGTAGGTGTCCGCGTCGTCCACCGCCACGATCCGCCGGTTCAGCGCCTGATCGGCGATCAGGCGGCGGGCGGTCTCGACCTCGGGAAGCTCCGGCATCCCCCCGTTCTACCCGATCAGCCCGGCGCCCGGTCAGCAGGTGCCCGATCAGCCCGGCGCCCGATCAGCTGGGCGTAGACCGGCGCCACGGCCCAGCGCCGCAGCCGTCCCCGGACCCGGAGTCCCGGATCCGGGGCACGGCGCGCCGCCCGTGGGGCGTTAGTGGACGATGACCCGCTTCACCGGCTTGAACACCCGGTGGAACTGGTTGCCGTGCAGCGTGGCGTGCACCGGACGGCGCACGCCTTCCAGGAAGATCCCGAAGTGGTTGCGGGCGATGCGGTTGCCGCTGATCAGGACGTGGATCGAGCTGGCCGAGCCGACCAGGATGCCGGTGGTCCGGGTGTCCGGCACCGCGACGTTCTTCATCGACGAGGGCGAGGTGGCCAGGTCGATCGGGTCACCGAGGATGTTGTTGGTGCCGATCACGTTCCCGGTGATCCGGTTCCCGTTCAGGTTCTGGCCGGGGAGATGGGCGTGAATGGTGACACCCGCGAGCCCGTTGCCGAAGATGAGGTTGCCGGTCACCGTGTTGCCGGCCACCGTCTCGCCCGGGACCTCGGTGGCGATGACCACCCCGGCGCCGCCGCCCGAGGACTTGAGCGTGCCGTTGCCGGTCAGCACGTTGTGCGCCACCAGGTTGTCGGTGACCCCGGCCGTGCTGTGCCCGGCCAGGATGACCCCGCAGCCGCCGGGGTTGTCGCTGGCCACGTTCCAGGCGACCACGTTGTGGCTGTTCGGCCCGACGTCGTCGGCGACCAGGAAGCCGCCGCCGGTGTTGTCCTCCGACACGTTCCCGGTGGCCTGCGACCAGGACGAGCCGTTCAGGTCCACGCCCACGTCGCCGTTGTGCTTCAGCAGGTTATGGGATACCGAGACCCTCGAGCTCAGCGCGACCAGGATGGCGTCGAAGCCGGCGTTCCTGACCTTGAACCCGCTGACCCGCACGTTCTTGGTGCCCAGCACGCCGATCCCGATGCTGCCCGGCAGCTTCGTGGGGCCGATCTTCAGCGGTTTCTGCCCCTGGGCGTCGATCACGGCGCCGCGCTGCCCGGCCAGGGTCAGCGGCTTGCTCACCACGACCTGGGCCTTGTAGACCCCGCGGCAGACCACGACCGTGCCGCCCGCGCTGGCCGCCTTCACGGCCTTGTTAATGCTCGCGTAGCCGGCCGTGGCACACGAGGTGTCCGCGCCCGACGAACTGCCAGACGGCGAGACGTAGGCGGTGCTGCCCGTGGAAGCCTGGGCTGCTGACATCCCGGCGGCGCTGACACCGAACGCCAGCAGCGGGACCACGGCACCCACAGCGAATGGACTCTTGCGCATCTTCTCTCTCCTTTGGGAGGTTCGCCGTGCCCACCGGCAGCGGCGATCCACGCATGGCATGCGGAGAAGACGCACGTCGTTAAGCCCCCTGAAAGACGCCCCCTCCCTGGTTGCGTCCCCCCCACCTCCCTGGACGCTACGCAGCGACCGTCCCGGGAACGTTACGGCTGCGCAGCCAGCCCGGCCTCCCGGGACTCCTTCGGCCCGAACGGCCAGACCCGGGTCACCCGGGCCCACACCAGGTAGGCCACCACCCCGGCGGCCACCCACGCGACCGACAGCTCGATGGGCACCCGGCCGGCGGAGGCGTAGACATAGATCCAGCCGGCCAGGGCGGCCAGGCTGGGCAGTGGGTAGAGCCACTGGCGGTACGGCCGGCGCAGGCCGGGCTCGCGGCGGCGGAGCACGGTGAGCGCCACCACCTGCGCTATCGCCTGGACGATCACGATCACCGCGGTCAGCATGGCGATGATCGTGGTGAGCGTGAAGAAGGAGCCCACCGCGGTGATCACGCCGAGCACGATCAGGGCCACGTGCGGGAAGTCACCGCGCGGGTGCAGCCGCCCGAACGCGCGGAAGAACACGCCGTCCCGGGCGGCCTGGTAGGGCACCCGCGACCCGCCCAGCAGCCCGGTGAGCACCGAGGCGAACGCGGTGATGAGGATGAGCACCGTGACCACGTCGGCCGCGCCGTGACCCCAGTTCCTGGTGACAACCAGGGACGCCACCGAGGTGGACTGGGCCACCGTGTGCCACGGCACTGCCCCGAGCACGCCGATGCTCAGCGCCAGGTAGAACACCATGATGCCGAGGATCGAGAAGATGATGGACCGGGGCAGGGTGCGCCCGGGGTCCTTCAGTTCGTCGCCCATGTACGCGGTGGTGTTGTAGCCGAGGTAGTCGTAGATCGCGATGAGCAGCCCGGCGCCGAGCCCGGCGAAGAACGCGCCGCCGCCGCTGAACGCCCCGTGCGGGTAGGTGAACGCGAGCGACGGGTGGAACCCGCTGTAGGAGGCGGCGATGGTCAGGCCGACCGCCAGCACCATCACCACCCACAGCACGGTGGTGAGCACCTTGATCCGCTCGATCCGCCGGTACAGGGCGACGACGACCAGGGCGGTGACGCCCAGGCCGATCAGGTGACCCTGCCACGCGGACAGGTGCGGGAAGAAGAAGCCCAGGTAGCTCACCAGCCCGATCACGCCGGTGGACATGATGAGCGGGATGAACAGCATCGCGGTCCAGATGAACAGGAACGGCATGAGGTTGCCGGTGCGGTACCGGAAGGCCTTGCGCAGGTACAGGTAGGTCCCGCCGGAGCCGGGCATGGACGCCCCGAGCTCGGCCCAGACCTGGCCGTCGGCCAGGGCCAGGATCGCGCCCGCGATCCAGCCCAGTACCGCCTGCGGGCCGCCCATCGCCGCCACGATCAGCGGGATCGTGATGAACGGGCCGATGCCGCACATCTGGGTCATGTTCACCGCCGTGGCGGGCAGCAAGCCCAGCGTCCGGTGGAACCGGCTCGCCCCGTCACCCGTGTCCGCCGGCGCGGCGGTCTGCGGCCGTGCGTCAGTCATGGTCGCGGCCTCCTCGTTGAGGTCAACGGCCGCCAAAACCGGCCGTTAAGCACTCTTGGCTGCCCCGTAGGCCGCAATTCATGCGTGCGCCTCATGCGTACGGCGCCGCCCCTGGGACGGAGGAGGTTGGTGAGGCTGGTGAGATGGGGCTGGGTCAGGCGGCCGGGCTCAGGCCTTGGCGGGCGCCTCAGGCTGCTGGGGGAGGTTGGGCAGGTTGGGCAGCGGGCGGGCGCTGCTGAGCGGGGGCTGGCGGTAGAGGCGGTCCAGGTCGAGCTGCTGCGCCTCCTCCAGCACCGTGTCCTGCTGCTTCTGGGCCCGCTCCGCGGTCTGCTTGGCCAGCGCCGACGCGAGCGCACCCAGCTGCCGCACCCCGGTGTCGTCGACGAGCACCCGGCTGGTGGTCAGGATCGCGATGCCCTCCACCCGGCGCTTCCCCTGCCCGGGCCCGGCCAGCGCCGCCCCCACCTTGGCCGCGTCGAACGGGTCGGTGGGATGGGTGGTGAGCATCGTGCGCTGCCCGATGGCCCACTTGTGGAACGTCATGACCTCCCCCTCGAGGGGCAGGCTGGTGATGTCGTCGACGCCCAGGCCGAAGCGCTTGCCCTTGCTGAAACAGCGGGAGTAGGAGGCCAGGGCGGCGGACCACAGCGCCTGCGGCACTACCGAGTCCCGCTCCTCCTCGGGCTTGTCCAGCTCGCCGAGCAGCCCCTTGCAACATTCCACGACGAACTGGAGATCCGAGACAATCGACGCCTGGTCGGCGAGAATCTGCGCGGACGGCAGGTCGAGAGCGACGGTCAGCATCGGTGGCTTCGACGATGCGGGATTCGTGTCGCTCATGTCTCCTCGTTCCAGATGGCCGATACACAAAGGTCTGCCTGCCGATACTGGCACGCCCGCCAGCGATCCCAGGTCTCACATAGTGACAATCTCGCCCTCAGGCGAACCCGGGCCAGGTGTGTACCGGCTCGTTGCCGTGCATGAGCTCGGTATAGCGCAGGGTCATCTGGCGCAGCGCCTCCGCGCGGTCCGCTCCGGTCTGCTCGCTGATGGCCCGGGTCGTGGCGATCTGCCAGGTGGCGCCGTTCCGGCCGGTGAGGCAGCGCTGCTCGATGACGCCCAGCAGGCGGTCGGCGTCGAGCCAGATCGACGCCCCAGCGGCCAGGCCCTCGCGGGCCAGCGGCAGCAGGCGGCGCAGCACCAGTTCGGCCACCGGGCGCCTCACCCAGCCCCGGCCAGTACAGCCGGGCGTCCAGCCCGTGCCGCGCGGCCTCATGCAGGTTCTCCGCCGCCGTCGCGAAGGTCATCTGGGTCCAGACCGGCCGCTGCTCATCAGCCAGCGCCCGGACCAGCCCGTAGTAGAACGCCGCGTTCGCCATCACGTCCACGACCGTCGGCCCGGCCGGCAAGACCCGGTTCTCCACCCGCAGATGCGGCTGGCCGCCGACCACCGCGTAGACCGGACGGTTCCAGCGGTAGATCGTCCCGTTGTGCAAGCTCATCTCAGCCAGCTGCGGAGTCGCCCCGCCGTCCAGCACGGCCAGCGGGTCCTCGTCCTCACAGATAGGCAGCAGCGCCGGGAAGTAACGCAGGTTCTCCTCGAACAAGTCGAACACCGAGGTGATCCACCGTTCGCCGAACCACACCCGCGGACGCACCCCCTGCTGCTTGAGCTCATCAGGCCGGGTGTCGGTGGCCTGCTCGAACAAGGTGATCCGGGTCTCGTCCCACAGCTGCCGGCCGAACAGGAACGGGGAGTTGGCGGCCAGCGCGACCTGCACCCCGGCGATGGCCTGCGCCGCGTTCCAGTAACTCGCGAACGCGTCCGGACTGACCTGGACGTGCAGCTGCACGCTCGTGCAGGCCGCCTCCGGCGTGATGCTGTCGGAGTGGGTGAGCAGGTGCTCGGCGCCGTCGATGGCGATGCGCATGTCCTCACCGCGGGCCGCGAAGATCTGCTCGTTCAGCACCCGGTAACGCGCGTTGGCCGACAGCGTCTCCTCGTGCATCTGCTCCTCGGCCAGCGTGGGCAGGATGCCGACCATGACCAGGCTGCTCCCGGTGCCGCGGGCCTTGGCGTCCGCGCCGTTCAGGCTGGCGCGGATCTCCTGCTCCAGGTCGGTAAGGGCGCTCTTTTCGAGCCGCCGGGGCGGCACGTTGATCTCGAGGTTGAACTGCCCGAGCTCGGTCGCCCAGGCCGGGTCGGCGATGACGTCGAGCACGGCCGCGTTGCGCATGGACGGCATCCCGTGCTCATCGACCAGGTTCAGCTCGATTTCCACGCCCACCCGCGACGGGCTGGCCTCGAACCGGTGCTCGCGGAGCATCCGGGCGAACACGTCCAGCGAGCGCTGTACCTTCTCCCGGTACTTACGCCGGTCTTCGCCGCTGATCTTGATGGCCTGGATGTCGCGTCCCATGGGGCCCCCGCTCGCTGGATGGGAAGCACCTACCCCGCAGCGGGCTAGTTAAGGGCTGGCGAGGCCCGCGTCGTGGGCGAGCAGCCCGGCCTGGGTGCGGTTCGCACAGCCCAGCTTCTCCAGCGTCCGTGAGACGTAGCCCTTGATGGTGGCTTCGGACAGGTACAGCCGCGCCGCGATCTGCGCGTTGGACAGGCCCTCCCCCAGGCCGGCCAGCACCTCGGCCTCCCGCTCGGTCAGCGTCGCGGCCAGCTCGCGGGCCCGGTCGCGGACCAGCTGGCTGTCGGCCGAGGCAGCGATCAGCCGCCGCGCGGCCGCCGGGGACAGCACCGTGTGCCCCTCCGCGGCCACCTGGACCAGGCCGATGAGGTCCTCCGGCGGGGTGGACTTGACCAGGAATCCCGCCGCGCCAGCCCGCAGCGCGCGCAGCACGTACTGGTCGGCGTCGAACGTGGTCAGCACGACCACGGCGGGCGATGCGGCCAGCCTGCCGATGTGCTCGATCGCGGTCAGCCCGTCCATGCCCGGCATGCGCAGGTCCATGAGCACTACGTCGGGACGGGTACGGGTAACCGCCTCGACCCCGGCGGCCCCGTCGTGTGCCTCGGCGACGACCTCCACCGTGCCGCCCGACGTCAGGATGGTCCGCAGGTGCGCGCACACCATCGGCTCGTCATCCACGACCACGACCCGGATCATGGTCATCCGACCGGCTCGGCCGTGGGCACGTAGGCGGGCAGTGTGGCCTCCACGCAGAATCCTCCGTCCGGCGCGGGGCCGGCCCGCAGCGTGCCGTGCACCAGCTCGACCCGCTGCCGCAGGTGGGCGAGCCCTAGGCCGGAGCCGGTCCCAGCCAGGCCGGAAAGATCCACCGCGCGGGCGGCCGGGGCATTGCGCACCGCGAGCCGCACCTGGGCGTCGCCGTAGCTGACGTGCACGGTGACCCGCGCACCGGGCGCGTGCTTGCGCACGTTGGTCAGGGCCTCCCGGACGATGCGGTACGTGGTCCGCCCGACCACCGGCGAGGCCAGGGCCGGGTCGCCCTCCTCGGTCAGCTCGGCCGGAGTGCCCACGCTGACCGACTCGGCGACCAGTGCCGCCAGGCCGTCCGTCGATGGCGTCTCGTCGCCTTCCGGATGCGCGCGCAGGATCCCGACCAGGTCCCGCAGCTCGTCGAGGGCCTGGCAGCCGGTCACCCGCAGGTCCTCGGCCGCCCGCCGGGTCGCCTCGTCGGCGGCGGTCATCCGCAGCGCCCCGGCCTGCAGCACCATCAGGCTGACCCGGTGCGTCACCACGTCGTGCATCTCGCCGGCCAGCCGGGCCCGTTCCTCGGTCCGGGCCTGCTCCGCGAGCAGGTACCGTTCCCGCTCGGCCCGGTCGGCCCGATCCCGCAGCGACTGCAGCAGGCGCGTGGCGGGCCCCGAAATACAGCGCCAGCAACGGCCCCACCAGGATGCGGAGCAGTCCGTTGCTGATGACCTCGACCGAGGGCTGCCAGGGCCGGCACACGATCACGGCCAGCACGGCGACGGCCAGGAACGCAACCCGCCGGTCCCCCCGGTAGTAGAAGGGTCCGTAGGCCGCGAGCGACGTGGCGAACGGCGCCCATATGTTGCCCATGTCGACGGGGGTCAGGGCACCGGCGGGGTGGATCAGCAGCGTGACCGCCAGCGTGAACGCGCCCAGGACGGCGATTACCAGCAGCGGCGCGCGGCGCCGGACGACCAGCGACAGGCAGGCGGCGGCCTGGATGCCCAGCAGGACCCACGCCAGCGTCCCCGGATGAGCCGGCCACCAGGAGATCCCGACCAGCGTCGCGGTCGTGTCCAGCAGCACGAAGAAGACCGCGAGCCCCACGTCGAACGCGGTCCGGTGCCGGGACGGCCAGTGGTTCCCGGACCACCACTGGCGGCCTGACGGGCAGTGTTCCTCGCTCACGTGTTTCACGCTACGTCAGCGCGGCGCCGCCAGCCCCGGCCGCGCGCACCTTCGTCGGGGCAGGAACCTACGAAAGTCGTATCCGGCCGCCGGCGAGCAGCCGTTGGTCGGGCCGGGACCCGACCGGCTACCCTGGCCCCGGGTGGCCCGCCGACCCTGGAATGGGGGGCATGGAAACCACACCAGCACAAGCGGCAACGAAACTCCGGCTCGGCCGGTACGACATCGACCCGGCCGCCTCGGCCGTCCGGTTCCGGACCCGGCACCTGTTCGGGCTCGCCCCGGTGCGCGGCCGCTTCCAGATCCGGGCCGGGACCGTCGACATAACCGAGCCGGCCAGCGAGTCGAGAGTCTCCGTGGAGATCGACACCGCGAGCCTGAACTCCAGGAACCCGGCGCGGGACGCCAGCGTCCGGTCGGCCCGATTCCTGGATGCGAGCCGGTACCCGGTGATGGTGTTCGTTGGGGAAAAAATGGACGGTCAGGATCTGCTGGGCACACTGACGGTGGGCGCGGTGGCCCGCCCGGTCCGCCTGCCGGTGCAGGTGTCGGACGTATCGGCCGGCTCGTTCACCGCCCAGGGCTCCGTGCGCCTGGACCGGACCGAGTTCGGCGTGACCGCGTCCCCCGGGCTGGCCGCGCGCTACCTCGACGTGTCATTGGAGGTCCGGTGCGTGGCGCGGTCGTAGTAGAGGATCTGGCCAAGAGCTACGGCAGCGTGCCCGCGCTGCGCGGGATCAGCTTCACCGTCGGCGCGGGCGAGATCTTCGCGCTGCTGGGGCCGAACGGCGCCGGGAAGACCACGACGCTGGAGATCCTGGAGGGGTTCCGGGCCCGGGACGCCGGGCGGGCCGAGGTGCTGGGCCTCGATCCCGGTGAGCGGGCGACGGGCCGCGAACTGCGGGAGCGGATCGGGCTGGTTCTGCAGGACATCGCGGTCGAGCCGTACCTGACGGTGCGCGAGACCATCGCCCGCAACGCGGGCTACTACCCCGCACCGCGAGGCGTCGACGAGGTGATCGCCCTGGTCGGCCTGGCCGGGCAGGAGCGGACCAAGGTGCGGAACCTGTCCGGGGGCCGCAAACGCCGCCTGGACCTGGGCCTGGGGCTGATCGGTGATCCGGAACTGCTGTTCCTGGACGAGCCGACCACCGGGTTCGACCCGGCGGCGCGGCGGGACGCGTGGCAGCTCGTGCGCAGCCTGCGCGACTCCGGAACCACGATCCTGCTCACCACGCACTACATGGAGGAGGCCCAGGCGCTGGCCGACCAGGTGGCGGTGCTGTCCGACGGCCAGGTAGTGGCCCAGGGGACGCTGGCGGACATCGGCGGGCGGGCCGCCGCCCAGACCCAGATCCGTTTCGCGCTCCCGGGCGGATGCCTGGCCGCGGATCTCCCGGCCTGGGCCCGGCCGCCAGTGGACCCGGCGGCCGACCCGGCCGCGGAGCCGGAACCAGGTGACCTGGTCACGGTGGCGGTCAGTGAGCCGACCCGAGCCCTGCACGAGCTGACCAGCTGGGCGCTGCACCGTGGCCTGGTCCTGGACCAGCTCACGGTCGAACCGCCCAGCCTCGAAGACGTCTACCTGAGACTGACCAGCCCTGGCGCAGCGGCTCCGGCAGGCGAAGAAGAGGCCGACGACACGCGGGCCGGCCGCACCCGGGCCGGTGCCAGACGGGCCGACCGCAAACGAGCCAGGGAAAGGACCAGGACATGACGGCGACGACCGGCCGGACGCAGCGGCGTGATCTCGCCCTGCTCTGGCACCAGATCCGCTACGAGCAGCTGTCGTTCTGGCGCAACCCGCAGAGCGCGTTCTTCACGTTCGTGTTCCCCGTCGTGATCATCGTCCTGTTCGGCGCGCTGTTCCACGGCGTAGGCCGGAGCTCTTACTTCTACGGGCTGTCGGCCCTGCAGTACTACGTGCCGACGATCGCCGCGGTCTCGGTGCTGGGCGCCTGCTACAGCCAGCTCGCCATCGTGCTGTCCACCCGGCGGCAGAACGGGATCCTCAAGCGGATCCGGGCCACGCCGCTGCCCGGCCTGGACCTACTTCCTCGGCTTGCTGGCCCACTGCATCGTGGTCAGCGTGGTGGACATCGCGCTCATCGTGGGCGTCGGCCGGCTGTTCGGCGTGCCGCTGCCCACCCACTGGGCCGCGATCGCCCTCGCCCTCGTGCTCGGCGCGGCCTGTTTCTGCGCGCTGGGCGTCGCGGTGGCGTCCCTGATCCGCAACGCGGAGGCCGCCCCGGCCGTCGTGCAGCTGGTCTTGTTCCCGCTGGTGTTCATCTCGGGCACCTACCTCCCGATCCACTCGCAGGTGATCCAGCGCATCACCGGGGTCTTGCCGGTGCGGCCGTTCAACGAAGCCCTGATGGGCCCGTTCGCGCAGCACACCGGGTTCGACTGGGGCGCCCTCGGCGTCCTGCTGGCGTGGGGCGTGCTCGGCGGGCTTATCGCGGTCCGCCGGTTCCGCTGGGATCCCCGGGCGGGCTGACGGTTGCGGGCCCCGCGTACCGGCCCGGCCGGGGTCGCAGCCCCGGCCGGGCTGGCCGTCTCCGCCGGGACGGGTCAGAGGCCGCTGGGGAAGGTGATGGAGGCCGGGGAGACGAGTGGCTTCCCCACCTCCAGCTGGATCTGGGCGTGCTTCTCCAGCGGGATGTTGCGGGGGTTGCCCCGGTAGACCTGGTGGTTGTAGATCGCAGTCACCGGGCCGCGGGCCGGGCCCACCTGGTCCGGGCCCAGCGGCTGGCCCCAGATGTCGAAGAAGTCCCCCAGTGTGTAGGTACGGTGCACCGGGGACTCGATGTGGATGATCCCGTCGGCGGCGTGCGTGTGCAGCCAGTAGAAGCAGCTGCCGCTGGCGATAAAGGGGCCGGTCGGCGTGTTCTCGGCCTGGGCGCCGGGGATGCCGATACCCGCCGGGATCTGCCGGGCGGCGCCGTTCACGAACACCGTCAGGTGCGCGTGGATGTGGTACACCAACTGCTCGGTGGTGTCGCAGCTGATCCCGTCCACGGTCTTCCCGGTGGCCTTGGTGGCCGTGCTGGCCAGCGCGGGCGCCGACGGGACCGGCACGGCCTCCGGGCCGTTGGGGCCGGGTGAAGGCATCGGCTTCAGCGTGCCCAGCGTGCTGAGCGAGGCCAGCTTGAGCTTCGGCGCCCCTCCGGTGGCGCTGGCCGGGCTGCCGCTGTTGCTGGTGACAGCCAGGGTGATGGCCACCGCGGCGATGATCACGACGACGGCCGCGCCGATCCCGACGAGCCAGTTGCGGCGCCGCTTACGGGCGGCTTCGCGGGCCCGCATCTCGGCGACCCTGGCCCGGGCCGCGGCCCCCCGCGCCTTGGCTTCGCGGGGCTTGGTCCCGCCAGTCTGGCCCCGCCGGCCTGGGCCCGGCCTGGCCTGCCCCGCCGGTCCTGCCGGGCTTGCCCCGCCGGCTTGGCTCCGCCCCTGGCCGCATCCGCCGCTGGCCGAGCCGCTGCCGCCGGAGCCGCCGCCGGAGCCTGAGCCGCGTCCGCCCGAGCCGCCCCGGCCCGAGCGGCCCTTCCCCCCGGTCCCACTGGACACGTGATCTTCTCCTCTGCCCTGTCCGCTCACCCTAGCCAACCCGGCCCCTCACCAGGAGACACGAGCCGTCCCCGCCTCCGGTTCCCGTGGTCTTCTTGTTGGCGGTCAATTTCTGACCCTGGGCAGCCCCCCTTTTTGACCGTGATCATGGAAGCCTGCCGCGCGCCCAGCGCGGCGCCCGAGGCGGCACTCCGGCCGGGCGCCGGTAGATTCGCGTCGTGGCTGAGAACCGCTGGGTGGTTCGCCGGGCTACGGCGGAGGACGGGTCGTTTCTGGCCGACATGCTGGTCGAGGCGGCCAACTGGTCAGCGGAGTGGAAGAAGAAGAGCCGCCGCCGGGTGCTCTCGGCGCCCGCGACGGCGCATTACGTCGCCGGCTGGCCCCGTGATACCGATCTGGGCGTGATCGCCGAGGCGGACGGGGCGCCGGTTGGCGCGGCCTGGCTCCGCTTCCTTCCCGCGGCCGACCCGGGATACGGGTTCGTGGCTGACGACGTACCCGAACTGACGATCGGGGTGGCCGCGGACTGGCGCGGCCGGGGCGTGGGCCGGGCCCTGCTGCGGGCCCTGGCCGGGCAGGCCCGTTCGGCCGGCATCCGGCAGATCAGCCTCAGCGTCGAACGGAAGAACTTCGCCCAGCAGCTGTACCTCTCCGAGGGCTACCGGGTCGTGGACTCCAGCGACGCGCAGTCCGACACCATGGTCAAGGATCTGGCGCCCGGTTAGCCGGACTCGTGAGGACCGAGCATCCGTTCCAGCAGCGCTTGCACCTGGCGTTGCTCGGCCGGATCGAGTCCGCTGGTCAGCGGGGACAGCGACCGCCGGACCTGGGCGTGGAGACGTTCGGCCAGGGCTGCCCCGGCGGGGCTGATGAACACGTCCACGGCGCGGCCGTCGTGGGCGTTGGGGCCCCGTTCGAGAAGCCCCCGCTTCTCGGCGCGGTCGACCAGCCCGGTCATGGTGGATTTCTCCAGCCCCAGGTAGTCGGCCAGCCTGGTCATCCTGACCCGCCGGTCCCGCAGGATCCCGAGCACCCGCAGTTGGGTGAGGGACAGGTCGTGTTCGGCGCCCACCTTGCTCAGCACGGCCATGGTCACGAAGGAGACCTGGACGAGCGCGTCGACCAGGCCCTCCTGAGCGATGGCGCGGGGCGGTTCTTCTGGCGTGGCCACCTCCGGAGCCTACTTGACTCGGTTCGTAATACCAACTAATTTTAGTTCGTATTACCAACTATATTGTGGAGATCATCATGAAGGCTGCTGTCGTTTCCTCGTTCGACACCGCCCCCCGCTACGAGGAGTTCCCCGCCCCCATCCCGGCTGGGGACGACGACATGGTCGTCGACGTGATCGCGGCGGGGCTGCACCCGCGGGTCCGGTCGCAGGCCAACGGGTCGCACTACACCAGCACCGGCGAACTGCCGCTCGTACCGGGCATCGACGGTGTGGGACGCGGCGCGGACGGGCTGCTGCGCTACTTCGTCCTCCCGGACACGCGCGTGGGCGCGATGGCTGAGCAGGCCGTCATCGACACCCGGCGCAGCATCGTGCTGCCCGAGGACGCCGACCCGATCGCGGTCGCCGCGGCCATGAACCCGGCCATGTCCTCCTGGGTCGCGCTGCGCCAGCGGGTGCCGTTCCGGGCCGGGCAGAACGTCCTCGTCCTCGGGGCCACCGGGAACGCCGGCCAGATGGCCGTGCAGATCGCGAAGCGTCTCGGCGCGCAGCAGGTCGTCGCGGCCGGGCGCAACGCCAGCCGGCTGGCTGGCCTGCCCGCCCTCGGCGCCACCGGCACCGTGCTGCTCGACGGGGACGCTGACCGCGCCGCCCGCCGGCTCGGCGAGGCGGCCGCCGAGGTCGACGTCGTGATCGACTACCTCTGGGGCGAACCCGCCGCCGCCGCGATGGCCGCCCTCGTCACCGGGCGCGCCGACCGCGGCCAGCCCCTGGCCTGGATCCAGATCGGGTCGGTCGCCGGACCCACCGCGGCGATCCCCTCCGCTGCGCTGCGCGCCGCCCGCCTCCAGATCGTCGGCAGCGGGCAAGGCTCGGTCAGCACCCGGGAGATCCTCGCCGAACTGCCCGCCCTCGCCCAGGAGATCACCGGAGGAAGCCTTCGAGATCGACGCGCGGCCCACGTCACTCACCGACGTCGAGCAGGCCTGGGCCGACGCGCCCGGCACCGCCCAGCGCATCGTCATCACTCCGCAGTCCTAGCGCTGGAACTGGGACGGGGCCCGGGCTGGCTCGGAACCCGGGGCTAGCTCCGAACCCGGGACCAGGTCCGGCCGGTCCGCCCCTGTCCGGCCGGCCGGGCCTGGTTCGCGTGCTACTCGGCGCGCAGGGCGGAAGCGGTGCGCATCCGGGCCGCCCAGCCCGCCGGGAGCAGCGCCCCGACGATGGCGATCACCACCCCGGCCAGGGCCAGCGCCACCAGTTCCGGTCCCCGGTAGACGGACAGGTAACTGGCGGGCAGGCCCAGGTTCGCGGACGAGGCCATCGCCGGCAGGACCACGTGCTGCAGCGCGATCCCGGCCGGCAGCGCGATCAGGCCGGCCACCAGCCCGGTCCCGGCGACCCAGCAGACCACCATGGCGATGACCTGCCGGGGCGTCATCCCGATGGCCTTGAACACGCCCAGGTCGTGCACCCGATCGCGGGTGTTGAGGACGACCGTGTTCAGCACGCCCAGCCCGGCGACCAGGGCCAGCAGCAACGTAAGGGTGCCGATCAGGCCGAGCATGAGGCTCACCACGACAGAGTTCCTGCTGTTCAGGGAGGTCAGGTACGACGAGCCGAGCCTGGCGCCGATGGACTGCGCATAGCTGGCTGGGGACACGCCGGGACGCAGCCCGATGTCGTACTGGCCCGGCGCGGTCAGGGCCGGGCCGAGGTGGGCGTCAGCCAGGGTCTGCCAGTCGGTGATGACCGACACCCCGCGATCGTCGGCGTCGAAGTCCTCGCCGACGATCCGCAGCGGGATCGGCCTGCCGCCCAGCACGATCGTGACGGTGCCGCCGACGGCCTTGCCGGTCAGGGTGAGGAAGCCGGTGGACACGACCGCCTGGCCCGGGCCGGTGTACCAGTGCCCGCTGATGATCGGATAGCCGGTCCAGGCGGCCGGGCCGCGGAACGCGGTGATCGGATGCTGCCCGGTCAGCCCGGCCACGCTGATCTGGCTGTCGGTCTCGGCCACGTAGCGCCGGGTGCCCGGCTGGGCGGCCAGCGCGGCCTGCACAGTCCGTTGCTGGGCGGCGCTGAAGATGAACGAGTTCTGCGAGTTCCGGTAGATCTGCACCGGCTCAGCCGCCGCGTGGGACAGCCCGCCCACCACCCGGTTCAGCGAGCTGCCCAGGCCGACCGCGAAGGTCACCGCGGCCGCGCCGAGCAGCACGGCGACCAGGGTAATCGCGGTGCGGGCCGGGCGGGCGAACGGGGCCGCCAGCCCGATCGTCACCGGCCGGGGCAGCCGCAGCCGCCCGAAGAGCCGGTGCGCGGCGTAGCCGCGGCCCGCCCGCGGAGCCCGGCCCGCGGCGATGGCCTGCACCGCGCTGAGCCGGGACGCCCCCAGGGCCGGCAGCAGGGCCGCGATCGCGACCAGGCCGAGCATGACCACGGCACGGCCACGTCCACCCACACCGGGACGCTGAGCTGGCCCACGCCGTAGGCGTTGGCGGCCTGGCGCAGCAGCATCATGGCCAGCAGGTCGCCGGCCACCAGGCCGCCCAGCACGCCGGCCAGGGCGGGCACCATGACCTGGACCGTATAGGCCGCCACCACCTGCCCGGGGGTGAAGCCGATGCTCTTGAGGATCCCGATCCGGCGGTAACCCGACACCACGGCGCCGCTGACCACGTTGGCCACGATCAGCACCGACATGACCAGGCCGATCACCCCGAAGGCGACCAGGAACGGCACGAACGGCCCGATCTCGACGTCTCCTGCTCCCGGACGGTCAGGTAGGACTGGACGGCGGTCACCGCCCCGGACGGCAGCGCCGCGCTGACCGCCGCGGCATCCGCGCGGACGGCCGCAGCCGTGCCGGCGTTGCGGAACCGGTACAGCATCTGGGCACTGCCGGGCGTCCCCGGCGGACGCAGCCGGGCGATCTCGCCCGGCGTCACCCAGCCGTCCGCTGAGTTGGTGACCGAGGCGGCCTCGCCGACCACGGTCAGCACCGGATGGCCTGGCGTGCTGGCCACGGTGATCTTCGCCCCGAGCGGGAGCAGGATCTGCCCGTCGCTGGACGAGTTGACCGCCAGGACCAGCTGGCCGGGCCGGTCCGCCCAGTGACCGGACTGCAGGGTGAGGTCATCCACCCGGCCGGCCGGCCCGGACCGCCCGGCCAGCGTCATGGGCGGCAGGGCCCCGCCGGCCAGGGACTGGCCGGGCAGCTGCGCGGCGATGGTCACCGCCGCGAACGGGCCAGCCGCGGCCGTGACCTGCGGCAACCGCCGGGTCGCCGCCACGTCGGCCGGCGTGGCCCGGGCCGGGTTGACGATCACGGCCAGGTGGGCGCCCCGCTGCGCCGCGAACGAGTGGTCGAACGGGGCACTGGAGTCCACCACGAGCGCCAGGGCCAGCACGGCCGCCCCAGTGGACACCAGCAGCACCAGGGCGATGACCAGGGTCTGCACCCGGCGGCGGGCCACCCCGCCGCGCATCGCCCGGCCGACCGGCCCGGCTCTCATCGCCGTACCCCGGCCGGCGCGGCAGGCTGGCTGGCGCCGGGCCGGTTGTCGCCCGAGAAAACCAGGCCGTCGGCGATGTGCACCGTGCGGCTGGCGTAGTGACCGGCCAGGTCGGGGTTGTGGGTGACCAGCACCAGCGTGTGCCCGGCGGTGTTCAGGTCGCGGAGCAGTTCGCCGATCTCCTCGCCGGCGGCGGTGTCCAGCGCGCCGGTCGGCTCGTCCGCCAGCAGCAGCGGCGGCCGGTTGACCAGCGCCCGGGCGATCGCCACCCGCTGCCGCTCCCCGCCGGACAGCCGGCCCGGGTAGGCGTCCTTGTGCTGCTCGATGCGCAGCGCGGCCAGCAGTTCGGCGACCCGGGCCCGGGCCTGCCGCCGGGACAGCCCGGCCAGCTGGGCGGGCAGCAGCACGTTGTCGGCCACGGTCAGGTCGTCCAGCAGGTTGAAGAACTGGAAGATCATGCCG
Source organism: uncultured Actinomycetes bacterium (assembly GCA_963844695.1). Lineage (GTDB taxonomy): Bacteria > Actinomycetota > Actinomycetes > Streptosporangiales > Streptosporangiaceae > RYN-230. The sequence continues at coordinate 61,228 of CAWJPL010000001.1, forward strand.
ATCTGCTGCCGCCGGAACCGGGCCAGCCCGGTCTCGCTGAGCCGGTCGATCCGCTGCCCGGCCACGGTGACCGTCCCGCTGCTCGGCCGGTCCAGCCCGGCGATGAGGTTGAGCAGGGTGGACTTGCCGCTGCCGGACGGTCCCATCACCGCGACGGCCTCGCCCGCGGCGATGTCCAGGCGGACGCCCGTCAGCGCGGGCTGGCCGTCGTCCTCGTATCGTTTGGTCACGTCGCTGAGCTGGATGAGCGGGTCCGCGGGCGGGGCGGCGGCGCCCCCCGCGCCTGCCCAGCCCGAGGTGATGTCCGCGTTCATGGGTGTTCCTCCCGTGATGGTGCCGTGAGCCAGGATGGCCCGGGCCGGATCGGCCCGGCGCTGACAGCGTCCCGGGCGGGGAGGGGCCGGCGACATCCCGCAGGACCCCCGATCCAGGGTGGTGCTAGCTCCCGCAGCGAGCCGGGACCCTGCGGGATGGGCGGCGGGCCATGATTCCTCTAGCGTCAGAGCGGGACCAAGCACCGGAGGAGCGATGACGGAAGGCGGCGCAGGAGCCGGCCCCGCGGCCGGTCTCCGGGCGGGCCGCGGTCACGCGGGCGCTTCGGCCTGGGCTGGGGGCCGCTGGGCGCGGGGCCGCTGGCCCAGGTGCTGGCCGGGGTCGGCCGGGCCGGTGATCTCCGCGCAGACCTGGCTGGCCGTCATTCACCTGATGGCCGGGGTGGTCACCGGCGCGCTGGCCTTCGGCGTGATCGTGGCGCTGGCCCTGGCTGGCATCGGGACGCTGTGGCTGTTCCTGATCGGCCTCCCGGTGCTGGTCGCCGCGCTCTGGCTGGGCCTGCAGTTCGGCCGGGCCGAACGGGCCAGGTTCCTGGTCATGCTGGGCGTGAACGTCCCGGTCGCGCGGATCCCGGTGAGCCCGGACCGGGGCCGGTGGCGGCGGATGTGGCGGCTGCTGAGCGCGCGGGTGGCGTGGCGCCATGCCGGGTACGCGCTCATCCGGCTCCCGCTCAGTCTCGCGGAGATGATCGTCGTCACCGCGGTGTGGGCGTTCGCCCTGGCCATGCTGGGCCTGCCGCTGTTCGGCTGGCTGCTGATCCGGCTGCAGTGGCACCTGGACGCCGGGCTGCCGCGCCCGGGGCTGATGGCCGCGGCCGTGCCGCTCGGCCTGGTCCTGCTGCTGGTAGCGCCGCGGGTGACGCTGGCCCTGGCGGCGGCCGACACCGCGGTCGCCCGCTACCTGATCGGCCCGGGCAGCCAGGCGGACCTGACCGAGCGGATCGGTGAGCTCGAGAGCAGCCGGGCCCGGGCGGTGGGGTCCGCGGAGGCCGAGCGCCGCCGGATCGAGCGGGACCTGCACGACGGCGCCCAGCAGCGGCTGGTCTCCCTGGCCATGAACCTGGGGCGGGCCCGGGCCCGCTTCGACGACGACCCGGAAGGGGCCCGGGCCATCCTCGACCAGGCCCACGCGGAGGCCAAGGAGGCCCTGGCCGAGCTGCGCAACCTGGTCCGGGGCGTGCACCCGCCGGTGCTGACCGACCGGGGCCTGGACGCCGCGATCTCCGGCCTGGCCGCGCTCAGCCCGGTGCCGGTCACGGTGCGCGCCAGCCTGACGGCCCGGCCGTCCATCTCCGCCGAGGCCATCGCCTACTTCGTGGTGGCGGAGGCGCTGACCAACGTGGCCAAGCACGCCCGCGCGACCCGGGCCGAGGTGGTGGCCTCCCGGCACGGCGACGTGCTGCGGGTGGTGATCCGCGACGACGGCATCGGCGGCGCCGACCCGCAGGGACAGGGGCTGGCCGGCCTGGCCGACCGGCTTCCGGGGTGGACGGCCGGCTGTCGGTGCGCAGCCCGGCCGGGGGCCCGACCGTGATCGAGGCGGAGCTGCCATGCGGGTCGTGATCGCTGAGGACTCGGTCCTGCTCCGGGAGGGCCTGACCCGGCTGCTCGCCGAGGCCGGGCACGACGTGGCCGCGGCCGCCGGCGAGGCCGAGGAGTTCTTGCGGGCGGTGGGCAAGTACGAGCCGGACGTCGTGGTGGTGGACGTGCGGATGCCGCCGACCTTCACCGACGAGGGGCTGCGCGCCGCCCTGGTGGTCCGCCAGCGCTGGCCCGGCGTGGGCGTGCTGGTCCTGTCCCAGTACGTGGAGGAGCGCTACGCCACCGAACTGCTCTCCGACCGGCCGCACGGCGTCGGCTACCTGCTGAAGGACCGGGTGGCGGACCTGGGTGAGTTCCTCGACGCGCTGGACCGGGTCGCCACCGGCGGGAGCGCCCTGGACCCGGAGGTCGTCGCGCAGTTGCTGGCCCGCAGCCGCCACCCGCTCGCCGACCTCACCGCCCGCGAGCGGGAGGTGCTGGCGCTGATGGCCGAGGGCCGGTCCAACGCGGCCATCGCCGCCACCCTGGTCGTCGGAGAGGGCGCGGTGGCCAAGCACATCAACAGCATCTTCACCAAGCTGCGGCTGCCCCCCGCCGACCGGGACCACCGGCGGGTCCTCGCGGTCCTGCGTTACCTGGGAGCCGAGTAGCCATGCCAGCTGCGCCCGCCATGACCCGCGCGCGCTGGGCGGTCCTCGCCGCCGGGCTCCCGGTAGTGCTGGCCCTCATCGCGCTGGCCGGGTACTTCTCGGTCCACAACACCGTCATCTACCTGGCCAGCCAGGGCCAGGTCGGCTACTCGGTCGGGTTCAGCGTGCCAGCGGCCGCCGGGCAGGCCCGGGTGACCAGCGGCAACGGTGACCTGACGGTGCGGCCCGGCCCCGGCCGCCGGATCGTGGTCCGCGGGCGCCTGAGCGGCAGCTTCTCCCGGCCGGCCTTCAGCTACCGGTCCACCGGGGCCGGGCTGGCGCTTGATCCGCAGTGCCGGGTGCCCGCCGGGACGTGCTCGCTCGACCTCGGCGTCACGGTCCCGGCCGGGTTCCGGGTCAGTGTCAGCGACTCGTTCGGCGCACTGGACGCCAGCGGGCTGCGCGGCACGGTTGCGCTCTTCGACAACAGCGGCGACCTGACCGCGTCCGGGCTGACCGGGAACGTCCACCTAGCCGGGACCTTCGGCACTCTTACCGCCTCCGGCCTGGCCGGGAGCCTGTCGCTGGACAACAACTCCGGCGACATCCGGGCCGCGGACATCACCGGCGACACCCGGCTCCAGGACAGCTTCGGGGCCATCTCGGTGACCGGGCTGGCCGCGGCCGACGTGGTGGCCCGCAACAGCTCCGGCGACATCTCACTGTCGTTCACCAAGGTCCCGAGGCAGGTGACCGTCACCGACAGCTTCGGCAACATCACCCTGGTGCTGCCGGCCGGGCCTGCGGCCTACCGCGTCGCGACGCGGAACTCGTTCGGCAGCACGACCGTGTCCGTCCCGCAGTCACCGACAGCCAAGAACGTGATCACGGCCAGCAACAACAGCGGCAACATCACCATCACCACCCAGAAGGGCCACGCCGTCGCTCACGCGCACCCGGGGCCACCCTCGCCCCCGGCGTAGCCGGGGGGGCTCAGGGAGCGGCGACGTCGCGGGTGGCCTGGACCGCGCGGCGCACCAGGCGCGCGTACACGTAGGTCCCGGGTATCTCGGGATGAATATGGTCCGGCCAGAGCAGGTTCATCCGGTTCCTGATGGTGTCAAACCAGTCGGCGGGGGTCACACTGGGATGCTGCCGGATAAAGGCCGCCTCGGTCGCGTTGACTTGCCTGCTCCACGCATCAGGAACATAAGTGTTGATAAGTACCAGCTTACGGCTGGGGCCGAGGATCTTCATCAGCGTATTAAGCTGTTTAGTGGTGACGATGTAATTGGTACCGAGGCCGATCACCACAACCGGGCGCAGCCGCCCGGTCGCCGCGAGCCGGCGCACGATGGCCAGGCCCGCGGGCATCTCCCGGTCGGGCTTGGCGTCGATGTAGATGCCGGGCATGGCCGCGGCCAGGGCCAGGGCACTGGCCGCCATGACCGAGTCCCCTATCGCTGTGACCTGCTTGCCCGTGACCTTGCCGGGGGTGGCTGACGGTGTGGGTACGGCTCCGGCCGCAGGCCCGGTGCCGACGGTAGTGCGGCCAGCGGTACCGCGGCCGGCCACACTGGTGTCACTGGTGCCGGTGCCCGCGGAACGGGCGGCGGGCGACGCGTGCTCCTGGGTCGCCGCGCTGACCTGCTCACCCTCGCGGATCTGCCTTTCCATCCCGGCGGGCGCGGCGGCCTGATGCAGCAGGCCGCATCCGCCGGTGGCTCCCACCGCCAGAATGACGCCCGCCCACCGGCCCAGCCGGGCACGTTTCCCGATCCGGGCCCGGGCCTGCGCCGTGGGCGCCGTTTTCGCAACCGATAGCCCGGTTATCCTGGTTTCTCCAGCGGTCCGGGCCGCACGTTTCGCGATCAATTTCCTGCCCCCCGTTCAGACTCTTTGTCGCCGCGCGGAGGTGATCGCAAACGCCGGGATTAGTAAATAGGGCAGAAGGTGTGGTTAGCCGTTCCGGGTCCCTTAATATCAGCGCCGCCCGCCCTCGCGGCGCGGCCTGCGGCCACAACCCCCGCAGCCTGGCCAGACACGGCAGGATCTCGTCCCGCCACCAGCCCGCGACTCCCCGCAATCACGCCTTGTCCCCCGTACGGGGGACAGGTAACGATAAGGCCGCAGAACCTTATCTCCTATGCGCCTAAATATCAGCGTTCTGACGCTCTGACGCGGGCATCGGCGAAAGCATAGGATGCCCAGGGCACAGGAACGCGTGGAGGCGAGGGTGAACGAGGAGTCGCCAGGGCATCGCGCCGATCTGGCGGCCGGCTTCGCCGTAGGCTCACTACTGGGTGGATACCGGCTCGAGGAGCAGGTCGGCGCGGGCGGGATGGCCGTTGTCTTCCGCGCGCGCGACGAGCGCCTGAACCGGCTCGTGGCGCTGAAGATCATGACCCCCGCGATGGGCTCCGACGACATGTTCCGGCAGCGCTTCATCCGGGAGTCGCGGGCGGCGGCCGCCGTGGACGACCCGCACATCATCCCGGTCTACGAGGCCGGCGAGGCCGGGCAGGTGCTGTTCATCGCGATGCGCTTCGTGCAGGGCTCGGACGTCCGCTCGCTGCTGCGCCGTGAGGGACCGCTGCCCCCCGAGCGGGTCGCGTCGATCGTCTCCCCGGTAGCGTCCGCGCTGGACGCCGCGCACGCCGTCGGTCTGGTGCACCGTGACGTCAAGCCCGCGAACATCCTGCTGGACCGCCGGCCTGGACGGCCTGAGCACGTCTACCTCTCGGACTTCGGGCTGAGCAAGAGCGCGGAGGTCTCGCTGGGGCTCACCGCGGCCGGGCAGTTCCTCGGCACCCCTGACTACACCGCACCGGAGCAGATCGAGGGCCTGCCGGTCGACGGCCGGACCGATCAGTACGCGCTGGCCTGCGCGACGTTCGAGTTGCTGGCCGGCCAGGCGCCGTTCCATCGCAACGAGAGCTTCGCGGCCATCTGGGCGCACCTGCACAAGCCGCCACCGTCGCTGACCGAACGGCGGCCCGAACTGCCCCCGGCCGTGGACGCCGTCATGGCCAGGGCCCTGGCCAAGGCCCAGGTGGACCGGTACCCGACCTGCTCGGACTTCGCGGAAGCCCTGCGGGACGCTCTCGGCCTGGGGCCCTATCACCTGGGTTCCACCTCCGACCCGGGGCTGTCCTGGACTTCGCCGCGCGGTGCGACCCTGCCCTCCTCTTCCGCTGCGTCTCCGCCGGGGGCACCGGTTCAGAAACCGGGGCCGGGGAGCAACGGGGCTGTTCTTCCCCCCGGGCAGGACACCGAAGCCAGCAAGGTCTACGCTGACCGAGCCGCTGAGCCTGGACTCGTTCCCGCGCATGCCCGCCGCGAAGGACGAGGCGAGCACGCCTGATGACCAGGCAACCGACCCCGGACGCCAGGTGATCCGGGAGGACCGCCCGGCGGGCCCGGAAGACCACCCCGCAGGCCCCGCGGACCACCCGGCAGGCCCCGCGGACCACCCGGCAGGCCCCGCGGACCACCCGGCAAGCCCGGACGACCCTCCTGGTGGCCAGGACAAAGCAGCCCTCAGCCCCTCGCGGCAGCCACCAGACTCCCCGGGCCAGAAGGCGGGGCCTCTGCTCGCCAGGCCGGCCCCCTCGCACAACAAGCCGGGCGGGCCAGGTCAGCGGCCTGGTGGCTCGGGAACGCGGCCCGGCCTTAACCGCCGCGGACGGCGGCGGGGACGGCGCCGGGCCACGCTATTAACGCTTACCGGAGCCGGTGTCGTGGTAACGGCGGTCGTCCTGTTCCTGGTCTTGAACACAGTCCTAGGGTCTCCTGGTGGCCACCATAAGATCAGTGGGTCAGCCTGGTCGCACGCCTACGGTCCGCCGCAGGTAGCCGGCAGCCCGTCCTCCGTAGCCTTCAGCCCGAACGGTAGGTGCTGGCCGTCGGGGCTTCCGGTGGCTGCAGTCCAGACGGCAAGGACACGACGTATCTGCTGAACGCGGGCAGCGGCGATCGGATCCGGAGCTTGAGCCCGGGCGGCGGGGCCGAAGCGTTCAGCCCCGACGGCGCGATGCTGGCCACGGCGGGCGGTCCGCACAACAGCATCACCTACCTGTCGGGGTCTGGAACGCGGGGGTACGTTCGACCACCCTGAACGATCATCACGGCTCGACCGTCCGGTCCGTGTCCTTCAGCCCGAACAGCAAAATGCTCGCTGCCGACGACAAGAACGGCGTCGTCTACCTGTGGACGCTGCACGGCAGCCCGGGGGCCACGACCGTGTCGGGGCCAGGATCGGTGACCCCACCGGGGGGGCCGAACGTCAACGCCGTGGCGTTCAGCCCGCGGGGCACGATTCTCGCCTTGGGCGGGAATGACGGTCAGACATACCTGTTCGACACGGCCACCGGCAGCACCACCCGCACCCTGGGCACCCCAGACAATTCAGCTGTCACGTCGGTGGCGTTCAGCTCAGGCGGCGCGCTGCTGGCGGCCAGCAAGATGGACGGCATGACCTACGTCTGGAACCTGGACACGCGCAGCCGCATCTCGCTGGCGGATCCGGACGGCTCGATCATCGAAAGCGTGGCGTTCAGCCCTAACGGCAAGTGGCTGGCCACCGGTGACGTCGAGGGCCACACCTACCTGTGGAACCTGGCCGCGAAAAAGGACCCAGATCAAGCCGGCCAAGGTCCTGACCAACCCGACGAGCGCCAACGCCCCCACGGCCGAGAACGCGGTCTATTCGGTGGCGTTCGGCCCGCACAGCAACACGCTCGCTACCACCGACACGAACGGCTACATCTACCTGTGGCAGGTGCCCTGACCCTGGCGATCTGGGCGCCCGGCGGCCCTCACCTGCTGCGCATGAGCTGACCCCACCGGTCGGCAGGGACCGGGTACGGGGCGTAGACGAGGATCCGGTCGAGCACGCCGTCGAAGCGCTCGTGCAGCGCCGCGGCCAGCGCGCCCGCCGGGGCCTCGACGCTGAACTCGCGGAGCAGGTCCCCGGGGATCAGGGCCGTCATCGCGTCCCACTGCCCGGCGCGGGACATCTCCCGGAGCCGGTCGCTGAGCTCACCCGCGCCGTACAGCTCGAGCACGCTGCGGTAGGCGGGGGTCGAGGCGTAGAACGCGATCTGCCGGCGGACCGCGGACCGGGCCTGGTCCAGTTCCTGATCGGTTCGCCCGGTGATCACGAGCACCGGGCAGGAGAGCTCGAAGCCCGGCCGGACCGCCGCCGCGATCCGCGGCCTGAGCTGTTCCTGGGCCACCCGCCGCGAGGTCAGCGGGTGGGCGATGAGCCCGTCCGCGACGGCGCACGCAGCAGCGGTCATCCGCGGCCCGACGGCCGCGAGCAGCACGCGTGGCTCGCGGCTACCGGACGGGCCAGCGCCGGACGGGCCAGCGCCGGACGCGGTGACCCCGGACGGGCCGGGGTCGAACGCGGGCGTCATCAGGTCATGCCGGTAGAAGCGGCCGCGGAAGTCCAGCGGCTCGCCCTGGTTCCAGCACCGCCAGATAGCCCGCAGGGCCAGGACGAACTCGGTCATCCGCTCGGCGGGATGGTCGAACGGCGCCCCGAACCGCCGGGTGATATGCGCGCCGACCTGGGGGCCGAGGCCGAGGCTGAACCGGCCGCCGGCGTAGCGGTTGAGCTCGTGGGCCAGGTGGGCGACGACCATCGGGTTGCGGGCCAGCGCCACGGCGACGGCCGTGCCCAGCTCGATCCGGGTGGTGTGCTCGGCGGCGAGTACCAGCGGCAGGAACGGCTCGGTGTGCGCCTCCAGCGTCCACAGGCCGCCGAACCCCGCCGACTCCGCGGCCAGGGCCAGCGGGACGGCCTCGTCCAGCCGGAGGCCGTGGCCCGCGTACAAGTCCACCACCGCGGTCTGCTCATCAGGCATCGGACTGCCCCACCTCACTGCGGTTTTGCGGCCAGGCCCGATCCGGGAGTGCGTCCTCCTGGGCAGGCATCGGCGCGAACAGGGACGCCTCAGCGACGGAGGACGTCAGCGCGGCCAGCTGATCATCGGCCAGGCCGCTCTGGTAGAAGAGCACGGACTGGATGGCCCCGACGGACGCGTGCACGAGGGCCCGGACGGTGGCGTCCCCGGCGTCCGGGCGGAGCTGGGCGAGGACGTGGACCCACTCCTCGATGTACAGCCGCTGCTTGCGGCGCAGCCGGTGCCGGTCCTCCTCGGGAAGGTTGGCCACCTCGTTGTGGTAGACCTGCGCCAGCGTCCGGTCGCGCAGGACGAACCGGACCTGCGTCTGGATGAGCCCGCGCAGGATGGCCAGGGCGTCGCCGCCGGAGGCGACGATCTCGCTGGCCTCGCGGGACAAGTCGTCGATCACGTGGTCGAACATGGCCACCAGGACCGCGGACTTCCCGTCGAAGTGCCGGTAGATCGCCGACCCGGTGATACCCGCGGCCGCGCCGATGTCGGCCATGCCGACCTCGTGGTACCCGCGCTCCGCCACCAGTTCGGCGGCGGCGCTGAGGATCCGCTGACGGCGCCGGGGGTCGCGGCGCCGCTGGTCTTGGGGCCGCTGATCTCCGGGCCGGCCATCCGCCGCCCGGCCCGGGCGGGGGACTTCGGCGGCGCTCGTCATGGGCCACCCCGGCCGAGCAGGGCCACGGGGATCTCCGCGGTGCGCGAACGCAGGTACTCCCCCAGGCCCTTGGCCTGCGGGTCCGGCCGGGTGGAGGCGGCCACGCCCTCTCCCAGCAGGCCGACGACGACGAAGTTGAGGGCGCTGAGGTTGGGCAACTCGAAGCGGCGCACGTCGAGCGGGGCACACTCGGGCAGCAGCACCCGGAGCCGGTCGACGGTGAGGTAGTCGCGCAGCCAGGGGTAGGCGGCCGGGTCGCGGGTCCAGATCCCGATGTTGGCGTTCCCGCCCTTGTCGCCGGAGCGGGCGCCGCAGATCCGGCCCAGCGGGGCGGCGACGGCCGGCCCAGCGGCGGCCGGCGGGTCGGCGGGCTGCGCACCGGCGGGCTGCCGGGCGGCGTCCGGGACGTTGTTCCCCGGGGCGGCGTTCCCCGGGGCGTTGTTCCCCGGGGCGGCGTTCCCCGGGGCGGTGGGCGCGATCGGCACGATGGTGCCGTCCGGGAGCACCACCGCGTGCGGCACCTCGGTGGCAGGCACGAGCGCAGGCCAGTAGACCCCGTACGCGCTTTCCGGCGTCGGCGGGGTCGTGGTGTGGAACCCTGCGTACCCGCCGAGGGCCAGTTCCATGGTCGCGTTGGAGAAGCGGCGGCCGACCTTGCGCGGGTCGGGGTCCTTGACCGTGATCCGCAGGTGCGCGGTGGCCTGCTCGTTCGTGGGCGCGTCGGGCCGGTCGAAGCGCAGCAGCCGCACATCGACGTCGGCGAACTGCTCGCGGCCGCCGAGGATGCCGAACAGTTCCTGCTCCGCCCAGGCGGCCTTGTCCTCGATGTCCAGCCCGGTCAGCACCAGGGTCATGGTGTTCCGGTGGCCGCCGAGGAAGTTCATCGCCACCTTGGCCGTGGCCGGCGGCGGGCTGCCCCGGGTGCCGGACAGCCGCACCCGGTCCGGGCCGTCCTGCCCGAGCGTGACCGTGTCGAAGTGCGCGACGACATCCGGGTTGGCGTAGCGCGGCTCGGCGATCTCGTAGAGCAGCTGGGCGGTGACGGTGCCCGGCGAGACCAGCCCGCCGGTGCCCGGGTGCTTGGTGATCACGCTGCTGCCGTCCGCCGCGACCTCGGCGATCGGGAAGCCCGGGTAGCGGCGGTCGGTGATCTCGTCCAGGAAGGAGTAGTTGCCCCCGGTCGCCTGCGGGCCGCACTCGATTACGTGGCCCGCGAGTACCGCCCCGGCCAGCTGGTCGAAGTCCTCCCGGCGCCAGCCGTGCCACCAGGCGGCCGGCCCGGTGACGAGCGAGGCGTCGGTGACCCGAGGGCAGACCACGATGTCGGCGCCGGCGTCGAGCGCCGCGGTAATGCCCCAGCCACCGAGGTAGGCGTTCGCGGTGACCGGCTTGCCCCCGGCGCCGCTCAGCGGCTGGCCGGTGTCCAGGTGGGCCAGCGCCTCCCCGTTAGAGAGCAATTGGCCGAGTCGTGGGAGCAGGTCATCGCCGGTGACGTAGGCGATCTGGGGGTGCAGGCCGAGGCGCTCGGCGAGCGCCCCGAACTCCCGGGCCAGGCCCGCGGGACTGAGGCCGCCGGCGTTGTTGACGATCTTGATCCCGCGATCGAGGCAGGTGCCGAGCACGTGCTCCAGCTGGGCCAGTACCGTGCGGGCGTAGCCCGTGGCCGGGTCCTTCTGCTGGGCCTTCCACAAGATCAGCATGGTCAGCTCGGCCAGGTAGTCGCCGGTGAGGACGTCGATCGGACCGCCTTCGACCATCTCCCGGGCCGCGGCGGCGCGGTCACCGTAGAAGCCGGAGGAGTTGGCGATCCGGACCGGGCGGCGCGGTGCTGGCTGGCTCTGGGCTGGCTGGCTGCTCGGGGCTGGCTGGGGCTGGGCCGCCGTCATGCTGACGCCCCTCGTGGCGGCGTGCTCGCCCCGGTCCTCGCCGTCGTGCGCGGCGGCCGGCCCCGCCCGGCCGCCCCGGCGAAGGCCTGCGCGATGGCCATCCACTGACCGGCGGTCTGGCCGCTGATCACCAGCCCGGTGTCGGTACGGTGCCGCCGCTGGGTGACCACGAGGCAGAAGTCGAGCGCGGTGCCGGTGACCCGGTCGGCGGCGTCCCCGGGACCCCAGGTCCACTGGCCGCCATCGGGCGCCGTGAGCTCGACCCGGATGGGAGCGTCCGGCTGGGGCAGCCCGTTGACCAGGTAGCTGTAGGGCAGGCTGCGCACGCCGAGGTGCGCGACGTGCCGCAGCCGGCTGGTGGCCGGCCGCTCGACGCCCAGGGTGTCGGCGATGTCCTGGCCGTGCGCCCAGGTTTCCATCAGCCGGGCCGTGACCGACGACGCGAGCCCCATGTCCAGGCCGTACCAGGGCAGCCGGGCGTCGGGGTCGGCGCTCGCGTAGCCGTCGAGCAGAGCCAGCCGGGCGGCCCGGAACCAGCGCAGCAGTTCGGCCCCGCCGAGGTGCCGGTACTCGGCGGCGATCTGGTCGGGGAAGTCGCTGCCCCGCCCGGCCAGGGCCTCGGCGTCGAGGCGGAACAGGTCCGGGTCGCGGATCGACAGCAGCGTGGCCTCGTCGAAGTAGGCCAGGTGGCTGACCTGATCGGCGATGGTCCAGCCGGGGGCGGGCGTGCCGAGCCGCCACTGGGCCGGGGACAGCGCGCCGAGGACCTCGTCCAGCCAGGCCGTCTCGGCCACCAGGTCGGCGGTGAGCGCACTAAGGTCGGCGGCCATCAGCGGCCGGTCCAGACCGGGCGGCGCTTGTCCCGGAAGGCGGCCGGGCCTTCCTGGGCGTCCGCGCTGTGGTAGACCGGCGCCCAGATCTCGTCCGCCGCCGCGAACGCGTCGTCCAGCGGGTGCTGCAACGCCAGGTAGACCGTGCGCTTGGCGGCCATGACCGACAGCGGGGCGTTCGCGGCGATGCGCTCGGCGAGCGCCTGCACGGCCGGGACCAGCTCGGCGTCCGGCACCACCTGGTTGACCAGCCCGATCTCGTAGGCCCGGGCCGCGCTGAGCGGATCCCCGGTGAGCAGGATCTGCATCGCGATGCGGGGCGGCACCAGCCAGGACAGCGGCACCGCCCAGGGCGAGCCGCGGCCCACCTTGACCTCGGTCACGGCGAACCGGGCGGACTCGGCCGCGACGCACAGGTCACAGTTCTGCGCCAGCAGGAACCCGCCCGCGTACGCCACCCCGTTGACGGCCGCGATAGTGGGCTTGGCCACGTCGATGTTGCGGCCAAACTGGGGCAGGAAGTCCGGCGGTGGCACGGTCAGCGATTCAGCCGCCATTTCCTTGAGGTCCCCGCCCGCGCAGAAGGCGCGGTCGCCTGCGCCGGTGAGCACGAGCACCCTGGCGCTCTCGTCGTCGTTGAACCGGCGCACCCCGGCGAACAGGCCGTCCCGGACTGCCTTGTTCAGCGCGTTGCGGGCTTCCGGACGGTCGATGGTCAGCCAGGCCACGCCGCGGACCACCTCATAGCGCACGGGCTCATCAGGCACGGGCTCGTCACGGGCCGGGTCAGTCACGGGGTTCCTCCTCCAGGACGGCGAGCACCGACCCGCTGTCGACCTGGGCGCCGACGCTGATCGGGAGTTCGGTGACGATGCCGCGGGCGGGCGCGTGGATCGAGTGCTCCATCTTCATGGCCTCGATGGCCAGGATCACGGTCCCCGCCTCGACCAGGTCGCCCACGGCGGCCTCGACCCGGACGACAGTCCCGGGCATCGGGGCGAGCAGGGAACCGGCCTGGGCCAGGGCGGCCGGGTCGGGGAACCGGTCAGCCTCGGTCACCACGCTGTGCCCGAGCGCGCTGTCCACGTAGAACGTGCGGCCAGCCTGGGCCACCTGGACGAGCCGGCGGATCCCGGCGACCTCGAGGTCGACCAGCGTGCGGCCGGGGCCCCGGCCTGGGTCGGGCCGGGTGCCGTGCAGCACCACGCCGTCCACCGCGGCCCCGCCTGGGGCGGCCCCGTCCACCTTGACCTGCAGCCCCTCCCGGCCGAAGCGGTAGCTCACCTCGGCGGGCCGCCCGTCCAGGTCGTAGTTCGCCCGCTGCGGGGCGCTGGGGTTGTTCCGCCAGCCCGAGGGCAGCGTGCCCAGCACCGGGGCCGCGGCGCGCCGCCGGGCCTGCCCGGCCAGGGCCACGGCGAGCAGATGCACGGGCCCGGCCTGCGGGTGGGGCGGGTTCAGCTCCTCCGGCCGGTGCCGGTCCAGGTACCCGGTGTCGATCTGGCCCGCCGCGAACTCCGGCTCGCGCAGGATCCCGACCAGCAGGTCGCGGTTGGTCACGACGCCGTGCAGCCGGGCCCGGGACAACGCGGCGGCCAGCACCCGCCGGGCGTCGTCACGGGTGGGGCCGTAGCCGATCACCTTGGCCAGCATCGAGTCGTAGAACGTGCTGACCCGGGTCCCGGAGGCGAAGCCGGCGTCCACCCGCAGCCCGTCGGCGGCGTCGATCTCGAGCGTGTGCACGTCGCCGCTCGCGGGCAGGTACCCGGCCGGCACGTCTTCGGCGTAGAGCCGGGCCTCGATCGCGTGGCCGGTGAAGTCAGCCTCCGTGACCTGCGGCGGCAGTGGCTGGCCCGCCGCGATCTCCAGCTGCAGCCGGACCAGGTCCAGGCCGGTGATCAGCTCGGTGACCGGATGCTCGACCTGCAGCCGGGTGTTGACCTCGAGGAAGTAGAAGCGCCCCGAGGCGTCCAGGACGAACTCGACGGTCCCGGCCCCGACGTACCCGATGGCCTGGCCCGCGGCCACCGCGGCGCGGCACAGCTCGGCCCGCAGTTCGTCGCGCACGGCCGGCGAGGGGGCTTCCTCGATGATCTTCTGGTAGCGGCGCTGGATCGAGCACTCCCGCTCGAACAGGTGCACCACCGTCCCGGCCTGGTCGCCGAGGATCTGGACTTCGATATGCCGGGGCGACTCCACGAAACGTTCGAGGAACACTGTGCCGTTACCGAAGGCGGACGCGGCCTCGCGGCGGGCGCTGCTGACCGCGCCGGCGATCTCCTCCGCGCGGGCGACGATCCGCATGCCCCGGCCACCGCCGCCGTACGCCGCCTTGACCAGCACCGGGAAGCCGATGTCCGCCGCGGCCTTGGCCAGCTCGGCGGGGTCGGGCTCGGCTCCGTCGCCGAACACCGCACCCGGCAGGACGGGGACGCCCGCGGCCGCCATCAGCTCCTTTGCGGCGATCTTGGATCCCATGGCCTCGATGGCCTCCGGTGCGGGCCCGACGAAGGTCAGCCCGGCCGCGGCGCAGGCCCGGGCGAAGCTGGCGTTCTCGGAGAGGAAGCCGTAGCCCGGGTGCACCGCGTCCGCGCCGGTGGCGGCGGCCGCGGCGATCAGCGCCTCGCCGCGCAGGTAGGTGTCGGCCGGGGCCGAGCCGGGCAGCCGGACGGCCTCGTCGGCCTCGAGCACGTAGGGCAGCCCGGCGTCGGGGTCGGAGAAGACGGCCACGGTGGCGATGTCCATCGCGGCGGCCGTGCGGATGATCCGCGACGCGATCTCGCCCCGGTTGGCGATCAGGAGCTTGCTGATGCTTCGCGGGGTGCGCACCGGCGTGGTCGCCGGCCTGGCCGCCGGGGCGCTCATGGGGGTGCTCATCGGGGTGGTCACCGGCGCCTACATCCGGAAGACGCCGAAGCCGCGGCGCCCCTCGACCGGCCCGGAGTGCGCCGCGGACAGCGCCATGCCGAGCACCGACCGGGTGTCCCGCGGGTCGATAACCCCATCGTCGTAGAGCCGCGCACTGACGAAGAACGCATCTGACTCCCGCTCGATCTGCGCCTCGATCTGCTGGCGCCGCTTCTCGTCGGCCTCGGCGTCGAAGGCCCGGCCGGTGGACTCCGCGGACTGCCGCCCGACGATGGACATCACCCCGGCGAGCTGCTGCGCGCCCATCACGGCCAGCTTGGCGTTGGCCCAGGCGAACATGAACCGGGGGTCGTAGGCGCGGCCCGACATCCCGTAGTTGCCCGCGCCGAACGAGGCGGCCATGTTCACCGTGACGTGCGGGACGGCCGAGTTGGTCACCGCGTTGATCATCTTGGCGCCGTCCTTGATGATGCCGCCCTGCTCGTACTGGGTGCCGACCATGTAGCCGGTGGTGTTCTGCAGGAAGACCAGCGGCGTGTCGCTCTGGTTGGCCAGCAGGATGAACTCGCTGGCCTTCTTGGCCTCCTCGCTGAACAGCACGCCGCGCGCGTTGGCCAGCACCCCGACCGGGTAGCCGTGGACCGAGGCCCAGCCGGTGACCAGGCTGGTCCCGTAGCGCGGCTTGTACTCGCCGAACCGGCTGCCGTCTACGACCCGGGCCAGCACCTCGCGGGGGTCGAACGGCACCCGGAAGTCCGCGGACACGACGCCCAGCAGTTCCTCCGGGTCATACAGCGGGGGGTCGGCGGGCTCGCTGGGCGGCGGGCCGAGCTTGTGCCAGTGCAGGTCGGCGACGATCTGGCGGCCGATGCGCAGGCAGTCCAGCTCGTCGACGGCGAAGTAGTCGGCCAGGCCCGAGACCCGCGAGTGCATGTCCGCGCCGCCCAGGGACTCGTCGTCGGCTTCCTCGCCGGTGGCCATCTTGACCAGCGGCGGGCCGCCGAGGAACACCTTGGCCTGGCCGTCCACCAGCACGGAGTAGTCGCACATGCCCGGCACGTACGCGCCGCCCGCGGTGGAGTTGCCGAAGACCAGCGCGATGGTCGGGACGCCCATCGCGGACAGCTCGGTGAGGTCGTGGAAGATCCGGCCGGCCGGCACGAACAGGTCCGACTGGGTGGGCAGGTCCGCCCCGCCGGACTCGACCAGGTTGATGACCGGCAGCCGGTTGCGGCGGGCGATCTCCAGGGCCCGCAGGTTCTTGCGCAGCGTGTACGGGTTCATCGAGCCGCCCCGCACGGTGGGGTCGGACGCGATCAGCACGCATTCGGCCCCGGACACCACGCCGACGCAGGTGACGATGCTCGCGCCGACCGCGAACTCAGTCCCCCACGCGGCCAGGGAGGACAGTTCGAGCAGCGGCGAGTCCCGGTCGACCAGGAGCTCGACGCGCTCCCGGGCCAGCAGCCGGCCCCGGTCACGGTGCCGCTGCGCGTATTTCGCCCCGCCGCCCGCGCGGGCCAGCTCGAGCTGCTCGTTCAGGGCGGCGATGGCCGCCAGCTGCCCGGCGCGGTTGGCCAGGTACGCCTCGCTGGCCGTGTCCACCGCCGATCGCAGGACAGGCACGCAGCCCCCTTTGGTCGTGTGCTTGGTCGAGTGCCCCGTCGTAGGCTTGGCCGTCTGCCCGGTTGTGCTCCGTCGAATGGTTGTCTGCCCGTTGATTGGTTGTCTGCCCGTCGAATGCTGAGGTTAACTGCGATTCACTTCAGGCGCCAGGCTGGGCAGCCGGATTCCGGATGGGCCTTCTCAAGCGGTAACGCGATGCCTACAGTGACCACTGTAGTGAACATCAAGTCACTTTCCTGGTCGCCAGCGACGACCAGCTTTGCGCGATCACCCCGTCGGAGAGGACGTGAGTGGCGATGGCCGCGGACTTCACTGCGACTGACTTCGATGTGACGAGCCTGCACCACCGGCGCGCCACGCACCGCTGGGAGCGCACCAGCGTCGGCGACCTTCTCGAGCGCATGACGTGGAGCTTCCCCGACACCGAAGCCCTGGTCGGCCGGGAAGGCGCCTACGCCGATCCCGCCTTCGCGCGGCTGACCTACCGGCAGGCCGACCAGGTCGCCAACCAGATCGCCCACGCCCTGCTGGCCCGGGGCCTGGACCGCGGCGACGTGGTCATGCTGTTCTGCGAGAACTCGGTCGAGGGCTACCTGATCAAGATCGGCGCGGCCAAGGCCGGCCTGGTGGTCGCGCCGATGAACCCGATGATGGCGCCGGACATGGTGTCGGCCATGATCAGGCTGGTCGAGCCCAAGCTCGCGGTGGTGGACGCCGAGTTCTGGCCGGCCGCCGGGGCGCCGTTCGCGGCCAACGGGCTGGAGGTGGCCGTCACCATCACCATCGGCGGCGGCCCCGTGCCCGGCAGCGTCTCGTTCACCGACTTCGTCGCCGGCCAGCCGGTCACCGAGCCGGACGTGGAGATCCACGGCGACGACATCTGGGAACTGCTGTTCACCTCGGGCACCACCGCGATGCCCAAGGGCGTGATGATCTCGCACACCTGCAGCTACATGGCCGCCTACGGGTTCGCGCTGTCCCTGACCCGGGGCGTGCGCATCGAGTCGGAGCTGCGGGTCGGCACGTTCCTGCCCATGCTCTACCACGTCGGCGACCAGCCCTTCACCTACTCGGTGTTCCTGTCTGGCGGCACGCTCGTCCTGGGCCGCAAGCCGGACCCGGGCCGCATCGCCGAGATGATCGCCGAGGAGCGGGTGACCGCGCTGTGGGCGGGCTCCCCCGCGATGGTCAACGCCCTGGACGCCGTGCTCACCCAGCGCCCCGGCCTCGACGCGCGCAGCCTCAAGGTCATCGTCTACGGCTGGGCGGCGCTCCCCCCGGCCACGCTGGCGTCGATGAAGCAGCACTGCGGCGATGACCTGCTGGTGTTCGAGATCTTCGGGCAGACCGAGTCCATCTCGTGCCACCGGTTCTGGCCGGACAAGTGGCCCGAGCTGTACGCGCGCACCGCGCCGAAGCAGAACTACGTGGGCGTGCCGAGCCCGCTGCTCGCCTCGACGGTGCTGGACCCGGAGGGCCAGGACCTCAGGTCGTCCCCGGGCACGCCCGGCGAGGCGGTGTACCGCTCCCCGTCGATGATGTCCGGCTACTACCGCGACGAGGCGGCGACCCGCGACGCGTTCCGCTTCGGCTGGTTCCACTCCGGCGACAGCTGCGTCTACGACGACGAGGGGCTGCGGGTGATGCTGGACCGCTACAAGGACATCGTGAAGACGGGCGGCGAGAACGTCTCCAGCCTGCGCGTGGAGGCGGTGCTGGGGCTGCACCCGGGGGTGGCCAAGTCCGCCGTCATCGGGCTGCCCCACCCGCGCTGGGGCGAGGCCGTCACCGCGGTGGTGATCCGGACGCCCGGGGACGCCACCACCGAAGCCGAGCTCATCGCGCATTGCCGCGCAGCCCTGGCCGGGTACGAGACGCCTAAGGCCGTGGTGTTCACCGGCGCCCTCCCGGAGACCGTGGGCGGCAAGGTCCTCAAGTACAAGCTCCGGGCCACCCACGCCGCGCACTACGACGGCGCCGACGCCCTGCTGTGACCCGCCGGGAGGAAGCGAGCGCGGGCGGTTATCGTCACCGAGTTCGGCGGCCCCGAGCAGCTGCGCGTCGGTCATGCGGCCGAGCCGCTGCCTGGCGAGGGCCAGGTCCGGGTGGCCGTCCGGGCCGCGGGCGTCAATCCCGTGGACGCCGGGAACCGGGCTGACGGAGGGTGGGCGGGGCTGAAGGTCCCGTGCATCCTCGGGTACGACATCGCGGGGGTCATCGAGAGAACCGGACCGGGCGTCGCCGGACTCGTCGCCGGGGACCGGGTCATGGCCATGACGCACTTCCCGGACGGGGCCGGCGGGTACGCGGAACTGGCGGTGGTGGACGCCGGCCAGGTGGCCCGGATCGACCCTGGTACGTCGTTCGCTGATGCGGCCGCTACCCCGCTCGCCGGAGGGACCGCCGCCGAGGTTCTGGCCCGGCTCGCGCTGCGGCCTGGTGACCGCCTGCTGGTCCTGGGGGCCAGCGGTGGCGTGGGCCTGTTCCTGCTGCAAATGGCCGCGGCCCAGGAAATCCAGACCATCGCCCTGGGCCGGCGTGCGATGCACGACCAGATGCGCGCGCTGGGCGCAGTCGCCTGCATCGACTACACGACGGAAGACGTCCCGCCACGGGCCGTCGCGCTGGCCGGCGGCCGGGTGGACGCGGTAGCCGACCTGGCCGGCGGCGCCACCCTGGCCGGGGCGCTCAGGGCGCTGCGGCCCGGGGGCCAGATCGCTGCCATCGCGACTCCCGAGCTTGACCTCGACCCGCTTCTGGACGCCAACATCACCTTTCACGGCGTGCTTATTCACGACGACGGCAAGCGGACCCGGACGCTGGCCTCGCTCCTGGCCCGGCGCGCGCTGCGCCCGGTCATCAGCCACCTGCTGCCGCTGGGTGAAGCAGCCCAGGCTCACCGGATCGTGGAGAGCAGCCATGCCGGCGGGAAGATCGTGCTCACCGTAGGCAGCTAGGCCGTCACCGCGGCGGCGGCCAGCTGGGCCGCGAGGACGGCGGGGGCCTCGGCGAGTGAGGGACCGTACCAGGTCAGGTGCCGGCCGCTGACCAGGGCCGCGGGCAGGCCGGGGAAGCACTCGGGCCCGTCCCCGGCGGTGAAACGGTACGGCTCGTCCGGCAGCACGACCAGCTCCGGGCCCGCGGCCAGGAGGTCGTCCAGCGGGATCTTCGGGTAGCGCTCGGCGTGCCCCGCGTACAGGTTGGCCACCCCGAGGCGGGCCAGCACGTCCCCCGCGAACGTGTCCCGGCCCAGCACCATCCACGGCCGGCGCCAGATGGGGATCACCGCCCGGCGCCCCTCCGGCCCGCCTGGCCGCCTCCTGGCCCGCCTGGCGCTTCCCGGCACGTCCGGCGGAAACGCCGCCCAGACCCGTTCGGCTGCTTCCAGCCACCGGGGAGCCGGGAGCTGGCACCCGACCGTGAGCACCCGCCGCAGCGACACCAGCGCCTCGTCCAGGGTGCGGATCACGGTCACCCAGACCGGCAGCCCCGCCTCGCGCAGTGCGGCCAGGTCGGCGGGCCGGTTCTCCTCCTCGTTGGCCAGGACCAGGTCGGGACGCAGCGCGATGACCGCCGCGAGGTCCGGGTTCTTGGTCCCGCGGACCCGGGGGACGTCCAGCCCAGCCGGATGGACGCACCAGTCGGTGGCCCCGGCCACCAGGCCCGGCGCGGTCACCGCCACGGTCTCGGTCAGCGACGGCACCAACGACACCACCCGGCGGACCCGCGCCGGGACCGCGACGACCGCGCCGGTGTCGTCCCGCACGACCGCGCCGGACATCACCGCCCGGGCCCGGCCCGCAGCGGCAGGCCGTCGCCGAACGCCGCAGCCAGGTCACGCATGGCCGTGTCCAGGAGTTCGCTCAGGTTGCCGTCGTCGTCCTGGAGCCACTGCTCGTACGCGGCGATGGCCACGCCGAGCATCGCGTAGGCGATCGTCTGCGGGAGCAGGGCGGCGGCGGGCTCCCCGGTGCGCTCGGCCACGAAGTCCGCGATCACCTGGCGCCACTCCGCGTAGCGCAGGGTGGAGTGCGCCTGCAGCACCGGAACGCCCAGGATCAGCTGCATCCGGCGCCGGTGCCAGCGCTCGTCGGCCGGCGGCACCTGGTTGAAGTCGACGATGGCCAGCCGGATCGCGTCCATCAGCGGCCATTGCGGCGGGCAGGCGGCCAGCCAGGCCCGCATCCGGTGCAGCTCGTCCTCGAAGTTCCCCCACGGCACGTCGTTCTTGGACGGGAAGTAGCGGAAGAAGGTCCGGCGGCCGATGCCGGCCGCGACGGCGATGTCGTCGATCGTGGTGCCCTCGAAACCCTGCCGGTCGAACAGCTCGAACGCGACGTGCTCCAGTTCCGCGCGGGAGGTGATACGCCTGCGGCCAAGCTGGGCAGGTATCCCCGTAGTGCTCACCGGCCAGCACCGCCTTTCCGTCCCGCCTGGCTCGTGGGCCTGACAAGGAGCATGCCACGACCCAGCCGGGCATGCGAAAGCCCGGAGGTCGCGTCTTGACCTTTGGCACTGAGTGCCTTTAGTGTCTGGACTAAGTGCCGCATAGCGGGGCAGACGACAGCGGCGGTGCTGGCGGACCCAGGCCAGCGCGGGCCGGACGAGGATCCGGAGGACTGGCATGAGCGAACAGACCGCGAGCGCGACCACACCGGCCGAGCGCACCGCAGTGCCCGCCACCACGGGCGAGCCGGCCAGCCCGGCCGCGGACGAGAGCCTGGTCGCCGAGGAACTGCTCGTCGAAGAGGTCTCGATCGACGGCATGTGCGGTGTCTACTGACCCGTCCGGGGCCGCCCCGCTGAACCCAGCCGGGGCCGCCCCGCTGAACCCGCCCGGCCCCGCACCGCGTTCGACCTGGACCGGCCCTGGCGGCTGGACGAGCGGGTCGCGGTCCGCCCGGAGCCGTTCGGCGCGCTGCTGTACCACTTCGGCACCCGGCGGCTGTCCTTCCTGAAGAACACCACCATGCTGGCCGTGGTGCGGTCGCTGGCTGAGCATCCCTCGGCCCGCGCCGCGTGCACGGCAGCCGGGGTCGCACCCGGCAGCCTGGCCGCCTACCAGCGCGGCCTGGCCGTCCTGGCCGAGTCACACATGATCACCCCACGCATCGTCACCAAACTGGCGGCCGCGTGAGCACGCAGACCCTGGTGGAGCTGTTCGAGCGCGGGCTGGACGCGCCGATCTGCCTCACCTGGGAGCTGACCTACGCCTGCAACCTGGCCTGCGTGCACTGCCTGTCCAGCTCCGGCCGGCGCGACCCGGGCGAGCTGAGCACCGCCGAGTGCCAGACCGTCATCGACACGCTCGAGCGCATGCAGGTGTTCTACGTGAACATCGGCGGCGGCGAGCCCACCGTCCGGCCCGACTTCTGGGAGCTGGTGGACTACGCCACCGCGCACCACGTCGGGGTGAAGTTCTCCACCAACGGCGTCCGCATCGACGCCGCCGTGGCCCGCAAGCTGGCCGCCAGCGACTACGTGGACGTGCAGATCTCGCTGGACGGCGCGACCGCGGAGGTCAACGACGCGGTCCGCGGCCAGGGCTCGTACGCGATGGCCGTCGCGGCCATGGAACACCTGGCCGCGGCCGGGTTCGCCGGGTTCAAGATCTCCGTGGTGGTGACCCGGCAGAACGCGGGCCAGCTGGACGAGTTCAAGGCGCTGGCCGACCGCTACGGCGCCCAGCTGCGGCTCACCCGGCTGCGGCCGTCCGGCCGGGGCGCCGACGTCTGGGACGAGCTGCACCCCACCGCCGGGCAGCAGCGCGAACTCTACGACTGGCTGTGCGCGCACGGCGAGCAGGTGCTGACCGGGGATTCGTTCTTCCACCTGGCCGCCTACGGCGAGGCGCTGCCCGGGCTGAACATGTGCGGGGCCGGCCGGGTGGTCTGCCTGATCGACCCGGTCGGGGACGTGTACGCCTGCCCGTTCGCGATCCACGAGAACTTCCTGGCCGGCAACGTCCGGACGGAGGGCGGCTTCGCGGCGGTCTGGCGGGACTCCGCGCTGTTCACCGAGCTGCGCGGGCCGTCCGCGGGCGGCGCCTGCGGGTCGTGCCAGTTCTACGACTCCTGCCGGGGTGGCTGCATGGCCGCCAAGTTCTTCACCGGGCTGCCCCTGGACGGCCCGGACCCGGAGTGTGTCCGCGGCTTCGGCGAGCAGGCCCTGGCCGGGGCGGACCGGACCGCGCTGCCCAGGCCGGGAGATGACCATTCACATCGCGGCCCCGTGCGCGGGCAGCCCGTGCGCGGCCGGGCCCCGCAGCCGGTCCCGGTGACGATCGGGCGCCGCCCGGTGCCCGCGCCGCCGGACCGGGCGTGCGACGTCAACCCGCTGGCCGGCTTCGCGGCGGGTGGCGCACGCTGACATGACCTCGGGATTCGCGCGGCTCACCGGTCCGGTCACGCTGGCCGGCCGGGCCGCGCAATCCAGGGTCATGTTCGGCCCGCACGAGACCAACCTCGGCCAGCCCGGCGCCGGCCCGGCCGGCCAGCCCGGGGGCCGCGCGTTCTCGCCCCGGCACGTCGCCTACTACGAGCGCCGGGCGGCCGGCGGGGCGGGGCTCATCGTCACCGAGACTGCCTCGGTGCACGCCTCCGACTGGCCGTACGAGCGGGCGCCGCTGGCCGCCGCGGCGGCCGGCGGCTGGCAGCAGATCGCGGCGGCGTGCCAGCCGCACGGCACGCTGGTGCTGGCCGGCCTGGGCCATACCGGCCTGCAGGGTTCCTCCGCCTACTCCCAGACGGCGCTGTGGGGACCGTCCGGCGTCCCGGACCCGGTCACCCGCGAAGTGCCGATGGAGATGGGCGACCCGGAGATCGCCGCGCTGACCGCCGGGTTCGCCGCCGCGGCCGGGCTGGCGGTCGCGGCCGGCGCCGACGGGGTGGAGATCGACGCCGGGGCCCGGTCGCTGCTCCGCCAGTTCCACTCGGGCCTGACCAACCACCGCGCCGACGGTTACGGCCCCGACCGGCTGCGGCTGACCAGGGAGGTGCTCGCCGCGGTCCGGGCCGCCATCGGGCCCCGGCACGTCCTGGGCCTGCGCCTGTCCTGTGACGAGCTGGCCCCGTGGGCGGGGGTGACGCCGCAGGACGGGGCCGCGCAGGCCGCGGAGCTCAGCGGCTGGCTGGACCTGCTGGTGGTGGTGCGCGGCGGCCTCTACTCGGCTGCCTCCTACCGGCCTGACGGGCACACCGCGAGGGTGTTCAACGCCGCCCTCGCACGGCGGGTCCGGGACGCGCTGGACGGCTCGGTCCCGGTAGTGCTGCAGGGCAGCGTGGCCGACCCGGACGACGCGCGGGACGCGCTGGACGGCGGCGGCTGCGACCTGGTGGAGATGACCCGGGCCCAGATCGCCGACGCCGGACTGGTCGCCAAGCTGCGCCGAGGCCGCTCGGAGCAGGTCCGGCCCTGCCTGCTGTGCAACCAGGCGTGCCAGGTCCGCGACCCGCGTAACCCCCTGGTGAGCTGCGTGGGCGATCCGCGCAGCGGCCATGAGACCGAGGATCAGCCCGAGGAAGGCCGTGACCCGCGACCCCGGGACGTGCTGGTGGTCGGCGGCGGCCCGGCCGGCCTGGAAGCGGCCCGGGTGCTCGCGGGCCGGGGCCACCGGGTCCGGGTCGCCGAGCAAGGCGAGCAGACCGGCGGGGCGCTGCGCGTCGCGGCCCGCGCGCCCGGCCGGGAACGGCTGGCCCTGCTGCCCGACTGGCTGGAAGCCGAGTGCCGGCGGCTGGGCGTGCGCGATCGACACCGGCGCCGGGATCGGCCCGGCCGACCTGGCTGCGGCCCAGGCCGCCGGGACCGAGGTGCTGCTCGCCACCGGGTCCCGTCCCGGCGTCCTGCGCTCGCCAGCTTCCGGTGACCCAGCCGCCGGGGACCCGGCTGCCCGGCCCTGGACCCGCTCACCGTGCTGGCCGGCGGCCTGGCCTGCGTCCCGGACGGCCCCCTCGTGGTGCACGACCCGGTCGGCGGCCCGGCCGGGGTCGCGATGGCCGAGTGGCTCGCCGCGGGCGGCCGCACCGTGACCCTGGTGACGCCGGACCAGGTGGCCGGGACCCAGCTGACCCGCACCGGCGACCTGGCCGACGCCAACGCCCGCCTGCAGCAGGCCGGGGTGACCCGGGCGCTGCGGTCACTGCTGCGCCGGGCCGGGCACGGCCGGGCGCTGCTGGAAGACGCCTGGACCGGGGAACAGCGGGAGATCGGCTGCGCCGCGGTCGTGGACTGCGGCCCCCGGCTGGCCGAGACGCGGCTGCATGAGGCCGCGCTGGCCAGCTCCGGGCCGCCAGGAGTCCCCCGCGCAGGCGACTGCGTGGCCCCGCGCACGGCCGCGGAGGCCGTGCTGGAGGGCCGCCGCCGCGCCCTGGAGATCGGTGCTCAGCAGACCGGCGCCCTGGAACGCGAGCAGCCGCCCCCGGCTGCCCCCGCGCCCAAGAGACAGCCCGCCGCGCGTTCGCCGGCGTCTGGCCGCAGGTCCGGGCGAAGGCTCACGCGCCGCAACGAAGACCGCGACGGCGTCGGTGCCGTGCGTACACCCCGAGGAAAGGCAGTGAAGCAGTGGCAGGAAGACTTGACGGCAAAGTGGCCTTCATCACCGGTGCCGCCCGCGGCCAGGGCCGCAGCCACGCCGTCCGGCTGGCCCAGGAGGGCGCCAGCGTCATCGCGGTGGACCTCTGCCGGCAGATCGAGTCGGTGGCCTACCCCATGGCCACGCCGGACGACCTGGCCGAGACGGTCAAGGAGGTCGAGGCGCTGGACCGGCGGATCGTGGCCCGCGAAGCCGACGTGCGGGACGAAGCCGGCCTGAAGGCCGCGTTCGAGGCGGGCGTGGCCGAACTGGGCCCGGTGGACATCGTGCTGGCCAACGCCGGGATCGCCCCGATGGCCCTGGGCGAAGAGCGCCACGAAGCCTGGCAGGACGTCATCGACGTCAACCTGACCGGCGTGTTCAACACGGTGGAGACCGCCATCCCGTCCATGATCGAGCGCGGCCAGGGCGGCGCGATCGTGCTGACCAGCTCGACGGCGGGCATCACCGGCATCGGCGGCGCGAGCCGTGGCGGCCTGGGCTACACGGCGTCCAAGCACGGCGTGGTCGGCCTGATGCGCTCCTACGCCAACACCCTGGCCCCGCACAGCATCCGGGTGAACTCGGTGCACCCGACCGGCGTCCGCACGCCCATGGTGGTCAACGAGGTGATGCAGCAGTTCCTCGAGTCCGACCCGGCCATGGGCCAGGCGATGGCCAACGCGCTGCCGGTGGACATGGTCGAGCCAGTCGACATCTCCAACGCCATCCTGTGGCTGGTCTCCGACGACGGCCGCTACGTCACCGGCATCACGGTGCCGGTCAACGCCGGCTTCACGAACAAGAGGTGAGGTGGCCAGCATGGCGGGACGGGTAGCAGGCAAGGTCGCCTTCATCACCGGCGCGGCCCGGGGCCAGGGCCGCAGCCACGCGGTCCGGCTCGCGCAGGAGGGCGCGGACATCATCGCGGTCGACGTCTGCGCGGACATGCCGGGCATGCCGTACGCCGGCGCCACCGAGGCCGACCTGGCCGAGACGGTCAGGGAAGTGGAGGCGCTGGACCGCCGGATCGTCGCCACCAAGGCCGACGTCCGGGACTACGGCGCGCTGCAGGCGGCGCTGGACGACGGCGTCGCGCAGCTGGGCCGCCTGGACATCGTCAGCGCCAACGCGGGGATCGGCTCGTCGCCGTACGCCGCGCAGGACCTGGCCGAGCAGACCTGGCAGGACATGATCGACGTCAACCTGACCGGGGTCTGGCACACGGCCAAGGCGGCCATCCCGCACCTGGCCGCCGGCGGCCGCGGCGGCTCCATCGTGCTGACCAGCTCGGCGGCGGGCCTGCAGGCGTACGCCAACATCGCGCACTACGTGTCGGCCAAGCATGGGGTGGTCGGGCTGATGCGGACCCTGGCCCTGGAGCTGGCGCCGCAGCTCATCCGGGTCAACAGCATCCACCCCACCCAGGTGGACACGCCGATGATCCAGAACGAGGCGACGTACCGGCTGTTCCGGCCCGACCTGGACCACCCGACCCGGGCCGACTTCGAGCCCGCCTCGCAGGCCATGAACGTGCTGCCCATCCCCTGGGTGGACGTGGCCGACATCAGCAACGCGGTGCTGTTCCTGGCCTCCGACGAGGCCCGCTACATCACCGGCGTCGCGCTCCCCGTGGACGCCGGGGCGGTCCTCAAGTGACGACACCACAGCAAACGACAGCAGAGCAACGAGCAAAGGAGCTCAGCATGGCTGGACGAGTAGCAGGCAAGGTCGCCTTCATCACCGGCGCGGCCCGGGGCCAGGGCCGCTCGCACGCGATCCGGCTCGCGCAGGAGGGCGCCGACATCATCGCCGTCAACCTGTGCGGCCAGGTGGACTCGGTGCCCTACGCGATGGCCACCCCGGCCGACCTGGCCGAGACGGTCAAGGAAGTCGAGGCGCTGGACCGCCGGATCGTGGCCACCCAGGCCGACGTCCGCGACTACGGCGCGCTCAAGACCGCGCTGGACGACGGCGTCGCCCAGCTCGGGCACCTGGACATCGTGTCCGCCAACGCCGGCATCTTCAGCTTCGGCACGCTGGAGGAGCTCAGCGAGACCGCCTGGCGGGACATGCTCGACGTCAACCTGACCGGGGTCTGGCACGCGGCCAAGGCGGCCATCCCGCACCTGCGCGCAGCAGGAGGCGGGTCGATCATCCTGACCAGCTCCGGGCTCGGGCTGGAAGGGATGCCGAACGTCGGGCACTACGTGTCGGCCAAGCACGGCCTGGTCGGGCTGATGCGCACGCTGGCGCTGGAGCTGGCGCCGGACCTGATCCGGGTCAACAGCGTGCACCCGACGACGGTGAACACCGACATGATCCAGAACGCCGCCGCGTACGAGCTGTTCGCGCCGGACCTGCCTGAGGACGAGCGCACCCCCGAGGTGATCAGCGAGCGGCTGCTGACGATCAACACCCTGCCGATCCCCTGGATCGAGCCGGTGGACGTCTCCAACGCGGTGCTCTGGCTCGCCTCCGACGAGGCGCGCTACGTCACCGGGGTCCCGCTGCCTGTCAACGCGGGCGAGCTGCTCAAGTAGCGGGCCCGCAGGCAGCCGCTCATCGAGCAGCGGGCCCGCACGCAGCGGGCCCATCCACGAGAAGGAGAATCAGTGGCTGGCAGAGTCGAAGGCAAGGTCGCCTTCATCACCGGCGCGGGGCGCGGCCAGGGCCGCTCACACGCGATCCGGCTGGCGGAGGAAGGCGCCGACATCATCGCGGTGGACATCTGCCGCAACTACGACACGGTGGGCTACGGCATGTCCACCGAGGCCGACCTGGCCCAGACGGCCAAGGACGTGGAAGCGCTGGACCGCCGGATCGTCGCGACCCGGGCCGACGTGCGGGACGCCGCCGCGCTGA
The DNA here is from genome assembly GCA_963844695.1 of uncultured Actinomycetes bacterium. GTDB lineage: Bacteria > Actinomycetota > Actinomycetes > Streptosporangiales > Streptosporangiaceae > RYN-230. The sequence goes on from CAWJPL010000001.1 coordinate 88,951, forward strand.
AGGCGGCCGTGGACGAGGGCGTGGCCCAGCTGGGCCGCCTGGACATCGTCTGCGCCAACGCGGGCATCTGCACCGTGCAGGCCTGGGACGAGGTGACCCCGGCGGTGTGGCAGGACACGCTGGACACCAACCTGACCGGCGTCTGGAACACGATGGTGGCCTGCACGCCGCACCTGATCGCGGCGGGCGGCGGCTCGATCATCGCCACCAGTTCCACCGCGGGCATCAAGGGGCTGCCGTACTTCGCCCCCTACGTGGCGGCCAAGCACGGCGTGGTGGGCATCGCCCGGACCATGGCCAACGAGCTGGCCCGGCACCAGATCCGGGTCAACACCGTGCACCCGACCGGGGTGGACACGCCGATGGCCACCGGCCTCGGCGGCCTCAACCCGCTCATCGAGCGGGACCCGAACCTGGGCCCGATCTACATGAACACCCTCCCCGTCGAGACGGTCGACGCGCGGGACATCAGTAACGCGGTCCTGTTCCTGGCCTCGGACGAGGCCCGGTACGTCACCGGCCTGGAGTTCACCGTCAACGCAGGCAACACGATCCGATAGGAGCACATCCCTGATGGCAGGACGAGTAGCAGGCAAGGTCGCCTTCATCACCGGCGCGGCGCGGGGCCAGGGCCGCTCGCACGCGATCCGGCTGGCCCAGGAGGGCGCGGACATCATCGCGGTGGATCTGGCCGGCCAGATCGGCAGCGTGCCCTACGCCATGGCGACCCCGGCTGACCTGGCCGAGACGGTCAAGGAAGTCGAGGCCCTGGACCGCCGGATCGTGGCCACCCAGGCCGACGTCCGCGACTACGGCGCCCTCAAGGCGGCGCTGGACGACGGCGTCGCGCAGCTCGGGCACCTGGACATCGTGGCCGCGAACGCGGGCATCTTCAGCTTCGGCAGCCTGGAGGAGCTCGACGAGACGCACTGGCAGGACATGATCGACGTCAACCTGACTGGCGTCTGGCACGCGGCCAAGGCGGCCATCCCGCACCTGCGCGCGTCCCGCGGCGGGTCGATCATCCTGACCAGCTCGACCGCGGGGCTGATGGCCATCCCGCAACATCGGGCACTACACGTCGGCCAAGCACGGCGTCGTGGGCCTGATGCGTACGCTGGCCCTGGAACTGGCCCCGGACCTGATCCGGGTCAACAGCGTGCACCCGACGAGCGTGGACACAGACATGATCCAGAACGCGGCTACCTACGAGCTGTTCGCCGCCGACCTGCCCGTGGACCAGCGGACCAAAGAGGTGCTGGCCGCGCGGTTCCAGGAGCTCAACGCGCTCCCGATCCCCTGGGTCGAGCCGGTCGACATCTCCAACGCCGTGCTGTGGCTGGCCTCCGACGAGGCCCGGTACGTCACCGGGGTGACGCTGCCCATCGACGCCGGGCAGCTCACCAAGTGACAGCTCACCAAACGACCGGGGAAACCCCCGCCGCGGACCTGGCGCGCACCTACCAGCGGGTGGCGGCGCACCTGGTGGGCCGCGAGCGTGAGCTGACCCTCACGCTCGCGGCCGTCGCCGCCGGGCGGGACATCATCCTCGAGGGACCGCCCGGCACCAGCAAGAGCACGCTGCTCCGCGCGATCACGGCCGAGTGGGGCATCCCGTTCGTGTTCGTCGAAGGGAACGCGGACCTCACCCCGGCCAAGCTGATCGGGCACCACAACCCGGCCCGGGTGCTGCGTGAGGACTACAGCGCGGACAACTTCGTGGACGGCCCGCTGCTGGAGGCCATGCGCGAAGGCGGGTTCCTGTACATCGAGGAGTTCAACCGCGCCCCCGAGGACACGCTGAACACGCTGCTCACCGCCATGGCCGAACGGCAGGTGGCGGTGCCCCGGGCGGGGACGGTCACCGCCAAGCCCACGTTCCGGGTCATCGCGACGATGAACCCGTACGACAACGTGGGCACCACCCGGCTGTCCACGTCGGTGCACGACCGGCTGTGCCGGCTGGCCATCACCTACCAGGACGCGGAGTCGGAGCGGGGCATCGTCGCGCTCCGGGCCCCGCTGCCCGACCTGGACCCGGAGCTCTACACCCGGCTGGTCGCCGACGCGGTCGCGGTGACCCGGGCCACCCGCGAGCACCCGGACGTCCGGCAGGGCAGCAGCGTGCGCGGCGCCATCGACACCACCCTGATCGCGGGCCAGCTCCTGGACTTGCGCGGAATCGCTTCGTTTCAGCACGGGGCCAACGACGACGAGAGTTACCCGGACGTGGTGTTCGACGCGATGGTGGTCGCGCTGTCCGGGCGCATCTTCCTCGACGAGACGGTGGAGCTCCCGCCCGAGGCCGTGCTCCGGCAGATCTGGGAGGACCACTTCATCCTGAACCCGGCCGCGGCGGCGCCTGGTTGAAGAGCCGTCGAGGCGGACTCACCACTGACCCGGCGAGCTGGCCAGCGGCGCAGCGACCGCCCGGCCTCGCAGCTGCGCCCGCTGCGCCGCCGCCCCAAGGTGCTCGACGAGCCTCCGGTGCTGATGGAGCCGGCCCGCGGCGGGACCGGCGGCCTGGTGCTGCCGGGCGGCAGTCGCGGCGGCCGGCGGCCGCCCCGCTCCGGCAGCGGGGGCCCGGCGGTCACCGGGGAACAGGGCACGCTGGTGAACGCGGGGGACGCGGCCGCGGACGGTGCGGCGCAAGCCGATCCGGAGACGCTGCGCCGGGCCCGGCAGATCGCGGCCCGGCTGGCGGTACCCCGGCCGCGGCGGGACGCGTCCGCGCGGCGCGGCGTGGGCGAGCTGGCCAGCGTCCGCTATCGGGGCGGTTCGGACGACATCGACCTGGACCGGACGGTGGAGCAGCTGGTCGAGCACCCGGTCCCCGAGGAGGACGACATCATCGTCCGCGAGCGGGTCCGGACCCGGCGCAGCGTGGTGCTGCTGGCCGACGTGTCCGGGTCGATGCGCGGCGAGCGGATCCGGACCGCGGCGGCCACGGTCGGCGCGCTCGCGGCGGAACTGGACCGGGACGACCTGGCCGTGGTGGCGTTCTGGTCCGACGCGGCGATCCTGAGCCATCTCGGCCAGCACGTGCCCGCCCAGCGGCTGCTGGACGAGATGCTGCGCATCCCGGCTAAGGGGCTGACCAACATCGCGTTCCCGCTGGAGGTGGCCGCGACGGAACTGGCCCGCGTCCCGGCCCGGGACGCCCGCGTGGTGCTGCTGTCTGACTGCGTGCACAACGCCGGCCCGGACCCGCGGCCGCTCGCGGCCCGGCTACCGCGGCTGGACGTGCTGCTCGACGTGTCGGGCGAGCAGGACGAGGAGCTGGCCCGGGACCTGGCCCGGCTGGGCCGCGGGCGGCTGCGGCGCATCCGGGCCTACACCGACGTGGCACCCGCGCTGAGCGCGGTCTTCGCGGAGCTGAGCCGATGAGCACGGGGCCAGGGGCACGGGCCGGCGAGCACGGGGGCCCCGTACCGGCACCTGTTCAGCCCGCTGCGGGTGGGCCCGCTCACGCTGGCCAACCGGGTGGTGTTCGCCGCCCACCTGACCAACTACGCCTGCGACGGGCTGCCCACCGAGCAGCACGCCGCGTACTACGCGCGGCGCGCGGCCGGCGGGGCCGGGCTGATCGTCACCGAGGAGCATTCGACTGACCCGGCGGACCAGCCCTACGAGAAGCTGATCCAGGGCTACCGGCCCGAGGTGATCCCCGGCTACCGGCGGATCACCGCGGCCGTGCACGCGCACGGGGTTCCGGTGCTGGCCCAGCTGAACCACAACGGCGGCCAGTCCTCCGGGATGTACTCCCGGCTCCCGGTACAGGCGCCGAGCCCGGTCCCGGACCCGCTGTTCCGCGAGGTGCCCACGCCGGCCGGGCCGGACGAGATCGCCGCGATCGTGGCCGGCTACGCCCGCGTCGCCCGGCACTGTGCGGAGGGCGGGTTCGACGGGGTCGAGCTGCAATGCTCGCAGTCCTCGATCATCCGGGGGTTCCTGTCCCGGGCCACGAACCAGCGCACGGACCGCTACGGCGGATCGCTGCGCAACCGGGCCCGGCTGCTGCTGGAGGTCGTGGCCGCGGTACGCGAGGCGATCGGCCCCGGCCGCGCGCTCGGCGTCCGGCTCTGCGGCGACGAGATGATCGAGGACGGCACCACGCTCAGCGAGGCGGTCGAGGTGGCCCGGATGGCCAGCCGCAGCGGCGGGGTGGACTACATCAGCACCACGACGGGAGTGGCCACCGCCAGCCTGTACGCGGTGGTGGCGAGCATGCGGGCCGCCCCGGGGCACGCTCTGCACGTCCCGGCCGCGATCCGCGCCGCGGTGGACGTCCCGGTGCTGGGCGCCGGCCGGATCACCAGCCCGCAGCAGGCCGAGCAGGCGCTGGCCGACGGGCAGTGTGACCTGGTCGGCGTGGTCCGGGGGCAGATCGCCGACCCGGACTTCGCGGCCAAGGCCCGGGCCGGGCACGCCGCGGCCATCCGGACCTGCCTGTCCTGCAACCAGGAGTGCGCGGGCCGGGTGGGCCGCAACCGCTGGCTGGGATGTACCGCCAACCCCCGGGCCGGGCGCGAATCCGTGCCGCTGCCGGAGCCGAGACCGCGCCGCGGGACGCCGGGTGTACGTGGTCGGCGGCGGCCCGGGCGGCCTGCAGGCCGCGGTGACCGCCGCGGAACGCGGCCACCGGGTGACCCTGTTCGAGAGCGCCGACCACACCGGCGGGCAGGCCGCGGTGGCGGCCCTGATGCCCGGCCGGGCCGGGTTCGGTGTCCTCACCCGCGACCTGGCCACCCAGGCGCGCCGGGCCGGCGTGCGGCTGGAGACCAGCCACCCGGTCGACGCGGAGTTCCTGCGGGCGGAGCGGCCGGACGCGGTGGTGCTGGCCACCGGTGCGGTGCCGCTCCAGCCGGCCTGGGCGCACGGGCATCCCCGGGTGGTGGACGTCCGTCAGGTGGCCGACGGATCGGCCCGGCCCGGCGGCACCGTGGTGGTGCTGGACGAGCTGGGCTTTCACCCGGCCACCTCGGTGGCCGAACTGCTCGCGGACCGCGGCTGCGCGGTGCAGGTGATCACCAGCGCCATGGTGGTCGGCCAGGATCTGGGTCTCACCCTGGACCTGGAGCTGTGGACCAGGAAGGCGCACGCCCAGGGCGTCCGGCAGCGCACGGACGTGGTGGTGCTGGACGCCCGTGAGAACGAAGCGGGACGCCTCGAGCTCACCCTGCTGCACCACCCGACCGGGACCCGGTCGCGGCTGGCGTGCGACTGGGTGGCCTGTGCGGTTCCGCCCCGGCCCGCTGACGAGCTGTGGCACGCGCTGCACGGCGCGGGCCCGGACAGCGCGTCGTTCGAGGTGCGCCGGGTGGGTGACTGCGTGGCCCCACGGCGGGCCCACGCCGCAGTGCTCGAGGGCGAGCGGGCCGGAGCGGCGCTATGACTGGAACGACCACTAAGGTGAGGCGCTGATGACTCTGCTCGCCGATCTCACCTGGCCGGAAACGGCCCGCCTGGCTGCCGCGGGCGCACTGCTGGCCGTCCCGGTCGGTTCCACCGAGCAGCACGGGCCGCACCTGCCGCTGTCCACGGACACCGACATCGCGGCCGCGCTGGCCGTGCGGCTCGCCGCCCTGCGGCCCGGCGTGGTGGTCGCCCCGCCGGTCAGCTACGGCTCCAGCGGCGAGCACGCGGGGTTCGCCGGCACGCTCTCGATCGGCCACGCCGCCCTGGAACTCGTGCTGACCGAGCTGGGCCGGTCGGCCGCCGAGACGTTCGGGCACCTGGTGTTCGTGTGCGCGCACGGCGGGAACGCCGTCCCGGCGCGGCAGGCCGTAGCCCGGCTCCGCGCCGAATCACGCCAGGTGCTGCTCTGGATGCCGGCGCCGAAACCCGGCCCGGACCTGCCCCTGCCGGACGCCCACGCGGGGCGGACCGAGACCGGGCTGCAGCTGGCCCTGACCCCGGACCGGGTCCGTACGCGGCTCGCCGAGGCCGGGAACCGTGCCTCGCTGTCCCGGCTGATGCCCGCGCTGCGGGCCGGCGGGGTACGGGCGGTCAGTGCCAACGGGGTGCTCGGCGACCCGGCCGGGGCCTCCGCGGCCGAAGGGGCGCGGCTGCTGCACCAGCTGGCTGCGGACCTGGCCGCCGCGGTCGCCGCCTGGTACCCCGAACCTAACGACGGGGAACGCCGGTGAGCCGGGTCGCACTGGTCACCGGCGCCGCGCGCGGGATCGGGGCCGCCACCGTGCACGCGCTGGCCGCTGAGGGCTGGTCGGTCCTGGCCGTCGACCGCTGCGCCGACGACCCGGCGCTGCCCTACCGGCTGGGGACCCAGGCGGACCTGGACGCCGTGGTGGCCGGGACGGCGGGCAGCCCGGGCGCGGTGCACGGCTTCGCCGCCGACACCCGCGACCACGCAGCCATGGCCGCCGCGGTGACCGAGGCCGAGCAGCGGTGGGGCGGCCTGGACGCGGCGCTCGCCGTGGCGGGCGTGATCGCCGGCGGGGTGCCGCTCTGGGAGGTGCCCGCCGACCAGGAGGAGGCGGTCGTGAGCACCGACCTCGGCGGGGTACTCACGCTGGCCCGGGTGGCCATCCCGGCGCTGCTGCGCCGCCCGGAACCGCGCCACGGCCGATTCCTGGCCGTCGCCTCGGCCGCGGCGACCCGGGGACTGCCCATGCTGGCGGCGTACTGCGCGGCCAAGGCGGGCGTGACCGGGCTGATCCGGGCGCTGGCCACCGAGCTGCGCGGTACCGGCGTGACCGCCAACGCGGTCAGTCCGGGGTCCACCGACACGCCGATCCTCGCCGAGAGCGCCCGCCTGTACGGGCTGCCCGGCGCCGGGTCGTTCGCTGCCCAGCAGCCACTGGACCGGCTGCTGGCTCCGGAGGAGGTCGCTGCGGCGCTGGTCTGGCTGGCCGGCGACGGCAGCAGCGGAATGACCGGCGCGGTGGTCCCGGTGGACGGGGGCCTGGCCCTGTGAGTAGCCCTGGGGTGCGTCCGGTGACCCGGCCGGCCGCGGGTTCCGGGCCGGGGCCGGCGCCGCTGCCGGCCGACTTCAGTGTCGTGTTCGACCCGCAGACTCAGTTCGTGGGGACGGACGTGCTGTTCGGCGGGTCACCCCCACGGCTGCTCCGGCTCAACCCGGCCGGCCAGCGCGCCCTCGACGAGCTGCGCCGTGGGCCGGTGCGCTCGCCCGCGGCGGGCAAGCTGGCCCGGCGGCTGACCGACACCGGGCTGGCTCATCCCCGCCCGCCCGCGCCATCGCGGGGGCCGGGGAGTCCGGGGGTGGTCCCCCGGGAAAGCGGAGCGGGGGCCGGCCCCCGGACCAGCACGGCCCGACGTGACCGTGGTCATCCCGGCCCGCGACCGGCCGGCGTACCTGGACCGCTGCCTGACCGCCCTCGGGCAGAGCTACCCGGTGATCGTCGTGGACGACGGGTCACAGCAGGCCGCCGAGGTCGCCGGCCTGTGCCGCCGGCACGGCGCCACGCTGATCCGGCGGCCCGCGTCCGGGGGGCCCGGCCCGGCCCGCAACGACGGACTGGCTCAGGTCACGACCCCGCTGGTGGCGTTCCTGGACAGTGACTGCGAGACCGGGCCGGAGTGGATCACCTCCCTGGCAGCCCATTTCGCGGACCCGCTGGTCGCCGCCGTCGCCCCGCGAGTCCGGCCGCTGACCGGGGCCAGCCCGGCCGGCCGCTACCTGGAGGCCCGTGCGCCGATCGACATGGGCCCGCAAGAAGGCCGGGTGCTGCCCCTCACCCGGCTGTCGTACGTACCGACCGCGGCCCTGCTGGTCCGCCGCGCGGCGCTGGTCGCGGACGACGATCAGGCGATCGCCACTGGCGCTGGCCCGTTCGGCGGGGGCCCGTTCGGCGCTGGCCCGTTCGACGCGAGCCTGCGCTACGGCGAAGACGTCAACCTGGTCTGGCGGCTGGCCGAAGCGGGCTGGCGGGTCCGTTACGACCCGGCCGCGTCGGTCAGCCACTCCGAACCCGCGACCTGGCCGAGGGTGCTGGCCCGGCGGTTCCGTTATGGATGCTCTGCGGCCCCGCTGGCGCAAAGGCACCCGGGCCAGGTGCCGCCCCTGATCCTGCAGGCCTGGCCGGCGGCGGCCGTCGCCGCCCTCCTGGCCCGCAAGCCGGTGGCTGCGCTCGCCGCCTACGGGGCCGGGACCGGCCAGCTGGTCCGGCTGCTGAGCGGTTGGGGCGTGCCGCCGAGGGGCGTGCTGCGCCCGATGGCCGATTCGGTGCTGCAGACCTGGCTCGGTGCGGGCCGCTGGACCATCCAGTACGCACTGCCGGTGGCGGCGGCCAGCCTGGCCCGGCCCGGCGGCCGGACGGCCCGGACCCGGCTGGGCCGGCGGCTGGCCGTCGCGTCGTTGCTGGTCGGCCCCCCTATCGCGGAATGGCGGCGGATCCGCCCATCGATGCCCGTCGCGGCGTTCTCGCTCGGCTACCTGGCCGACGAGGTGGCCTACGGGGCAGGCGTCTACCGCGGTGCGGCGGCGCAAAGACTGCTCAGCCCGCTACTGCCGATCGTGGCCTGGCGGCCGCTCGGCAAAGCCCCGGCCGCGCCGCGGCCGGATACCGCTCCAGGAAGGGATCATCCGTCATGACCGCTGTTGTCGTCATCGCCACCATCCGCCCGCTGCCGCAGCACCGCGCCGAGGTCATCGCGGCCTTGGAGAAGGCCATCGCTGACGTGCACGCCCACGACGACGGCTGCCTGCTGTACGCCCTGCACGAAGGGGATGACCGGCTGGTCTTCGTCGAGAAGTGGACCAGCGCGGAGGCGCTCGCCGAGCACTCGCGCGGGGCCGCGCTGGTCGAACTCAACCAGGCGCTGAGCGGGCGCCTGGCGGGGCCGACCGACGTCCAGGTCCTCCGGCCGCACCCGGCCGGCACGCCGGCCCAGGGCACCCTGTAGTCACGTCGGCCGTTCAGGGCCCGTGGCTGGCCGGCCGCCGGTTCAGGGCGCCGGGCAGCTTGGCACGTGCGCCCAGGGCCGGGCGCCGGTGGCCGCGGTCAGCTACTGGCGGAGTGACCCGCGCTGTCCCGGATAGCTTCCAGCACCCGGCGGTGGTCGGCGCACATGACCCCCTGATGCGGGTCGGACAGCGCCGCCGCGCGGGCCAGCACCCGGTGCGGCACCGCCTGCAGCGTCGCGTCGAGCAGCGCCCAGGACATCTCGTTCAGCCCGGCGCGGACCACGTCCGAGTCGGTGCTGCGATCACAGATCTCATCGAGGGCCGCGAGGAGCTTGACGGGCTGGGGGTTCGCCGCCATCTCCAGCCGGAACGCGTCCACCATGGGGCACGGCGCAGCGGTCCCGGCCGCAGCCTCGAACGCGTTCAGCAGCGGGCTCACGTCCCCCGCGGTCATCGGGTCGTACAGTCCGGGGAACGGGACTTCCTCGTAACCCGGGTCGTACCCGCTGAAGTAGATCGGCGTCGCCGAACTGGTGCTGATGAGCACGCCCAGGGCTACGTCCAGGAGGCTGACCGGCCAGCCGAGGTCGGTGATCGAGTGCACCCGGAACTCGCCGCGGTCGGCGCCGAGGCCCGCCAGCAGCAGCAGCTGCGCAGACTCGAGCGCTGACTGCACGTAGAACGCGATGTTGGGGCTGTGCAGCCGGATCACGCCGTCCTCGGCCCAGCCCAGCAGCCGGCGGTAGATGACGGAGTTGTCGAGGACATGGGTGAACCGGCCCGCCGAGATCAGCATCTCCCCGCGGCCGGCCACGCTTGACGCGACCCACTCCGCCGCCCGCTTGGACGCGGTGTAGATGTCGGGCGAGTAGGGACGCAGCGCCTTGCCGGTGGACGCGCAGACCACCTGGCGCACTCCGGCGGCCTCGGCCACCTCGAGCACGTTGCGGGTGCCCAGGACGTTGGTGGACACGGTGCGGTGCACCTCTACCTCGGCCCGGGCGGGCTCGCGCTGCGCGGCGACGTGGAAGATCACGTCCGGCTGCACCTCGCGGATCAGCGCCTCCAGGGCAGCCCGGTCCCGCACGTCAGCCTGCCGGTACTCCGCGGAGGCCTGCGTCGGCCAGCCGTCGCTGACCCCGCGGCTCACGCCGACCAGGCGGCCCGGGCCGCGCGCCGCTACCTGGGCCATCAGGGTCGAGCCGATACAGCCGGTCCCGCCGGTGACCAGCACGGTGGCCCCCGACAGCCACGCCGTCACCTGCGCCTCGGGCAGGCAGAGCCCTCGCTGGCCGATGCCAAGGAAACGCTCGTGCTCCTCCGCGGCACCCTCCTTGACCGCGATGAGCGCCTGGGTCAACTCCCCCAGCCGCTCAAGAACTACCTGGTCAAGGCCCGATTGCCCAGCGGGCGCGACCTCCCGCATGCAGTCGATGATCTCGCCGACCGTCTCCACCCCATGACCTCCGACTAAGTCCACACCAGACGGCGCATGCCCCCGGTGCCAGCGGCCCGCGCGGGGTGGGATCGGGCTCCTGGCTCTCACTATGCTCACCATAGAGTGCCAGACTTATCAATATTCAGAAAGACATAGCCTGATAAGCTTGGATCTGGACGCGGCGAGAGGATGGGCTGGCCGACGTCTGCGCAGCTAGCGCGCGTACGAGCGAACGCGGGTAAAGCGGTGGGAAGAGTAGGGAATCCCCGGGGGGCGTTGTTAAGTTTCGGTTAAACACTATTGACGATCTTGATGTTATATCCCCGGATATTTCGATAATGACGTATTGTTGTCTTACCCCGCTCGACTCGTGACTTGTCCACGCCTATAGGCGTTGGCACGAGGGAGAGGGGGACTGGTGACGGACATCATCGACGGGCCGCTTAGTAGCGGGCAGCCCGCAGGGGATGAACTCCCGACCGCAGAACGTCAGGCCTCGCCATCGCCGGAGGACGGCCACACGCTGACGATCGCACTGCTGACGCTGCGCAGTCAGCCAATCACTCAGGCGATACGACGACGCTGATCATCGTGGACCCAACGGCCATTACGCTGCGCCAGCGACTGGCGTCGGCCGTACCCGGAAGAGAGAAGCCCGCGCGCCAGAACACTCTGGTGCTGGAAACCGAGGGGCGGCTGTCCGGGCCCCTGGCGTCCGGGGGGCTGACCCCCCGGGTGCTGGCGACGGGGGCGCTGGCGCCAGAACAGCAGGCGCCCGAGGCACTGGCCTCCGCGACACTGCCCGGCCAGGCGGCAGCGGACGTTGCCGCGCCACCCGCCCCGGAGGCCGACGATCGCGCGGGGTCAGACACCGTCTCGGTGCCAGCAGCACGCACGGCCCCGGCCGCGAGCCCCGAGCCTGCTCCTTCCCAGGGTCAGCCGCCCGCGGTAGTTCCGGGACCCGAAGTGGCACCGGGGCCGGTCATGCCTGTGCCGCCGCGGGACGACGAGAAGTACCGTTACGTCAAGCGCGGCGCCTGGATCCTGACTCTCGCGTCGTTGGCCAGCTTCCCGCTGCTCCTGTTCAGCCAGACGCGGCTGATGCTGCACTTCCACTGGTTCTGGTTTTACGTGCCATTCGTGATAATGGGTGCCCTATTCCTGGCCCTGCCCATGATTACGGACGGGCTGGCCCGCGGCTTCGATTTCAAGGCCCACCAGCGGCTGGTGGACGCGTGGCGCCCGGAAAAGTATCCCTCCGTGGACGTCTTCCTGCCCGTCTGCGGGGAGCCGGTGGACGTGGTCCGCAATACCTGGAAGTACGTGGCCGAGATGAGCCGCCACTACCAGGGAACGGTCACCGCCTATGTGCTGGATGATTCGGCCAGCTCCGAGCTCAAGGCCATGGCGCGCGAGTTCGGTTTCGCGTACGCGAGACGGCCGAATCGTGGCTGGTTCAAGAAGTCAGGAAACCTCTGGTTCGGCTTCCAGGTTTCCTACGGCGACTACATCCTCCTGCTGGACGCCGACTTCGCGCCGCGCCACGACCTGCTCAACGAGGCCCTGCCGTACATGGAGGACGACCCGAAGATCGGGATCGTGCAGACCCCCCAGTTCTTCCGGATCACCAACGACCAGAGCTGGGTGGAGCGCGGCGCGGGCGCGGTCCAGGAACTGTTCTACCGGTCCATCCAGACGGCCCGGTCCCGCAAGGGCGGGGCGATCTGCGTCGGCAGCTGCGCTATCTACCGGCGGGCCGCGCTCAAGGAGAACCTGGGCATGACGCTGGCCGAGCACTCCGAGGACGTGCTCACCGGCTTCGACCTGAACCGGATCGGGTGGACGCTGCGCTACCTTCCGGTCGCCCTTTCCACCGGCAACTGCCCAGATAACGTCCTCGCGTTCCTGAACCAGCAGTACCGCTGGTGCTCGGGAACGGTCGGCCTGCTTTTCGGAAAAATGTTCTGGGGCGCTAAGCTGCCGCTTTATACGCGACTGTGTTATATCTCCGGATTCATCTACTACATCTACACGGCCCTGTTCACGTTCGTGGTACCGGCCCTGACCATCCTGATCCTGGCCCTTGTGCCAAACGTTCTTGAATTCAAGAACATGATTTTCATGGTGCCCGTGGTGCTCTATGCCGCCGTGATAATCCCCGCCTGGCATCACGCTCCTTACCGGCTCGAAGCGTGGGCCGTCAAGCTGATCTCCGGCTGGGCTCATTTCTGGGCGTACTTCGACGCGATCCGCGGCAAGCGTCTGGGCTGGAATCCCTCTGGCGGTAACAAGAAGAAGCAGGATGGCAGCAGGCGCTTCTGGACCTGGTTCCTCGTGTGGTCGCTGGGCAGTTCGCTGCTGTGGACCGGCCTGGCGTTCTGGCGGATGCTCACCATGAACCCGTACAACTTCGTCGTCCTGTTCGGCCTCGGGCTCTTCGAGCTCACGGTCGTGGGACGGGTCCTCCTTCAGCCCACCGTGGATGCGCACAAGTAGGTGAAGCGCACCCGAGAGGACGAGCCGTCCAAGACGCATCGCGGCTGGAAACGCGGGCGTCCGGCGCAAGACGGGGACGGCAGTCCGCCCGCCGCCAAGCCGAAGCGGTCCAGCCGCTCGGTGTTCGGGCCGTCCGGTGAGGACCGGCCCGACGTCCTGACCAACGCCGAGACGGTGGTCCTGCCGATATGGCTGCACCGGCGCTCGGTCAGCGGACGGGAAGTCCGGAACGAGCGCGGCTTCGTTCCTGAAGACCATCACGGACCCGGCTCGGGAGGACGAAGCCACCCGCCCGGCTCCCGGGACGGGGACAGCGCCCGAGACCAAGGCTCCGCCAGAGACCAAGGCTGCACCAGAGACCAAGGCCGCGCCGGAGACCAGCGAGCCGACCGGAGGCGGCGGGGCCTGCGGCGGCCCCCGGGGCCGGAACTGAGCCGGTATCTGATCACGGGGACGCTGGGGCTGCGGCGAGAGACGCGGGGCTGGGCGACCCGGCCGACGCTGACCAGAGTGAACCCGGGCCGGCCGACGCTGAGCCCAGTGCAGCCGGGCCGAAGGATGCCGAGCCGCCGGCAAAGCTGCCGCAGCCAAGGTGGCTGAGGCTGACGCCGTCACCGTGGTTCGGACCGTACCCGGGGCCGACGCCAGCGACGATGGCGTAGTCCGGGCTGACGGCACCGTCACCAGAACAAGTCCCGCGACGGCCAAGGCTGACGCCGAGGCCGATCCCGTCACCGGGGCTAGCGCCACGACGGCGGCTGCGGCGGGCCCGGATGCCACGACGGTCATGGCGACGGTCGGGAGGACCGCCACGGCCGTCCCGGCGGAGAGCACCGAAGCCGAGCCCGCGACGACTGAGTCCCCCGCAACTGAGCCCCCCCGCAACTGACTCCCCCGCAACCGAGTCCCCGGGAGGCGGGGCCAGGGGGGCGGGAGTCGCCGGGCCGAACGCCCCTACCCAGCCACGCGGAACCCGTCCGGACGCCGAGTTGACCACCACCCTGAGCCGGGCTGAGCTCAAGGCCGTGATGGTCCAGGCCAGGACGCTCGAGGCCATCGAATCCATCGAAGCCATCGATGCCCTGGAGTCCACCACCCTGGGCAGTCTTGATTCCCAGACAGCAAAAGCCCGCCAGACGGTCGAGGCCATCTCGGTCCTCGAAGCCAGGACCGCCCAGGCCATGAAGGCCATCGAGGCGATGACCGCTGACGCGTTCGAGGCCATCGACGCCAGGGTGGCCGAGATGACGCCCGAGCTGACCGGCAAGCTGGTGCCACCGGACCAAGCGGACGAGGCAGATCAGGCGGAAACCCCCGCCCCCGACGGCAGCGTCAAGCCAGACCGCGCGGAAGTGGCGGCGCCGCGCCCCGCCGGGGACGCTGAATCCTCCCCCGGCACGTCCTCCCCTGGCACCGACGTCGCCCGGACGCGCGTGATCCGCATCGAGGAGCCCCCGCCGAGCGTCACCCTCTCGACCTCCTCGACCGAGACCACCATCGCGGTGCCGCACCCGCGAGCCGAGAGCACGGTGGCGGTCTCGCCGGCCCCGGCCACAGACCCTGACACCGTGTCCGCTCTGGCGCAGCCGGTCCGCACCGCGGAGCCCGCCGCGCTCCCGCCCGGCTGAACCCGAGCCCCTGGCTGAACCCGCCCCCCAAGCCGACCCGGACGCCGAGCCGCCCTACACCACGACCCAGCGCCGTACCCGGGTCAGCCTGTTCCTGCTGCTGTGCTTGCTGAGCTTCCAGGCGCTGCTCTCCCTGCGGCTGCACAACACGGCCTACTTCGACGAGGCGCAGTACCTCTACTCGGGGCATCTGGAGCTGGAGCATCTGCTCCACGGCACCCCCCTGCAGGGGAGCTTCACCTCCCTGTACTCCGGCTCTCCGGTTCTCTATCCCGTACTGGCCGCGGCGGTCAACCAGGTCGGCGGGCTCACCGCGGCCAGGCTGCTCAGCCTGGCTGAGATGCTGTCGGTCACTACCTTGCTGTACTCCCTCGCCCGCCGCCTGTTCAACGAGCGGGTCGGATTGTGTGCGGCGCTGCTCTTCTGCGTGACTGAGCCGGCGATCTTCCTCGGCAACTTCGCCACCTACGACGCGACCGCCCTGTTCCTGCTGGCCCTGGCCGCGTGGATCATGGTCCGGACGGCGGCGTTCCGCTGGCCTGTCTTCTTGCTGGCCGCTCCGGTGGCCGCGCTCGCGGTCGGGGTCAAGTACGCGGGCCTGCTGTTCGTGCCCACGATCGCGGTCCTGCCTCCGCTGGCCAGCTGGCCGCTGCGCGGCCGCCGGGTCCTGCTCTACCCACTTGCGTTCGCCGCTGCGGTAGGGGGCCTGCTCTACGGGGGCCTGCGCCTGGGCGGACACGCTTACGTCGCGGCCATCTCGAGTACCACCACGAACCGGGCGCACGGCGCGACCCCGGTGTTGACGCTGCTACGGGAAAGCGCGGAGTGGGGGGGCGTGATCTTCGTGCTGGCGCTGATCGGCACGGCCGCCTACGTGTGGCGAGCCCGCACCGAGCCAGACGAGGTCATCGCGCCCGCAGGCACCCGCTTCCGGAGGCTTTGCCTGGGGGTGGTCCTCACCGGAACCGCCTTGCTGGCCCCGGCGTACCAGGCGCACCTGCACACAGACATCTCGTTCCAGAAGCACATCGGGTTCGGCCTGTTCTTCGCGGCGCCCATGGCGGGTCTGGGGCTGGCCCGGGTCCTGGGTGATCACTTCCGCCGACCGCATATCGCCGTCGGGGTCTGGTGCGTGGCTCTCGTGCTCGGCCTCATCCAGGCCAACCAGCTCTACCAGAGCTGGCCCAACTCGACACAACTCGTCCAGACCTTCTCCCGGTACCTCACGCCACATGGCCGGTACCTGGCCGAGGAGCCTTCGGTACCGATCTACTACCTGCTTGGCCACAAGGACGCCCGGCCTAGCCAGTTCAGCTCGACGTTCTACATTTCCTACCGCACCAGCAAGGGCGTGCGGCTGACCGGCACGAGGGGGTACACCGCCGCCATCAAGGCCGGGTACTTCCATGTCGTCGCCTACTACGGGGGCACGACGCCGGCTGTCGACAAAGCTCTGGGCCGTGCGCTGGCGAACAGCCAGGCGTACTACCTGGCCGCCCAGATCGACCTCAATAACCCGTTCGCGCCGGGTGAGTACTTCGTCTGGGTCAAGGGGCATCCGCCCCAGCCCAGCGACCTCTACGTCCACACCAACCCTAAGTTCCAGAATCTCGGGACCAAGGTCAAGGAACTCGTTCCCTGAGCGAACGCGGAGTGAGCCCGGAGGCCCGGAGCTCAGTTGGTGTAGACGCTCACGTACCGAACCGCCATGGTGCCCCCCGAGGAGGTCTGCGTGGTGGGAGTGGAGCACTGGCACTGCTCGTCGGGGAACGCGCCGCCCATCCCCACACTGAGCAGGATCGAAAAGCCGTGATCGACAGCCGGCGTCCAGGCCGCGGCGCCGACCCGGCTCTCGCTCACGCTGTAGAACTCGTGCCCGTCGAGATACCAGCGGATCTGCTCGTGGCCAGCGTGGCGCCGGTCGATGATCACGGTGTAGGTGTGGAAGGACTGGAGGCATCCCGCGCAGGGCTGGAGCCCGCTGCCCAGGCCGTTCTTCTCATGGCAGGGACCGAAGGTACCGTCCGGATTCTGCTGTGTGAGGTTCCCGCAGTGCAGCGTCCCGGACACCTTGCTGTAGCCGTCGACGTTCTCCATGATGTCGATTTCCCCGGTAGTCGGCCATCCCCGGGGCGGACCGAGCATCCAGAAGCCGGGCCAGTAGCCGAGTCCGTGGGGGACCGCGGGCTGCTTGATGGACGCGGTCACCATCATCTCGCCGCCGGCGGGCGCTGCGTAGCCGCTGTTCTTGGTCTGTATCCGTCCTGAGGTCCAGGCGTTGCCCGGGTTGGTCGCGGCGCCGTGGCCCAGAGCGGTGATGTTCAGGTTGCCATGCCCGTCGAGATGGACGTTCCTGGTCAACGTGGTCGTCGTCTCCACCTCGTTGGTGCCGAACGTGCCGCGAGTGGCGCTGTACGCCCAGTTCTGGGGGTTGACTCCGGTGTTGGCCGGGCCGTTGAAGGTATCGGTCCAGACCTGCTTCCAGGCTGGCGCCCCGCCCCCCTGGTTCCCCTGGGTCGCGTCGTTCTGCTGTCCGGCCGCTGACGAGCAACTGAGCCCGGCCAGGACCATGAGGACGCTGAGCCCGGCCATGAACAGCCGTGGCCAGAGCGAGGCACGTGTGCGCAGCCTTGCCTCCTACGGGCTGTCGGCCCGGACCGCTGCCCGTCGGCGTATGCCCGGACATCTTGCCCAAATCCTAGCGGCATCCGGGGCCGCTTCCGCCTGCTCTCGTACCGGCCCGACCAGCCTCGAGACCAGGCCGGGTGATCCCGGAATGCCATACTGCCCCGGGATGGCGCGGGTGATTCTGGCTGAAGGAGGCTGAGCATGTCCGGTCCGCTCACGGGCCTGCGGGTAGTCGAACTGGCCGGGATCGGCCCGGTGCCGCACGCGGCGATGCTGCTCGGCGACCTGGGCGCCGACGTGGTCCGGGTGGAGCGGCCCAGCCCCGGGTTCGACCCGGCGCAGGGCCGCCCCGACTACACGCTGCGCAGCCGCCGGTCGGCGGCCGCCGACCTGAAGTCCGACGCCGGCCGCGAGCTGGTGCTGCGCCTGGTAGCCAAGGCAGACGTGCTCCTGGAAGGGCTCCGGCCCGGCGTGGCCGAACGGCTGGGCGTCGGCCCCCGGCAGTGCCACGCGGTGAACCCGGCGCTGGTCTACGGCCGGATGACCGGCTGGGGCCAGGACGGGCCGATGGCCACCCAGGCCGGGCACGACATCAACTACATCTCGCTCACCGGGGCGCTGCACGCGATCGGGGCCGGGGACCGGCCTGCCGTGCCGCTCAACCTGGTCGGCGACTACGGTGGCGGCTCCATGTTCCTGGTCACCGGGGTGCTCGCCGCCCTCTGGGAGCGGCAGCGGTCCGGCGCCGGGCAGGTAGTCGACGCGGCCATGGTGGACGGGGCCAACGTGCTGCTCCAGGTGGTGTGGGCCCTCCTCGGGGTGGGCGCCTGGACCGACGACCGGGCGGCCAACCTGCTCGACGGCGGCGCACCGTTCTACGACACCTACACCTGCGCGGACGGCCGGTGGATCGCGGTGGGCGCGCTGGAACCGCAGTTCTACGCGCAGTTCCTGGCCGGGCTGGGGATCGCTGGTGAGGACCTGCCGGAGCAGATGGACCGCTCCGGCTGGCCCCGGCTGCGGGCCCGCTTCACCGAGGTGATCGCCAGCCGCAGCCGCGACGAGTGGTCGGAGACCTTCGCGGGCACCGACGCGTGCGTCACCCCGGTCCTGTCGTTCGGCGAGGCGGCCCGCGCGCCGCACACCACCGCCCGGGAGTCGGTGATCACGCTGGACGGGATACCGCAGGCCGCGCCGGCCCCGCGCTTCTCCCGGACCCCCGCGGGCACGCCGTCCGCTCCCCCGCTACCCGGCGGCGACACTGCGGCGGTGCTGGCCGACTGGGACGCCTGATTACGGCGCCCAGCCGAGCACGCCAGCTCGCCTCATGAGGCCAGGTGGCGGCTGATAACGAGGCGCTGGATCTGGTTCGTGCCCTCGAAGATCTGCATGACCTTGGCTTCGCGCAGGTAGCGCTCGACCGGGAACTCCTGGCTGTAGCCGTAGCCGCCGAGGACCTGGACGGCGTCGGTGGTCACCTTCATGGCCGCGTCGGTCGCGACCAGCTTGGCCACGCTGGCCTGCTCGCTGTAGGGGCGCCCGGCGTCCCGGCGGCGGGCCGCGTCCAGATAGGTCGCCCGGGCCGCGTGGACCGCGGCGGCCATGTCCGCGAGCAGGAACGCCAGGCCCTCGTGCTCGATGATCCGCCGGCCGAAGGTCTGCCGCTCCCGGGCGTAGCCGACCGCGCAGTCCAGGGCGGACTGGGCCAGCCCCACCGCGATGGCCGCGATGCCGAGCCGCCCGGAGTCCAGCGCGCTGAAGGCGATCCGCAGCCCCTGCCCCTCGGCCCCGATCCGGCGGTCCGCGGGCAGCCGCGCCCCGTCGTAGTGGGCGCTCGCCGTCGGTACCCCGCGCAGCCCCATCTTCTTCTCCGGCTCGCCGAACGACAGGCCGGGCAGGGCGCCCGGCACCAGGAAGCAGGAGACCCCCTGGCTGCCCGGGGCGGTACGGGCGAACAGCGTGTACGAATCGGCCTTCCCGGCGCTGGTGATCCAGGCCTTGGTCCCGGTGATGACGTACTCGTCGCCGTCCCGCTCCGCCTTGCAGGCCAGCGCCGCGGCGTCCGAGCCCGCGTTCGGCTCCGACAGGCTGTACGCGCCGAGCATGCCGCCGCCGAGCAGATCGGGCAGCCATCGCTCCTGCTGCTCTGGCGTGCCGAAGGTGGCCAGCGGGAAGCACGACAGTCCGTGCACGCTCACCGCGACCGCGACCGCGGCCCAGCGCATCGCGAGTTCCTCCAGCACCTGCAGGTAGACCTCGTACGGCTGGCCGCCGCCGCCCAGCGACTCCGGATAGGGCAAGCTGAGCAGGCCCGCCGCGCCGATGGTCTTGAACACGCCGGCCGGGAAGGTCTCGGTCGCCTCCGCCTCCACCACGCGCGGCGCGAGCTCCCGCTCGGCCAGCTGGCGGGTCAGGTCAAGCAGATCAGCGGCCTCACGGGTCGGCAGCATCCGGTCCACGGTCATGGTTCCAGCCAACCACCCTTCAGCGATCGCCTCCGCAGCGGGCGCTTACGTGCCCGTCCGCCGGCGGCTATAACAAGTTCGCCGCGGGCGTTGACAGCCGGTCCTCGCGCGTCACCAATAGGAAACACGGCTGAAATGGCTGGTTGTGATGCTGCGGCCAGGCTGTGCCCGCTTATCCCCCTGTTCTCCCCCTGCTGACCCCCAGGAGCCCTGCGGATGACTGACACCCTGGACACGACGACCGTTGCGGCTACCGTCGAGCGGCAGAAGCTGCGGCGGAACTTCGGCCGCTTCGACATCCTGTTCTTCCTGATCTGCACCATCGTCGGGGTAGACACCATCGCCAACGTGGCGCAGGGCGGCGGCCAGGCGTTCACCTGGATGATGATCTTCGCGGTGGTGTTCTTCGTGCCGCAGGCGCTGCTGTTCGCCGAGCTGGGCTCGGCCTTCCCGCAGGAGGGCGGGCCGTACTACTGGACCAGGCTGGCCTTCGGGCACCTGGCCGGGGCGGTGAACAACTTCCTGTACTGGATCACCAACCCGGTGTGGATCGGCGGTTCGCTCACGATCAGCTGCATCGCCGCCGTCCAGGTGTTCTTCAACCACGGCGCCAACGTGTCCACGCCGGTGTGGTTCATCATCGCCCTCGCGTTCGTCTGGCTGTCGATCCTGGCCGCCATCATGTCGTTCAGCAAGGCCAAATGGCTGCCGACCGCCGGGGCCTTCGCCCGGTTCCTGCTCCTCGGGCTCTTCACGATCTCGGTCGTCATCTTCGCCTTCCAGCACGGCGCGCACGGCCTGGGCGCCAGCGGCTACAAGCCGTCCCAGAGCGGATTCGTCCTGCTCGTCGGCGTGCTGCTGTTCAACTTCGTCGGGTTCGAGCTGCCCAGCAGCGCCGGCGAGGAGATGAAAAACCCGCAGCGCGACGTGCCGTTCGGGATCGCCCGCTCCACGGTGGCCAGCGTGGTGCTGTACGCCCTGCCCGTGATCGGCATCCTGATCGTCCTGCCGACCAGCGCCATCACCAACTTCAGCGGGTTCGTCAGCGCCATCCAGGACGTCTTCACCGTCTACGGCGGGCACGTCACCGCGAGCGGGAGCGCCACGCTGACCGGGGCCGGGCTGGTGCTCGGGGACGCCTGCGCGATCCTGTTCCTGCTGTGCCTGGTGACCTCGGGCGTGACCTGGATCATGGGCTCGGACCGGGCCCTGGCCGTGTCCTGCTACGACGGGGCCGGCCCGCGCGCGCTCGGGGTGATCAACGCGAAGTACGGCACCCCGGTCCGGGTCAACGTGCTCAGCGGGATCGTGGCCACCATCGTGGTCGTGCTCGCCCACCAGATCACCAGCGGCAACGCCGCGAAGTACTTCGACGCGGTGCTCGGCGTGACCATCTCCACCACGCTGATCAGCTACCTGCTCATCTACCCCGCGCTGTGGAAGCTGCGGCGCAGCCACCCGGCCACGCCCCGGCCGTTCAGGATGCCCTGGTACCGGCCGCTGACCGTGATCCTGATGCTCCTGGTGGCCGTGGCCAGCATCCAGCTCATCGCCCCCGGTCTGGGCAGTTCCTGGTTCGGCAGTGACTTCATCCCCTCGGGCTGGACCTACGCCGAGCGGTTCTCCTACCTGTGGACCGAACTCCTCCCGGTCCTGGCCTTCATCGTCATCGGGACGGCCTTCTGGTGGATGGGCCGCCGGACCCGGATGCAGGAGGTCCCGGACCAGTTGCCGCTGAACTAGTCACCTCCGGGCGCTCCCTCTGATCTCATTGACCCGGGCTGACCAGCGGCGTGATCCGCGCGCCGCTGGTCAAGAACTCCCTCTTACTCGGTAATGTCAGCACGCCGTGGCGCTGGCTGTCCCCCGGCCGGGCTGGTACCGGCTGGCGAGCGCACAATTCGGGCCGCCAGACGGGAAGATTCGGCGGATCAGCCGGTTGTACGTAACGGAGGAAGCTCCGGGTAAGCCGTCAACGAGCCGGGCAGGGGGTGAGAATTCGTGGAAGCGGCGATCCTGCTGGCCCTCGGGGCCAGCTTCTGCACCGCCACCTCCTCGGTCTGCCAGCGCCTCGGCGCGAAGAACGCCGGGTCCTCGGGATTCGACATCTACCTGCTCTTCCGGCTGGTCCGCCAGCCGATCTGGGTACTCGGCCTGGCCAGCATGATCGTCGGCTTCATCCTGCAGATCAGCGCCCTGCACTTCGGCGCACTGGCCCTGGTCCAGCCCATCCTGGCGTTGGAGCTGATCTTCGTGTTCGGCTACATGGCGGTGATCGGCTCGCGCGGGGTGAAGCGGCGTGACTGGCTGGCCGCGATCGCCATGTGCTCCGGGCTGGGCCTGTTCCTGCTGGCGGCGTCCCCGTCGGGGGGACGGCTGCACGCGCCCGGCTACTTGTGGTGGCTGGCCGGCCTGACGTCGCTCGGCGTGGTGCTCGGCGCCCTGGCCATCGCGTTCGGGCTGGGCCGCCGTCCCGGCGCCGCCCCCTCCCGCCGCGCCGCCGTGCTCGGCGCGGCCACCGGCGTGGCCTGGGGCTTCGTCGCCGCGGTGATCAAGGAGCTCAGCTCGCACCTGGGCGACGGCATCGAGGCCATCGTGACCAACTGGTCGCTGTACGTCCTGATCGGGGCGGGAGCGGCGACCCTGCTGCTGGCCTCGCATGCGCTGGCGGCCGGCCCGCTCGCCGCGTCCCAGCCCGGGTTCACCATCCTCGACCCGCTGTCGGCCAGCCTGCTCGGGGTGTTCCTGTTCGCTGAGCACATCCAGACCGGTGTGCTGGACCTGGCCGTTCAGGCCCTGGCCCTGGCCCTGATCGTCGGTGGCGTCTCGGCGCTCAGCCACAGCCACCTCATCGTCGGCGAGGACGAGCCCCCCTCCGTCCGGGCCGGCGAGTTCGCCACCTCCCGCTAGCCCGCGCGCGGCGCCCGGCTCTCCCGGCCCAGCTGGGCACGACGTAGGGTTCCACGGGTGGAACTGGTCATCGAGGATGCGGTCGTCGTCACGATGGGGCCCGGCGGCGAGACGGCCCGGGCCATGCTGGTCCGGGACGGGCGGATCGCGGCCGTCGGCGACCCTGGGGAGATCCGCGCGGCGGCCGGCCCAGGCGCGCGGGCGGCCCGGCTGGACGGGGCCACCGTCGTCCCCGGGCTGATCGACGCGCACTGCCACGTGGCCGACATCGGCTACCTGGCGGCCGGCGCCGACTGCAGCCAGCCGTCCGCGCCGGACATCCCGGCGATCCAGGCCCGGCTGCGCGAGGCCGTCGCCCGCACCCCGGCAGGCTCGTGGGTCACCGGGAGCGGGTACGTGGAGTACCGGCTCCGCGAGGGCCGGCATCCCACCCGCGACGACCTGGACCAGGCCGTGCCGGACCGCCCGGCCGTGCTGTACCACACGTCGCTGCACGCCTGCGTGCTCAACAGCGCGGCGCTGCGGACGGCCGGGTTGCAGGACCGGCAGCCGGATCCCCCGGGCGGCGCCTTCGGCCGCGACGGCGAGGGCCGCCTCAACGGCGTGGTGTTCGAGGGGCCGATGTTCGCGCTGTTCGAGCAGAACGTGCGGGACGACATCACCCGGATGGGCGGCGCCGAGCGCGCCCGCCTGATGCAGCGGGCCGGGCAGCGCCTCGCGGCGCTCGGGGTCACCGCGGCCTGCGACGCTGACGTGCGCCGCGACACGTTCGCCGCGTTCGCCGAGGCGGACCAGGCTGGCGCGCTGCACCAGCGGGTCTACGGCCTGGTCGTGCACGACCACGTTGACTGGCTCCTGGCGAACGGCCTGCAGGGCCGGCACTCCGGCCGGCTGGCCACCGAGGCGGTCAAGATCTGGGCCGACGGCGGGATGAGCAGCCGCACCGCGGCCATCCACGGCAGCTACCCGGTCCCGCCGCACGGCTCTGGGATCCTGTTCTTCAGCCGGGACGAGCTGACCGCGATGGTCCGCGAGTTCGACGCCCGCGGATTCCAGGTCGCCGTGCACGCCCAGGGCGACCGGGCCATCGAGACCGTCCTGGACGCCTACGCCGCCGTGCTGGGTGCCTCGGGCCCGGGACGCAACCCGCGGCGGCACCGGATCGAGCACGCCGGGGCCATGTACCCGCCGCTCACGGCCCGCGCCGCGGAACTCGGCATCGTGATCGTCAGCCAGCCGGGCTTCCTCTCCACCCTGGGGGACGGGTTCGCGGCGGCGTTCCCCGGGCAGGCGGACCAGCTCTACGCGTTCGGGTCCTGGCAGCGGGCGGGCCTGACCGTCGCCGGATCCTCCGACGCCCCGGTGATCAGCGCCGCGCCCCTGCTCGGCATCCGGGACGCCGTGACCCGCCGCACCGGCAGCGGCCAGCTGCTGGGCCCGGGCGAGCAGCTCACCGCCCGGGAGGCGCTCGCCCTCTACACCACGCAGGCGGCCACCGCGATGCACCGGGAGGACGAGATCGGCTCGCTTCAGCCGGGCAAGCTCGCCGACTTCGCCGTCCTGGACGCCAACCCGCTGGCGGGCGATCCCGCCCAGATCACCGGGATCCGGGTGCTGGCCACCGTGGTAGACGGGA
>CAWJPL010000002.1:0-654697 GCA_963844695.1 uncultured Actinomycetes bacterium
TCCCTCTAACGAAACCCTGGTTACAGTGTGCCCGCCTCGGCGACGTGCCGTCGTCAGGGCTGGAACCGGTAGCCCATGCCGGGTTCGGTCAGCAGGTGACGGGGCCGGCCGGGTCGTCCTCCAGCTTCCGCCGGAGGCCGGCCATGTGGAAGCGCAGGTAGTGGGTGCTCTGCTGGTAGGCCGGTCCCCACACCTCGGTGAGCATCCGGCGGCCGCCGACCAGTTGGCCCGGGTGGCGGACCAGGATCTCCAGCAGCCGCCACTCGGTCGGCGTGAGCCGGACCTGCTGGCCGTCCCGGGTGGCCAGGTGCGCGGCCAGGTCAACGGTGGAGCGGCCGATAACCACCGGCCGCTCAGGCGGCGCCGGGCCGTCCCGGCGTAGCGCGGCCCGCAGCCGGGCCAGCAGTTCCTCCATGGAGAAGGGCTTGGTCACGTAGTCGTCCGCGCCCGCGTCCAGGGCACCGATCTTGTCACCCGGCCCGGTCCGGCCGGACAGCACGATGACCGGCGCGGAGGTCACCAGCCGCAGCTCCCGGATCAGGTCCATGCCATCGATGTCGGGGAGACCGAGGTCAAGGATCACGACGTCTGGTTTTCGTTGCGTAGCTTGTTCCAGAGCCGGACGGCAGGCCTGCACGGTCACGGGATCGTAGCCGCGGGCCCGGAGGTTGATCCGCAGCGCACGCAGCAGGGCCGGCTCGTCCTCGACCACGAGGATGACCTGCGGGGTAGCGGGGCCGCCAGCCGTGTCCGCCGGGGCCGGGAGCTGGGGCGGCGCCCCGGCTGTCTGGGGTGCGGACGGCGCGGCGGGCACGGCCGCGCCCGGGTCCTGATCCGGTGCTGCCGCGCCCGCCGCCATGTGCCGTCTCCTTTTCTGCTGCCGGGCCGTTACTGTCCGCCGGACAGCGGGAACTGCTGGTCAAGGGCGATGTTCAGGGGCAGCACGTCCACCCGGGGCTCGCCCAGGAAGCCGAGGTTGCGGCCTTGGACGAACTTGCTGACCAGGGCCCGCACCGCCGTCGGGCTCGCGTGCCGCGCGGCGGCCACCCGGTTCACCTGCAGGTAAGCGTTCTGCGGGGAGATGTCCGGGTCCAGGCCCGACCCGGAGGCAGTCACCGCGTCTGGTGGGATCTGCGAGATCTTCACATGGTTGAGCGCCGCGTAGGCCTTCTGCCGTTGCTTGACCAGCTGAACCTGCGTGGAGTTGTTCGGGCCCAGGTTGGACGCGGCGGAGAAGCCGGGGTCGCAGCCGTAGTCGGTCTTGACCTCCGCGTTGACCGCGTCGGACGGCCGCGGCTGGAAGTACTGCGGCAGCGGGTCGCCCTTGGCTTTCACGAACTCCTGGCACAGCAGGCTGGAGCCGACCACATGGCCCTTATAGCTGACCAGTGAGCCGTTGGCCTGGTTGTGGAAGGCCACCTGGGCTACGCCGAACATGACCAGCGGGTAGAGGATCCCGGTGAGCACGGTGAAGAAGAGCAGGCCGCGGAAGGCAGCGAGGTGCTGCCGGACGAGGCTCGGAAGACGATTCATTTCGGTCAACCACCGAATCCTGGGATGTACGTGATGATGATGTCGATGAGCTTGATCCCGATGAACGGGATGATGAGGCCGCCGACGCCGTAGATCCACAGGTTCCTGCGGAGCATGGCCGACGCCGAGGAGGGCCGGTACCGGACACCGCGCAGGGCCAGCGGGATCAGCGCGACGATGATCAGCGCGTTGAAGATGATCGCCGAGGTGATCGCCGAGTCCGGGCTGTGCAGGTGCAGGATGTTGAGCTCACCCAGGCCGGGAATCACGCTGGCGAACATGGCCGGGATGATCGCGAAGTACTTGGCCACGTCGTTGGTGATGGAGAAGGTGGTCAGCGCGCCCCGGGTGATCAGCAACTGCTTGCCGATCTCCACGATCTCGATGAGCTTGGTCGGGTTGGAGTCCAGGTCCACCATGTTCCCGGCCTCCTTGGCCGCGGAGGTCCCGGTGTTCATGGCCACGCCGACGTCGGCCTGGGCGAGCGCGGGGGCGTCGTTGGTGCCGTCCCCGGTCATCGCGACCAGCTTGCCGCCTTCCTGCTCCTTCTTGATCAGCGCCATCTTGTCTTCCGGCGTGGCCTCGGCGAGGAAGTCGTCCACACCGGACTCGTCCGCGATGGCCTTGGCGGTCAGCGGGTTGTCCCCGGTGATCATGACGGTCCGGATGCCCATCGTGCGCATCTCGGCGAACCGCTCGGCGATGCCCTCCTTGACGATGTCCTTGAGGTTGATCACCCCGAGCGCGCGCGCCGCGCCGTTGACCCGTTCGGCCACGACCAGCGGGGTCCCGCCGGCCGAGGAGATGCCGTCCACGGTCTCGCCGAGTTCCGGCGGGGGAGTTCCGCCGCCGTCCCGGATCCACTGCGCGACCGAGGCGGCGGCGCCCTTGCGGATCTCGCGGCCGTCGGCCAGGTCCACGCCGCTCATCCGGGTCTGGGCGGTGAATTCGACGAACTCTGCGCCGTCGAACTCGCCTTCCTCCCGCTCGCGCAGGCCGTACTGGTTCTTGGCCAGCACCACGATCGAGCGGCCCTCGGGCGTGTAGTCGGCCATGCTGGACAGCTGCGCGGCGTCGGCCAGTTCCGCGGCGGTCACGCCGCCGACCGGGATGAACTCGCTGGCCTGCCGGTTGCCGATGGTGATCGTGCCGGTCTTGTCCAGCAGCAGCGTGTTGACGTCGCCGGCGGCCTCGACGGCGCGGCCGGACAGGGCCAGCACGTTCCGCTGGACCAGCCGGTCCATGCCGGCGATGCCGATCGCGGACAGCAGCGCGCCGATCGTGGTCGGGATCAGCGCGACCAGCAGCGCCACCAGGACGACCAGGCTCTGCGGCGCCTTGGAGTAGAACGCCATCGGCTGCAGCGTGATCACCGCGAGCATGAAGATGACGGTCAGCGAGGCGAGCAGGATGTTCAGCGCCAGCTCGTTGGGGGTCTTCTGCCGCTTCGCGCCCTCGACGAGGGCGATCATCCGGTCGATGAAGGTCTCTCCGGGTTTGGAGGTGATCTTCACGACGATCCGGTCGGACAGCACCTTGGTGCCGCCGGTGACCGCGGACCGGTCACCGCCGGACTCGCGGATGACCGGGGCGGACTCGCCGGTGATGGCCGACTCGTCCACCGAGGCGACACCCTCGACGACGTCGCCGTCACCGGGGATGGTCTCGCCCGCCTGGACGACGACGAAGTCGCCGAGAGTGAGCTGGGCGCCGGGCACCTCTTCCTCGCGGACCTCCTTCTGGCCGGGCTGCCAGCCGACCAGCCGCCGGGCCACGGTCTCCCGCTTGGTCCGGCGCAGCGTCTCGGCCTGGGCCTTGCCCCGGCCTTCGGCCACGGCCTCGGCCAGGTTGGCGAAGACCACCGTGAGCCACAGCCACACGACGATCGTCCAGTTGAAGACCGACGAGTGGGCGATGGCCGTGCCGGTGGTCAGCACGGCGCCGACCTCGACGACGAACATGACCGGGTTCTTCAGCTGGACCCTCGGATCGAGCTTCTTGAACGCGTCCGGCGTTGACTTGAGCAGTATCTTCGGGTCGAGCAGGCCGCCGCCGATCCGGCGGTCGCCGGGGGCCCGGGCTTTGTGTCCGGGCTGGCCGGAGCCCCGGATGTAGTGGTCACAGACATCAGTGCAGTCCTTCTGCGAACGGGCCCAGCGCGAGGGCGGGGAAATAAGTCAGTCCGACCAGGATGAGGATGACGGCGACGAGCATGCCCACGAAGAGCGGCGTCCTGGTGTCCAGCGTTCCCGCGCTCGCAGGCACGGGGCTCTGTCTGGCTAGCGAGCCGGCTAGGCCGAGGGCGAAGATCTCGGGCGCGAACCGGCCGAGCAGCATCACGACGCCGCCCACCGCCTGGTACCACCAGCCCACGCCGGTCCCCAGGCCCGCGAACGCCGAGCCGTTGTTATTGGCCATCGAGGCGAACGCATAGACGATCTCGGTCAGCCCGTGCGGGCCCGGATTGAAGATCGCGCTCTGCCCGATGCGCAATCCGATCGACAGCCCGGACGCGCCCAGCACCAGGACGGGAAGGGTCAGGAAGTACAAGGCGGCGTACTTCATCTCGACCGGCCGGATCTTCTTGCCGATGTACTCCGGCGTCCGGCCGACCATCAGGCCGGCGACGAACACCGTGACGATAGCCAGGACCAGGATCCCGTACATTCCCGCCCCGACGCCGCCGGGCGCGATCTCGCCCAGCGCGATGTCGAACAGCGCGATACCGCCGCCGAACGGGGTCAGCGAATCATGGAAGCAGTTCACCGCCCCGGTGGACGTCACCGTGGTCGAGGCCGCGAACAGCGAGCAACCTGGGGTCCCGAACCGGGTTTCGGTGCCTTCCGCGGCGCCGTGCGCGAGCTGCGTGGCCGTCCCGGCCCCCTGCATCTCGAAGAAGCTGATGCCGCCGACGGCGACGATCCAGATGATCGCCATGACCGCGACCAGCGCGTAGCCCTGCCGGTTGTCGCCGACCATCTTGCCGAACGCGCGCGGCGTGGCGAACGGGATGAGCAGCAGGATGAAGATCGTGAACCAGTTCGTGAACGGGTTCGGGTTCTCGAAGGGGTGCGCGGAGTTGGCGTTGAAGAAGCCGCCTCCGTTGTTCCCCATGTCCTTGATGACTTCCTGCGACGCCACCGGGCCGCCGACCATGGTCTGGTGGCCGCCGGACAGCGTGGTCAGCGTGTGGTAGTTGGCGAAGTTGTCGATCGCGCCACCCGCCATGAACACGATCGCGCCGATGACGGACAGGGGGAGCAGCAGCCGGAACACGCAGCGGGTCACGTCCACCCAGAAGTTGCCCAGCTTGTCGGTCCGGGACCGGGTGAACCCGCGGATCAGCGCGATGGCGACCACGATGCCGACGGCGGCCGACATGAAGTTCTGCACCGCGAGCCCGCCCATCTGGACCAGGTAGGTCATGGTGGACTCGCCGGAGTAGTTCTGCCAGTTCGTGTTGGTCACGAACGAGACGGCGGTGTTGAAGGCGGTGGCCGGCGGCACGGGGGCCATGTGCGGTCCGACCCACTGCAGCAGGTAGTGCTGCAGCCGCTGCAGGCCGTACAGGAACAGCACGCTGACCCCGGAAAAGGCCAGCATGCTGCGCAGGTACGCGCTCCACTTCTGGTCGGCCTCGGGGTTGATCCCGATGACCTTGTAGACACCCCGCTCCACCTTCCAGTGGTGGGACGAGGTGAAGATCTTGGCGATCCAGTTGCCGAGCGGCACATAGCACACGGCCAGCGCGGCCACCAGCAGGGCAACCTGCAGCCAGCCCGCAAGGGAGCTGTTCATCAGAACCTCTCAGGCAGCACGAGGGCTACGAACAAGTAGATGGTGACGATGACGCCGGCGATCAGGCCGATCAGGTTCTCAGCGCTCAAAGCGCTCGACCCCCTTGACGAGGAGGAAAAGCGCGGCGAAAACCACGATGATCAGCCCGATATAGACGAGGTCGAGCACGGGGCCCTCCAAGGCTTCCTGCTGGTGTGCGCCCCCTGGGCCCGCCACCCGCTCGGGGGAGGCGGGTGGCGGGCGGCCTGTGCGGCGCTTTTCAGGTGGCGGTCAGGACCTTGCGCGGTCGCCGACGGATTCAGTGAAGCCTCAGGAAACGGGGAAAAGTCCGGTCTAAACGGGACCCATGCGGGGCCCATGCGGTTCCTAACAGAACCCATGCGCCGCCCGCCCTCACCAGTGGCGGCGCATCGCGGAGTGCGGCGGCCGGCCCGCGGGAACCATGGCCGCCGGGCTGGCCGCGGGCCGCATCCAGCGGCGGGCGGATCCTAACGGAACCCATACGCGGTCTGGCCTGCGGTGACCTTGGCAGCGCGGCCCTCCGTGCTTAGGCTCGACTGGAGGGTGAGCGGGGAAGCCTGGTCGGCGCAGCATCGCAGTCTGCCGAATCGGGAGGTGCCCAAGTGACCCACTATCTGTCCCGGGACCGCACCGCCGTGCTGGCCGGCCTGCTGGTGCCGCTGGCGGTGGCGGCCATCCTGCTGCCCTGGCGCGCCAGCTGGTCGAACACGAACGTGGCCCTGCTCCTCGTGGTGGCGGTGGTGGCCGTGGCCGTGCTCGGCAGCCGCGCCGCCGGGGCCCTGGCGGCGGTGTCGGCGTTTGCCTGGTTCGATTTCTTCTTCACCCGGCCCTACGAGCGGTTCACCATCCACGGCTCGGCCGACATCACCACCGCGGTGCTCCTGCTGGCGGTCGGACTGGCGGTGTCGCAGCTGGCGGCCCGGGCCCGGCAGCTCCGGGTCGTCACGATCACCGACGCCGGCTATCTCGCCCAGATCCACGAGGCCGCCTCGATAGCCAAGTCGGCCGGGGCCGCCGAGACCGTGGTGGACACCGTGAAGGAGCAGCTCATCAGCGTGCTGGACCTGGAGGACTGCCGTTTCGAGTACGGCACGCTGCTCGGTCACCCGCCTCGCCTGGAGCCCGACGGCACCGTGGTCATAGGTCATACTCGCTGGGACGTGGAGCAGTTCGGCCTGCCTGCGGCCGAGATCGAGTTGCGGGTGTTCGCCAACGGCCAGTACTACGGCCGGTTCATGATGCGGGCCCAGCCGGGAGCGAAGCCGTCCTTGCAGGCCCGGCTGGTCGCCGTCACCCTGGCCGATCAGACCGGGCGCGCGCTCGATTCCACGTCAAGTCAGGTCGCGGACGCCTAGTTCGTCGGCCCGGGCCAGCAGGTCGGCAGGGTCGGCGTAGACCCGGTACGCGCCCGCGCGCTCGAGTTCCTCACGGCCGTAACCGCCGGACATCAGGCCAATGCCGATCGCGCCGGCCCGGCGGGCGGCCAGCAGGTCCCAGACGCTGTCGCCGACCACGTAGGCATGCCGGGGCTCCACGTCGAGCAGGGCGGCCGCGGCCAGGAACAGGTCCGGGTCCGGCTTGGCGTGCCGGACCAGGTCACGGGTGATCATCGGGGTGTCCTCGGGCAGCCCGAGCAGGCTCAGCGCGTGGCCCGAGGTGGCCCGGTAGCTGCTGGTGGCGATGGCCCAGCGCACCCCGTGCGCGGTCAGCGCGGCCAGCAACTCTGACGCTCCCGGCAGCGCCCGGACGGAGCCGGCCTGGGCCAGGTATCCCTCCCTGTGGGCCTGCTGCAGCATGGCGACGTCCGCCTCGGACAGGGTCACGCCGGTCTCCCGGACCAGGGCGGACACGAACAGCCCGCCGCTCATCCCGATCCGCCGGTGGATCCGCCACACCGACAGGTCGATGTCCAGCCGGGACAGCGCCGCGTGCCAGGCGATGACGTGCTGGTACACGCTGTCGATGAGGGTGCCGTCCAGGTCGAAGAGGAACACCGGGGCGGGCGGCTCGGAGTAGCTCGCGGGAGCGGTCATGGCAGTAGTCTGCCGGTCCCGCTATGACCTGGGAAATTGTGACGGCTGATGACTGCTGGAGGGGGGCTTGCTGACTCGCAGACCGTAACTGTATGCTCCAACTTGATTACTATGAGTGATCTAGGCGGGCTCGTGACGGCCGCGGGGGCAAGCCCGCTGCGCACGGACTCAGACCCGCAGGAACACGCCAGCGCCGGGACGGCTGCCGCACTCGCTCCCCAGCAATCGGACAACGCAGTCACATCACCAATGAAGGGGACACCTGTGAACCGAATTCTCAGTAGCGCCGTCAAGGTTGCCGGATCGCTGGCGTTGATCGGCGGTGCGGCGGCGGCCGCCGCCGCACCTGCCGGTGCTGCCCCGTCGCCCACCAACGCTTACGGGATCTCGGCCTTCGGCTTCATCGACATATCCACCCGGTCGCCTATGCGGACGTCTTCAACACCCCCCAGGTGGCTGGGCCCGTCGTGTACCCCGGCTTCGTCACCACGGGCGGGATCCTGGACCGGGCCAAGCCGCTGCAGGCCTACTCCCAGGTCGGCGCGGTGAAGGTGCAAGGGTTCTCGCAGGTCGACCAGCTCAACGCGTCCATGGTCTCGTCCACCTGCCGGCTCGGCTTCTTCGGCGGCCCCGCGTTCGGCGATGCGACCATCCAGGGCGGCTCGATCGTGGCGCCGTCCGTGCCGTTCTTCCCGCCCATCCCGCTGATCCGTAACCCGGCCCCCAACACGGTGATCAACCTGGGGCCGTTGACGGTCACGCTCAACAAGCAGACGGTCACGGGCAGCCGCCTCACGGTGACCGGCATCTACATCAGCATCCCCGGGCAGAACCTCTCGATCGCGGTCAGCCGCTGCGGCAGCGGCGACGTTGGGTGATCATGCGGCACCGCTGACCGCTGGACCACCAGGATGGGGACATTTGTGAACCGAATTCTCAGTAGCGCCGTCAAGGTTGCTGGATCGCTGGGGGTGATCGGCGGCGCATTGGCGTTCGCCGCCGCGCCCGCCGGTGCTGCCCCGTCGCCCACCTAACGCTTACGGGCTCTCGGCCTTCGGCTTCGGTGTCACCATCCACCCGGTCGCCTATGCGGACGTCTGCAACACCCCTCAGGTGGCCGCGGCCCGTCGTGTACCCCGGCTTCCTCACCACGGGCGGGATCCTGGACCGGGCCAAGCAGTTTCAGGCCTACTCCCAGGTCGGCGCGGTGAAGGTGTACGGGCTCTCGCAGGTCGAGCAGCTCAACGCGTCCATGGTCTCGTCCACCTGCCGGCGCAGCCTCTTCGGCGGCCCCGCGTTCGGCGATGCGACCATCCAGGCCGGCTCGATCGTGGCGCCCGACCGTGCCGTTCTTCCCGCCCATCCCGCTGATCCGCAACCCGGCCCCGAACACGGTGATCAACCTGGGGTCGTTGAAGATCACGCTCAACAAGCAGGCGGTCACGGGCACTGGCCTCAACGCCAGCCTCACGGTGACCGGCATCTACATCACCATCCCGGGGCAGAACCTCTCGATCGCGGTCAGCCGCTGCGCCAGCCCCACCATTCCGCCTACACCGCCCGCTACGAACGGGTGATCACGTAGCACGCTGATCACCAGATGCATGGCTGCGGTGACCCGGTTACCGGGTGACTGCGGCGCAGGGGGCGCCGGCCACGGCCGGCGCCCTTCCGCGTCAGGCGAATTCCGCGCGGTACTCGTGGAGGAACTCGGCTACCGGGTGTGGGGGACGGCCGGTGATCTGCTGGAAGGTGCCGGTCGTGTAGTCGTTCTCGCCGGCGAGGATCGCCCACTCACGCGTGATCAGCAGCTCAGCCGTCCCCGCCGGTATCCCGGCGCCGGTGAGGCGCTCGAGGAACTGCCGCTCGGCCGCGACCCGGAAGGTGACGGGCTCGCCGAGTTCCGCCGAAAGCAGCTCGAGCGCCTCCGGCCACGACATGGGGACCGGTCCGGTCAGGTCGTGGTGCGCGCCCCAGAGCGCCGGGTCGGTGAGCACGCGCAGCCCGGCCTCGGCCGCGTCGCGATAGTCGATCAAGGCCATGCGGCCGCTGCCGGCCAGGCCGGTCCAGGTGCGCGAGGCGCGCACCTCGCGCGCCGCGGCGAGCAGCGACGCGGAGAAGATCGCGGGGCGGATCGTCGAGTACGGCACCGCGGTCGAGGCGGCGAACTGGTCGATGCTGTAGTGGGCTCGCTGGTTGATCCCCAGTGAGTCCGCCGAGGTGTTGAGCACCGAGAGGCGGGTGACCTGCTCGATCGAGGGGATCCCGGCGGCGGCGCCGATCGCGGTCCGCTGCAGGACACCCTCGATCCCGGTTGATCCCATCGCGATGAACAACGTGCGGACCCCGTCAAATGCCTCGGTAAGGTCGCGCGGGTCGTCCAGGCGGGTGGGACGGATGTGCAGCCCGCCGGGTTCGCCGAAGGCGCGGCGGGCTTTGCCGGGGTCGCGGACGAGCGCGGTGACCGCATCGCCGCGCGCGAGTACGCCCCGGACGATCTCGCTGCCGACGCGGCCGGTCGCGCCGATCACTGCGGTGGTCATCGAATCTCCTAGCCCCTGCCATTGATGATCTTTAGTACCCCGTGCGCTCATGACGCTAATCACCTCGTCCGCACATGACTTTGGGCTAGGGTTTCACTACTAAAAGTAAGTCCAGTGAAAGTAAGGTCAGCGCCTTAAAATGTCCTGCGGGGGACGGCCGATGAATCGGATGATCCGTGGCGCGGCCGGGCTGGCCGGACCGCTGGCCCTGGTGGCCGGGCTGCTGGCGGCGACCGCGCCGTCGGCGGCAGCCAGCGCGCCGGTCAACCAGTCCTACGCGCTCAACGCGGTCGGGCATTTCAGCGCCCAGACGGTCGGTCAGGCCACCTATTCCGGCGGCTCGCCGGTGATCCTGCCCAACGTGGATACCGCGGGGATCCTGCGCACCGGGATCATCACCGACACGGCGGGCGCGGTCAGCGCCTCGTCGAGGATCCCGGCCCTGGCCGTGGTCCTGCCCGGACACGGCTCGCTGCGCGCGGCGGCCGTCTCGTCGTCGTGCTTGTTCAACCGGAAGACCGGCGTGGTGACCGGGACCAGCAGCATCACCGGCGGGCAGATCACCAGGCCCGGCGGCCGGACGATCGCCCTGCCGGCCCACCCGGCGCCGAACACCCGGGTGGTCGTCCGCGATCTCGCGGTGATCATCTTGAACCGGCAGTACACCGGGCCGCGCGGGACGCTCACCGCGGAAGCGCTGTGGGTCCGGATGCGGCTCCCGCACCGGCAGAAGCTCGTGCTGGCCACCTCGGTCTGCGTCCGGGCCGACCTGGCCGCTACCCCGCCGGTCAGCGGCGCGACGATACGGCTCACCCTGGGAGGACTGGGCCTGGTGGTGCTCGGCGGGATCGCCTACCTGCTCACCAGGCGCCGCCGCAAGATGGCCGCCCCAGCGTAGTCACGCCCGCGGGCGGGCCCGGTCCAGGTAGCTGAGGCCAGAGCCCTCAGGCCAGGCAGCGCAGCGCGTCCCGGAGCGCGGGCTCGATCGGGTAGGTATCAGGCAGCCGGCCGACCGTGGCCTCGACGAAGTCCTCCGGGGACAGTTCGGTCTCGAGGCTGTCCAGTTGCACGACAAGGTTGTCGTTGCGGATCCAGGTTTTGACTGGGGCGTCCTGCTCGGTCAGCGCGAACCGGCCGAAGCTGACCCGCCACGCAGTGCGCCCGGGCCGTTCGCCTGGTGCCACCGGCGCGCCCACGTCGTCCGCGTGGGTGGCGAATTCGGAGCAGTAGTGGAAGGCCTGCAGGCCGGCCGGGTAGGGCCGGCCGCCGTGGTCAGCGGTGCGTCGCGGCCGAGCGTGGTCATCCGGTGCCGGGTCTCGCCGTTGGCGTCCCGCCATTCGGCCAGCACCTCGCTGACCGGAAGGCCGCGGCGCTGGCGGACACACCACTGGTTGAACTCGTCGTAGCCGCCGGTGATGCCCGCGGCGCGCACAGTGGCCCGGAAGGTCTCGAGGTCGCCGTTGAGGCAGGCGTGGTTGTACAGCTCCTCACCGGCCAGATGGGACAAGACGTCACGGACGGTCCAGCCCGGGCACCGGGAGGGCCGCTCCCAGTAGGCCTCGTCGAGCCCGGAGAAGAAATGGTCAAGCCTCGCCGCTTCCACATCAAATATGCCGAATTGGTTCAGCCCGGCCAATGCCGTCGTGTCCATGACATGCCTTCCGCGGCCTCAGGTCTGGATCGTCACCGGTAAGTCAATCACTGCAGGCCGGGCACCTGAGGCATCTTCCAGCCTGGGAGCGGCGCCGCGAAGCCGCCATTTCGGATTTGCCGGGCGAGATCACGGCCCACTGCCCCGCTGCTTCCCGAATCCCACTGACCATGTCAGCGACGTGCCGAGCTCCTGACGGACTGGTGACCGCCCGTGGCGTGGGATACGTTACTCCTTGAATTTCTTCAAGCGCTATGAGTAGTAGGGTCAAGCTGCGACTAATCCTGTATGGCGGCTCCAGTTGTGGAAGCACCGAGTGGCTGCGTCGGGTTCCGGCGGCCGGTCCCGCGCGTCGTCCTGGTGGCACTGGCCGTGCTCGTCGCTGCCGTCGGCTTGACGATCGGCGGCTACCTGTACATCAACCACGTGGCGGCCGGCGTCGCGCCGGGTCCGGGTGATGTTCGCTCCCTCGAAGACCCCGACCGCGCCCCGCTGAGTCCAAGCGGTCGGTGGCTGCCGGTGACGGCGCTTCGGCGCCGTCACCGGCAGCCAGCACCATTCCCTCTGGTCACCCCGGGGTGAGGCGCCTGCCCACCCCTGCCCCTAAGGTCCCCGCGTAAGGAAGGGGCACGGACGGGGGCGTTGCGGGTCACGGCGCACAATGGGTGTGAGGAGTAGGAGGGTACGTGACCATGGAGATTCGCTCCTACGTTGCGCTCGGGGACAGTTTCACCGAAGGGCTCAACGATCCGACCGCGATAGGCGGCGGCTACCGGGGCTGGGCGGACCGCTTCGCGGAGCACCTCGCCAGCGCCCAGCCGGGCCTGTGCTACGCCAACCTGGCTGTGCGCGGGAAGACCCTGGGCCAGGTCGTGGACGAGCAGGTCCCGCAGGCCATCGCGTTCCGGCCGGACCTGGTCAGCCTCGCCGCAGGCGGCAACGACATGCTCCGCCCGGGCTCGGACCCGGACGCCCTGGCTGAGGCGTTCGACGAGGTGATCCGGGCCCTGCAGCAGGCGGGCTGCCCGGTGCTCATGTTCACCGGCTTTGATCCCCGGTTCCCGGTCCTGCGGCTGATCCGGGGGAAGGTCGCGGCGTTCAACATGCACCTGCGGTCCATCGCCGACCGGCACCAGTGCCAGCTGGTCAACCTGTGGTCGATGAGCGTGCTGCGCGATCCGCGCGCGTGGAGTGCCGACCGGCTGCACATGAACTCCGAAGGTCACCGCCGGGTGGCCCTGCGGGCCTGCGAGGTCATGGGCGTCCCCGTGGAGGAGGACTGGCGCGAGCCCTGGCCGCCGCTGGACCAGCCCTCCCGCGCTGCGGCGGTGGACTGGCTGTCCGCGCGGCGCATGGATGCTCGCTGGCTGCGCGTGTATGCCGCCCCTTGGCTAAGCCGCCGCATCCGCGGCCGCTCCTCCGGCGACGGGATACTGCCCAAGCGCCCGCAGCTGCGGCCGCTGGCCGAGGCCGCCAGTCGGCGGCCGCGGACTAGTAGCAGAGTGTAGCCATACTGTTACATATTCCATTAGCTACCAAGGAACACTACCGACCAAGGAACACTAGGCCCGCACAGCCTCAACTTGCTCAGAGTAATACGACGGAATTCGTCCGGATATGTGGCCCCGAAAATGTGGTCCGCACAAAGAGGCTGTTTGACCCATACGTGGCCGCGGCCAGCGGCCGACTATGTGTTCCTGGGGATCTAGAAGTCCGACCCGATCCTTCTGACTCTCAGTAGCTATAGTGTTACTATCAGTCGCCGAAGTATGGGGAC
Organism: uncultured Actinomycetes bacterium; assembly: GCA_963844695.1. Classification (GTDB taxonomy): domain Bacteria; phylum Actinomycetota; class Actinomycetes; order Streptosporangiales; family Streptosporangiaceae; genus RYN-230. The sequence goes on from CAWJPL010000002.1 coordinate 13,357, forward strand.
GGAAGTAATTCCCAAAGGACTGAGAGTGGGAGATTCTGGTCATGCCGCGCGCAAAGAGGTTCAGCCTCGCGCAGAAACTGGCTACCGTGGCTCTGGGGGCCAGTCACGCTGGCTATCGCTTATGCCGGGCAACTCCCCGCCCTAGCCTATGGGCCGCCGCCACCACCGCCGGTTGCTCCCGGCGGTTACCAGGCCGTCGTCACCAGCACGACGGTGGGGCCCGCCGGTGCCAGCATCGTCATCAATATCGGTGCGTGCCGGGCCACCCTGACGGTGCCGCCCGGGACCTTCAGCACCCAGGTCCAGCTCACCATCACGGCGCCCAACGTGCGGGAAATCGGCGACGCCGGCCATCCCGGCTACCGTGCCATCTGCGGGATCGGTATAGGCATCACGGTCAACGGCACGATCTACACCGGGACCTTCGGTCATCAGCTCACCCTGACATTACGGGGTTCGCCATCAAGCATGGTGACCGGGTTGTGCTCTGGAACGGCACGAGTTTCGGGTTCGTCCCCGCCACGGTGTCCGGTATCGGGGTGCAGTTCAGCTTCACCGGGTCGGGCGAGGACTTCGCGGTCCTCGCGCCCCGCCGGGGCGGCCAGTACGTGGTCCCTCCGGGCGCGGTTAACGCCGCCGCCCCAGCAGCCACGGAACCCGGGAAGCGGTTCTCGCCAGCCTCTTCCTCACGCCCGCCGGTCTTTCTCCGGCCGGGATCGGGGTCCTGGCTCCCGAATGGCTGACCGTCATCAGCCGCTGAACTAACACGCGGGGCCGGTTCAATGCCGGCCCCGCGACGTGTTCACGCCCATCTTTGCCCTCGATAAGCCCGCTACCGCGACTCCCCATGTCGTGTCAATTGGAAGGAAAACCGGATATGGCGAGTGCCGCACGCCGCGCGACAGCGCTCATCGGGCTCACCGCGGCGGCGCTGGCCCTCGCAGCCTGCTCGGGAATCACTCGCCCGGCGAAAGCGAACGGCGCGGCCGCAGTCAGCATGGTGCCCCAGCGCATCCTGCGGGCTCCCGAAAGCCTCGTCTCCGCGACGCAGCCGCAGGCGAACGGCTCCATATGGATGCTGGCCGGCGAATCCAGCATGGGCCTGTTCGAGATGGACTCCTCGACCGGCCACCTCACCGGCAGCGTGTCGGTGAGTGACGCGGCGCGCTCGGTGGCCGAAACGTCCACCGGCGTCATCGGCCTGGCTCTGGGCACTTCCCGGACGGGCGCGCTGGAACTCCTGTCCAGCATCGGGAAAGTGACCAAGACCGTTCCGCTACCCGCGCCCGCGCGCCAGGTCGTGGTGGGCAGTGACGGCACCACGTTCTACGTGCTGACCGGTACGGCCACCACCGCCAGCTTGATCATCGTGAGCTCTCGCGCCGGGCGGATCCAGGGCAGCGTCCCGATGCCGTCGGATGCCGTCTCGGTGGTCCCGGACGTTCCCGAGACCACCCTGTACGCCCTGCAGAGCAACGGGCTCGTCGACCAGATCGACATCACCGGGGGCAAGATCGTCGCCAAGTTCAAGGCGACGACCAAGGACGACACGGCGCAGTCGATCGCGCTCAGCCCGGACGGCAGCACGCTCTACGTCCTGAAGCAGGCGGACGGGGTGTCCAACATCGCCGCCGTGAATATCGCGACGGAGGCGGTCACGAAGGTTCTGCCGGCGCCGAGTCACTGTGTCGGGATATTCGTCTCCTCTGGCGGAGACCAGCTCTACGAACTGGTGGGGACAGCTAGATATGGGAACATCCAGGTCTTCGCGGCCTAGCCCGGCGCAGGCCGCGAGGCGATGAGTTTCCCGGCCGGACGACACCGATCCACGGGTTACCGGGTCGCCGGCTCAGACCGGCTACCTGGTCTGCTCGGCGACCGTGCCCGGCCGCCTGGCCCGCCTGCGTGGCCTGGGTGCCACCGTGGGGCCCGGCGGCTTGATGAGCCACGGCGAGGCTGACGGCGATGCCACCGCCTGGACCGAGCAGACGCTCCGGACGCTCGCGGCGGTCTTCCTCGTCACCTGGTCGTTCCGGCTGGCCGGCTACCTGACCTTCGGGACCTGGGTGGCCGTCCCGGTCGCGCTCATGGGCCTGACCGGGCTGCTGGCCCTGGTGACGGCCTGGCTGCCCCGGGGGACCCTGGCCAGCCGCCGCCAGCGCCAGATCGACCTGGCCGTCCTGGCCGCCGTCATCGTCGCCCTGGCCATCTGGTCTTACTTCCAGATCTACATCGCCCCCGACTACGGCACCGACGAGATCGCCTTCGACCAGTACGCGGCCCAGCTGGCGCTGCACGGCGTCAACCCGTACCTGCACTCCATGGCGGCGGCGTTCCCGCTCTTCCACGTCTCGCCCAACGGCTACACGTTCCTGCTGAACGGCCAGGCGGTCACGAACCTGTCCTACCCGGCGCTCGCGTTCGAGCAGTACCTGCCGTTGCTCGCGATGGGCATCACCACCCAGGCCGCGGTCTGGACCGACGTCGCGGCCTGGGCGCTCGGCGCGGTAGTGCTCTACGCGGTGCTGCCCAGGAAGCTGGCGCCGCTGGCGGCCATCGTGGTCAGCCTCGACGTGTTCACCGGGTACGCCGTCGGCGGCATCACCGACTTCCTGTTCATCCCGCTGCTGATCGGCGCGGCGGCCCGCTGGGACCGGTTCGCCTGGACCCGCGGGCCCGCCGCCTGGCGCGGCCCGGTCCTGATGGGCCTGGCCATGGCGGTCAAGCAGACCCCCTGGCTGATCGTCCCGTTCGTGGTGGCCGGCATCGTGCTGGAGTCACGGCGGCTGTGCGGCTGGACTCAGGGCCTCCGCGACGGCCTGCGGTATCTGGGCATCGCCGCCGTGGCGTTCCTGGTGCCGAACCTGCCGTACCTGCTGAACGCGCCCGGCGCATGGCTCAGCGGGATCCTCACCCCGGTCACCGCCCAGACCGTCCCGGCGGGCCAGGGCCTGGTCAGCCTCAGCCTGTCGCTGCCGCTGGGCGGCGGGTCGCTCCGGGACTTCAACCTCGCCGCCATCGTGGTCCTGGCGGCCCTGCTGGCCTGCTACCTGACCACCTACCCGGCGCTCAAGCCGGCCGCCTTCCTGCTCCCGTCGATCGCGCTGTTCTTCGCCACCCGTTCCTTCGGGAGCTACCTGGTCACGCTGATCCCGGCGGCGGTGGCCGCCGCGGCGACCATCCAGCGCCCGCGGCTCTCCGCGTCCTGGCGGCACTGGAAATGGGTGTGCTCTGGCGCGGTGGCCGCCTGCGCCCTGGCCGTCTTTGCCGCGCTGACCAGCCCCAGCCCGCTGGTCATGTCCATCCAGTCGGTGCGCACCACCGGCCAGCTGGCCACCGTGGACCAGGTGACCATGTCGGTCACGAACCACTCCGGCCACCGCCTGCGGCCTTCGTTCACCGTCGAGGACGGCATGTCGATGACGGCCTTCTGGCGCCGGGTGCACGGTCCCCTCGCCCTGGGCCCGCACCAGGAAGCCCGGTACACGATCCAGGCGCCGAGCTATTTCGCGATGCCCTCGATCACCAACGGGTTCCAGATCCTGGCCTTCTCGCACGCGCCCCCCACGGTCAGCCGCACCGGCTCGTACGTGGCCAGCGTCTGGCGGACGGTGCTGCGGCCCTCGGCCATCAACCAGCCGGTCGCGCGGGGCCAGATGATCACCGTGCACGCCGAGATCGTCAACCGGCTCGACCAGCCGGTCCGGGCCGCAAACGTGCCCGTCTGGCTCGGCCAGGTCATCTACGGGCAGGCCGGCACGATACCCAGCGAGGCGACCATCAACAACGGATACGGCGGGCAGACGCCTGTCTCAGCGCTGACCAACGCCCAGGGCGTCGCCACGTTCACGATCACGCTCAGATCCCCGGTGGTGCCCCACGCCCCGGTCTACTTCGAGGCCAACCTGGTCAAGTCCGGCTCCGCCTACCCCTACGGCTACTCCCCGATCCTCGCGGTGAGGTTCCGCAAATGAGAGCTGAGCATCGATGAGCCATGCTGCGGGCCATACGTCTGCTGCTCTCAGAGCCGGGCGGAGCCGCCGGGTACCCCTTCCGGGCCAGGGGTCCGGCGCCGCGAGTGAAGGCTCGGTGCCGGGCGCGTCCATGCGGAGGGTGCGGCGGATCGGTTTAATGCTTCTGGCCCTTAAGTTCGCGGGCTTTTGCGTGTGGAGCAGCCTGCTTTATCACCGGTTCGCGCTGACTCCGGACTTCGCCCAGTACCAGCAGGCCTGGTACCTCATTGCGCACGGCCACCTGAACCCCTACGACACGGTCGGGAACTTCACTTTCTGGCAGAACCACGGTGAGTTCATCATGTGGCCGCTGGCGGCCCTGTACTGGATATCGCCAGGCGGCGTGGGGCTGCTGTGGATGCAGGACGCGGGCGTCGTCGGCGCGGAAGTGATTGCCTTCCTGTGGGCGTGCGAGCTGGCGCAGAAGTACCGGCCCGGCCGGGACGCAGCCTGGCTGGCTGCCGCCGGCCTGGTGCTGCTGATCGTCAATCCGTGGTCATGGTGGTCGGTGTCGTTTGACTTCCACGCCGAATGCCTGGCCGTTCTGTTCATCGCCCTGCTGGCCTGGGATCTGTCGCACGGCAGGCGCCGCGCGTGGCTCTGGATCCCGCTGCTGGTGGCCTGCGGGGACGTCGCCGGGACCTACGTCTTCGGCCTGGGCCTCGGCCTGGCGATCGGGGCCCGGGGGCAGCGAATGCGCGGCGCGATCGTCGCCGGGGCCGGCATCTTTGCCGTGCTGGGGCTCTCGGCCATCCACGGCAACCTGGGATCGGGGCACGGTCTGCAGGCCTATGACTATCTGGCCGCGCCCGGGTACACGGGGTCGCTGACCCTGACGCAACTCCTGACCGGCCTGGCCACCCACCCCGCGGCGGTTCTGGCCAAGATGTGGTCCAAGCGGGTGGACATCTGGGCCAATCTCGGATCGTCCGGCCTGGTGGGCGTGGCGTTCCTGCCCCTGCTGCCCATCACGGCCGTGATCTTGGTGTCCAACGACCTGTTCCGGGGATTCCTGTTCTCCGAGCCGCTGTTCCAGTCGCTGCCGATCTACGTCCTGCTGCCCGCCGGGACCGTCGCGGTGCTGGCCTGGCTGGCCGGGCGATGGCGCCGGACGGCCCTGGCGGTCACGATCCTGGTGGTGGCCCAGGCGATCGGATGGTCAGCGGTGTGGGCGCCGCGGACAGTGTCGCAGTGGGAGCGCGTGCCTTCAGCCACGGCGGCGACGCTGGCCGCGGTCCTGAAGTGGATCCCGGAAAAGGACGCTGTCTTCGCGTCCCAGGGGGTGGTGGGCCGGTTCTCCGAACGGCGAGACGTGCGGCCGATGAACGGGCACCTGCCCATCCAGCAGGGGGCGGACTGGTTCATATTCACCCCCTGGGTCGGGATCGAGACGCAGAAACCAGCGGCCGCCATGGTGTTCGCGGGACAGCTCGCGGGCCCGATGCACGCCCGGCTGCTGCTGGACAGGAACGGGGTGTGGGTGTTCCGGTGGACGCCGCCACCGGGCGTGCACCGGCTGACTGTTCCGGCCGGCGCCACCCCGCTGCCCGCGTGGACCGCACCCGGGGCAGCAGGACGGGCGGTTCTCAGCGGAGTCTCGTCAACCTGGCACGTCACGTCCACCGGTAAGCGGGGGTACGTCGCGGACCGGCTGGAGTGGGCGCGGCTGACCGGCATGTTCGAGGCCCGGGTCACGCTGTCGTCCGACGGCCCGGTCAACGTGGAGGTGTGGGACAACACCGGGAACGTGCTGCTCGCCCGGGACAGCCTTCCGTTGACGGACGGAACGGCAACGGTCACGCTGCCGGTCAACGCGACCCGGGACTACCGCAAGCCGCTGTACAGCGGATGGGGGCCGTTCCGGGCCAAGTTCGGTGGCGGCCCGAAGGGCGAGCGCCTCGAGGTCCGGGTGTGGACTCCCGGCGGAGACACCGTCAACGTCTACAGCGCCCAGCTCACGACGCTAAGCCACTCGTGACGCGTGGCGTCACGGGGCGAGGTCGGCCAGCACGTCCTCGATCCGGTCCAGCGCGGCCGCGATCCAGGGCAGCGTGACCGGGTCGTCGGACAGCAGCGCCCGCTCCCGCTGCGCGTCGGTCTCGCCGTAGAGCATCGCCGTGGCCACCCGCACCCGCAGAACCTCCGGCTCTTCCCCGAACGCCCTCGCGGGCAGCACCCCCACCCCGTAGCAGTGCAGCAGGTGCGTGGCCAGGTCGGCGCCGTTGCTGATGCCCCGGGTGGCACGCAGGTGCTCGCGCCAGGGCGCGAAGTCGGGATAGAGGTAGAACGCGGCCTGCGGCGCGCGGACGAGCAGCCCGGCCGCCGCGAACCGGTCGGCCACGCCGGTGGCCACCTCCGCGTGCAGGGCACGGCTGCGGGATATCCGTTCGAGAAGCTCGGGCGGCTCATCGAAGGCGAGGGCCGCGGCCTGCTGGATCGGCCGCGACGGGGCGGACCATATTTCGCTGCCGATCCCGACCAGCCGGTCCCGCAGGGCCAGCCCGATCGGGCTGCCGGGCAGCCGGGCCACGCCGATCCGCCAGCCGCCCAGGGCCAGGCTCTTGCTGAGCGCGGTCGTGACCACCGTCCGCTCCGGCGCGAACAGCACCGGGCTGGCGAAGGACTGGTCGGGGTCGTGCACCAGGTCCCGGTAGATCTCGTCGGCGATGATGATCAGGTCGTGCTCGGCGGCCACCTGGCAGAGGGCGTGCACGCTGGCCGGGCGGGCCAGCCTGCCGGTGGGGTTGTCGGGCAGCGTCAGCACCACGGCGCCGATCCGGCGGCCCGCCGCACGCGCCGCGGTCACGGTGGCCGCCAGGCCCCCGGCGTCGCAGACACCCCCCTCGCCCGGCGGCACCGGCACGAAGTGCGGCGCTACCCCGAGCATGCTGGCCTGGGCGGCGTAACTGACCCAGCTGGGCTGCGGCACCGCGACGTCCGCGCCGATGGCCAGCAGCAGCCCGAAGAGCAGCGCCTTGCTGCCCGGGCCGCAGACCACGCTGGCCGGCCCGGTGGGCGTGCCGCGCCGGGTCCAGTACCCGGCCGCGGCCTCCCGCAGTTCCGGCAGCCCGGCCACCGGGCCGTAGGTGTTGCCGGCGCTCGCCTCGGCCAGCGCCCTGGTCAGCAGGGGATGAGCGGGCAGCCCGGCCTCGCCGAACGCCAGGGGCAGCACGGTCTCGCCGGCCCGGCGCTTGCGGGCCAGGGCCTCGTTCGCGGCCAGGGTGGCGGAGACCGGAATGGGCGCCAGGGGGAGGGTCAGCCGGGACGGGGTCACCGGGCTGGGGAAGGGAGCTACCGGAGCGGAGACGGGAGCAGCCGGCGAGGTCGAGACCCTGGTGCTGGCGGGCGGGGGCGCGGCGACGGTGCTGGAGGGTTGTGCGGGCAGGGCGGATGGCATGGCTGCGCCAGCCACGGACATGGCTCTCGACTCCTCGATGGGGGACCAGGGCGCCTATTCGCAAGGCGTGAGGCGCCGCACTGCGCCACTAAGTGGGCTACGAGCGATCCGGTCTCGCGTGAACTTCCGACCGCTCTGACCAGCATGCCTGTACCTATGCATTAGGACAAGCTTCTATATCTGTTGTTGAGGGTAAGTTGAACTTATGCTGGATCTGCGCCGGCTGCGGTTGCTGAAGGAATTCGCGGGCCGGGGGACGATCGCGGCGACGGCGGCCGCCCTGGGATACACGCCCTCCGCCGTGTCCCAGCAACTGGCCGCCCTGGAACGTGAGGCAGGCGTGATCCTGCTCGACCGGACCGCGCGGTCCGCCGAGCTCACTGACGCGGGCGTCCGGCTCGCCGCCCATGCCGAACGCATCCTGGCCCAGGTGGAAGAGGCCGAAACCGACCTGTCCGCGCAGGAGCGCGAGCCTGCCGGCCGGGTCTCGGTCGCCGCCTTCCCCACCGCCGCGGCGGCCTTCGCGCCCGCGCTGGCCCGCAGCCTGCGGGCGCACCCGCGGCTGACCCTGCTGCTCCGGCAGACCCAGCGGGATGAGGGACTGAGCTCGGTCCGCTCGGGTGAGGTCGAGGTCGCCCTGGTCGACGACTGGACCGGCCGGCTCGACCAGCACCGGGGCGGGCGTGCTGCAGTTCTACCCGCTGGTCCGCGACCCGCTGGTCCTCGTCGTGCCGCGCGGGCACCCGCTGGCGGACCCGGCCGAGCCGGTGGACCTGGGCCGGCTCAGCGAGACCAGCCGGTGGATGGCGGCCCCGGCGGGCGAGCCGTCGCGGGTGGCCGTGGATGGGCTGCTGGCCGCCGCGGGCGGGGCGCCCGCCATGCCCTGGGAGTTCGAGGGCCTGGGTACCATCCTGTCTCTGGTGTCCCGCGGGATCGGGGTGGCGGCCGTGCCGCGCCTGGCCCTGGCCGCGGGCGAGGGGCGGGTCGTGGTGCGCGAACTGCCCGGCTCGGACGCGGCCCGCGACGTCTACGCGGTGGCCCGGACCGCCAGCGTCCGCCGCCCCTCGGTCGCGGTCATCCTGGCCGCCCTCCACGACGGCGCCAAGCACCTGTCCGCCCGCCGCTGAAGCCCGCCGGAGCCTCCACGAGCCCGCCGCCAGGTAGCCGTCATGGTCAGGCGCGGTCGAACCGGTCGAGGTTCATGACCTTGTCCCACGCCGCGACGAAGTCGTTCACGAACTTCTCCTTCGCGTCGTCACTCGCGTAGACCTCCGCGAGCGCACGCAGCTCGGAGTTCGACCCGAAGACGAGGTCGGCGCGGCTGCCGGTCCACTTGACCTCGCCCGAGTCCGGCTCGCGGCCCTCGAACGTGGTCGCGTCCCCGTTCCCGGACACGGGCAGCCACGTCGTGCCCATGTCGAGCAGGTTGACGAAGAAGTCGTTGGTCAAAGACCCGGGGGTGGCGGTGAACACGCCGATCGGCGACTGCTGGTAGTTCGCGCCCAGGACGCGGAGGCCGCCAACCAGGACCGTCATCTCGGGGGCGCTCAGGGTCAGCAGGTTCGCCCGGTCGAGCAGCAGGTACTCAGCCGGTAGCCGGTTGCCCTTCCCGAGGTAGTTGCGGAACCCGTCGGCGGTCGGCTCGAGCGCGGCGAACGACTCCACGTCGGTCTGCTCCTGCGACGCGTCCGCGCGGCCCGGCGTGAAGGGCACCTCGACGTCGAAGCCGGCGTCCTTGGCGGCCTTCTCGACGGCCACGCCGCCGGCGAGCACGATCAGGTCGGCGAGTGAGACCTGGTGCGCCCTTGGTGGCGTTGAAGGCCTGCTGGATCCCCTCCAGGGTGCGCAGCACCGTGGCCAGCTGGTCGGGGTCGTTGACCTCCCACCCGCTCTGCGGCTCGAGGCGGATGCGGCCGCCGTTGGCGCCGCCACGCTTGTCGCTGCCCCGGAACGACGAGGCCGCCGCCCACGCGGTAGACACGAGCTGGGACACGGTCAGGCCCGACTCGAGGACCTGGCCCTTGAGGAAGGCGATGTCCTCCTCGCCGACGAGCTCGTGCGTCACCGCGGGGATCGGGTCCTGCCACAGCAGCGTCTCGGCCGGGACCTCCGGACCGAGGTAGCGCACGACCGGGCCCATGTCCCGGTGGGTCAGCTTGAACCACGCCCGGGCGAAGGCGTCCGCGAACTCGCCGGGGTTCGCGAGGAAGCGCCGCGTGATCTGCTCGTAGACCGGGTCCGCGCGGAGCGCGAGGTCGGTCGTCAGCATCGTCGGGGGGTGGCTCTTGGACGAGTCGTGAGCGTCCGGGACGATGCCCTCGCCAGCGCCGTCCTTCGGCTTCCACTGGTAGGCGTCGGCGGGGCTCTTGGTCAGCTCCCACTCGTAGCCGTACAGCGTCTCGAGGAAGCTGTTGTCCCAGCGGGTCGGGGTGGCGGTCCACGTCACCTCGAGGCCGCTGGTGATGGTGTCGCCACCCTTGCCGGTGCCGTAAGTGCTCTTCCAGCCGAGGCCCTGCTGCTCGAGCGGGGCCGCCTCGGGGTCGGGGCCGACGCTGTCCGCCGGGCCCGCGCCGTGGGTCTTGCCGAACGTGTGGCCGCCCGCGATCAGGGCGACCGTCTCCTCGTCGTTCATCGCCATGCGGCGGAAGGTCTCGCGGATGTCGCGGGCCGCGGCGAGCGGGTCCGGGTTGCCGTTCGGGCCCTCCGGGTTGACGTAGATGAGACCCATCTGGACCGCGCCCAGGGGCTCCTGGAGTTCGCGGTCGCCGGTGTAGCGCTCGTCGTCGAGCCAGGTGGTCTCGGGACCCCAGTACACGTCTTCGTCCGGCTCCCAGACGTCCGCGCGGCCACCGCCGAAGCCGAAGGTCTTGAAGCCCATCGACTCCAGGGCGACGTTGCCGGTGAGGACGATGAGGTCGGCCCACGAGAGCTTCTGGCCGTACTTCTTCTTGACCGGCCACAGCAGCCGGCGGGCCTTGTCCAGGCTGACGTTGTCCGGCCAGCTGTTCAGCGGCGCGAAACGCTGCTGGCCGGCCCCGGCGCCACCGCGGCCGTCGCTGATGCGGTAGGTGCCCGCGCTGTGCCACGCCATCCGGATCATGAGCGGGCCGTAGTTGCCGAAGTCGGCCGGCCACCAGTCCTGCGAGGTCGTCAGCACTTCGGCGATGTCCCGCTTCACGGCCGCGAGGTCGAGGGTCTTGAACGCCTCGGCGTAGTCGAAGTCCCCACCGAGGGGGTTGGCCACGGCGGGGTTCTTGGCCAGGATCTTCAGGTTGAGCTTGTTCGGCCACCACTCATGGTTGGCGTCGCCCATGGTGGGAGGAGTCAGGCCGTGCACTACCGGGCATCCCACGCTCTCCGTCGCCCCGGCCTCGGGGGTCGCACCTTCGACGACTACTGGATCATGGTTCTCAGTCATGGGAATCCTTTCGGATCAGGCGGATGACGATGCTCAGGAACTGCGGGCGGTGGAACAGTCGGGGCACAGACTCCAGTAGATGACCTCGGCCTCGTCGATGGAGAAGCCGTGGTCGTCGGACGCGGTCAGGCAGGGCGCCTCGCCGACCGCGCAGTCGACGTCAGCGACGGCGCCGCACGACCGGCACACGACGTGGTGGTGGTTGTCCCCGAGGCGTCCCTCGAACCGGGCCGGGCTGCCGGCCGGCTCGATGCGGCGCACGAGTCCCGCCGCGGTGAGGGCGTTGAGGGCGTCATACACGGCTTGCATGGAGACATGGCCGATGCGGTCACGCACCCCGGAGGTGATCGCCTCGACGCCGAGATGGTCGCCGCCCCGGACGGTCTCCAGCAGGGCGACACGGGCGGCCGTTACCCGCAGGCCAGCGCCACGCAACTCTTCCGCGATGGTCGGAGCCGGGGAATCGGTCACGGCGCCAAACCTACCTGCCTAAACACGAACCCCTCAAGACAACTAACTGTCCAAGTTTGAGACCCGCGTAGCACCTACTGGCCTGGCCGCTCGGCGACGAAGACTCCCCATCGCGGCCGGGATATGACCAGTCCTTCGTCCATGAGGACCTGGATCGCGCGACGGGCGGTCGTCCGGGAGATGCTGATGGTCTCAGCCAGCCGGTCGAGGCTTGGCACCTGCTCACCGGGCAGGAGCTCGCCGTTAGCGATCTTCTCTCGCAGTTCGGCCGCAACGCGCAAATAGGGCGGCACCAGCTCTCTGGGCACAAGATCAACGTACCCAGCAGGCTCTTGACCTGCGACTGTACTAGCTTGTGACTGTGCTGTGTTAGGTTAGTGCGATTATCCAACTGACCTGCGACCCGACTCCCGGGCAGCATGGAGAGGCAGCTAATGACGACACGCGACACTGCGCGCTGCGGACCCGGCTTTCGATCCGTTGGTGGCGCATCCGGCGCGGGTGTACAACGCGTGGCTGGGCGGAAAGGACCACTACGCGGCCGACCGCGACGCCGCGCTGCGGGTGGCGGAACGCCGGCCGCAAGTGGTGGCCGGGGCCCAGGCGAACCGGCAGTTCCTGGGCCGGGTGGTCCGGTACCTGGCGGGAGAGCAGGGCATCAGCCAGTTCCTCGACGTCGGCACCGGGTTACCGGCTCCGGACAACACCCATGAGGTAGCCCAGGCCCTCGACCCGGCGGCCCGGATCGTCTACGCCGACAACGACCCGCTCGTCCTGACCCACGCCCGGGCTCTGCTGGGTAGCACGCCGGGCGGCGCCTGCGACTATCTCGACGCCGACCTGCACGATCCGGCCGCCTTGCTGGCCGGGGCGGCCCGGACCCTGGACTTCACCCGGCCCGCCGCGATCCTGCTCCTGGCCGTGCTGCACTTCCTGCCCGACGCCGACGACCCGGCGGGCACCCTGGCCGCGCTGGCGGCCGGGTTAGCTCCCGGCAGCTTCGTCGCCATCAGCCACCTGACCAGCGATTTCGCTCCCGCCGCCGTCGCCTCCGGCGTCGCGGCCTACAACGAGGCCGTGCCCGGCGGGATCACTGCCCGATCCCATGCCCAGGTCAGCGCACTGCTCGGCGGCCTGTCCCTGGTGCCGCCGGGCGTGGTGCCGGTCAGCGAATGGCGCCCCGACCCAGGCCTCGTCCGCCAGCCCGCCGATCTGTACGCGGCCCTGGCCGCCACCCGTCCCGGCGCTTACCGGTGCGCATCGGATCCCCGCCGCGGGGTCCGGTCCGCACGCACGGACGACGCCCCCCGGCCCGGCCGTCACGCCAGCGAACCCGGGCCGGGAGGACCCGGATCAGGAGGACCCGGATCAGGTAATGCAGCGGATGCTGATCCTCACCGGGCTGCTGACCGCCGCGGGGCTCACCGCCGCCCTCAACGTCACCCGCGACACCCCCGACATCACGGCCCGGCTGCCCCAGCCCGGCGGCCGCGACATCACCGTCATCGTCGACGACGACGGCTACATCGAGCTGCGCTTCTGGGCCAGTCCCGGTACCAACCCGAGCCAGATCACGACCACCCTGACCCGCGCGATCAGCGTCATCACGGGCTAGCTCCCAGGCCCGGCCGCCCGGCCCGGGCGGTGGCCTGGCCAGGCCCGTCCGCCTACCGCGCCCGGACGGTGGCGTGGTAGGTGTGCGGTACCGGGGAACTGTTCGGGATGTACAGTCCCCAGATGTTGTTGCGCCACACGGTGTTCCCGGTGACGACGTTGCATGGGCACACCCCGCTCCCGGCGACGTTGACCGGAGACCAACGCGCCCGGCCGAAAGACCGGCCCCGCACCGGGACGAATACCAGCGCCGGGGAATGGCCGTTGCTGACCGAGACGAGGTTAAATCCACCCCGGACCGCGGTGATCCCATCGAAATGGGTAATCGCGGTGGGCCGGTTGTTGTTGACGAAGAAAGCCGGCCGGCCGAAGGCGCCAGTCCGCTCGTTGTAGTTGATCAGGAATCCGCGCTGCAGACCACGGGCTGATGACCCGCCGGCCAGCGTGTAATGCGGGCTCCCCGGGCCGCCGTCCTGCCAGATGCCGTACAGCGAGGTCTTCGTGGACAGGCTGCCGTGCATCCGGATCAGGGTCCACTGGCGCTTGGTGATGTTGTAGATGAACCCGTTGCCCGAGGCCAGGCCCCGGTGCACGGTCGGCTTCAGGTCGTAGTTGCCCACCACCAGGTCGCCCATCGTGCTGTGCGCGATGGTGTCCATCACGAAGCACCGGGGCCGGGACCGCGGGCAGGCCCGGACGTGCCCGGTGACGTGCCTGCCGTACGCGGGCACGTCGATGGACCTCCAGGAGCCGCCCCGGCCGCTGAGCGGCCCGAGGTAGATCATGCCCTGGTTCTTCACGCCCTGGGGCGCCGTCGCCGAGGCGTAGCTGCCCACCGCCCGGATGTCCCCGCGCGGGATCGCCCGGGGGTTGAACAGGTGCGTGTTGGGGCCGTAGAAGGTGGACGTGGTGACCTGGCGGAACGGCGGCCGCAGCACCGAGACCGCGGCTCCCGCCGCCCTCGCGAGGCGGCCGCGGAACAGGAACGCGACCTGCGAGCCGCTACTGGTGGTCGTCGAGCCGGTGAGCACCACACCGCGGCCCCCGGAGCCCCGGACGCCGGTGGTCGTGTCCCCGGACCGCAGGGTCGCGGCGATCCTGGTGTGACCGGCGCTCCGCGAATGGCCGGCCCGGCCCGGGCCCGCCAGGGCCGGCGCGGCAGTCATCATGACCAGCACCGCCGCGGCCCCGCCGGATAGAACCGGAATAGCACGTGCCATCTTCATATATGCCCCCTGTGATTATGCTGCCCGGAGGAATGATCCCCCTGCTGGGTCAACGTAGCGGATCAATTAGCAGGCAGAAAGCCAAGGGTCACATTTTCCCGGCTGTGTCACTATGCACGAGGCGGGCCGGAAGGTAATTCGCCGAAACCGAATAGTATCCAATTCCATTATTTCGGTTAATCGGGCGGACGGGCCGGCGCACCACCGTCCCCGCCGGGGCTACCGCCGCGCCCGCCGCCGACGGGATGATGCGGTCAGGCGGATTCCGGAGGGCAGCGCCAGCGGAAGTCTCCGCGCGCTGGGCGGGGTCGTTCACGGCTGGAGGGGCGCTTCGATGATCGAGCAGGCGTACGACCGGGACTCGGTCCGCCGGTACGTGGCCGCCGTCCGCGAGGCCGTGGGCTCACACCAGCTACGGGAGGTGACGGCGGCCGCCGCGCAGGTCATCCCCGGAGCAGGCGATCCGCAGGCCAAGGTCCGCGCCGTGCTCCCGGGCCCGGGTACCGCGGGCGTCCCGCCGGGCGGGGCGGAGAGCCAGACCGTGCCCTACCTGTCGCGCGACCCGGCGGTCAGCCTGGTGCAGAGCGCCGTGTCCGCCGCCCTCCGGGAGCAGGGCGTGGCTGACCGGACGCCCCTGGACCGGAGTCTGTGGTCGACCATCACCCACACTGCCGAGGCGCTCCTGCACCTCGGGAACTTCTCGCCGGGCGACCCGGACTGGGTCGTCAAGATTGCCGAGTCGGTGCTGGGTCACCTGGCCAAGGGCAATCACCCCTTCAATCCCCGGCCCGCCGAGCACGCGATCAGCGACTCGGCGCGGCTGGTGCTGGTCGGAGACTGGGGGACCGGGCTGCCACGAGCCCGGGCCGTAGCCGCATACATGGCCGAGGAGGTCGCTGAGGCCCTGGCCCACGGGCGGGAGGCGCACGTCATCCATCTCGGCGACGTGTACTACTCCGGGTTGCCCAGCGAAATCCGCCAGCATGTGCTCGCCTGCTGGCCGGTGACGCCGGAGCAGGCCCGGGCCGGGGTGACGTCGTGGTCGCTGAACGGCAATCACGACATGTACAGCGGTGGCTTCGGCTACTTCGAGACCCTGCTGGGCGACCCGCGGTTCGCCGGCCAGCACTCGGCCGACGGCGCGCCGACCAGTTTCTTCCGGCTCGCCGCGCCCTCGTGGGACTTCGCAGGCCTGGACACGTCCTGGGATCCGAACGTCATGTCCAAAGGCGCGTGCGGAGTGCTCGAAGACCCGCAAGCGGGTTTCGTTGCGGAAATAGCCAGGGCGTCGGGGCGCAAGCTGGTGCTGCTGAGCCACCACCAGCTGATGTCCGTGCACGAGGAGGGCGACCTCGGCCCGGTGCTGCCCGCCAAGCTCGGACCGGTCCTGGACAGCGGGCAGGTGGCCGCGTGGTGGTGGGGGCACGAGCACCGCTGCATGGGCTTCGAGGCCGACCACGGCGTGCGGTTCCCGCGCTGCCTGGGAAACGGCGGCGTCCCCGTCCTCCAGACGTACGCGGCCGGCGACCCGGTCAAGCCGCCGGGGGCGTGGGAGGCGGCAGGCTTCCTGGAGGACGCCGGCGGTGACTGCTGGGCCCGGTTCGGGTTCGCCGTCCTGGACCTGGACGGCAGCCAGATGCAGGTCCGCTACCGCGATGACACTGGGGGCCGAGATCAGGCGTGAGGTCATCGAGTAGCGCGGCCCCGCCGAGCGGGCCGGGCGCTAACTTCAGGCGTCGCGCTCGATGGGACAGCTCATGCAGCGCGGCCCGCCCCGGCCCCGGCCCAGCTCGCTGCCGGGCACCGGCACCACCTCGACGCCGTTCTCCTCCAGGTACGCGTTCGTGGTGACGTTGCGGTCGTAGGCGACGACCACGCCGGGCTCGACGGCCAGCACGTTGCAGCCGTCGTCCCACTGCTCACGCTGCGCGGCCGCCGGGTCCTGGCTGGCGGTCAGCACCTTGATGCCGGGCAGCCCCAGCGCGGCCGCGATCGCGGTGTGCATGTCCTCCGGCGGATGGTCGGTGACCTTGAGCTCGCGGGCGCTGGCGCCGGGCTCGACCGTGTACGACGGCAGCATGCCCAGATTCATGTACTTGGTGAACACGCCGTAGTCGCACATGGTCATCACGGTGTCCAGGTGCATGAACGCCCGGGCCTTCGGCATGTCGATGGCCACCAGGCAGCGGGCCGCCCCGGCCGAGAACAGCCGGTGCGCGATCAGTTCGACCGCCTGCGGAGTGGTCCGCTCGCTCATCCCGGCCAGCACCGCACCGTTGCCGATGACCAGGATGTCGCCGCCCTCGATGGTGGCCGGGGCCGCGTCCGCGCCGTGGTACCAGACCTCGAAGCCGCCGCCCGAGAACATCGGGTGCCAGCGGTAGATGGCCTCGTCGTTGACGGTCTCGCGCATCCGGGCCGGCATGGCCATGGCGTTCACCGAGACCCCGCCGTAGATCCAGGACGAGGTGTCCCGCTGGTAGAGGAGGTTGGGCAGCGGCGCGAGCACGAAGCTGCCGGCCTCCAGCGAATGGAACGCGATGCTCTTCGGCTCGGGGGTCAGCTCCAGGATCTCCTGCTTGGTGATCCCGCCGGTCAGGGCCTGGGCCAGCACCGGGGACGGGAGTCCCTCCACCGCGGCCCGCAGCGCCGCGCAGGCCAGCGGCCCGTTCAGCCGGGAGTCGAAGACGCGGTCCATGATGTACTCCCGGGCCTGGGAGATCTCCAGCGTCTGGGTCAGCAGGTCCCCGTAGTAGTGCACGGCCACGCCCCGGGCCACCAGCGCTTCCGCGAACTCGTCGTGCTCGGCCTGGGCCCGCTCGGCCCACAGCACGCCGTCGAACAGCAGCTCGCTGGCGTTGTCCGGGGTGAGCCGCTTGAGCTCCAGTTCGGGACGGTGCAGCACGACCTGGCGGAGCCGGCCGACCTCCGAGTCAACGTGGAACATGAGCTCTCCGTTCGGCGGGTGGTCCCGGTAATCATGGACGGACTGTAGTTCTGGCTGGTGTGGCCATCATGTCCGGCTAGGCTCCCCGGGTGGACCTAGATCTTGACCTTTCCCAGGATCCGGCGGCCCTGACCGCGGCCCTGGTCGATGTTCCCTCGGTCAGCGGTGACGAGGACCGCCTGGCCAACATGATCGACGCCGCGCTGCGCCGCATCCCGCACCTGGAGCTGTTCCGGGACGGCAACGCCATGGTCGCCCGGACCACGCTGGGCCGGCCAGAGCGGGTGGTGCTGGCCGGGCACATCGACACCGTGCCGATCGCCGACAACCTCCCGGCCCGCCTCGACGGCGACCTGCTGTACGGCTGCGGCGGCTGCGACATGAAGTCCGGCGTCGCGGTCCAGCTCCGCCTGGCCGCCTCCCTGCCCGAGCCGAACCGCGACGTGACCTACGTGTTCTACGACGGCGAGGAAGTCGAAGCCGAGCGCAACGGCCTGCTCCGGCTGTCCCGGAACTCCCCGGAACTGCTGGACGGCGATCTGGCCGTGCTGCTGGAGCCGACCAGCGCGATCATCGAGGGCGGCTGCCAGGGGACCATGCGGGCGGAGGTCCGCGCGACCGGCAAGCGCGCGCACAGCGCCAGGTCCTGGAATGGCACTAACGCCATCCACCAGGCGGGACCCATCCTGGACCTGCTGCGCGACTACGTGGCCCGGCAACCGGAGGTCGAGGGCCTCAGGTACCACGAAGGGCTGAACGCCGTCTATATCAGCGGGGGAGTGGCGGGCAACGTCATCCCGGACGAGTGCGTGGTCACGGTGAACCACCGCTTCGCACCGGACCGCACCGTGGAGCAGGCCCAGGACTACGTGCGGGAGATCTTCCGGGGCTGGGACGTGGAGTTCACCGACTGGGCCGCCGGGGCCCGCCCGGGACTGGCCGACCCGGCCGCCGCCACCTTGCTGGCGACGGTGGGCGGCACCCCGCGGGCCAAGTTCGGCTGGACCGACGTGGCCCGCTTCGCCGAACTCGGGATGCCTGCGGTCAACTACGGCCCCGGCGACCCGGAAGTCGCCCACTCCCGCGCCGAGCACGTCCCCATCTCCCAGATCACCGAAGTAGAGGCCCACCTCCGCACCTGGCTGACGACCTAACCCCGGCATCAGCCACAACGCGCGGCCGGCCCGGTCCAGATATCGTCCTGACCGGGGCCCGGTCGCGCAGTGCTGAGCGCCCTTACTTCACCGGCCCATTGACCAGCGTCAGCGACGAGGTGTGGCGCTGCTTGTGCGCGTCAACCCAGGTCAGGGACACCGTGGCCCCCGGCTTGTACTTGAGCATCACGCCGGTCAGGCCGGTGGCCGTGCTCACCGACTGGCCGCTGACCCCGGTGATCACGTCGCCGGGCCGGACGCCCGCCTTGAACGCCGGGGTGCCCTGGTACACGTTGCAGACCAGCGCGCCGGACCGCGTCGGCACCTGGTAGCCGGCCCGGACGCCGCTCTGCGCCAGGCAGGCGCTGGCGTCAGTGACCGCGTCCACGCCCACGCCCATGAAGCCCTTCGGGCCGATCAGGATCCCGCCGCTGGTGTTCCCGGCGGCGATCTTCTTGGCGATGGACAGCGCCCGGTCGATGGGGATGGCGTAACCCTGTGACGTGCCGGCCCCGCCCAGCGACTGGCCGTTCGCCGCGGTGTTCATGCCGATCACCTGGCCGCCCGCGTTGGCCAGCGCGCCGCCCGAGTCGCCCTCCGCGATCGGCGCGTTGGTCTGCAGCATGTTGTGCAGGGTCTCGGTGTTCTGGCCGCTGCCTGAGTCGCTGGCGGTGATGGTCCGGTCCAGCGCGGTGATCGTGCCGCTGGTCACGGTGGGGCTGCTGGTTCCGCCGGCGTTCCCGATGGCCACGACCCCGGTGCCCAGGCTGACCTTGGACGAGTCACCGACCTGCACTGTCTTCAGCCCGGCGGCGCCCTGCAGCTTGATCAGCGCCACGTCGTCGGTGGGGTCCACCCCGATGACCGTGGCCTGATACTTCTTCCCGCCCGCCACGGCCGTCGCGGTCAGGTGCGTGGAACCCTCGACCACGTGGTTGTTGGTCAGCACCACGCCGTTAGAGGACAGGATCATGCCCGTCCCGGCGGCCGCGCCATCCTCGTACTTGAGCGTGGAGTTGATGTACACCATGCCCGGCTCGACCTTGTTCGCCACCGACTGCTCGTTGATGTTGGTGGTGTTGGCACCTCCGGCCGCGTTGCCGTTCGGCGACGGTATCTGCTGGGAGGAGACGGTGCTGCCGGACTGGGAGCCGTGGTTCAGCGCCACCACGGCGCCGGCCCCGGCGCCCGCGGCCAGCGCGGCCACCACTACGTAGACCAGGGCCCGGCTGCCGCGGCGCCGCGGGCGTTCTGGCCCCTGGCCGCCGTAGCCGATGACGTCGCCCGAACCCCAGCCACCCCCGGACCCGCCCGGCGGGGGGCCCCAGGGGTCCTGGGGTCCGTAGCCGCCCGGCTGGCCGTAGCCGCCTGGCTGGCCGTAACCGCCGGGCTGGCCGTAGCTACCGGGCTCGCCGGGCTGCCCGTAGCCGCCGGGCTGGCCGGGCTCACCGGGCTGGCCGTAGCCGCCCGAGGCCGCGGCCTGGCCAAACGCGGCCGTCGGCTGGTTCGGTCCCGGCTGGCCGTACGGGGGCTGCCCGTAGGGGGGCTGCCCGTACTGAGGCGGTCCGTACTGAGGCGGTGGCCCGTATCCGGGCTGCCCGTACCCGGGCTGACCGAACGCGGCGGTTGGCTGGCTGGCTCCCGGCTGCCCGTACCCAGGCTGGCCCGGCCCGGCCTGGGGGTATCCACCCTGCGGGGGGCCCGCCTGACCGTAGCCCGGCTGGGCAGCGCCCGGCTGGGCAGCGCCTGGCTGGCCACCGAAGCCCAGGCCCGCCAGGCCGTGCTCGGGCTGGTCTGCTCCCGGGCGGTCCGGCTCCTGAGGTCCCTGCTCCTGAAGTCCGTGCTGCTGAGGTACGGGCCCGGCGCTGTCCGGTGCCTGGGTGCCGGACCGCTGATCGCCCGCGGCCGGGACTACCCAGGTGCCTTCCGGTGCGGCGGGCGCATCCTGCTCAGCGTGGCTCTCCGCGGCAGCCGGCTCGTCATCAGCGGGCCGGTCCGGCTGGTCCTCGGCCGGGATGGGCGACCACGCACCCAGATACTCCGGCGGCTGGTCCCCACTCCGGTCCTGACCTTCTTGCATCCGTATCACCTTTGCCCGGAAGTCAGCCTACGTTGCCTCGTTGCCCTCATGAACGGCCGGCTCGTAGCCCGCCGCTCTCAGGCAACCTCCAGTAAGCACTACGAGCCTGGACGTGAGCTGAAGATGTTCTGAGGATTTCTCAGCCCGGGTGTCACCCCTTACTTCCCGCATAGGGCGGCTTTAACTTCTTCTCAGCCCGGAGGGACTCCTGAGCCCGGTGGTCGCCGGGCCAGCCGGGCGTGGTCATCCGGGCCGGGGACCGTCCGCCAGGTGCCCGGCGAGCGGGCCCGCCCGCAGCCCGCGGCGGGCGCACTCGTCCAGCAGCCAGGGCAGCGCGCCCAGCGCCGCCGCTGCCGTGCCCGCCGGGGCCACGGCCTCGGAATCGTGCAGCAGCACCGTCGCCCCGCCGTGCAGGGTGCTGGCCAGGGTGGCCTGCACTGATCCTGGTGTGGCCCCCGGAACCCACTCCCGTCCCCAGGAACCCCACAGGATCGGCCGCAGTTCCAGGCGGCGGGCGGCGATCAGGGCCCCGGCGCTGAGCACCCCGTACGGCGGCCGGTACAGCCGGGGCACGGCGCCCGCCGCCGCCGCGATCGTGTCGCAGGCCCGGGCCAGGTCGTCGTGCAGCGCCCCAGGCCCGCGCACCGTGGCGTAGCGATGCTCCCAGCCGTGCACGGCGATCTCGTGGCCGGCCGACGCGATCTCGGCGGCCAGCCCGGGGGCGGCCTGCACCATGGGGCCGAGCAGGAAGAAGCTCGCGTGCACCCGGCGCGCGTCCAGCATGGCCAGAAGCCGCGGGGTGAAACGCGGGTCCGGGCCGTCGTCGAAGGTCAGCGCCACATGATCAGGCCGCCCGGCGCCCGCCAGCGCAGGGAACAGCCGCCGGACCGGGGCCAGCGCGGTGAGCCCCGGAGCGCCCTGGGCGATCGCGAGCGCCGCGCCGCCGGCCAGCAGCGCCGGGGCCAGCCTCCTGCTGCCATGCCGCCCACCGCCCACGGCCAGTCGGCCCAAGTTCGGCCGGCCCGTGGTCAGTCGGCTCACGGTCTGCCGGCCCACTGTCAGCCGGCCAGGTGCGGCGGGCTGACCTTGGCCCCGGTCGCGGCGATCGCCTTCATGATGATCTTGTCGATGACGGCCCGCTGCCGGTTCAGGTCGCTGGTGTCCCGCTGCAGTGCCGCCGCGTACTGCTGGCGCTTGGCGGCGTCGTGGCTGCCGAGCTCGTTGGCCACGTCGTTCTGCACCCGCTGGGCGTACGGGAACGCCCAGGTGATCACGTCGTTGACCGCCGTGTCCAGGTGGAACCCGGCCAGCGACTCGGTCACCTGGTACTGGGTGAGGTCGTCGAGCTGCTCGTTGTTGGCGGGTGAGCAGTTGTTCGCCCCGTACCGGGCGATCTTGATCGTGTCCTGGACGTTCTTGGCCGAGTTCGCGCCGGCGTTGATCAGGTGCAGGGCGTTGAGCGACTCGCCCACGCCACCCGAGCAGGACTCGATGTCGG
This sequence comes from uncultured Actinomycetes bacterium, assembly GCA_963844695.1. Classification (GTDB taxonomy): domain Bacteria; phylum Actinomycetota; class Actinomycetes; order Streptosporangiales; family Streptosporangiaceae; genus RYN-230. The sequence continues at coordinate 35,175 of CAWJPL010000002.1, forward strand.
TGTTCACGTCGGACAGGAAGCCCTTGAGGTCACTGGCCTGCTGCGTGTGGCTGGGCTTGTGCGCCAGCGCGACCAGGACGATGCCCGCCACGATCAGCGCGCCGGCCAGCAGCAGCCAGCGCGGGGCCTTCTGGTGCGGGGCCCACCGGTTGGTCCGGATGGGCACATACGGCGGATCGGTGCGGGTCGGGGCGTCCACGTCGATCAGCCCTGTCCGCTCTGCTTGGTCATGACGGCTACCCCGCGGCGCAGGTCGGCGAGGGTCACCGCCTGGATCATCCGCTTCACGACGCGGTGCTGCGCGTTGAGGAAGAAGGTCTGCGGCAGCGCGGCCACCCCGTAGTTGAGCGCCATGGTCATCGGGGCCGGGTCGGACGCGACCGGGTAGGCCACGCCCATCTTCCGGGCGAAGGCCAGGCCCGCCGAGCTGGTGTCGTTCACGTCGACGCCGATGATGATGACGCTGCGCCGGTGGCTGCGGTAGAACCGGGCGATCAGCGGGGTCTCCCGCTGGCACGGCTCGCACCAGGACGCGAAGAAGTTCAGGATGAGCGGGTGGCCCGCGTACCGGGCCAGGGAGATGTGCTGGCCCGGGTGCCCGAGTTCGGGCAGCGTGAACGCCTGGGCGCGGGGCGGGGGTGCGTGCTTGGGTGACCCGCCGGACGTGGCGCCGACGGCGAGCAGTGCGACCACGACCGCCAGGACCGAGGCCGACCAGGTCAGGGCCAGCTTGCGGCCCCGGCTGAGCCCGCCGAACCAGCCGGCCGCGCGGCGCCCGGGCCCCGGCGGTCCGGGCGGATCGGAGCTCGGCTCGTGCTGCTGGGTGCGCGTTGGTTCCTGGGTCATCGGTTCCTACTCGGCCATGGATCGTCTTTCAGGGTCCGGTCCGGCGCGGGCTCCGGCGGGCCTGCGGACCAGCTCACCGGCAGCGCGGGGTGCATAGCGCCGGTGCTGAACGCCGGGGCGGGGAGGACCAGCTCGAACTCGCTGCCCGCGCCGGGGGTACTGCGCACCCGCACGTCGCCGCCGTGCGCGTGGGCCACCGCCCGGACCAGGGCCAGGCCCAGCCCGGTGCCCTTGGACCCGGTACCCGCGGCGGCTTCGCCGGATGGCGACCCGGTCCGGAAACGGTCGAAGATGTGCTCGAGTTCGCCGGGCGCGATCCCCTGGCCGGTATCCGCGACGATCATACGCACCGGCAGTTCCGGCCCGCTCACCAGCACCGAAAGCTGGATCGTGTCGCCGCGGCCGGTGTGCCGGACGGCGTTTTCCAGCAGCGCGTCCACCGCGAGGCCCAGCCGTTCGCGGTCCGCGCCGACGGTGACCGCGTCCAGCCGGCCGAGCAGCCACTGCCGGTCCGCGGTCGGCCGCCAGCGCCGGATCACGTCCATCGTGAACCGGTCCAGCGCGACCGGCTCCGGGCGGAGGAAGTCGGGGTCCTCGGAGGCGGCGATGACCAGCAGCCGCTCGCCGAGCCGCCGCAGCCGGGACAGCTCACCCACCACCACCTCGATATCCCGCCGCTCGGTCCGGTCGGTCAGTTCCCGCGCCAGCAGTTCGGCGTGGCCGAGGGCGATGGTGATGGGCGTGCGCAGCTGGTGCGAGGCGTCCTGCAGGAACCGGCGCTGGGTGGCCAGCAGCCGCGCGTTCTCGTCGCTGACCAGATCCCGTTCGTGGTCTGCGTCCAGCCGGCGCTGAGCGTGCCAGACCATCAGCCAGAACATCATGGCCATCAGCGGGACCTCGTTGAGTTCGTCCACCGACTGGGCGCCCTCGTAGACGTCCCAGCTGATCGCGGCGAACGTGGTCGCCATGACCACGGCGAGGACCCACAGCGTCGGCCGGGTGGCCCAGACCCGGAACCCGTAGAGCAGCGTCAGGCTGATCCAGATGAAGTGGAACGGGATCGTCTCCCAGTGCGAGAACACCAGGATGAGGATCAGGTTCACCACGGAGAACAGGACCCACCCGACGTCGACCCAGGCGACCCGCCACGGCCAGCTGAAGGTGCCGCGGTCCCCGTCCCGGTCGCGGTCCCGGTCGCGGTCCCGGGCCGCCCGCGCGCTGGCGCGGCGGCTCGCGCTCCTGGTGAAGGCCAGCCCGGCCGGGAGCGAATGCCACAGCCCCGCCGCGAGCGGGGCCCGCGGCCGGGACCTGCCCGACCCGCCGGGGTACGGACCCGGTTCGGCCGGCCCGGCGTCCACCGGCCCTGGGGCCAGTGGCGCGGGGGCCAGTGGTGGTTGGGGCAGCGGCGTGGCGCCGCTACGCGGTGAGCTGATATCCCTCACCACGCACCGTCTTGATCAGGCCGAAGCCGAGTTTCGAGCGAAGGCGGCGGACGCAGACGTCGACCACGTTGGAACCGGGGTCGAAGTCGTATCCCCACACCGAGGCGAGCAGCTGCCCTTTGGGTACCGACTGCCCAGGGTGTTCCATCAGCTCGCGGAGCAGCAGGAACTCCAGGCGGGTGAGCGGTACCGGGCCGTGCCCGATGCTGGCTTCCAGCCGGCCGAAATCAAGCACGAGCTCTCCTGCCCTGAGGACCTCGTTCACCGGGTGGCCGTCGTCGCGGAGCCTGACCCGCACCCGGGCCAGCAATTCGGCCAGGGAGAACGGCTTGGTCAGGTAGTCCTGGGCGCCCAATTCCAGGCAATCCACCTTAGTGGTGACGTCAGCCAGGCAGGAGAGCACGAGGACGGCCTGGTCAGGCCGCTCGTGCCGGAGCCGGGCGAGGATCTCCCGCCCGTCCATGTCCGGCATGACCAGGTCCAGGATGACTAGGTCATAGTCGCCGGCGGTGGCCTGACTTAGACCTTCTTTACCTGATCCGGCAAAATCGATTGCATAACCGGCGGCCGTGAGGGCGCGGGCGACGAACTCCCGGATCTGCGGCTCGTCGTCAACGACGAGGAGCCGGGCCGCCGTGGGGCACGCCCCCGGCCGGGGAGCCGTCTTCGCAGGTGGATTCCGTTGCATGGGCTATCTCTGGGCGACGCGTCAGCGCGGCGCGGTGGCGAGCCACCGCCTGGACGATCCCCTTCGCCGAGAATGTACCGCCCGGTGGGGCGCGGTCAACCCTGGGGGGTGTTAGCAAACCATTGCAGCACCCGTTCTGTGATCAGAGGTGTTGCGAGAGTCCTAAGCGGTAACAATAAGTCTCTAGATGGGAACTCAACGTAATCGGCACCCAGTTCTAGGCAGAAAACTACCCGGGCGAGATGCCCGGATCATGACAATTTCGTCATTCAAGGCCAGCGCTGTTGCCGACGCGCCGCGAACGATCGCAAGATCGGGGCCAGACGAGACCTCCGGCCCGCAAATCATGGGAGACGTTGCGGTCGGCCCAGTCGTGTGCGCGAGGCGCCGCGAAGAAGCGAGGTGGTGACTGGTGTCTCTGCCGGCCCGTATCGGGACCCTTCTGGTGGCGTTCGCCGCCGTGGTCGCCGGTGCGGTCTTCATCGTCGTCCACTACCTGGGCAGCAGCCTCGAAGTGGTGAACTACTCGCCCGAGGCGTCCGGGGGAGTCGTCAACGTGGTCATGCAAGAGGACCCGCAGAACACGGTGAGCTCGGAGCCGGACTGGGTCAGCTATTTCGTCCAGGACCCGAAGACCAAGGCCTGGGTGCACACCACGCTGTTCCAGGTGCCGGCGAACACCCGGGTCAACATGACGATCCTCGGCTACGACGGCTGCACCCCGCTGCGCAACAACTTCTGGAGCAAGGTGCAGGGGACGATCGGCGGCGGGATGACCGTGCAGCAGTTCAAGACGGTCGGGCAGCCGCTGGGCCCGCCCCGGCGCTACTCGGTCCTCAACTCCTGGTCGAACTGCAGCGTCGGGCATACGTTCGCCATCCCCAGCCTGCACGTGTTCGTGCCGATGGCCTCGCCTAATACCGCGCTGTTCAACAGCAGCGCCTGCGGTACGTCGCCCTGCACCTCGGGCCCGCACTCGCTGGTGAAGTTCAGCTTCATGACCCCGAAGACCACGGGCACGTTCCGCTGGCAGTGCTTCGTCCCGTGCGGCGGCGGGTTCCTCGACGGCAACGGCGGCCCGATGCAGACGCTCGGTTTCATGATGGGCAACATGGAGGTGTCAGCCTGATGGCCGAGTCCCAGGCCCCTCCGGCCAGCGGTCGGGCAGACGGCAGGGAGGAGCCGAACCACGGGCTGCGGATCCTGCTGATCTGGATCGTGCTGGCTCTCATCGCTGACCTGCTCATCTGGTTCCTCTGGTACCCCCACCTGCCGCCGGGCAGGATGACGACCTCCGCTCAGCATCAGCAGTTCGACATCACCGTGCTGGGCCTGGCCGCCGCGCCGGTGATGATCTTCGTGTGGACCTACTTCGGCTACACCCTGGTCAACTGGCGGCACCGGGACGGTGACGAGGATGACGGGCCGCCGCTCTTCGGGCACACCGGGATCCAGGCCACCTGGATCGCCGCCACCGCGGTGATCGTGCTCGCCGCGTTCGTGTTCGGCACCGTGGAACTGATCGTCCCGGACGGCGCGGGGGCAGGCGAGGGCCCGATCGCCGGTCTGGAAGCCATCGGGCAGCAACGTGCTCCAGGTTCAGGTCATCGGCCAGCAGTGGCAGTTCACCTACCGCTACCCGCAGTTCGGCGGGATGGAGAGCACCCAGCTGCTGCTGCCGCTGAACCGGCCGGTCGCGTTCCACGTGACCTCGCTGGATGTGATCCACAGCTTCTGGGCCTACCAGCTCGGGGTGAAAGCCGACGCCAACCCGGGTGTGGACAACGTCGCGTACACGACCACCAGGCAACTCGGCGGGTTCACCGTCCGGTGCTCGGAGCTGTGCGGGATCTGGCACGGCGCGATGTTCGACTCCGGCCAGGTGGTCACGCCCACGGCCTTCCTGGCCTGGGCCACCCGGACCCAGAGCACCGAACGCAGGCAGGGCGTGCTGGCCGCACTGCCGCCCTACGCGCTGAGCTACGACCCGACCGTCATCCCCCAACTCGGCGAGCAGGTCGTGAAGGTGGCCGGCATTACCGGGGCGAACGGTTACTACTACCCGCCGTCAGACCCGGTGGCGCCATGACCAGCGCTGTCCCCATTGGCCCGCAGCCCTCCATCGTTCCTGTGAATGAGGTGACCGGATGTCCGTCGAGATAGAGCCGGAGAAGGCGCAGGAGCCCGCGGGATCCGGTCCGGTCGGCCCCCGCCTGGCCCGGCCCTGGTGGATGCGCCCGGCCATGCACACCGGGATCATCGGCGCCATCATCGGCTACTTCCTCGGGCCACTGGCTGGGCAACTTCCTGTCCTACGAGTACGCGCGGAACGCGCTGTCGGACATGAACGACTTCCCGCTCGTGCTGGGCTACGTGATCGCCGTGGTCGGCTGGCTGGCCGGGCTGGGCGTGTTCAACGACCTCGGCCGGCAGATCGTCGGCAAGCCGGTCCCGGTGGCGGAGGAAGAAGAGGAAGCCTTCGGCGGGGTAGCCCGGTACTTCCGGTACTCGCTGGACCACAAGGTGGTCGGCATCCAGTACCTGGTCGGGATGATCATCTACTTCTGCACGGCCGGCCTGTTCGCCATGGCCATCCGGACCGAGCTGCTCTCGCCGACCTACCACATCATGAGTGCCTCCTCCTACCTCGTGGTGGTCGGCGAGCACGGCACGATGATGATGATGCTGATGTCGTCGGTCGTGCTCGGGCCGTTCGGCAACTTCCTGATGCCGCTGATGATCGGCTCCAAGCGGATGGCCTTCCCGCGGCTGGAGGCGCTGTCGTTCTGGCTTACCCCGGCGTCGTTCATCATCCTGCTCTCCAGCGTGCTGCTCGGCGGGTTCCCCACCGGCTGGACCGGGTACGCGCCGCTGAGCGTGCAGGCCACCGAGGGCATGGACTCCTACGCGGTGGCCTTCGGCCTGATGGGGATCTCGATCTGCCTGGCCGGGTTCAACATCATCGTGACCGTGATCAACTACCGGGCGCCCGGCATGCGGTGGAGCCGGCTGCCGATGTTCGTCTGGTCGATGGTCACCGTCTCGTTCCTGATGGTGCTGGCCACCCCGGTCCTGGTCGGCGGCCTGTACCTGCTGATCCTCGACCGCACCGCGCAGACCGCGAACTTCGTGAACACCCTCGGCGGGAGCAGCTACCTGTACGAGAACCTGTTCTGGTTCTTCGGCCACCCCGAGGTCTACATCCTGGCCCTGCCCGGGTTCGGCATCGTGTCGGAGATCATCCCGGTGTTCTGCCGCAAACCGCTCTTCGGCTACCGGGTGGCCGGGGCCGGCATGATCGGCGTCGCCCTGCTCAGCTTCTTCGTCTGGCAGCATCACCTGTTCGTGAGCGGCATCAACCCGGAGATGCGGCCGCTGTTCATGCTGACCACGGAGCTGATCTCGATCCCGACCGGGTTCATCTACCTGGTCGCGATGGGCACCTTCTGGAAGGCGAAAATACGGTTCACGGTGCCGATGTGCTTCGCGCTGGCGCTGTACTTCAACTTCCTGATCGGCGGCATCTCCGGCGTGTTCCTGTCCGACGTCCCGGCGGACACCACCGAGCACGGCAGCTTCTTCGTGATGGCGCACTTCCACTACACGATCATGGGCGGGATCATCTTCGCCTTCTTCGGGGCCTGCTACTACTGGCTGCCGAAGATGATGGGCATCAGGCTGAACCAGAAGCTCGGCTACCTCCACTTCTGGACCATGTTCATCTTCTTCAACTCCACCTTCCTGCCGCTGTTCGCGGTGGGCATGCTGGGCCAGCCGCGCCGGGTGTTCGAGTACGCGCGGAACCTGCAGACGCTCAACGACTGGGTGTCGATCTCCTCGTTCCTGCTCGGCGGCTCCATCCTGATCTTCGTGATCAACTTCATCTGGTCCACGGTGGTCGTCCGGGAGCGGGAGGTGGGCAACCCGTGGAACTCCCGGGGCCTGGAGTGGCAGGTCGCCTCGCCGCCGCCGCCCGGCAACTTCGCGCACATCCCGGTGGTGCTCTCCGGCCCGTATGACTACGGCGTGCCGGGCGCGCCGCCCGTGGCCGACCTGGACCCGCCGGTGGGCGTGGTCAGCGCGGCGTACGCCAGTGCCGGGACGGCCAGCACCGGAGTGGAGGCATAGCCATGGCCGAGCAGACCACCCAGCCGCCTGGCGAGCTGGACCGGGCGGCTGAGGAAGCCGGCTTCTACCACGAGGCGGCGCTCAACGCGGCCTGGACCGGCGCGCGGTTCGCGCTCGGCGCCCTCGGCCTTCCTGTACGGGTGTTTCGCGTTCGCGTACTTCTACCTCCGCTCGATCAACTCGGCAGGCCGGTGGAAGGGCTCCGGGTATCACGCCCCGCAGCTGGGCTACGGCGTGGCGATCCTGGCCCTGGTCCTGGTCAGCGCGGTCATCCAGTACGTGGGACTGCAGCGGATCAAGGCGGGGGCCAAGGGAGCCTGGCAGGCAGCGGCCCTGGTGGCGCTGCTGCTCGGGCTGGCCGCGGTGGCGTTGCAGATCGTCCAGCTGCTGACCCTGCCGTTCCCGCCCGGCAGTTCCGGTTTCTCCAGCGTGTTCATCGACACCTACCCGGCCCTGCTGGTCAGCTGGCTCGGGGCGATGATCTGGCTGGAGATCCTGATCATGCGCGTCCGCCCGCTCACGTCCATCTCGTTCCTGGAGCAGCCGCCCACCTACGCGGAGGCGTTCGCGGTGCAGCGGTTCCAGTCGTCGCTGAGCGCCTTCACGCTGATCTGGAACTTCATGGCCGTGGTCACGCTGTTCTTCTTCCTGCTGTTCTACGTGCTCTGAGCGGAGCACTGCCCGTCATGAACCTGGTTGTCTCGCACTGGTCGGCCAACATGGCGGTCATCGCCGTGGGCCTGGCCGTCGTGGCCGTGCACGTGGCCGGCCTGCTCGGCCTGCGCGGCGACGCGCGCCGGGGCGGGGCCGCGCTGCCCGGCGGCCTGGCCCGCGAGGCCATCGCCTTCTACTCCGGGCTGCTCCTCGCGGCCCTGGCCCTGCTCTCGCCGCTGGGCTACTGGTCGGGAAGGTTCATCTGGATCCGGGTGCTCCAGGACATCCTGCTCGGGGTGTACGCCCCGCCGCTGATCGTGCTCGGCGCGCCGTGGCTGGTGCTGTGGCGCGGTCTCGGGCGTACCGCGCGGCCCCGGCCCGCCGCGGCGGCGGTGCCGCCCCGGCTGCGCTCCTGGCCGGTCGCGGTGACCGCCCTGTTCATCGTGGTGTGGTGCGGCTGGTACATCCCCGTGCTGTACGACGCCGGCGTGCATCACCCGGTGGTACTCGCGGCCCAGGCGGTCACCACCATGGCCGCGGGCGTGGCGCTCTGGCTGCAGATGATCGGCTCCCGGCCTATCAGCCCTCAGTTCGGGCCGCTGTACCGGGTGTTCCTGCTCACGGCCATCGTGCTGTGCGGCACCGTCCTGGGCATGGTGCTCAGTTTCGGGGCCAATGTCATTTACCCCACATATCTCGGGGTAGGGAGCCACCATCTGCTCAGCCTGGTTGACGACCAGCAGGCCGGCGGCTCCGAACTGTGGGTGCTGGTCCTGGTGCCGTACATAGTCGCCGGAATCGCGCTCCTGAACCAGTGGCTCAGCGACGAGGAGTCCGAAGCCCTCGGTCATGGCCTGGACCGGATTCTCCGGCCGTCGAAGTCCAGCTGGCCCACCCGGACCGGATGGAGATGATCAGTTTGGCTCCCAGCAGGAGGCTAGAGTGCACAGCGTGATCCTTGCGATGTCGGTGACCTATTACCCACTAGGCGCGCAGGTCATGACCCTGATCCTGCCGCTGGGTTTCTTCATCGTGGTGATGGCGGCCCTGTACTTCGTCTTCACCAGGCCGCACACCGTGCCAGGACGCCGGCCCATCGCCGGGGCCCGGCCCGTCGCACCGGCCGACGCCGGCCACGCCGCGTCGCTGGCCGCCGCGACCGGACTGCCGACCGCGACGGCAGCGGGCGGCCCCGAGCCGCTCGCCGGGCGGGGCACCCCGCCCCCGGTCGGCGTGCGGACCGAGGAAGCCATCCAGAAGGCCGCCAAAGACGCTGCCCAGGAGGCGAAGGACGCGGCCGAGGCGGCGAGGGATAAAGTGACCGGCGGGTCTGACAAGGACCAGGACGCTGCAACCGAAGGCTCGGAGGACCAGGAGTGACCCCAGCGACCGACGCGCTGCCCGCCATCACGGGGCGGCGATCCGCCCGGGTGGTCGCCCGGTCGCTCTTCGCCCTGACCAAGCCCCGGATCATCGAACTGCTGCTGGTCACCACGATCCCGACCATGCTGCTCGCGCAGCGCGGCCTGCCCTCGATCCGGGTGCTCCTGGTCACCCTGGTCGCCGGGGCCTGCGCGGCGGGCAGCGCGAACACCATCAACTGCTATATCGACCGTGACATCGACGCGATAATGCGGCGCACGTCACGGCGGCCGCTGAACGGCAGGGGCCGTGAGGCCGCCGTGATCAAGCCGGCTGAGGCGCTGGTCTTCGGCATCCTGCTCGGCGTGGTGTCCACGATCCTCCTCGGCACGCTGGTGAACTGGCTGTCCGCGGCGCTGGCCGACACCGCGATCTTGTTCTACGTGTTCGTCTACACGCTCGGCCTGAAGCGCCGGACCCCGTCCAACATCGTCATCGGGGGAGCGGCCGGCTGCTTCCCGGTGCTCATCGGCTGGTCCGCCGTGACCGGGCGGGTCAGCCTGCCCGCGGTGGTCCTGTTCGCGGTGATCTTCTTCTGGACCCCGCCGCACTTCTGGGCGCTGGCCATGAAGTTCCGCGACGACTACGCCGCGGCCCGGGTGCCCATGCTGCCGGTCGTCGCCTCACCCGCCGTGGTCGCGCGCAAGATCCTCTTCTACTCCTACGTGATGGTGCTGGCCACCCTGGCCCTCGCGCCCTACGCCGGCTGGCTGTACGCGGCCGCGGCGCTCGTGCTGGGCGGCTGGTTCCTCGCCGAGGCGCACCGGCTGCGCAGCCGGGTGGCCGCGATGACCTACGACGACGGGCCTGCGCCCGCGGCGGCGGCCGGACTCACCCCGGCCGGTACCCCGGCCGGCCCGGCGGCCGGCGGGACCGTCGCGGTCGCCACGGCCGTGCAGGTCGATACCGCGACGGACGCAGCCGGGCCGCCCGCGGCGAGCGGGACCGCCGAGGGCGCGTGCGCCGGCCTGGCCCGGCCCAGCGCCAACCCGGCGCCGATGCGCTTGTTCCACCTCTCGATCGCCTACCTGACGCTGCTGTTCGCCGTCATCGCCGTCACGGCGCTGCTGCCCTGGGGGGGCTGGTAGGAGCGGAGCCGGGCGGCCGCGGACTCGCGGCCGCGGGAAGCAGGACCACGGCTCGCAGCCCCGGGCCGGCGTCCTCCAGCCAGGCTGACCCGCCGTGCGCCTGCGCGGTGGCCCGCACGATGGCCAGTCCCAGCCCCGCACCTCCCTCGTCGTCGTCTTCCCGGCTGCGGGCCGCCTCCAGCCGGGTGAAGCGGCCGAAGGCCCGCTCCCGGTCCGCGGCGGGGATGCCGGGGCCGTCGTCGGTGACGGAGAGCCGGGCGTTCTGGCCCGACGTGCCCACCGAGACGGCGACCCGGGACCGGGCGTAACGCGTGGCGTTGTCGATCAGGTTGCTGAGCATCCGGTGCAGCCCGTCCGGGTCCCCGGACACCGCGGCGGGCCCGGCGCCGGCCAGCCGGACCGGGACCCGGGCGTCGGCGTACCGGCCGACCTCCTCCTGCACCAGGCCGGTCAGGTCCACCTGGCGCGGCGGGCGGCGCCGGGTGTCCCGCTCGTCCAGCCGGGCCAGCGCCAGCAGGTCCTCGGCGAGGCGGGCCAGCCGGAGCGTGTCCGCGAGCACGTCGCCGGCGGTCTGCCGCCAGTCCTGGCTGTCCGGGTGGTCCAGCGCCACCTCCAGCTGAGCCCGGATGCTGGCGATCGGGCTGCGCAGCTCGTGCGCCGTGTCGGAGATCAGCCCGCGCTGGCGTTCCTGGGCCGCGCCGAGCCTGCTGAGCATGTCATTCAGGGTCAGGGCCAGGTTGCGCACCTCGTCGCGGGCCTCGGGCACCGGGAGGGCCTGTGGCCGGCCGGTCCGGGTGACGTCCTGGGCGCCCCGGCGCAGCTCGGTGATCGGCCGGAGGGTGGACCCCGCGATCAGCCAGCTCGCCCCGGCCAGCAGGATCAGCAGCAGCGGGGTGCCGATGAGCAGCGCCCGGGTCAGCGTGGCCAGGCTCTCCCCTACCTGGCCGTAGGCGACCGCGGCGATGACGGTTCCGCCGCCCCGGGTGGCCGCGGTGGCCACCCGGACCGTGTCGGGCAGCCCGTAGGGCCGGCCGTTGAGGAACACCACCCGGCCGTCGCGGGCGTTGGCCGCCGCCACCGCGGGCGGCAGCAGCGGGACCAGCCGGTCCGCGTCCGGGGACACGTTCACGATCCGGCCGCGGGCGTCGAGGACCTGCACGGTGATGGTGCCCGGCACCACCGGAACACCGGCCGCCGGCAGCCGGCGGGCGTCGGACAGGGCGGCGACCTCCTGCGCGCCCTGCCGGGCCGAGTTGTCCAGGCTGCTGATCAGCGAGAGCCGGAGCGCGCTGCTGAGCAGCACCGCGGCCGCGGCGAGGGCCAGGGCGAGGCCGGCCGTGGAGGCCAGCGTGACCCGGGCCCGCAGGCTGCGCCGCCGCCACCAGCGGGCCGCGGAGCCCGGCCAGGATCGGGCCGGGGAGCCTGGCCCGGATCCTGCGTCGCGTCGCACCCTTGCTCCCGTGGCTCACTCACCCGGCCGCGGGGCGAAGCCCGCCAGCAGGGCCTTGACGGCCCGGCCGACGCTCTCCCTGGTCGCGGCCGGGTCAGGCGAGCCGGCGATGAGCATGCTCCCGCGCACCAGCGCGCCGAGCAGGAGCCGGGCGATGGTCTCCGGGTCGTCGGCGTGCAGTCGCCCGGCGTCGTCGGCGGCCTGCAGGGCCGCGACGACGGCCGACACCGCGTACCGCTCGTCCAGTTCGGTGAAGCGGGCCAGGCCGAGTACCGCCGGCGCGTCGGTGACGATGATGCGCTGCACGTCCGGCTCCAGTACCGCGTCGAGGAACGCGTCGAACCCCCGGGCCAGCGCGTCGAGTTCGTCGGCGGCACCGCTGGCCGCGCTGGCCGAGGCCTTCATCAGCTCCGCGTGCACCGCCTCGAAGACCGTCTCGAACAGGGCGGTCTTGGTCGGGAAGTGATGGTAGAGGGCTCCGGTGGTCACCCGGGCCGCCCGGGCCAGGTCGTCCACGGACGTCGCGGCGTAGCCCTGCTCACCGAACAGCCGCCGGCCCGCGCCGATCAGCGCCGACCGGGTCTGCGCCACCTGCTCGGCGCGCAGCGACCCGGCGGGTCCGGCCGGCCTGTCCGGCCTGGCTGCGGGGCCCGGTCCAGCAGGTCCGGCTGGCCGGGCCGCTCCGGACGGCCCGGAGCGCGCTGCGGACCCGGGGTCCGCGTGAGATGAAGGCAGCTCAGCCACGTCCTCTGTATAGCCCGTCCGTAAGTCCCTTGCGTCCATACACCCCTTCACATAGCATCGCTATGTGAAGTAATCATAGTATCCGAGATCGCAGGAGGATGAAATGACCACGGGGGCCATCGACGCACTGCACGCGGACCGGGAGGCGATCCTGAAGATCGGGACCGGGCTCACCGACGCGGACTGGGCGGCCGCCAGCGGCTGCCCCGGGTGGTCGGTCAAGGATGTGCTGGCGCACCTGGGCACGCTGCTGAGGCTGGTCATCGATCCGGCCTCGCTGCCGGACGCGACCGGGCTGGAGACCGAGCGCGCTCAGGACATGTACGTCGAGTCCCGGCGGTCCTGGGCCCCGGCCCGGGTGCTGGCCGACTACGAGTGGGTCAGCCTGCCCGCGTTCGAGGCCCTGGAGGGCCTGGCCGGCCTGGACCTCGAGGTGCCGCTGGGGGATCTCGGCACCTATCCGGCCTCGCTGATCCCGACCGCGTACGCCTTCGACCACTACACGCACATCCGCGCCGACCTCTTCCCGCCACGCGGCGCGCTGGCTGTCCCGCCGCCCCCGTCGGACGAGCTCCGGCTGGTGCCCGCGCTCGACTGGATCGAGGCGGCCCTGCCGCAGCAGAACGCCGAGCGCATCGCGGCGCTGACGGGCGCGGTGCAGATCAGCGTGACCGGGCCGGGAGCCCGCACCCTCAGCGTCGGCGCGGGCGACCCGGTGGCGGAGATCAGCTCCGACGCTCCCGCGTTCGTCCGGTGGGTCACCCAGCGCGGCAGCTGGGCGGAGCTGGGCGTGCAAGCTCGCGGCGACGACGGCGCGCTGCACGTCGCGGCCGGGCTGAAGGTGTTCTGAGCTGGATCGCGGCTGGCCGGGCCCGCGCGGGGGCCCGGCCCGGTCAGCCCTTCGACGGCCAGCGCCTCGACGGTCAGCGGCTCAGCCGCGCGCCGCCCCTGCGGCTCAGCCGCCGTCGGCCGCCAGCCGGTAACCCGCGCCCCGCACCGTCTGCAGGGCGGAGCGGCTGAACGGCGCGTCGATCTTGCGCCGCAGGTACCCGGCGTACACCTCGACCACGTTGAGGTCCAGCGAGTCGTAGCTGTCCCAGACGTGCTCCAGCAGCTCCGTCTTGGACACCACCTGGCCGGACCGCCGCATCAGGTACTCCAGCAGGGCGAACTCCCGGGCGGTCAGCTCGATGTCGGTCTCCGCGCGCCGGACCCGCCGGCTCGCCGGGTCCAGGGTCAGGTCACCCGCCCGGAGCTGTGCGGGCCGGGGGACCGCGCCGCGCCGGAGCAGCGCCCGCAACCGGGCGGCCAGCACCACGTACGAAAACGGCTTGGTCAGGTAGTCGTCAGCGCCCAGATCGAGGCCGTCCGCCTGGTCGTACTCCCCGTCCTTGGCGGACAGGATGAGGATCGGTACCCAGTTCTCCTCGGCGCGCAGCTGCTGGCAGACCCGGTACCCGGAGACCTTGGGCAGCATCAGGTCCAGCACCACGGCGTCGTACCCGCCCTCGCGGGCGGCGTGCAGGCCGTCTTCCCCGTTATGGGCCAGGTCGACGGCGAAGCCCTCGGCGGCCAGGCCGCGCCGGACGGCGGCGGCCAGCCTTCGTTCGTCTTCCACGACGAGCACCCGCACGGCCCCGAGGCTACCGGGATTCGCTCAGTGCTTGCTCCAGGAGTTCGCGCTGCCCAGGCCTGCGCAGGCACATCCGTACCGGCCGCCCGCCCAGCCCCGCCAGCCCGCCTGGCTCACTCTCACAGGGTCTGCTCAGGCAGGGTGCGGCAAGATGGTGAATGGCAGGGCCCAGGCTGGCCGGCGGGAGCCGGCCGGTCGGGGCCCATACGGGGCCAGCTGGACCGGGCCGCCCGGATCAAGGCGGCTGCGGTCTGCGGGGCCGCTCAGGGCCCGGTTCGTACCGGGCCACCGCGGCCGATGGGACGAGCCCGTGCGGCCGACCCGCACGGGGACGAGTGAGGTTGAGTAATGAAAACGCTGCCGACGTTGTCCCGGCGCGCGAGGTGGGCGATACCCGCTGGCGCTGTCGCCCTCGCGGGTGCGCTGACCGCCGGGACCATGATCAGCACGGCCCAGGCTTCCCCTGAGCTGCCGGTCGCGCACCCCCGCGCAGCTGCTCGCGTCGGTGGCTGGCCGGGACCGCGCCGCTGCCCGCGCTGACCGGGACCGTGGTGGAAACCGCGTCGCTCGGCCTCCCGCAGCTGCCCGGCTCGGCCGACCCGAACTCCAGCATGGCGCTGCTGGCCGGGTCGCACACGATCAAGATCTGGTACGCCGACCCCACGCATATCCGGCTCGCGGTGCCGTTGACGATGTCGGAAACCGACCTGATCCGCAACGGCCGCCAGGTCTGGGTCTGGCAGAGCAGCTCGAACACGGTCACCCGGATGCAGTTGCCGGCCAGAGAGGGCGGGGTGCCCAGGCCTCCGGCCGCGGTGCCGTCGCAGGTGCCGCTCACCCCGCAGCAGGCGGCCAGCCAGGCGCTCAAGGCGGTCGGGCCGAGCACCCGGGTCAGCGTCGAGCGCAACGTGACGGTGGCCGGCCAGCCCGCCTACCAGCTGGTCCTGTCACCCAAGGCCAGCGGCTCGCTGATCGGCCGGGTCGCCATCGCCATCGACGCGACCAAGAACGTGCCGCTGCGGGTCCAGGTGTTCGCCAAGGGCGCGGCCAGCCCGGCCTTCCAGGTCGGCTACACGTCGATCTCGTTCGTCAAGCCGGCCGCGGCCAACTTCAGCTTCACCACTCCGGCCGGCGCCAAGGTCAAGGTGGTCAGCCCGCCGCGCGAGACCTCCGGGCCGATGTCGGCCAAGCACAAGCAGGCCAGCGGTGAGCCCCAGGTGGTCGGCAAGGACTGGCTCTCCGTCGCGGTGCTCCCGGCGTCTGCGCTGGCCGGCGTGACGGGCGCAGGCAGCGCGTCGAGCGTGGCCGGGGACGCCGCGCAGTCCGCGGCGGGCAGCCCGGGCGGCGGGAGCGGCGAGGACGCCGCGGTCGCCGCCGCGCTGCTGAAGACGGCCACCCCGGTGCACGGGGCGTGGGGCAGCGGCAAGCTGCTGCACACCAGCCTGGTGTCGGTGCTGATGACCAGCGACGGCCATGTGCTCGTCGGGGCGGTGACGCCGGCGGTCCTGGAAAGCGCCGCGGCCCAGATCAAGTGAGCACCAGCCAGGTGAGCACCGGCCAAACCGGCACCGGCCAGGCGAGCACGGGCCAGGTGAGCACCGGCTCCGCATCGGCCGCCCGCCCGGACGCGGCCGCCGCTCCGAGGTGGCCGCCGCCGCGGAGCCCACCCCCGCGATCGTCACTTCGGGGCTGACCAAGCGGTTCCGCAGTGGCCAGCTGGCGGTGGACGGCCTCGACATGCTGGTGCCCCGGGGCAGCGTCTACGGCTTCCTCGGCCCTAACGGGTCCGGCAAGACCACCACGATCCGGATGCTGCTCGGCCTGGTCTACCCGACGCAGGGCAGTCACGCGCTGCTCGGCGTGCCGATGCCCGCGGGCACCGTCCGGGTGCTGCCCCGGGTCGGGTCCCTGGTCGAGGGGCCCGCGTTCTACCCGCAGCTGTCCGGCTGGGACAACCTGGCCCGGGTGGACGCGGCCGACCGGACCGCCGACCCGGGCACGGCGAAGGCGCGGATCAGCGAGGCGCTGGAGCGGGTCGGCCTGCTCGCCGCGAAGAAGAAGCACTACCGGGCCTACTCCCTCGGCATGAAGCAGCGCCTGGCCATCGCGGCCAGCCTGCTCCAGCCGCGGGAGCTGATCATCCTGGACGAGCCCACCAACGGGCTCGACCCGCAGGGCACCCGCGAGGTGCGCGGGCTGATCCGCGAGATCGCCACCGACGGCATCACCGTCCTGGTCTCCTCGCACCTGCTCGCCGAGGTCGAGCAGATCTGCACCCAGGTGGGCGTCATGCGGACCGGCCGGCTGGTCTTCCAGGGGCCGCTGGAGGAGCTGCGGGCCCGCGGCGTGGCCCGGATCCGGGTCACCACGACGGACGCCACCCGGGCCGCGGAGGTCCTGCGCAAGCTGGGGCTGGCCGACGTGGCGGCCGCCGACGGGGAGGCGTCCGCGGCGCTCGGTGACCAGGCGCCGGAGCAGATCTGCCGTGAGCTGGTCTACGCCGGCGTCCCGGTAGCCGGGCTGGACACGCCGCGGCCGAGCCTCGAGGAACTGTTCGTCGGACTGACCGGGGAGGGATTCGATGTCGACGGCTGAGCTGTCCGCTCCCCGCGACGGCGCCCCGGCGAGCGCCGGCGGCGCGGCGCTGGCCAGCCGGGCCCGGCCGCGCAACGGTGTCCTTACCTGGCTCCGCCTGCTGGGCAGCGAGCTGCGCCTGATGTTCCGGCGCTGGCGCAACCTGGCCCTGCTCGGCGTGCTCGTCGTGCTGCCGGTGATCCTGGGCGTCGGGCTGCGGATATCCATGCCGCACGGCGGTGGCGGCGGCGGCGACGGGCCGGGCGCGTCGTTCTTCGCCCAGCTCGCCGGGAACGGGGTGTTCCTGTCCTTCCTGGCCCTGACCATCCTGCTCACCCTGGTGCTGCCCCTGGTGGTGGCGGTGGTGGCCGGGGACTCGATCGCCGGCGAGGCGGGCCTCGGCACGCTGCGCTACCTGCTCACCGTGCCGGCCGGCCGGACCCGGCTGCTGTCGGTCAAGTACGTGGCCGTGGTCATCTTCGGGCTGGCGGCGTGCCTGCTGGTGTCGGCGGTGTCGCTGATCATGGGCGCGATCTTGTTCCCGATCGGGCCGGTGACGCTGCTGTCCGGGACGACCGTGTCCCTCGCGGACGGCCTGCTCCGGCTGCTGTTCGTCACGCTGTACGTGGCCGCGGGGATGGCCGCGCTGGCCGCGATCGGGCTGGCCATCTCGACCCTGACCGAGCACCCGATCGGCGCGATCGCCGCCGTCCTGGTCCTCGCGGTGGCCAGTGAGGTGGCCGACAACGTGGCCCAGTTCGCGGTGATCCACCCGTACCTGCCGACGCACTTCTGGCTGTCGTTCGACTCGCTGCTGCGCGTGCCGGTCGACAGCACCGCCCTGCTGCACGGGCTGCTGTCGTTCGCGGCTTACATCGTGATCTTCTGCTCGATCGCCTGGGCCCGCTTCACCAGCGGCGACGTCACCAGCTGAGTCAGCCTCTGGCTGACGTCCAGGCGCGCGGGTCGAGGGTGCCGTCCACGGCGGCCCGGGCGACGTCGGTGAGGGGCAGGTTCGCGTTGCGGGCGTAGCCGCGCAGCCGGGCGAACGCCTCAGCCAGGCCGACGCCAGCCCGTTCGGAGATCACTCCCTTGGCCTGCTCGATCACGATGCGGCTGCTCAGCGCGGCGGACAGCTGCTCGTTCAGGCGCTGGGCCTCGGCGCTGGCCCGGTGCTGAAGGATGCTGAGCGCGGCGAGGTCAGCGAAGGCGCGGGCGACGATGACGTCCGCCTCCCCGATCGGGGGGCGGGTCGTGCTGAACAGATTGAGGGCGCCGAGAGTGACGTCCCGCAGCCGCAGCGGCAGCGCGACCGCCGACTGGAAACCAGCGCGGACAGCCGCGGGGGAGAACGACGGCCAGCGGCCAGACCCGGCCCGGAGGTCTTCCTGGTCGACCCGCACGCCGGTGCGGAAGGCGTCCAGGCACGGACCTTCCTGGGCCTGGAGCTCGAACAGTTCCAGCAGGCGCATGGCCTCGCTGGACGAGGCCACCAGGCCGAGGCTGCCTGAGGGGGAGGCCAGCATCACCCCGGCGGCGGAGACACCGAGCAGGGTGACGCACCGGTCGGTGAGCCCGGTCAGCAGATCGACGACGTCATAGTCGTCCACCAGGGTGTCGGCCATCTCGACCAGAGAACGGACCACGTCGGCTTCCCGGGTCATCCCCGGCCCTCCCTTCTGAGCGGTGCCTCCGTGCGGGGGCGGGCGGGCCGGTTCATCCGAGCCGGAGTCTGCGGGCGATGACGTCCTGGGCCACGTCGTCGAGCAGCCGGTCGTGGCTGTAGGCGAACGCCCGCAGCCGGATGAGTGCGTCGGTCACACTGATACCTTCCTGAACCGAGACTATTCCTGCCGCGTTGTGCACGGCGAAGTGGAAGTCGGCGCCGGCCTCGAGTTGCTCGGCCACCACGCCGGACGGCGCGCCGGCCTGGGCGTCCAGCACCCAGCGGGCGGTCAGGTCCGCCAGCACCAGCGCGTCGGCGTGCTGGTCGGAGCTGAGGTCGCCGGGGCGGTCACGGTAGAGGTCGAGCGCCCCGAGGCGCACCGCGCCGACCCGCAGCGGAAATCCGAACACCGCCCGCACGCCCGCTTCGAGCACCGGCGGGGTGAACGCGAACCACCGTGGCGTCTGCGGGGCGGCCAGATCGGGCTCGCTCACGATCGTGTCCCCCTGGTAGGCGTCCACGCACGGGCCCTCTCCCAGCGTGTACTGCAACTCCTCGATGAGCTGGCTGACCTCGTCACTGCTGCACAGCGACCCGCGGGGAACGTCGTCGGACATGAGCATGACCCCCGCGCCTTTCATGCCGGTGAGCTGAGGGCCGACCGCGCACAGCCGGGCGGCCGGCCACATGCTCTCCCCGTCGGACAGCTCGGCCAGTATCCTGCGCAGCCTGTCGCCGGGCATGTCAGCCGCCCGATCCCAGGCCGGGGCGGCACCCGCCCACGGTCCCGCGGCCACCGATCACCGGCTGACTCCTTCACCTGGGGAAGGAAAGCGTCAGCTAGGGCCGGATTCGGCGTCCTTCCAGGCCCGGAACTCCGGGCGTTTCGACCAGGCTATGCCGTCAGGAGGACGCCGGGCGCCCGGGCTGCGGATGTGGGCACCGAACCGCCGGCCGGGGCGGCGGTCGTGAAGTGGCCGCCGGGCCGCGGTCCTGGTGACCAGGGAGCCCTGTACAGCAGATCTCCGGAAGCGTAACCTGTCCCCGGCTGCTCCGGACCCTGGCGGCCATGACCATGCATTGCTGCGCAACTATGCACTGCTCGTGGTCGCGAAGCCAGGAGCCGGCTTTTTTTATGCACAAAACCTGAGGCTGGGTGTCCCCGCAGGAGATCGCTGGGGCGTCTCCTGAACCGGGCGACCGGGACTGTCCAGGCGAGCGTGGCTGGCACGGACACGAGGGTGAGCGGCGGAGGGGGCCGCTAACCCTTCAGGCCCGGGAAGTCCTCTTCCCAGAACTCCGTGTGCCCGCGCGGGCCGGTGGGTGCGGCGGGGCCGGGTCCCGCCGCACCCGGCGGGCCCAGCCGCTCTGTCTCCTGGCCGCGCAGTTCCACCCGGCGGATCTTGCCGGAGATGGTCTTGGGCAGCTCGCTGAACTCCAGCCGCCTGATCCGCTTGTACGGGGCCAGCCGCTGCCGGGCGTAGCCGAGGATCGACACCGCGGTCTCAGGCGAAGGCTCGAACCCGGCCGCGAGCGTGACGTACGCCTTGGGCACCGCGAACCGCATCGGGTCCGGCGACGGGACCACGGCCGCCTCGGCCACCGCCTCGTGCTCGATCAGCACGCTCTCGAGCTCGAACGGGGAGATCCGGTAGTCCGACGCCTTGAACACGTCGTCGGTCCGCCCGATGTAGGTCAGGTACCCGTCGGCGTCCCGGCTGGCCACGTCCCCGGTGTGGTAGTAGCCGCCGCGCATGGCCTCGGCGGCCCGCTCCTCGTCGCCCCGGTACCCGGTCATCAGGCCCAGCGGCCGCCGCTCCAGGTCCAGGCAGATCTCGCCCTCCGGGCCGGGCTCGCCGGTCAGCGGGTTGACCAGGGCCACGGTGTAGCCGGGCAGCGGGCGGCCCATCGAGCCGGGCCGCAGCGGCTGCCCCGGCGAGTTGCCGACCTGGGCGGTGGTCTCGGTCTGCCCGTAACCGTCGCGCACCGTGATCTCCCAGGCCCGCCGCACCTGGTCGATCACCTCGGGGTTCAGCGGCTCGCCCGCGGCCACGCACTCGCGCAGCGCGCTGACGTCGCAGGCGCTCAGGTCGGCCTGGATGAGCATCCGCCAGACCGTGGGCGGGGCGCAGAACGTGGTCACCCCGTAGCCGCCGATGGTGTCCATCAGGGCCTGGGGAGAAAACCGCTCGTAGCCGAGTATCAGCGCGGTCGCCCCCGCGTTCCACGGCGCGTACACGTTGCTCCACGCGTGCTTGGCCCAGCCCGGCGAGGAGATGTTCAGGTGCACGTCGCCCGGCTGCAGCCCGATCCAGTACATCGTCGAGAGATGACCAGCCGGGTAGCTGGCGTGGGTATGCTCCACCAGCTTGGGCTGGGCGGTGGTCCCGGACGTGAAATACAGCAGCAACGGATCGGTTGCCAGCGTCACGCCCTCCGCGACGTAGCGGGCGCTGGCGCTGGCCGCCTCGGCGTAACTGTGCCAGCCCCCGGGCGGGGGCGCCCCGGGGCTGACGCTGACCGCCACCCGGGTCCAGTCCCCCGGGACCTCGGCGAACCGGGAGGTGTGGCCGTACTCGGTGATCACGTGCCGGACGTCGCCGCGGGCCACCCGGTCGGCCAGGTCTTCCGGGCCGAGCAGGGTGCTGGCCGGGATGATGACCACGCCGAGCTTCATCGCGGCCAGGATGATCTCCCACAGCGGCGCGATGTTGCCCAGCATCAGCAGCAGCCGGTCACCCCGCCGGGCGCCGAGGCCGCGCAGCCAGTTGGCCACCTGGTTGGAGCGCGCGGCCATCTCGCCGTAGCTGATCCGGGCGGCGGCGTCCCCGTCGGCCACGATGCGCAGCGCATCGCGGTCCGGGTGCTCGGCCGCGATCACGTCGAACCAGTCCAGGGCCCAGTTGAACTGATCCAGCCGCGGCCAGGAGAACCCGGCCAGCGCGGCCGGGTAGTCCGCACGGTAGCGCAGCAGAAGGTCCCGGGCGTCGCGGAAGACCTGCGTGGGGGAGGGCGCGTCGGTCATGAGGCCATCGTGGCAGTTGGTCCCCGGCGATGGAACGAGGCGATACGCAAAACGTGATCGGTCACCCGCAGTGACCAGCGCACAGTATGGTCAAGCTGGGCAAACACCGAAATGGGGGGCAGTTGTGCGCAAACTCATCGTGGCTACCGCGGTGTCCGCCGCCGGCGGGCTGCTGACGCTCGGCATGGCCTCGGCTCAGGCCGGAACGGGCGGCGAGCCGCCGCCCGCGGGGGTGGTGTCGCCTGCTCCGGCCAGCGGCACGCCGCGCCTGGCTAGCACGTCGCAGCCGAGGGAGCAGATCCGCCAGCTCCTCAAGTGCGGTGGCGTGATGTACGCGGTGGGCAGCTTCAGCTCGATCAAGCAGGGCAGCAGGACGTACGCGCGCACCGACATCTTCAGCTTCAGCGCGACCAGCCCGTACACCGTCACGTCGTGGGCGCCCAGGGTGGTGGGCAGCACCAAGACCGACGAGGACGGTGCGGCCGCGATCAACTCCATCGCCTTCAGCGGCCGCAAGTGCGCGGACGCCTACATCGGCGGCAACTTCACCCGGGTCAACGGCACCAAAGTGAGCAACGTCGCCGAGATCAGCCTCAGGACGGGCAACGTGCTCCCCGGCTTCGCGCACAGCGCCAACAAGACGGTCGACACCCTGGCCAAGGTCGGGGGCCATCTGCTGACGGGCGGCAAGTTCACGTCCATCAACGGCTCCCGCACCGCCCACATGATCAGCCTGAACTCGCGTAACGGCCACAGTGACGGGTTCCTGAGACTGTCCATCTCGGGCAGCCAGGTCTTCAACCAGCAGCTCAGCCACGGCGGCACCCTCGACCTGGTCGAAGGCGTGTTCAGCCGGGCCGGCGGCGTCACCCGGCACCAGATGTTCATGCTGAACGTGGGGGGCTCCCGGGCCAGCGTGACCGGCTGGACCTCGCCGGACTTCAACGTCGCCTGTACCGAGTCGTTCTGGGCCCGCTCGGCGGCCTGGTCGCCGGACGACTCCACCGTCTACGTCGCCACGACCGGCTTTCACCGGTCGGCGGCAGCAATCCGGCGCGCGCTCGGGACCGTGCGACGCCGCGCTGGCCTACCCGGCGACGCGAACCTCGGTCGGGCACAAGTGGATCAACTACACCGGCTGTGACTCGCTGTACTCGGCTGCGGCCGACACCCACGCCGCCTACTTCGCCGGCCACGAGCGCTATTCGATGAACGGCAACGGGTGCAACGGTCTCGGCGCCAGCGGTTACAACGCGCCTGGCCTGGAGGGCGTGGACCCCGCGAACGGGAGGCTGTACGTCAACTCAGCAGGCTCCGCCGGATATTACAGCCGGGCCCGGGGCCTGGGCGCCGACGACATGCTGGCCACCAGCGCCGGGCTGTGGATCGCCAGCGACAACCTGGACGGCAGCGACACCTGCGGTGGCCAGAGCGGGCACGCCGGTATCTGCTTCCTGCGCTACTGAAGCCTCTCGTGCCGTCTGCGCTCTGAGCTCGCGGCGGCTGTCGTCACGGCACGGTAGCGTCTCGGGACGTGGCTCCCGGTGAAAAGTCCGCGCAGGCTGGTCCTCCCCGCGCGAAGGTAGACGCCCGGGCGCTGCCTCCCCTGCCCGACCTGCTCGCCGCGGCGGTCGCCGGGATCGGCGGGGCCGAGCGGCCCGGGCAGGTCGCGATGGCCGAGGCGGTGGAGACGTCCCTCCGCTCTGGTGAGCACCTCGCGGTCCAGGCGGGCACCGGGACGGGTAAGTCCCTGGCCTACCTGGTCCCTGCGGTCGCGCACGCGCTGGCCAGCGGCAGCGCGGTGGTGGTGGCCACCGCTACCATCGCCCTGCAGCGCCAGCTGATCGACCGGGACTTGCCGCGGCTCGCCACGACGCTCAAGCCGCTGCTGGGCCAGGAGCCCGAGTTCGCGATCCTGAAGGGCCGGCGCAACTACCTGTGCCTGCAGCGGCTGAAGTCGGGCGCGCCCGAGGATCCCCGCGACGTGCTCTTCGACCGGGGGGCGACCTCCGCGGTCGGCCAGCAGGTCGAGCGGGTCCACGAGTGGGCGGCCCAGACCACGACGGGCGACCGCGACGAACTCGTCCCCGGCGTGGACGACCGGGCCTGGCGGCAGGTGTCGGTGAGCGCCCGGGAATGCCTCGGCGCCCAGCGCTGCCCGTTCGGCCGTGACTGCTACGCGGAGCAGGCCCGGCTGACCGCGGCCAAAGCCAGCATCGTGGTGACCAACCACGCGCTGCTCGCGATCAACGCGCTGGAGTCGTTCCCGGTCCTCCCCGAGCACGACGTCGTCATCATCGACGAGGCCCATGACCTGGTGAACCGGGTCACCAGCGCCGCGAGCGGGGAACTGTCCGCAGCCGGGGTGGACACGGCGGCCCGGCGGGTCGGGCGGCTGCTGTCCGCGGATGCGGCCGGACGCCTCCGGGAGGCGGGTGAGGCGGCCGCCCGGGCCTTCGCCGAGTCCCGCGACGGCCGCCTGGACTTCCTGGACAGCGACCTGTCCAGCGCGCTGGCCCTGGTGCGCGACGCCGCCGCCGGGTGCGCCACCGAGATCCGGTCCAGTGCCAAGCAGTCGGGTGAGGACGTACCCGAGCAGCAGGCCGCGACGCGCGCGGCGCTGGCGGGCCTGGACGATCTGGTCGGCACCGCGGAGCGGATCCTGGTCTCCTACGTCGAGGACCTCACCTCCCGGACCGACGTGGTCTGGATGGACCGGCCGGTGGTCGAGGACCCGCGCCGCCCGGCCACGCTCCGGGTGGCCCCGTTGCAGGTCGGAGCGCTGCTCGCGGAGCGCCTGTTCCGTCGCCAGACCGTGGTGCTGACCTCGGCGACCCTGGCTCTCGGCGGCTCGTTCGAGCCGCTGGCCCGGCAGTGGGGCCTGCCGCGGCCCGGGACCGACGTGCCCGGCCCGGAGCCGGCCAGCTCCGAGTCGGCCAGCCCGGGCCGGCCAGCCCGCGCCGGCTGGCCCGGAGCCCTCAGGCGCCGCGGAGACCGATGCTGGGCAGGCCGCCGCCGCAGGGCGCCGGTGCGGCAGCGGCCGGGCCGGGAACCGACGATCCGGGGGAGCCGCCGGCCGAGCCGTCCCCGCACGGCCTGGCCTGGTCCGGCCTGGACGTCGGCTCGCCCTTCGACCATCCTCACCGCGGCATCCTGTACGTCGCCAAGCACCTGCCCCCGCCCGGCCGCGATGGGCTCCCGGCGGCCTACCTGACCGAGCTGACCGAGCTGATCACCGCGGCGGGCGGGCGGACGCTCGGGCTGTTCTCGTCCATGCGGGCCGCCCGGCAGGCCGCGCTGGAGCTCCGCGGCACGCTCAGCGTCCCGCTGTTCTGCCAGGGTGACGACTCCACCGGGCAGCTCATCCGGCAGTTTGCGGAGTATGAGACAAGCTGCCTGTTCGGCACGCTGTCGCTGTGGCAGGGCGTCGACGTGCCGGGGCCGGCGCTGCAGCTGGTGGTCATCGACCGGATCCCGTTCCCGCGCCCGGACGACCCGCTGGCCTCCGCCCGGCAGCGGATGGTCGGGGCCCGCGGCGGCAACGGGTTCATGGCTATCGCCGTCTCCCATGCCGCGCTGCTGCTCGCCCAGGGCGCCGGGCGGTTGCTGCGCACCATGGACGACCGGGGCATGGTGGCTATCCTCGACCCCCGGCTGGCCACCGCCCGGTACGGCGGTTTCCTGCGCGCGTCGCTCCCGCCGTTCTGGGCCACCACGGACCCGGCGGTAGCCCGGGACGCGCTGCGCCGCCTGGCCGCCCAGAACGCCTGACGCCCCCGGCTGCGCCGCAGCGGTCAGGCCGGGTCGCGGATGACCAGTCCGGTGTCCAGGATGACCTGGGCCGGCCCACCTTCACCCTGAATGGGAGCGCCCCGTAGCCTTTAGCAATCTCTTCGTCACTCTTGGTAACGAAGAGGGGTGTATCCGGGAAGCTGGACGCGCCGGCCGTTCTCGTTGCGGATCGGGGTGACCGGGCACCGGCGGCTCACCGATCCGGCCGCTCTGGTCCCGGGCATCCAGGCCGCGGTCGAGGGGGTCGTCGAGCGGTTCCTGGGTCCTGCGGCCGAGCCTGCGCTGCTGGTCATCTCCGCGCTGGCCGAAGGGGCGGACCGCCTGGTCGCGGCGGAGGTGCTGGCCAGGCTGGGCGCGACCATGGAGGCTGTGCTGCCGCTGCCGCCCGGGGACTACCTGGACGATTTCACCGGCGACGCCTCGAAAGCCGAGTTCACCGAGATGCTCGGGCAGGCCGCCTCGGTCTGGGTGGCCCGGCCGGGGGGCAGCCGCGACGAGGCCTACGAGCGGGCCGGGCGCCATGTGGTGGACCGCGCCGACGTGCTCATCGCGCTGTGGGACGGCGAGCCGCCGCGCGGCCGCGGCGGCACGGCCACGGTCGTGGCGTACGCCCGCGCGCAGGGCGTGCCGGTGGCCTGGGTGTCCACGTTGACCGTGGCCGCCCCGGTCGGCCGCGAAGGGCGGTTCTGCGCCCCGGCTGGCGTCCCCTGGGAAATATCTAGGCCGCAGGGCGCGCTCTAACTGGTGAAGGACCTCATGCGAAGGCGGGCACACTGCATGAGCTCGTGCTCACGTCCGCCGGTCATCGCGGCGTATGCGGTCGCTCCGAACGAATCCCAGCCTGGTGATCGTCCGGACAATGTCTTCCTTCCGTGCACCTGCACGGCTTGGCCCGGCTGCCCCTGACCTCGGCGGTCACTTGTCGATTGATTTAGAGCCGAGGCTGGCATGAAACTAAATTTTCTCCCGTCAGGGTTTTCCCGGGCCGGTCACGAGGCCAGTACCAGGCATCGGTTGACGCCGGTCCGCCGCGGTCCGCCGAACCAGCTGAACCACCGCCCTAAGGCGCCCACGCCAGCGCCGAAGCCCAGTCCGCGCTGGCCGATATGGGTGTTGGTGGCCGGGGCCGTGCTCGGCGGGGTCATCCTCTTCCATCCGGGGTTCAACAGCGCGAAGACCCAGGACTTCAGCTACAGCAGCTTTGTCGGCGAAGTGACGGCCAATAAGGTATCGACGGCAACGATCAGCTCGACCGGGGTGGTGACCGGGAAGCTTCACAACGGCGTGGCCTACAGTTCCCAGATCCCCACCGCGCTGAACGACCAGGCGCTCTCTCCTCTCCTGCTCAAGCACAAGGTCCAGGTGACCGGAGGCAGTGCGGGCACGTCCCTCGTGACGAGCCTGCTCTTCTCATTCCTGCCCCTGCTGCTCCTGGTCGGTGCCTTCATCTGGTTCGCCCGCCGCGGGCGCAAGCAGATGGGCGGGATCATGAGCATCGGCAAGTCAAAGGCCAAGCTCTACGACGAGGAAAGGCCGACCACCCGTTTCGCGGACATCGCCGGCTACGAAGGCTCCAAGGCCGAGGTCATGGAAGTCGTCGACTTCCTGAAACACCCGCAGCGCTACGCCCAGGCGGGCGCGGTCGGCCCCAAGGGCATCCTCATGGTCGGGCCGCCCGGGACCGGGAAGACGCTGATGGCCAAGGCGGTCGCTGGCGAGGCGGGGGTCCCGTTCTTCGCGCTCAGCGGGTCGAGCTTCGTGGAGATGTTCGTCGGTGTCGGCGCGTCGCGAGTGCGGGATCTTTTCACCGACGCGCGCAAGCACGCGCCCTCGATCATCTTCATCGACGAGATCGACGCCATCGGGGGCCGCCGCGGTCCCGGGGGGTTCGGCTCGAACGACGAGCGTGAGCAGACCCTCAACCAGCTGCTGTCCGACATGGACGGGTTCGAGCCCGGGGCCAGCGTGGTGGTCATGGGCGCGACCAACCGGGCTGAGATCCTCGACAGCGCACTGCTGCGGCCCGGCCGCTTCGACCGGACGGTGGACATTCCGCTGCCCAACCAGAAGGAGCGGGCGGCGATCCTGGACGATCCACGGGCGGGGCAAGTCCCTCGCGCCCGACGTGGATCTGGCCGCGGTGTCCCGGGGGACGCCGGGGTTCTCGGGCGCCGACCTCGCCAACCTCGTGAACGAGGCCGCGATCAACGCCGTGCGCGACCACCGCGCTGTCCTGTCCGCCGCTGACTTCGCGGCGGCCCGGGACCGGCTGCTGATCGGCCAGCGCGACGCATCCAACGCGCTGCTGCCCGAGGAAAAGAACTCGGTCGCCGTGCACGAAGCCGGCCACGCGCTCGTCGCCGTCCTGTCGGAGCACGCCGACCCGGTGGCCAAGGTCACCATCCTGCCCCGCGGCGCGGCCCTCGGAGTGACCGAGCAGCTGCCGGAGTTCGAACGCCACCTGTACCGCCAGAGCTATCTCACCGACACGCTCGCGGTCCGGCTGGGCGGCCGCGCGGCCGAGATCATCGTCCTCGGGGAGCCCTCGACCGGTGCCTCGAACGACCTCGCGGGCGCCACCGACCTGGCCACCCGCATGGTGCGGGAATGGGGCTTCTCGACGGAGATGGGACCCGTCGGCTACGGCCCGGAAGGGCCAAGCCGGGACAACCCGTTCGCGGGCCGTCCCTACGCCGAGGAGACCCAGCGCGCCATCGACCGGGAGGTGGCCACGCTGCTGCGCGAGGCCGAGACCCGGGCGACCACGCTGCTGCGCACGAACCTGGACAAACTCAGCCAGGTGGTCGATCTCCTGCTCGAACGGGAGACCATCGACGGGTCGGACCTGACGGCCATCGTCGGGACACCGGAACGCCACGGGGCGCCAGAAATGACCTGGGCGCCCCGGGCGGTGGCGATGGCCCCAGCCGAGGCGGAGCAGGGCGGGACCAGCACGGCCAACGGGAAGGCCGCGCCGGTCAGCTGAGCCGCCGCGCCTGGGTTAGCGCGACACGCGGGTCCGGGTCGGCGACGGCACAGGCGCCGGCCGGGCTGAGCCGGAGGGCACCGGAACCGGTGTGCGTGTGCCTGCGCGCGTGGGCGACGGCACCGGGCTGGGCATCGAGGTGCGGGACGGAACGGCCGAGGGCACGGGACTGGGTGCCGAGGTCCGGGACGGGACGGGTGCTGGCGCCGCGGTCCGTGACCGAACCGGCGAGGGCGCCGGGCTGGGCGCCGGCGCGCGGGACGGAACGGGTGAGGGTGTCGCGGAGCCGGGCCCGGGCTTGCTGCCGGACGCCGCCGAATCAAGTCCCGCCCTGGCCGGGTGGCCACCACCGGACGACGCCAGGGCCAGGCCGGTCCCGCCCGCCAGCAGGACGGCCACGGGCACTCCCAGCCAGGCCATCGCGCGCGTGCTAGGTGTCCTCATCTGACCTCCAGTTCAGGCCGGCCGCAGTGGCCAGCGGTCACCGTAGGTACCTGCGGGAAGCACGTCTGGTTGCGTCGCGGCGGGGTGAGATATACGACGCCTGAGTCCCGGCCGCTGCGGGCCGGAACTGGCCTATGGTGAGCGGACGTGAGCGGGCTGGGGAAGGCGACCAAGGAGGCTCGTTGAGCCCCGAGGAATTCTCTGATTTCTACGCGGCGTCGTTCCGCCGGCTGGTCGGCCACCTCTACGCGATGACCGGGGACCGGGCCGAGGCCCAGGACGCGGTGCAGGAAGCCTTCGTGCGGGCCTGGTCGCATCGCGGGCAGCTGGACCGGGCCGGGGCGCCGGACGCGTGGGTCCGCGCGACCGCCTGGCGCATCGCCGTGTCCCGCTGGCACCGGGCCCGGCGGGGCCGGCTCCTGCTCCGCTCCCAGGGCGCGCCGCAGGTGACGGAGGGGCCGACGCCCGACCGGGTGGCGTTCGTCGACGCCCTGCGCAAGGTGCCCGCGGAGCAGCGCCGCGCGCTGGTCCTCTACTACGTGTGCGACCTGAGCGTGGCCCAGATCGCGACCGAGACCGGGGTGCCGGACGGCACCGTGAAGGCCCGCCTGGCCCGGGGCCGGGCCGCGCTCGCGCCGCACCTGCGCGAGTCAGTCGGGCAGCCGGCGAGCGGGCGAGCCGCCCGCGGCGGACCGGAGGAGGCGGGCCATGTCTGAGCTCGGCGACGAGCTGCACCGGCTCGCCGATCAGGGCGCGGAGCAGGCGCGTCCGCTGCCCGCGGCCGAGATCATCCGGCGCGGCGGCCAGCGCCGGCGCCGGCGGATGGTGGGCGGCACCGTGGCCGGCCTGGCCGTGGCGGGCGCTATCACCGGGGGCGTCCTGTCCGGCGTCGCCGGGGGCGGGTCCCCGGCCCCGGACCGGCCGGCCGGCGCCGGTCCCGGCCAGCACCGGGCCGGCGGCCCGGCCGGCGGTGAGCACCCCGGCGCCGGTGCCCTCTCGCCACCGCCACCTCTCCGTCGGCCGTCCCGACCGCGCACGCGGTCAGGCCGGCAGCCCGTGCCC
Source organism: uncultured Actinomycetes bacterium (assembly GCA_963844695.1). Taxonomy (GTDB): domain Bacteria; phylum Actinomycetota; class Actinomycetes; order Streptosporangiales; family Streptosporangiaceae; genus RYN-230. Next base: position 64,819 of record CAWJPL010000002.1, read on the forward strand.
ACGAAGAGCGGCTAGCCCGGCCGCGGCGTTCCCTGCCCCATCCCCCAGTCACACTCGGCCCAGCCTCCCGCGAACCCTCCATGATGACGGTCAATAGTCCGGTGCCATGAGTCACGAAAGTGACCATGATCACGGCAGGCGCTGAATGAGCTCGGCCGGGGAGTGGGTTACAGGACGTCGTGGCCGGGGTGGGGGTCCGCCGGGACCTCGGCGTGCTCGGCGGGGATGCTGCCCAGCCGGCCGGCCTGGAAGTCCTCGAACGCCTGCACCAGCTCGTCCCGGGTGTTCATCACGAACGGGCCGTACGCGGCGACCGGCTCCCGGATCGGCTGCCCGCCGAGGACCAGGATGTCCAGCTCGTGGCCGGGTCCCTCCTGGGTCCGCGGCCGCGTCCACGGTCAGCGCGTCGCCCGCGCCGAACACCGCGAGCTGGCCGGTGCGGACCGGGCGGCGGTCCGGGCCGACCGTGCCGGAGCCGCCCAGCACGTAGACCAGCGCGTTGAAGTCGCTGCGCCAGGGCAGGTGCAGCTGCGCGCCGGGCTGCAGGGTCACGTGCAGCAGGCTGATCGGGGTGTGGGTGACGCCGGGGCCGGGGTGCCCGGCCAGGTCGCCGGCGATGACCCGGATCAGCGCGCCGCCGTCGGCCGAGGACAGCAGCGACACCTGCTGGGCGCGGATGTCCTGGTAGCGCGGCGGCGGTCATCTTGAGCCGCCGGGGCAGGTTGACCCACAGCTGGAAGCCGTGGAACAGCCCGCCGCTCATGACCAGTTCCTCGGGGGGCTCCTCGATGTGCAGGATCCCGCCGCCCGCGGTCATCCACTGGGTGTCGCCGTTGGTGATCAGGCCGCCGCCGCCGTTGGAGTCCTGGTGCCGGAACACGCCGTCGATGATGTACGTGACGGTCTCGAAGCCGCGGTGCGGGTGCCACGGCGTGCCCTTGGGCTCGCCCGGGGCGTACTCGACCTCGCCCATCTGGTCCATGTGGATGAACGGGTCGAGCTGCGCGCATGTCCACGCCGGCGAAGGCCCGCCGGACCGGGAAGCCCTCGCCCTCGAAGCCGGACGGCGCGGTGGTCACCGACACGACCGGCCGCTCGGCCGCGGTCGCGGCGTCGGGCTCGGGGACCCGGGGCAGGACCAGGATGTCCTCTACAGTCACCGCTGGCATGACATCTCCTCTGTTAAGCCTCGTTGACCAGCCTAGATGGAACGTTCACGGGCCCGTCCGGTGCCGTTTCCGGCCTTCCGCGCGCCGTATTTCCCCTAACGATAGTTGATCGCTCAACATTCCTGCCAGACGGGAGAGTGAGCCGGGAGGTGAGGTTTTCGTTGCGGCGGCTGACGGCCAGGGAAGCGGACGGACCGGGGCGGCCGGGCCCGGGCCACAGGCGGCGGGGCCCGGGCCGGCGGCGGCGCGGCGGGGATGGGGCTAGGGGAGTTTCCAGTCGATACCGCCAGCGCCCTGCTCCTCCAGCAGCGCGCTGGCCCGGCTGAACGGCCGGGAGCCGAAGAACCCCCGGTCGGCCGAGTTGGGGCTGGGGTGCGGCGACTCGACCAGCGGCACCCCGCCGAGCAGGGGCGCCAGGTCCCGCGCGTCGCGGCCCCAGAGGATCGCCACCAGCGGCGACTGGCGGGCGGCCAGAGCCCGGATGGCCTGGTCGGTGACCTCTTCCCAGCCGCGGCCGCGGTGTGAGCCGGGCTTGCGGGGCTCCACGGTGAGGACCCGGTTCAGCAGCAGCACGCCGCGGTCAGTCCACGGGGTGAGGTCACCGCTCGAGGGGGAGGGGTAGCCGAGGTCCGCGGTGTACTCGCGGAAGATGTTGATCAGGCTGGGCGGTAGCCGCCGCACGTCCGGCGCGACCGAGAAACTCAGGCCCACCGGATTCCCCGGCGTCGGGTACGGGTCCTGGCCGACGATCAGCACCCGCACGTCCGCGAACGGCTGCTGGAACGCGCGCAGTACCCGGTCGCCCGCGGGCAGGTAGCGGCGCCCGGCGGCCACTTCGGCCCGCAGGAAGTCACCCATCGCGCTGATCCGGTCCGCCACCGGGGCCAGGGCCTGCGCCCAGCCCGCCTCGACGATCTCGCCTAGCTCTCGCCCTGCCACGCAGCACACTCTAGGGCTCGCGGCCGCCTCGGGGCGGCAGGCCACGCGATTTCTTATCGAACAAGTTTTTGATCATCGGGTGCTCGTGAGCAGGCCGGCGTGACCAGGCCCACCAGTCCCGGCCCTGACGGCCGGGGCGCGACGGAACCCGGGGATGACGAGAACCTATGAACCGGGCCTGCTGATGCGCCGGCCGGTGATACGGGTGGGCTGGATGCGGATGAACAGGTCTTTCTCCCCGCCGGGCCAGGCCTCGACGCCCGACCGCATCACCTGCGCGCGCTCCTGGTCAGAATCAGCGTGGTGAGCCGAGCCCTGGATGAGGATGCTCCACCCTTCCCGGGTTGCCGGGCTGATCTCGTCCACCTCGAAAGCCACGACGTAGTCCGCGTCGGCTATGCCGGTCCGCAGGTCCTCCCCCAGCGGGCTGTCCTGCCCGGTCCGGAATACGACCGCCTGCTCGGACAGCGCAAAGTTGACCGGCAGCACGGTCGGCCCGTACCGGCCCGAGTAGCCGATCCGGCCGACGCCGCCCGCCGAGATCAGTTGCAGGCACTCCGCCTCGTCGAGCGGTTCCACGACCGCCGCCGCAAGTTCGGCCATCTCGCTGTCACCTTCCGCTGGCTGCCATACCACGCTGTTCTGGCTCCGCGGACTGGAGAGCGTCCGTGATGTCTGCGGCCAAGTATCCGCCGCCTGGCCACGTCGGCTTAGGGCCGAACGGCCTGAGTCACGCCCGGACCCGCCCGGCCCAGCCTGGGTCACGGCCCTGGGTGGACCGGAAGCCAGGCTGGACGCGGGCCCGGCTGGGTCAGCTGTGGATGCTGAAGTCCGCGCTGAGCGAGGCCGGGGTGCCGATCTGCACCTGGTAGGCGCCGGTCTCCACGCCGTGCGTGGGCGGGGGGGTGAGGAGGAGCCGCGCGTGGCGGTGTGGGGCGTGCAGCCGGATGGCCAGGTCGAACACATATTTGATTTGCCGTATCCTGGGCGCATGGAGGCTGGCCTGCAGGGATCCTTGCTCGACCTGAGTGACGAGCCGGCCCCGGGACCACTCGGGGCGTCGGTGCACCGGACCGTGCTCGACCGCGGCGCGTGGGTGGACGTCAGGCCCGGCTGGATGGCAGGCGCCGACGTCCTGTTCGAACGGCTGCGCGACGCCGTGCCGTGGCGCGAGGAACGGCGGCGGATGTATGACCGCGTGGTCGAGGTGCCCCGGCTGCTCTGCTTCTACGGCGAGGGCGCGGACCTGCCCGACCCGGTGCTGGCGCAGGCGCGGGCCGCGCTGGACCGGCACTACCGGGAAGAGCTGGGGGAGCCGTTCTGCTCGGCGGGCCTGTGCCTGTACCGGGACGGCCGGGACAGTGTCGCCTGGCACGGTGACCGGATCGGCCGGGGCGCGACGCAGGACACCGTGGTGGCCATCCTGTCCCTCGGCGCGCCGCGGGCCCTGCTGCTGCGGCCCCGGGGCGGCGGCCCGGCGCTCCGGCACGAGATCGGCCATGGTGACCTGCTAGTCATGGGCGGCAGCTGCCAGCGCACCTGGGAGCACGCCGTGCCCAAGACGGCCCGCGCCACCGGCCCGCGGATCAGCGTGCAGTTCCGGCCGCGCGACGTGCGCTGAGGCTGGCCGGCCGGGCCGGGCCGTCAGAGCGGGAAACCGGCCTCCAGCTGGGCCAGCCCGTCGTCGATGGACGCGAAAATGGCATCGAGGTCTATCTGGCCTCCCTCCAGGACGGGCAGCGTGCTGGCCAGGATCACTCCGATGATCGCCCCGGCCAGCGCGCGCACCACGGCATCATCGGCTTTCCGGCCCGCCCGCCAGGCCAGCACCGAGGCGATGATGTCGATGGAGCGGGCGAACTCGTCCAGCGCCCGGGCCCGGATCTCCGGCACGGCCATGGTCAGCTCGGTGGTCTGCCTGAACCGCTCGCGTTCCTCCGGGGTGAATCCGGCCAGTGCGGAGACCACGGCGCCGCGCACCGCGGCGAGCGGGCTGAGCCCGGCGGGCTGGGCCTTCAGCGCCTCGAGGGTCAGCACGTCCATATCGTCCTGCAGGACCACGTCTTCCTTGGTCGGGAAGTACCGGTAGAACGTGGCCGGGGACACCTCGGCCGCCTCGGCGATCTGCTCGACCCGGGTGGCGGCGTACCCCTGCTCGCGGAACAGCCGCAACGCGTGCTCCCGGATGGAAGCACGCGTCCTGGCTTTCTTGCGTTCCCGCAGCCCGGGCTGGTCAGCGTCGTGCGTGCTCATGCCCCTGATCCTGCCCGGCTGAGGGGGCCGGCGCGAGCGGAGCGCCGGACCCTGCCGTCACAGCCTGGTCCGCGGGGCGGCCGCCGGTGTGCGCCCGGCGGGGCAGGAAGGCCAGGGCGAGCAGGGCGCTGAGCCCGGCGACACCCGCGCACACCGCCAGCATGACGTCCAGGCCGTGCGAGAACGCGGCGCGCACCGAGCCGAGCAGGGCGGCCGAGTGCAAGTGCAGCGCGACCCCAACCCCGGCGATGACCCCGGTCCGCACCGCCCCGGCGGCGGCGGCCGGGAGGCCGCCCAGGTCGAGCTGGCTGCGGTAGGCGGACAGCAGGATGGTGCCCAGCACCGCGACCCCGATCGTGGCGCCGACCTGGCGCATCGCGGTGATCAGCGCCGACCCGGATCCGCTCCGCTCGGCGGACAGCGCGCCCAGCGCCGCGTTCATGGCGGCCGGCATGGCCAGCCCCAGGCCCAGCCCCGCGACCGCGTACCAGGTCGCGGTGAACGCCGTCCCGCTGGCCGCGCTGGTGGTGGCGCCCACGGCCAGGCCCGCGGCCATGACCACGAAGCCCGACATGACCAGGATCTTGGGACCGACCGGGGCATCTCCGGCGGGGCGGCCGTCCGGGCCCTTCGGCGGCGTCTGCAGCCGGGTGCCGCCGATCATGCCGATCACCATGCCGCCGATCATCGGCAGCATCCGCAGCCCGGTGGCGAAGGAGTCCAGGCCGCGGACTCCCTGGAAGTACTGCGGCATCGCGAACAGGATGCCGAACATCGCGAACGAGACGAACGTGGTCAGGATCGTGCCCCAGGTGAAGGCGGGCGAGCGGAACAGCTCCAGCTGGACCAGGGCCATCCCGCGCCGGCCGGCCCGGCGCTCCCAGGCCACGAACACGGCCAGCACCGCGACCCCGCCCAGGATGGTGACCAGCGCGACCGGGTTACCCCAGCCGTTCGCACCGGCCTTGATGCAGCCGTAGGTCAGCCCGGCCAGCCCCAGGCTGGACAGGACGATCCCGGGGATGTCGATCCGGCGGCTCCGGGCGCCGTGCGACTCGGGCATCAGCAGGCCCACGGCGACCAGCGCGAGCACGACGACCGGCACGTTGATCAGGAAGACCGAGCCCCACCAGAAGTTGTCCAGCAGCCAGCCGCCCAGCAGCGGGCCGACCGGGAAGGCGAGGAACGTCGCGCCCATCACCACCGCGATGGCCCGGGGCTGCTCGTCCGGGGTGAAGAGCACGGGCAGCACGGCGATCGACATCGGGAAGATCACCGCCGCGCCGAGGCCGAGCAGCGCGCGGGCCGCGATCAGCTCGCCCGGGGACCCGGCGAAGGCGCACGCGGCCGAACTGGCCCCGAACACCACCAGCGCGATCAGCAGCATCTTCTTGCGCCCGACCCGGTCGCCCAGCAGCCCGGCGGGCAGCAGGGCCGCGGCCAGCACCAGGCTGTAGGACGCGGAGAACCACTGCAGGTCCGTGGTGGACGCGTGCAGCTGGGCGGACAGGACCGGCAGCGCCAGGTTGAGCACGGTCAGGTCGAGCCCGACGACCAGCACGCTGGCCGAAATGGCCACCAGGGCCCACCACCGGCCCGCCTCGCCCCGCCGGCCGGCCTGCCCGGTCCGCGAACGGCTGATTTCCGCACTCATGAGTCACCACCTGAACCGAGGTCTCTTTGTAGAGAGCTGAACTCAAAAGAAAGCTACTCTCAGTTGAGATCGAATGTCAACTGGGCTCCGTAAGCGGCACGCATGGATCTGGCCGCTGCCCGTTAGGTAGCTGTCAGGATCGGGCCCGGGCGGCGATCGGGGCGGTTAGCTGGAGGACGGCAGACCCCCGTCCTGGAAGGAACATCTGTGTACGGCGCTCGTCGGATCATCATCGGCACCAACGGGTCACCGGGCAGCCTGCAGGCGCTGCGCTACGCGGCCGGGGTGGCGCAGGAGAACGAGCGCCACCCTGGTTCCCGTGCTCGCCTGGCTGCCGCCTGGCGGTGACCTGGCTGACCGCCGCCATCCCTCCGGTTACCTGCGCCAGGTGTGGCGGGACGCGGCCTGGCTCCAGATGTGGACGGGGCTGGAGATGGCCTGGGGCGGGATCGCCCCCGCTGGCCGGCTGGCCGAGCCGAGAGTGCTGCGCGGCGAACCCGGCGAGGTCCTCGTCGCGGCCGCCAGCGAGGCTGGTGACCTGCTGGTCGTCGGGGCCGGCCGGCGCGGCGCCGTGCGTCACCTGATCGGCTCCCGGGTGGGGCGGTACTGCCTGGCCCACGCGGGGTGCCCGGTCGTGGCCGTGCCCCCGCCCGACCTGGAACACGCGGCCGGCCACGGGCTGCGCGGCTGGGCCTTCCGCCACCGCGCCCTCCCGCACGGCGCCGTATCCGCCACCCGCTGAACCCGCCAGGCTAACCCAGCACCTCGCGGACCTGGCGGGCGATCTCGATGTCCTCCCGCGACGTGATCACCAGCGTCGTGACCGGCGACCCGGCCGCGCCGATGTCGGCGTCCCCCGTGGCGGCCTGGTTGCGCTGCCCCTCGAGGAGGACCCCCAGGAAGGCGGGCGCGGCCCGGGAGCGGATGCGGGGCTGGTGTTCCCCGATCCCGCCGGTGAACACCAGCACGTCCAGCCCGTCCATGGCCGCGGCCATGCCCGCGATCAGCTGCCGCAGCCGGTGCAGGTAGACCTCCACGGCGAGGATGGCGGCCGGATCGCCGGCGTCCGCGGCCCGGGTCACGTCCCGCATGTCCGCCGCGCCGGCCAGGCCGGCCAGCCCCGAGCGGCGTTCCAGTCCCTCGGCCAGCTCGTCCACGGTCAGGCCACCGTCGCGCAGCAGCCAGAGCAGCAGGCCCGGGTCGGTGTTCCCGGCCCGGGTCGCCATCACCAGCCCTTCCAGCGGGGTGAAGCCCATCGTGGTGTCCACGCTGCGGCCGTGGGCGATCGCCGCGAGCGAGGCCCCCGCGCCGAGGTGGCAGGACACGATGCGGAGCAGTTCGGGGACGATGCCGAGCATCTCGCCCGCCCGCCGGGCCGCGTAGCCGTGCGACAGGCCGTGGAACCCGTAGCGGCGCAGCCCGAACCGCTCCCGCCAGGCGGCGGGCAGCGCGTAGGTGCTGGCCGCGGCGGGCAGGCCGGCGTGGAACGCGGTGTCGAAGCAGGCCACGGCGGGGACTCCGGGTAGCAGCCGGGACACCACGTCGATGCCGCCCAGGGCCCGGGGCTGATGCAGCGGGGCCAGGTCGGTGGCGGCCTCGATCTCGCGGCGCACCGATGCGTCGATGACCGCCGGCGCCTCCAGGTGCGGACCGCCGTGCACGACGCGGTGGCCGACGGCGTCGACGCCGGGCAGGCCGTCCAGGAACGAGGTGAGGGCCGCGGGCGGGCCGCCGGTGTCCCAGTGCTCGACCTCGGTGGCGGCCAGGACCTTGTCCGCCGGGTTGAGCAGGCTGAGCTTGAGGCTGCTCGACCCGGCGTTGACCACGAGCACGTCCATCAGGACGGGTCTTCCGCGGACAGCTGGGGCGCGGGTCCGGCCGCGGCGGTGGCCGCGGGCCACACCCAGTCGCGCACCTCGGGCAGGTCCTCGCCGTGCTCCCGGACGTAGGCCCAGTGCCGGGTCCGGTTGTCCACCATCTCCTGGCGCAGCCAGGCGGCCCGGTCGCCCAGCCCCGGCACCCGGTCGATGACGTCCATGACCAGGTGGAACCGGTCCATGTTGTTGAGCACCAGCATGTCGAAGGGGGTGGTCGTGGTGCCCTCTTCGTTGTAGCCGCGGACGTGGATGTTGTTGTGCACGTCCCGGCTGTAGGTGAGCCGGTGGATCAGCGTCGGGTAGCCGTGGTAGGCGAAGATGACCGGCCGGTTCGTGGTGAACAGCGCGTTGAACTCCGCGTCGCTCATCCCGTGCGGGTGCTCGGTGGCCGGTTCCAGGCGCATCAGGTCCACCACGTTGACGACCCGGACCCGCAGGTCGGGCAGCTTCTCGCGGAGGATGCTGGTGGCGGCGAGCACTTCCAGCGTGGGTACGTCCCCGGCGCAGGCCATGACCACGTCGGGCTCGTGGCCGTCGTAGTCGTTGCTGGCCCACTCCCAGATCCCGGCGCCCCGGGTGCAGTGCAGGATCGCGGCGTCCATGTCCAGCCAGTCCGGATTGGGCTGCTTGCCCGCCACGATCACGTTCACGTAGTTGCGGCTGCGCAGGCAGTGGTCAGCGGTTGACAGCAGCGTGTTGGTGTCCGGCGGCAGGTAGACCCGGACCACCTCGGCCTTCTTGTTCACCACATGGTCGATGAAGCCCGGGTCCTGATGGCTGAACCCGTTGTGGTCCTGCCGCCACACGTGCGAGGTGAGCAGGTAGTTGAGCGAGGCCACCGGGCGCCGCCAGGGCAGCTTCCGGGTGGTCTTCAGCCACTTCGCGTGCTGGTTGAACATCGAGTCGACGATGTGGATGAACGCCTCGTAGCAGGAGAAGAAGCCGTGCCGGCCGGTCAGCAGGTACCCCTCCAGCCAGCCCTGGCAGGTGGTCTCGGAGAGGATCTCCATCACCCGGCCGTCCGGGACCAGGTTCTCGTCCACCGGCAGCGTGGCCTCTTCCCAGGTCTTCCCGCTGACCTCGTACACCGCCTCGAGCCGGTTGGAGGCCGTCTCGTCCGGCCCGAAGACCCGGAAGTTGGCGGCGGGCAGGTTGTCTCGCATGACGTCGCGGAGCAGCCGGCCGAGCACCCGGGTGGGCTCGGACACCACGGCCCCGGGCGCGCTGACCGCCACCGCGTACTGGCGGAAGTCGGGCATGGCCAGGTCGCGCAGGAGCAGGCCGCCGTTGGCGTGCGGGTTGCTCCCCATCCGGCGCTCGCCGGGCGGGACGAAGCCGAGGATGTCCGGGTGCGGCCGCCCGTCGGCGTCGAACAGCTCGGCCGGCCGGTAGGACAGCATCCAGTCCTGCAGCTGGCGCAGGTGCCCGGGGTTGGTACGCACCTCGGCCAGTGGCACCTGATGGGCCCGCCAGGTGCCTTCCACCGGCAGGCCGTCCACCACCTTCGGGCCGGTCCAGCCCTTCGGGGTGCGGAAGACGATCATCGGCCAGCGTGGCCCGGGGCCAGCGGAGCCGGCTGAGCCAGCCGGGCGGCCGGCCGACCGGGCCTCGTCCTGCAGCGCGCGGATGCGCCACGATCGCGTCGTCCAGGGCGCCGGCCAACTCCCGGTGCACGACGGCCGGGTCGGAACCTGACACGAACACGGGGTGGTAGCCGTACCCGTGCAGCAGGTCGGTGAGCTCCGGTTCCGGGATCCGGGCCAGCACCGTGGGGTTGGCGATCTTCCAGCCGTTCAGGTGCAGGATCGGCAGGACCGCCCCGTCCCGGACCGGGTCCAGGAACTTCCCGGAGTGCCAGCTGGTGGCCAGCGGCCCGGTCTCGGCCTCCCCGTCACCGACCACGCAGGCCACGATGAGGTCGGGGTTGTCGAACGCGGCACCGTGCGCGTGCGCCAGGGAGTAGCCCAGCTCGCCGCCCTCGTGGATGGAGCCGGGCGTCTCCGGGGCGACGTGGCTGGGCACCCCGCCCGGGAACGAGAACTGGTGGAACAGCCGGCCCATCCCGGTCAGGTCACGCGGGATGCTCGGGTAGATGTCGCTGTAGCTGCCGTCCAGCCAGGTGTTCGCGACCGCCGCCGGGCCGCCGTGGCCGGGGCCGATCACGTACATCATGTTCAGGCCGTGGGTGACGATCGCCCGGTTGAGGTGCGACCAGATGAAGTTCAGCCCCGGCGTGGTACCCCAGTGGCCGAGCAGCCTCGGCTTGATGTGCTCCGGCCGCAGCGGCTCGGTCAGCATCGGGTTGGCCATCAGGTAGATCTGCCCGACGGACAGGTAGTTCGCGGCGCGCCAGTAGCCGTCGAGGGCCTGGAGCTGATCGCTGGTGAGCTCGGGCCTCGAGGTGACGGTCATCTCGGTGGGGCTCCCTTCCGTGGATGCGGAACTCGTGGCTGCGACAGGGTCGCAGGCGGTCGGTAGCGAGTCGGTGGCCAGCTGGTGGCGAATCAGGGACGAGTGGGCGACGAATCAGCGAGGCGCTTGGCCACCGGCAGCTGCCGCAGGAACGGATCGGCTGCGCCGTGGCTGGTGACCCGGATCCGGGCGTCTACCGCGATGACCCCGTTCGGCCGGGCGATCACCGGGTTGAGGTCCAGCTCGGCGACCTGCGGCAGGTCGTCGGCGAGCTGGGAGATCCGGAGCAGGGCGCCGCGCAGCGCGGCCAGGTCGGCCGGCGGCTGGCCGCGGTGACCGAGCAGCAGCGGCGCGGCCCGGATGGAGTGGATCAGGTCGTCGGCGTCGGCGGTGGTCAGCGGGGCCAGCCGCGCGGCATGGTCGCCGAGCACCTCGGTCGCCGCGCCGCCCAGGCCGAACACGACCAGCGGGCCGAAGACCGGCTCCTGGACGACCCCGATGATGACCTCAGTGCCTCCGACGATCATGGGCTGGACCAGCGCCCCGGAGAAGTTGTCCGCGAACCGCCCGGCCAGGGTGGTGAACCCGGCCCGGGCTTCCGCGGGCCCGTCAAGGTCAAGCAGCACGCCGCCGGCGTCGCTCTTGTGCACCAGGCCGCACGCCTCGGCCTTGAGCGCCACCCGGCCGCCCAGGTCCACGGCGGCGGCCGCCGCCTCGTCCGCGGTGACCACCAGCCGGGACGCCACCATCGGCAGCCCGTAGCAGCGCAGCAGCCGGTCCGCCTCGGCGGCGGGCAGCCACCCCCCGCCGGGGACCCGGTCCAGGAACGAGGCGATCAGCGCGCGGGCCTCGGCGACAGCGATGCCCTTGAACTCCGGGACCGTGCCGGCAGGCCGGGACCGCCAGGAGCCATAACGCGCGGCCCGGCTGAGCGCCCGGGCCGCGCTCTCGGGGTAGGCGTACGCGGGAACGCCCAGGCCCGCGGGGCTGTCCCCGGCAGGCGGCAGCAGCTGGACCGCGTCCGGCTGGTCCAGCAGCACGGCGGCCAGCGGGACGGGCAGCCGGGCCGCGCGGAGCGCCGGGATCAGGTCGCCGGCCGCGGTCGGGACGACCAGCGCGATGACCGCGTCCACGCCGACGTCGCCGGCCACCTCGGCCAGGGCGGCGCCGAAGGTCTCGGCGCTGACCGTCGCGGTCGTGTCCACCGGGCCGCTGAGCGCGGCACTGGCCGGGAGGATGGCCGCCAGCCGGGCCTGGGCGGTGTGACTGAGGGTGGCGACGGCCAGGCCCGCCTCGACACACGAGTCCGCGGCGAGCACGCCCGCGCCACCCGCGTTAGAGATAACGCAGACCCGGCTGCCCGCGGGGACTGGCTGCGCGGCGAGGAGCACGGCCGCCTCCAGCAACTCACCGAAGCTGGAGGTGGCGATGATGCCGGCCTGCTCGAACAGGGCCTGCCGGGTGATCAGCGGCGCGGCGGCCGCGGCGGTGTGCGAGGCGGCCGCGCGCTGGCCCGGCGCGGACCGGCCGGCGTGCACGGTGAGCACCGGCATGGTTGCGCTCACACGGGCCGCGGTGCGGGCGAACTTGCGCGGGTTGCCGAACGACTCCAGGTACAGCACGCCGAGCCGGGTGACGCCGTCCTGGGCCCACCACTGCAGGAGGTCGTTGCCGGACACGTCCAGCTTGTCGCCGACCGAGGCGAACGAGGAGATGCCGATGCCCAGCCGGGACAGGTGCTCCAGCAGGGCCACCCCCACGCCGCCCGACTGGACGACCAGGCCGGCCGTGCCCGCCGCGGGATGGTGCGCGGCGAAGGTGGCGTCCAGGCCGAGGCCCGGCACGGCCACCCCGAAGCAGTTCGGGCCGACCAGGCGCATCCCCCAGTGGCGGCAGGTGTCCAGCAGGCGGGCGGACTGGACCGAGGTCAGCCCGGAGGTGATCACCACCAGGGCCCTGGCCCCGCGCTGGCCGGACTCCTGGGCCACGTCGACCACCCTGTCCGCGGGGACCGTCACCACGACCAGGTCAGGCGGCTGCGGCAGCGCGGCCAGGGCCGGCACGCTCGGGATGCCCTCGATGTCGGTCACGTGCGGGTTCACCGCGTGCAGGGTCCCGGTGAAGCCCGCGTCCCGGATGTTGAGCAGGATGGACCGTCCGACGGAGCCGGGCCGGTGGCCCGCGCCCACCACCGCGACCGAGCGCGGCGCGAACAGCGGTTCCAGGCTGGCCACCTCAGCCCGCGCCTCCCGGCCCGCTACCGCGTCCAGGTAGACGCTGGGCTCGCTGAGCGCCGCGCGGCGCGGGATCGGCATGCTCAGCTCGATGATCCCCTCGTCCATCCGCCGGGTCACGGTCAGCCCGGCGTCCGCGAACACGCGCAGCATCGCGATGTTCTCGGGGAGCGCTGAGGCGGTGAAGACCCGGACCCCGCGTTCGCGGGCCAGCGAGACCAGATGCTCGAGCAGCAGGGTGGCTACCCCGCGGCCATGCATCCGGTCCGCCACCGCGAACGCGACCTCCGCGGACTCGGGGTCGGCCGGAGACGGCTCGTAGCTGGCCACCCCCACCAGTTCGTCACCCAGGAAGCCGAGCAGTGCCCCGTGGACCGGCCTGCTGCGGTCGCGCTGGCCGTGGTCCAGTTGGCCGTAGCCCGGCCGGCTGTGGTCTGGCGGGCTGTGGTCTGGCGGGCTGTGGCCGGGCTGGCTGTGGCCGGGCTGGCTGTGGGGCGAGCCGCTTTCCCGCGATACCCGGCGGGCCTCCTGCTCGGCGGCCTGCCGGCTCATGCTGAAGAAACGCAGGTACAGGTTGTCCGGCGACATGGCCTCGTGCAGCTGCTTGACGGCCTCGTAGTCACCGGCGCCAGCGGGCCGGATGGTGATAGTCGTGCCGTCCGCCAGCAAGGCATAGGAGCAGCCCGCTTCGGTGAGCGCGGTCAACCCTTGTTTCTCCAGTTCTCGGCGGGGGACGCTGCTGCCAGCCTGGCTCGTCCCGGTGGCGGCCAGAAGGGCCGAAGGTCCCGCAACACGGCCCGGCCCGCCCAGCGCCGTTCACAGTCGGTCACCGGACGTTACCCATCATGGCGCACGCCCGAGGCTGGTGCCATGACCGGGCGGTCAGCCGTGACCGGGGGGTGCTCCCTTGCCGTGCTTGGCCCGGCCGGGGGCGACCTTCGTCCCGTCGTCCGCCGGGCCGGTAGCCGAAGGCGCGGGATCCGGAGGAGCCGGGGACGTGGACGGCGCTGGCGTGCTCGCGCCGGTCTGCGCCGGGGCGCTTGACCGGGCGGGGCTGCTTGACCGGCCGGGCTGGGCCGGGCCGCCAGCCCGGGCCGGCGTGGCCTCCTGACGCGGCGAGGCGTGCGTGCTGGCGGGCTGGCCTGAGCGGGCCTGGGCTGGGTGGCCCGTGCCCCGGGCCGGCCTGGGCCGTCGCCAGCAGCCAGCCGAGCAGGCCTGCGGCCAGGAGGCCGACGGCCAGCCCGGCGGGGGCCAGCCGGCGGCGTCGTAGGCCGGCGGGCGGCGTCAGGCCAGGCTCGGCGGACGACGGCACCGTGACGCGGACGGGCCTGGTGGGCGCGGGGAGGCCGTCCGGTACGCCCGCCCGGCTGTCCGCGCGCCGCCCGGCTGTCCCGCGCGTCTGCCCGGCCGTCCCGGATGCGGCCCGCCCGCGCGGCCACCACGGCCGCCGAGGAGGGCCGGGCCGCCGGGTCCCGGGCGGTCAGGTCGGCGATCAGCGCGGCCAGTTCGGTCCCGCCCGGCTGGCTCAGGCACCCCGGAGGGAGGCCCGGCAGATCCTGGTCGCGGTGAGCCAGCGCGACCTGCAAAGGTTCTCCCTGGAAGGGAGGCTCCCCGGTCAGGCACTCGTAGCCGACGATGCCCAGCGCGTACAGGTCACTCGCCACCGTGGCCGAGCGTCCCGACACGCGCTCGGGCGCGAGGTAGCCCGTGGTGCCGATGAGCGCCCCGGTGCGCGTGAGGTGCCCGGACCGGGACGACTGGGCGATGCCGAAGTCGGTCACCTTGACCCGGCCGTCGTCAGCGAGCAGCAGGTTGCCGGGCTTGACGTCGCGGTGCAGGACCCCGGCGGCATGGGCGGCGTGCAGGGCCGCGGCGGACTGGGCGAGCACGTCCGCGGTACGCCGGGGATCCAGCCTCCCGTCCGCGAGCACGCCGGCCAGGGACGGCCCGTTGACCAGTTCCATCACCAGGTAGGCCGGCCGCTCCGGGCTCGCGTCCTGGTAGTCGTAGACCTGGGCGATACCGGGATGGTTCAGCAGCCCTGCGTGCTGGGCTTCGGCGCGGAACCTGAGCAGCGTCACCTCGTCATGCAGGTACTCCGGCCGGAGCAGCTTGACCGCCACACAGCGGCCCAGTACCTGGTCCGTAGCCCGCCAGACTTCGCCCATCCCGCCGATCGCGATGAGTTCTTCCAGCTGATACCGGCCTGCCAGCTCGGTGATCGGCACCATGGCCGCCACTACTACCCGGCAGGCGCCCGGTCATCCATGCCGCGCGGCCGCGGTTCCCGGGACAGCTCGCGCAGGCGTCCCTCACCCCTCCCTGCCGTCCAGCTGCGTAGCCGTCTACTCTCGGAACGGTGAGACACTCGGCCAGCAGCCCATGAGGCCGGTCGATCCGCGGCTGCTCCGGTACGCGACCGCGGCCCGGGGGTACCTGGTCCTGACCGTCGGGCTGGGGCTGGCCACCACGGCGCTGATCCTGGCCCAGGCCGGCCTGCTGGCCCACGCCCTGGCGGCCCCGGCGACCGGGGTCGGCGTGGCGGCGCTGGGTGCCACGCTGGGGCTGCTGCTCGCGGTGCTGGCCGGCCGGGCGATCGCTGTCTACGGCGGGGAACTGGCCGCCCTGCGGGCCGCCGCGGCGGTCAAGTCACAACTGCGCCGCAAGCTCACCGCCCATGTGGTGCGGCTGGGACCGGCCTGGCTCGGCGGCCAGCAGACCGGGGAACTCGCCACCTTGTCCACCAAGGGCCTGGACGCGCTCGACCCGTACTTCGCCCGGTTCCTGCCCCAGCTCGTGCTGGCCTTCCTGGTGCCGGTGGCGGTGCTGATCCGGGTCGGGCTGGCCGACTGGATCTCCGCCGTGGTGATCGCGGTCACGCTGCCGCTGATCCCGGTCTTCGCGGTGCTGATCGGGTTGCAGACCCGGGCCCAGACCGAGCGGCAGTGGCGGCTGCTGGCCCGCCTCGGCGGGCACTTCCTCGACGTGGTCGAGGGGCTGCCCACGCTCAAGCTGTTCGGCCGGGCCAAGCCCCAGGCCGCGGTGATCCGCGAGGTCACCGACGCGCACCGGCACGCCACCATGCGCACGCTGCGGGTGGCGTTCCTGTCCGCCCTGGTGCTGGAGCTGACCGCGGCCGTCGCGACCGCGCTGGTGGCGGTGGAGGTCGGGCTCCGGCTGCTGGCCGGGCACATTCCGTACCAGACCGCCCTGCTGGTCCTGCTGCTCACCCCCGAGGCGTACCTGCCGCTGCGGGCGGTCGGCCTGCAGTTCCACGCGAGCATGGAGGGGGTCACCGCGGCCGGCCGGGCCTGCGAGATCCTCGACACCCCGCTGCCCGCGGCCAGCCGACCGGCCGCCGCGGGATCCGGGCTGGCGTCTGGCCCGCCCGCCCCGGCCGACCTGCGCCGCGACGTCATCTTCCTCAACGGAGCGTCGCTGGCGTACCCGGGCCGGGACCGGGCCGCGCTGGACCGGGTGTCCCTGACCATCCGGCCCGGTGAGCGGGTCGCCGTCGCCGGGCCGAGCGGCGCGGGCAAGAGCTCGCTGCTGGCCCTGCTGCTCCGGTTCGCCGCACCGACCGGGGGGCGGATCGAGGCCGGCCCGCCGGGGGCGCCGGGGACCGACATCTCCGCGTTCGACCTGGCCGCCTGGCGCCGCCAGCTGGCCTGGGTTCCCCAGCACCCGTACCTGTTCGACGGCACCGTGGCCAGCAACATCGCCCTGGGCCGCCCCGACGCGTCCGCGGCCGACATCGCGCACGCGGCCGCCCTGGCCGGCGCGGCGGAGTTCATCGGGTCGCTGCCCCGTGACTACCGCACGCCGCTGGGGGAGCGCGGCGCGCGGCTGTCCGCGGGCCAGCGGCAGCGGATCGCGCTGGCCCGGGCGTTCCTCCAGGACGCGCCCCTGCTGCTGCTCGACGAGCCCGCCGCGCACCTGGACCCGCTCACCGCCCGGACGATCCTCGACACCATCGAGCGGCTGATGGCCGGGCGGACCGTGGTGCTGATCACCCACGGGCCGGGCTGGTCCGGCGGCGCGGACCGGACCGTCCTGCTCGACCAGGGCCGGCTCGTCCTGGCCGCGGGCTGCTTCGGCCCCGTGCCGGTTCCGGGACCGGTTCCGGAGCCCGGTGCGCGACCGCTGGCGGCGGCCCCGTGACCGCCTCGCCGGCCGCCGCGCCGCCGGTCACCCCCGCCAGCCCGGCCCGGCCCGTCCGGTCCGGGGCCGCGCACCCGCTGCTGCGGCTGCTCGCGATGGCCCGGCCGATGCGAGCTCAGCTCGCGGTGGCCGTGCTGGCGGGCGCGGTGTCCACGGGCTGCGCCGTGGGGCTGCTCGCGACGTCCGGCTTCCTGCTGGCCCGGGCCGCGCAGCACCCCAACATCGTGGCCATCTCGGTGGCCGTGGTCGCGGTCCGCGCGCTGTCGGTGGGCCGGGGGGTGTTCCGTTATATCGAGCGGCTCAGCTCACACGACGCGGCCTTCCGGGTGCTGGCCGACGTGCGGGTGCGCGTCTATCAGCGGCTGGAGCGGCTGGCCCCGGCCGGACTGCGCGAGTTCCGGTCCGGGGACCTGCTGGCCCGGCTGGTCAGCGACGTCGACGCCACCCAGGACCTGTTCATCCGCGGCATCGCGCCGCCGCTGACCGCCTTCCTGGTCGGCGCGGCCGCGGCCGGCGTGTGCCTGGTCATCCTGGCCCCGGCCGGCGCGGTGCTGGCCGCCGGGCTGCTGGTGGCCGGGCTGGCCGTCCCGTGGCTGGCCGCGGCCCGCGGCCGCCGGGCGGCGCGGCGCACCGCGCCCGCCCGCGGCGAGCTGAGCGCCCGGGTGACCGACCTCCTGGCCGGGGCCGCGGACCTGCACGCGTTCGGTGCCCAGGACGGCGCGCTGGCCCGGTCCGACGCGGCCGACCAGGAGCTGACCCGGCTGGCCCGGACGTCGGCGGCCGGTGCCGCGCTGGGCAGCGGGCTGTCCCAGGCGGTGGCCGGGCTGACCCTGTGGGGGGTGCTCATCCTGGGGGTGGCCGCGGTCGGCTCGGGCTCGATGAGCCGGGTGCCGCTGGCCGTGATCACGCTGACCGCGCTGGCCGCCTTCGAGGCCGTGACCGCGCTGCCCGCGGCCGCCGTCGCGCTCGGCCACGCCCGGGCCAGCGCGGTCCGGGTGGGGGCGGTGCTGGACGCGCCGGACCCGGTGGCCGCCCCGGCCGCGCCCCGCCGGCTGCCGGGCGGGCCGCTGCGGGTGCGGCTGCGCGGAGCGCAGGTGCGCTACGAGCCGGGCGGCCCGCTGGCCCTCGACGGCGTGGACCTCGACCTGGACGCCGGCCGCCGGGTGGCCCTGGTCGGCCCGAGCGGGGCCGGCAAGTCCACGGTGGCCGCCGTGCTGCTGCGGTTCTGGGACCTGTCCGGCGGCTCGGCCACCCTGGGCGGAGCCGACCTGGCCAGCTACGACCCGGACGAGGTACGCACGATGATCACCGGGTGCGCGCAGGACCCGCACCTGTTCGACACCACCATCGCCGAGAACATCCGGCTGGCCCGGCCCGGGGCCAGCCAGCAGGAGCTGGAGGACGCCGCCGGGCGGGCGCGGCTGCTGCCCTGGATCGCCTCGCTGCCCCGGGGCTGGGACACCCCCGTCGGGCCCCGCGGCACCGCCGTGTCCGGGGGCGAGCGGCAGCGGATCGCGCTGGCCCGCGCGCTGCTGGCCGACCCGGCCCTGCTGATCCTGGACGAGCCCACCGCGCACCTGGACCCGGCGAACCGGCGCGCGCTGACCGCCGACCTGCTGGCCGCGACCGCGCAGGCCAGCACCCGGGGCCGGGCGACCCTGCTGATCACCCACGAGATGGACGGGCTGGACCAGGTAGACGAGATCGTCGTGCTGGACGGCGGCCGGGTGGCCGAGCGGGGCACGCACCAGGCGCTGCTCGAGGCGGGCGGCCTGTACCAGCGGATGCAGGCGGCCGCTAGGGCGGCGGCAGCTCGCTGAGCCCGCGGACCAGATCCGCCCGCCCGTCCGGGCTGATCTGCTCCAGCACCTGGATCAGCGCCTGCCGCCGCTGCTCGCGGACCCAGACGGCGAGCCGCTGGCCGGACTCGGTCAGCTGGAGCAGGATCTCCCGGCGGCTGGCCGCGGCGGGCAACCGGGCCAGCAGCCCGGCCGCAGCCAGGCGGTCACACAGCCGGCTGGTCGCCGAGGGGGAGGCGCCCAGCAGCCGGGCCAGGCCGGTCAGGTTCACGTCGTCAGTGGCCTCGATGATGAGCAGCGCGCGTACCTGGGCAGGCGGGACCATGGCGCCGAGCTCCTCGATCGCCCGCTGCCACGCTTCGAGCAGGGCCGACAGCCCGGCTTCCGCGCGATCCAGGTCCGCCGGTGCCGCTCCTGGGCGCTGGGACCCGTCCCGGTTCAGCGGAGCCGCGCCCAGCCGTACCGCGTCCTGGTTCATCAGCCTCCCGGGCCCGCCTGCTCAGGACCTGGCACCAGGGCCTGCAGTAGTCGGTATCGTACTTTGCCCAGCCTGGCCTGCGGACGCCGATCAGGGTTGTCCGTCGCCTGCGTACTCGGCCGGGGCCTGCCCGCTGACCCGGGTCACGATCTCGGCCGCCAGCTCCCGGAGTTTCATCCGCCGGTTGTTCGAAGCCCGGCTGAGCACCGCGAAAGCGCGCTGCGCGTCGATCTTGGACTCCGCCATGATGATCCCGAGGGCCTGGTCGATGACGGCCCGGGAGCGCAGCGCCTGGTTGAGCTGGTCGGCCAGGTCACGGGCCCGTGCGTACCGGGTCATGGTCACGATGGCGGCCGCGGCGGGCGCGATGAACAGCCCGACCAGTCCCTCGTCGAGCCGGCTGAAGCCGTCGGCGTCGCGGCTGCTCAGGTTCAGCGCCCCGAGCCGCTGGTCACCGAAGCCCAGGCCGGCCGCGAGGTAGCTGCGCAGGCCCACTTCCTTGGCCAGGCTGGTGAAGTCGGGCCAGTGCTGCTCCGCCTCGGACAGGTTCCACCGGTTCACCTGCTGCCGCCGGGCGGCGTCCATGCACGGGCCGTCGTTCAGCAGGTACTGCCGGCGGTCCAGTTCCAGGGTGTCCTCGTCGGTGGCCGCGATCGTGCTCGGCTGGCCCTTCTCGTCCAGCACCGTCACGCTGGCCGCGCTGCAGCCCGGGACGAGCTTCAGCGTCATCGCGAGGATGCTCTGCAACGTGTCGTGGACCGACTCGTCTTCCGCCAGCGTCCCGCTGAGCACGGTGAACGCCTCGATCAGGTCCTCGTACCGCTCCCCGGGCGGGCCCGGCGGCATATCCGGTCTCTCGCCGGGCGGGCCCGGCGACCTCTCGTGCTCCACTGCGTACGTCCCCCGTCCGGACTGCGTGCGTCCCTGTCCGGCTGGCCGGGTGGCCAGGCGTGACGGCCGCCGCATGCTGCGGCAGCCTTGCGTTATCTGCCTCGGTGAGCCGGGTTCAAACCGGGAGTATTCCGGACGGTGCTGTCCGTGATCTAGTGCGGGTCGGGGTGGCCGCGCAGTTCGCGCAGCCGGTGCCGGGCGTCGTCAGCCGGAAGGCCGATGATCGCCGCGATCAGGTCCCAGCTCATGCCCAGGTGGGTGGCGGCGTCGAGCAGGTCGGCCTCGAGCGCGTCGAGGTAGAGCCGCAGGTTGCCGAGCATGACCAGGCCGGCCCCGAGATCCAGCGGCCCGGGGGGTGGCTGGGCTCCGTACCGGGCCGCCAGGCGTACCGCAGCCACGGCACGCAGATCGTCCAGCGCCCGGGAGAGCGACGGATCGGCGACCAGGCCCTCGTTCCGGGTGGAGAGCCGGAACCGCGCGGTGTCCAGCACTTCGCGGTCCGGGCTGGCCGCCCAGCCGTTCCCGGCTGGCGGCCGGCCGGGCGGCCCCGCCAGGCCTTCGTCCGGTTCATGTGTGAGCACGGCGTTACTCCCACTGCCATCTGTGACAGAGGTAGCCGCGCTGCTGGGCTACGTCCTGAAGTGCGTCCCGCCCGGGGGCGTTGGCGCCTAGGAATTATGGTCACCGGGGCGACCGCCGTCAACCTGGGTGCAGGCCAGGCCGGCCGGGGCTAGCGGCGGCGTCACGCCCACCCCCGAAGCCAGCGGCGGGCCGGGACGCTGGTCCCGGTGTGGTCTGGCCGGGACGGGTCAGTGGGTCCGCTTGGTCCAGAGCGGCTCGACGGCTGACCATTCCGTGGCCCACCCGGCCAGCCGCCGGCGGTCCAGCAGCCGGCCAGTCAGCCAGGCCACGCTGAGCAGGACCACCGCCAGCACGGCCGGGGTCAGCGCGACGACCGCGATGACCCGGCTCGCGATCTGCCCCTGCCCGATCGGCCCGTAGACGAGATCGCCGGCCTCGTCCACCCAGATGTGCACCTGGTGGCCCGCCCGGCTGCCCACTTCCGCGGGGACGTCGCCCCGGCGCTGCCGCCCGTCCGGCGCGGTCCACTTGGCCTCGGTCCAGGCCAGCTGCGTCGTGCCGGCCAGCGGGTCGTTGGGGTTCCGCGAGACTCGCTCCAGGAGCACCGCGGGAATCCAGTGCTCGCTCGCCGCCTGGGCCCGCGCCGCCCGCAGCGACGCGTCATTCGTGAGATGACCCAGGCCAATGGCGGCCAGCGGGCTGGCGACCAGGAAGACCACCACGAGCCCGAGCCGCACCCATCCCTCAGCCCGGTCACAGCCCCGGCGGAGGGGGTTGGCATCGACACCCATCCGGCGGGCAAGCGCTGTGACCCAGCGCTTGAGCGTCCGCGTCACGCTCACCATCATCACCTCTGGCCGGACCGCACCGCACCACGCCCCCGGCTTCATGTCCCGGGCTGCTCTCCGCGGGGGGTTTCTTGCCCCTACGGGAGAGTTTTCCCTGGCAGGTCACGAGGCTGGGGGAACGCCAAGCCGCTACAGACAGCACAACGGCCAGGCGATACCGTTGGTTCAGAGATTATCCGCTACCCACCGTATGTCTGGCCAATGTAAGTCCGGGGAGAGGTCGGTGGAGCCCACAGGTTCTCATCCTGCGCTTCCGCAGCTGCGCCTCGATGACCTGCTCAGCGAGCTCCAGGCCCGGCTGCAGACCGTGGTGGCCACCCGGGACCGGGTCTACACCCTCCTGGACGCGGTCGTCGCCGTCGGGACCAACCTCGACCTCGAGACGGTGCTCAAGCAGATCGTCGAGGCCGCGATCACGCTGGTCCGGGCCCGTTACGGCGCGCTGGGGATCATCGGCGAGGGAGGACGGCTGGCCGAATTCGTCCCGGTCGGCCTGGCCGGCGACGAGATCGAGGCCATCCATCACTGGCCGGAGGGCCGGGGCCTGCTCGGTGCGCTGATCACCGACCCGCGCCCGCTGCGGCTGCCGGACATCTCGGGCAGCCCCAAGTCGAGCGGTTTCCCGCCCGGGCATCCGCCGATGGGCAGCTTCCTCGGCGTCCCGGTGCGGGTCAGGGACGAGGTCTACGGCAACCTCTACCTGACCGAGAAGGAGGGCGGCGCCGAGTTCGACGAGGAGGACGAGGCGCTGCTCGTCGCGCTGGCCGCGGCGGCCGGCGTGGCGATCGACAACGCCAAGCTGTACGAGGAGGGCCGCCGCCAGCAGCGCTGGCTGCGCGCCAGCAGCGAGGTGACCAGGCGGCTGCTGTCCGGCGACCCGCCGGATGAGGTGCTGGCCCTGGTCACCCAGCAGGCGCTGGAAATGTCGGGCGCGGACCTGGTCGCGCTGGCCCTGCCGACCCGGGACCGTCAGCAGCTGGTCATCTCGCACGCGGCGGGGGCAGGCGCGCCGGAGGCTATCGGGCTGGTGCTCCCGGTCAGCGCCTCGGTGTCCGGCCAGGTCCTGACCTCCGGCGAAGCCGTGGTCCTGGAGGACTTCGGCCACGACGAGCGGGTGGCGGGCGCGGCCCGGGAGCACATGCCGCTCGGGCCGGCCATCATCCTCCCGCTCGGCGCACCCGGCGACGTCCGCGGCGTGTTCACGGTGGGCCGTGACCCTGGCGCGATGCCGCTGGCCCACGAGGCGGTGGAGATGGTCCAGACCTTCGCGGCCCAGGCGAGTATCGCGCTCGAACTCGCCGAGCACCGCCAGGACGCGGAGCGGCTGGCCATCTTCCAGGACCGCGACCGGATCGCCCGGGACCTGCACGACCTCGTCATCCAGCGGCTCTACGCCACGGGCATGTCCCTGCAGGGAGCCATGCCGCTGCTGACCCGGCCCGAGGCCGTGACCCGGGTGAGCAGCGCGGTCGACGCCCTCGACGAGACGATCCGGGAGATCCGTTCCGCGATCTTCTCGCTCCAGTCCCGGGGCGACGCCAAGCATCACGGACTCCGGGCGCGGGTGCTCGAGGTCGTGGACGAGATGACCGCCGCGCTCGGGTTCGCCCCGTCGCTGCGGCTGGTCGGGCCGCTTGACGAGGCGGTGCCCGCGGGCGCGGGGGAGCAGATGCTCGGCGCGCTGCGTGAGGCACTGTCGAACGCGGCCCGGCACGCGGCCGCCAGCCGGGTGGACGTGACCGTGGAGGTGCGCGACGAGCTGATCCTGAAGGTCAGTGACGACGGCGCCGGGATGGGTCAGAGCACGCGGCGCAGCGGCCTGGCCAACATCGCCGAGCGCGCCGCGGACCTGGGCGGCAAGCTCGTGATCGGCCCGGCCGAGGGCGGCGGTACCCGGCTCGACTGGCGGGTGCCGGTCAGCTGACCGGTGCTCAGCTGACCGGTGCTCAGCCTGGCTGCCTGCGGGCGCCGCGGCCGGGATCGGGGGTGTCGAAGATCCGTGCCGCGTAGGCGGCGGCCTGGGCGCGGCGTTGCATGCCGAGTTTGGCGAACAGGGCGGAGACGTAGTTCTTGACGGTTTTTTCGGCGAGGAAGAGGCGGTCGCCGATCTGGCGGTTGGTGAGGCCTTCGCCGATGAGGGCGAGGATGCGGCGTTCCTGGTCGGTGAGGGCGGCGAGGGGGTCAGCGGCGGCGGCCTGGTCGCGGATGCGGCGCATGACGGTGGCGGCGGCCTGGGGGTCGAGAAGGGACTGGCCGGAGGCGATGGTGCGGATGGCGCCGACGAGGTCGGTGCCGCGGATTTGCTTGAGGACGTAGCCGGCGGCGCCGGCCATGATGGCGTCGACGAGGGCTTCGTCGTCGCTGTAGCTGGTGAGCATGAGGCAGGCGAGCTGGGGCATTTTTGAGCGGAGGTCGCGGCAGACGGTGACCCCGTCGCCGTCGGGGAGGCGGATGTCGAGGACGGCGACGTCGGGTTTGAGGGCGGGGATGCGGGCCAGGGCGGCGGCGGCGGTGCCGGCCTCGCCGATGACGGTGATGCCGGGTTCGGCCTCGAGGAGGTCGCGGACGCCGCGCCGGACGATCTCATGATCGTCAAGCAGGAACACCCGGATCGTCGCAGCGTGGCCTGTGTCGTCCATCTGTGGCATGCTCCTCGGCCCGGCGAGCCGCGCGCGATCCGCCCGGCTCTGCGCACGTGCAGATACCGCCGCGTACAGCGTAGACCGGGGGCGCCCGGCGGCGCCCGCCGGCGCCCGGCGCCGCCGGCCCGGAGAGTCCCGCGCCTGCCGGAAGGGCGGCCAGGCCCGCCCGGATGGGTACTCCTAGCCTGAGAGGGCAAGGCACGCGGAAGAGACCGGGAAGGCCACGGCAGAAAGGACAGCAGATGCCAGGCATCATCGTGGGGGTGGACGGATCGGAACACTCCCTCAGCGCCCTGGACTGGGCCCTGAACGAGGCCGACCTCAGGAAGACCCCGCTGACCGTGATCATCGTGAGCCCGATCGTGTCCGGCATCTACGGTCCGGGATACGCGCCGGCCGACTACTACCCGGCCGAAGAGGAAGGCCGGGCCCAGGCGGAGAAGGCGACCCAGGAACTGGTGAACCAGGCGGTCGTGCGGCGCGGTGCGCCGCCCGACGCACCGGTGACCGTGCGCGCGCTCACCGGCACGGCTGCCGACGAGCTGATCAACGCGTCCGAGGACGCGGACCTGCTCGTGGTGGGGGCCCGGGGGGCGGGTGGCTTCGCCCGGCTGGTGCTGGGCTCGGTCAGCACCCAGGTCACGCACCACGCGCTGTGCCCGGTGGTGGTCGTGCCCGGCGACCGGAAGGAATGAGCTCCGGGGCTGCTCCAGGCGGGCGGCGCGGGCTGGGTTAGCCTGAGGCTGGCTGGGGCCGGGGTAGCCGCCGGGGCCCGGCCACCGCGACTACGCAGGGAGGCCGGTCATGCCACAGCCCCAGGGAGCGGAACTCGACAAGGTCCGGACCCGCCGGGAGGAACTGCGCCGGCGCTATCTGCGCCCGCTGGGCGAGCGGCCCGCCACTCCTGTCCGCGGCGTCCACCATGTCGCACTGATCTGCCGTGACGTCGAGGAGACGATCCAGTTCTATCAGGAGTTCCTGGGCTTCCCGCTGGTCGAATTGGTGGAGAACCGGGACTACGCGGGCTCCAGCCATTTCTTCTTCGACATCGGCAACAAGAACATGCTCGGCTTCTTCGACTTCCCCGGGCATGACCACCCGGCCTGGCAGGAGACCATCGGCGGCGTCCAGCACCTGGCCATCTCCATTCCGCAGCAGCAGTACGACGCGGCCCGGAAGAAGTTCGACGACACCGGGTTCGAGTACCTGGGCCCGGACCGTGGTATCGAGGAGAGCATGTACTTCCGCGACCCGAACGGCGTCGGTCTCGAGCTGTACCGCGAGGACCTCGGCGAGTTCAACGGCGAGCACCTGATCGATTAATCGGCGGCGAGGCGGGGCGCGCCGGAGGCGTGTTCCTCCGGCGACTGACCCGGCAGCTTCGGAAGCCGGCTGGGTGAGCGGCTCGTTGGGGGTCCGGGACTCGGGCCCCCGGGTTAGCGCAGCTCTTTCCTGATCACCAGGCGGAGTCCGGACCATACGGCGTCGATGGCGCACACCTTGTTGTCCACCAGGCCGGTGGGCAGGGCGACCTCCCGCACCACGGTGTCGCTCATGTCCGTGGGGACCTTGGCCGCGCGCTTGGGCCAGGCGATCCACAGCCCGCACGCCGGGGCCATGTGCCCGCGCAGGCGCCCCAGCTCTGACTCCAGGTCGGCGCGCCACGGCGAGAAGAACACGATCACGTCGAACAGCGCGCCGCCGTTCAGGTCCGGGCGGGCCTGCACCCCGGCCTGCGCGGCCAGGCTGTCCGCGAACCCGTCCGGGCCACCCAGCACGGCCACCGCCTGGCCGGACCGGATGCCCAGTTTCACGGCCAGCGGGGTGCCGGAGTACCCGCTGGGCGGGCTGGCGCGGTCCATGGCAGCAACCTACGGCATGGGACCCAGGCGACCCCGGGCCCTTGAGCACGGGAGAGCCGGTCAGCGCCGCTTCGGGGGCCGGCCAGCGCACGGGACGAACCGGGCCGGCCAGTCCTGGGCCGGCCGCTGGTGGGGCAGCGGGGTGCCGTCGCGCTCGCAGTTGGCCAGGGCGCCGCAGGCCGGGCACGTCTCGCGCTGGACCGTCCGGTGCCGCGGCACGGCCAGCCGGTGGCCGTGGCTACGGGCGTACGTCTCCAGGTAGTCGGCGGGCGTCAGCCGGCCGCCGGCCAGCGCTTTCCAGGCCGCGCCGTCCAGTTCCCCGGCGCATTGCCACTCGTTGTGCTCTTCCCGGCCGCGGACCCGGGTCAGCCGCCACCACACGGACCCGTCGGCCCGTAAAGTCCACTGCCATTCCAGGTCAGCGGACGCCTCCTGGCTGCGGGCAGGCAGGCTCACCACTTCGCGGGTCCACAGCCATCCTTTGCTGCGGTTCGTCATGGACCACCGTCCAGGGCCGGAGAGCGCAAATATGACGTCCCCCCGCGACCGCCACACCACTGAATTTAGCAGCGAAGCCCGGACGTTTAGCAGCGGACCCGGAGTCGGCGGCCCGGCTAGCTGATCGCCGTCCCGCTGGCCGGGTCGAAGAAGTGCAGCCGCTCCACGTCGACGGCCAGCACCGCGGGGGCGTGGGCGCGGATCGTGGCCCGGGGATCGACCCGGGCCACCCCGCTGGCCACGGTGGCGGCGACGATCTCGCCCTGGGACTCCATCGCCACGGCCGCGGTGGACAGACCCGGCCCCGCGTGCAGCTGCCCGCGGAGCTCGGCTTCTTCCCGGACCCGCGGCGCGTCCAGGTGGAAGTGGACGAGCTGCTCGCTGCCGAGTACCTCGACCAGCTGGACGTCGACGGTGAGGCTGGCCCCCGGTTCCGGTGCCGTCCCGCGCGGGCCGCCGCCGGTGCCCGGGTCGGCCAGGCTCTCCGGGCGGATGCCGGCGATCACGGTACCGCCGTGGTAGGCGGCCAGGCCGCTGACCCGCTTGAGCACCGTCCGCGGCACGGACAGCCGCTGGTGGCCCAGGACGAGCTCCGCCTCCTCCCCGCTGACCTCCAGGCCCGCCTCGTACAGGTTCATCGACGGCGAGCCCATGAACGTGGCCACGAACACGTTGGCCGGCCCGTCGTAGAGATCCCGGGGCGCCCCGGCCTGCTGCAGGACGCCGTCCCGCAGCACCGCGACCCGGTCTCCCATGGTCATGGCCTCGGTCTGGTCGTGGGTGACGTACAGCGTCGCGGCCCCGATCCGGCGGTGCACCCGCAGCACCTCGGCGCGCATCGCCACCCGCAGCTTCGCGTCCAGGTTGGACAGCGGCTCGTCCATCAGGAAGATGGCCGGCTCGCGGACGATCGCCCGGCCCATGGCGACCCGCTGCCGCTGCCCGCCGGACAGCTGCCGCGGCTTGCGGGCGAGCATCGGGGTCAGGCCCAGGATGGACGCGGCCTCGCGGACCCGGCGGTCGCGCTCGGCCTTCGGCATCTTCCGGTTCTCCAGCGCGAACGCGATGTTCTGGGCCACGGTCAGGTGCGGGTAGAGCGCGTAGTTCTGGAACACCATGGCCACGTCCCGCCGGCGCGGCGGTACCGCGTTGACCACCTGGTCGCCGAAGCGCAGGGTGCCGCCGCTGATCTGCTCCAGGCCGGCCACCATGCGCAGCGCCGACGTCTTGCCGCACCCGGACGGCCCGACCAGGACCATGAACTCGCCCGCGTCAACGTGCAGGTCAAGGCCCCGCACGGCGACGGTTCCGTTGGGGTAGACCTTGCTCAGGCCGTCCAGGGTCACGCTCTCAGGCACGGTGCCCCCTTCAGTTGGCGATGCTGCCGAGCAGCAGCCCGCTGCGCCAGTACCGCTGCAGGATCAGGAACAGCGCGATCAGCGGCACGATGGTGACCAGTCCGCCCAGCACGACCAGCGGGAAGAGCTCAGCGTTGCCGCTGTTCTGGGCGCGCTCGGACCACAGGCCCAGGCCCACGGTGAGCGGGTACAGCTGGTTCTGGCTGAAGATGATCAGTGGCAGGAAGTAGTTGTTCCACACCGTGACCACGTTCAGCAGCAGCACCGTCATCAGGCCCGGCACCATCAGCGGCAGGGCCAGCCGGAAGAAGATCCGCAGCTCGCCGGCCCCGTCGATGCGGGCCGCGTCGATGAGCTCGGCTGGCACCGACACCTCGACGAACACCCGCATCAGGTAGACCCCGACCGGGCTGACCATGCTGGGCAGGATCATGCCCCAGATCGAGTTGATCAGGTGCACCTTGGCGTAGCTCAGGTACAGCGGCAGCGTGATCGCCGTGATCGGCACCAGCAGGGCCCCGATCACCAGGTAGAACAGCGCCTTGTGACCCCGGAAGCGGTACCGGGCGAAGCCGTAGCCGGCCAGCGCGGCCAGCGCGGTGGCCCCGCCCCCGCCGACCACCGCGTACAGCACCGTGTTGCCGAACCACTGGAAGTAGATCCCGTAGCCGTCCACGTTCTGGAACAGCAGGGCGAAGTTCCGGCCGAACACGAACGGCGAGGCGAACCAGAAGCCGAACGACTCGAAGATGTTGGCCTGGGTCTTGGTCGAGTTGATGAGCAGCCAGGCGATGGGGATCAGGGTGAAGACCGCGAACAGGACGCACAGCACGGTGACCGTGGTGACCGTGCCGCGGCGCAGCCCGTAGTACTCGATCGGGATGCTGTCCTCGTCGGCCAGGCGGCGCTTGCGCCGGGGCGGCGGGGGCGGGGGAACCCCGGGCCCGGGCTCCGGTCCGGGCCGGACCACGGTGGTTGCGCTCATCAGACCTCACTCCTGCGGCGGCGGACGAACAGCGAGCTGACCGAGATGATCACGATGACCACGCCGAGGATCACGGCGGCCGCCGCGGCCAGGTTGTACTGGCCGCCCGCGATCGCGGTGTTGTAGATGTACAGGGTCGGCGTGAAGTTGACCGAGATGGCCTGGGTCTCGAAGTACTGCAGGATCAGCGGCTCGGTGAACAGCTGCAGCGCGCCGATCGTGTTGATGAACACCAGCAGCACGATGGCCGGGCGGACCATCGGCAGCTTCACCTTCAGGATGATCTTCCAGAGCGGCGTGTCGTCCAGGATGGCGGCCTCGATGACGTCCCGCGGCACCGACCTCAGCGCGGTGTACAGGATCACCATGTTGTAGCCGGTCCACTCCCAGATGACGATCACGATGATGGTCGGGAGGATGAGGCTGCTGGAGAAGTAGTCGGTGCCGCCGAACCCGAGCGCGTTGGCCAGGTGCACGAACGGGCCGAACTGCGGCTCCAGCAGGAACGACCACATCACCGCGCCCACGACCGCGGGCACCGCGAACGGGATGAAGAAGATCGTCCGGAACAGGGTGCCGTACTTGGCCACCCCGAGGTCGAAGATCGTCGCGAAGAAGAAGGCGATGGCCAGCATGACCGGGATCTGGATCGCGGCGAAGATGATCACCCGGATGACGCCGGACCAGAACTCGCCCGACTGCAGGGTCTGGGTGTAGTTGGCGGCGCCGGTGAATGTCGTGCCGCCGATGATGCGCGTGGTGTACAGGCTGGTGTAGACCGCGTACCCGAGCGGGGCCAGCAGGAGGACCACGAAGAGGGTCAGGAACGGGGCGACGAACCAGAAGCCCGCGCGGTCCCGCCGGCGGCTCCACGTCGACTGCACCAGCATGCTCCGCAGCGGGGGCGGGCGCCGGGGGGCCCCGGTGACGGTGCCGTTCACGGTGGGGTTCTCCTTTCTCGGCGGGGACGAGACGGGTCGGGCCTGGGCAGGCCGGGGACGACGCAGCCTGGGCGGGCGGGGATGGGGGGGCCGGTCCGGCGGGCGCGCTCGGGGAGAGAGAGGCGTCCGCCGGACCGGCGGTCGGAGGCGGTCAGCCAGTGACCGTGAAGCCCTGCTGCTTGGCGTAGCTCACGAGGACGTTCTGGAAGTTGTGGAACGCGGCGGCCAGCGTCTCCTTCCCGTTCAGCACGCCCGCGAACACCGTGGCCGACTCCGTCAGCGCCTCGGTCATGAACGGCGGCCACGGCACGCCCTGGATGCTGCTGGCCGCCGCGGTGAACGCCTGGTCGGGGTGCGACGAGCCGGACACCGCGACGGTGATGTTCTTGTACGAGGGATCGCTGAGCAGCGGCACGTAGGTCGGGAACAACGAGGACGGCGCGGTCTTGGTGATGTTCCACGACGCGCCCGTCCCGTTCAGCCACTCGGAGAATTCCGCGGCCGCGGCCTTGTGCGCGCTCTGGCTGAACACCGGGTAGGTCGAGCCGCCCCAGTTCGCGGCCACGTGCGCGCCCGCCGTCCACTGCGGCAGCGGCGCCGCGCGCCAGTCGCCGACCGACTGCTTGGCGTCCGGCGCGAAGTACGACGGGCCCCAGGCCGAGCTGAGCCAGCTGGCGTCGATGCCCTTGTCCATGTCGGCGAAGGACGTGGCGGACACGTCCGTCGTCCCGTTCACCTCGTGCGCCGAGAGCAGCTTCTGCCAGTAGGCGGCGAACTTCATCTGGGCCGGGCCGGTCCAGTTGATGCCCACCGTGCTCCCGCCGGTGTAGGTGAACGGCCACGCGTTGTCCTGCGCCATCAGGCTCATCACCCATTGCAGGTCGGTCGCGGAGAAGTTGGTGATGTACGCGGACGGGTCGGCCTTCTTCAGCGCGGCCGCGGCGGTGGCGAACTGGGCCCAGGTGGCCGGGGGGCTGATGTGGTACTTGGCCAGCAGCTTGGAGTTGTAGTAGAAGGCCATCGGGCCCGCGTCGCCCGGCATGGCGTACACCGCGGGTCCCTGGCTGACTTCCTTCCAGGCCCACGGCACGAAGTCACTCTTGTACTTGTTCGCGCCGTACGGGACCAGGTTGACCACGTTGTGCGTGACCTCGAAGGACGGCAGTTCGTCGAACTCGACCTCGGCCACGTCCGGCGCGCCCGACCCGGCCTTCAGGGCGTCGGCGATCTTCACGTACTCGGGAGAGCCCGCACCGACGTCTTCCTGGGTGACGCAGATGGACGGGTGGGTCTTGTTGAACTCCGTGACCGCCCGGCCCATCCCGGGCACCCAGGCCCAGAACGTGACTTTCGTTGCGGAAGAGTTTTTACAGGAGGCGCCGGCCTCCAGCGTCGCGCTGGAGCTCGCGCTCGCGCTGGCGCTGGACGAGCCGGCGGCGGCCGGGGCGCCGCTGCTGCCGCCGCACGCGGCCAGCACGCAGAGCGCCGCGGCTCCGGCCAGGCCGGTCGCCGTGCGCCCGGCGATACGTCGGGTCCCCGGGGGGTGGGGCCAGCTGAATCGTGAGGTGGAGGGCATCTTCGCAGAACTCCTCAGGTGAGCTGTGGTGTTTTCTCGGGGGAGTCCGGACGGCCGCGGGGTGGCGTCCGGCGGACGGTTAGCCACCCGTCGTCGCGGCCTCGACCACGGTGAACGACTGTGGTGGCAGGGTGAGGGTGAGCGTTGAGCCTTTCGGGGTGTCCGACCACTCCTCCAGGTGCGCGCCCTCGACATCGGGCAGGACACGGGACTGCCGCCCGCGTTCCGCCGTGACGGTCGCGATCTGGGCGTCGCGGTCGAACTCCAGGTCGCGCAGGACGACCTCGACGGTCTCCGGCTCGTCCCGGTTACGGTTCACCAGCGTCAGCGCGAGCCGTCCCCGGTCGGCCGACGCGGTCGCGGCCGCGTCGACCATGGCGAACGGGCCCAGGTCCGCGACCCGGTGCGGCCACCGTCCGTAGTTGGTGTCCGGCGTCAGCGGGCTGATCATGGGAGCGCTCACATGAACGTTGACCGCGACGTCCAGGGCGGCCCGGGCGTGCAGCAGCACCGGGTAGTAGATCGGCTGGACCGCGACCGCGTCGGCCGAGGTGACGATGGGCGCGATCGCGTTCACCATCTGGGCCAGGTTCGCGATCCGCACCCAGTCGCAGTTCCGGACGAAGATGTTCAGGTAGGTGGCCACGGCCAGCGCGTCGGGGAAGTTGTAGCGCTCCTCCAGGGTGCCGTCGTCGGTGCGGAACCAGACGTTCCACTCGTCGTAGGCGATCCGGGGCGGGCGGGCGATCTTCTTCACGTACGACACCCGCTGGATGAGCGCCCGGGCGCACCGGATCGCGCGCTCCGCCTGGTGCGGCTGGAGCACGTCCGTCCAGTAGTCGCCGGACCCGGTGTAGATGTGCAGCGAGTGGTAGTTGACCAGCGGGGCCAGCCCGTCGATGACCACCCGGTCCCAGTCGTTCCAGCCGTTCATCCCGCAGCTGACCAGCTTGGCCTGCGGGTCCAGCCTCCTGATCGCCCGGGCCCAGCGGGTCGCGGTGCGCACGTACTCCTCGGCCGACACCGCGCCGACCTGCCAGTCGCCGTACATCTCGTTGCCCAGGCCCCAGTAGCGGACGCGGTACGGCTCGGGGTGGCCGTTGTCCCGGCGGCGCTGCGCCCAGGCCGTGTCCCCCGCGCCGTTGCAGTACTCGACCCAGGCCAGCGCCTCCTCCAGGGTGCCGGTGCCCATGTTCAGGCAGACGTACGGCTCGGTGCCGAGCTGCCGGCAGTAGGCCATGAACTCGTCGGTGCCGAAGCGGTTGGACTCCTCCGCGCCCCAGGCCAGCTCGGGGCGGCGGGGCCGGTCGTCCTTCGGCCCGATGCCGTCGGTCCAGTGGTAGTTGCTGACGAAGTTGCCGCCCGGCCAGCGCAGCACGCCCATGCGGAACTCGCGGAGCAGGCCGAGCACGTCGGTGCGGAACCCCTGGGCGTCGGCCAGCGGTGAGCCCTCGTCGTACAGGCCGCCGTAGATGCAGCGGCCCAGGTGCTCGACGAATCCGCCGAAGACGTTGCGGTCCACGGAGCCGATCTGGCGGGCGGGATCCACCACGATCCGGGTCACGAATCCTCCTTCTGCTTCTCGCGGTGCGCCGGGCTGGCGCTGGATGAGGTGAGGTTAGGAGGGCTGGTGCTGGCGCCCCGGCCGCCGCACGAGTCGCGGACGATCAGCTCGACCGGCAGCCGCACGGTGGACTCCGGCGCCGGCTCCCCGGCGATAGCGCGCAGGAGCAGTTCCACGGCCTCCCGGCCGGTCTCGCCGAACGGCACCCGCAGGGACGACAGCGACGGCGTGAGGTACGGGGCGAACGGCATGTCGTCGCAGCTGACCACGGCCACGTCCGCGGGAATCCGCCGGCCGGCCAGGGCCAGGGCGGACAGCACGCCGATGGCCATCGTGTCGCTGTGCACGAAGATCGCGGTCATCTGCGGGTCGCGTTCCAGCAGCAGCCGGGTGGCGGCGGCCGCGGTGCCCGGCGTCCAGTCGGCCTCGGCGGCCAGGTCCTCGTCCGGCTCGATCCCGGCCGCGCGCAGCGCGTCCTCGTAGCCGTGCAGCCTGCTGCGCACCACGTGGCGGCGGAACGGCCCGGTGACGGTCCCGATCGAGGTGTGGCCGAGCCGGATCAGGTGCTCGGTGGCGGTCCGGGCTCCCGCGCGGTGGTTCGACCCGACCAGCGGGACCCCGCCGCCGGGGACGTGATGCAGGCTGACCGCGGGCACGTAGCGGCGGAGCATCTCGGCCACCTCGAGGTCGCCTTCGAGTTGCGGCGCGGCGGCGATCACGCCGTCCACCCGGCGGTCGATCAGCGTCTGCACCACGGCGGCGCCGTCCTCGCCGTCTTCGGCGAGGTTGCCGACCAGGACCGCGTGCCCGTGGCTGCGGGCGGTCCGCTCCGCGGCCACCACGAACTGCGACAGCGCGCCGTCGGTGATGTCCCCGGCCACCAGGCCGATGGTCGCGGTGGACCGCTGCACCAGGCTGCGGGCCACGGTGTTCGGCCGGTACCCGAGGCTCTCCGCCACGGCGATGATCCGCGCCGCGGTCTCGGCTGAGACCCGCACGTTCCCGCCGTTGAGTACCTTGCTCGCGGTCTGGAAGCTGACCCCGGCCCGGGCCGCCACTTCCTTGATCGAGACATACCGACGCGCCATTACGTCCTGCCGTGACCCGGTTCGTCCCTGATGAACGAACGTTCGCCTAGACCGTAGATTTTCAGGGCCCCGCGGTCAAGACACGGTTCGATTAATTTTGCCCGGAGTCTCCGCACGTAGGTGGCGTGCGTACGGCCGAGCGCCGGACCCCGGCCTGGCGTACGCCAGGATAGCGGCTCGCCGGCCCAATGACCGGATAAATACGGGCAAATAGGCTTATTTCGCGCGCGAACGTTCGCGCGCATCCCTGACCAGCCGCCTGGCGGCGGCAGCTGAGCACGGCCCGTCCCGCCCCGGGACAGACCCCGGTCAGACCTGGACGAACTCGATGCCGGCCAGCTGGCAGAACACCTTCCAGTCCGCCGCGTGGTGGCCCAGGTTCATCACCTCGTGGTGCGGTCCGCCCGCGGCCAGCCAGCCGTTCAGGCAGGCCCGCACGCCGGAGGCGGGCCGGAACTGGCCGTAGGGCATCTCCAGCGCGGGCAGCTCCTGGCTGTCCAGGTTCTCGCCCTCGGCGCAGACCAGCCGGAACCGCGTCCCCTCCAGCGACACCAGGGTGGCCAGCGTGGCCGGGCCGGGCTGGAGCTGGAACAAGAACGTGGGCGGGTCGGCCAGCCGCCCGATCCCCAGCGGCCGCTTGATCAGCCTGACCGGCTTGTCCTTCCGGGCCACCTTCCAGTTGCCCTCGCCCATGTGGCTCTGCAGGATCGAGTCCGACGGGAAGTCCATCGCGTACATCTCGGTGAAGTGCGCGTCGCCGATGAGCTGATGCCCGGCGTAGACCATGCAGGCGGTCAGCACGTCGCCCTCGGCCGCGTAGCCGTATCCCTTGGCCATCAGGGACGAGGCGGCCGCCAGTGGCAGCCGGCTGAACCGGCCGTCGTCGCCGATCGCGTCGAAGTGGGCGGTGTACGCGCCGAACCCGCGGTCGATCAGGATCTGCTCGATGGCCACCTGCATCCGGGCATGGTCAGTCCGCTCCTCGGCCGACAGCCGCGGGTCGATCTCGAAGTTCTCGTCCTCGAACGCGATGACCTCGTTCGCCTGGGCGTCCGTGACGTCCAGCATGCCGCGGTACATGTCGCCCTGCGCGACCGCGAGAATTTCCGGGCCGAGCGACCTGACCAGCGCGGACTCGTCCACCCGGATGTCGCCCAT
The DNA here is from genome assembly GCA_963844695.1 of uncultured Actinomycetes bacterium. Classification (GTDB taxonomy): domain Bacteria; phylum Actinomycetota; class Actinomycetes; order Streptosporangiales; family Streptosporangiaceae; genus RYN-230. The sequence goes on from CAWJPL010000002.1 coordinate 99,788, forward strand.
GTCGTTCATGGCGTAGCCGAAGATCGCCGTCTTCAGCGACTTCCACCGGGTCACGGTGGCCGCCGCGCGGGCCCACCGGGTCACGTCCTGCAGGAACGAATCGCTCTTCCAGTCGTCGGTGAGCACCGCGAACCGCTTGCCCCCGCGGACCATCGCGTTCGCGGTGTCCTGGGCGCCGTGCACCCCCTGGTTGTAGGTCATGTCGTCCATGTCCCAGGCCGGGGTGACGTTCGGCTCGGGCTGGATGTTGGCCAGCAGCACCGGCAGGTGAGTCTCGGACAGCAGCCGGGCCACGCGCATCGCGGGCCCGTAGGTGAGCATCACGACCATGATCCCGTCGAGGTCGGAGTCCTCGAACTCGCGCATGGCGCGCTCGGCGTCCTCGCGGTACTTGACCGGCTTGCTCGGGATGAACTCGCCGGCGTCAGCGAGATGGGCCGCGAGCTCCGCCGCGTAGCCCTCCTGGCGCCGCGCGATGCCGGGGATCATGTCGTCGTAGAGGTCCTGCATGATCCCCAGGATCCCGATACGCGGCTTGCGTTCGCTCATCACATTCCTTTCGGCCGCTGGCCATATTCCTGCGTGTACCGCCGGTGCAGCGCGTCCACCTGCTCCTGGTCCAGCGGCGTGAGCTCGCCGTAGGCCCGGGCCAGGTGCACGGTGCGGGCAGCGTCCTCGCACATCACGGCGGCCTTGACCGCCTCACGCGCGGTACCGCCGATGGTGAACACCCCATGGCTGCGCATCAGCACGGCCGGGGAGCGGTGCCCGGTCAGGGTGCTCACGACGCCGCGGCCGATCTCGTCGCTGCCGATCAGCGCGAACGGGCCGAGCGGGATCTCACCGCCGAACTCGTCGGCCATGGCCGTGATCACGCACGGCACCGGCTCGCCCCGGGCGGCCCACGCGGTGGCGTAGGAGGAGTGGGTGTGCACCACGCCGCCGACCTCGGGCATCTGCCGGTAGACGTACGCGTGCGTCGCGGTGTCGCTGGACGGGCTGAACCCCTTCTCCACGGCGTCGCCGTCGAGGTCGCACAAAACCATGGACTCGGGGGTCAGGTCCTCGTACGCGACTCCGCTCGGCTTGATCACCATCAGGTCGGTGCCGTCCTGGCCCGCGCCGGCCACCCGGGCGGAGATGTTGCCCGAGGTCCAGGCGACCAGGCCGTTGTCGACGAGCGAGCCGTGCAGGGCGCAGACCTCTTGGCGGGCCCGGGTGATCGCCGAGTAGATCGCGTGATCGGTGGTCATCGCTGGCTGCCCTCCGGGCTCGGGGTCTGCTGACGGCCGGGTCCCGCCGGTGCGGCGGCGCTGGTCCCGGGGGCGCTGGTCTCGGCGGCCAGCACCCGGTCGCGCAGGGCCCGCAGCCGGTGCATGACCTCGTTGGCGCCCCGGCCGAAGTAGTCGTGCAGCGCCACGTACTCGGCGTACATAGCGTCGTAGACGTCGGCGCTGGCCGGGTCGGGGGTGTACACCGCGTCCCGCTTGCCGCCCATGGCCGCGGCGGCGGCCGGCACGCCGGGGTAGGCGCCCGCGGCGACCGCGGCGTGGATGGCCGAGCCGAGCGCGGGGCCCTGCTCGGAGGAGATGACGCTGAGCGGGCGCCGCAGCACGTCCGCGTAGACCTGCATCACCAGCGGGTCCTTGAGCAGGCCGCCGGCCACCACGAACTCGCTGACCCCGCAGCCGGTGGCGGAGAACGCGTCGATGATGACCCGGGTGCCGAACGCGGTCGCTTCCACCAGCGCGCGGTAGATGTCCGGCGGCCGGGTGGCCAGGGTGAGGCCCACGATGACGCCGGACAGCTGGACGTCAACCAGCACCGAGCGGTTGCCGTTCAGCCAGTCCAGGGCGATCAGCCCGTGCGCGCCGGCCGGCTGGGCGGCGGCCTCCGCGGACAGCAGCTCGAACAGCGACACCCCGCGCCGCCCGGCCTCGTCCCGGTAGTCGGCCGGGACGGCGTGCTCGAGGAACCAGGCGAAGATGTCGCCGACCCCGCTCTGCCCGGCCTCGTAGCCGTACTCCCCGGCGACGATGCCGCCGTCCACCACCCCGCACATGCCGGGTACCTCGGCGAGCGTCGCCGAGTTCATCACGTGGCAGGTCGAGGTACCCATGATGGCCACCATCTGACCAGGAGCGATGGCGTTGGCCGCGGGCGGGGTGACGTGCGCGTCCACGTTGCCGACGGCGACGGCGATTCCTTCCGGCAGCCCGGTCCACCCGGCCGCCTCGGCGGTCAGGCCGCCCGCCCGGGTTCCGAGCGGCGAGACCGGATGGGCCAGCTTGTCCTCGGCGAAGCTGGCGAAACCGGGGTTCAGCGCGGCGAGGAAGTCCGCCGCCGGGTAGTGGCCGTCCTGGTAGATGCCCTTGTACCCGGCGGTGCAGGTGTTGCGGGTCTCCGTGCCGCACAGCTGCCAGATGATCCAGTCGGCCGCCTCGATCCAGCGGTCCGCCTGCTGGTAGACGTCGGGGTCCTCCTCCAGCAGCTGGAGTCCCTTGGCGAACTGCCACTCTGAGGAGATCTTGCCGCCGTACCGGCCGATCCACGGCTCGCCGCGCTCGTGGGCCAGTGCGTTGATCCGGTCGGCCTGGGGCTGGGCCGCGTGGTGCTTCCACAGCTTGGGATAGGCGTGCGGGCGGTCCTCCAGCCCGGGCACCTGGCACAGCGGGGTCCCGTCGCGCCGGGCAGGCAGCACCGTGCAGGCGGTGAAGTCGGTCCCGATGCCGACCACCTGGCCGGGATCGATCCCGGCCGCCTGGACGGCCTGGGGTACCGCCTCACGCAGCACGTCCCGGTAGTCCTCCGGGTCCTGCAGGGCCCAGTCCGGCGGCAGCGGCTCCCCGGTCGCGGCCAGCCTGGAGTCCATCACCGCATGCCGGTAGGCGCAGACAGCGGTGCCGAGCTCGGCGCCGTCGCTGACCCGGACCACCACGGCCCGGCCGGAGAGCGTGCCGAAGTCCACCCCGACGACGTAACGGTCCTGCTGGCCGCCAGAGGCGCCCGGACCGCCAGAGCCGCCACCGGGGCCGCCCGGACCGCCCGGGACGCCGCCGGAGCCGTGAGCGCTAACAGTCATCGTTGTCCTGTTCTGCCTGCTAGATCAGTGTGATTGACGTCCGGTCAGGCCGCGGGAGGTGCGGCGCTGGAACGGACCACGAACTCGGGGACGACCGGGTCGGCGGGCGCCGCCGCGTCACGGTCGAAGATGAGCCCGACCAGCGTGTCCAGCGCCCGCCGGCCCAGCTCACCGAAGTCCTGCCGCACCGTGGTCAGCGGGGGCAGGAAGTAGGCCGCCTCCGGGATGTCGTCGAAGCCGACCACGCTGACGTCCTCCGGCACCCGCCGGCCCGCCTCGGACAGCGCGCGGATCAGGCCCAGCGCCACCTGGTCGTTGGCGCAGAGGATGGCGGTCACGCTGTCGTCCCGCGCGATCTGCTGCCCCCGCTCGTACCCGGACGCCGCGGACCAGTCGCCGGGGATCAGGTCCGGCTCGGGGGCCCCCGCGTCGCGCAGCGCCTCCCGCCAGCCCTCCACCCGGGCCTCGGCGTCGAGCCAGGAAGACGGCCCGTTCAGGTGGTGCACCGTCCGGTGGCCGAGGCCGAGCAGGTACCTGGTGGCCAGCGCCGCCCCCTCGGCGTTGTCCACCGCCACCGAGTGCACCGGAGGGGTCATCCCGCAGCCCACCGCGACGAGCGGGATGTCGTTCGGGCAGTCGGTCAGCGCTTCCACCGCCGAGATCTGGGCGGTGATCACGATGATTCCCTCCACGCCCTGGCCCGCGAAACGCTCCACCGAGTCCAGCACGGCCCGGCGGTCCAGGGTCGGGGTGCTGGCGATGGAGACGAAGTAGTTGTCCTGGGCCGCCCGCTCGATCCCGTAGAGCATGGAGGCCGGCCCGTACAGGGTGGTGTCGAAACTGATCACGCCGAGGGTGTGGGTCCGGCGGGTGACCAGGGTCCGGGCTGCGGCGTTGGGCCGGTAGCCGAGCTCGCTGATCGCGGCGAGGACCAGCTCCCTGGTCTGGGGGCGGACGTTGGGATGGTCGTTGAGGACCCGGGACACGGTCTGGTGCGAGACGCCGGCCAGCTGGGCCACGTCGGTCATGACCGGTGGGCGGGTGCGCCCGCGATCGGGAAGTGCCACGTACCGCCTCCTTCCGCCGTCTCGTCCCGCCGCCCGGGGCTCCGCCGCCTCGACCCGCCCGGATTCCGCCGGCCGTTCTGCCTGCTGTTCGATTGTGGGACCGCTGCGCCCGGGCGCTGCCGCCAGCTCGTCCTGGGCTGACGTCTTCACCCTCCGCTTACCGCATTCAGCCATGGCCAGACCCAATAGCCACAGATAACACCTTGTGTACCCACGTGCTAGATACAAGTATGCGGACTCCGGTTCGATGCCCGGGGGGATTGTGACCGCTCACATCCTCGCAGGTCAAGCCGACCGCGGGGATGGGTGTCCCCCCGGGACTGTGCCGCACCGGGAACGGGCCGCTCATGACGCTGCGGGCCCGGCCGAGTCGCGGGTGACCAGGCGGCAGGGCACGGTGTGCGCGCCGTGCGTGGGCTCGCCGTTGATGGCCAGCAGGAGGTGTTCCGCGGCCACCCGGCCGATCTCCTCCAGGCACATGTCGACACTGGTCAGGGGGGGATCAGCGCCGGTCACCATCGGGCTCCAGTTGTCGAAGCCGACCAGGGCGATGTCCTCGGGTACCCGGCAGCCGATCAGCCGCAGGGTGTCGGAGACGCCCCGGGCGATCTGCGCCTTCGCCGGGGCCAGGCTTTCCCCCCGCACCAGCACGTTCTCCCCCAGGAAGAACGAAGGATGCGAACGGAGGACGGGATTGTCTCATGCGCGTGATGCGGTGCTGGTCCCACCGGCGGCGGCCGCGGGCCCGCGGCCAGTCAGGAGCAGGCGCGTGACCGGCTCCGGTAGGTCCCAGGCCGGCCGGGGCCGGTCATGCCCACCGCGTCCGCCAGCGTCACGCACCGGCCGCTCACCGGCGGGCAGGCGCGGCTCCGCCGGGCTGCTGCACGCCTGGCAGCAACGCAACGCCACGGCCAGCCTGCCCCTGGCGCTGCGCCAGCTGGAGGCGGCCGGGAACCTGGCCAACCTCCGCCTGGCCATCGCCGGGTCGGCCGAGGGGTACCGGGGCCCGGTGTTCATGGACTCCGACATCTACAAGGTCCTGGAGGCGATCGGCTGGGAACTGGGCCGGTCGCCGGACGAGGGGCTGGCCAGCTTCCTGGCCGAGACGACCGCGCTGCTGGAGAAGGCGCAGCAGCCGGACGGCTACCTGAACTCCTACATCCAGGTCACCGGGCGTCCCCGGTACAGCTTCCTGGCCTCGAGTCACGAGCTGTACTGCGCGGGCCACCTGATCCAGGCCGGTATCGCCTGCCAGCGCGGCGCGGGGGATCCGGCGCTGCTCGCCGTGGCCCGGCGGTTCGCGGACCACCTCGTGGACCACTTCCTGGGCCAGCAGGAGGGCATCGACGGCCACCCCATCGTGGAGAGCGCGCTCGCGGAGCTGTACCGGGAGACGGGCCACGAACCGTACCTGCGGCTGGCCAGCCAGTTCATCGAGCAGCGCGGGCACGGGCTGATCGGGGACTCCGGGTTCGGGAGCCGGTACCTGCAAGATCACGAACCGGTCCGGGACACCGTGACCGAGGTGGGGCACGTGGTCCGCGCGCTGTACCTGGACGCCGGGGTCGCGGACGTCGCCGCGGAGACCGGCGACGCGGCGCTGCTGGCGTCCAGCCTGACCCGGTGGGCCGACATGATCGCGGCGAAGACGTACCTGACCGGCGGGAACGGGTCGCGGCACGAGGGTGAGAGCTTCGGGGACCGGTTCGAGCTGCCGCCGGACCGGGCCTACAACGAGACGTGCGCGGCCATCGCCAACTTCCAGTGGTCCTGGCGGCTGCTGCTGGCCACCGGGGACAGCAGGTACGCGGACATGATGGAGCGGGTCCTCTACAACGGGTTCGCCTCGTCCACGGCCACTGACGGGACCCGGTTCTTCTACGTCAACCCGCTGCAGCGCCGCCCGGACCACTTCGAGAAGGACGATCCGGGACGCCGCCGGGAGTGGTTCTCCTGCGCCTGCTGCCCGCCGAACATCATGCGCGCGATGGCCTCGCTGCAGCAGTACCTGGCCACCACGAGCGACAGGGGGACCGGCGGCACGCTGTACGTGCACCAGTTCACCGGAGCGACGCTCAGCGCCCCGCTGGCCGGCGGGGTGCTGACCGTGCAGATGGTCACGGACTATCCCTGGTCCGGCGCCGTCGAGCTGCGGGTCACCAGCGCCCCGCCGCAGGAATGCGGGCTGGCCCTGCGCGTGCCGGCCTGGAGCGCTCCGCCCGTCTTGCTCCAAACGACAACCCGGCCGGGGCCAGCGCCGAACCGGGGTACCTGGTGGTGCGCCGGCGGTGGCAGGCCGGGCGACGTGCTCCGCTACGAGCTGGATACCTCGCCGCGGCTGACCTTCCCCGATCCCCGGGTGGACGCGGTCCGCGGCTGTGCCGCGATCGAGCGGGGCCCGCTCGTCTACTGCCTCGAGCAGGCCGACCAGGCGGCCGGGGCGGAACTGGACGATCTCGCCGTCCTCGGCGGCCAGCTCCGCGACACCGCGGCGGTCGTCCCCGGCGTCGGGGACACGGTCCTCATCGAGGCGGACGCGGCCCACCTGCCCGGCGCCGCTGGCGCGGCCGGCCCGGTCACCGTCACCGCCCTCCCCTACTTCCAGTGGGACAACCGGGACGGCCGGGCCATGCGGGTCTGGATCCCGGTGGCCAGTCCGCCGGCTCCCGGATCCGCAGCCCCCGGTCACTAAGCCCGCCGCCCCACGGGAGTCCGCCCGTCCACCGCCGACCCCTGCCCCGGCACGCGCCCCCGGCCGCGTGACCGTCCCCACCCCCACTTCCCGGCTACGCATCATCCCCCTGACCACGGACTTTCCTCGACGAGGAGGCAGTGACATGCAAGGGCGTCATAAGCAGAAGATGCTGGTCTGCGCCGCGGTGGGAGCCGTGGCGCTGCTGGCCGCGGCGTGCGGCGGCTCGTCCGGCTCCACCAGCTCGCAGTCACCGAAAACGTTCGGCGTGAACGCTACCGGCACGGTGCACTTCTGGGCCCGCCAGGCCACCGACGGGCCGGCCAAGGCCCTGGTCGCGGGGTTCAACGCGACCCACAAGAACCTGAAGGTGGTGCTGCACCTGACGCCGCCCAACGACGACACCAGCCAGCTGGCCACCGCGATCCGGGCCGGCTCGGTCCCCGACGTGGTCGGCCTGAACGACATCGACGTGCCGGAGTTCAGTCACCAGAACGCGCTGATGAACCTGACCAAGTACATCAACGCGCTGCCGTACAGGTCCTCGCTCAGCCCGGGGCACCTCAAGCTGGCCACCTACAACGGCCAGGACTACGGGCTGCCCTACCTGGCCGACCTGTCCGTGCTCTGGTACAACAAGAAGCTGTTCAAGGAAGCCGGGCTGAACCCGAACGACCCGCCGACCAACTACGCGCAGATCGTCTCGGACGCGAAGAAGATCACCGCGCTGGGCCATGGCATCTACGGCTTCTCGTTCGCCGGCGACTGCCAGGGCTGCCTGGGCTTCACCATGCTGCCGTCGCTGTGGGCGGCTGGCCAGCACATGATCAACGGCCCGCTCGCCAACCAGACCGTCAACGTGGCCAGCGACGCGCCGCTCAAGACGATGCTCGAGGCCTACCACACGATGTGGGCCGGGCACATGACGCCGGTCGCCGACCAGACCCAGAACGGGCTGACCTGGGGCGCCGACTTCGAGGCGGGCAAGGTCGGCATCCTGCCCGGTGACTACGGCTTCGCGACCAAGTTGCCGAATCAGGCCGAGTTCGCCGACGCGCCGCTGCCCGCGGTGGACGGCGGCAACTACAGCACGTTCGACGGCGGCGACGACTTCGTCATCCCGGCCGGTGCGCCCAACGCGTCCGGCGCGTGGGAGTTCATCAAGTGGGCGCTGGAGCCACAGCAGCAGGGCAAGTACCCGTCCGAGGGGATGACCCCGATCCGCACCGACGTGCTGACCCCGGCGTTCGCGAAGACCAACCCGTACGACGCGATCGCGCTCAAGGCGCTGGCCAAGGGCTCGGTGGAATACACCCTGGCTTATGACGCGGTCTTCAACGAGCCGGGCTCGCCCTGGTTCAAGATGTTTGAGGAAGCGGTTTACAACGGCAATGTCAGCGGCGCCCTGTCCTCCGGGCAAACCAATATCCAGAGCACAGTGACGAGCGTGAAGGGCTGAGTCGAATCGTGTCAGGCCAGGTCAGTGCCCCGCCGTCGGAACGCTCGTCACGCCGGCGGGGCGGCCTGACCCACAGTTGGCTACCCCGCGGCGGGCCCGCCGCGGGGCGGCCCGCTGCGGGTGGGCCCGCGCCGCGGCGGCGCTCCACCGCCGCCTCCCGCCGCACCACCCGCACCGGCCTGCTGCTGATCTCCCCGGCGCTGCTGTTCGTCACGGCCTTCGCGCTGATCCCGCTCGGCTTCGGCTTGTACATCTCGCTGACCAACTGGCCGCTGGTCGGCGCGTATCACTACATCGGGCTGGCCAACTACACCGCGCTGGTGCACAACTCGGTGTTCCTCCAGTCGATCCGGTTCACCCTGGAATACACCGCGATCGTCACGGTGCCGATCCTGGTCATCGGCTACGCGCTGGCCGTGTTCGTCCGGGCCAACCGGCCGGGCAGCACCGCGTTCCGCACGATGATCTTCGTGCCGTACATCGTCGGGCTGGTCGCGTTGAGCTTCATGGCCGTGGTCGAACTGCAGCCCGACTCCGGCACGGTCAACTTCGTGCTGGCCCATTTCGGCATCGTCAAGGCGTCCACCGCCTGGACGGTGCACACCGGGCTGGCGCTGACCGCGATCAGCGTGCTGGTCATCTGGTTCGCGTCCGGGCTGACCATGATGCTCCTGATGGCGGGCATGCAGGGCATCCCGGTGGATCTCTACGAGTCGGCCCGGGTGGACGGCGCGTCCTGGTGGAGCGCCGAACGGCGGATCACCATCCCGCTGTTGCGCCGCTCGATCGCGCTCAGCCTGATCATCTCGGTGGTCGGCTCGTTCCTGGCCTTCAACCAGTTCTTCATCATCACCGACGGCGGCCCGGGGACCAGCACCGAGTCGGTGGTGATGGCTATCTACCAGACCGCGTTCGCCGACTTCAACGTCGGCCTGGCCAGCGCGATGTCGATCGTCCTGATCATCGTGGTCGGGCTGATCACCTTCCTCCAGTTCCGGTACCTGCAAGGAGACGCGGACTGATGGCTGCCGCAGTGTACGACCGGCCGGCCCAGCACCGGAGCCGGACCAGGCGCAGCGGGCTGGTCTGGTACCTGATCGCGGGCGTGGCCATCAGCGCGGTGTTCGTGGTGCCGCTGCTCTGGGAGGTGTTCCGGTCCCTGCAGCCGGAATCCGCGGTCAGCAACCCGCCGTCCGCGGCCAGCTTCACCCATCTGACGTTCGGCAACTACCGGGCGCTGCTGTCCGGCCAGGACGACATCCTGCGCAACGTGGTCAACAGCCTGATCGTGTCCGTGCTGGCCGCGATCCTGACCTCAGTGGTGTCGCTGTTCGCCGGCTTCGGCTTCGCACTTTTCCGGTTCCGCTACTCGGGACTGGCGTTCGGCGTAGTGCTGCTCGCCTTTATGATCCCGTTCCAGGCGGTGCTCACCCCGCTGTTCCTGGAACTGCACTTCCTGCATTTGCTGAACAGCCTGCTCGGGCTGGCCCTGTTCTACACCACGTTCAACCTGCCGATCGGCGTGTTCGTGATGCGGAACAGCTTCCTCCAGGTGCCCGGCGAGATGGTGGACGCGGCGCAGATCGACGGCGCGTCAGTGCTGCGCACCCTGTTCTCGGTGTACCGGCCGCTGGTCATGCCGGGAATCGCCACCACGGCGCTGTACGCGTTCCTGTTCTCCTGGACCGAGTTCCTCGGGGCGCTCAGCTTCCTGACCAACGACAGCCTGTTCACCTTGCCGGTCGCGCTGAGCAACGTGGAGACCGGCACCTACGGGTCGGTTAACTACGGCCTGCTGCTGGCCGGCGCGGTGATCGCGATGATCCCGTGCGTCCTGGTCTACGTCTCACTCCAGCGGTTCTACGTCCGTGGCCTGGTCTCTGGCGCGCTGAAGGGCTGACCGGGCGCTGGCCGGCTGCTGATCAGCCGGTGACCGGCCGCCTGGTCAGAACGAGAAGCCGCCGGGGCGGCCGTTGCGGTCCGCGATCAGCCCGGCCAGGGTGGAGATCGCGATCTCGGCGGGGGTGCGGGAGCCGATGTTCAGCCCGATGGGCCGGTGCACCCGGGCGATGTCGGCCTCGGCCACGCCCAGCGCGGCCAGGGCCTCGACGTGCGGCCCGGGATGGCGGGGGTTGCCCATGATCCCCACCCAGCGGGCCGGGCTGGCCAGCGCGTCGCGCAGCACGACCCCCAGCTCGGGCCGGTGATGGTCAGTCACCACCAGATCGGCGGCGGCGTCCAGGTACTTGACGGCGTCGCCGGTCACCTCGTAGCCGGTGGTCCGGGCGGTGGCCGCACGCTCCGGGTCGGGTTCCAGCAGCACCACACGGTATCCGGCGTCGCCCGCGAAGTGCAGCAGGAACTCGGCGACCGGAGACGCAAACGCCGCGATCAGGGTCTTCTCGCCGGCGGCGGCCGTGCCGTGGCCGTGGGCGACCTCACAGGCCGCGCTCTCGCCCAGGCTGTCCTGCTCGTTTCCCATACCGCCGAGCTTGCCACGCTGGGCCAGGCTTTGGCGACGCCGGGCGGGGGCAGATACCCATGCGGGCCAATGATCATGATCACGAGAGGACTACGGGTATGCAGCTCAGCGCGCGCAATCAGATTCCGGCTAGGGTCACCAGCATCAACTCCGGAGAAGCGACCGCCAACGTTGCGCTGGACGCGAACGGCGTCCGGCTGGTGGCCTCCATCACGGTCGAGGCGGCCAAGGAACTCGGGCTGGCCGAGGGTAAAGAGGTGATCGCGGTGGTCAAGGCCTCCGACGTCATCGTCGCGGTGCCGGACTGACCGCGGCCACTCGCTCGGCCCCGGGCCCGGGGGCGCGCACGGCGCGCCGTCCGGGCCGGGTGAGCACCCGCCGGCTCATGGACGCCGCCAGCCCGGCCGCGACCACGAAGGCGAGCGACGTAGTCGCCCAGGGTCGTGACCCGGAACCGCTGGGCCAAGATCGCGGCCGACTGGCCGATGCGCAGGAACCTGGCCGGATGGGCCAGCAGGTAGCGGGTGATGTTGCCGTCGGTCAGCTGGCCTGCGTACCGCGGGTAGAGCGGGCTCTGCCGGACCGACGTCGTGTCCCAGCCGCCAGCCCCGGCCCAGGTGCACCACCCCGGCGGCCCACACTGATGGCATGGCTCTCGACGCGCGCACCACCCTCAGCTCACCCGACGGCACCACGATCGCGTACGACAAGCAGGGCGAGGGAACGGCCCTGATCCTGGTCAACGGCGCGCTGACCGTCCATTCGTCCGGCTCCGGGTCGGAGCTGGCCAGGCTGCTCGCGCCGCACTTCACGGTCTACGGCTTTGATCGCCGCGGCCGCGGCGGGAGCGGGGACACACTGCCCTACGCGGTGGACCGGGAGATCGACGACATCGAGGCGCTGATCGACCGGGCCGGCGGCCCGGCATTCCTCTACGGCCACTCCTCCGGCGGGCCGCTGGCCATGCGGGCGGCCATCAGGCTCGGCAGCAAGGTCAGCAAGATCGCCATGTACGAGCCTCCCTACAACAACGATCCTGGCGCGCAGGAGTCCTGGAGCCAGTACCTCAGCCAGCTGAGCGGCCCTGGCCGAAGGCCGCCGGGGCGACGCGGTGGCCCTGTTCATGCGGTTTATCGGCACGCCCGCCGAGCAGATCGACGGCATGCGCCGCGCGCCATTCTGGCCGGGCATGGCAGCCGTCGCGCCGACGCTGGCCTACGACCACGCCGCCATCCTGGGCGAGCCCTGGTCGGTGCCGACCGAGCTGGCCGCGCGTGTCCGCGTGCCCGCCCTGGTGATGGCGGGCGGCGCGAGCCTTCCGTTCATGCCCGATGCGGCGCGGGTGCTGAGCCAGGCGATCCCGCAGGGCCGGCTGCGGACACTGGAGGGCCAGACGCATGAGGTAAATCCGGGCGTGCTCGCCCCGGTCCTGGTGGAGTTTTTCACCTCATAGGCGGGCGGAGCCGAATGGCTGGCGGATGTCCCCGCCGGGCCACTCAGCCGTCCGCGCTGGCCTGGGCTCAGCTCTCCTCGACCTGCGGTTCCGGGAACCCGGCGGTCAGCCCGCCGTTGCCCGCGCGAAGGAACCCATCCGCAGCAGCCTCCTCAGTGAGACTGAGATCCGCGCCGATCGCCAAGGCAAAGCTTTTCGCAATGCCAGGCTGGGTTCCGCCCCGGACAGGGTCAGCAGGTCGGGCAAGCCTCACATGGGGTCAAGAGTCACCAGCTCGTGGTGACCAGCCGCGTGGTCCAGGGCGGCCCGGGTCCGGGCCGCCGCGTCGCTGCCCGGCCGGGCCTGCCGGTCAGCCGCCGGCGGCCGAGTAGCCTGCCGTCGTGAGCGTGGTCGATGGCTGCTCGAAGGTGACCCTGCCATCCGCTGGCAGGTACTGCGGGATCTCACGAACGGCCCGGCTGATGACGTGGCGGCCGAGCGGGCCCGGGTGGAGCGCGATGGCTGGGGTGCGCGACTCCTCGCGCTGGAGGATCCCGACGGGCTCTGGGACGGCGGTGCGTGCTTCCCAGGGTCCTATACCGGCAGTGAACCGGGGCAGCCCTGGACGGCCACCATGCACACGCTGCAGACCCTGCGGCTTCTCGGGCTTGACCCGGCGTCGGAGTCCGCCCGCCGGGCAATTGGGCTCGTGGCGGAGAACGGGCGCTGGGAGCACGCCGGGCAGCGCTACTTCGACGGGGAGGTCGAGCCCTGCATTAACGGCAGGACGATCGAGGCCGGGGCGACTTCGGGGTGGACGTGGGAGCGATCGTTGAGCGGGTCCTCGCCGAGCGGCAGTCCGACGGCCGGTGGCTGCTCGACCGCATCCATCCGGGTCGCGTCCACTTCGATCTTGAGAGCGGTGTGGGCACGCCGAGCCGCTGGAACACCCTCCGCGCGCTCAGGGTGCTCCAGTGGTGGGACGCGAGGGCCTGACGACCGGGCCAGCCGCCGGGGTCCGGCCCTGCACAATCTCTTCGGACTTGCCTGCATCCCGCGCCGCCCGCAAGCGTCATGATCCCGGTCAAAAGTGGGTCGACGGGGTCAATATCGACCGCCATCATGAAGGGACGGTGGCCGGCCACCCGGAACCCTCCTCTACCCCGCCGCTGGGGGGGCCAGCCGCCAGCCGCCGACCTTCGACACGGCGGGGTTGCTCGCCCATCTCGCCTGGAGCTGACTTCCGGCCCTCCCTTACGAGGCCGGGGCCAGCAGGGCCCGGACCGCGGCGCGGAGCGGGGTCATCCGGGACTGCGCCCGGCGGCGGGCCTCGGCCAGGCCGCCGGGCGCGACCGGCTCGGTGACCTCCAGGTAGGCCTTGAGCTTGGGTTCGGTGCCGCTGGGCCGCAACACGACCCGGGCGCCGTCCAGCCGGAGAATGAGCGCGTCCGTGGGCGGAAGGTCAGCACCGCCCGGGGCCAGGTCGGTGACGCTGCGGACCGGGGACTCGCCCAGGGCGCCCGGCGCCGCGGCCCGCAACCCGGCCATGATCTCCCCAGGCGCCCGGGTCGGCAGCGTGAGCTGTGCGGTCAGGTGCACCCCGTGCGCCTGCTCCAGCGCGTCCCAGCGGTCCAGCAGTGACTGCCCGGCCGCCCAGGCCCGGGCGGCCAGCCCGAGCAGGGCGATCGCGGCGCTGAACCCGTCCTTATCCCGCACCACGTCACCGACCGCGTACCCGAGCGCTTCTTCGTATCCGAATACGAACCGCGTCCCCGGCAGGTGATCCGCGGCCCGGACGATCCATTTGAAGCCAGTAAGGGTCTCCGCGAAACGGACTCCGGCCGAGTCGGCGATCTTGGACAGCAGCGACGACGACACCACGGTGGTCGCGGCCACTCGCAGCCCGGGGGCCGTCTGGTCCGGGCCGCCTGACCTCGTGGGCGCCGGCCTCGGTCCGGGGCCGCGTCGAGCACGAACGCCCCGAGCAGCCCGCCCACCTGGTCGCCGGTGAGCTTCCGCCAGCCGCCGCTGGCTTCCGGGTCGGGGACCGCCACCGCGAGCCGGTCACCGTCCGGGTCACTGGCCAGCACCAGGTCGGCGTCCAGACGGCGGGCGTCGGCCAGCGCGAGGTCGAGCGCCCCGGGTTCCTCCGGGTTGGGGAAGGACACCGTCGGGAAGTCCGGGTCGGCTCGGCCTGCGCGGGCACCGCGAGGTGAGGGCCCGGGCTGGGTTGGGGAAGGGCACCGTCGGGAAGGGGTCCGGCTCGGCCTGCGCGGGCACCACGTAGGGCGCCGGGTACCCGGCCCGCTCGATGGCCCGCAGCATCAGCGGGCCCGCCACCCCGTGCAGGGAGGTGTAGACCACGCGCACGTCCCGGACCGGCCGCCGGGAGGCGGCACACCGGGGGAAGCGGCCAGGATCGCGTCCAGGTAGGCCTGGGCGATCTCGTCCCCGTGCCGGGTGATCAGCGGGCCTGTCGTCTGGCCCCAGCGGGATCTCCGGCAGCGGGCCCACGCTGTTGATCGCGGCCTCGATCTCGGCGTCCACGGGCGGGATGATCTGCGCGCCGTCGCCCAGGTAGAGCTTGTAGCCGTTGTCCGCGGGCGGGTTGTGGCTCGCCGTGATCATCACGCCGGCCGCGGTGGACAGATGCCGGATCGCGAAGGCCAGCAGGGGCGTGGGACTGCGGCCGGGCAGCAGGTGCACCGGGATGCCCGCCCCGGTCAGCACGGCCGCCGCCTCGCCGGCGAAGTCCGCCGAACGATGCCGGGCGTCCCAGCCGAGCACCACCCCCGTTCCGGGCGGCCGGTGCTCGTGCAGCCAGCGGGCCAGCCCCGCGGTCGCGGCCCGGACCACGGCGCGGTTCATCCGGTTCGGGCCCGCCCCCATCGCGCCGCGCAGGCCCGCGGTGCCGAACTCCAGCCGGCCGGCGAACCGGTCCGCCAGGTCCGCGGCGGCCGCGGCGCCGCTCGTCGTCCCCCCGGCGGCCGTGTCGAGCAGATCCTCCAGCTCGGCGCGGTCCGCGGCGTCCGGGTCGTCGGCGATCCAGGCCCGGGCCCGCTCCGCGAGCTCGGCGGGGATCCGGCTGACCAGGAGTCATGGCGCCGGGGTCATATCGTCCGGGGCAGCACCTGGGACAGCAGGTCGCCCATCCGGCCCGCGGCGGCCTGGCCCGCCGCGACCACGTCGGTGTGATCGAGTCCCGCCGCGGCCAGGCCCGCCGCGGGGTTGGTGACCAGCGAGATCGCCAGCACCTCCGCGCCGAGGTGGCGGGCCGCGATCGCTTCCAGCACGGTGGACATGCCGACCAGGTCCGCGCCCAGGGTGGCGAGCATCCGGATCTCGGCGGGCGTCTCGTAGTGCGGGCCGGGCATGGCCGCGTACACGCCCTCGGCCAGGCTGGGGTCGGCCTCCCGGGCCAGGGCCCGCAGCCGCGCCGAGTACAGGTCGGTGAGGTCGGTGAACCGGGACGGGTATCCCTCCGGCGGCGCGCCCGGCCCGGCGAGCGGGGACCGGCCGGTGAGGTTGAGATGGTCCCGGACCAGGACCGGCTGGCCCACCTCGAAGTCCGCCGCGATCCCGCCCGCCGCGTTGGTCAGCGCGACGACCCGGCAGCCGGCCGCCACGGCGGTCCGCACGCCGTGCACGACCACGCTGGGCTGGTGCCCCTCGTACAGGTGCACCCGGCCGACCAGCGCGAGCAGCCGCAGCCCCGGTGTCACCATGGACAGGGCCAGGCCGGCGTGACCGGGCACGGTCGAGGGCGGGAAGCCGCCCAGGTCGGCGACCGGGACCTCGGTGACGGTGGCACCGAGGCCGCTGGCCAGCGCGTCGGCGGCCGGGGACCAGCCGGACCCGAGGACCACGGCCACGTCGTGCCGGGCCTGGCCGGTCAGCTCGGCGAGCCGCGCCGCGCTGGACGCCGCGGCCGCGAATGGGTCGGTCATGTCCTGTTCCCTGCTCGCCTCAAGATCTGCTGCCCGGTCATGCCTTCACGTATGGTTGCCCGTCGGCCTTGGGCGGTCGGACCTTGCCGACCAGGCCCGCCACCGCGACGATCGTGACCAGGTACGGGGCCATCAGCAGGATGTTCGAGGGGATGGGCACGTTGAGCGTGGCCAGGATGGACTGCAGCGAGGTCGAGAAGCCGAACAGCAGCGCGGCCGCGGTCGCGCCCAGCGGCGTCCACCGGCCGAAGATCATCGCGGCCAGCGCGATGTAGCCCTCACCGGAGGACATGTCCTTGCCGAACGAGCCCACCTGGCCGATGGTCAGGAACGCCCCGCCGATCCCGGCGATCAGCCCGCCCATGAGCACGTTCCGGTACCGGGTGGCCAGCACCTTGATGCCCACGGTGTCGGCCGCGGTCGGATGCTCGCCCACCGCCCGGACCCGCAGCCCCCACCGGGTGCGGAACAGGCCCACCTGGACCAGGGCGATCATCGCGTAGGTGATGTACAGGAAGATCGTCGAGTCGAAGAACACCGGGCCGATGATGGGGATGTCACCCAGCAGCGGGATCTTCACGCTGTCGAACGTGACCGGCGAGTTCAGCCGGTTCTGGTACGGGACCAGGGCCCGGTCGTACAGGTAGCCGGTCAGCCCGGAGGCGAACACGTTCAGCACCACGCCGAGGACGATCTGGTCGACCAGGAACTTGATGGCGAACACGGCCAGCACCCCGCCGAGCAGGCCGCCGGCCAGTGACCCGGCGATCAGCCCCAGCCAGAGCGAGCTGAAGGCGCTGGTGATCACGGCCGCGGCGAACGCGCCGACGAGCAGTTGCCCCTCGATCGCGATGTTGATCACCCCGGACCGCTCGCACATGCAGCCGGCCAGGGCGCCGAGGATCAGCGGGATCGAGTAGACCAGCGTGCCCTGCAGCAGGTTGATGACGTTCAGCCCGGTGGAGTTCCCCGCGTCAGCCCAGCACAGCAGGGAGACGATGAAGCACAGGACCGCGCCGGCGATGCAGGCCCGGCGCCCGGCCCGGGACAACGGCATCGTCGCCCGCAGCACCCCGATCGCGATCGAGACCGCGCCGAGCGCGTAGCACACCGCGGCCGCGGGCAGCACCAGGTTCGGCACGCCTACCTTCGCGCCGTACTGGACGAACACGAACGTCGCGTCGCCGTGGCTGAACAGGCCGAACAGCAGGATGTCGGCCAGGCCGAAGGCGACGAAGGTGGCCGAGGCGATCAGCGTCCGGTTGACCGCCATCGTGGAGCGGACGGTCGTGGTCAGCGTGGTCATGCGTTCCACCCTTTGGCGACGTTCTCGCTCAGGCCGGCCGCCCGGGCCCGGCGCAGCCGGAACATGGCCCGGATCAGCGGCGGCGCGGCGACGAACAGGACGATGAGGGACTGGATGACGGTGACGATGTTGACCGGGATCTGGGTGGCCGCCTGCATCTGCACGCCGCCGGCGTGCAGCGCGCCGAACAGCAGCGCGGACAGCACGATGCCCAGCGGCCGGGCCCGGCCGAGCAGGGCCACGGTGATGCCGTCGAAGCCGTAGGTGCCGTAGCTCTGGAAGTTCAGCTGGTAGTCGGTGCCCTGGATGACCGAGGAGGCGGCCAGCCCGGCCAGCCCGCCGGCCAGCAGCATGACCAGCACCCAGCTGCGCTCCACGCTCATCCCCGCGGTCCGGGCCGCGCTCGGGTTGGCCCCGACCGTGCGGAACTCAAAGCCCGTGGTGCTGCGCTCCAGCAGCCACCACACCCCGGCCGCGGCGGCCAGCGCGAGCAGGAACCCGGCGTTGACCCGCAGGCTGGGGCCGGCGATGTGCCACAGCCGCGAGTCGATCGCGATCACCGGGCTGATCAGGTTGGTGCTGTGCGGCTGCTGCAGCGAGCTGGTGCCCAGGATGTAGGCCAGGAAGTAGTACATGACGTAGTTGAGCATGATCGTCACGACGACCTCGTGCGCCCCGGTGCGGGCCTTCAGCTCACCGACGATCCAGCCGATCACCGCCCCGCCGGCGAACGCGCCGAGGACACAGACGATCACGTGGATGACCGGCGGCAGGCTCACCCCGAAGCCGAGCCAGGTGGCCACGATCGCGCCGCCGATCCACTGGCCGGCCGCCCCGATGTTGAACAGGCCGGCCCGGAAGGCCAGGCCGACCGACAGGCCGGTGAGGATCAGCGGGGTGGCGTTGACCGCGGTCTCG
This sequence comes from uncultured Actinomycetes bacterium, assembly GCA_963844695.1. Lineage (GTDB taxonomy): Bacteria > Actinomycetota > Actinomycetes > Streptosporangiales > Streptosporangiaceae > RYN-230. The sequence continues at coordinate 118,173 of CAWJPL010000002.1, forward strand.
GACAGCGGGTTGAACACCGCGCTGATGTAGCCGTCGTGCAGGGCGGTGGCCAGGGACGCCTGCTGGAAGACGGCCGCGACCGTGTGCGGGTTGATGATGGCGCCCTCGAACATGGCCACGTACGCGTCCGCGGCCGAGTCCCAGGCCTGGGCGATCGCGTTGCCGGGGTCGGCGAAGAAGGATCCCCACGCCTGCAGCACCTGCGGGTCGGTGAACGCGATCAGCAGGCCGCCCAGGAACAGGGCCACGGCGATGGCCAGGATCGTGACCACCACCGAGTTGCCCTCGAGGATGGCGCCGATCACCGCATGGCCGAACTGCCCCCGGCCGCGCGGGGACGGGCTGGCCTGGTCGGCGGCGGGCTCTGCGGCCGCCGGTGTCGGGGGCGGCGCTGGCTCGCTCATCCGGGCTCACCTCCGTCGTCCGCCGGGTCGCCGTTCGCCGCCCCCGGGGGCGCTACGTCGGGGGGCGCCGGATCGGCCGGGCGCCGGCGTCGGGGGGCGCTGCAGCGGCGGGCGGTCCGGTGTCCGGGACGCCGATGCCGAGCAGGCCCGAGGCCATCAGGCCGGTCTCGGCGCCGGCCGCGCCCAGGCCGTCGCCGTGGCGGGACGCGGCCGCGTCGGCGTCGGTCGCGCCGGCCATCAGCATGCCGAGTTCCTCCGCGGGGACGTCCGGGTCCCGGAAGCCGGTGATCTTCCCCTCGTACATGACCGCGATCCGGTCGGACAGGGCGTAGATCTCGTCCAGCTCCGAGGAGATGATCAGCACCGCCACGCCCTGGTCCCGCTCCTCCACGATGCGCCGGTGCACGAACTCGATGGAACCCACGTCCAGGCCGCGGGTCGGCTGGCTGGCCACCAGCAGCCGGATGTCCCGGCCGATCTCCCGGGCCAGGATGACCTTCTGCTGGTTGCCGCCGGACAGCGTGCCCGCCGCGGTCGCGGTCGAGGTGGTGCGGATGTCGAAGTCGGCCACCCGCTCGGTCGCGGTCTTGTGGATCGTGCCGAGGTTCAGCGCGATCCCCGACGAGTAGGCCGGCTCGTTGTAGACGTCCAGGACGAGGTTGTCGGCCACTGAGAACCCGGCGACCAGCCCATCTTCCTGGCGGTCCTCGGGGATGTAGCCGATCCCCGCACGCAGCCGCTGCCGCGGGGTGGCGCGGGTGAGGTCCCGGCCCTCCAGCCGGACCGAGCCCCCGGCGGCCGGCAGCAGGCCGAGCAGGGCCTCGCACAGCTCGGTCTGCCCGTTGCCCTGCACCCCGGCCACGCCGAGGATCTCACCCGCCCGGACCTGGAACGACACGCCGTCCAGGGCGGGCCTGCCTTCGTCGCCCGCCACCGTGAGGTCCTGCACGTCGAGGCAGACCTCGCCCGGCCTGGCCGGCGGCTTGGTCACCCGCAGCTGCACCGACCGGCCGACCATCAGCGAGGCCAGCTCGGCGTCGCTCGCGGTCGGCGGCCGCTGGCCGACCACCTGGCCGCGGCGGATGACCGTGATGATGTCGGCGATCTCCTGGACCTCTTTGAGTTTGTGCGAGATGAACACGATGGACCGGCCGCCGGCCCGCAGGTCCCGCATGATCCGGAACAGTTCCTCGGTCTCACCGGGGGTCAGCACCGAGGTGGGCTCGTCCAGGATGAGCACGTTGGCCTCACGCATCAGGGCCTTGACGATCTCCACCCGCTGCTGCACGCCCACGGGGAGGTCTTCGACCAGCGCGTCCGGGTTGACCTGCAGCCCGTACTGTTCGGACAGCTCGCGCACGTCCCGGCGGGTCCGCCGCCGGTCGAGCAGGCCGAGCGCGCGGGTGCGCTCCATGCCCAGGGTGACGTTCTCGGCCACGGTGAACACCGGGACCAGCATGAAATGCTGGTGCACCATGCCGATGCCGGCCTGGATCGCGTGGCTCGGCGAGCCGAGGTTCTGCGGCTGGCCGTCGATCAGGATCTCGCCCTCGTCCGGCTGGGTCAGCCCGAACAGGACGTTCATCAGGGTGGTCTTGCCTGCGCCGTTCTCGCCGAGCAGCGCGTGGATCTGGCCCGGTTCCACGGTCAGGTCGATGTGGTCGTTGGCCACGAGGCTGCCGTAGCGCTTCGTGATCCCCTTCAGCTCAAGCTTCACCGACCGCCTCCCGGAGCGTTATTCAATACCGGCTAGCGAGCGCAGGCCAGCGGCCTGCGCGACCGGTCGGTGCGGGGTGGATTGAATGACGCGACTCCTCAGGTAACACAGCGCCAGCGTGACCCGGGCGGGGTCCCCGCCCGGGTCACGCGCAGCCAACCTATCGGCCGGGTTACACCGGGCTCTTGGTGGGCGTCTTGATGCTGCCGTTCTCGATGCCCGTCTTAATCTTGGCCAGCTCGGACTGCAGCGCGGCCGGGACCTTGCTGGCGAAGTCGTGGTACGGGGCCAGCGTCACTCCGCCGTTGGCCAGCGTGCCGATGTAGTTGCCGCCCTTGAACGTGCCGTGCGCCGCGTTCAGCACCGCGGTCTTCACCGCCGTCTGAATGCCCTTCTCCACGCTGGTGATGAAGTACTTGCAGTACTGCGCGGCGCTCACGCAGCCGTCGGTGTCCACCCACATCATGTTGACGTTGTGGCCCTGCTGGTCCGCGGTCTGCACGGCCTTGGCCGCACCGAGGCCGACGTTCCCGGCGACCGGGAAGATGATGTCGGCGCCTTCCTGGATGAACGTGTTGGTCAGGGTCAGGCCCTTGGTCTGGTTGGTGAAGTCGCCGGTGAAGTTCCCGTTCTGCGTCTTCTCGTTCCAGCCGAGCACCTTCACGTTCGTGTGGTGCTGGGCGTTGTAGTACTGCACGCCGTCCCAGAACCCGTCCATGTAGATGGTGACCGTGGGCAGCTTCTCACCGCCGAACGTGGCCACCTTCCTGGTCTTGCTCATCCCCGCGGCCAGGTAACCGCCGAGGAAGCCGTCCTGGACCGTGTCGAACAGCAGCGCGTCCACGTTCTTCAGCGCCGGCGTGTAGTTGTTGTCGACGATCGCCATCTTCTGGCTCGCGTGCGCCTTGGCCGCGCTCTGCGTGGCGGCGGCCATCAGGAAGCCGACGGTGACGATGATCCCGCACTTCTGCTGGATGAACGCGTTGATGTTCGGCACGTAGTCGCTCTGGGAGTTGGACTGCAGGTACTTCACCGCGACGCCGCTCGGGTCGGCCGACTGCGCCTCCTGCATGCCCTGCCACGACGACGCGTTGAACGAGCGGTCGTCGATGCCGCCGGTGTCGGTGACCATGCACCCCTTGAAGCTGGCTGCTGCCGCGCTGCTCGATGCGCTACTTGACGACGAGCCAGACGGGCCAGACGTGCTGCTACCGCACGCCGCGGCGAGCAGCGCCAGTGCGCTGAGGGCCGCGATGGCCGGGACCGTTCGTCTCACGAAAACCTCCTGATCCGGGGCGGTTGACACCGCCTGCATCTTCCGGCGCGGCCGCAGCCGCCTCTCCGGGGGGTGGCTCGTGCCACCCGCAGGGCCGCCGGTGGCCCCCCATTCCGCCCGGTACGCGGGACCTTGGAGATCCCAAACGCCCCGCTCTGGGATGTCCGCAGGTTAGACCTGGTAGGGCAGCCAGGGAAGCGCTGACAGGCGGCCGCCGCCGTCCCGTTGCCAAATCGAAATCAGCGCGTTCGGCCACGAGGCACGCGGTGATCATTTGGCCCGGTACGCGGCGCCACGCGCTTCAGCTAAGCCGCGGGCACTTCAGCTCGCCAGCGCCCCTGGTGAGGGGCGGGCGCCGGCCGTGCCGCGGGTAAGTTGGCGGGATGGATGAGAACCGGGCCCAGCGGGTGGCCGACGCGTTGCGGGAGCGTGGCATCGACGCGCATCTGGAGAACGCCGGGATCGACATTTACGGGGTGCGGGTCGTACTGCCCGACCGCCGTGAAGCGATCTGGGGCAACGAGGGCACCGCGTCTTTGGAGGCTGAGGTGCTGCTGGACGGGGACCTGGTCGGCTTCGTGCCGGAGATCCCTGGCTCGGAGGCCTTCGACGACGCGCAGGTCGTGGACGCCATCGCGCGGGCCGACTACGACCAGCCGGAAGGCCGGGAACGCCCGAAGGCCCCGCCCCCCGGGGAGCCCCTGGCGCCGGAGGGCGGGCTGTTCCGCCGCTTCATGGGCGGCTTCCGGGAAGGCTCCGAATAACCAGGACCGATCGCGCCACGGAGGCTGCTGCATGATCGACTGGGCGGGGTTGCGGGCCGCGGCCACCGAGGTGGCCCAGCGGGCCTACGCGCCGTATTCGCGGTTGCGGGTCGGCGCGGCCGGCCAGGCCGAGGACGGGCGGATCGTCACCGGCTGCAACGTCGAGAACGCCTCGTTCGGGCTTACCTTGTGCGCCGAGTGCGGGCTGGTCAGCGCGCTGCACGCGACGGGAGGCGGCCGGCTCGCCGCGGTCAGCGTGGTCGCCGGGGACGGCGAGCCGCTGGTGCCGTGCGGACGGTGCCGCCAGCTGCTGCTGGAGGCGGGCGGCCCGGGCCTGCTGCTGGACACCGAGGCCGGCCCCCGGGAGCTGGGTGAGCTGCTGCCGGGCGCGTTCACCGGCACCGACCTGAGCGCCCGCCGTGACTGACCCCGCCGCGGCTGACCCCGCCGTGACCGACCTCGCCGCTGACCGAGACCGCTCGCGAGCCGCTGCCCGCGAGACCGCTGCCCGCGAGACCGCCGCGACCGACCACCACGCCGTCAACCTGATCCGGGCCAAGCGGGACGGGCAGCGCCTGACCGACGCCCAGATCCGCTGGCTCTTCGACCGCTACCTGGCCACCGACTCCGGCGCCGTCCCCGACGAGCAGATGTCCGCCCTGCTGATGGCGATCTACTTCCAGGGCCTGGACCCCGCCGAGCTGCGCACCTGGACCGCGGCCATGATCGATTCGGGGGAGCGGCTGGACCTGTCCGGGCTGGGCCGCCCCACCGTGGACAAGCACTCCACCGGCGGGGTCGGCGACAAGGTGTCGCTGGTCCTCGCGCCCGCTGGTGGCCAGCTGCGGAGCCGCGGTCCCGCAACTGTCCGGGCGCGGTCTCGGCCACACCGGGGGCACCCTCGACAAGCTGGAGGCCATTCGCGGGTGGCGGTCCTCGTTGCGGAACGACGAGATGCGCGCGGTGCTGCAGACGGCCGGCTGCGTGATCTGCGCGGCCGGGCCCGGGCTGGCCCCGGCCGACCGCCGCCTCTACGCGCTGCGCGACGTGACCGGGACCGTGGAGTCGATCCCGCTGATCGCCAGCTCGATCATGTCCAAGAAGATCGCCGAGGGCACCGGGGCGCTGGTGCTCGACGTGAAGGTGGGCAGCGGCGCGTTCATGGCCGAGGAGGCCCAGGCCCGGCAGCTGGCCCAGACCATGGTCACCCTGGGCGAGGAGAACGGGGTGGCCACCTCGGCGCTGCTGACCCGGATGGACACGCCGCTGGGGCGGGCCGTGGGTAACGCCGTGGAGGTCGAGGAGGCGGTGGCCACGCTGCGCGGCGAGGGGCCCCCGGACCTGGTCGAGGTGACCCTGGCGCTGGCCCGGGAGATGCTCCGGCTGGCCGGGATCGACGCGGACCCGGCGGCGGCGCTGGCCGACGGCCGCGCGCTGGCGTCCTGGCGGGAGATGGTCCGCGCCCAGGGCGGCGACCCGGACGCGCCGCTGCCCGCGGCCCGGCACACCCGGGCGGTGCTGCCCGCGCCCCGCGACGGCTGGCTGCAGCGGCTCGACGCCCGGGCGGTCGGGGTGGCCGCCTGGCGGCTCGGCGCCGGGCGTGCGGTCAAGGAGGATCCGGTCAGCCCGGCGGCCGGCGTGCGCTGCCTGGCCAAGCCGGGCGAGCGGGTCGAGCGGGGCCAGCCGCTGCTGGAACTGCTGACCGACGAGGAGTCCCGGTTCGGCGCCGGCGGCCGCCGGGCTGGCCGGTGCGGTCACGGTCGGCGAACGGCCACCGGACGTCGTGCCGCTGATCATCGATCATCTGTGAGAATGGGGAGATGGCTCCCACATTCGAGGAGATCAGGGCTGTTCCCAAGGTGCTGCTGCACGACCACCTGGATGGCGGTCTGCGCGCATCCACGGTGGTGGACCTGGCCCGTGAGATCGGTTATGACCGGCTGCCGTCGCAGGACGTGGACGAGGTCGAGCAGTGGCTGCGCCGCGGCGCGCACCGTGGCCACCTGAAGTACTACCTGGATGCGTTCCAGCACACGGTCGCGGTGATGCAGACCCGCGAGGCCCTGATCCGGGTCGCGGCCGAGTGCGCGGAGGATCTCGCCGCCGACGGGGTGGTCTACGCGGAGGTGCGGTTCGCCCCCGAGCTCCACGTGGCCGGGGGACTCACCCTGGAGCAGGTGGTCAGCGCGGTCCTGGAAGGCTTCCGCCGCGGCAGCGCCGGGCGGGGCATCACCGTGTACGCGCTGCTCACCGCGATGCGCACCGCGGCGCGCTCGCTGGAGATCGCTGAGGTCGCGGTGCGGCACCGGGACGAGGGCGTGGTCGGCTTCGACATCGCCGGCGCCGAGGCGGGCAGCCCGCCCACCCGGCACCTGGACGCGTTCCAGTACGTGGCCCGGGAGAACTTCCACATCACGATCCACGCCGGGGAGGGCTTCGGGCTGCCGTCCATCTGGGAGGCGCTGCAGTGGTGCGGGGCCGAGCGGCTCGGCCACGGCGTGCGGATCGTGGACGACATCCGGATCGGCGCGGACGGTCACGCCACCCTGGGCCGGCTGGCCAGCTACGTCCGGGACCGCCGGATCCCGCTGGAGATGTGCCCGTCCTCGAACGTGCAGACCGGCGCGGCCCCGTCCATCGAGGCGCACCCGATCGGGCTGCTGCGCCAGCTGTCCTTCCGGGTCACGGTGAACACCGACAACCGGCTGATGAGCGGGGTCAGCGTGTCCTCGGAGTTCGAGCGGCTGGTCGAGGCGTTCGGCTACGGCTGGTCGGACATCGAGTGGCTCACGATCAACGCCATGAAGAGCGCGTTCGGGCACTTCGACGAGCGGTTGCGGATCATCGACACGGTGATCAAGCCGGGATTTGCCACCGCCCGCGCCGCGAGCAATGCTGTGGTCCGGATACCGGGACGTCCATGAGCCCGCCGACCAGCAGGAGCGTGGGGATGCAGCGGGACACGGCGGTGGCCGGCCAGTGCCGGGGTGGCGGGCCGGGCGCCGGGCGGCGCGGACCTGCTCGGCCTCAACCCGGCCGACGTGGCGACCTCGGACGCCGCGCTCCGCCAGCTGCTGCACGGGCTGCCCGGCGTGGACCAGGTGGGCGCGGCCCAGCGCGCCGCCACCCTGGCCACCCGGTCCATCAAGCGGGACGCCAAGCTGTGGGCGCTGGACACCGCGGTCGCGATGGTCAACCTGACCACGCTGGAGGGCGCGGACACCCCGGGCAAGGTCCGGGGACTGTGCGCCAAGGCCCGCCAGCCCGACCCGGCCGACCCCGCGGTGCCGCCCGTCGCCGCCGTATGCGTGTACCCCGACCTGGTCGCCGTGGCCCGCCCGGAGCTGGCCGGCAGCGGCGTGAAGGTCGCCTCGGTGGCCACCGCGTTCCCGTCCGGCCGCGCGTCGCTGGCGGTCAAGCTGGCCGACGTGGCCGACGCGGTCGCGGCGGGCGCCGACGAGGTCAACATGGTCATCGACCGGGGGGCGTTCCTGGCCGGCCGGTACGGCCTGGTCGCCGAGGAGATCCGGGCGGTCCGCGAAGCCTGCGGCCCGGCCCACCTCAAGGTCATCCTGGAGACCGGGGAGCTGGCCACCCTGGACAACGTGGCCCGGGCCTCCTGGCTGGCCATGCTGTCCGGGGCGGACTTCATCAAGACCTCGACCGGCAAGGTGTCGCCGGCCGCGACCCCGCCGGTCACGCTGGTCATGCTGGGCGCGGTGGCCGACTTCGCGGCGGCCACCGGCCGCCGGGTCGGGGTGAAGGTGGCCGGCGGGGTGCGCACCGCCAAGGACGCGGTCCGCTACCTGGTCCTGGTCAAGGAGACGGCCGGGCCGGAATGGCTCACCCCGGCGCTGTTCCGGATCGGGGCCTCCAGCCTGCTCAACGACCTGCTCATGCAGCGCCGCAAGCAGCTCACCGGCGTCTACCCCAGCCCCGACTACTTCTCCCTCGACTGACCCGGCCTCGCAGGCGCGGATCACCCGGCGGATGATCGCCACGACGATCGCAGCGGCTATGGCGGCCCTGAGCCAGCCTGTGGCGTCGAGGCCGGCTCCCGCCGCCTGCGCCTTCACCTCGACCCGGATGCTCGCCGGATCGGCGCCGGTCATGAGGGCACGAGGTCGGCCACCGTAGCGGGCACATCGTCCAAGCGCCGGGCTTGGGTCACTTCGTCCAGTTCGGGCACAGTGATTTCCCACCACTTGCCGGCCCGCTGGCACACCGCTGTGTAGGTCGCGGGGCGCTGGTGCTGGCCGCAGTCACTGGAGCCATCCTTCCGGCAGGCAGGCCATGTGCCGTTCGATTTTGCGAACCACGCCTGCGGTTATCTCACCATGACGGGGTACCGCGGTGGAATGCTCCCGCAGGGACATCGCCACTTCTCATGGATACCCCGCTCGCTCTCTTTGTAGCAACCGCGTGCGGATAAGGCCTTGATGAACGCCTCTTGGACATGGGCTTCACGATCCACACTGCTGCCCACTCCGGATGCGGCGTCAGCTGCCGTCGGGGTAGCCGCCGCGGTGCGACACCATCGGGTAGTGGGGGAGCGCCCCGGCCGGGTCGGCGATCATGGCCTCGGTCAGCCGCGCGTAGGGCGGGTGCGCCCGCCAGCCGTCCGGGTAGGGCACCAGCCCGGCTGCGATGAGCGGCCGGGCCTAGAGTCCGCCGGGGTCTGCCGCGGAGCCCGGCCCGGGTCCGGCTGGGCGTACAGCGCCCGCAGCGCCCCGGCCAGCCCGTCGATCACGCCGTCCCCGGACCGCGCCCGCCAGCCGTCCACGATGCCGTCCGCCCGCCGGTGGTACGCGTCCTGGGCCTGCTCGCCGCGCGGCGTGAGGCTCACGTGCTTGCCCCGGCCGCCCGCCGGGTCGGGCCCGGTCACCGCCAGGCCCCCCCTTTCCAGCCGGCCCACGGACACGCTGACCGCCTCCCGGGACACCCCGGCCAGGCGCGGCACGTCCGCCAGCGCGACGCCGTCCGCGCTGAGGACCCGCAGCGCGTTGGCGCTGACCGGGAGGGACAGCGCCGATTCGCGCTCGAACTCGGCGCGGAAGCTCATCAGCGCCCGGGACAGCAGGGTGGGCAGGCCGGTGCCGGCCACCCGGTGCCCGGGCGCGACGGCAGGCGGTTCCGGCCCGGCTTGGATCGATGGGCCCCGGAGACCGGCAGGAAGGCGGGCCACTCGTCGCCCGCCGGGCCCGCCACCGTCCGCAGCGCCTCGCTGAGCTGGCCGGTCACGGCGGCGCCGAACCGGTCCCGCCAGCGCTCCTCGATCACGCCGGCCAGCGGCTCGCAGATGTCCTGGGCCAGGCGGCCCCACCGGGTGGGCCGGACGATCGCGTCCTGGCGGGGCGGGGACGGCCGGCTGTCGGCCGGGTCCGGCCCGACCGGCACGTACCCCCAGCGCTCCAGCCCGGGCAGGTTGGTCAGCGGGACCAGGTCCGCCACGTCGCGCAGCGGCACCCCGCCGGGGGGCAGGAACCGCAGGAAGTTGGCCCACATGGCCAGCGACACCAGCCACGGGCCGCGGCCGGACTCCCCCGCCGGGCCCCAGGTCGTCCGGTGCGGGAGCTGCCGCTCCGATTCGTTGTCGAACTCGATCGTGAACGCGACGAGAGCCTGGGACAGCATGGCCGAGACCCCAAGGTCCGCAACGAGGACCGTCGCCCCCTGGTCCCGCCGCCTGGGTTTCCCCGCCTGGCGGGGCGGGGCGGCCGGCTGCCGCCGGGACGCCGGCGGGTTCCCGGGCGGGTCGGCCGGGGCAGCGTCCGGGCCGGTCTCTGCCCGGCCACGGCCGGCCTCGCCCGGCCCGGCCCGGCCCGGGTCGGCCTCATCCGGGTCTGCCCGGCCAGGCCGGCCTCGCCGGGGTGTGCCCGGCCGGGCCGGCCTCCGGGTCTGCCCGGCCCGGGCCGGCCTGGTCGGCGGCGGGGTGGCCGTGGCTGGGTCCAGGGTGGCCCGGATCAGCAGCGCCCCGGGCCGGGCGCCGTCTGCGGCGCCGCGCCTCTCGGGCCCCGGACGTTCAGGCCCCGGCGTTCAGGCAGGGGGCGGCCGTGCGCGCGGAGCACCTCGCGCAGGTCCGAGACGTCCGCGGCCCAGCCCAGCCCGGCCAGCCAGCCGACCGGGTCATCCGGGGCCCGGGACTGCCGCAACGTCGCCAGCCGCGTGTCCGCGAGCCCGTCAGCCTCCCGGGTGGTCATGGTCAGGCCCAGCCAGCTGCCCGGGGCCGAGAGGCGGGTGACCGAGGCCAGCAGCCGGTCCACGTCGGCCGCGGACAGGTAGACGAGCAGGCCCTCGGCGATCCACGCGGTCGGCCGGGCCGGGTCCAGCCCGGCGGCGCGCAGCGCGGCTGGCCAGTCGTCGCGCAGGTCGCAGGGCACCACGACGCGCTCGCAGGCCGGCTCGGCGTGTGCCGCGGCGAGTACCTCGTCCTTGGGGCCGAGCACGTCGGGGGTGTCCACCTCGAAGCAGCGGGTACCTGGCGGCCAGGGCAGCCGGAACGCCCGCGCGTCAAACCCCGCGCCGAGCAGCACGACCTGGCGGCAGCCCTGCTGGCTGGCCTCGGCCAGCAGGTCGTCCAGGAACACGGTGCGGGCCACCACCCAGACCCTGAGGGCGACCGCCCGGCGGCCCCCGGGCGGCGAGTCCAGGTCCAGCCCGCCCGCTTCCGCGAACGTGGCGGCCAGCGGGTCGGCGAAGAGGCGGTCGGGACGGGCCGTCTCCCGCGCCCGGACGGCCGCGACGGTCAGCCCGGTGCCGCCGACGCCGTCCAGGGTGACCGTCCTGCGCGGCGAGGGTGCCCCGGCCCCGCCGGGCCGGCAGGCCCCGGTCCCGTCCGCGGCTGCCACGGTGCCGGTCCCGGCGGGGGCGCCGGGCCCGCCGGGGCGGCCAGATCCGCTCCCGCTCGCGTGGCTGCCCCGGCCCTGGTCGCCGGGCCCCGCCGCGAACGCGCGGGCGGCCTGGGCCGCGAAGCGCTCCGCGAGCTCGCGGTCGGCGGCCAGGTCCGCGACCGTCTCGGCCAGTCCCTTCCGGCCAGCCAGGACGGTCCAGCAGGCCAGGATCAGCGGCCGGGCCCAGATCGCGCCAGCCAGCCGGCCGATCTCGTCGTCTGTGGGCGTGATGTGCTCGCGGTAGCCCGCCACCACCGCGTCCAGCCGGGACGGTCCCCCGCAGCCCGCCGCCCAGAGCAGGAACGCCAGCGGGTACAGCCGCGGCCCGCGGCCGGCGCCGGTCCAGTCCACCAGGGCCAGGCCGCCGTCCGGCCCGGTGATGGCGTTGGCCGGCACGAAGTCGGGGTGGATGAGCGCCTGCGGCAGGTCCGCGCAGCCGTCCGCGCGGTCCAGTTCGGCCCGCAACGCGGCCAGCAGCGGCTGCTGATCCGCGGGCAGCCGCGGGGCGGCCTCATCCAGCAGCGACCGGGCCGCGGCGATCTCGGCGGCCGGGCTGCCCTGGTGCACCAGGTGGTGCCAGCCTCCGCCGTCGCGGACCCGGCCACTGGGCAGCGTGTGCAGCCAGGCCGAGCAGGCTGCCCAGCCGGCCGTAGGTCCGCCGGCTGCCGTCGGCCCTGGTGCCCTCCAGGTACCGGGTGACGAGCACGCCCTGCCCTTCGTGGGCCGAGACCGGTTCCTGCGCCGCGCACCGCTCGGCCGGGAACCCGTCCTGTTCCAGTCGCCGGAGCAGGGCCGCGTCACCCTCGGCCGCCGCGATCGGCCGGTCCGCCGCGAACACCCGCGCGACCCAGTCCGGCCCGTCCCGCCGGCCGACGCGGTACACGCCCAGATCGAGTTCGGTCAGCCCGCTGGCCTGGATCCCGTACCGGTCTTCGAGGTGGGCGGGCAGCGTGTCCTGCCCTGACCTGGGCTGGATCATCCGGCTGGTCGGCGGTTCGGCCACGACGCCCACTGTAGAGTCCCCGGACCGGCGAGCCATGGCCGGTCCCGGGGCCAGCGTGGCGCACAGCGCGTCGAGCGCGCCCGGGTACGCCTGCCCGGCGGCCGGGCTGTAGCTCACGACGATGCCCTGCCGGAGGATCAGGTCCCCTCGGCGGCGAGCTGGCCACGGGCGGCGATCATTGGTTCTGATCCTGATCCAGCCTTGTCCTAGAGTCGTGCGCGGTGCCCGGCACGACCGATGCGGCAGAGGGGACAGAGATGAGCGCCGACCCGGACAGCTATGTCAACCTTCGCTCGGACACGGTGACCAGGCCGTCGCCCGCCATGCGGCGGGCGATGGCCGACGCTGAGGTGGGTGACGACTGGTATGGCGACGACCCGACCGTCAACCGGCTCCAGGACACCGCCGCCGAGTTGGCCGGCAAAGAGGCCGCGCTGTACCTGCCGACCGGCACGCTATGCAATCAGATCGCCATGCATGCGTTCGTCCGGTCCGGACGGTTCGTGGCCTGCGAGGCAACCGCCCATATCGGAGGGACGGAGGCGGCTTCCGCCGCCACGTTGTCCGGGATCGCGTTCCGCCGGATCCCGGCCCGCGCGCGCGGGCTGCTGTCTGCCGACCAGGTAGCGGCCGCGCTGGAACCCGATCCGTACGACGTGGACCAGGTGGATCTGGTCGCGATCGAGAACACCCATCAGCTCGGCGGCGGGTCGGTGCTGCCCGTGGGTGACCTGGCGGCTATCGCCAAGGTCTGCGCCGGCTGGGGCACCCCGCTCTACCTCGACGGCGCGCGCATCTTCAACGCCTGCGCCGTGACCGGCACCACGGTGGCCGATTACGCGGGGCACGTGGATGCGCTGATGTTCTGCCTGTCCAAGGGCCTGGGCGCTCCGATCGGGTCGTTGCTGGCCGGGGACCGCGAGTTCATCCGGGAGGCCCGCCGGCTGAAGATCCTCCTGGGTGGCGCCTGGCGTCAGGCGGGGATGATGGCCGCGGCCGGCCTGATCGCGCTGCGGGACGGCCCCGGGCGGCTCGCCGAGGATCACGCCCATGCCCGGCGGCTGGCCGAAGGGATCGCCGAGATCGTGCCGGACGGCGTGGACCAGGCCGCCGTCGTGACCAACATCGTGTTCGCCGATGTCAGCAGCAGCGGCCACTCGCCGCGCGAATGGGAGCAGCGGCTGGCCGAGCACCGGGTCAGGGTCACGCTCGTCGCCGGGCGAGTGCGGATGCTCACCCACGCCGACGTGACGGCACGGGACATCGAGACGGCGCTGGCCGCCTGGCGCCGTGTCGCCGCCGAGCTGATTCCCTGATCACTTCACTGAGCCTGCCCCAAGGCCGTTCCCCCTGGAGCGATGCAGCATGATCGTTTTCGCGCAGCTGAGTGACACGCATCTGGACGGCGGTCAGCCCCGGGCCGACCGGGTCCGCGCGGTCATGGCCAGCCTGGCCGGCGGCCGGGCGCCGCTGGACGCGGTGCTGGTCACCGGGGACATCGCCGATCACGGCCTGCCCGGCGAGTACGAGCAGGCCCGCTCGCTGCTGGCCGGTCCGTGGCCGGTGCTGGTCTGCCCGGGCAACCACGACGAGCGGTCCGCGTTCCGCCGCGTGCTGCTCGGCGGCGAGGGTGATCAGCCCATCAACCAGGTACACCGGATGCCGGGGGCCGTCATCGCGGCGTGCGACTCGACCATCCCCGGCAACGACGACGGGTACCTCACCGACGAGACCCTGGCGTGGCTGGACACGGAACTGGGCGCGGACCCGGGGACCCCGGCCTTCGTGGTCCTCCACCATCAGCCGGTGCCCCTGCACACCGAGACCAGCGACGTGATCCGGCTGTCCGGCGAGGACCGGCTGGCCACCGTGATCGAGCGTCATCCGCAGGTGGTCGCCGTGCTCTGCGGGCACGCGCACAGCGCAGCGGCGACCATGTTCGCGGGCCGGCCGCTGCTGGTCGCGCCCGGCGTGGTCTCCACCAGCGCGCTGCCCTGGGAGGAGCGGGACCACACCGACCTCCAGGCGCCCCCCGGCGTGGCCTATCACGTCCTCGGTGACGACGGCCGCCTCACCACCCACTACCGCGCCATCACCCCGTACTGACGGGGGACCGATCACCCCGGTCCCCGCCGCACTCGCGGCGGGGACCGGTCCGCTAGCTGGCGGGGAGGGAGAGGGTCTGGGCGGCCAGGGCGTGCGCCGGGCGCTTGCCGGTGAAGATCCAGGTCAGCCTGGAGAAGTGGCGGCGCCCCGGGTGCCCGGGCCACGACACGGGCCGCCACAGCACGGTCAGGATCGGGTAGTCGATGTACTTGCCCTGCGCGCAGGTCGGCGTGCAGTTGTCCACCTTGAGCACGCCGTTGCCGTAGGCGGTGCCGCGCCAGGTCTGCCAGTGCAGCGTGCGCAGCAGTTCGTTGGCGGTGCAGCCGACGTCGTAGCTGCCCGGCCGGACCTGGCCCTGGCCGGCGCAGCTGACCATGACCACCGGGCTGGATACGGCCGACGCCGGGGCGATCGCCAGCGCGGTCGCCGCCACGGTCCCGGACAGCGCCAGCAGCCCGGCGGTCACGGCGATCCGGATGCGAGTAAGCCTCATCAGGTGACTCCTTCCAGCAGGGGCTGGACCCCCCTCATCACCTGCTAAGACGCCGGAGCCTGAAGATTGGCTGAAAACCATTGGTCACAGTTGTGCATCAGCGCGGAACAGAAACTCTGCTCAGCGCCAGACCGACACCGGTGCGTCCGGCCGGGACGGAAGGTCCGACCGGGAACGCGCGTCCAGGCGGGACGGCAGGGGTGGCCGCGCCGGTGCGCGAGACGGGACCGGGTTCGCCCAGCGCGGGCGGGGGGCCTCCCACGGGCACTGGGCCGGGCCGGGCGGCGGGCCGGGCACGCGGCGGGCCGGGCGCGGCCGGGCCGGGTACGGGCGCCTGGTCGGCAGCGCTCATCCCCGCACGGTCCGTCACGGGGTGCACGGAAAGGCCGGCCGTTTCGGTCAGGAACTGCCAGCCGCCTCCGTGGTCGCCATTCGGGTAAATGGCCGCGCGCACCGTGGCGATGAGCTTCGCCACCGCCAGTTCCAGGTTTTCGTGGGTGATCGTCATCGACGCGGTCACCCAGCCCTGGGAAAGTGAGGAGGTCAGGTCCACGTCCTCGATCGCCGGGTCGGCCTCCTCGATCCCGGCCAGTGCGTAGGCGAGCGCGTCGAAGCGGGCGCCGTCGAGGGGACCGCCGCCCTGGACCCTCATCTCGCCGTAGAACTTCATCGCTGCGCCCCTTGCTCACGGGTCTTCCGGAGGATGCTAGCCCAAACCACCTGACCGTGAGCGAAGGGCGACGAAGCCGCCTGCGGGCGCCTGCTAGGCCGGCCGGGCGCCCCGGGTCAGGAGATGGCCTCCAGGCGGGCTATCTCGCCGGGTGACAGGCGCAGCGCGGCGGCGGCCACGTTGGCGTCCAGGTGGTCCGGGTTGCCTGTGCCGGGGATGGCCAGCACGTGCGGGCCCTGCTGCAGCGTCCAGGCCAGCCGGACCTGCGCCGGCGTGACGCCGTGGGCCGCGGCCACGGCGCAGTACCGCGTCGTGGTCGGCGCCTCCGGCCGCCGCTCGCGCGCCGTCGCCCGCGATCGCGAAGAACGGCACGAACGCGACGCCCTGCTCGCCCGCAGGCCCGGAGGAACTCGCGGGCCTCCGGCGGCGCGCCGACGCCGTAGCGGTTCTGCACGCACACCACCGGCGCGATGGCCTGGGCCTGGGCCAGGTGGGCGGGCCGGACACTGGACACGCCCAGGTGGCGGATCAGCCCCGCGTCGCGCAGCTCGGCCAGCGCGCCGAAGTGCTCGGCGATCGAGTCGCACCGGGTAGGCGCGCAGGTTCACCAGGTCGAGGTGGTCGCGGCCGAGCTGGCGCAGGTTCTCCTCGACCTGGCCGCGCAGCTGGTCCGGCCGGGCCCAGTCCAGCCACTCGCCCGAGGGATCCCGGCCCGGCCCGACCTTGGTGGCGATGACCAGGTCGTCCGGGTACGGCGCGAGCGCGGTGTTGATCAGCTCGTTGGCCGAGCGCAGCGGCGAGAAGTAGAACGCGGCGGTGTCGATGTGGTTGACGCCGAGCTCGACCGCGCGGCGCAGCACCCGGATCGACTGGTCCCGGTCGCTCGGCGCGCCGAGGTCGAAGGCGGCGCTGCCGGTCAGCCGCATGGCGCCGAAGCCGAGGCGGTTGACGATCATGTCGCCGAGCTTCCAGGTCCCCGCGGCCGCCGCCGGCATCGCCTCCGAAGTCACTCCCTGAGTGTGCCATCCGCGATCTGCCGGACGGGCCTCCCCCTACGGCCAGCCCGACGGGGCCTGCGCTGTGTCCGCCTCCCGGCCGAGCTGCCGAGTGATCCCGCGTGCTGCGACGACCCCGAAGTCCGTTCGGCTGCAGGATCTTCTCTCCCGGTCCGTTCAGGGCGATGTCTATCGCGGGCGTCCAGCGATGCGAGCTACCGGGAAAGGCGGGATGGCCAGGACCAAGGGCGGGCCCCGGGAGACGCACATCCGTCAGCATATGTTGACGTTCCATCGCCGTCAGCATATGCTGACGGCCATGGAACCAGTACTCGAGATCGCCGAGGGTGCGGCCAGCACCGACCCGGAGGCCGGGCTCCGCGCCGTGGCGGCCCTCCGGCAGCTCACTGAACGGCTGGAGATCCTCCAGGTCGACAACGCCCGGGCACTGGGGTGGTCCTGGCAGCAGATCGCCGAGCGTCTCGGGATCACCAAGCAGACCGTGCACCGCAAGCACGGCAGGCGGAGCGGGAGGCGATGATGCTCGAGCGCTTCACCGACGACGCCCGCACCGTCCTGTCCGATGCCCGAGGACACGCCCGCCGGCTCGGCCACCGCTACATCGGCTGTGAGCATCTGCTCCTGGCCCTGGTCGGCGTCGATCAGCCGGTCAGCGCGGTGCTGTGTGAGCGGGGTCTCACGCCCGGCCGCGTCGAGGAGGAAATCGTCCGCCGGGCCGGGATCGGGGCGGGGCGGGCCTGTTCGCCGACCTCGACCGGACCGCGCTGGCCTCGATGGCGATCGATCTAGACGCCGTGCGGGCCCGGATCGACGCGTCGTTCGGTCCGGACGCGCTGACCCGGGCCGACCAGGCCGTCCATCGGACGACCCGCCGCCCCGGTCCCGCTCGCCGCAGGCTCATCCATCGCTGGACCCACCCGCACCGGTTCCGGCGCCTCCCGCCGGTGCGGGCCGTGGCTGCCCCGCCCGAGGGTCGCTACCAGGCCGCGGACCAGCCTGCCGGGCACATCCCGTTCACCCCCGGCGCCAAGAAATGCCTGGAGAACACGCTGCGGGAGGCGGTGGCCCAGCACCAGACCGGCATCGGTGTCGAGCACATCGCGCTCGGCCTGCTCGTCACCAACCGAGGGCTGGTGCCTCCCATCCTGGACGAGGCCGGCCTGTCCGCCCCGGCGCTGCGGGCCGCGATCCTGGACCGCTACCGCCCGGCAAGCTGACCAGCCGGGCCGCCATCGCCACCCACGGCCCTGCTCGTGGTTCACTTCTGTTCATCCGATCGGGAGACGCAGGGTGACCCACCTCGTGGACGGCAGGACCATCGCCGCGACGATGGCCACGGCGACGGCCGCGGCGGTCGCCGTGCTGCGCAGCGCCGGGATCACCCCGGACCCTGGCGGTGCTGGTCCCCACCGACGATGCGGGCGCGGCCTGGTACGTGCGGTCCATCCAGCGGGCCGCGGCCCGGACCGGCGTCGCCTGCCAGGTACACCAGATGAGCGGCCCGCAGTCCGCACCGCCCAGCGCGGAGCAGATCGCGGACCGTCTCACGGAGCTGGCCCTTGACCCCGCGGTGCACGGCGTCATCTGCCAGACCCCGCTGCCGCCCGGGGTGGGCCTCCCGGCCGTGGCCTCCGCGATCCCCGTCGGCAAGGACGTCAACGGCGCGAACCCGGCCTCCCTCGGCGGGCTGGCCGCCGGGCTCCCGGGCGTGTTCGCCCCGGCCACCGCCGCCGCGGTGCTGGCCATCCTGCGGCACGAGCGGCGTCCCGCTGAGCGGCCGCCGCGCGGTCGTGGTCGGCCGGTCCACGGTGGTGGGCAAGCCCGCCGCGCTGCTGCTGCTCGCCGAGCACGCCACGGTCACCATCGCGCACTCCCGGACCCGGGATCTGCAGGCCGTCTGCCGCGAGGCGGATGTCCTGGTCGCAGCGGCCGGCCAGCCGAAACTGATCGGGGCGGACCACGTCCGCCCGGGTGCCGTGGTGATCGACGTGGGCACCAGCCCCACCGATGGCGGCGGCGTGGCCGGGGACGTGGACGCCGCGGCCGTGACCGGGATCGCCTCGGTGCTCACCCCGGTGCCGGGCGGCGTCGGCCCGGTCACCACCGCGGTGCTGATGCAGCACACCCTGCCGCCGCGGCCCGGGCGGCCGGGGCGGTGCGAGCCGGACTAGGTGACCCGGGCGGCCGCGCTCTGGTCGGCTGATGGTGAGCTCCAGCTGGGTAGGCAGCGCCATGTCGCCCAGCGCCTGCCGGGCGTGGGTCAGGGCTTCGGTCTCGATGCGCTGCCGCAGCGCGGTGAAGTCCGCGGTTTCCTCCAGCACGGCCGTGACCACGAGCTCGGGATCGTCCGGGTCGCCGATCAGCCGGGCCCGCGCCGCTGTCCACGCCCCGGTAGCCCTCGATCTCCTCCGCGACGGCGTCGGTCAGCGCCCCGGCTGGCCAGGATAGTGCGGCCTGCGCCGCTGCCCGAGCGGATCAGCAGGTCACCCGAGCGGTCGGTCGAGAACAGCAGGGCGATCAGCCAGCGCAGCGCGAGCAGCGCGACGATCAGCGCGGCCACCGCGGCGACGGGCCACAGCCAGACGCCGTGAGCGCCGATGAAGTGCCCGGTCGGGTTGGCCATGAGGTGGCTGTGCGCGGTACCGGTTCCGTACACGCCGATGGACGCGGCGCCTGCGTCGAGGCCCGACGGCGATCAGCAGCAACGCGAGCACGCAGCAGCATGGTGCGGTTGGTGCGGTCGGCGTGCATCAGCGACTCCTGGGTGTGACCCGGACCGCTACCGCAGGTGTCCGGCGCAGTTTGAGCGCCGTGAGCCGCTGCCGGGCAGCGTCCGTGATGGGGTCGCGCAGGCTGCGGGCGGCGGCCCGGTCCTGGGCGGACGCGACGGCAGCGATCCGCACCTTGCGGCGCCTGACCTTGACCGAGGTGCTCCGCACACCGTCCACCGCCGTGACCGCGGACCGGATGGCGGCGGCGAGGCCCCGGCGGGTGTAGGCGGTGTCAATGGCGTCGGCCCCAGCCTCGGCGGGGTCGGCGGGCAGCCGGGACACCCGGGCCGGCTTCAGTTCGGCGATGCAGCAGCACGAGCCCGGCCACGATCAGGATCCCGCAGATCACCCGGATGCTGCCCGCGTTCCAGGTGGTGTGCCCGGCCCAGTTGTAGGCCGGGCGCCAGTGCACGACCGCCGGATGGTGACTCGTCCGGTCGGCGATGACCTCGGCGATCAGCAGCACGCTCACGACGATCAGCGCCAGGCTCAGCAGGGCGGCCAGCGACGCGATTGGCAAGTCTCATATGTCTGTCCTTCCTGCCTGTCAGTGCACCCGGGGCGGCGCTGGCAGCTGGGTGACCAGGGCCGTGACCGAGATGGATACCTCAGTGACGATGAGGCCGGTCAGTTCACCGACCCGGCTCCGGACGTGCTCCCGGACCGCGTCGCTGACCTGCGGGGACGGACGCGGGCCAGCGCACGCTGATCGACAGGTCCAGGATCGACCCTGGAGCCGTCCACGTCGGCCGAGGTTTTCGGCAGGTCGGTCAGGCTCGTCTGGCGCGCGCCCAGAGCGCCGAGGCGCCGGCCATCGAGCGGCCCAGGAACCGCGGACGCGGCCGCGCCGGCGTCGGGGATCTCGACCGCGGCCCGGGCGGCCATCTTCTCCACCACCCGGTCGTTGATGCTGATCGTGCCCAGCTCGGTGTGCCCGGGCCGGGTGTCGGAGGCCTCGGGCAGGATGGCCGTGCCGCTCGTCATCGGCTGTCGCGCCGGCGGGGCAGGTAGGGACCGAGGTCCAGTTCGCCCTCCAGCACCTTCGCGACGACGAAGCCGATCGCGGCGAACAGCGCCACGATGAGCATGTCCCCGAAGTTGCCGAACGCTAGGGCCAGGCCGAGGGCGAGCCCGACCACGATGCCGATGGTGGTGGTGCGTGTCATGTCATCTCACATTCACAAGCTAACGAGGTGGTTACTTGACCCGCGGCGCAGGGCGTCGCCAGCCCATCCGGCGCAGCACCGCCGTCAGTAGGCTCACCAGCAAAGGCGTGTCGGGAACGACGACTATCCGGGCCGGCGGGGCACTCGGGAGACGCCGGTCATGGGCGGCGAGTCCAGCGGCGAAGGCGTCGGGGTCGCCGCCACGGTCGGGGTGGTGGGTGCGGATGAACTCGCGGCGGGCCCGCCGCCGGGACTGCTCGTCGTCCACGAGCCCACCTCCTCAGGCTGGCCGCCCGCCGGGGTTTCGCTCGGAGCCCCGGCCAGGTCGGCCACGACCAGGTCGATCCGCCGGTGCGCGACCAGCGGGCTGACCGCGATCCTGACCTGCGCGGGCCATCTCGCGCAGCCGGGACCCCCCACCGGCCGCGAACCGAGATCACGCACGTGGTCGGAGGCTATCCGCACTCCCGCCACCTGCCGGCCCGGCAGGTAGGACACCACGCCGCCCCAGGCGCCGGGGGAGAGATCGTCGATGGACGGGCAGCCGCGAGCCGCCGCGGCGACGGCGTCAAGGTCAACGCCGTCCACCATGGCCGCCGCCTGAGCGTTTCCCGGGGGCGGGACCGGCCGGGGCGGGACCGCCCGGGGTGGGCCTGCCGGGGATGGTACGGATGGCACGGCGGGAGAATCCAGCTCGGTCATGACACGCGCGACGGCGCGTCATCCTGGTCGTCGCTGCCCGGGAGGTAGAGGTCGTCAACGTTGATGTTGACCTCGACCACATCCAGCCCGGTCATGCGCTCCACCGCCTGCTTGACGTTGCGCTGGATGCTCCGGCCCAAGTCAGCGATGCTGACCCCGTACTCCACGACGATGTCCAGGTCGATCGCAGCCTCGGTCTCCCCGACTTCCACGCCCACGCCCTGGGCTACGTTGGGGCCCGAGCTGCCCGGGATCCGCTCCCGGACCGCCCCGAACGCGCGGCTGGTCGACACGCCCATGGAGTGCACGCCGCTGATCTCGCGGCAGGCAATCCCGGCGATCTTCTGCACGACCCCTTGAGCCACGGTGATCTTGCCGTCGTCGGTCGTCATCCGCTCGGCGCCGGCCGGGGTGGCGTCGTTCACGCGGGTGGCCGGTGTGGCCGATGGTGCTGAGCTGGTCTGGGTCATCAGGAAGTTCTCTCTGTCGAGATGGAGAAGCGGCGACGTACCGGCCGCGTCGGGCGGCCCGGTTTGTATTCGGCCGGGCTCTGCATGGTTAGACACGGTCCCGCCGGAAACGTCGCACATCTTTTGCCGATCCGCGGGAAGTGGATGGCGGCGAGGCCCGGCAGTGAGCCCCGGCCCTGGTCCCGGCGGTCGCGGCCTGCACCTGTGCGCCCGCTTACCGCTGGCCAGGACGGGAGTTCTGCGGGCCCGGGGAGCGACGGTGGGAACAGGCGTCGATGACGGCTATCTGGTCCAGCGGGCCCAGGAAGGTTACGTCGACGCCTACGCCGAACTGGTCGACCGGCACGGCGGGCTGGCCTACCGGGTGGCCCTGCGGCTGCTCGGGAACCATCACGACGCCGAGGACGTCGCGCAGGAAGCGCTGGTCAGCGCCTGGCAGCAGCTGCCCGGCTTCCGGGGGAAATCCAGCTTTCCCACCTGGCTCTACCAGATCGTCACCCGCCGGGCCCTGAACCGGATCACCCGGACGAGGGTCACCGAATCCCTCGATCTGCTTGGCGACGTCAGCGCCGGGGCCGACGAGCCCGGCCAGCACACGGAACGCGACCTGACCGTGGACGCCGTCACGGCCGCCGTGACGGCCCTGCCTCCGCCGCAGCGGGTCGCCATCGTCCTGCACCATTTCGAAGGACTGTCCAACGCGGAGGTCGCCAACATCACCGGGAGCAGTATCCCGGCCGTCCGTAGCCACCTGTTCCGGGGCAGGCGCACACTAAGTAAGACGCTCGCGGAGTGGAGGTGAACGCAATGACCGACCCGGGCCAGCCAATCCACGACGTCAGCCTGCTGCTGACCGGCGCCAACCAGCACCTGGCCTGCGGCGCCGACATCGATGAACTGCTCGAGCAGGCCGCCGACGGGAACGCGGGCCAGTTCACCAGCCACCAGCGGGACTGCCTCTACTGCCAGGCCGCACTGGGTGAATTCGGCCGGGTCTGGGCACCCGTCCGGAGCCTGGCCGCGGAGCAGGTCGCGGTGCCCGCCGCCCTGAAGAGTGCGGTCGCCAGCCAGATCCGCAAGCTCGTCGCGGACGTCTGGTACACCCTCCAGCTCGATGACGGCGGAGCTATCCGCGTCGCCGCCCGCGTGGTGGCCAGGATCGCCCGCGAGGCCGCCACCGGTGTCGCGGGTGTCCGGGTCGCCTTCGGCCGGAGTACCCACAGCCGGATGGCCGGCCTGGCCGAGCGGGCCACCCTGCGGCACCGGCACCCCAACGCGGCCGTCGGTGTCCTCGGCCGCACCGCGGTGGTCGATCTCGCCGTCGCGGTCCAGTACGGAGACCAGGTGGACGCGGTCGCCCGCGCGGTCCAGCGGCGGGCCATCGCGGAGCTGCGCAGCCGGGTCGGCTTGCAGGACGTCACGGTCAACGTGACCGTGGACGACATCATCACCTGACGCCCGGCCGGGTTGCAGGGGCGGCCTGGGCTCCCTTCGTCAGTGGCCTCTTCGCCAGCGGCCGTTTACCACTGGCCGTGATGATCGGGCACCACCAGGACCAGCGGGATGAGCGACACCATCAGGACCGCGAAGACCAGGAAGACCCGGCTCTGCGCGATGGCCGGATCGTGGGCCGTGGCCAGGAGGGCGGTCGTCGCCGAGATGGTCAGGATCGAGCCGGACTGGCGGAACATGCCCCGCAGCCCGGCGATCGCGGCCACCTGGTCCGGCGCGAGCTGCAGCGTGGCGTTGTTGGTCGCGGGCACGGCCATGCCCATGCCCAGCCCGGTCAGCCCGGCCGCGGCCGCCAGCCACCCGTAGGGCCCGACGAGATGCGGCGGCAGCCACAGCAGGATCAGGCCCACTGCGATCAGGCTGAATCCGAGGATCATCGGCCGCCGCGACCCGGTCCGCCGCAACGCCATGGACGCGATCCCGGCGACGGCAATCATCCCCACCGCACGGCTGGTCAGCAGGGTGCCGGCGGCGAGCGGGTGCAGCCGGTACCGGAGCTCGGCGTACAGCGGCACGACTGCCGCCAGCCCCAGCACCGCGCCGCCGTACACGAAGTTGATCAGGTTCATGACCCCGAACCCGTGCCCGTACAGCAGCCGGGCCGGGATGAACGGGGCCGGGTGACGCTGGATGTGCCGCACGAACAGCAGCCCGGCCGTCAGGCCAAGCACTTCCGGGACCAGGAACGACCACGACCCGGCCGAGGATGATCCCGCGCCCAGGAACGCGAAGCCGAACATCACGGCCAGGAGCATGGCGCCCAGCAGGACCACGCCCAGCAGGTCCACCGGCGTCCTGGCCCGGCGGGTGCTGCGGGGAATGATCACCGCGCACAGGATGACCAGCGCCACCCCGATCGGGACGTTGATGAGGAAGATGCCCCGCCAGGACCAGTAGGTCACGAACAGCCCGCCCAGGACGGGCCCGACGATCCCGCCGGTGGGCAGGATGCTGGTGAACATGGCCAGGGCCCGGTCCCGGTCCGGCCCGAACTGATCGGACACGATCCCGGAGGCCGACGGCATGAAACAACCGCCGCCGAGGGCCTGCACGCCGCGCAGCGCGATGAGCTGGTAGATGGAATGGCTGAGCCCGCAGCACAGCGACGCTGTCGTGAACACCGCCACGGCGCACATGAAGATGGTCTTGCGCCCGAACTGGTCGCTCAGCTTGCCCGCCACCGGCATGGCCAGGACCTGGGCCAGGCTGTAGATGGTGATGGTCCATCCCGCCCAGTTGATGCGGGTGTGCAGGTCGGCCTGGATCGACGGCAGCGCGGTGGCCACGATCGTCTGATCCACCGCGACCATGAACAGGCCGACCGAGACGCAGGCGAAGACCAGCCCCTTACGCCGGCCGTACCCGGCGGGAACCCCGCCGGGGTTTGCGGCCGGTGATGATAGGCCGGCATCATGGCGGAGTGTCACGCGAGCCGGCCAGGACCGGCCGCGCCCTGGGCCGGGCCGCAGCGCCCGCGCGGTCGTGACGCCCTGGCGGGAGACGGGCGCAGGGGTGGCTGCCTCGCGGACATGCGACCATTAAAGCGGGGCAATCATCGCCGCGCTCCCCGCCCTGGACACGCTGGCCGGGGAGCTGGCCCGCCCGGCCGGCCCGCAGCCCCGCCCAGTCCGCCGGCTCGTCGAGCCCAGCCCGCGGCCCGCGCCGGGGCCGGTGAGCCCGCCCGCGGCGAGGTAGGTTAGCGCCATGGTCGCCACCTCACCCCTGGTCCCGCCGGACTGGGACTACGCACCGGCGCCCGAATCCGCGGGCGTGGTGTCGATCGCCGCCCCGCTACGGGCTGTTCATCGGCGGCGAGTTCGTCCCGCCCGCGGACGGCGGGTACTTCGCCACGCTGAACCCGGCCACCGAGGAGCCCCTGGCCGAGGTGGCGCAGGCCGGGCAGCCGGACGTGGACCGGGCGGTCGCCGCGGCCCGCGCCGCCTACGAGGGCCCCTGGGGCGCCACGCCAGGCCGCGACCGGGCCAAGTACCTGTACCGGATCGCCCGGGTCATCCAGGAGCGGGCCCGCGAGTTCGCGGTGCTGGAAACGCCTGGACAACGGCAAGCCGATCCGGGAATCGCGGGACGTGGACATCCCGCTGGCCGCGGCGCACTTCTTCTACTACGCGGGCTGGGCGGACAAGCTGGAGCACGCCGGGTTCGGGCCGGACCCGCGGCCGCTTGGGATCGCCGGCCAGATCATCCCGTGGAACTTCCCCCTGCTGATCTCGGCGTGGAAGCTTGCGCCGGCGTTGGCCTGCGGGAACACCGTGGGTGCTCAAGCCGGCCGAGACGACACCGCTGACCGCGCTGGTGCTCGCCGAGATCATCGCCGTAGGCTGGCGTGCCCGCCGGGGCGGTCAACGTGCTGGGGGGCGGCGGGGCCGGACGTCGGCGCGGGCCATCGTCGCGCACCGCGGCGTCGACAAGATCGCTTTCACCGGGTCGACCGAGGTCGGCAAGATCATTCAGCGGACGCTGGCCGGTACCGGCACCAGGCTCACGCTCGAGCTGGGCGGCAAGGCGGCCAACATCGTCTTCGACGACGCGCCGATCGACCAGGCCGTCGAGGGCATCGTCAACGGCATCTTCTTCAACCAAGGCCAGGTGTGTTGTGCTGGCTTGCGGCTGCTGGTGCAGGAGTCGATCGCCGAGGAAGCCGTCGTGCTACACCGGCTGCTAGCGCCGGCTGAGGACGCTGCGGGTGGGCGACCCGCTGGACAAGAACACCGACGTCGGTGCGATCAACTCCGCGGCATCAGCTGGGCGCGCATCTCGCGAAATGTACACCGCCAGCGGTGTGGCCGAGGGCGCCCACCGCCTGGTCGCCAACCGTGCGAGCTGCCCGAACGGGGCTACTGGTTCGTGCCGACGGTGTTCACCGAGGTCTCCCAGGCGCATCGCATCGCCCAGCGAGGAGATCTTCGGGCCGGTGCTGTCCGTGCTCACGTTCCGCACCCCGGAGGAGGCCGTGGCCAAGGCGAACAACACCCCGTACGGGCTGTCCGCCGGGATCTGGACCGAGAAGGGCAGCCGGATCCTCTGGATGGCGCAGCGCCTGCGCGCCGGGGTGATCTGGGCCAACACCTACAACCGGTTCGACCCGGCCAGCCCGTTCGGCGGCTACCAGGAGTCGGGGTTCGGCCGGGAGGGCGGCCGTCACGGGCTGGCCGGCGTACCTCGATGCCTGACCGCCGCGCCCCCCGGGAAAAATCGCAAAAATCTTCCGCAACGAAAACCTCCCGTAAGGCTGCCTCGCCCCAGGCCAGCGGCAAGGGGGCGGAGGCGGGCGTGACCCGGCGCCGGGCGGCGGCGGACGGGGCTGGCCGCGCGGGCGCGGGACCGGCCAGCACGGCCCAGGCCGCCGCTGCGCCCCGCTCCAGGGGTGAGCGGGGCGCGCCAGAAGCCGCCCGCCCGGTCCCTCACCCCGCGCCGGCGGGAAGCGGGCCGCCGCGGGCGTGTCCCGGCGCAGCCCGGACCCGGACGGCGCTGGCCGCCTGGCCGTCCGCAAGACCTACAAGCTGTTCATCGGCGGCGCGTTCCCCCGGTCGGAGTCGGGCCGGTCGTTCCCGGTCACGGCGCCGGACGGGACCCTGCTCGCGCACGCGGCCCAGGCGTCCCGCAAGGATGCCCGGGACGCCGTGGTCGCGGCCCGCAAGGCGTTCGGGGGCTGGTCCGGCGCGACGGCCTACAACCGCGGCCAGGTCCTGTACCGGGTGGCCGAAATGCTCGAAGGCCGGGCGGGGCAGTTCACCGACGAGGTTTTCGTTGCGGCGAATTATCGTGACCGGGACCGTGCGGCCCGTGACGTCGCGGCGGCCATCGACCGCTGGGTCTGGTACGCGGGCTGGCCGGACAAGGTCGCGCAGGTCGCGGGGGGCGCCAACGCGGTGGCCGGGCCGTACTTCAACCTCAGCGTGCCCGAGCCGGCCGGGGTGGTCGCGGTGCTCGCGCCGCCGGAGGCCGGGCTGCTCGGGCTGGCCAGCGTGCTGGCGCCGGTCATCGCCACCGGCAACACCGCGGTGCTGGCCGTCAGCGGGCCGGCCGTGCTGGCCGCGGTCAGCCTGGCCGAGGTGCTGGCCACCTCCGACGTGCCGGGCGGCGTGGTCAACGTGCTGACCGGGCGGGCCGCGGAGCTCGCGCCGGTGCTCGCCGCGCACCAGGACGTCAACGCGATCGACCTGACCGGCGCGGACCCGGCCGGCCGGGCGGAGCTCGAGCGGCTCGCGGCCGGGAACGTCAAGCGGGTGTTCGCGGCCGGGCCCGCCCGTGCTGAGGATGACCGGGGCCGCCGAGGACTGGGCGGCGGCGCCGGGCGTGCGGCGGTTGCTGGCCTTCCTGGAGACCAAGACCGTCTGGCACCCGGTCGGCACCTAGCCAGCCGGCCTAGCCAGCCGGCGCCTAGCCGAGGTAGCTGGCCGGGGGGACGGTGGTGGCGCCGCACTGGTGATGGCCGGGCAGCCCCAGTCCGTCCCGGGTCTCGGTATCCGCCGTGCAGGCCGCGAAGTGCCACAACGGGAGCACCGGGCCGTAGCCGGACGGGAACCTGAGCGTCAGGTCGAACTCGGTGGCGGAGACCCGGCGTGGCTTGCTGACCTGCGGGCTGACCGCTTTCAGCAACTGCCTGAGCTTGGGATTGCCGGGTCCCAGGAGCTGCAGCTTCACCGCCGCGCCGGGGGCCGGCGCGACGTAGGTGTACCAGCGCTTCGAGAGCTCCGTGCCCATCGCCGAGGCCTGGCACGAAGACGTGCATGTGGACTGCGGGAGGGCAGAGCCGGTTACCGCACTTCGGGGCGCGGCCGCCCGCCACATCCCTGGTGACGTAGATAGTCACGGTCCGCGAGCGGGCCAGCGGCGCGGTCGCGCTGCTGCTCGGGAACAGCTCGACGTAGTAGCGCGTGGCCAGGCTCGGGGTCACGGAGAACGCGTACGCGGCCCCGCTGCGGGACGCCTTCAGGACGACGGACCCGGCCGGGACTGGCGCGTGCCGGTACGGGAACGGCTGGGCGTACAGTCCGGCGGTCTCGCCCCGGATCACGTGGCTGACCTCGCCGTGCACCCGGGCGCTCGCGTTCTGGCCCGCGCGGTAGATGACGTACTCGTCCCCGGTTACCGGCGCGATCGGTGACGCCGCGGCGATCGGGATCGTGGCCAGCGGGCGGCCGGACAGCCTGCCGCGCAGGATATAGGCCCCGGTAGCCGCCGCGGCCAGGAGGAGGACGGCCGCGAGCGCGGCCAGGATGGCGCGGCGCGATCGCCTCCGGGGGGCCGGGGCGGGACGTCCGAACGCGGCCGGGGGAACGGACGGCGCGGGGGAGGTGGACGGCGCGGGCGGGAACGTGGGAAGCGGACGGGGCGGGCAGGGCGGTGGCCGCGCGACGAGCGGGGGGAGCGGGCGGGGCGGGGGAAGTGGGCGGCGCGGCGGGAGTGGCCGCGGCGTGACGAGCGAGCGGGGCAGGGCGAGCAGACGGGGCGGGGTGAACGGACGGGGCGGGGCGAGCAGGCGGAGCGGGGATGAACAGCCGAGGCGGGGCGAGCGGATGGGACGGGTCCGGGCACGTCGTCCGCGGCCGTGGGCCGGGCGGGCCTGGCCGGCGGGTGTGCCACGGCTGGCGGTGCTCCACGGCCGGCGGGTGCTCCACGGCCGGCGGGTAGGCCGCCGCCGGGATGACCCTGGGCCCGGAATCGTAGGGCTGGAGCCCGAACGCCTCGCGCAGCGCGTCAGCGAAGTCGCGGCAGCTGGCGTACCGGTCCTGCGGCGCCTTGGCCAGCGCCCGGGCCAGGACCGCGTCGGCCGCGGGCGGGAGATCGGGCCGCCGGGAGGTCAGCCTGGGCGGCGGGTCCGTCACCTGGGCGTGCATCAGCGCCATGGGCTCCTCGCGCCGGAACGGCGGCGCGCCGGTCAGCAGCTCGAACGCCGCGCAGGCCAGCGCGTACTGGTCCGCCCGCCCGTCCACCATCCCGGCCCTGATCTGCTCCGGCGAGATGTAGTCCAGCGTGCCCAGGAACTGCCCTGCCCGGGTCAGCGCGGCCGAGGGCCCGGTGCCCTTGCTCAGCCCGAAATCTGACAGGTAGACGTGATCTGGCGGCCCGGCACCACGTCCACCAGCATGTTGGCCGGCTTCACATCACGGTGCACCAGCCCCGCGGCGTGCGCGGCGTCCAGCGCCGACCCCACCGGCGAGATGATGGCCGCCGCGCGGCCCGGCGGCAGCGGCCCGTCCGGCGCACCAGCGACCGGCGTCGCCGCCGGGCACGTAGCGCATCGCGATGAACAGCACGCCGTCCGACTCGCCGGCCTCGAAGACCGGGACGATGTGCGGGTCGTCGACCGCCGCCGCGGCCCGCGACTCCCGGATGAACCGCTGCCGGAACTCCTCGTCCGCGGCGAACGCCGGCGCCAGGATCTTCAGCGCCACCAGCCGGCCCAGCCGCTCGTCCCGCCCGGAAGACCACGGCCATGCCGCCCCGGCCGATCTGCTCTTGCAGCCGGTACCCGGCGACCCGCGAGTCTGCCGCTAAGCCCGTCCGACCTCAGCCAGGAACCCGGAGCCGGCCTGCTGATCGCGCACGACGCCTCCAGCGCTGTGGCCGTCCTGGGAAAGACCACCGTACCGGGGCAAATCATCGCGCGTCCGCGCCTTAGGGTCAGATCTCCCCGAACAGGCGGTCGCCTGCGTCGCCGAGGCCGGGGACGATGTAGCCGCGCTCGTTCAGCCGCTCGTCCAGGGCCGCGGTGACCACCCGGACCGGCAGCGGCTCGTCGTCGCCGGGGAAGGCCGCCTTGATCCGGTCGATTCCCTCCGGGGCGGCCAGCAGGCAGACCGCGGTGACCGACGCCGCGTCGCGCTGGCTCAGCATGGTGATCACGGTCTCCAGGGTCCCGCCGGTGGCCAGCATGGGATCCAGCACGAACACGTCGCGGCCGGCCAGGTTGGCCGGCAGCCGGTTGGCGTACGTCGCGGCGACGAGCGACTCCTCGTCGCGGGCCAGGCCGACGAAACCCACGTCGGCCTGTGGGCAGCAGCCGGATCATGCCGTCCAGCATGCCGATCCCGGCCCGCAGCACCGGGACGACCAGCGGCACGGGCCGGGCGAGCTTCACCCCGCGGGCCTCGGCGACCGGGGTCGTCACCACCTCGGGCTGCACCCGCACCTCGCGGGTGGCCTCGTAGGCGAGCAGCGTGACGAGCTCGTCGGTCAGCCGGCGGAACGTGGGGGAGTCGGTGCGCTCATCGCGCAGCGTGGTCAGCTTGTGGGCGATGAGCGGGTGATCGACGACCAGAGTCTGCATGATCACTAGTCTGGCAGCGACCGGGCGGGCGCGCGGGCGTGCTGCCGGATCAGGGCCAGGTAGCCGTCCTCCAGCCCGGGCCGCAGCGGCTGCGCGGACGGGAGCGGCGGCGCCGGCGCGATGACCCGGTACACGGTGCGGTCCGGCAGCCGGACCGCCGACGCCACGGTGGCGGCCTGCAGCGCACTCAGCGGCCGGTCGGTCTGCACCGACCAGACCAGGCCGTCGGCCGCGCGGGCCAGCCCGGCCGTCTCTCCCTGGGAGGATCATCCGGCCACCGGCCAGCACGACGCAGCGGCGGCAGGTGCTCGACACGTCCGCCGCGTCGCGGGTGGCCAGCGCCACCGTGCGCTGCCCGGCCAGCGAGGCCAGCAGCATCCGCACCCGGGTCTGTTCCTCCGGGTGCAGGCCTGCGGTCGGCTCGTCGGCAGGACACGCCCGGGTCATTGAGCAGGGCCTGGGCCAGGCCCAGGCCGGCGCCGCATCCCGCCCCCCGTACCCGCAGGCAGGCCGGTCCGCCACCTCCTCCAGCCCGGCCAGGCGCAGTACCTCGTCCACCCTGCCGTGCCGCCGCCGCGGGCTCGGCATGCCCTTGAGCGTCCCCGCGTAGTCGAGGAACCGCCAGGCCGGTCAGCTCCGGGTACAGGCCCAGATCCCCGGGGCAGGTGGCACCGAGCCGCTCCTGGAACTGCCGCCGGTCGCGCGGCCGGGCCAGGTCCCAGCCGCCTGCCCGCACCGTCCCGCGGTCCAGGCCGCGAGACGCACGGCCAGGATCCGCATCAGCGTGGTCTTGCCCGCCCCACCCGGCCCCAGCACGCCGAGCATCCCCGGCGGGATGTCCAGGTCGAGACGGTCCAGGGCGGTGATCCCGCCGCGGTACGTCTTGCGGACCCCTCTCAGCGACACGTCCATCCCCCCGGCCTCCTCAGCAGGCCCGGGGCCCGGCGGGCCTCGACGAACTGGAGGAGGACAAGCGCGGCCAGCGCCAGCGCCAGCAGCAGGCCGATGCTGGCCGTGGCCTGCGCCGCCGAGGGCGCGCTGCGCAGCAGGTAGGGCAGCCCGGCCAGGCCGCCGGGCACACCCCGGGCGAACAGCCCGTCCGCCGCGTAGCTGCCCAGCGGCAGCAGCGGCGTGGCTGCGAGCGTCGGCATCAGCCGGGGCGGCATCAGGTTGCCCCAGAACCAGTAGCCCGCCAGCAGCACCCGGTAGACCGCGGGGGACAGGACCGCCGGGACGGCCAGGGACAGCGCCGTCACGAGGATCAGCCCCGGCAGGAGCACGGCGGCGAACGCGGCCAGGCCCCAGCCCAGCGGCAGCACCGAGCGCCGCTGCGCCGCGATAACCAGCAGCACCACGATCCAGCTAGCCAGGGCCGGGGGGCCACCGCGGCGGCCGCGCCGAGGAACCTGCCCCACAGCCGGGCGCCGCGCCGGGACCCGGTCAACTCGAACAGCTCGGCCAGGCCGAGCCGGGTGTCGCGGCCCGCCCGGCCGGCCAGGGCCAGCCCGGCGATCAGCGGGACGAGCAGGTTGAAGTTCACCGCGTAGACGCCCACCTCGGCCCGGGCCGGCCAGATCAGCTGGGTGCTCAGCGGGATCCCGGCCAGCCGGGTGCCGGCGATCCCCGCGACCGCGATCGCCGCCCACAGCCCCCACATCCGGATCAGCATCCGGAATTCACAGCCGGCCGAGCCGAGCAGCGCGGCCATCTCAGGGGGATCCGTGCAGCTCAGGGACACCGCGCAGGAGGCGCACCGGCCGGCCCAGCAGCAGCCACCCGGCCAGCGCCGCGGCCGCCGCGATCAGCAGCAGCACCCCCCGGTTCGCCCAGCAGCCCGCCGGGTCCGGCCCGGGGCGGCTGGTGGCGAACAGGTAGACGGGACGCAGCACGGGATGACCCGCGAAGCTCCGGGCCAGCCCCTCCTGGACGACCCAGACCAGGGCGGCCGCGGCGGCCCCGATCCGGCCGTCCGCCGCCGCCGCCCCGGCCGCTACCGCGATCGCGGCCAGCGCGGCGGTGACGGTGAACCAGGCCAGCTCGGCCCGGGCCAGGCCGGGTGCCCACAGCCCGGCCGCCTGGACCGCCGCGGCCGTGGCGGCCGCGAACGCGCCGGACCAGGCCGCGACCACGGCGGCCCGGCGCAGCAGCGTACGGCGGTAGGCCGCCGGGTAACTCAGCTGCAGTTCCAGCGCCGGGTCGGTGCCGAGCAGGCGGGCCACGGCGACCGCCGTGCCCAGCGGCAGTACCCCCTCGACCAGGGACGCCGCGAACGGCCCGGCCGGGTGGTGGCTGACCCGCAGGGCCGCGATCACCGCCGCGCCGGAGCAGGCCAGCAGCGGGGCGATGACGAAGCTGGGCGGGCCGGCCAGGCCCGCCTCGGCCAGCCACCAGGGCTGGGACGGGGCCGGCTCCGGGGGGCCGGGCCGGGGGCGGCGCGGGGTGAGGTCACGTGGGTAGCGCAATCTGGGGAGGCGGCGGGCCGGTCACCGCAGCTTATGCCGGCATGCGATCTACCTGCAGGAATGTGGGAAAGTGGACGCTATGCGGCTATGAGGTGGACACCAGGCCGCCTGCCGCGCGCAGATGTCACCGATAGTTCGTGCCCTGGCCACGGCATGGCCAGGGCGGCTGCCACCAGGGCGTTGCATGGTGGCAGCGTGCGGATTGGGATCATCACCGAATCTTTCCCGCCCGAGGTGAACGGCGTCGCGAACAGCGTGCTCCGGGTCGCCGAGCACCTCGTCGCGCGGGGACATCAGCCCCTCGTCATCGCCCCGGAGCCCGCTACCGGGTTCGCGGCGGACACCCAGCATGGTTTCCCGGTGTTCCGGGTGCGCTCGGTGCCGTTCCCGGGGTACCGCAGCGTGCGGCTCGGCCTGGCCTTCCCGGCCATCCAGCGCGCGCTGCTCAGGCACCGCGCCGAACTGGTCCACCTGGCCAGCCCGTTCTTCCTCGGCGCGCTGGGCAGCCGGTCGGCCCGGCGGCTGCGGCTGCCGGTGGTGGCCGTGTACCAGACCGATGTGCCGGGGTACGCCCGGGCGTATCACTGGGGCCGGGTGGCGGAGGTCGCCGCGTGGCACTGGCTGCGCGGTATCCACAACGCCGCCGACCGGACACTCGCGCCGTCCACTCCCAGCATCGAGCGGCTGGCCGCGCACGGCGTCCAGCGGATCTGGATGTGGGGACGCGGCGTGGACGTCCAGCGGTTCAGCCCGGCGGCCCGCAGCGATCAGCTGCGCCAGGCCCTCGCACCGGACGGGGAGGTGCTGGCCGGGTACGTCGGCCGGCTGGCCCCGGAGAAGCAGGTCGAGCTGCTGGCCGGGGTGGCCGCGCTCCCCGGGGTGCGCCTGGTCATCGTGGGCGGCGGCCCGGCCGAGCCCCGGCTGCGCAGGCTCATGCCGTCCGCGGTCTTCCTCGGCCAGCACCGGGGTGAGCAGCTGGCCCGCATCTTCGCCAGCCTGGACGTGTTCGTGCACAGCGGCTGTCACGAGACGTTCGGCCAGACCATCCAGGAAGCGGCGGCGTCCGGCCTGCCGGTGGTGGCCCCGGCCGTGGGCGGCCCGGTCGACCTGGTCGAGGACGGGGTCACCGGCTGCCTGGTGACCCCCGGGGACCGGGACGCGCTGACCGCGGCCACCCAGCGGCTGGCCGCCGACCCGATGGCCCGGGCCGCGATGGGCCGGGCGGGCCGGCAGCGGGTACTGGCCCGGAGCTGGAGCGCGCTGGGCGACCAGCTGATCGGGCACTACACCGCGGTGCTGGGGGAGCGGTCCGGCGCGGCGGGACACCAGGGCCCGGTCGGGGGCCCGGGCGCGGTCGGGGGCTCCCGGCGGGGCCGGCCCGGTGCCCGGGCGCGGGACGCCGGCGCGGACGCGGGCGGGGGCGCGGGCCGCCTAGCCTGCAGGCCGGCGGGGTGGCCGGCCGGGGGCGGCCGGCCGGGGGCCGGCCGGGCGGCGAGCGGCCCGGGGCGCGAGCCGCCGCGGGGCCGCGAGCCGCCCGGGGGAGCTAGCTGGCTAGCTGGCGGGCGACCAGCGCGATGCCGTGCCCCCACGCGATCTGCTGGCTGGCGGGCAGGTAGGACGCGCCCGACTTGGTGTGGTCAACCTCCGGTGAGGCGAGATAACGCTCCCGGCCCTGCGGGTCGATGAAGTAGACCGCGGAGGTGTGCTCGACGTCGGCGTTCGGGTTGGGGGCGTAGACCTGGATGTTGTAGCCGCGCCACACGCTCTTCAGCGCGGCCACCGGCCCGGTGAAGAAATGCCAGCTGGGGATGGTGTTCAGCTGCTGGGCCCGGGTGTACTTGGCCATGTCCTGGACCCGGGCGTGGTAGGCGTTGACGTTGACCGCGGCGAACACCACCTTGCTGGCCAGCGGGCCCAGGTCGTGGTAGGCCTTCACGAACTCGGCCGAGACGATCGGGCAGATGTCGGTGCAGTGCGGGTCCATGAACTGGAGCACCACGACCTTGCCGTGCAGGCTGGACAGGCTCAGCGTGTGGCCGTTCTGGTCGGTCAGGGTGAAGCCGGGGGCCCGGACCCCGGGTACCGGGCTGAGCACCATGAGGTTGGCCAGGCTGGTGGACACGGTGGCCGGGATGCCGGACACCCTGGCCTGCTGCGCGGCCAGCGCGGCGTGATTCCGGCTGACCATATAGGCGGGAATGGCGACCGCCGCGGCCAGCAGCACGGTGAGCACGCTGACCAGCACGAGAAGCCTGGGCAGGCTGCTGCGCCGCGGCGGCCCGCCGGTACCGCCGGCCGGGCCGCCGGCACCTGCTCCGGAGTGCTCGAACTCACCGGGAACGCCTCCTGCCTGGTCGCGGCCTGGAAGTGCCATCGCCGAAGCCGTCGCCGTCGGCTAGCTGCCGAGCATATTCCCGGTCCCCGGGCCGGGATACCGCCGCGGGGTACATCGGCCTGCCACCGCCCGGCTGCGGCCTGGCCGGAACACCGGAAACGGGATGTGACGATCCAGGAAATGGGCGGTGAATGTTGCCGCGGGGCCCGGCCCCGGGCCAGGATGTCCCGTGGTGTCTGGCTATTCTGCAGTTGCTCTACGTCCCGGTCCGAACGTTCTTGTCTGACTCGTGCTGAGGGGGTCAGGTGCCCGCTGACGTGCGGCCCGCGCGTCCCCAGCCATTAGCTCCCCGGGCCCGGTTCCGGTCGGCCCGGTACCGGCTAGCCCGGTATCGCTGGGCCCGGTATCGCTGGGCCCGGCGGCCTGCGGCGGGCCTGGCCGCCGCCGGGCTGGCGGCTCCCGTGCTGCTGGCCATAGTGCTGGTGGGCACCGTGCTGGCGGCCGGGCTGTCCGGCTGCGGCACCCAGTCGGCGGCGGGCGGCAACGTGATCACGGTCTCCCCCGGCGCGTGCGGTGCCGGCTGGCATAGTGTCCGCGCCGGGATGCAGACCTTCCAGGTCCGTAACTCCGGTACGGCCGGCGCGGAGGCCTACCTGATCAACCCGGCCAGCGGGGCGGTCTTCGCCGAGGTGTCCGGCCTCGGGCCGGGCACCACCCGCCCGATGCGCCTGGACCTGGGGTCAGGCAGCTACGCCTTCCAGTGCTTCATCCAGGACACCGACACGCTCACCGGCCCGACGGTGCGAGTCGGCGGCCACCATCAGGGAGCGCCGGGCATCCTGCCCATGACCACGAATGACCTGCTCGGCCCGGCCCGGGTCTACCACTCCTACGTCAGCGCCGGGCTCGGCACGCTGGCCCGGCAGGTCGGGTTGCTCGCCAGGCTGATCCACGCGGGCCACCTGAACGCGGCCCGGGCCGTGTGGCTCCGCGCCCACCTGACCTATGAGCGGCTGGGCGCGGCGTATGGCACGTTCGGCAACTACGACACCGAGATCGACGGCCGCCCGGACGGGCTGCCCCGCGGGCTGTCCGATCCCGCCTTCACCGGGTTCTACCGGATCGAGTACGGGCTGTGGCACGGGCAGAATGCCCGGCAGCTGGACGGCCCGGCCGCCAAGCTGGACCGCGACGTCCTCGCCCTGCGCAGGTTCTGGCCGGGCATGGAGATCGACCTGCTCGACCTGGGCCTGCGCACCCACGAGATCCTGGAGAACGCGCTGGAATTCCAGTTGACCGGCCACGACGACTACGGCAGCGGGACGACGCTGGCCACCACCGCGGCCAATATCACCGGCACCCGGGAGCTGCTCACCGTCCTGCACCCGCTCCTGGTCGCGCGCTACCCGGGCCTGCCTGCGGTCTACGCCGGGCTGGACCGGCTGGACAGCCTGCTCGTGGCGGAAGGCGGCCCGGCGGCCGCTGGACGCCGGTGAGCGGGCTGAGCCGGACCGGCGTGAGCAGATCGACGCCGCCGCCGGGCAGGTCCTGCAGGAACTTGCCCCGATCGCGGCCATCACCGAGCCGCGGAGGTGATGATGCCCGCATCTGGCGACCCCGCCCCGGAAGAGGATGTGGCTGGCCACCCCGCCCCGGAAGAGGGTGCGGCTGGCGCCCCCCGGTCCATGACCCCGCAAGGAACCAGCCGGTGGTCAGCGAGTTCGAGCGGGATGACGGCCCGCACGACGCGGATGCAGGCTCGTGCCCGGTCCGCCCGCCCCGCCGCTCGTTCCTGCGCGGGGCGCTCGGCGCCGGGGTCGCCGGGGCCGCTGCCGGGGTAGTCGCGGGCGCCGCGGCGGGCGCCGGGGCCGGGTCGCCTACCGCTCGTCCCGGGCCGCCGCGCCGGGCCAGGTCCTCGACGCCGAGATGCTGGCGGGCCGGCTGCCGGCCGTCCCGTTCCACGGCCAGTACCAGGCGGGCATCCTGCGCAAGCCGGAGCGCCAGACGATCGTGCTCTCGTTCAACGTGACCGCTGAGGGCCGCGGCGAGCTGACCGACCTGCTGCGCACCATCACGGCCCGGGCCCGTTTCCTCACCGCGGGCGGGATCCGCCGGAGGTCGGCATCGGCGGGCCGCCCTCCGACTCCGGGGTGCTCGGGCCCACGGTGGTCCCGGACGGCCTCACCGTCACGGTCGGCGTCGGGTCCACGCTGTTCGACGACCGCTACGGGCTGGCGGCCCGCAAGCCCGCCGGGCTGACCCCGATGACCCCCTTCCCCAACGACGACCTCGACCCGGCGCAGTGCGGCGGCGACCTGAGCCTCCAGCTGACCGCGGGCAGCCAGGACACGGTCCTGCACGCGCTGCGGGATATCGCCCGCACACCCGGGGCGGCATGCAGGTGCTGTGGCGCATCGACGGGTTCTCCAGCCCGGCCCGCCCGGCCGGTACCACGCCGCGGAACCTGATGGGCTTCATGGACGGCATCGCCAACCCCGACACCAGCCGGCCCGAGGCCATGAACAACCTGGTCTGGGTCCAGCCGGGCGGCCGCGGCGAGCCCGCCTGGACCGCGCACGGCAGCTACCAGGTCATCCGGCTGATCCGGATGCTCGTCGAGTTCTGGGACCGGGTCGACATCATCGAGCAGGAGAACATGATCGGCCGGCGCCGGGACACCGGCGCGCCGCTGGACGCCAACAGCGGAGTTCGCCCGCCCCGACTACACCCTGGACCCCACCGGGGACGTGATCCCGCTCACCGCGCACATCCGGCTGGCCAACCCGCGCACCCCGCAGACGGAGCCCAACCGCATCCTGCGCCGCGCGCACAACTACGACCGGGGCATCGACGCCGTCGGCAACCTCGACATGGGGCTGATCTTCACCTGCTACCAGCAGGACATCGACCGCCAGTTCGTCACGGTGCAGACCCGGCTGATCGGCGAGCCGCTGGTCGACTACATCAGCCCGTTCGGCGGCGGCTACTTCTTCGCCCTGCCCGGCGTGCAGGACAGCCGCGACTACCTGGGCCGCGGCCATGCTGGCCTGACCGGCGCCTGACCGTGCTGGCCTGACCAGGCTGCCGCCGGTCCGCGCCGGCCATTCTTGTTCGCGCGTTTGCCTGCCGGTCAACATCCGGACGCCGTTTGGTCACGCCCTTCCGGAAGCCTTTGGGTCTGTTGTGCGCGATGGTGCTACTCGCGTGTGGCTGCGATAGTGCCATGGACAGCCCCAGACTCAGGAGGGTGAAAATGGGCGAAGGCCCACGGAATGGCACCGGGAATGGCCCGGGCAGGCGGCGCTGGATGCGCCGTTACACGGCCATACTCGCTGCGGGGGTGCTGGCCGGCGGCGCCGCTGTCGGCGCGACGGTAGCCAGTGCGAGCACGTCCCAGACCGGCGCGGACACGGCCAACTCGGCGGCCACGCCCGCGACCGCCCCGGCTAGCTACTACAAGGTGGTGGCGCCGACCAGGACCCCGATCAAGCACCTGGTCGTGCTCTTCGACGAGAACGACTCCTTCGACCACTACTTCGGCACGTACCCGTCCGCGGCCAACACCGACGGGTCGAAGTTCTACGCCAAGCGGGGCACGCCCAGGGTGAACGGCCTCACCAAGAGCCTGCTCAAGCACAACCCGAACAGCTACAACCCCGAGCGGCTCACCTACGAGCAGGCGCTCACCTGCGACCAGAACCACGGGTACCTGCCTGAGCAGCAGGCGTTCAACGGCGGCGAAGATGGACAAGTTCGTCCAGTTCACCCAGACCGACAACTGCACGGGTGAGTACGGCCCGCCCGGCATCGTCATGGACTACTTCGACGGCAACACGGTCACCGGGCTGTGGAACTACGCGCAGAACTACTCGATGAGCGACAACAACTACGACACGAACTTCGGGCCGTCCACGCCCGGGCGCGCTGAACGTGATCTCGGGCAGCGACGGTGACGGGTACGCGGTCAACCCCACCACCGGCCAGCCGGTCGCCGACCCCAGCAGCGTCAGCCCGCCGAACAGCAAGGGCCTGGGCACCATCTACGGTGACCTCGACCCGGCATTCGACGGCTGCTCCGACACCAGCCACACCGCGACCAGCCCGGTTGGCGTGATGACCGGCAAGAACATCGGCGACCTGCTCAACGCAGCGGCACGTCACCTGGGGCTGGTTCCAGGGCGGGTTCGCGCCGACCTCGACCAACAGCGCGGGCTACCCGGTCTGCGGGGCGTCCCACGAGAACATCGGCGGGGCCACGGTGGCGGACTACTCCCCGCACCACAACCCGTTCGAGTACTACAAGTCCACGGCCAACCCCAAGCACCTGCCGCCGTCCTCGGAAGCCATGATCGGCAAGACCGACCAGGCCAACCACGAGTACGACCTGTCGGACTTCTACACCACGCTCAAGGACGGCAACATGCCGGCCGTGAGCTACCTCAAGGCCGCCGAGTACCAGGACGCCCACCCGGGCTACTCCGACCCGATCGACGAGCAGCACTTCCTGGTCAACACGGTCAACCAGATCGAGCAGTCCAAGTACTGGAAGTCCACCGCGATCGTCATCACCTACGACGACTCCGACGGCTGGTACGACCACCAGAACTCGCCCCGGGTCAACGGCTCGAACACCACCGACGACGCGGCCGTGTGCACCAGTGCCCCGGTGCGCATCGGTGACACGCCGGTCCGGTGCGGCTACGGCCCGCGGCTCCCGCTGCTGGTCATCTCGCCGTACACGCAGGAGAACTACGTCAGCCACAACGTGACCGACCAGTCGTCGGTGGTGAAGTTCATCGAGGACAACTGGCTCGGCGGCCGTCCACCGGCCGCGGCTCCTTCACCAACATCGCGGGCAGCCTGGACGCTCGCGGCGGCGTGCTGGACTTCTGGACCCGGCCGCACTTCCGCCCGGTCATCCTCAACCCCAGCACGGGTGAGCTGGTCAGCCACTAGCACCGCTGCCAGGCGGTGATAGCGCGGCTACCAGGAGCGGGCCGCCGCAGGGACGATCCTGCGGCGGCCCGCTCTGCTCGCTGCCACCCGGCCGTCCCCGGTCGTCTCGCTACCACTCGGCCGTCCCCCGTCGTCTCGCTACCACTCGACGAGGGTCCACACCTCCGGGCGGGGGGTGCCGCCGGTGTCCACGGAGGCGAAACCGCGCGCGGCCTCCTTGAGGTGGGCCAGGGCCGCGTCACGCTGGCCCGCCGCGTGCAGCAGGTCGGCCAGGTTGGTGTGCAGCGCGGCGACCCGGTGCTGGTCGCCCAGTTCGCGGCCCAGCGCCAGCGCCTCCTGGGCCAGCCGCAGGGCCTCGCCCGGCTGGCCGCTGTCGGCCAGCAGCCGGCTCAGGTTGTTGAGCGCGGCCACCGCGGCCCCCGGGTCGGGCAGGCCGCGCGCGTGGTCCAGGCTTTCCCGCAGCCGGGCCGCGGCCGACGTCGGCGGCCCCGCTCCGCGCGTCCAGCATGCCCAGCACGTTCAGCGCCTGGGCGACGGCGGCCGGGTCCCCGGCCCGCCGGGCCGCCTCCAGCGCGCTCTGGGCCAGGCCGGCCGCGGCCTGCGCGGCGCCGCGCCGGTAGGCCAGCACCGCGCGGTCCGCCTCGATCCGGGCCCGGCGGCTCGGGTCACAGGCCCTCGAGCAGCTCGAGGGCCACGTCCAGATGCGCTTCGGCCAGCGCCCAGTCGCCCAGCCGGTGATGCACCTCGGCCAGCTTGTGCTCGATGGCCGCCGGCGGCCGGCCCGTCTGCGGGCTCCGGTCCCGCGCGCTGGCCGTCGAGCGCCGACGCGGCCGCCTCGAACTCGGCCAGCGCCTCCCGGTACCGGCCCAGCACCGTGAGCACGTCGCCCAGGGCGACGGCCACCTGCGCCGGCGGGAAACCCAGCGCCTCGGCCCGGCGCAGGTACGCGTACTCCTCGGCGTGGGCGTACAGATCCCGGGCCCGCCGGGCGGCCCGCCACCACCAGCCGGCCGCCTCGGAGTCCCGGCCGGCCCGCTGCAGGTGCTCCGCGATGGCCGCGGCGCGGGTGGTCACCGGGTCCCGCTCGTACCGGCGGATCAGCACCCCGGCGGCCCGGCCATGCAGCAGCCTGCGCCGGGCCAGGGTCGCGGACTCGTAGACGACCTCCCGCAGGGCCTCGTACGGGAAGTCGTAGCGGGGCACGCCGCTGTCCCCGGCCGGGGGTATCTCGGTGATCAGGAACCGGCGGACCGCCTCGTCGAGCGCCTCGACGGTCTCCGTCTCGCCCCGCCCGCTGACCGCCCGCAGCAGGTCGGCGTCACAGCCGCTGCCCAGCACGGCCGCGGTGGACAGCATCTGCAGGGTGGGCTCGCTGGCCGCCTGCAGCCGCCTGCGCAGCAGTTCCCGGACCGAGGCGGGCGGCCACCAGTGCTCCCCGCCGTCACCGGCTCCCGAGCGGAGTCCCTCCACGTACTCCCGGACCAGCATGGGCAGTCCCCGGGTCTGGGCCAGCAGCCGGCCCACGTCGGCGTCGCGGACCCCCGAGCGCAGCAGGAGGTCGCGGACCTGCTCTTCGCCGCAGCGGAGCGGGTTCGACCGCCGTGCCCCGCCCGGCGTCGGCCGCCTCGCTGAGCGCGGCGCGCAGCCCGCGGAGCCGTTCGGCGTGCTCGGTGGAGCAGCTGATCACGAGCAGCAGCGGCCAGCCGGGCAGCCTGCGCGACCAGGTAGGCCAGCAGGTCCAGGGACGGGCCGTCGGCCCAGTGGGCGTCCTCGACCACGATCACGCCGGCCAGCGGCCCGGGCAGGGCCGGGGTCGCCGCGGTCCGCAGCGCCTCCCCGATCGCGCCGTAGAGCCGGGTCAGCGCCATCGGGCTGTCCAGCGGGGCCGGGTCGTCCGGGTAGTCCGCGGCCAGCTCGGGGCAGAGGCGCCCGGTCATGGCCGCCGTGTGCGCGGGCAGCCGGGCCGGGAGTTCCGGGCAGACCGACAGCGCCGTGCGCAGCAGGTCGGCGGCGAGCCACGAACGGAAGCTCGCTCTCGCCGTCGTGGCAGCGCGCGGCCAGCACCACGCCCCCGGCCGCCTGCGCCTCCGCGCGGAATACCTCCAGCAGCCGGGTCTTGCCCGCAGCCCGCCGCGCCCAGCACCGTCACCACCCGGCCCGCCGCGCCCACCCGGCGCCAGGCCGCGTGCAGCGCGTGCAGCTGATCCTCCCGGCCGACCAGGGGCCACCCGGCCGGGCCCGGCGCGGCGTCGGCCCGGCCGGGCGCCGGGAGCGGCAGGCCCGGCTGGCGTCGGGGGCCGCCCCGGGGCCGGGCGCCAGCCGCCGGCCCGGACATCGTCATAGAGCTGGGTGGTCTCCGGAAGCGGCCGCACGGCGAGCTCGGTGTCCAGGATCCGGACCAGCGCCCGGTACTGGCGCAGCGCCGCGGACCGCTGCCCGGTCCACGCCAGCAGCCGGATCAGCGCCTGGTAGGCAGGCTCGTGCAGCGGGTCGAGAGCCTGCCAGCGCTGCGCGTGCGCCACCGCGCGGTCCAGGTCACCCGCCGCGGTACACGCGGCGACGAGCCGTTCCAGCACCGCGGCGAGCCGCTGCCGGAGCCGGTCCGCGGTCGCGGCCTGCCAGTCGTCGAACTCGGGGCAGTCGCGCAGCGCGAACCCGGCCAGGAAATCGTCCCGGTAGAGCCGGGCCGCCCGGTCCAGCGCGCCAGCGTCCGGCCGGGCCGCCAGCGGCCTCGAAGTCGGTGACGTCCACCCGGACCCGGCCCGGGTCCAGGGCCACCGCCGCCCGGGTGACCCGCAGGCCCGGCCCGGCGGCCGCGGCGGTCACCGACAACGTGCGGCGCAGCGAGGCCCGCGCCCGGGCCCCGTCCGCCTCCGGCCAGAGCAGCGCCGCCAGCCGCTCGCGGCTCAGCTCGTGATCGTGCATCGCGAGCAGGGCCAGCACCGCCGTGGCCTTGCGGGTGTCGAAACTGACCAGCCCGCCGTCCCTGGTCACCGCGGGCGGCCCGAGCAGGGCAAGGTCCAGCTCCGCCACGCCGCCTCCCCCCGGGGATGCCTTCCATGACCTCCGCAAGCCACCGTAACGCAGCAACGTGAAATTCTCCTCAGGCCGCGGACTTGCCGTAACGATCTCGTATCGCCATCTCCCTAAGCTGGCCCTGAGCTTGGATAAGCGGGACGGACACGGAGCGTGCCATGGCACAAGGGCTGGAGCGGACCAGCGTCGGCGGCAACGGGGGCGCCGCCGGCACCGTCGCCGAGGTGCCGGGCCGGGACCCGGCGGGCCTCCCGGCCGACCGGCGCCGGCCAGGTGCCGGCCGGCCCCGCGGGCCGCGCTGCGCGGCCGGCCGCCAACGGCGCCACTC
Organism: uncultured Actinomycetes bacterium; assembly: GCA_963844695.1. Lineage (GTDB taxonomy): Bacteria > Actinomycetota > Actinomycetes > Streptosporangiales > Streptosporangiaceae > RYN-230. The sequence continues at coordinate 161,544 of CAWJPL010000002.1, forward strand.
CAGGCCAGCCGGGCGCGGGCCAGCCCGCCGCGGCGCCGGGCGCCGGCCCGCTGCGCCGCCGCGGCCGCGTACCTGGCGCCGGGGCTGGCGGCGGAGCCAGCCGGCCGCGGCGGCCACGGCGCCGGCTCCGGCTGCACGGCCAGGTCATCCAGGGACCGCAGATCGACCTGGCGTCCAACGACCCGCTGGTCGGCTACCTGCTCAGCGCGGCCGGCGCGGTGGACATCCGCGGCCTCGAACTCGATTCCCCCGCCCTGGCCGCGATGAAGGACGCCGGGGTGGTGCTCATCGTCCCGCTGATCTCCTCGGGCAGCCTGATCGGCCTGATCAGCCTGGGGCCGCGGCTGTCCGAACGGGACTACACCTCCGAGGACCGGCGGCTGCTCAACGCGCTCGCCGGGTACGCCGCCCCGGCCATGCGGGTCGGCCAGCTGGTCCGCCAGCAAGAGGCCGAAGCCCGCCAGCGGGAGCGGATCGAGCAGGAACTGAAGATCGCGCAGATCATCCAGCAGCAGTTCCTGCCCAAGAGCGTGCCCGACCTGCCGAGCTGGCACGTGGCCGCGTTCTACCGGCCCGCCCGTACCGTGGGCGGCGACTTCTACGACTTCATCCCGCTGCCGGACGGCCGGGTCATGTTCGTGGTCGGTGACGTCACCGACAAGGGCATCCCGGCCGCGCTGGTGATGGCCAGCACGCACGCGCTGCTGCGCGGGGCCGCGCCCCGGCTGATCGCGCCGGGCGCGGTCCTCGCGCACGTGAACGACCTGCTCTGCGCGGACATCCCGGCGCACATGTTCGTCACCTGCCTGGCGCTGGTGCTGGACCCGCTGAGCGGCAAGGTCGAGTTCGCCAACGCCGGCCACGACGTGCCCTACGTGCGCACCGCGGACGGCGTGGCCGAGCTGCGGGCCCGCGGCATGCCGCTCGGCCTGATGCCCGGCATGGACTACGAGGAGAAGACCTTCCAGTTCCAGCCGGGGGACTGCGCGCTGCTGCACAGCGACGGGCTGGCCGAGGCGCACGCGCCGGACCGGGAGATGTTCGGCTTCCCCCGGGTCGCCGAGCTGGCCGGGCGGGGTTCCTCCGGGGAGGAACTGATCGACCTGTGCCTCACCGAACTCGCCGCGTTCACCGGGCCGGAGGCCGAGCAGGAGGACGACATCACGCTGGTGTGCCTGGAGCGGAGCATGTCCGCCCGTTACGCGGGAGGCTCCTGATGACCTCGGTAGCCCGGTCGGCGCCCCGGCGGCTCGCGGCGTTCGCCGTGCCCAGCGAGCCGGGCAACGAGCGGCTGGCGCTGGCCCGGGTCGCCGAGGCCGTGGCGGCCAGCGGGCTGGCGCCGGCCCGGCTGGAACGGCTGAAGACCGCGGTGGCCGAGGCCACCATGAACGCGATCGAGCACGGCAACCGCGGGCGGCCCGAGATCCCGGTGGACGTCGAGGTCATCCAGGAAGGCGACGACATCATCGTGGCCATCACCGACCTCGGGGGGAGCACGCGCCGCCGGGCCGGTGGAGGAGCCCGACCTCGGACTGAAGCTGGACGGAGAGCAGCGGGCGCGCGGCTGGGGCCTGTTCCTCATCCGGAACATGGTGGACGCCATGCAGGTGCGCACCGACGGCCCGCGGCACACCATCCAGCTCACCATGCGGGGCGGCGGCGCCACGCCCGTGCCGCACAGCGGGGAACTCGAAGGAGGCGGCCATGAAGGAAGAACTGTGAGGCAGCCGTGCACGCGGTCGGCGGCGCGGCCGTCATCGAACTGACCGGCGAAGTGGACGGAGGCGCGGCCGGCGTCCTCAACGCGGCCTACGAACAGGCCGTCGCCAGCGGGGAGCCCGGCACCGTGGTCCTCGACTTCGCCCAGGTCGGCTACATCAACTCGACCGGGATAGCGCTGATCGTGAGCGTGCTCGCCCGGGCCCGGGCCGAGCGCCGCAAGGTGGTCGCGAGTGGCCTGTCCGAGCACTACCGGGAGATCTTCGACATCACCCGGCTGTCGGACTTCATCGAGGTCTTCGGGGACCTCGACGCGGCGGTGAGCCAGCTGGCCGGGCCAGCTGCCTGACCAGCGCAGAACCAGCCGGGCGCCGGTCAGCGGGCGCAGCGTAAGCAAGGCGCAGGGTACAAGAACGCAGGGTCAAGAACGCAGGGTCACAAGGGGAGGGGCGTCATGGACGCAACGGGAGTCACGATGGGTGTCCGCCATATCGGCGCCGACGTGGCGGTAGTCGATATCAAGGGCGAAGTCACCGCGGCCTGCGAGCCGGTCCTGATGTCGGCGTACGAGGAAGCCGGCGGCCCGGGGACCAGCCGGCTGGTGCTCAACTTCGCCGGCCTGGAGTACATGAACAGCGGCGGCATCGGGATGCTCGTCACCCTGCTGGTCCGGGCCAACCGGCAGCGGCAGCAGCTGGCCGCGTACGGGCTGAGCAACCACTACCGGGAGATCTTCGAGCTCACCCGCCTCGACGAGGCGATCACCATCTATGACGACGAAGCATCGGCACTGGTCGGTGCGGCGACCTGAGGAGGCCGATGTGACTGAGGCAACGGGGCCAGAGCGGGTGCGCTCGGCCGAGCAGATTGAGCTGAGCCACCGGGAGGCCGGCGCCGGTGTGGTGCCGCGGAACGACGCGGGCCGCTGGGCGGCCAAGGTGGACCGGCTCGACGTGGTGGCAGCGAGACGGCGTGCGCGGGACCAATGTGGCGGGCCGCCGGCTGACCGGCCCCGTGCAGGGCTTCGGCAAGATGTGGCAGAAGACCTACCGGCTGACCGCCGGTGCGGCCGTATACCCCCGAGCAGGCCATCGCCACCTGGAAGGCCCACTTCCCCGAGTTCTGGCCCAAGGGGAACCGTTTCGCGGGTGCGCTCACTGGCATCAGCCCAGGCGACGTGGCCCTCCTCGACCTGGCCATCGGCGGCGGCGTGAAGCTGTCCACCGGCGTCTTCGTGCTCTACGCGGACGAGGAGTCGTTCACGCTGATGACCCCGCAGGGACACATGTTCGCGGGCTGGATCACGTTCTCTGCCGAGGGCACGCCCGCCGGGACCGTCATCCAGGCCCAGGTCCTGATGCGCGCCAACGACCCCCTGTACGAAGTGGCGATGACGCTGGGCGGGCACCACAAGGAAGACGTGTTCTGGGTGCAGACGCTGACCGCGCTGGGCCACCGGCTCGGCGCCGCCGACACCACGGTGACCACCCGCAACGTGTGCGTGGACAGCAGCCGGCAGTGGCGCAACGCCGGCAACGTCTGGCACAACTCCATGGTCCGCAGCGTCCTGCAGACCCTGGCCGCCCCGGTCACGGCGCTGCGGCGCCGCGGCTGACTGCGCCGGGCGTCGGGGGGATAAGCATGTCTGGTACCGACGATGTCCGGTGATCCCGACGTCGTGGTGGTGGGCAGCGGGCCGAACGGCCTGGCGGCCGCGGTCACGCTCAGCGCCGCCGGCCTGCGCGTCCTCGTCGTCGAGGGCGGCCCCACGATCGGCGGCGGCTGCCGGACCGAGGAACTCACCCTGCCCGGCTTCCAGCACGACGTGTGCTCGGCGGTGCATCCTCTGGCCCTGGCATCGCCGTTTTTCCGCCGCTTCGACCTGGCGGCCCGCGGGGTCAGGTTCGCTCACTCGGAGGTGGTGTTCGCCCAGCCGATGGACGGTGGCCGGGCCGCCGTGGTCAGCCGGTCAGTGGCAGCCACCGCAGAGCGCCTTGGCCCGGATGGCGCCGCGTACCGGCGCCTGTTCGGCCCCCTGGCCCGCGACTACGCGGCGGTCACCGACCTGGTCCTGACCCCGATCCGGCGGCCGCCGTCCCGTCTGCCCGCTGGGCTAGCCGTGTTCGCGGCCAACGGGCTGCGGTCAGCCAATGGGGTGGCGCGGCGGTGGCACACCCCAGAGGGCGCGGGCGCTGTTCTCTGGCGTGGCAGCGCACTCGATGATCCCGTTGGCCAGGCCTCCGACCGGCGCGGTCGGCATCACGCTGATCGCCCTGGCCCACGGGACCGGCTGGCCCGTGATCGAAGGTGGCAGCGCCCGGATCACCGACGCGATGAGCCAGGCCGTGCTGGCCGCGGGCGGGGCCATTGAGACGGGCCGCTGGGTACGCTCGCTCGCCGACCTGCCGCCCGCCCGGGCCGTGCTGCTCGATGTGGCGCCGCGGGCGCTGCTGGCGATCGCCGGTGACCGGCTACCGGGCCGGTACGCCGGCGCGCTGCGCCGGTTCCGTTACGGCGCTGGGGTGTGCAAAGTCGATTTCGCCCTGTCCGGCCCGGTGCCGTGGACGAACGAGGCGTGCCGGAAGGCCGCCACGCTGCACCTCGGTGGCCGCTACGAGGAACTCGCGGCGGCCGAAGCCGACGTGTCCGCCGGGCGGCATCCCGAAGCCCCGTACGTCCTGGTCTCCCAGCCGTGCATCGCCGACCCGGCGCGGGCGCCGGCGGGCCGGCAGACGTTGTGGGCCTACTGCCACGTCCCGTCCGGATCCACGGTGGACATGACCGCGCGGATCGAGGCGCAGATCGAGCGGTTCGCGCCGGGCTTCCGGGACCTGGTCCTGGCCCGGCACACCCGGACCGCGGCCGGACGAGGAAGCGGCGAACCCCAACTACGTCGGCGGGGACATCGCCGCCGGGATGCAGACCGTCTGGCAGACCGTGTTCCGCCCGGCGGTCCGCTGGAACCCGTACCGCATCCCCGTGCCCGGCCTGTACCTGTGCTCCTCGTCCACCCCGCCGCTGCCGGGCGTGCACGGCCGCTGCGGCGAACTGGCCGCCCTGACCGCGCTGCGCGACGTCTTCGGCGTCCGCACCCCACCGGACCTGGGGCTGGCCGCAGCCGAGGCCGGCTACTCCGGCTGCGGAGTGGGTCATGACGGCTGGCCTGGCCCCGGTCCCGGCTGCCCGCCGCCGGCGGACACCACGGGTACTGGCGGTCCTGCTCGCGGCGCTGGTGCTGCTGTTCAGTGCCATCACCATCGGGCAATCGGCCGCGTCCCACCGGATCACGCTCGGGTCATTCAATACCGGGGCCGGGCTGATGCTGACCCTGTGGGTGATCGCCGCCGTGGGCCTGGTGGTGGCCTGGCATCAGCCGGGTAACCCGATCGGCTGGCTGCTCCTGGCCGCGCCCACGTCCCTGGCGGTGACCTTCGCCAGCGACGGATACGACGCGGCCTACCGGGCCGGCCAGCACACCCTGCCGGTGCTCGGCCCGGCGGCGCTCACCTTCGCCCAGCTGTTCTTCTTCCCGTTCATCGCCTTCCCGCTCATCATCTGGCTGTTCCCGGACGGCCGCCTCCCGCCCGGACGCTGGAAATGGGCGTTCTGGATCTCCCTGGCGCTCACCGTGCCGGGCTTCCTCTCGGTGCTCGGGGTCACCATCGCCGCCGAGGCCGGGCACCACGTCCATGTCCTGTCCGACGGGCAGCTGGCCCAGGTGGAGAATCCCTCGTCGCCGGTCGTCGGCGGGCTCACCCAGCTGTTCTTCGTCGGGCTGCTGGGCGGCTGGCTGGGCGCGCTGGCCTGGCAGATCGCCAGCTGGCGCCGGTCCTCCGGCGAGCGCCGCCAGCAGCTGAAATGGCTGATGAGCGGGGCCGCCGTCTGCGGGGTGTTCGCTATCGCCTCGTTCGGCAGCAACGCTTCCCTCTGGGAAATACTGATCATCGGCATCATCGCGCTGCCGGTGTCGATCGGGATCGGGATCCTGAAGTACCGGCTGTATGACATCGACCGGATCATCTCCCGGACGCTGGCCTACGCGCTGGTCACCGGGCTGCTGGTCGGGGTCTACGCGGGGCTGGTGCTGCTGGCCACCCAGGTGCTGCGGTTCTCCTCGCCGGTCGCGGTGGCGGCGTCCACGCTGGCCGCGGCGGCGTTGTTCAACCCGGTGCGCCGCCGGGTGCAGCGCGCGGTGGACCGGCGGTTCAACCGGGCCCGCTACGACGCGGACGCCGCCGTGGAAACCTTCGCCGCCCGGCTCGCGGGCGCCGTCGCGTTGCCCGAGGTCCGGGCCGATCTGGTCACGGTAGTCGGCCGGGCGCTGGAACCAGCCCACCTGGCCGTCTGGCTCGCGGATGGTGAGCGATGACGGCGGCCGGCGGCCGGGTGGCGCCCGCGGGGCGGCTGGCCCAGAACCTGGCTGGCGGTGCTGGCCGGGGTGCTGGTCCTGTCCGCGCTGGCCATGGCCCCGCTCGCCGTCCTCTCTCACCTCGGCTTCGACAGCCTCAACGCCCTGGTGATCGGGCTGCCCTGCGGCCTGGTCGGCATCCTCGTGGCCCGCCGCCAGCCTGCCAACCCGCTGGGCTGGCTGCTCCTGGCGATAGCGCTGTGCCTGATCGTCTCCACAGATGGCTCGGAATACGCGCTGCTCCGCTACCGCCTGGGCTACCAGCAGCTTCCGCTCGGCGTAGCCGCGCTCGCGCTGAACCAGCTCTGGGGCGCGGGCCTGGAACTGCTGGGCCTGGTCGTCTTGCTGTTCCCGGACGGGAGGCTGTCCTCCGCGTGGTGGCGGGGCGCGCTCTGGGCCTACCTCGGGGTCTATGCCTTCAGCATGATCATCTTGGCGGTCGCGACCGCGCAGGCGGTCATCGGGCGTCCCTTCCAGGTGGACGTCAACGGCGGGCTGAAGATCACCGATGACGCGTCCGGCTGGTACGGGGCGGTCGCGAACCCGCTGCAGCTCATCATCCTGCTGTTCATCGTGGCCTTCATCGGGCGCCAGGTCCTCAGCTGGCGGCGGTCCTCGGGCGAGCGCCGCCAGCAGCTGAAATGGCTGGCCAGCGGGGCCGTCGTCGTCGTCGCGAGTGCTTTTCTGACCAGCCCCATTCGGCGTTCCCGGCCGGCGCCTGGCAGGTCGTGACCAGCCTGGCCTGGTTCGGTTTTGCCGCGCTGCCGGTGTCCATCGGCGTGGCGATCCTGAAGTACCGGCTGTATGACATCGACCGGATCATCTCCCGGACCCTGGCCTACGCGCTGGTGACCGGGCTGCTGGTCGGGGTGTACGCGGGGCTGGTGCTGCTGGCCATCCAGGTGCTGCGGTTCTCCTCGCCGGTGGCGGTCGCGGCGTCCACGCTGGTGGCGGCGGCGCTGTTCGCTCCGGTCCGGGCCGTGCATCGTCGACCCGGCGCGGGCGCCGGCGGGCCAGCAGACATTGTGGGCCTACTGCCACGTCCCGTCCGGGTCCACAGTGGACATGACCGCGCGGATCGAGGCGCAGATCGAGCGGTTCGCGCCGGGCTTCCGGGACCTGGTACTGGCCCGGCGCACCCGGACCGCGGCCGGCGAGGAAGCGGCCAACCCGAACTACGTAGGCGGGGACATCGCCGCCGGGATGCAGACCGTCTGGCAGACCGTGTTCCGCCCGGCGGTCCGCTGGAACCCGTACCGCACCCCCGTACCCGGCCTGTACCTGTGCTCCTCCTCCACCCCGCCGCTGCCCGGCGTGCACGGCCGCTGCGGCGAACTCGCCGCGCTGACCGCGCTGCGCGACGTCTTCGGCGTCCGAACTCCGCCGGACCTGGGCCTGGCCGCACCGAGGCCGGCTGCTCCACTGCGGAGTGGGTCATGACAGCTGGCCTGCCCGCGGTCCCGGCTGCCCGCCGCCGCCGGACACCACGGGTACTGGCGGTCCTGCTCGCGGCGCTGTTGCTGCTGTTCAGCGCCATCACCGTCGGGCAATCGGCCGCGTCCCACCGGATCACGCTCGGCTCATTCAATACCGGCGCCGGGCTGATGCTGACCCTGTGGGTGATCGCCGCCGTAGGCCTGGTGGTGGCCTGGCATCAGCCGGGTAACCCGATCGGCTGGCTGCTCCTGGCCGCGCCCACATCGCTGGCGGTGACGTTCGCCAGCGACGGGTACGACGCCGCATACCGGGCCGGCCAGCACACCCTGCCCGTCCTGGGCCCGGCGGCGCTCATCTGCGCCCAGCTGTTCTTCTTCCCGTTCGTCGCCTTCCCGCTCATCATCTGGCTGTTCCCGGACGGCCGCGTCCCGCCCGGGCGCTGGACTTGGGTGTTCTGGATCTCCCTGGCGCTCACCGTGCCGGGCTTCCTCTCGGTGCTCGGAGTCACCATCGCCGCCGAGGCCGGGCACCACGTCCATGTCCTGTCCGACGGGCAGCTGGCCCAGGTGGAGAATCCCTCGTCACCGGTCGTCGGCGGGCTTACCCAGCTGTTCCTCGTCGGGCTGCTGGGCGGCTGGCTGGGCGCACTGGCCTGGCAGATCGCCAGCTGGCGCCGGTCCTCCGGCGAGCGCCGCCAGCAGCTGAAATGGCTGATGAGCGGCGCCGCCGTCTGCGGGGTCTTCGCCGTCGCCTCGTTCGCTAGCAGCGCCTCCCTCTGGGAAATACTGATCATCGGCATCATCGCGCTGCCGGTGTCGATCGGGATCGGGATCCTGAAGTACCGGCTGTACGACATCGACCGGATCATCTCCCGGACCCTCGCGTACGCGCTGGTCACCGGGCTGCTGGTCGGCGTCTACGCGGGGCTGGTACTGCTGGCCACGCAGGTGCTGGGGTTCGCCTCGACGGGGGCGGTGGCCGCATCCACGCTGGCCGCGGCGGCGCTGTTCACCCCGCTGCGCCGCCGGGTGCAGCGGATCGTGGACCGGCGGTTCAACCGGGCCCGCTACGACGCGGACGCCGCTGTGGAAACCTTCGCCACCCGGCTCACGGGCGCCGTCGCGCTGCCGGAGGTCCAGGCCGATCTGGCCACGGTAATCGGCCGCACGCTGGAACCAGCCCACCTGGCCGTCTGGCTCGCGGACGGTGAGCGATGACGGCGGCCGGCGGCCAGGTGGCGCCCGCCGGGCCGCTGGCCCGGAACCTGGCTGGCGGTGCTGGCCGGGCTGCTGGTCCTGTCCGCGCTGGCCATGGCCCCGCTCGCCGCCCTCTCTCACCTCGGCTTCGACAGCCTCAACGCCCTGGTGATCGGGCTGCCCTGCGGCCTGGTCGGCATCCTCGTGGCCCGCCGCCAGCCTGCCAACCCGCTGGGCTGGCTGCTCCTGCTGATCGCGCTGTGCCTGATCGTCTCTACAGATGGCTCGGAGTACGCCCTGCTCCGCTACCGGCTGGGCTACCAGCGGCTTCCGCTCGGCATCGCCGCGATCGCACTGAACCAGCTCTGGGGCGCGGGCCTGGAACTGCTCGGCCTGGTCGTCTTGCTGTTCCCGGACGGGCGGCTGTCTTCCGCGTGGTGGCGGGGCGCGCTCTGGGCCTACCTCGGGGTCTATGCCTTCAGCATGATCATCTTGGCGGTGGCGACCGCGCAGGCGGTCATCGGGCGTCCCTTCCAGGTGGACGTCAACGGCGGGCTGAAGGTCACCGATGATGCGTCTGGCTGGTACGGGGCTGTCGCGAACCCGCTGCAGGTCATCATCCTGTTGTTCATCGTGGCCTTCATCGGGCGCCAGGTCCTCAGCTGGCGGCGGTCTTCGGGCGAGCGCCGCCAGCAGCTGAAATGGCTGGCCAGCGGGGCCGTTGTCGTCATCGCGAGTGCCTTTCTGACCAGCTCCCATTCGGCGTTCCCGGCCGGTGCCTGGCAGGTCGTGACCAGCCTGGCCTGGTTCGGGTTCGCCGCGCTGCCGGTGTCCATCGGCGTGGCGATCCTGAAGTACCGGCTGTATGACATCGACCGGATCATCTCCCGGACCCTCGCCTACGCCCTGGTGACCGGGCTGCTGGTCGGCGTGTATGCGGGGCTGGTGCTGCTGGCCACCCAGGTGCTGCGGTTCTCCTCGCCGGTGGCGGTCGCGGCGTCCACGCTGGTGGCGGCGGCCCTGTTCGCTCCGGTGCGGGGCAAGGTGCAGCGCGCAGTGGACCGGCGGTTCAACCGGGCCCGCTATGACGCGGACCGGATCGTGGTCGCGTTCAGCGACCGGCTCAAGGACGCGGTGGACCTGGCCGCGGTGCGTACTGACCTGGCCGCCGTCACCTACCAGGCGCTCGAGCCCGCGCACGTCTCGATATGGCTCCGGGACGGTCAGCCGTGACGGGCGTGCCGGCGGCCCGCCGGTTCCGGCTGGCCACGCCAGCTACCGCGATGGTTCTGGGCGGCGTGATCGTGGCGCTGATCGCGGTGACCTTCCCGCTGGCGGCGCTGGCGGGCCTCCAGGCCAGCGAAGGCAGTGGCTCCCTGATCTTCGCCCCGGTCTTCGGGGTGCTGGGCTTCGTGCTGGCGTGGCGGAAACCGGGCAACCCGCTCGGCTGGCTGCTCCTGGGGGCCGTCGGCTTCCTGGTCCTCAGCGGTGCGGCAGGCGCGTATGCGGTGGCTCTCTACCGGCAGCATCACCCGGGGCTGCCGTTCGGCTGGGTGGCGGTACTGCTGCAGCCCGGCTGGGCTCCGGCCATCGCGCTGTTCGGGCTCACGGTGCTGCTGTTCCCGGATGGCCGGCTGCCCAGCCGGCGCTGGCGCTGGGCGCTGTGGGCGTATCTGGCCGTCGCCGCGCTCTGGATCGCGGGGACCGTCGTCATCTCCGTCTGGGCCATCGCCCGGCATCACGTCCAGGTGGACTCCGGCGGGAACCTGCTGGCCATCGACCACCCAAGTGGCTGGGCCGCCTGGTGGGGCGCGGTGCAGGGACTCTTCTTCCCCGTCCTCGGCGCGTGCTGGCTGGCCTCCGTGGCGGGCCAGGTGGCCAGCTACCGGCGGTCCTCCGGTGACCGGCGGGAGCAACTGAAATGGCTGATCGGCGGGTCGGCGATCGCCGTGGCCGGCGGCCTCCTCGGCGTTCCCTTCTCCGACAGCTCGGACCAGGTCCTGCGCATCGCCGGGAACATCGGCCTGGTCGCCGTGCTGGCCCTGCCGCTCAGCATGGGCGTGGCCATCCTGAAGTACCGGCTGTACGACATCGACCGGATCCTCAGCCGGACCGTCGCCTACGCGATCATCACCGGGCTGCTGGTGGGCGTCTACGCGGGGCTGGTGCTGCTGGCCACCCAGGTGCTGGGGTTCGCCTCGACGTGGGCGGTGGCCGGATCCACGCTGGCCGCGGCGGCGCTGTTCACCCCCGTGCGGCGGCGGGTGCAGCGCGCCGTGGACCGGCGGTTCAACCGGGCCCGTTACGACGCCGACCAGACCGTGGCGTTGTTCGCCGCCCGGCTGCAGGACGCGGTGGACCTGGATTCGGTGCGCGCCGACCTGCTGGCCACCGTGAGCGACTCGCTGCAGCCCACCCACCTGTCCGTGTGGCTGGGGGAGGGGGGCCGGTGACTACCCAGGTGGCCGGCCGCCGGTCCCGGCTCGCCTCGCCGCGCAGTGCCTCGGTCCTGGCCGCCCTGGTGGTGGTCCTGATCGTCATCCTGCCGATCATCGGGGCGGTGTCAGGCCACATGAGCTCGACCTCGGTCACCGCGGTGATCAGCCTGCTGGTGGTGATCCTGGTGGTCGCCGCGGTGGGCCTGGTCGTGGCGCGTCACCAGCCGGGCAATGCGATCGGCTGGCTGCTGCTGGGCGCGGCGCTCTGGATCCCGCTCACCGTCGCCGCGTCCGAGTACGCGGCGCTCGTGTACGACTACGGGCACCGCGGCCTCCCGGGACTTGGCCCGGTGGCCGTCGCTCTCAGCGGGCTGTTCACGTTCGTGATCGTCGTGTTTCCCCTGGTGACCCTGGTCTTCCCGGACGGGCGGCTGCCATCGCCGGGCTGGCGCTGGGTGGTGTACGCGTACCTGGGTCTCAGCCTGATCCTGCCGGTGAGCTACGTCGCAGCCACGGCTTCCGCCGTCGCCGGGCACCACCTCGTGTACCTGGCCAGCGGTGAGGTGGCCAGCCAGGACGCCCCGCCGTCCTGGACGGAGCTGGTGTTCTTCGGCACGGTCGGACTGGCCTGGCTGGGCGCACTCGGCCACCAGGTGGCGAGCTGGCGGCGTTCGTCGGGGGAGCGGCGCCAGCAGCTCAAGTGGCTGCTCAGCGGGACCGTGGTCTGTGCCGTCCTGGGCATCTGGGCGCTGGCCACCAATTCGGCCATCTGGGAGGTGGCCATCCTCGGCCTGTGCGCCCTGCCCGCCAGCATGGGGGTAGCCATCTTGCGGTACCGGCTGTACGACATCGATCGGATTATCAGCCGCACGCTGGCTTACGCCCTGGTGACGGGGCTGCTGATCGGGGTCTACGCCGGGCTGGTGCTGCTGGCCACCCGGGTGCTGCCGCTGTCGTCGCCGGTGGCGGTGGCCGCGTCCACGCTGGTGGCCGCGGCCTTGTTCAGCCCGCTGCGGCGCAAGGTGCAGCGGATCGTGGACCGTCGGTTCAACCGGGCCCGCTACGACGCGGACGCCGCCGTGTCCGCGTTCGCGGGCCGCCTCCAGGACGCGGTGGACCTGGACGCGGTCCGCGCCGACCTGCTCGGGTCGGTCGCGGCCGTGCTGGAGCCTGCGCACGTGTCGGTCTGGCTGGACCGGGACCGGGACCGGCGGTGAATCCCCGCTGCGCTCAGGCCGGCGAGCCCGGCCGGCCCTCACCGCAGGCGGCGGCGCTCAGGCGGCCTGCCGGCGCAGCAGCAGCATGGCCGCGTCGTCGTCCAGGGCGTGCCCGACGTGCATCAGCACATCCTCCTGGAGCCGGTTCAGGGCGCTGTCCGGGTCCGTGGCCTCGGCGTAGATCGCGCGGTCCGGCAGCGGGTAGAACTCACCGGCCCGGTTCCGTGCCTCGCTGACCCCGTCCGTATAGAACAGCATCTGGTCGCCCGGGGCGAACGGGACGGTGGTCACTTCGCGCGGCACGACCCCCAGGCCGGCCAGGCCCAGGGGCAGGCTCGGCACGGCCGGCTCCACGAACCGCCCGGCGTGGGCGGTGATGAGCAGGGGCGGTGGATGGCCGCAGCTCAGCAGCGTGATGCGGGATCCGTCCGCGCTCACCTCGGCCAGCACCGCGGTGACGAACTGCTCGTCGTTGAGCTGGCGGGCCAGGGCCACCTCGATCCGGTCCGCGATGACGAGGAGGCTGGACGCCTCGGGCGCCACCTCACGGAACGACCCCAGAACGGTCGCGGCCGTCTTGACCGCGACCAGGCCCTTGCCCTGGACGTCGCCGATGATCAGCCGCATCCCGGTGGATCCGGTGACGACCTCGTACAGGTCCCCGCCGATGCGGGCGTGCGAGGTCGCGGACATGTAGCGCACCGCCAGCCGGACGCTCCGCGCCGAGTCCGGCACCGGGCCCAGCAGGACCTGCTGCGCCACCTCGGCGATGGCCCTGACCTCAGCCAGCTCGTGCTCACGCCGCTGGCGCACCGTGACCGCGATCACCGCGGCCACCGTCACCCCCACCACGACGGCCGAGTCACGGGCGTAGTCACCCCAGGTACTGATGACCTGGTCGGCGGCGAGCAGTGCGTTCAGGGCCAGGGCCACCACCCCGGCCGCGATGGTCTTGCGCAGGCCGCCGGAGACCGCGGCGAAGGCCGGGCCGAGCGCGAGCAGCTGGAGCAGCCCGGAGCGCGGGCCAAAGGCCAGGGTGGCCCCGGCCACCGCGCCCATGATCAGGAACGGCAGCGCGTCGAGCAGGCGGTGCATGCTGGACCGGGTAACCGGCTCCACCCCCGTGACCCGCAGATCATGACCAGCCGCCAGCCCCCGGCCGGTCACCCCCCCTGCTCCCTGAATGACTCCGTACGCCCCCGACAAATCAGTCTCCCGTGACCTTCGGGCACCCCGGTACCGGCCGCTGAGCGAGCCCGCTAAGTGTGGCCCTGATTCCGACCCCGTGATTCAGGTCCCTGGGCAGGCTATGGCGGCAAGGCAACGGAAATGCTATCAGTAGTGACGACCCGTATTTGATCATGCGGTATCAGATCGTACAGGCATTCTTATAACGCTTAGTAGCGGGGTGGCTACTTTCGCGTGAACAGGCCGGTGGCCTGCTCAAAGTGGGGCCGGCGGGGCGGTCTGGGCGGCCGTCCGTTACGCCCCCGGGAACGGCTGCTGCGGCCTGCCGGTTCAAGGCGCGGAAACCAGGTGGCGGCGGCATCTTGACGCGGTCGGCGGGCGATGCCTGAATGAAGGCAGCTTTCAACGCTTTCGACCACTTTCCATCAGTTCCAATCACCATGCCCGCAGGTCGAAGCGCCGGGACGACCCGTGAGGACGCGGGTCAGGAAGGGGTACCGCCGTGCGTACCATCCGTCTCAGAGGCTTAAGACACGCCGCGGTCCTGGCCACCGCGGCCCTGCTCGGCTCAGCGTTCTGCCTCGCGGCCGTGCCGCTGACCCAGGCCGCCGCGGCGACTGCCATTACGGTCAGCGGGACCAGCGCCGGGCGGACCTTCGACGGCATCGGCGCGATCAGCGGCGGGGGCGGTAACTCGCGCCTGCTGACCGACTACCCCGCGGCCGAGCAGACGCAGATCCTCGACTACCTGTTCAAGCCGGGTTACGGCGCGGACCTGCAGATCCTCAAGGTGGAGATCGGCGGCGACACCAACTCCACGGACGGCTCCGAATCGAGCATCGAGCACGCGTCCGGCTCCATCAACTGCAGCGCCGGATACAACTGGTGGCTGATGGAACAGGCCAAGGCGCTGAATCCGAACATCAAGCTGTACGGGCTGGCCTGGGGTGCGCCCGGCTGGATCGGCGGCGGCAACTTCTGGTCCACCGACATGATCAACTACCTGGTCAGCTGGCTCAACTGCGCCAAGTCACACGGCCTGACCATCAACTACCTCGGCGGCTGGAACGAGCGGGGCTACAACATCTCCTGGTACGAGCAGCTCCGGTCGACGCTGAACGCGGACGGCTACTCAGGCGTGCAGATCGTCGGCGCGGACAGCGACTGGAGCATCGCCAGCGACATCGCGTCCAACTCCACCTTCGCCAGCGCCGTGAACATCATCGGGGTGCACTATCCCTGCGCGGGCGGGGACGGCGGCAGCGCGGACACCTGCGCGGCCAACTCCACCGCCATCGGCACCGGCAAACCGCTGTGGGCCAGTGAGAACGGCTCCCAGGACCTGAACTCGGGCGCCCCGGCGCTGATCCGCTCCATCACCCGCGGTTACATCGACGCCGACCTGACCGCCTACATCAACTGGCCGCTGGTCGCCGCGATCTACCCGAACCTGCCCTACAACACCGACGGGCTGATCCTGGCCAACCAGCCGTGGTCCGGGGCGTACAGCGTGGGCGAGAGCCTGTGGGCCACCGCCCAGGTCACCCAGTTCACCGCGCCGGGCTGGCAGTTCCTCAACTCCGGGTCGGGCTACCTGGGCGGCAGCGAGTCGAACGGCAGCTATGTCTCGCTGAAGTCCACCAACGGCACCGACTACTCCACGATCATCGAGACCACCACGGCCACCGCGGCCCAGACCGTCAACGTGACCGTGTCCGGCGGGCTGTCCACCGGCGCCGTGCACGTGTGGGCGACTGACGTGAACACGCCGGGGTCGGGGCCCCAGCTCGCCCAGCAGTCCAGCGTCACCCCGGTGAACGGCGCCTACTCGCTGACCGTGCAGCCGGGCTACATCTACACCCTGACCACCACCAGCGGCCAGGGCAAGGGCACGGCCGCCAGCCCGGGACAGGGCACCCTGACCCTGCCGTACTCCGACAACTTCGACACCGACACCGCCGGCCAGCAGCCCCGCTACCTGTCCCAGATGCAGGGCGCGTTCGAGGTCGAGCCGTGCGCGGGCGGCCGCTCCGGGCAGTGCGTCCAGCAGCAGGCCGCAGTCCAGCCCATCGAGTGGGACGGGAACTCCAACCCGTACACGATCGGCGGCAACCTCAGCTGGGCCAACTACACCGTGTCGGCTGACGCGCTGATGGCGCAGGCCGGGGCGGTGCAGCTGATCGGCCGGGCGGGTCCGCAGCACGCGTTCGGGCCGGCTGGCATCGACGAGTACTACCTCCAGCTGAGCAACACCGGCGCCTGGTCGGTCATCCGCAACAACACCAGCGACAGCCTCACCACGCTGGCCAGCGGCACGGTGACCGCGCCCGGCACGGGCACCTGGCAGCACCTGGCCCTGACCTTCAACGGCAGCAGCATCTCGGCGGCCATCAACGGCACCACCGTCGCCACCGTGACTGACGCCACCTACGCCTCGGGAATGGTCGGGTTTGGAACGTCTGGGTATCAAACGGACCAGTTCGACAACTTGTCGGTCACCCTGGCCGGTTCTGCCACCCCGACCGGGCATATCATCGCGGGAGACGACACCGCCGAGTGCGCCGACGTGAACAACGGGTCGGCCACCGACGGCACGAAGGTGCAGATGTGGGGCTGCGACACTGATGCGACGGCGCAGAGCTGGACTATGGAGTCCAACGGCACCGTCGGGATCAACGGGAAGTGCCTGGACGTCACCGGCGCCAGTACGGCCAACGGCGCCCTCATCGAGGAGTGGACCTGCAACGGCGGTGGTAACCAGCAATGGCTCGCGGTGAACGGCGAACTGGTGAACCCGGTCTCCGGCAAGTGCCTGGACGACCCGAACTTCACCACGACGCAGGGCACCCAGCTCGACCTGTGGACCTGCAACGGCGGCAGCAACCAGCAATGGTCGGTGCCGTGACCGGCCCCGGCTGACCCGGAGCCACCCGAAGATCCCCGTCCCCCCGGTAACCCCCCCACCGGGGGGACGGGTCTTTCCCGGGTCCTGGTGCCGCGTCAGGCCACGTTTGCCCGGTTTGAGATCGCCTCGCTGGGCCACAACGCCGTCGCCGACGGGTTCGCCTCGCTCGGGAACGGAGCAGACTAGACCTCAGCAGTAGCAGGTGGCCGCCAGCACTGGCCACGGAACCACTGTTGACGGCAAAGGTTTTCAATGTTCATACGGCGGGTTCCCCTCCGGCTGACCGGGCTGACTCTGGTGCTCGTGTTGGCAGCCTGCGGGGCGGGAGGGGGCCACCCGGCGGTGACCGCCAGTCACGCGGGGCATATCAGCGGGGGCAGCGCCGGATGGGCGACCCATGTCTCGCCGGGATGGCGGATCGCGCAGACCCTGCCCTCCGAGCCGGGCAGCGGGCAGCCAGGCGGCGGCTACACCGAGATGATCAGCGTTGCTGCTGCCGGCGCCCGCGACGTCTGGGCCGTGGGCGACATCTGCCCGCAGCAGTGCAACGCCAGCTCCCATAGCACGTTCGTCGAGCACTGGGCCGGGGCCAGATGGCGCACGATCCCCTCTCCCCCCGGCACCGGGCAGCTGATCCCGCCGACGGTGATCAGTGCGAGTTCGGCCGCCAACGTCTGGCTCTTCGGCGACACGGTAGGCCTCACGACCAGCGCATCGCGGTGGAACGGCAGCAGGTGGACCAGCTTCAGCTTCCCCGGCGAGGTGCGTACTGACGCGGCGGCAGTGTTCGGCCGCACCGACGTGTGGGCGTTCGGGGAGATCTTCCACCCGTCCTCGGCGTCCTCGCGGCCCTACGTGGTGCGGTTCAACGGCCGCCGGTGGCGGCGGGTGCCCTCGCCGCTGGAGCCGCAGGCCGCCTCCGCGGTGGCGCCTGACGACATCTGGACCGTCGGCACCCTGACCGCGCCCGGGGAGGTGTGGGCGGCCGCGCACTGGAACGGCAGTAACTGGCGGACGCTGCGGTTCCCGCCGTTGCCGCCCGCCGCCCGGAGGCGCGCCGCGATCGGCAACGCCGCCATTGAGGCGTTTTCCGCCCGGGATGCCTGGGTCGGTATCGGGCTCACTACCGCGACCGCCTCGTATGGCGTCATCGTCTGGCACTGGAACGGGCGGACCTGGTCGAGGGTCCCGGTCCCGTACCGGACGCAGGCGGCCGGCGACATCAGCCAGGACGGCCACGGCGGCATCTGGATGTACGCGATCGGGCCTGCGTCCGCGACCGGCGCCCCGGCTTACCTTTACCACTACTCCGAAGGCCAGTGGTCAAGGCAGCGCGCCCCGGCCCTGGATGGCCAGGCCTCCGAGATGGGCGTGTTGTCCTGGAGCCCGGGTGCACGTTCGGGGTGGGCCGCGGCCTGCACTGGGACACGGGGACTGCTGCTGCGCTACTTTCCCTGACCGATCGGCCATCAGCCGGGTGCCCCGGCCGCCTTAGCCGGACGCCGGTCTTAGCGCTGCCAGCCCTTCGCGATGCCTCTCCTAGAGGTGCCCGTGCCCGGCGGCCACGTCGTGCGGGTGATGGTGCGGGGTCTGCGCCTGCCCGACCTTGTCCGCGAACCCGGGCATCGCGATCCGGTACGCGCACGTGTCGCAGTTCATCCTGATGTCGCCGTGCAGCGCCTCCGCGTACCGCTCGAGCACCAGCCCGGCCAGTTCGTCGCAGGCGCCGATCAGCCCGGCCACCCGGACGTCGATCTGCGGGTGCTGCTCCGCGAACGCGCCCGCCTGGGCCGTGACCCGGTCCGGGAGCACGCCGGCGAACAGGAAGTACGGCGCCACCACGATCCGCTCCGCGCCCAGCCGCCGGGCCCGGTCCAGGGCGTCTGGCACGGATGGCCCGGTCAGCGAGATGAAGCTCAGCGTCACGTCGGCGTAACCGCGCCCCTCCCATAGCAGCCGGGCCACCTTGGCGACCTCGGCGTTCCCGTCCGGGTCGGTGGAGCCCCGGCCGACCAGCACGACGTGGGTCCCGGCCCGCGCGTCCGCGCTCCAGGCCGCCGAGGCCCGTGCCCCCACGCCCCCGGCCTTCCCACCCCGGGCCCTCCCGCCCTGGGCTTTCCCGCCCTGCGCCGGCAAAGCCAGGGCCGCGTCGATGCGGGCCTCGAGCACGTCCAGCAGCACCGGGTGCGGGCCGAGCGGCCGGCCGTAGCGGTACTGCAGCCCGGGGTGGCGCACCTGCTCCCGGGCCAGCGCGGCGGGGATGTCCCCCTTACCGTGCCCGGCCGCGCTGAGCACCAGCGGGACGGCGACCAGTTCCGCCGGGACCACCGGGAGCCAGGCGTCCGCCAGCCAGCTGCGGCACCACCTCGCTGACCGACGGCGCGGACAGCTCGATGAAGCCGCCGTCCACGGCCGGCAGCCATCCCGCCGACTGATCACGGACCCGCCCGATCAGCTCGCGGAACTGCGCCACGCCGGCGGCGTCACGGGTCCCGTGCCCGACGATCAGCAACGGAAGCCCGCCCGCGGCCGGTCCCGCCGTCGTCACCGGGCCTCCTCGAGGTACAGCAGGGCGTTGAGCGCGGCGGCGGCCACCGCCGCTCCGCCCTTGTCGCTCTGGTTGGTCAGGGCGGGCCAGCCGCTGGCCCGCAGCGCGTCCTTGGCTTCCGCGGCCCCCACGAACCCGACCGGCAGGCCGATGACCAGCGCAGGCGAGGCGTTCAGGGTCAGCAGCTCGAACAGGGCCGTGGGGGCGGTGCCGATCACCCACACCGCGCCGGGGCCTGCGTCCCGGCAGGCGACGCGCATCCCCGCGGCGGAACGGGTGATATCAGCCCGGGCGGCCAGCGACCGGGCCCGCGGGTCACGCACCCGGCAGACGACCTCGCGGCTGGTGATGCCGGCCGCGACCATCGCGCTGTCCGCGACCACGGGGGCGCCCCGGCGCAGCGCGGCCGCCCCGGCGGCCAGCGCCTCCTCCACGCACACCAGGTCCGTGAGGTAGTCGAAGTCGGCACTGGCGTGCACCACCCGCTCGGTGACCGCCCGGGTCAGCGGGGCCAGCGCCGCGGTGTCGGCCCGGGACCGCAAGATCGCGTACGACTCTTCCTCGATCGGGTGGATGCCGCGGCTCACTGGGCTGAGCTCATTGGTCGGGAGACTCCTTCGCTTTCGCTGGCACTGCTTTGGCTGGCACTGCTTTCACCAGCACTGCTTTCGCTGATACTGATCACACCCACCGGGCAGATCTCCACGCATTCCAGGCAGCCCGTACAGCGGTCCGGCAGCACGTGCAGTCTCCCCCCGGCCGGCCGGATCGCGTGCTCCGGGCAGGTGAGCAGGCACGCCCCGCAGCCTTGGCAGGCGCCGATGGTCACGGCTGCCACGGATACCCTCGCGGTGTCACCATGCGTCCGGCCACCATCTGGGTCGTCGAGCAGCCGACCAGAACCAGGCTGAGCATATCGACGGCGGCCGTGTCGAGCTTGCCCAGTGTGGTCACGGTGATGAGCTGGCCCGGGCGGTTGGCGTTGCGGATAATCGCGGCGGGCGTGCTGGCCGGCCGGTGCGCGCCGAGCAGATCCAGCGCGGCGCGGAGCTGCCAGTCGCGGGCGCGGCTGCGCGGATTGTAGAAGGTGACCACGAAGTCACCGTCGGCGGCCGCGCGTACCCGGCGCTCGATCATCTCCCAGGGCGTGTTCAGGTCGGACAGGGAGATCACCGCGTGGTCGTGCCCCAGCGGCGCGCCCAGCAGGGCCGCCGCGGCCAGGTTCGCGGTGATGCCGGGCACCGTGACCACGTCGATGTCCTCGCCGGCCAGGCTGAGCGCCGGGCTGGCCATCGAGTACACGCCGGCGTCGCCCGAGCCGACCAGGGCGACAGCATGGCCGCGCTGGGCCTCGGTCACGGCGGCCCGGGCCCGCTCTTCCTCGGCGCCGAGACCCGAAGCCAGCAGCCGGGTGCCCGGCCGCACCAGGTCCCGGACCTGGTCCAGGTACTGGTCCAGGCCGGCCACCACGGACGCCCGGCGCAACTCGGCCACGGCCCGCGGCGCGACCAGGTCCCGCGCGCCCGGTCCCAGCCCGACCAGGGCCAGCCGCCCGCGGGGCCGGATCCGGGCCACCGCCGCGGTGGCCATGGCCGACTTATGCTTGCCCGCCACCAGCACGTCGCCGCAGGTCAGCGCGGCCGCCTCGGCCACGCTGGGGGTGCCCACCGCGGCCAGGGCCGCGGCGCTGGGGTTCGGCACGGCCACGGCGGCCAGGACCGCGGCCGGGTAGCTGACCAGCGGCCAGCCGCGCCGGGCCGCGGCCTCGACGATCCCTGGCTCGCTCGGCCTTGGCGTCTGCCGTGGCCAGCGCGGCGACCGAGAGCGGCGACACGCCCGCCTCGTCCAGCACCATGTCGATCAGGCTGAGCACCTCGGCCGCGCTGACCCCGCGGCTCGCGCCGACGCCCACGGCCAGCGACGGCGGGCGGAGCACCACGGTCCGCCCGTCTGCCGGAGCCATCTCGTCCGTGACGAGGATCCGGTTCCCGTGGCCGGTCCGGTTCCCGTGGCCGGTCCGGTTCCCGTGGCCGGTCCGGCTCCCGTGGCCGGTCCCGCTCCGTGGCCGGCCCCACCCACCCAGTCCTCATCAGCCTCGTGGCCAGGGTCACCAGCGGGACTCGGGCTGACGCGGACGTTGGGCGGGAAGGCGGGCAGCGGCCAGGTGGCGTTGCTGTCCAGCCGTACCGGCTCGCCGTCCAGCATGGCCCGGCTGACCGCGGCGACCGCGCCTTCCACCGGCCAGCCCAGCGTGTCCAGGCCGGGCAGCCCGGCCGCGTCGGTGGCCGTGCTGAGCACGGGTTCCGCGCCCAGCACCTCGGCGACCCGCACGGCCAGCACGTTCGCGCCCGAGCCGTGCCCGCCGAGTCAGCGCGATCGCGTGCTGGCGAAGCCTCGTCCACGCAGACCACGGCCGGGTCGGTGTGCTTGCTGGCCAGCAGCGGGGCGAGCAGCCGGATGGTCGCCCCGGTGGCCAGGAAGCAGACGAGCGCATCGCACTCGGCCCAGGCCGCGGGGCAGCGCTGCCGCCGCGGGCCCGTCGTATCCGTGGGTCTCCCCGGGCCAGGCGCGGGCCAGCCGGTCCGCGGCGGCCTGCCCGGCGGCCGTCACCGCGATCAGCCCGATCATGCCCGCCCCCCGCGCCCGCGAACGCGCCGACGTCCCCCGGCCCGGCTGGCCCGCGCCCGGCCAGCCCCGGCCTGGCTCGCCTGCGCCCGGCGGACCCCCGGGATCCCGGTCAATATCTGACTCATGGCGCCCCAAATTGACCGTGATCATGATGCGGACTGGGCTGGGCCCACAGGAGGAAGACCGGGTTGGCCGCCGCCAGCCGGTGTGCGCCGTCCGGCAACGGTGCCAGGCGGCTGGCCTGCAGCAAGGTGCCGTCCACCTGGTAGCCCGCGTCGCCAAGCAGTTCGGCGGCCTGGCCGACCCGCTGGACCGCCGCGAGGGCCAGCACGATCCTGGCCGGCCGCCGGGCCGCCACCGCGGCCACGACCGCCAGCCCGCCACCGCCCACGAACACCGCGTCCGCGTCGGGCAGGCCGTCCAGGACCTCCGGCGCGGCGCCGGCCACGACCCGCACCTCGGCTCCGTGCCGTCGTGCGTTGGCCGCGACCCGGGCGCACTGCGCCGGGTCCCGCTCCACCGCGATGACCGCCGCGCCGAACCGGGCGCACTCCACCGCCACCGAGCCCGAGCCCGCGCCGACGTCCCAGACCAGCACGCCGGGCCGCGGCGCCAGCCGGGCCAGCGCCAGCGCCCGCACCTCGGGTTTGGTCACCATCGAGTCCCGGTGCTCGAACGCGTCCTCTGGCAGCGCCCACCCCTCGTCCCCGACGCTGGACCCGAGCGGCCAGCACCAGCCGGGCCCCGGCCCGCTGAGCCCCGCCTCGCTGGGGCCGGCGTGATTGGTGAGGCCCGTGGGAGCGCCCCGTGAACGCCCCCCTTCGTGATCAACTGATTGGTGTCGCTCTGGCGAGCACCAAATGGTCATGATCACGAACTCGCCGCCGCCGTCGGTCTGGGGTGGGTGGGGTCGGGGAGGGATTTGTGACTGGTGGGGGAAGGACCGGGGGCGAGGGGGCCAGGGCTGTTGAGGTGCGTGTCCGCGAGGGACGCGAGGGACAGGACCAGGTTGGGATCAGACCACTCGCACTGGGCGGCGGCAGCCGGGGTGCACTCGGTGAGGCGCTCGTCTGCGCCGCCCAGGTCCTCGGCCACCAGCAGCCGCCGTGGCCACCCGGCCAGCGCCGCGCCGATCTCGGCGGGGCCCTGCCCCGGGCCGGTCAGCACGGCCACCTTGGGATAAGCCCGGCACACGTTGGCTGCCGCATGCAGTTCGCGGCCGTGCGCGCTGACCACGACCGCGTCGTCCCAGGGCAGCCCGGCCCGGGCAAAGGCCAGTGCGACGCTGGAGACCGCGGGCAGCACGACGCAGTCCAGCCCCCGCTCGCGCAGCGCCCGGACGATGCCGAAGAAGCCGGGGTCGCCAGAGGCCAGCACCACGGCGTCGCCGTCGTGCGCCGCGAGCGCGTCGAGCGCCGGCCGCAAGGGCCCCATCACCACCACGTCCGGTCCGGTCGCAGAGGCGGGCTCCTCAAGGAACCAGTCCGCGACAGCCAGATGCCGGCGGCCACCGACCAGCAGGGTGGCACCGGCCACCGCCTCGGCGGCGTGGCGGCTCAGCGGCGACCCGTCCAGCCCGATCACGGTGATCATGGTGCACCCACCCACTCCGGCCGGGTGGCGGCGACCACGGTCTGCCCGCTGAAGTCGACCAGGGCCACGTCCGCGTCCAGCCGGCCGCCGGCCGCCCGGATCAGTACCGACCGGACCCGCCGGCACAACTCGTCCCCGGCCGGGCGGAGCAGGCCTTCGCGGGCCCAGATCTCGTAGGCGTGACGGCCGGTGTTCGCGGCGGCGACCTCGTCGGCCACCTCAGGCGGACCGCCCGCGGCCGTGGTCACCTCGCCGAGCAGGCCCAGGTCGACCTTGGACCGGGTGTAGTGCGTCATCAGCACGCCCGCCGCGAGCTTGGCCAGCTTGCCCGCCATGCCCACGAAGATCACCTTGTCCAGGCCGGCCGCCGTGGCCCGGCGCAGCGCGGCGCCGGTGAAGTCGCCTACTTCCACGAAGCACACCTCGGGCAGGTCCGGCCGCAGGGCCATGGCGGCCTTCTCGGTCCGGCCGCCGGTGCACAGCACGACGGTGCGCTCGCCCTGCGCCGCCATCACCGACACGGCCTGCTCCACGCTGGCCCGCCAGGACGCGGTGGAGAACGGGCGGACGATCCCGGTCGTGCCCAGGATCGAGATCCCGCCCAGCACGCCCAGCCGCGCGTTCGTGGTCTTGCGGGCCATCCGTTCCCCGCCCGGCACCGAGATGGTCACCAACGTCCCCCGCGCGGTCACCTCAGCCACCGCGCCGGTGATCATGGCCCGGGGGGTCGCGGTGATGGCCGGCTCACCGACCTCGATGCCCAGGCCGGGCTTGGTGACCACGCCGACGCCTTCGCCGCCCTCGAGCGCCACCCCCGGTTCGGCCCGCCAGCGGACCGTCGCGGTCAGGTGCGCGCCGTGCGTCACGTCCGGGTCGTCGCCGGCGTCCTTGACCACGACCGCCGTGCCCTGCAGGGGGGAGTAGGCACAGGACTCGACCGGGAAGGCCACCCGCCGGCCGCTGGGCAGGCCGATCTCCACCCGGTGTTGCGGGGCCTGGTCGCGCAGGGCGGTAGCGGCGGCCTTGGCCGCCGCCGAGGCGCAGGTCCCGGTGGTCCACCCGGTGCGCAGGGCCCGCGGCCGGACCTTGGCCGTCCGCGGCAGGTCCGGCTCCCGAAGCTCAGGTTCTGGAGGCGGAAGGGCCTGGGAGCGGGGGTCCGGCGGCCCGTTCACGGGCCGGCTCGGTGCTCCGCCCGGCCCATTCACGGGCCGGCTCGGTTCTCCGCCCGGCCCATTCACGGGCCGGCCTCGCGGAGCGCCGTGCGGGCCTTCGGGTCGGCCCGGCGGAAACCGTGGAAGTGGCCGGGGTGATACAGCCGCGACCGGGTGCCGTGGGCTCCCAACGCCGGCCCGACCAGGAACAGCGTGTGCTTCCAGAGCTTGCGGGCCCGGGCCGTCTCGGCCAGCGTGCCGACCGTGCACTCCACCAGGAGCTCGTCCGGCCAGGTCGCCCGGTAGGCCACGATCACCGGCGTCTCGGGCGGGTAGCCGCCGGCCAGCAACTCGGCCTGCAACTGGCTGGACCGGGCCGCGGACAAGAACACCGCCATGGTCGTGCCGTGCCGGGCCAGCTCCCGGACCTCCTCCCCGGGCGGCATCGGGGTCTTGCCGCCGCCGAGGCGGGTGAGCACCACCGACTGGGCGACCTCGGGCACGGTGAGCTCGCGGTCGGCCAGCGCGGCGACCGCCGCGTAGGCGCTGACTCCCGGGATGGTCTCGTGTGGCAGCCCGAGCTCGTCGCACAGGTCCCGCTGCTCCTGCACGGCGCCCCACAGCGCGGGATCCCCGGAATGGATCCGGGCCACCACCAGGCCCTCGTCGCGGGCCCGCTGGTAGAGCGGGCGGACCCCCTCCAGCGGCAGCTGGGCCGAGTCGATCACCTCGGCGCCCGGCCGGGCATGGTCGAGTACGTCGGGGTGGACCAGGCTGGCCGCCCAGACCACCACGTCCGCCTCGCCGATGACCCGGGCGGCGCGCAGCGTGAGCAGGTCGGCCGCGCCGGGCCCGGCTCCGACGAACCAGACCTTGGCCCGGCTCCCGGCCGGTGCGGTAGCGGTCACAGCTTCCCTCCGCGGATGGTGCGCCGGGCCGGTACCAGCAGCGTGGACAGGTAGGGCGCCGGGCCGGTCATCCCGGCGGCCGGCCGGATGTCCTCGCCGGGCAGCCCGAGGCTGGCGCCGTGCACGGCGTCGTCGAGGCGGCCCGCTTCCTTGACCGCGGCCAGGACCTCAGGCAGGTGCCGCCCGCTCTTGTAGCCGACCACGGTGTCAAAGTTGGCCAGCGCGGCCCGGAAGGTCTCGATCCCCGCGGTCAGCGGGAGCAGGGCCAGGCTCTCCCGGCCCTCGCACAGGACGGTCCCGCTCCGCGCGGCCAGGTCCTGCATGGCCGTGATGCCGGGCACCGTGGCCGTGGTCAGCCCGGGCACCCGCTCGCGCACGCCGCTGGCCAGGTAGGTGAAGGTCGAGTAGACGTTGGGATCGCCGATAGTCGCGAACGCTACCAGCGCCGCGCCCGCACCGAACGCCGCGGCCGCCGTGTCCGCGGCCGCGTCCCAGGCCGCCACGCGACGGTCCCGGTCTTCCCGCTCGTTGAGGGCGAACTCCACCCGCCGGATCCGGTCGTGCCGCAGGTGGGCCCGGACTGTGGTCTCCGCCCGCCCGGGTCCCGGCTGGAGCGTCCGCCAGCACCGGGACCAGCACCAGGTCAGCCTCGTTCAGGACGCGCACGGCCTTGACCGTGACCAGCTCCGGGTCACCGGGACCGACGCCCACGCCGACCAGCCGGGGACCGCCGCCCGCCGGTCCTGTCATGCCGCGGCCGCCTCGACTACCCGCCGCGCCAGCTGCGGATATCCCGCCCAGTGCAGATGCAGATAAGACGCATGCACAGATCCTCTAACGAAACCCTCCGGCCGGTCCCCCACCATCCACGCGGGGTCGGGGGAGTGCGGGGGATCGACGGCGGTGCGGTGAAACTCGTGGCCGCGGACGGCCGCCCCGGCCGGCGCCACCACCGAGTCAGCCGCGGCGGTCGCGTCCCGGTAGCCGAGGGTGAGCCGGGCGGTCATCCCGGCGGTGGCGTCCAGCACCCCGCACATCGGCTGGCCGTCCAGCTCGCGGGCCAGGTACAGCAGGCCGGCGCACTCGGCGATCACCGGGTGCCCGGCCCGGGCCAGCCGGGCCACGTCGGCGCGGAGCCGCTCGTTGGCGGCCAGGTCGGCCACGTGCACCTCGGGGAACCCGCCGCCGAGCACCAGCGCCGCGGTCCCGGGCGGCAGGGCTTCGTCGCGCAGCGGGTCCACCTGGGCAACCTCGGCCCCGGCTGCGGCCAGCAGTTCGGCCGTTTCCGGGTAGCTGAAGCTGAACGCGGCCCCGCCCGCCACCGCCACCACCGGCCTGCGGCGGGGGCGGTCTGGCCGGCCTACGGGGCCCGTGGGGTGAGTGGCACGCTCGGTGTCTGTGGGGCCGAGGCCGCCCAGCGCGGCTTCTGGCGACCAGGCCGCGGTGGGCAGCGGGCCCGCCGAGGCGGCCAGCCTGAGCACCGCGTCCAGGTCCACGGCCGCGCCGACCACCACGCCCAGCCGGTCCAGGGCGTGGCGGGCCGGCCCCTCTCGTTCGGCCACCGGGACCAGCCCCAGGTGCCGGGACGGGGCCGTCACCGCGTCGTCGCGCCGCAACGCGCCCAGCACCGGCACGCCCAGCTCGGCCAGGGCGGCGCGGAGGATCTCCTCGTGCCGCGCCGAGCCGACCCGGTTCAGGACCACCCCGCCCAGCCGGACCCGCGGGTCGTAGCCGGCGAACCCGGCCACCAGCGCGGCCACGGAGCGTCCCTGGGCAGCGGCGTCCACGACCAGCAGCACCGGCGCGCCCAGCAGCCGGGCCACGTGCGCGGTGGACCCGAACGACGTGACGCCGCGCCCGTCGAACAGGCCCATCACGCCTTCCACCACCGCGACGTCGGCCCCGGCGGCCCCGTGCGCGAACAGCGGCGCGATCAGGTCCTCGCCGCACAGCACCGGGTCGAGGTTGCGGCCCGGCCGCCCGGTGGCCAGCGCGTGATAGCTGGGATCGATGTAGTCGGGACCGGCCTTGTGCCCGGAGACAGCCAGCCCCCGGGCCCGCAGCGCGGCCATCAGCCCGGTGGCCACGGTGGTCTTGCCCTGGCCCGAGGCGGGCGCCGCGACGACCAGCCGGGGCAAGGTCACCACTCGATGCCTCCCTGGCCCTTCTGGCCGGCGTCCATCGGGTGCTTGACCTTGGTCATCTCGACGACCAGGTCGGCCGCCGCGACCAGCCGCGGGTCCGCCGACCGGCCGGTGATCACGACGTGCTGATCGCCCGGGCGGTTCGCGAGCGTCTGCACCACGTCGTTCACGTCGACCCAGCCCCACTTCATCGGGTAGGTGAACTCGTCCAGCACGTAGAAACGGTAGGCCTGGGCGGCCAGGTCCCGCTTGACCTGGGCCCAGCCTTCCCGGGCGTCGGCGGCGTGGTCGTCCTCGGTACCCGGCTTGCGGATCCAGGACCAGCCTTCGCCCATCTTGTGCCAGGTCACCGGCGCTCCCTGGCCGGTCGCGGCGTGCACGTCGCTGAGCGCGCGCAGGGCCGACTCCTCGCCGGTCTTCCACTTCGCGCTCTTGACGAACTGGTAGACCACGATCGGCCAGCCCTGATTCCAGGCCCGCAGGGCCAGTCCGAACGCCGCGGTGGACTTGCCCTTCATGTCGCCGGTGTGCACCACGACCAGGGCCCGGCGCCGCCGCTGCCGGGTGGTCAGCCCGTCGTCGGGCACCGCGGCCGGCTTGCCCTGCGGCATCAGGCCACCTCCCCAGTGAGCCGAGCCGAATCGGGCCGGGCCGGGCCGGACGGGCCCAGGTTGGTCCCGACTGAGTCGGGCCGGGACGGGCGCGGCAGCCCCGAGAGTTCCCGGACCGAGTCGGCCAGCGGCCCGGCCGCCAGTTCGTCCAGCCTGAGCAGGGCGCCGTCCAGCGCGCGGGCCAGCCCGGCCGCCAGGCCCAGCCGGATCGTCCCGGATTCGCAGTCCACCACCACTGAGGTCACTCCGGCCGCGGCGAGCAGCCCGGCCGCCTGGTGCGCGGCCCTCACCGGGTCCGGATCGCCGGAGCGGGCCGTGGCGCGGCCGTCGGTGACCACGACGAGCAGGGGCCGGCGGTCCGGGTCGCGGAGCCGCTCGGTCCGCAGCACCTCGTGCGCGCGCAGCAACCCGGCGGCGAGCGGGGTGCGGCCGCCGGTCGGCAGCTCGGCCAGCCGGGCCGCGGCGGCCTCCACCGAGGAGGTCGGGGGCAGCAGCACCCGCGCGGCCGACCCGCGGAACGTGATCATGCCAACCTTGTCCCGGCGCTGGTAGGCGTCCAGCAGCAGGGACAGCACCGCACCCTTGACCGCCCCCATCCGGGCCCGGGCCGCCATCGAGCCGCTGGCGTCCACCAGGAACAGGATGAGGTTGCCCTCGCGGCCTTCCCGGCGGGCCTCGCGCAGGTCCTCGCGCCGCAACCGCAGTCCGCCCGGCCCGGTCCGGCCCCGCTGGACCTGGTACGGCGCGGCCGCCGTGAGGGTGGCGGTCAGGTGGACCTGGCGCACCGGCCCGCGGGGCCGCCGCGCCCCGGTGACCCGCCCGGCGGATCCCCGGGCGCGGGAACGCCGGCCCTCCGCGCCCGCGCCGACCCCGGGTACTTCGAGCCGCCGGACCCGGAACGTGGCCCCCGGCGCCGCGGCCGGCTGGGCGGGGGCGGGTCCATCCGCGCCGTCCTGGGCCGGGTCGCCGGCGCTGTGACCCGTGGGGTTCTCCTGGCTTGCGGGTCCGTCAGGGCTGGTGGAGTTGCTGGGGCTGGAGTGGTCGGTGGGGCTGGGGTCGGTAGCGGACGGCGGGCCGGTGGGGCCGGCGGAGGCAGGGTCCGCGGAGCTGGCCGGGCCCTGGTGGTCGTCGGGGGGTGCGGAGCCGTCCGGGCCGCCGGGGCCGTCCCCGCCGCCCGGACCACCCTCGCCGGGGTCTGGGTCGTCGTCCTCGGCCGCGCCGGCCGCGAGCGCCTCGTCCAGTTGCTGCTCGTCGAGCTGCGGCGCGTCGAACGGCTGGCGGCGGCGGCGATGCGGCAGCGCGAGCCGGGCCGCGGCCCGGATGTCCTCGGCGTCCACTTCCAGCCGGCCCTGCCACGCCGCGTGGGCCATCGCGGCCCGCGCGATGACCAGGTCGGCCCGCAGCCCGTCCACCCCGAACGCGGCACACACCGACGCCACCTGGCGCAGCGCGGCGTCCGGCAGCACCACCCGGGGCAGCGCCGCCCGCGCCGCCGCGATCTGCCCGGCCAGCCCGGTCTCGGCCGCCTGCCAGCGGGCCCGGAACCCGTCGGGGTCCGCGTCGTAGTCCAGCCGGCGGCGCACCACCTCGGCGCGCGGTCCCGGGTCACGCGGCGCGGCCGCCTCGACGGTCAGCCCGAACCGGTCCAGGAGCTGCGGGCGCAGCTCCCCTTCCTCCGGGTTCATGGTGCCGACCAGCAGGAACCGGGCGGCGTGCCGCACCGAGACGCCGTCGCGCTCCACGTAGCTGATGCCCAGCGCCGCGGCGTCGAGGAGCAGGTCGACCAGGTGGTCGTGCAGCAGGTTGACCTCGTCCACGTACAGCACGCCGCGGTGCGCCGCGGCCAGCAGCCCCGGCTCGTACGCCTTGACCCCCTCGGTCAGCGCCCGCTCGATGTCCAGCGCGCCGAGCAGCCGGTCCTCGCTGGCCCCCACGGGCAGCTCGACCAGGCGGGCCGGCCGGGTCCGCGCCCCGGGGGAGACGCCCGGGGCGCCGGCCTCGTGCGGGCCGTCCGGGCAGTCCGGGTCGGGGTCCGCGGGGTCGCAGGAGAACCGGCAGCCGGCCACCACGTCCACATCCGGCAGGACCGCGGCCAGCGCGCGCACCATGGTCGACTTCGCGGTGCCCTTCTCGCCCCGGACCAGCACCCCGCCGATGGCCGGGGACACGGCGTTGAGCACGAGCGCCAGCCGCAGCTCGTCCATGCCGACCACCGCGCTGAACGGGAACCCGGCGCCCCGCTGGCCCGTGCTCATTCCCCGTCCCCTTCCAGCTGGCCCTCGAGCTCCAGGTAGGCCGCGCGGAGCTGGTCCAGGGTGTCCGGCGGCGGCTCGGCCCACAGGCCGCGGTCGGCCGCCTCGAGCAGCCGCTCGGCGATGCCCCGCAACGCCCACGGGTTGGACTGCCGCATAAACGCGCTGACCTCCGCGTCGAACACGTAGGACTGGGCCAGCTGGGCGTACATCCAGTCCTCGACCACCCCGGCCGTCGCGTCGTAGCCGAACAGGTAGTCCACGGTGGCGGCCATCTCGAACGCGCCCTTGTAGCCGTGCCGCTGCATGGCCGCGATCCAGCGCGGGTTGACCACCCGGGACCGGAACACCCGCCGGGTCTCCTGGGCCAGCGACCGGGTGCGGACCTGGTCCGGCACGGCGGAGTCGCCGATGTAGGCGGCCGGGGAGCTCCCGGTCAGGTGCCGCACCATGGCCACCATGCCGCCGTGGAACTGGAAGTAGTCGTCGGAGTCGGCGATGTCGTGCTCGCGGGTGTCGGTGTTCTTGGCCGCGACCGCGATGCGCCGGAAGCTGGACTCCATGTCGGCCCGCGCCGCCCGGCCGTCCAGCCCCCGCCCGTAGGCGTAGCCGCCCCACACCGCGTACACCTCGGCCAGGTCGGCGTCGGTGCGCCAGTTCCGCGCGTCCATCAGCGGCAGCAGGCCCGCCCCGTACCCGCCCGGCTTGGACCCGAAGATCCGGGTGGTGGCCCGCCGCTGGTCCCCGTGCGCGGCCAGCTCCTCGCCGGTGTGCGCCCGCACGTAGTTGTCCTCCGGCGCCTCGTCGAGCGCGGCCACCGCGCTGATCGCGTCGTCCAGCAGCGCGATCACGTGCGGGAAGGCGTCCCGGAAGAACCCCGAGATCCGCACCGTGACGTCGATCCGCGGGCGCCCTATTTTCTCCAACGGAACCACCGCGAAGCCGGTGACCCGCCGGGAGGCGTCGTCCCAGGTGGGCTCGCAGCCGATCAGCGCGAGCACTTCGGCGATGTCGTCGCCCTGGGTGCGCATGGCCGACGTGCCCCAGACCGTCAGCCCGACCGCGCGGGGGTAGCTCCCGGTGTCGGCCAGGTGCCGGGCGAGCAGCGAGTCGGCCAGCGCGGCCCCGGTCGCCCAGGCGTTGCGGGACGGGATGGCCTTCGGGTCCACGGAGTAGAAGTTGCGGCCGGTGGGCAGCACGTTGACCAGCCCGCGGGTGGGCGACCCGGACGGCCCGGCCGGGACGTACCGGCCGTCCAGCGCGGCCAGCAGGTGGGTCACCTCGTCGGTGGTCCGGGCCAGCCGCGGCACCACCTCCCGGGCCGCGAACTCCAGCACCGCCACCACGTCCCCCGGTGCCTCGCCGAGCACCTTGGTGCACACCAGCGCCGCCTGGTCCGGAGGCCAGCCGAGATCGTCCATCGTGGTCACCAGCTGGTGCGCGGCCGACTCCAGCAGGTCGACGACGTCGCCGGCGGTCCGGGCCGGCCCGTCGGCCACGCGGGTCAGCGCGGCGGGGACGGTGATGGGGCCGCCAGGGTTTTCGTTGCGGAGAATTTGCTCGTCCAGGCCGGCCCAGCCGGCCAGCGCGCTGCGCAGCCCGGGCAGCGCACCGGTGCGCCCGCCCCAGACCTGCGTCGCGCGGAGCACGGCCAGCACGGTCGCCGCCCGCTGCTCCCCGTCCGGGGCGCGGCCGAGGATGTGCAGCCCGTCACGGATCAGCGCGTCCTTGACCTCGCACAGGTAGCCGTCGACGTGCAGCACGAAGCTGTCGAACTCGTCCGCGCCGGGCGCGGCGGCCAGTTCCAGGTCGTGGTGCAGTTCGGCGGCCTGGATCAGTTCCCAGATCTGGGTCCGCAGCACCGGCAGCTTGACCGGGTCGAGGGCGCTGACCGTCGCGTACTCGTCCAGCAGCTGCTCCAGCTTGGCCAGGTCGCCGTAGGTGTCGGCGCGGGCCATCGGCGGGATCAGGTGGTCGATGATGGTGGCGTGCCCGCGCCGTTTGGCCTGGGTGCCCTCGCCTGGGTCGTTGACGATGAACGGGTAGATCAGCGGCAGGTTGCCGAGTACCGCGTCGGGCGCGCAGTCGGCGGACAGGCCGAGGCCCTTGCCGGGCAGCCACTCCAGCGTGCCGTGCTTGCCCAGGTGCACGACGGCGTCCGCGCCGAAGGTGGTTTCCAGCCAGCGGTAGGCGGCCAGGTAGTGGTGGCTGGGCGGCAGGTCAGGGTCGTGGTAGATGGCCACCGGGTTCTCGCCGAACCCGCGCGGCGGCTGGATCATCACGATCACGTTCCCGAACCGCAGGCCGGCCAGCACGATGTCGCCGTGGTCGGTGTACAGCTCGCCGGGCGGCTCGCCCCAGTGCTCGCGGACGGACGCCTGCAGCGGGGCGGGCAGCGCCGCGAACCACTGCTCGTACTCGCGCCGCGGCACCCGCAGCGCCGCGGCCGCGAGCTGGGCCTCGGTGAGCCACTCGGTGTCCTGGCCGCCGGCCTCGATCAGCTGGTGGATCAGCGTGTCCCCGTCCTCGGGGAACTGGTCTTCGGGGGGTCCGTCGCCCAGGTCGTAGCCGGCCTCGCGGAGCGCCTGGAGCAGGATCACGGCCGAGGCGGGCGTGTCCAGCCCGACGGCGTTGCCGATCCGGGCGTGCCTGGTCGGGTAGGAGGACAGCATGATGGCGAGGCGTTTGCGGCCGGGCGGGACGTGCCGCAGCCGGGCGTGCGCCACCGCGATCCCGGCCACCCGGGCGGCCCGCTCCGGGTCCGCGACGTAGACGCCGATCCCCTCCGGGCCGGGCTCCTTGAACGAGAACGGGACGGTGATCAGCCGGCCGTCGAACTCGGGCACCGCCACCTGCATGGCCGCGTCCATCGGGGTCAGGGCCGCGCTGGACGCCGCCCAGGTCTTGCGGGGCGTGGTCAGGCACAGCGCCTGGAGCACCGGGACGTCCAGGGCGGCCAGCGCGGCCACGTCCCAGGCCTCGTCGTCACCGCCCGCGGCCGCGTCGGAGGCCACCGTCCCGCCCGCGGCGAGCACCGTGACGATGACCGCGTCCACGCCGTGCAGCAGGGCGTAGAACTCCGGCGGCGCGGCCCGCAGCGAGCCGCAGAACACCGGGACCGCGTGGCCGCCGGCCGCCTCGACGGCGTCGGCCAGCGTGTCGACGAACGCGGTGTTCCCGGCGACCGCGTGCGAGCGGTAGAACACGATGCCGACCGTGGGGCGGCCGGGGAGGCGTGGCCGCTCCCCGTGCGGGCCGGGGTGCGCGCCGTAGGAGGGGAGCACCTCGGGGGGTTCGAACCCTTCCCCGGTGAGCAGGATCGCGTCGGACAGGAAGCGGGCCAGCTGGGCGAGGTTGGCCGGGCCGCCTTCCCGGAGGTAGGCCAGGGCCTCGGCGGCCACCCCGCCGGGCACCGTGGACAGCGACATCAGCTCGGCGTCGGGGGACGGCTCGCCGCTGAGCACCACCGTGGGCAGGCCGCTGGCCAGCACCGCGTCCAGGCCCTCGGGCCAGCTGCGGCGGCCGCCGAGGAGGCGCAGCACCACGCAGAACGCCCCGTCCAGCAGGGCCGGCACGTCGGCGGGTGCGGTGCGGGCCGGATTGGCCAGGCGCCAGGAGGTGCTGCCTGGCTCGCCTGACCGGGCCTGGGCCGCCTGGGCGGCCTGAGCCGCCAGCAGGTCGGTATCCGAGGCCGAGATCAGCACGATGCCAGCTGAGGGCATCATCAGGCGGGGCCTTCCTCGGGGTAACCACGCCCCGGGACGAAGGATCGGCGGCCGCAGTTTCCTGGCTCCCGGATCGGCGCTTCCCTCAGCCTTCCCACCGCGGCGCGGTGGTGGCGTCCTTGCGGGTCGCTCCCCGGTGACAGTGGCGGGACCGCGCCGGATTCGCACCGGCTTCCCTGCCCTGCCGTCGATGGACGGGAAAACCTCACCACACCCGTGCCCCCTGGTCAAGCGGGCCCCGGCGGGCGCAGGCGGCCGGACGCGCCGGGTCCGGCACCGGCATTCATGATCATGGGGTTACCGGGGGTGGAGCCCCGGCAACCCCATGATCATGATTTGTGGTTAGTGGCTGGCCTCGATGGAGTCGGTGATCGCGTTGAACTCCTCGCCGGTGAGCTCGAGACCCGCGGCGGCGATGTTGTCCGCCACGTGCTCGGGCGAGCCGGACCCCGGGATCGGCAGGACCTGCGGGGACCGGGCCAGCAGCCAGGCCAGCGCGACCTGCTGCTCGCTGGCGCCCAGGCGCTTCGCGGCGTTGAGCACCCCCGCGATCTTCTCGGTCTGCTGAATCGGCGCCCAGGGCAGGAACGCGAGATTCTCCTGCGTGCTCAGGTCCAGGACCGACTCGGCGGAGCGGTCGTTCACGTTGTAGCGGTTCTGCGCCGACACGACCGGGACGATGCCCTGGGCCTCCCCGATCTGCTCGGGGGAGAGGTTCGACACCCCGACGTGCCGGATCTTGCCCTCGGCCTTCAGTTCAGCCAGGGCGCCGATCGAGTCGGCCAGGGGGACCTTGGGGTCGAGCACATGGAACTGGTAGAGGTCGATCTGCTCCAGCCGCAGCCGCCGCAGGCTGCCCTCGCACGCCTCACGGAGGTGCTCCGGGCGGCCGTCAGGCTCCCAGCGGCCCGGGCCGGGTCGCAGGAACCCGCCCTTGGTCGCGATCACCAGGCCGTCCGGATACGGGTACAGGGTCTCGGCGATGAGCGTCTCGCTCACCTCAGGGCCGTAGGAGTCGGCCGTGTCGATGAAGTTGACGTCCAGTTCCAGCGCCCGGCGCAGCGCCGCCTTGGCCTGCTCGCGGTCCGCCGGCTCGCCCCAGATCCCCGAGCCCGTGATGCGCATCGCGCCGTAGCCCAGCCGGTTAACCGTGAGGTCGCCGCCGATGTCTATGGTGCCGGCCGCCGCGGCCGTCGTGTTTCCCGCCATGAGTCCTCCTCGCGCGTACGTGGGCTCCAGCTTTTCAGTTCCGCATCAAGATCGTGCGGCGGGGTAGGCACTGCGGCCCGAAAGCTCGCGCCGCCGACCGGGCGATTACGGTAAGTAAAAGGTACAATGCTCTAAGTGACCAGATTCTGTTGGTCTGAGGCGAGGTCAGATGACGACACGGGGAGCAGCCGCGGTGGGCCAGGCGGACCTGGCCAGCCTGGCTCGGGCGTCTGGCCTCGCCCTGCAGTCCTACCGGCAGGCCCACGTGTCTGCGTGCGTGGCCCGCGCGCTGGCCCGGCACGGGACGCAGAGCGTGGCGGGCCTGGCCCGGCTGTGCCGGCGGGACCCGGCCGTCCGGGCCGCCCTGCGGCGCAGCATCCTGGTCCCGGTGACCGGGCTGTTCCGTGACCCAGAACAGTTCGAGTTGCTGGAGGAGCGGGTACTGCCCGGGCTGCTCGGCGCGCCGCAGCGGCTTTAGTGCCTGGTCAGCTGGCTGCTCGGACGGCTCGGAACTGTACAGCGTGGTCCTCATCCTGCAGCGGCTCGGCGCCCTGGCCCGCAGCCGCCTGCTCGGCTCAGACCTGTCCGCCGGCCGGGTCGAACTGGCCCGGCGGGGCGCGATGGTGTCCGCGACGGTGCGCCGGGAAGCCCGCCCGGTGCTCCGCTGGGAGCGCCGTGACCTGCTCCGCGAGCCGCCCCCGCCGGGGGCCTTCGATCTCGTGCTGTGCCGGAACGTGACCATCTATTTCGAGCCGCCCGCCCAGCGGGCCGTGTACGTCAAGCTCGCCGCCGCGCTGGGGCCCGACGGGGTCCTCATGCTGGGCACGTCCGAGCGGTTGCTGGCCCCGGGCCAGTTCGGCCTGGCCGCGGCGGGACCGCACCTGTACCGGAGGGCCGCGGCGTGAGGGGCGGCCTGACCCAGCGGGTGCTGCTGGCCAGCGTCGCCATAGGCGCCGTGGTGCTGGGCTGTTTCGCGGTTCTCGTGGTCGCCCTCGTCAGCCTGCACAACGAAGAACGAAATGCCGACCAGGCCGGGGACGTCCTGGCCGCCTCGAACCTGCTCGAGCGGTCCGTCCTCGACCTGGAGACCGGGCTGCGCGGCTACCTGCTCAGCGGCCGGACGCGTGTTCCTCCAGCCATACCACACCGCCGAGAGCGGCGTACCCAGCTCAGGTCCGTGAGCTCGACCAGCTGACGGCTGGGCAGCCAAGCCTGCACGGACGGGCGGACAGGCTGGGCGCAGGCGTGACCGCGTACGTCCGGGAGTGGACCGATCCCGTTGTCGATTTGAGCATCTCCAACCTCGCGGCGGCCCGGGCTATGGAAGCGGGCGGCGGGGGCAAGGCCCGGGTCGATGTGCTGCGCCAGCAGTTCAACGCGCTGGACAGGCAACAGCACGTGCTCAGCGCGCAGCAGCGCAGTGCCTCCGAGAGGACCGGACGGCTGACCTTCATCCTCGGCGCGGTGAGTTTGCTGCTGGCCGCAGTGGTGATCACTGGTCTCGCCGTCTGGCTGCGCCGTGGCGTGGTGGTCCCAGCCAACCGGCTCGCGGCCGCGGTCGGCCGGCTGCGCCAGGGAGACCTGACCGCCCGGGTCGAGGCGCGCGGAACGGCTGAGATCGGTGAGCTGACCGCCGGGTTCAACGCCATGGCGGAGGAACTAGAGGCGGCCCGGGACGAGGTCGAACAGCAGAACGCCGAGCTCCAGGGTCAGCAGGCCGAGCTGCAGCGGGTGCTGTCGTCGGCGGAACGGCAGAAACAGGAGGCCGAGGCGCTGCACCACTTCGGCGAGCAGCTGGCCGCCCAGACCCAGATCGAGCAGGTCGCCGCGGTCGCCCTGCGGGAGATCGCAGACTACGCGCGGGCGCAGGTCGGGGCGGTGTACGTGCTCAACGAGCAGGCGGGGGTGATCACCTTCCGGGCCTCGCGGGGCATGCGGGGCGAGGACTTCACCCCCGAGCTAGCGCCGGGCGAGGGGCTCGCCGGACGGGCCGCGGCGGAGCAGCGGCCCGTCACGGCCGGCTGGGCCGAAAGCTCGATGCGCCTCCCCGGGCTGGTCGGCGAGCGGGAAGTCCGGCACGAGGTCCACCTGCCCATGCTGCACCGGGACCGGGTGATCGGCGTGCTCAGCCTGGGCCGCTCTGCGTGACGAGGAGTTCACCCCGGCGCAGATCGACCAGCTGGAGATCCTGGTGCTGAGCGCCACGCTGGCCTGCGCGGAGGCCCTGGGCCTGCGCCGCCTCGAGGTCCTCGCCGGGGAACTCGAGTCGGTGATGGACTCCACCGACCAGGGCATCTGCCGGGTGGACCTGTCCGGCCGCGTCACCTACATCAACCGGGCCGCGCTGGGGCAGACCGGCTGGACCGAGGCCGAACTCCTCGGCCGCAACGCGCACGACGCGATGCACCACACTCATCCGGACGGGACGCCTTACCCGGCCGCGGACTGCCCGCTGCTGCGCGCTGTCCGCGACAACGAGGGGACCAGGCTCAGCGGGGAGGTGTTCTGGCGCAAGGACGGCAGCCGGTTCCCGGTGGAGGCCTCGGCCTACCCGATCCGCGACGGCGGCAGCGTGCTCGGCGGGGTCATCACGTTCCACGACGTCTCCGAGCGCCGGATGGCGGAACGCCAGCTCGCCGCCCAGTACCAGACGGCCCAGGTGCTGGCCGAGGCGGAATCGGTGCAGGAGGCGCTGCCCCGGGTGCTGGAGCTCTGCTGCGATCAGCTCGGCTGGCAGATGAGTCTGGTCTGGGTGCCCGGGGAGGACGACCGGGAGCTGCGCTGCCTGGCTGCCTACGCGCGGCCCGGCCGGGAGGAGCAGCTGGCGTTGCTGAGCCACGAGACCGTGACCCTGGGCCTGGGTACGGCGGGCCAGGCCTGGCGGTGGCGGCAGCCGGTCTTCGTGTCCGGCCTGGGC
Source organism: uncultured Actinomycetes bacterium (assembly GCA_963844695.1). Classification (GTDB taxonomy): domain Bacteria; phylum Actinomycetota; class Actinomycetes; order Streptosporangiales; family Streptosporangiaceae; genus RYN-230. The sequence goes on from CAWJPL010000002.1 coordinate 199,738, forward strand.
GAGCCGGTACCGCCGCAGGATGGCCGGCCCCAGAATGGCCTACCCCAGAATGGCCGGTCCCAGGATGGCCTGCCGCAGGGTGGCCTGCCGCAGGATGATCAGGACGGGATGCCGCGCGGCGAGCTGGCGGTGCCGCTCACTCCGGGACGGCGAGGTCATTGCCGTGGTCCAGCTGCTCGGCCCTGAGCAGCCGCGCATCGACGGGCTGCCGGAGACGATCGAGACCATCGCGGCGCAGCTGTCCCAGTACGCGGACCGCAAGCGGAGCGACGACGACCGCCGCGCGGATGAAGGACCAGTTCGTGTCCACGGTCTCGCACGAGCTGCGGACCCCGCTGGCCGCGATGGACGGCTGGCTGCACATCCTGCTCGACGGCGAGCCCGGCCCGCTGAACGAGGAGCAGCATCGCTTCCTGACCACGGTCAAGCGGAACAGCGACCGGCTGATGCGGCTGGTGGGTGACCTGCTGCTGATCGGCCAGATGGACGCGGGCCGGTTCACGCTGGACCTGGGCGACGTCGATCATCGCCGAGCTGGTCGGCGAGACCGTCGCGCTGTTCGAGGGGGCGGCGGGGGAGAAGAGGATCGAGCTGAACGCCGACACCGGGCCCCGCGCGGTGGTGCTCGGCGACCGGCTGCGACTCGGCCAGCTGCTCAGCAACCTGGTGTCCAACGCGGTCAAGTTCACTCCTGAGGGCGGCCAGGTCCGGGTCCGGGTCGGGGAGCAGGACGGCACCTGCCAGGTCGAGGTCACCGACAGCGGGATCGGGATCCCGGTGGCGGACCGGGCGCACCTGTTCGAGCGCTTCTACCGGGCGTCCACGGCCACCGGGACCGCCGGGTCCGGGCTCGGCCTGGCCATCAGCAAGGCCATCGCCGAAGCGCACGGCGGGCACCATCCGGATCGCGGACTCCAGCAGCAGCGGCACCAGGTTCGTGGTGGAGATCCCGCTCGAGCGTGGCGGCGGAGGTGACCCTGTGACCCAGCCGCAGCCTCAGGTCCAGGCCCAGCCCCCGGTCCGGACGGCCACCATCCTGGTCGCCGATGACGAGCAGGACATCCGCGAGCTGGTCGCCTACCGGCTCAGCCGGTCCGGCTACCGCATCATCGAGGCCCGGGACGGCGAGGAAGCGTTCCAGCTGGCCGCGGACCAGGCGCTGGACATGGCGGTGCTGGACGTGATGATGCCGCGGCTGAACGGGGTCGACCTCACCAAGCGGTTCCGGGACGCGCCGGTCACGGAGCGGCTGCCTATCTTGCTGATGAGCGCGAGCGTGCAGGAGGCGGACATCTCGCGAGGATTCGCGGCGGGCGCGGACGGCTACCTGACCAAGCCGTTCACCCCGGATCAGCTGCTGACCCGGGTCCGGGAGTTGCTAACCCGCGCCTGAGCATGTGCGCCTGTCGAAGCGCTTCAACCGCGGGCGGTGCGGTGCAGCGCAGCCTCCGGTCTCGTGAGGCTAGCGGCGCGCGTGCTGGCGCGGACGGTGAGCTTCGGGGCGAGCAGCGTGGCCGCGGGTACCGGCTGGCCGTCCAGCTTGGCCATCAGCAACCCGACCGCCTGCTTGCCCACCTCGTCGGCCGGGACGGCGATCGAGGTCAGTGGCGGGGTGGCCTGCTCGGCCAGGTCGTCCGGGCACAGGGCGAGCACCGACAGGTCCTCGCCGACCCGCCGCCCCGCGGTACGCAGCGCGTCCAGCAGCGGGCCGAGGGCGGATTCGTTGTGCACCACGATCCCGTCCAGGTGCGGGCACTGGCTCAGCAGCCTGGCCACGGTAGCCCGGACCGCGCCCGGTGCCAGGTCACAGGGCCAGGTGGCCCGGCGCAGCCTGTGCGCCCGGGCCGCCCGCTCGAAGCCGGCCTGGATGCGCTGGGCGAAGCCGGTGCCCCGCTGGTAGACCTCCGGGGGCGCCCCGATCAGCGCAACGTCGCGGCAGCCGGCCGCGGCCAGGTGCTCCGCGGAAGTCCGCCCCGCCGCCTCGAAGTCCAGGTCGATACAGGTCAGGCCGACTGGGTCGGCCGGGAAGCCGATCACCACCGCGGGCTGGCGCACGCTGCGCAGCAGCGGCAGCCGCACGTCGCGGGCTTCCACGTCCATCAGGATGATCGCGTCCACCAGCGAGGCGCCGGTCACCCGCTGCAGCCCCGCGACGCCGTCGTCCTGGGTCAGCAGCAGCACGTCGTGGCCGTAGCCGCGGGCCGCGGTCACCACCGCGGTGGCGAACCGCATGAGCACTGGCACGTAGATGCCGGAACGCATCGGCACCACCAGCGCGATGACCTTAGATCGGCTGCTGGCCAGGGCCCGCGCGCCCACGTGCGGGTGGTAGCCGAGCGCCGCGATGCTGTCCAGCACGCGTAGCCGGGTCTGCTCGGAGATCGTGCGCTTACCACTCAGCACGTAAGAGACGGTGCTCGGCGAGACATCCGCGTGCCGCGCCACGTCAGAGATCTTGACCAAGGTCCCGTCCGGTCATGCGAAGCGCTTCGACTCCTGGATGCTAGCTCTGCGAGACGGCATCTACAACGTCGAGTTACCGCCGCGATACAGCCCGGAAACGCGAGGGCCCGCACCTGGCCTGCCGCCGGGGACCCGGGCGGCCGCCGGTCAGCCCCGCGCGAGCTCCTCCACCCGCTCGTGCAGGCCAGCCACGGCGGCCTCCGCTTCCGGTTTCATCAGCACGCTGCGCAGGATCCGGGCTCCCGCCGCATCTACGGCAACGGAGGGGTGCCGGGCCCGGAACGCGCCCGCGTCGGCCTTCAGCGTGCTGAGGAACACCGGGTCGGGGCTGGTCATCCCGGCCTGCAGGATCCGCTCCGAGGCCAGGTCGATCCGGGACAGCGCGGCCGGCTCGGTGACCGGGAAATAGCTGACGATGTCCAGCTCAGGCTCCTGGTACAGGTCCAGCACGGAGGACTTCCCGATCAGCGCGGCCCAGGCCAGCGCCGCCCGCCGCCCGGCGGCCAGCACCTGCCCCAGGCCGTCCCGGGTCGGCGGCAGCAGCCGGAAGGTGAGCCACAGCGCCGCGGCGGCCGCGCCGGGCCTGGAGCACTCCAGGCTGATCTCCCCGAGGTGCAGCTCCGCCGAGGTGAAGTAGGTGTACGGGGAGTCGTGCAGGTAGAACCGGGCCACCCCGGGATCGCGGAACAGCACGGCGCCGCAGCCGTAGGGCTGCAGCCCGTGCTTGTGCGGGTCGACCACCACCGAGTCGCACTCGGCGATAGCCCGCCACGGCGCGGCCGGCAGCCTGAGATCCTGCTCCGCGGCGCGGTCCTCAGCCGTGCGGTCTTGCACCGGTGCGGTCCTGCGGTTGTGCGGTCCTGCGCGAGGATCGTGAAGAACCCGCCGTAGGCCGCGTCCACGTGAACCCGGGCGCCGTGCTGCCGGCACAGCCCCAGGGCCTCGTGCACCGGGTCGATCGCGCCCAGCCCGGTCGTGCCCGCGGTCAGCACCACGGTGCCGACCCGGCCGCCGCGCAGCAGTTCGTCCAGGGCGTCGAGATCCATCCGCCCGGCGCGGTCCACGGGGACAGGGTGGCCCTCGATGCCCAGCAGGCCGCACATCCGGCTATGCGTGTAGTGCGCGTCCGCGCTGAACGCGACGCCCCGGCCCGGGTGCAGCTCGCGGGCCACGAACAACGCCTCCAGGTTGGCCATGGTGCCGCTGGTGGTGAGGTGGCCCAGGTGGGTACCGAAGCCGAACATGTCCGCGAGTTGCGCGGTCACCTCGCGTTCCATCCGCGCGGTGGCCGGGCCGCCGTCCAGCGCGTGGTTGTTCGGGTTGATCAGCATCGCGGCCAGGTAGCCGGCCACGGCGGCCGGGTGCGGGGGCTTGAGCATCTGCCCCGCGTAGCGCGGGTGGAAGAACGGGTAGTTGTCCGCCAGCCGCTCGGTGAACTCCGCGAACGCCGCCCCGAAGCGCTCGTCGCTGACCTCCAGCGAGGGATGCGGGGTGAACGGCCCGAATCCCGCCGCCCACTCCTGGTTCGCCGCGACCGCCTGCCCGACCCACCGCTCGAGATCCACCACCGCAGCCTAAAGGGGTCCCGGCCCCCCGGGTCCCGGGCCCCGCGCCTAGTCACGCCGGCCCCTCCCGCCCACTCTTCCCGGGTAGCGTTCGCGGCAATCGGGCAAATCACCCGCCAGAACGCACGTCACACGGGAAATGTGGGCCTGACCGTACCTCCGGGCCGCGGCTACTTCTGGGCCGCTGTCACTTCTGGACCACGGGGCCATGTTGCAGGCCGTCACCGTGCTCCAGGATCTCCGCCGCCCCGCGCGCGACGCAGCGCAGCGGGTCGTCCACCACCACGGCCGGGATCCCGGTGGCCGCCTCGATCCGGTCGGCCAGGCCAGGTAGCAGCGCGCCGCCGCCGGCCAGCCGGATCTTCCCGCGGACCACGTCCTCGGCCAGGTTGGGCGGGATGTCGGAGAGCATCTCCTGCACACTGTCCACGATCGCCCTGACGATGTGCTCCAGCGCCTTGGCCACCAGCCGCCCGGACACGTGCTCGACCCGGGGAGTGCGCCGCGCGGCGTCCACGCCCACCGTCTCCATCCACCCGGTCCCGTCGTCGGCCAGGCCGAGCGTGGTCTTCAGGCTGCGCGCCGCGTTGCGCCCGAGCAACAGGCCGAGTTCCACCTTGACCGTGCTCACGATGGCCTCGTCCATGGCGTTGCCGCCGACCCGCAGCGACTGGGCCCGGACGATCTGCCCGCCGGCCACCACCGCACACTCGGTGGTACCGCCGCCCACGTCCACGATGAACACGCCGGCGCCCTGAGCCAGGTCGAAACCGGCTCCCGCGGCCGCGGCCACCGGCTCGTCGACCATCTGGACCGTGCAGCGGGGCCGGACCACGCTCAGGGCAGCGGCCAGCGACCGGCGTTCGACCCAGGTGGCGCCGCCTGGCACGCACACGACCGCCGCGGTCCGCAGCAGGCCCCGGCGCAGCCGGGCCCGGCGCAGGAAGCCTTGCAGCATGGCGGACGCGGCGTCGAGGTCCGCGATCACCCCGTCGCGCAGCGGGTGCAGCACCTCGACGTCTTGTGGCTCCTTGCCGGCCAGCACGTCCGCGGCCTCGCCGACGGCCACCACCCGCCCCGTCGACCGGTCCAGCGCGATAGCGGACGGCTCGTCGATGACCAGCCCACGGCCGGCCAAGGAAACCAGGGTGTTGACCGTGCCCAGGTCGATCGCCACACCCGACCGGAACCGCATGAAAGCCACCCTTGCCCCGAAGTGCCGTCAGCTATCCCAAGTATTGCGCCCCCCCGACGGCCAGAGGTGGCGGGGCGGCGCCTGCGCCACCCGCCAGCGAATGGAATCTAGCGGGCGGCATGCCGTTTTGCACGCTAATCGTGCCGGAAGCCCCAGTCGAGGATCTTCGTCGCATCGGCGAAACTGGCCATGTCGTTGTTCCGGGAGCTGTGCAAGACCACCCCGATGAGGACGTGGCCGTTCTCACGGGCCTCGAACAGCAGGCAGTACCCGGCCGCCAGGGTCGACCCGGTCTTGATCCCGAAGGCGCCCGGGTAGTCGCGGAGCAGCATGTTGGTGGTCCGCCAGACATAGGCGTGATGCCGCGGCGTCGCGGCCAGGCGGTAGGTCTGCTGGTCCACGATGGAACGCAGCACCGGGTATCCCATGGCCGCCCGGCCCAGCGCGATCAGGTCGCGGGGGGTGGAGTAGGTGGAAGTCTCGGTCGGCCAGGGCAGGCCGTCGAAGTTCGAGAAGTGAGTATGCGTCAGGCCCATCGCCTGGGCGGTGGAGTTCATCTTGGCGATGAACGCGGTCCAGCCTGGCCCGTACGCCTTGGCCAGCGCGTAGGCGGCGTCACAGCCGGACGGCAGCAGCAGCGCCTCCAGCAGTTCCCGGGCGGTCAGGTAGTCGCCGGGGCGCAGTCCCGCGTTGCTGGCGTCGTATTTGCGGTCATAGGGGATCACGCCCTTGGGCACCACGATCCGCCGGTGCAGGTTCCCGGCCCGCAGCACCACGATCGCGGTCATCACCTTGGTGATGCTGCCCATCGGCAGCTGTGGTGTTCATGCCCCGGCTCCACAGCACCGCGCCGGTGGCCGCGTTGGCCAGGGCGCCGCCTTTGGCCTGCACGCCGCGGGGGGCGCGGGCCAGCGCGGGGGAGGTGGCCGACGTGCGCGTGGTAGCCGACGCCAGCCAGGCCGGGGCGGCTGGCGCGGCGGCAGCGGCTCCGGTGGCTGTCGTGGCGGGGGCGGCCAGCGCGGGGGCGGCCCCGACCGGCACCAGGAGCAGCGCCCCGGCCAGGGCGAGGGCGCTGAAACGGGCAGGCAGGTGCATGGCACTCCTGTCGGTAGACACCGGCCGGTGCGGGTGCCGCGCGGCGCCAGCCGCTGGAGGCACCGGCGCAGGCCACGACCGATCTGAAGCCTGACAGCAACGCCCAGCCACATCAAGCCGATCCTGGGTAGCCGTGGCCGAGTTGTGGCTAGGACGATACGTGAGGTTATGGTCCGTCCGGTAGGTCAGGCTGGTGGGCGGGCGGCCTGACGGGTCCGGTAAGCCGCCACATTGACCCGGTTCGCGCACGCGGTGCCGCAGAAGCGCCGGGACCGGTTCTTGGACAGGTCGACGTGGACGTGGTCGCAGTCGTCGGCGGCGCACCAGCGCAGCCGGTCCAGCTGCCCGGTCCGGATGACGTCGGTGAACGCCATCGCCGCGTCGACCGCGATCCGGTCGGCCAGCGGAGCGTCGGAGGACGTGGCGTGCAGGTGATAGTCCCAGCCGTCGTGCTTGACCAGTTGCGGCAGCGCGCCGGCCTCCCGCAAAAGGGAGTTGACCAGGGCGGCGGCGTCGTCCTCGGAAAGCTCCCAGAGCCGGGCCAGCCGGGGCCGCAGCCGCCGGACCGCGTCGAGCTCGGCCCGGTCCCGGGTCCGCTGGCCGGTCCAGCGCCACTCGGTGACGAAGCGGTCGAGAGCAGCCTCATCCGGCAACCCCTCGGTGCCGCCGCGGCCGGTGTTGACCAGAGCCGCGGTCGCGGCCAGGGACACCTCGGTGTCATGAGCAAAAAGCACCTTGACCCCTTTCAGTCGCAGCGGCTAGTGTCGGGTAGTGTCATGAGTGTAAGTGAGTTTTGCTGCTTACAACAAGTTCGCCTGGATGCCCGGCCCGCCATGCTCGCGCGGGCCAGCCCTCGCCCCGATCATGCCTGGAGTGACGCTGTGACTTCCGCCCGGACCCATCCCGCGCCCCGCCCGGCCCGGGACGACAGTGCCGCTGCTGCGGGCGCGGGTGCCGGTGCTGGTGGCGCGAGTGGCGGCCAGGCGCGGCGGGGTGGCACTGGCCTGTCCCTCGGCATCCTGTCCGCCGCGGCGTTCGGGACGTCCGGGGCGTTCGCCGCGTCGCTGATCGGCGCCGGGTGGAGCCCCGCCGCAGCGGTCCTGACCCGGATCACCCTGGCTGGTCTCATGCTCACGGTCCCGGCGCTGCTGCAGTTGCGCGGCCGCTGGGGAGTGCTGCGCCGGGCCGCCCCCCGGGTGGGCGCCTTCGGCCTGGTCGGCGTGGCCGGATGCCAGCTGTTCTACTTCAACGCGGTGGCCCGGATGCCGGTCGGCGTGGCCCTGTTGCTCGAATACCTCGGCACCGTGCTGGTGGTCGGCTGGCTGTGGGCGCGGCACGCCCAGCGGCCGCGGCGGCTCACCGTGACCGGCGCGGCCGCGTCGGTCGCCGGGCTGATCCTGGTGCTGAACCTGACCGGGACCGCCGGGATCAACCTGATCGGGGTCATGTGGGGATTGCTCGCCGCTGTGTCCCTGGCCATCTACTTCCTGCTCTCGGCCGCGACTGACGCCGAGCCGGTGCCGCCCATCGTCATGGCCTGGGCCGGGATGTGGGTGGGTGCGGTGGTGCTGGGCTTGCTCGGCTGGGTCGGCGTGCTGCCGATGTCGGCCAGCACCCGTCCGGTCGACTTCCTCCATCACCAGGTCAGCTGGGTCGTGCCAGTCCTCGGGCTGTCGCTGGTGGCGGCGGTGATCGCCTACGTCGCGGGCATCGGCGCCGCCCGGCGCCTCGGCGCCAAGCTGGCCTCGTTCATCGGCATGGCCGAGGTGCTGTTCGCCATCGCGTTCGCGTGGGTACTGCTTGGCCAGCTACCGTCCGCGATGCAGTTCCTGGGCGGCGCGTTCATCCTCGCCGGGGTCACCCTGGTCCGGGTGGACGAGATGCGCGAGCCGGATGACGTCGTCAAGGAAGCTCAGCGTGGCCGCGGTCGTGGCCCGGCGCCACGCGAGCAGCGTCGCCTCGAACCCGTCCCCCCCGGGTCGCTCAGCCTGGATGGCCCGGGCGATGGGCTCCAGCGCGGCCCGCTGCCTGCGGAGCAGATCGCTGGGGTCGTGCCCGGCGCGGTCCAGCAGGGCCAGTTTGAGTAGCAGGTGGGAGCGGACGTCCCGGACGTGCCCGACCGGGGTGTCGAGCCACTCCGCGGCCAGCCGCTGTCCTTGCGGGGTTACCGCGTAGACGGTTCGCTTCGGGCCCCGGCCGCCGGACTCGACCGCGTCCTGGGTCAGCAGCCCGGCGTCCAGCAGCCGGCTGATCGAGCGGTAGACGACGGGCCGGGGGATCTGCCAGATCCGGCCCAGGTCGCCACCCGGCGCGGTGAGCCGGGCGATGGCGAAGCCGTGCGCAGGCCGCTCGCTCAGTATCGCCAGGACGGTCTGTTCCGCCAGCGACAGTGACGGCTCTGCGGTCATGATCCTGAGCGTACGCGGGGTGCTCACTGGGTGTGTGCGCGGACATCGCTGGGCGGGCGGGGGTCATGCCGGGGCGGGCGCTAGCGGGCATCCCCGCCGAGGCGGTGGCGCAGGCCAACGCCGAACGGGCCAGCCGTCACGTCGCCCGGGTCGCGGACGAAGTGGCCCGGCGGCACGGATTTCCCGACCTCGGGGCGTTCGTCCTGGCCCGGCTGGCGGGCGGGGCCAGCCTGGCGGCGATCAGTCGTGAGGCCGGGCTGCACAAGGACTGGCTGTCCCGCCACCTCGCGGCGGTTGCCCCTACGGCCGCCGTGCCGCGGCAGCGTCCGCCCGGCTGGAGGCCCACGGGGGATCCGCACTCCGCCGGCTGGGGTTCGCCGACGTGTCCAGCTGCCTCCAGGAGCGGCATATCAGGCAGCACCGGACGGTCAACGCCATGGCCGCCGGGATCGGCGCGACCCATCACGCGATCGAGTCCGCGTTGCGCCGTCACGGCCTGGGCCGGATCGCGCACGCAGCCAGGCACGCGGCGGCTGCCGCCAGCACAGCGCGGACGCCGCAACCATGCTGTTCCCAGCACGGTTGCGGCGTCCGTGTCACCGGCCGCGGGGGCCGCTCCGGCCCCCGCGGACCGGCTCGGTCAGAGCTGCGCGGTGACGGCCTTGACCTCGGTGTAGTTGTTCAGCACCTCGTGGCCCATCTCGCGGCCCCAGCCGGACTGCTTGTAGCCGCCGAACGGCAGCGACGCGTCGAACACGTTGTAGCAGTTGATCCAGACCGTGCCGGCCCGGAGCTTCTTGGCCAGGGCGTGCGCCTTGGAGATGTCCCGGGTCCAGATGCCGGCCCCGAGCCCGTAGTCACTGTCGTTGGCCTCGGCCGCGATCTGGTCCAGGTCGCTGAACGGCGCGGCCACCACGACCGGGCCGAAGATCTCCTCGCGGACGACCCTCATGTCCGGGCGGGTGTTGGTGAGCACGGTCGGCTCGATGAAGTAGCCACGGTCGCCGAACCGGCCGCCGCCCGCGAGCGCGGTGGCGCCCTCGGAGCGGCCCGACTCGAGGAAACCGCTGACCCGCTGGAACTGCTCGTCCGAGACCAGCGGGCCCATCTGGGTGTCCGCCTCCATGCCCGAGCCCATCTTGATCGACTTGGCGATCTCGGCCACGCCGTCGATGACCTCGTCGTAGCGGCTCTCCTGGACGTACAGGCGGAGCCGGCCACGCAGCACTGGCCGTGGTTGAAGAAGATCGCGTTGGCCGCGCCCTCGATCGCGCCGTCCTCGGCGTCGTCGAAGACGATGTTGGGGCTCTTGCCGCCCAGCTCGAGGGTCAGCTTCTTGAGGTTGGTGGCGCCGGCCGCCTGCACGATCAGCTTGCCCACCTCGGTGGACCCGGTGAACGCCACCTTGTCCACGTCGTTGTGTGAGGCCAGCGCGGCGCCGGCGGTCTCGCCGAAGCCCGGCACCACGTTGACCACGCCGTCCGGCACCCCGGCCTCGGCGATCAGCTCGGCCAGCCGCAGCGCGGTCAGCGGGGTCTGCTCGGCAGGCTTGAGGACCACGCAGTTGCCGGTGGTCAGGGCGGGGCCGAGCTTCCACGCGGCCATCAGCAGCGGGAAGTTCCACGGGATGATCTGCCCCACGACGCCGAGCGGCTCGCGGAGCGTGTAGGAGTGGAAGTTGGCCCCGGGCATGTAGGGCACCGAGATGTTGATCGTGTTGCCCTCGATCTTGGTGGCCCAGCCGGCCATGTAGTGGAACAGGTCCGCGGCCAGCGGCACGTCCGCGGCCTGGGCCACGGCGAACGGCTTGCCGTTGTCCAGCGACTCGAGCTGGGCGAGCTCGTCTTGGTGCTGGAGGATCAGGTCACCGATGCGCCAGATGATCCGGCCCCGGTCCGACGGGGTCATCCGGCTCCACGGGCCGGTCTCGAACGCCGCGCGGGCCGCGGTGACGGCCCGGTTGATGTCCTCCGCGTCTCCTTCGGCCACCCGGGCCAGGGTCTCGCCGGTCGCCGGGTTGGGCGTGTCGAAGGTCCGGCCCGACGCCGCGTCCACCCATTGCCCGTTAATGAACAGCTGCCGCGGGGTCGCGATGAACTGCTCGACGTTGCGGTCCAGGGTTACAGTCACGATGCTCCATCTCCCTTGCCTGCGCGGCCGAGGCAGCCACCCCATTGCAGCCAGCCCTCAGTCACCGCGCGGGGGCCGCAGCCCGAAGGCCCGGCCCGCTCGGTAGTCACAATGAGACAACAATGCGCGGGCCAGGCACAAGGGGGCGGCGTTGCGTCCACGGCATAAACGTGGCGCACTATGCGACACCTGGTCCGGCGTCGGCCGTCAGGCGGGCCATCAGACGGGGGCCGTCAGGCGGGGACGGTCAGACGGGGGCCGTCAGGCCGAGGGCTCCGGCCGGGCCAGCCCGGCGGGGGTGCTGCCCTCGTCGAGGGCCACCTCGTCGAACCAGCCGCAGGGCGGATCGCCGGGCGGGCGGTCGAACCGGGTGACGTACGGCTTCAGATCAATGACCGGGGTCCCGTCGATCACGTCGACCCCGGCGAACAGGACGGTCTCCGGGGTCACCTCCAGCAGCTGGATGAGGCTGAGACCGATGGGGTTGACCCGGCGCGGGCCCCGGGTGGCGAAGATCCCCATCTCCCGCTGCTGGCGGCGGAGCAGGAAGGGCACCTGCCTGAGCGGCGGCAGGCCCTCGCGGCCCGCCCGGCCCTCCCGGGCCCCGGGCTCTTCCCCGTCCCCGGCGTCCTTCCGGTCCCCGGCGTCCTTGCCGTCCCCCGGCCGGTGCAGCCAGGTCAGCAGCCACGCGTACCCGAAGCCGTCCAGCCCGGCCAGGCCCTCCCGGTAGGGCTCGGCGATCTCGATCACGGCGTGGCCGGCCCGGTTCAGCGCGGCCTGGATCGGCGTGGTCTCCGGCTCGGTGTGGGCGCTGCGGATCACGCCGATCACCGTCACGGGCACATTCGCGGCGGGCGCGGGCGGGTTCTGGCGCATGGCGCCATGCTGCCACGTGTCGGGCCCGCGCCCGGCCCGCGCCCGGCCCGCGCCCGGATCGTGACAGCATGGGCGGATGCGTGTGCTCCGCACTCCTGAGGAACAGTTCGCGGACCTGCCGGATTTCCCCTACCTCCCGCAGTACGCGGCGGTGGGCGGGGTGCGGCTGGCGTACGTGGAAGCAGGGCCGCCCGACGGCGAGCCGGTGCTCCTCCTGCATGGCGAGCCGAGCTGGTCGTTCCTGTACCGCACCGTGATGCCGGTACTTGCCGACGCCGGGTTGCGCGCCATCGCGCCCGACCTCGCCGGCTTCGGCCGGTCGGACAAGCCCATGAACATCAGTGATCACAGCTACGCGCGGCACGTGGAGTGGATCCGCGCCCTGGCCTTCGACCGGCTGGACTTGCACGGCCTCACGCTCGTCGGGCAGGACTGGGGTGGCCTGATCGGGCTGCGGCTGGCCGCCGAGCATCCCGGGCGCTTCGCCCGGGTGGTCGCGGCCAACACCGGGCTGCCCACCGGGGATCAGCCGATGCCCGACGTCTGGCTGCGGTTCCGCGACGTGGTCCAGACCGCCCCGGCCCTCAGCGTGTCCCGGCTGGTGCAGTCGGGCTGCCAGACCACGCTGTCGCCGGCCGTGCTGGCCGCCTACGACGCACCCTTCCCGGACGAGGGCTTCGCCGCGGCAGTGCGGGCGATGCCCGGTCTGGTGCCCACCACCCCCGATGATCCTGCCTCGGCCGCCAACCGGGCTGCCTGGCAGCAGCTGTCCAGATGGGACAAGCCGTTCCTGGTGGCGTTCAGCGACCGGGATCCGATCACCGGCTGCGATGGGCCCGGTGCTGAGGGACGCTGTTCCCGGAACCGCCGGGTTCGATCACCCGGTGCTCAAGGGGGCGGGTCACTTCCTTCAGGAAGACGCCGGTGAGCAGCTCGGACAGGTGATCGCCGACTTCGTCCGGGCCTCGCCGGCGTCCGGCTGACCGGCGCCACCGCCGGTCCGTGGCTGTCCGGGGTTGTCCGGCCATTAGCGGTTCGCCCCGAGAGTGGCTGCCGCCTTGTGAGAGTTTTGCGCCTGCATACCCAGGCGCTCTCGGGAGGACAGCCTCGATGATCAGCCTTACCTGCGCGAAGACAGACTGCGGGAAGCCGCTGCTGACTTGCCAGGCGTGTCGCGGCAGGCCCGGCAAGGAATGCCGCGAGTGCGACACCACCGGGATGGTGTGCGCGGCGCATCACGGTCACTGGAGGAACCGCTAGACCGGCGTCCCGTCATGATCAGGGTCACCGTGTTCCGGGCTCGCCGCGGCGGCTAGAGTCCAGGCGGTACTTGATCCGACGGGAGGGAGACCCGATGCCCACACGAACTGCGCGGACCGGCTGGACGGGAACGCTGGAAAACGGCTCTGGCCAGGTCGAGATGACGAGCTCCGGAGTTGGGACCTATGAGGTGTCCTTCCCCAGGCGGGCGGCGGACGACGCAGGGGGGTTCACCAGTCCGGAGGAGCTGATCGCGGCGGCGCACTCGGCGTGCTACGCGATGCAGTTGTCCGCGCTGATCGGGCAGGCCGGCGGCACGCCGCAGGCGCTCGACGTGCAGGCTGACGTGTCCCTCGGGCCCGACCCGGCGGGCGGGTTCCGGCTGACTGGCATCAAGCTCACCGTCCGGGGTGAAGTCGAGGGCCTGGACGCTGCCCAGTTCGCTAAGGCGGCCGAGGACGCGAAGGCGACGTGCCCGGTCAGTAAGGCACTCACCGGCGTGGACATCACCCTCGACGCCCAGCTCGAGTCCTGAGTACCCGGTAACCAACCACCGGGGTCGCGGACACCGCGACCCCGGACACGACGAACGCCCGTCCGCCGGCCCGCCCGCTGGTGCGCGGGCGTTCTTCGTGCTGCCGCTGACTCCTTCCGGTCAACGCCCCACCTTGACTCCAGTCGACGCCTCACCGCAGTCGGGCACTCACGAATTGCTACCGATTGCACATGTGCCAGGTTACACATGGGTACCCTTACGTATCCAGGGGTAATCGATACTCACCCCGGCTGCTGCCCCTGGGGCCTGCGCTCAGGCCATACTGCGCGAGGAGCCTCGAATGGTCTGGCAGGCAGGATTATGCTGACGGGCCGGAGGCTCGCGGCTGTCCCCGTCCTCACCTTCGCCGCCGAACCGCACGGTGCGCCACCTTCCGTCCTGTGCGCGAGCGCGACCGGCGACTACGCTCGGCGGCCGGTCGGCGGGGACCCGATGCTCGTCCTGCGCCGGTCAGCCGACGTGGTGCGCTCCCTGGTCGACGGCACTCATTTCGCCATGGCGGGCCTTACGGGCAGCGGGGAGTTGCGCGGGAGCCCGTTAACCGGGGCGGAAATGCAGTCACCGGACGGGGGACTGCTCAACATGAACGCGCCCAGCCTGCTTGCCTACCGGCACCGGATCAATCACCTGTTCACCCGCCGTGCCGCTGAGACCACCCGCCCCGCCATCCACGCCCTCGCCATCCACCTGGCGGCGAGCCTCGCCGGGCGGCCGGCCGCGGACGTGCTGGCCGGGTTTGCGGAGCCGTTCACCGCCGCCGCGGTCTGCTCCGCCATGGGCGTGCCCGCGTCCGACTGGGGCCAGGTCCTCGAGTTCTCCCGGATTGCCTTCGCGGTAGTGCCGGGTCCCGCCGCGGTCAGCGACGTCGCCGCGGCGTGGGACGCGCTGTACGGCTACTACGGCTCCCTGGTGGCCGCGAAACGGGCCCGGCCCGACGGCACTTTAACCTCCCGCATAGTCAGCGCGCTGGATGGGTGCACGGCCAGCCAGGTCACCCACGTGGTCGGCACCGTGAGCAACGGCTTCGGTGCGGTCCTGCCGGTCCTGGCGGTCGCGCTGGCCGAGGTGGCGCAGCGGCCCCAGGTCGTTGCCGCCTGCCTGCGGGGCGAGCGGACCTGGGCGTCGGTCGCCGAGCAACTGCTGCGGCTGCGGACGATCTTCCCGGTGGCCCTGCCCCGGGTCGTGCTGGCGGACACGCAGCTGGGCGGCCAGCTGGTGACCAGGGGCACGGTCGTGCTGCCCTCGCTGATAGCCGCCGCCCACGACCTGAGCAGGCCTGCCCCGTGCAACATCGCGTTCGGGGCCGGCCCTCACTTCTGCCCGGGCGCCGCGCTGACCCGGGTGTGGCTGGCCGGTGCGCTGGCCGGATTCTTCGGGGTCTTTCCCAAGGCCGGGCTGGCGGGCCGGCTGGAGTGGCAGCCGGGCACGCTCTCGGTCCCCCGTGAGATCGTCCTGGCCCTGCGCTAGATCGTCCTCGCCTTGCGCTTGATCGTCCTGGCTCTGGTCGCCCTGGCCCGCGGGTTCTTATCCGCTGGTCCGGGCCTGGGTGGCGTAGTCGGCGACGGCGGCCCTGATCACCCCGACCATGGCCGCCCGGTCCCGGGGAAATGGGTGCTTGCCGTCCGCGTCAGCGAAGGTGACGTCATAGCGCAGCGGGGGACTGCCTTCGGTCCAGCCCGGGCCGCTCAGGCACAGCACACCCGAGTACTGACGACTGCAGATCCCGAAGCCTGGCCCGGTACTCACCGTGGCGACGTCAGAGCCGGTGAGCCGTCCCTTGCGGAAAGTGGCCGTGACCGGCCCCAGCGGAGTAGTGAGATCCACCGTGTGCTCGTGCATGGGGTTCTCCCAGCGCCAAGGCCCCCCAGCCATCCTGAATAAGGTTACCCATGCATATCTACGGTAATCATATGGCTACCTAGGGATGAACTAAGAATATGCGTATATAGCCCCAGTTGGTCAGGGTTGTGCTAGGGTCGTGCGACATGGTGATGATCGACTCGGCTGCAGACGTCCCCGTCTATCAGCAGCTCGCCGCCATTCTCCGGGGGAAGATCGACTCGGGCGAGATCCCCCCGCGCCGGGCCATCCCCAGCAAGCGCCTGCTTTCTGAGGAGTACCGGGTAAGCCCGGGTACGGTCGAGCGGGCGGTCCAGGCCCTGCGCGCCGAGGGTTACCTCAAGACCGTCATGGGCCGGGGACTCTTCGTCCGTCCGCTGGAAGAACGACAGCGCTAGCGGAGCGGCTGACCCCGCCGGACGGCAGCGCCGGCTCCACGGGCGAGCGGCTGCTCCAGGAGCTAGCGGCTGCCCAGGTGTGCGGCCATGGCGTGCTGGACGAGGGTCACCAGGGTCGTCTTGGCTGATTCCCTGGTCCGTGCGTCACACTCGATAACCGGCACATCCTCCTTCACCGACAACGCTTCCTGTACGTCGGTGAGCGTGTGCGGGAACTCGCCGTGGAACCCATTGACGCCGACGACGAACGGTAGATCGGCCGCTTCGAAGTAGTTGACCGCGGGGAAGGAGTCAGCCAGCCGCCGGCTGTCCACGAGGACCACGGCACCGATGGCCCCCTCGATCAGGTCATCCCACATGAACCAGAACCGGTGCTGGCCCGGCGTGCCGAACAGATACAGGATGAGCCCCGCGTCCAGGGTCACCCGGCCGAAGTCCATGGCCACAGTGGTGGTCGTCTTGTCCGGCACCCCGGACAGGTCATCCACGTCGCTGCTCGCGGCGGTCATCAGGGCTTCGGTCGTCAGCGGCGTGATCTCCGAGACCGCTCCGACCAGCGTGGTCTTACCCACGCCGAAACCGCCGGCTACCACGATCTTGACCGACGTCATCGCCGTGCTCATGTGATGGCCCGTCCGCCACGGGGTTCGGGCGTGAGGGCGCGGCCTACCCTGTCCACGAGCAACGCCATCTCGTAAGCCACCAGGCCCAGGTCGCAGTCGGCGGACGCGAGCACGGCCAGGCTCGAACCGTCGCTGATCGCCATCACGAGCAGCACGCCCCGGCGCATCTCGACGATCGTCTGGGTGACCGGGCCGCCTTCAAACACCCGCGCCGCGCCCTGCGTGAGGCTGGCCAGGCCCGAGGTCACCGCGGCCAGCTGGTCCGCGCGGTCCTTGGGAAACCCCTCCGAGAAGGCCAGCGGCAGCCCGTCGGCCGAGACGACGATGGCGTGGGCCACGGACGGCACCCGCCCGGCAAAATCCGTGATGATCCAGTCCAGATCCTGGACCGGGGAGCTCAGCGGGCTCACGACAGGCCTTCCTTCCTGGCCTCCGGGGGCCAATGAGAGCTGGGTGATCGCGGCTGCCGGGGGCGCGGTGGTGCGTTACGAGGCACGGTCGGCCTCGTCGCCCAGGTCCGTGTCGTCCCCGGGCGCGGTGCCGCGGGCTTTCCTGATTCCCTGCTGGAAGCTCGACAGGCGCTGCCTGGTCTGCGAAGCGGACCGGCCCGGCACCGGCGGCACCGGCGCCGCCGGGCCTGCGCCACCGGGCACCAGGTTGGCCTTGGGAACCCGTTTGGGCAGCCCCGCCTCCGTGGTGTCCGCGAACACCGGCGCCCGCGCCACTTCCGCGGCCTGCCATCCCGCATCGGCCGGCGAGGACCAGCCAGCGCTCTCGGGCTCCGGTAGCGAGGCCGTCCGGCTGACCGGCCGGCCGCCGCGCCGGAACCAGTCCGACTCGACGGATTCGAAAATAGGCAGACGGCTCGCTGGCCCCGTGCTCTCCACGGGCGGGATCACCACGTCACGACCGCCCCGGGCGGGGCCGGGAGAGGCGATCCGGGGGCTGAGCGCGGTCCCGTTGGCCGACGGCACCGGCCGCGCCGCCTGGTCCTCGGAACGGGACCGGGTCGCGTCCGCCGGCCGCGAACTGACCGGGTCCGGAATGACTGGGCCCGGGCTGGCTGGGCACGGGGTAAGCGGCCGCGGTGCGCCGCGGGCGCACGTCCCGCGCAAGCTGGGGACCAGCCGGGGGCTCGTCAGTCCCCTCGACGGCCAGACCCGTCTCCATCCACGGGGTCGTGGCGGCCGGGCTGGCCGCCCCCAGCGGGCGCAGGTCCACGACGGAGTCCGGGGCCTCCCGCGTGACTACCTCGTCGGGCAGCCACACCAGTGCGGTCAGGCCGCCCTTGGACGCGGGCCGGAGCCGGACGTGAATCCCGTGCCTGGCCGCCAGCCGGGCCACCACGAACAGGCCCATCCGGCGGGAGACCGCGACGTCCACGACCGGCGGATTGTCCAGCCGCCAGTTCGCGTGGGCCATCTCCTCGGCGCCCATCCCGACGCCCTGGTCGGTGATGTCGAGCAGGACCCCCCCGCTGTTGAGCGAGTACCCCGACACATGCACCAGGGTTTCCGCAGGCGAGAAGGTCGTCGCGTTCTCCGCCAGCTCGGACAGCAGGTGAACGACGTCGTTGACCGCCTGACCGCGGACTGAGATGCCGGGCTGCATGTCCGGGATGACCCGTTCGTAATGCTCGATCTCCGACACCGCCGCCCGCAGCACGTTCACCAGCGCCACGGGCTCGCTCCACCGCCGGGAAAGCTCGTGGCCCGCCAGGACCAGGAGGTTCTCGGAGTTGCGGCGCATCCGGGTGGCCAGGTGGTCCATCTGGAACAGGTTCGCGAGCCGTTCGGAGTCCTGCTCGCCCTGTTCCAGGTCGTCGATCAGGCGGATCTGGCGCTCGACCAGCGTCTGGCTGCGGCGGGAGAGGTTCACGAACATGGCGTTGATGTTCCCGCGCAGCGCCGCCTCGTTGGCCGCCAGCCGGACCGCCTCCTGGTGGACCTGGTCGAACGCCCGGGCGACCTCGCCGATCTCGTCGGTGGAGTCCACGTCGATGGGGGCCACTTCCAGCGGCGTCTCGCCGCTGCCACCCCCGCTCATCAGGCGGACGGTCTCCGGGAGCCGTACCCCTGCCACCTCAAGCGCGCCGGTGCGCAACTGGTGCAGCGGGCGGGTCATCGAGCGGCCCAGGGCCAGGGTGAATAGGAGGGCGAGCGCCAGGACCAGGATCACCGCGAAGCCCTCGAGGAGCGCCGCCGTGATCGCCCGGCCGCGCAGCGAGCCGCTCTGCCCGATGACCGAGGACATCAGTCCCTGCTCGACCGCGTGCAGGCTGGAGACCAGGTACACCGATCCGCTGGCCGCGTTGGTGAACGCCGGGTTCTCCGCCGACGAGCCGCCGTCGAGCGCCAGCGTGATGGCCTGCTGCACCTGCGCCTGGGCCCGGTCGGCCTGCGCGGAGGAGAGATCGCTTTCGTAGAGGTGGCGCTGGCCGCTGGTGGCGGTCAGGCTGAACTGGGCCAGATCGGCCTGCTGCTCGGCCTGCGCGGCGTTGATGGCGGCCAGCTGGCCGGGCTGGAACTGGTTCGCGCCCACCAGGTCGGGAGTGAGGGCCGAGGTGAGGATGGCCTGTTCCTGGGAGACCTGTTCCTTCGTGGCGGAGATAAGTCCGACGACCCGGGCGTTGTCGGCCAGCACCGCGTCGTTGCTGCCGGTGGCGATCTCGTCCTCGAGCGCGAGGAGCTGGGTGATCGTGGCGCCGTACTCCTGGATCACGGCCAGCGAGGGAAGCTGGGTGCGGATCGCGGCGTTCCGGAGGGCGGGCAGGCCGTCGATCGCGGTGATCGCTCCCTTGGCTTCCTGCTGGGCCACCGACGGGTAGGAGCTGCCGATGGTGGCGGCCCCGCTCCGGACCCGGGTGGCGAGCCGGTCGGTGGCGCCGCGGTCCTGGGTGAGGACCGCCAGCTGCGACGCGGCGGTCGCGGCGGGCGCGCCCCGGCCGCCGCCCGACGGGCCCATCGTGATGTACCTGATGGTGTCTTCGCGTTCGGCCTGGAGGGCCTGGACCAGGTTGGTGATCTCACCGCCGAGCCGGGAGAACTGCTCGACCCGCTGATAGGCCAGGGCGCTGCGGGTCGACGCGACCACGCTGAAGCCGCCGAGGATCAAGGCCGCCAGCGTGGGCAGCAGAACCAGCAGCAGCAGGCGCGAGCGGACCCGCCAGTTCTTCAGCGCGAAGCGGCCGGCGTTCTGCGCAGGCCGCTGCAGGCCGACCCGCGGGGCCACGGCGCCGTCCGCCGCCACTGCGCCGCCCAGACCGCGGGCCTCACCCAGCTCACCCGCCTGGCCCAGGCCTGCCTGCCTGCCCCAGCTCAGCCGCCTCGTCCAGGCTGCCGGCCTGCCCGATGCCGTGGCCGTCGCCTAAATACGTGCGGCTCCCGTTGAGCGTCGCGCCTGGTGCCGTGAGGTAAGGCGGCGGCGGGCGGCCGGCTGCGTCGTAGGCCGCGCTGTCTGCTCTCCCTCGCCTGGATCGCACAGTTTCTGCACCTCTCAACCCGGAAACGGCAGGCGCCCACCGAGCCGCAGGCACCGATGTGGACCAAAATGGCAGCTCCGGTCTCTGGCAAACCATTCTGAGCGCAGGACCCTGGCAACAGAGTCAGGAGCCAACTGTAGCCCTGACCGGATCATCTCGTGCTAATTGTTACCACTGTTGTCAAACTACGCTATCAGGACGGCCGGGTCTGTAGTAAAGCCTGCCAAATCGGACCCGCATGGCGCCTGAGCGGGCTAGCCTATGCAGCGAGTGCGGCAATATTACTACCTTTCTTCGGAAATCCCTGCCGCTGCTATAGCACTAAGGAAATTACCATTTCCTTCCGGGTCTTTAATCGCCCGCCGGACTTTATCTAGGGAGGCACCATGAGGCTTGTTCGGCTCAGGACCCGCGGCGGGCGTGCGCGGCTCGGCCGCCGGTCGCGCGGGGTGCTGGTGGCCGCCTCGCTGGGCCTGCTCGCGACCGGCTGCCACGTGCCGGGCGGGTCAGTCGGCCAGGCGGCGGGCAGCGACCAGATCACGGTGGCGGTCGTCCCGGGGTTCGCGAACGCGCCGTTGCAGGTGGCCGTGCAGCACGGGTTGTTCGCTCAGCGCCACCTGGACGTGACGGTGCAGACCTACCAGAACCTGCAGCAGGCGTACGGCGCCGTCACCAGCGGCCAGGCGGACGTGATCAGCGGTGACTACGCCGGGCTGCTCTACGCCCAGGCGGACGAGAGTCACGCCCAGCTGCGGCTGATCGCGGACGGGTACGACGCCACGCCGGGAGTGATGGAGGTACTCACCCTGCCCGGCTCGGCCGTCACGGCCCCCCAGGACCTGCAGGGCAAGGCGGTCGCCACGCCGCCGCGCGAACTCGCCCCGTTCTCGGCCGACGCCCCCTACAACGTCGAGACCCTGGCCACCGAGGCCGTGCTGCAGAGTGACAGCGTGAGTCCCTCCAGCGTGCTGTGGACGGCCATGCCCGCGGCGGACATGATTACGGCCCTGCGCGATCATCAGGTCAGCGCGATCGTGGCCACCCAGCCCTACATCCTGCAGGCCGAGACCGAGCTCGGCGCCGTCGAGCTGTTCGACGTCTGCAGTGGTGTCACCGCCAGCCTGCCGCTCTCCGGGTATTTCACCACCGCCGCCTTCGCCAGCGGTCACGCCGCGGCCCTGCGTAGCTTCCGGTCCGCACTCACCGCCGCGAAGGCCAGCACGGCTCAGCTCGGCACCGTCCGGTCGGCGCTCGGGACGCTGCCGGGGATGTCCGCACAGGAAGCCGCCCTCGTCACGATCGGGCAGTACCCCACGTTCCTGAGTGTCGGTCAGGTGCAGCGGGTGGCTGATCTCATGTACGGCACCGGGATGATCCGCAGCACCATCCCCGTGAAGAGCCTGGTGCTGCGCTGAATTGTCCGGGGGGGCGATCCCCCTGGAGCTCCCGCTCGCGCCGGGCGGCTCGGCGAGCCCCGCCTGCGGCGGGCCCCGCAATCTTGCCCGCCCCAGTAGCACTCCGCTCTGTCGGCGGGCGCCCGGGTCTGGTCGCCGGACTCAGCGGGAACACGCCTGCGGCGCGCCCCGCTTCGCCGGCGAATCAGCGCTGGCTTAGCGGGACGCGCCTGCGGCACGCCGCTCCGCTGGCTCGGCAAGTGCACCCCGGAAAAGAACCCCTGTGCCTCAGTCGGTGAAGGCGAAGTGCTCGAAGTCGAAGTTGGATAGTGGCTGGCCGACCTTACCGGCGGTGTACCCGGTTATCGTGCCGCTGTAGGCGTCCAGCACGTCAATGTAGGCAGGGATGATGTACCCGCCCTCGTTGAAGTCGAACTTCTGCATCTCGGTGATGATTTCCTTGCGCAGCGACGGGTTGGCGGTCGCGTTCGCCTGGTTGTAAAGGTTCGTGTAGTGAGGATTGTTGGTATGCGTCTCGTTGAAGGGTGACGCCTTCAGCATCGACTCCGCGACCTGGGAGAGGTACGGAAAATAGTTGTAGAAGTCCTGGCTGAATGACCACTTGAGGTAGTTGGGGCCGAAGAAGGTCCCGGCTGGGACGTTGCTGAGCCTGATCGTGACGCCGGCCGCCTTGGCCTGGGCGGCCAGCACCGTCGCCATGGCTACCGTGCCGGTGGCCACCGCCGAGGTGGTGAGGGCCACCGTGAGACCGTCCTGGCGCGACTTGTTCAGCAGGAACTTGGCCTGCTGGATGTCGCCTTGCGCGGGCCGGACCAGCGAATGGTCGAAGTCAGGGTCGTACGGGGAGAAGAGGTCGTTCGCGACCACCCCGTAGCCGTCGAGGGCCGAGTCGATCAACTGCGGGCGGTCCACCAGCAACCGCATCGCCTGGCGGACGTTGACGTCGTTGAAGGGCGCCTGATCGACGCGCATCGTGAACGGGACGATCTCACCGGAGTGCGACACGACCGTCTTGATGCCGCTGCTGGTGGCCAGCGAGGCGATCTGCGGCCCGTCGAGCGCGCCGGCTCCCTGGATGACGCCGGTGGTCAGCGCGTCCTGCAGGGTGGTGTTGTCGCTGAAGTCGATGATGGTGAGCGTGTCCACGTGAGGCAGCCCGGGCTTCCAGTAGTGCGGGTTGCGGGTGAAGACGCTGCGCTGGCCGGGCGTGAAGCTCTGGTACACGAACGCCCCGGTGCCGACCGGCTTGGCCGGGTTGAATCCCTCCGGCGCGATGTACAGGTTGTACCAGAAGGCCGCGAGTTGCTCGGCGAAGCTGGAGAAGGGCTTGGTCAGCTGGACCAGCACGGTATGCGAGTCGAGAGCCTTGGTGTTCGCCAGGTCGATCGGGCCCAGGCCGAACTTCCCCGTGAAGCCGTTGGAGAACACCCGCTGGAAGCTGAACAGGACGTCGGAGGCGGTGAAGTCCTTCCCGTCATGCCAGGTCACGCCGGGCCGCAGCCGGATGACCCACTCCGAGAGCGATCCCTGGTGCGGGGTGATCGACTCGGCCAGTACGTACTCCACCTGGGCCTGGGCGTCGAGCTGGACCAGAGGCTGGTAGAGCGACTGCAGCCGGGACGTGTCGATGTAGGTGAGGCTCTTGTGCGGGTCGAGGGTGTCCGAGCTGGAACCTCCGGAGAGACCCAGCTTGAGGTTCCCGCCCCGGCGCACCGGCCGGCTGGCGTCTAAATGCTGGGTCGGGCCGGAACTGGATCCGCCGCAGGCCGCCAGGAAACTCCCGGTGCCTGCCAGGGCGCCGGCGGCCGCTATCCCGCGCAGGAATTGCCGTCGCCCGAATTCTGGCCCCGGCCGCGGCGTGCTGCTCTGATCCGGTCGATCCACGGAACCTACCTCCACGAAGTTCGGCATAGGAACGCTGAACGTATTCAGGGACATGATCGAATAGGCGCTTGGCGGCCCAGGCGCGGGACGCGGGGCCAATCTTCCTGGTAAAGCGCCCTATGCGGAGTACTGGCCATAATGTCACAGGCCGACTGGTCGCGCTACCCGGGCGAATACGCTCCGGCAGCGACGGGTTACTGGGCCACTAGGAGAACCTTTCCGACGTGCTGGCGGCGCTCGAGGAAACTATGCGCCGCCGCGGCGTCACTGACGGGGAAGGTGGCGGCAATGGGCACCTTGATAGCCCCGCGCCGGATGAGGTCCAGTGAGGTGGCTAGTTCGTCGGGGGGCGCCAGGCGAAAGCCAATGATGCGCCAGCCGTTCCGGAACACGGGGATCAAATCGAGCGGCACCACCTCGCCCGCGTGCGCGCCGCAGATGACCAGCGTGCCTTCCTCGCGGAGCACAGACAGGTGAACCTCGAACAGGGGGCCGCCCACGGTGTCGAGAACGGCGTCGAAGCGGCGCCCGTCCGTGGCCCGCAACAGCTCCCTGGCCAGGTCGCGCTCGTCCCGGACGATGATCGCGTCGGCGCCGAGCGAGGAGACCTGGGCCGCTTTGGCTTCCGTGCCGGCCGTCGCGACCACGGTCGCCCCGGCCAGCTTCGCGCACTGGACCAGGGCACCCGCCACGCCGCCCGAGGCCGAGGGGACCAGGACCAGGTCACCCGGCCGGACCTGGGCCAGGCGGTTGACCATGTGCCAGGCGGTGCTGACCGCACACTGCCCGGCGGCCATGGCCAGCAGGTCGTCTTCGGGCTCGAGCGGGACCACCACCTCGGCCGGAACGCAGACCAGCTCGCCGTAGCCGCCCCACCGCGTGGTGCCGAACACCTCGAAGGACTCACACAGGTCGGGGCGCCACCGGGCGCACCGGGCGCAGCGCCCGCAGCTGTACTGCTGGAATGCGGTGACGCGATCGCCGGTGCGGACCGGGCCGCTGTGGTCGCCCACGCCGACGACCGTGCCGGCGAACTCCGCCCCCAAGACCATGGGCAGCTCGAACGGCCAGCGCGAAGTCCCGGCGCGGGAGTCCAGGTCAGAGTGGTTGACCCCGCAGGCCTGCACCTGGACCAGCACGTCCCCCGGGCCGGTCACCGGATCCGGGATATCCGCGTACTGCATCGCCTCGGCGGGTCCGTACTCGTAGAACGCCGCTGCTTTCACCGCCCGCAGCCTCCCCGGCCGGCCATTCTGCGGCACGGAATTACGTAGTAGTTTCGGGGGCTTTCCGGATAGGCCGCTCTCCGGCGGGCCCAGCCCCCGGAAACAGCGCGGCCGGAAGCACGCAGGCGGCACCGTTTGGTCACATTAGTTTCACCCGTCACGAGGTGAACACAGGAATCACGATCAAAGCCTGACATGGGCAGTCCCAAGCTCCATTGGCCTGACACGGATTTACTAAGATAATTCGGAGATAAACGGTACCGTCCTGGTCTGTGCGGCCCGCTGAGGTAGCGGGGCCGCCCGCCGCTCGAGTGGCGTTTCGAGGAGAATATCCCCGCGAAGAGTAAGATTCAGGCTGATTCCGGTAAATGGCATGCGAGCCACCTCGTTGTCCTGGCTGCGACGGCCCGTTACGGTAGAGATCGATTAGCCACCAGGATGGCTCGGAGGATCGGCAACGTGGCAGACGCCCGCGCGGTTCGGCGGCCGGAGCCGGGTCAGGCCGCAGGTTCCCAGTCCCAGTCCCAGCCCACGACCACGCCCCCGGCGCCGCCCCGCCGGCGGCTGGGCCGGGAGGCTCACCCGGTCCGCCGGCTTCTCGGGCGGCGGGCCGCGGCCGGGCTGTTCACCTTATGTGTCGTGTCCGTGCTGGTGTTCGCGGCGACCGAGGTGCTGCCGGGTAACGCCGCCAACGCCGTGCTCGGCCGGACCGCGGCCAGCAGCCCGGCGGCGCTGCACCGGCTGGAGGCCGCCCTGCACCTCAACCGGGGCCTGCTGGACCAGTACTGGCTGTGGTTGTCCGGCCTGTTCACCGGGCACCTCGGCCACTCGCTGGTCAACGGGCAGCCGGTCTGGGGGTACGTGTCGCCCCGGCTCATCAACTCCGCGGTGCTGATGGGGGTCACCGGGCTGATCGGGACCGTGGTCGGCGTCACCCTCGGCGCCCTGGCCGCGCTCCGCCGGGACGGCTGGTTCGACCACATCAGCTCGGTCGCCGCGCTGGCGGTGACCGCGCTGCCCGAGTTCGTGGTCGCGATCGGCCTGGTCATCCTGTTCTCCACGGTGGTCTCGCACCTGCTGCCCGCGGTGTCGCTGCTGCCGCCGGGCAGCTACGCCTGGGACGCCCCGCAGCTGCTGATCCTGCCGGTAGCCACCCTGGTCATCGTGATCGTGCCGTATATCCAGCGGATGACCCGGGCGGCGATGATCGAGGCCCTGGAGTCTGACTACGTGGAGATGGCGCGGCTCAAGGGCGTGCCGATGTGGCGCATCGTGCTCAACCCACGCGCTGCCCAACGCCACGGCGCCGGTCATCCAGGTCATCGGGCTCAACTTCCTGTACCTGGCGGGCGGCGTGGTCGTGGTGGAGTACGTCTTCGCCTTCCCGGGCGTCGGCCAGGGGCTCGTCTACGCGGTCGAGAACCGCGACATCCCGGTCATCCAGTTCATCGTCGTGTTCCTGGCCGCGTTCTACGTGTTCATGAACATCGTGACCGACGTGATCGCGTTGCTGGTCACGCCGCGGCACCGGATCCCCAGGTAGGACGGAGGGCGCGCCGGGATGACCGCTGACGGGCCAGGCACGGAGCGGATCCGCCGCCACCAGTGGCTGGTCTCGGTGGGCTCGGCCGTGCGCACCCGGCGCGGGGCGGCCGGGCTGGGGCTGGCCGGCTTCGTCGTGGCGGTCGCGGTCCTCGGCCCGCTGATGGCCCCGGACTCGCCGACCGCGCTGGCGACCTTCCCGTTCGGGAAGCCCTCCGGGCGGTTTCTCCTCGGCGCCGACTTCCTCGGCCGCGACGTCCTGTCCCGGGTCCTGGACGGCGGCTGGCTGCTGCTGCTGATGGCGGTGGCCGCGACGGTCCTCGGAGTCGCCGCGGGAGCGTCCGCCGGGATCAGCGCCGCCTACCTCCGCGGGCGTTCCGACGGGCTGATCATGCGCACCGTCGACGTCATCCTGGCCTTCCCCCAGCTGGTCTTCGCCCTGCTGCTGCTCAGCATCCTGGGTCCCAAGCTGTGGCTGATCGTGCTGGCCGTCGGGCTGACCCACGCGCCCGCCGTCGCCCGGGTGCTGCGGTCCGCGACCCTGGACGTCTCCGAACGGGACTTCGTCAAGGTGGCCGAGTTGCAGGGGATGCGCCCGGCCGCGGTGATGACCAAGGAGATACTGCCCAGCCTCAGCACGCCGCTGATGGTGGAGGCGGGACTGCGGCTGACCTACTCGATCATCATCATGGCCGGCCTGGCCTTCCTCGGCTTCGGCCAGCCGCCCCCGTCGCCCAGCTGGGGGACCATGATCAACGAGAACCGGGCCGGGCTGGCCCTGAACCCGTGGGCCGTGATCGTCCCGGCGGCGCTGATCGCCCTGCTCACCGTCGGCACCAACCTGCTCACCGACGCCATCGGGCGGGCCGCGCTCGGCGTGGACCGCAGGCCCGAGGAAACGGCCCTCGTAGACGACCTGGACCCGGTCAGGTGAGCGACCTGAACGAGGCAGTACCTCCGCCCTTCCGGCTGGAGGTGCGCGACCTGGAAGTCCGCCGCGGCGGTCACGGGCCCGCCGTGGTGAGCGGAGTCTGTTTCGCAGTGCGGCCCGGCGACGTACTCGGCCTGGTCGGCGAGTCCGGGTCCGGGAAGACCACGGTCGCCCTGGCCCTGCTGGGGCACACCAGGCGGGGCCTGTCCGTCAGCCGCGGCGAGATCCTCCTGGACGGCCTGGACCTGCTGCGGCTGCGCCCGCCCCGGCTGCGCCAGGTGCGCGGGGCCAGGGTCAGCTACGTGCCGCAAGACCCGGCGGCCGCGCTGAACCCGGCGCTGCGGATCGGCTACCAGCTCCGGGAAGCGCTGCGGGTGCACGGCCAGACCGGACCGGCGTCGTACCCTCGCCGGTCCCGCCCCGCCGGTGACCCGGGGAAACGGATCCTGGAGGTGCTGCGCGAGGTACGCCTGGAGGCCAGCCCGGCCCTGCTGCGCCGCTACCCGCATCAGCTCTCCGGCGGCCAGCAGCAGCGCGTCGCGCTGGCCATGGCCTTCGCCTGCCGGCCTTCGCTCATCGTCCTGGACGAGCCCACCACCGGCCTCGACGTATCGACGCAGCGCCATATCCTCGACACGATCCGCAGCCTGTGCCGGGGGTACGGGGTGGCGGCCGTCTACGTCAGCCACGACCTGGCCGTCGTCAGCGAGCTGGCCGCCGAGGTCGCCGTCATGTACGCCGGCCGGATCGTCAAGGCCGGCCCCGCGGACCTGCTGCTGCACCGCCCGCTGCACCCCTACACCCGGGGGTTGCTCGCGTCCGTCCCCGGACCGGACCGGGGCGGCCCGCTGGCGGGCATCCCCGGGCAGCAGCCGCCGCCCGGTCACCGCGGGCCCGGGTGCGCGTTCGCCCCCCGCTGCCACCTCGCGCTCGACCCGTGCCGGGCCCGGGTGCCGGAACCGGCCGTGGTGGCCGGGCGGACCGTGCGCTGCCTGCGGGCGCCCGAGGCGGACAGCGCGGGCACAGCCGTCCAGTCCGTGCTCCGGCCGGCTGTCCCCGCGGCCGGCCCGCCACCGGTCCCGCCCGTGCTCTCCGTTCGGGGGCTTTCGTTCAATTACGGACCGGTGCCGGTCCTTTCCGGCATCGATCTGGACGTGCCGCCGCGGGCGTGCGTCGCCGTGGTCGGCGAGTCTGGCTCGGGCAAGACGACGCTGGCCCGCTGCATCGTCGGGCTGCACCGGGACTGGACCGGCGAGATGACCCTTCAGGGTGCCCCGCTCGCGCCCAGCGCCCGGCACCGGCCCGGGCCGGTCCTGCAGCAGATCCAGTGCGTCTTCCAGAACCCGTACACCTCGCTCAACCCCCGCAAGACGGTCGGCCAGATCGTGGCCGAGCCGCTCTGGCGGTTCCTGCGCGTGCCCCGCGGCGAGCAAGCCGACCGGGTGGTCAGCGTGCTCGAGGACGTGTCCCTCGGCGGCCGCTACCTGTCGCGCTATCCCGACCAGCTCTCGGGCGGAGAGCGGCAGCGGGTCGCGATCGCCCGCGCCCTGGTCGCCGAACCCGGCCTGCTGGTCTGCGACGAGGTGACCTCGGCCCTCGACGTCTCCGTGCAGGCCGTGGTGGTCGAACTGCTCCGCGCCGCCGCGGCCCAGCGCCACCTGGCCATGCTCTTCATCACCCACAACCTGGCCCTGGTGCGCAACGTCGCGCAGTTCGCGGTCGTGCTGCGTCAGGGCGAGATCGTCGAGGCCGGGCCCGTCGACCAGGTCCTCGCGGACCCGCGCAGCCGCTACACCGCGCAGCTCATGGCCGACGTGCCCAGGCTGAGATCATGAGGCCCGGGCGGGCTCACCAGGGAAGCGGCTGGCCGTCCCGGTAGAAACCACCGGTCGGCCCATCGTCTGGAAGCAGGGCGGCCCACATGACGCTGGCCGCTCCGGCGGCCACGGGCCGGCCACCCTGGCCCATGTCTGTGTCGGTCCAGCCGGGGCAGACCGCGTTGACGAGGATGCGGTCGGCCCGCAGTTCACCGGCCAGCAGCCTGGTCAGGGCGTTGAGGGCGCCTTGGACACGCTGTAGGCGGGGGTGCCCCCGGTCATCTCGGAGATGGATCCGCCCTCGCTGCTCACGTTGACGATCCGGCCGTGGGGGCTGCGGCGCAGCAACGGCAGGAAGGCCTGCGTGGTCTGCCAGGCGCCGAGGAGGTTGGTGTCCAGCGCCTCGCGCACCACGCCCAGATCGGCATTGCGGGCCTGCTGCCAGGTGTCGTAAGCAATGGCGGCGTTGTTGACCAGCACGTCGGCGCGGCCCAGGTTTTCCACCGTCCAGCGGGCCGCGGCCTCGATGGTGGCCGGATCGGTGACGTCCAGCCGCAGGGCGACCACGGTGCCGCCCGCCGGGTCCAGCTGGCGGGCGCTCCGCTCGCCCTGGCCAGGGTCGCGTGCCCGGCGACGACCACGAACCCGTGTCCGGCGAGCTGGCGGCCCACGTCACGGCCGATCCCGCGGTTGGCGCCGGTGACCACGGCGACGGGGCGCTCGAGCACGGCCATCGCCGGTGAGGCTTGGTTCAGTGGCCGTCATCGGAGTGACTGCCGGGGACAGGGACGGCGGGCGGAACGCGGCGAAGGGGTTGGTGACGACCAGGGTCCGGGCCGCGAACCGGTACAGCGTGGCCGGCCTGCCGCCCATGGGGGTCGGCCGGGCGGCGGCGGCCGTGGCCTCGATCACGCCCCGGCGGGTCAGCACCCGCTGCAGGTTGGTCGCCGAGACCGGATGGCCGGCCGACGCGGCGTAGATGTCGCGGAGTTGCGCGACCGTGAAGGTCTCGGGGGCCAGGGCGAAGCCGATGTTGGTGTAGGACAGCTTGGCGCGCAGCCGGTCGCGGCCCGACTCCGCGATGGACCCGTGGTCGAACGCGGTCGGCGGCAGGTCCTGGACCGGATGCCAGGCGGTGTCCGGCGGGATGCGCGGGTCCACGTCGGTGGCCACCAGGGCCAGGTAGGCCGTGGCCAGGGTGCGGCCCCGCGGGTCCCGCCGCGGATCGCTGCGGGTCTCCAGCTGCTCCAGGTACGCGATGTCGGTCAGGTCCACCTTGGTGGCCAGGTGCCGGCCCAGGGAGGTGCCGAGACGCTCGTCGGCGCCGAGCGGGCCGCCGGGCAGCGCCCAGCGCCCTTTGAACGGCGCCGCACCCCGGCGCCAGAGCAGGACGTTCAGCTGCTGATCGCGGACCTGGAGGACCACGGCCAGCACCTCGTGGGCGAACCGCGGCGCCTCGCTCGCCTGCGCCGCCTCGCTCGTGGTCGCCCGCGGCCTGCTCATGGCCGCCTTCGCCGTGTCTGGCACGTTCGCATGGTACTGAGCCTTCCCGTTTCCGGCCATCAGGTTTTAGACTACGAGGCGAAAAGGTTTTATACTCACAGTCTAAAACCTCCGCGGGAGATTGGGACCGGACATGACCAGGACTGACGCAGGCGCAGCGGCGGGTGCAGCACCGGACGCTCAGGCCAGCACAGCGGCGGGTGCAGCACCGGACACTCAGGCCAGCGCAGCGGCGGGTGAGGCAGGTACGGCAGCCAGGACGGAGCGGGCCGGGAGGGACTGGGCGGCGGAGGTCCGGCGGCTGGCCGCGCAGCGCGACGCCGTGATCCTCGCGCACAACTACCAGGCGCCCGAGATCCAGGACGTCGCCGATCACGTCGGCGACTCGCTCGGGCTCTCGCGGCTGGCCGCCGCGAGCACGGCGAGCGTCATCGTGTTCGCCGGGGTCTACTTCATGGCCGAGACGGCCAAGATCCTCGCCCCGGACCGGACGGTGCTGATCCCGGACTCCCGGGCCGGCTGCTCGCTCGCCGACACGATCACCGCGGAGCAGGTCCGGGAGTGGAAGGCCGAGCACCCCGGGGCCGCGGTCGTCGCGTACGTGAACACCAGCGCCGAGGTCAAGGCCGAGTCGGACCTGTGCTGTACCTCGGCCAACGCGGCGCAGGTCGTGGCGTCCCTCCCGGCGGACCGGGAGGTGCTGTTCCTGCCCGACCAGTTCCTCGGGGCCTACGTCCAGCGCGTCACCGGCCGCGCCAACCTGCACATCTGGCTCGGCGAATGCCACGTGCACGCCGGGATCAGCCCGGCCGAGCTGCGCCGCAAGGCGAGCGCCGACGCGCGGGCCGAGCTGTTCATCCACCCGGAGTGCGGCTGCTCGACCGCCGCCCTGTGGCAGGCGGGGGAGGGCGACCTGCCGGCTGGCCGGACCCGGGTGCTGTCCACCGGGGGCATGCTCGCCGCCGCCCGCACCACCACGGCGCCCACCGTGCTCGTGGCTACCGAGACCGGCATGCTGCACCAGTTGCGGCGGGCCAACCCCGCGGTGCGCTGGGAACCCGTCAACCCCGATGCGGTGTGCCGTTATATGAAAATGACGACGCCGGCCGCCTTGCTGCGCTGTCTGCGCGAGGGGGTGGAGGAAGTGAACGTCGCTCCCGGCGTGGCCGACCGGGCCCGGCGGGCGGTCCAGGCGATGATCACGGCGGGGGCCTCGCCCGCGCCGGCCGGGACGAGGGTCCGGTGACCGGCTCCGGAGCCTGGCCCGGTGACCAGTGGCTCGCCAGTCGACCGCCACGGTGACCGGCGCGGAGCTGCGCCGGCTGCCCTGTTCGCCGCTGCGCTGGGCCCTCGACACGGACGTGGTGGTGCTGGGCTCCGGGGCCGCCGGCCTCACCGCCGCGCTGACCGCGGCCAGTCACGGCCGCCGCGTGCTGCTGCTCAGCAAGGACGGGATCGGCGGCGGCGCGACGCCGCTGGCCCAGGGGGGCCTGGCCGCCGCCATCGGCCCGGGGGACACCCCGGCGCTGCATCAGCGGGACACGCTCGACGCGGGCGCGGGCCTGTGCGACCCGGCGGCGGTGGCGGCGCTGGTCGCCGAGGCGCCCGGCGAGATCGCCCGGCTGGCCGCCCGCGGGGCCCGGCTGGAACGCACCGCGCTGCACCTGGAGGGCGGGCACAGCCGCAGCCGGATCGTCAGCGCCGGGGGCGACGCGATCGGCGCGGAGGTGCACCGGGTCCTGCGTGCCGCCCTGCTGGCCAGCCGGGTCCAGGTCCTGACCCACTGTGTCGTGCTGGACGCCCTGACCGGCGACCGCGGCGGGGTCGGCGGGGTCGTGGCCGGAATCGCCGGCCAGGACGGGGTGCTGCGGGTCGGCACGGTGACCGCGGCCGCGGTCGTGCTGGCCACCGGCGGCTTCGGCCAGGCCTACGCGACCACCACCAACCCAGCCGGGCTGACCGGCGACGGCCTGGCGCTGGCCGCCCGGGCCGGCGCGGAACTGCGGGACGTCGAGTTCGTGCAATTCCATCCGACGGTGCTGTGGCAGGACGGCGCCCGCGGTCAGTGCCCGCTCATCACCGAGGCCCTGCGCGGAGCCGGCGCGGTGCTGGTGGACGCGGCGGGCCGGCCGGTCATGGCCGGCCGCCATCCGCTCGGCGACCTGGCCCCGCGGGACGTCGTGGCGGCGGCCATGCAGCAGCGGATGGCCCAGTGGCGGCCAGCAGGGCTGCGGCCAGCAGGGCGCAGACGGCGCCGGACGACCATCTCTGGCTGGACGCCACCACGGTGGGCCGCGCCGTGCTGGACCGGGACTTCCCCACGGTGGTCCGGCTGTGCCGGGCGCGCGGGATCGACCCGGCGGCCGAGCCGATCCCGGTCGCGCCCGGCGCGCACTACGCCTGCGGCGGCATCCGGGCCGGCCTGGACGGGCGGACCTCGGTCCGCGGGCTGTACGCGGTGGGGGAGGCCGCCTCGACCGGGGTGCACGGGGCCAACCGGCTGGCCTCCAACTCCCTGACCGAGGCCCTGATCACCGGACGGCGCACCGGGGAACTGCTGGGGCGGGATCTGCCGGAGCCGCCGGCCCGGCTGCGGCTGCCTCCGGCCGGCCCGGGGGCGAACCCCGCCGCCCGGCCGGTCCTGGCCGCGGCCATGTCCCGGCACGCCGGGGTGGTCCGTGATCACGAAGGCCTGGAAGGCCTCCGGCAGACGCTGGCGCGGCCCGGCCCGCCGCCGGGCGGCTGGACCTGGCCACCGTCGAGGCGACCAACCTGCACGTGGTCTCGGTCCTGGTCACGACGGCCGCCCTGGCCCGCACGGAGAGCCGGGGATGCCACCGGTGGCGCGATGCCCCGCCGGTCGCGCCGGCCGGCCCGGCCTGGCACACCGTGGTCCGCGCGGCGGACGGCCAGCGGTGGGCGGCCGGGGCCGTCCAGGCCGGGGTGGGAGCCGTCGCATGACCGGGGACGTGGACATGACGGGGGACGTGATACATGACCGGGGACGTGGACGTGACCGGGCGTTTGCTGGCCGCGGGACTGGACCCGGGGGACATCGGGCGGCTGGTGCGCGGCGCGCTCGACGAGGACCTCCGCTACGGTCCCGACATCACCTCGGCCGCGACCGCGGCGCCGGGCGCCCAGGCCGTGGCCGGGGTCGTGGCCCGGCAGCCCGGCGTGCTGGCCGGCCTCCCGGTCGCCCTGGCCGTGCTCGACGCGGCCGGCCTCGCGCCGGAGGCCGCTCAGCCGCGGCGCGCGGACGGGGACCGGATCGGCGAGGGGAGCGAGGTGCTGCGGATCGCGGCCCCGCTCCGCGAACTGCTCGGCGCGGAACGGACCCTGCTCAACTTCCTGACCCACCTGTCGGGCGTCGCCACGGCCACCCGGGCGTGGGCGGACGCCCTGGCCGGCACCCGATGCGCTGTCCGTGACACCCGCAAGACCACGCCGGGGCTGCGCCAGCTGGAGAAGTACGCCGTGCGGTGCGGTGGCGGGCAGAACCACCGGATGGGACTCGGCGACGCCGCGCTGATCAAAGACAACCACGTGGTGGCGGCCGGCGGCGTCGGCGCGGCGATCGCGGCCGTGCGCGCCGCCGCGCCCGACGTGCCGCTGGAGGTGGAGTGCGACACGCTGGTCCAGGTCCGTGAGGCCCTGGACGCCGGCGCCGCGCTCATCCTGCTCGACAACATGGGGCTCGCCGGGCTGCGCGCCGCCGTGGCCCTGGCCGGCCGGTACCCCGGGACCCGGCTGGAAGCCAGCGGACGGCTACGGCTGGAGGAGGCCCGGGCGGTCGCGGAGACCGGCGTCGATTTCGTGGCCGTCGGCGCTCTCACCCACTCGAGTCCCGCGCTCGACCTGGGGCTGGACATGCTGGGCGGCTAACTGCTGCGGCGCGGCTCGGGCCGGATCATCAACATTTCCTCTATGGCCGGCAAGGAGGGGCTGCCGAACCTGGCGCACTACTGCGCGACAAAGTTCGGCGTGATCGGGCTCACCCAGGCGCTGGCCAAGGAAGTGGCGGGGCGGCACGTGACGGTCAACGCGGTCTGCCCGGGAGTGGTACGCACGCCGCTGTGGGACGATCCCGACACGGGGATCTTGCGCCAGCTGGACGGGGAAACTGGCTGGCAGGCCTTCCTGTCCGGTATCCCGCTCGGCCGTCCGCAGTCCGCCGAGGATATCGGCCACGCGTGTGCCTACCTCGCGTCCGACCTGGCCGCCAACATCACCGGCGAGGCCCTCAACGTGAGCGGCGGCCAGCAGATGCACTGACGGTCGCCGGCCCGCAGCCGGTGGTCGCCGCGCAGCCGACGGTCATCCGCCCAGCTCACGGCCGAGCCTGACGCGCATATGGGTTATTTCCCTATATTCCGGGGTAATTCTCCCGGGAATTACTAATGATATTCGGAGTTTGCCTGACTACTAATTTCCATTGAATTGGATGACAATAGCCAGAATCGCAATTTGTGTATGCCAATTCCCCCCCAAATCGGGGCCGGCCTGCGTACCGTAGGTGGATCAAAAGGCGCCAAGGGGAGGGGTGGCCAAATGTGGCATTATGTCTCATTCGGCGCAGGTGTCAGGTCCCGGACGCGGCGCGCCCCCCGGACGAGGGGGCGGATGGCCGCTACGGCCGCGATCCTAGCAGCGACCTTAGCGGGAACGTCGGTGACCGCTGCCCCGGCCGCGTCCGCGAGCCCGCAAGAGACCGTCATCGTGACCGCGACCGGGCTGCTCAGCCCGGTCAGCGCGGTGCTGGGGCTGGGCGGCACCATCCTGTCCACGTTCCACCTCATCAACGGGGTCGTGGCGCTGATCCCGGCGGCCCTCGAGCCGGTGCTGGACGCGCTCCCCGGCATCACCGTGACCCCGGACGCCACGGTGAACGTGCAGTCCGTGCCGGAGTCGACCGGGCCGCACACCCCCTCGGACGTGTTCCTCCAGGAGACCGGGGCAGATCAGCTGGCGTCCCAGGGCGACACCGGCCAGGGAGTCACCGTGGCCGTGCTGGACACGGGCATCGACAACCTGCCTGACTTCTCCGGACGCCTGATCGGCGGGGTGGACCTGACCGGCGGGAACAACCCGTTCCAGGACAGCTACGGGCACGGCACGTTCGTGGCCGGGCTGATCGCCGGCGACGGCGCCTCGTCGAACGGCCAGTACTCGGGCGAAGCCCCGGGAGCCAGGCTGGTGTCGATCAAGGTGGCCGGGCTGACCGGCCTCACCCACCTGAGCACGCTGATCACGGGCCTGCAGTGGGCCGTGGATCACGAGGCCCTCTACGGCATCCGGGTCCTCAACCTCTCCCTGGGGTACCAGTCCAGCCAGTCCACGGTCGTCAACCCGCTGGACCAGGCCGTCCAGGCGGTGTGGAACGCCGGCATCACGGTGGTGACCTCGGCGGGCAACGCCGGGCCGTTCAACGGCACCATCCTGTCCCCCGGGCGACGACCCGATGGTCATCACCGCCGGCGCCCTGGACGACATGGCCACGCCGTCCCCGGCGGACGACGAGATGGCCAACTTCAGCAGCGTCGGGCCGACCACGGCGGACGGCTGGGCCAAGCCCGACCTGGTCACGTCGGGCCGGTCCGTGGTCAGCCTGGCCGCACCCGGCTCGACCATCGACACCCAGTACCCCTCGGCCCAGGTCGGCTCGGCCAACTTCGTGGGCTCGGGCACCTCGTTCAGCGCCGCGATCACCAGCGGGGCGGCGGCGCTGGTGCTGGCGGACAACCCGGGGCTCACCCCCAACCAGGTGAAGGCGCGCCTGCTCGGCACCACCACTCCTGGCCCGGTCGGGAACCCCTTCGTGGACGGCCACGGCGCCCTGGATGCCTACGCGGCCGCTACCGCGGGCCCGATGAACCTGCAACCAGTCAGCCACCGGCCTGATCGGCGCCGTGCTGGGCGCCACGATTCCGCTGTCGCCCAACGGCTCCGCCGACACCTGGAACGCGAGCCTGTGGTCGGGGGTCAGCCTGGAACCAGGCCCCGGACGGCGGCGGAGACTGGGACGGCTGGGCGTGGGACGGCGCCGGACTGGAACGGCTGGACCTGGACCAGCCGGGCCTGGAACGACGGCGCCTGGGCCGGGGCGGCGTGGAACGGCGAGGACTGGTCCAGCCGGGCCTGGAACGAGGCCGGCTGGGCGGGCTCGGCCTGGAACGGAGCGGCCTGGGCCGGTGCCGCCTGGGACAGCTCAGCGTGGCAGTGACCAGCCCGGCTGCCGCGACCATGAAGATACCCCGCGTTACCTGGGCCATCATCGCCGCCGCGGTCGGCGGGGGGCGTGTGTACCCTGGCCGTGGCCGGGTGGCGTCACTCAGGCATGGACCGGCCAGCGGGATCGAGTGGATCGTCGCGGCCGCGATGGGCGTCCTCGCCCTGGCCAGCTGGCTCTGGCCGGTGGTGGTGTACCGGGAGCGGCGAATCCGAGGCCTTCAACACGGACGACACGTTCTTCGTCATCCTCGCCCTGCTCGTGCCCCCGCTGCTCACCCTGGCCACCCTGGCGCTGGCCTTCGTCGTGGCGCAGGCCGCCCGCAGGCGGTCGTTCGTCAAGTCGGCTTTCAACACCGGCCAGGTGCTGGTCGCGGCAGGTCTGGGCCTGGCGGCCAGCCGGGCCGTCGCGCTTCCCTCGGCGTCCCTCTCCGCGGCCGAAGTCGCCGCCCTCGTGCTCGGGCGTGGGCGTGTACTTCGCCGTCAACAGCTGCCTGATGCCGGCGTGGTCATCTCGATGGGCACGACCTGGCGTGAGTTCACTCAACGACCTGCCGATCCAGGCCACGCTGACCGGCGCGGGAGCACTGGCGGGCGTGATCCTGGCCCTGGCGATCCAGGCCCACCCGTGGGCCGTGGCGCTCGCGGTCCCGGCGCTGGTCCTGCAGCGCCAGCTGATCA
The DNA here is from genome assembly GCA_963844695.1 of uncultured Actinomycetes bacterium. Taxonomy (GTDB): domain Bacteria; phylum Actinomycetota; class Actinomycetes; order Streptosporangiales; family Streptosporangiaceae; genus RYN-230. The sequence continues at coordinate 236,854 of CAWJPL010000002.1, forward strand.
GTGCCCGGTTCGCGGCGCTGCACGACCGGGGCCGGATGAAGGGACTGTACGAGGTCACCCTGGAGGCCAACCGGGGCCTGCGCGAGCAGGCCGTGCTGGAGACGATCCGCGACGCCGTACGGCGGCTGCTGCGCAGCCCCGGGGCCTTCCTGACCTCGCGAGACACCCGCCGCTGACCAGCTGGCCGCGCCGATGACCGTGGCCGGCCGGCGGCAGTGGCTGGTCGCGTCCGGACGGCGGCGCGACGAGCCGTTCGACGAGGCCGACCAGGGCTTGCTGCAGGCCCTGGCCGCCGTGGGCAGCGGTGCGCTGAGCAACGCCGAGCTGTACCAGCAGGTCCACGTCGAACGGGAGCGGCTCTCCTCGATCACGCTCAACATCGGGGAAGGCGTCTGCGCCATCGACGCGGCCGGGGAACTGATCTTCGTCAACCCCGCCGCGGCCGACCTCGTGGAGCTACCGTCGCCCGGCATCGGGATCGGCGATCCGGCGACCGGCGGTGCCCCGATGGCCCCCGCTTTCCTGCTCGAGCCGGCCCGCGAAGCCATGCGAACGGGCCGGGTCGATCCGGGAGGACGACGCGCGCTTCCGCGGCAAGAACGGCGGGACCGTCCCCGTCGCCTACACGGCGTCGGCCGTCCTGGGTGACGGCACGCCGTCCGGCGCGGTGATCACCTTCCGCGACATCACCGAGCGCAAGGCCTTCGAGGACGAGCTCCACCACCACGCCTGCTACGACAGCCTCACCGGCCTGGCCAATCGCCGGCTGCTGGTCGAGCGGCTGGATCAGGCGCTCCGGCGTTCGGTGCTGGACCGGAAGACGCACGCCCTCATCTTCGTCGACGTGGACCGCTTCAAGAGCATCAACGACAGCCTCGGCCACGTGACCGGGGACGGGTTCCTCGTCGCGATCGGGGCCCGGCTCAAGGCCGGGGTGCGCAGCAACGATCTGCTGGCCCGATTCGGCGGGGACGAGTTCGTGGTGCTGCTGGAGGACGTGGCCGGAGTGGAGGTGGCCGTCGCCGCCGCCCGGCGGATCTGTGCCGCCGTCCAGCAGCCCATCGCGCTCAGCGACGGTCACGAGCTCGTCGCCAGCGTTTCGGTCGGCATCGCCCTGACCGAGCCAGGCAAGAGCGCTGACGACGTGCTCCGCAACGCCGACGTGGCCATGTACGAGGCCAAGGCCAAGACCGGCGGCGGCACCTACCGGGTGTTCGACCAGACGTCCATGGGCACCCGCTCGTCGGAACGGCTGCAGATGGAGGCGGATCTGCGCAAGGGGATCGAGCGGCACGAGCTCGAGGTGTACTACCAGCCCTTCTACTCGCTCAGCGAGGAACGCATCGTGGGCGCTGAGGCGCTGGTGCGCTGGCATCACCCGACCCGCGGCCTGATCAGCCCGGTGAAGTTCATCCCGGTGGCCGAGGAGACCGGGCTGGTCCTGCCGCTGGGGCGTTACGTCCTTGACCAGGCGTGCCAGCAGCTGTGCTCGATGCGTGACCGGCTGGGCGTGGACCTGCCGATCAGCATCAACCTCTCGCCTCGCCAGTTTCAGGAGAGCGGTCTGCTGGCCCAGGTGGCCGGGGTCCTGAATGACACCGGGCTGCCCTCGGAGCTGCTCATCTTCGAGATCACCGAGAGCATGGTCATGGCGGACATTTCCGGTGCCCGGGAGATCATGAAGAAGCTGAACCGGCTCGGTGTGCGCCTGGCCATCGACGACTTCGGCACCGGCCACTCCTCACTCGCATACCTCAAGCAGTTCCCGGTCCACGAGGTGAAAGTGGATCGCGCGTTCGTCCAGGGCGTGGCCGAGAGCCCGGTGGACTCGGCCATCGTCCGGGCCGTCATCGACCTGGCCAACGCCATGGGCATCGCCACGGTCGCCGAGGGTGTGGAGACCAGGAGCCAGGTCGCCGGGCTCAAGATGCTCGGCTGCCAGATAGCGCAGGGGTTCTACTTCTCGCCCCCGCTTCGCGCCCATGAGTTCGACCGGCTTCTCGTCCCGCGACTTTGCGGCGGCCGCGGAGCTACGGGCCAGCACGCGCCGGGCCAGCGATGACGGGCCAGCGCGCGCACCCTTAGGCGGCCGCGCTAATCGCGGACAGGATCCCGGCCAGGCGGTCCCGGTCCGCCCCGGCCAGCGCGGCGAAGGGGGCCCGGGGGAGGCCCACGTCCTGGCCCAGGATGCCGGCGGCGGCGTGCATCAGCTCCAGCCAGTGCGGCGCGCCGCGGTCGTCCCGCCAGGCCGGGTCGAAGATAATCTTCACCAGCGGGAGCAGCCGGAACCACTGGTCGCGCAGCGCGCTGACGGGCTCGCCCGCCGCCACGCCATCCCAGAGCCGCCGCGCCAGGGACGGGTAGAGCGCGGGCAGCGCGGAAATCCACCCGTCCGCGCCCATCAGCAGGCATTCCAGCGCGCTGCCGTCGTGGCCGCAGTACACCGCCGCGTCGTCGCCGAGGGCGATCTTCGCGTCCCGGGTGTGGTACGCGTCGTAGAAGGACTGCTTGACCGCGTGAATGACGTCGGCGTTGACCAGTTCCCGGAGCACCTCCAGGGACAGCTCGACGTTCGTGGTGGCCGGTACGTGATACAGCATGACCGGCACGCTGACGGCGTCGCGCACGCTGGCCAGATGCCGCCACACCGCGTTGACGTGCGCGCCCATGTAGTACGGCGCGGACACCATGATCGCCGTCGCCCCCGCCGCCTGCGCGTGCCGGGCCAGCGCGACGCAGTGCTCGGTCCGGTAGGCCGCGACACAGACGATCACCGGCGCGCTGCCGCCGACAGCCCCCAGTACCGCCTCGCTGAGCTGCTGGCGCTCGGGCACGTCCATGGCGATGAACTCACCGGCGCTGCCCGCCACGACCAGTCCATGGGCCCCGTCGGCCAGCAGCCCTTTGGCGTAACGAGCCGCTTTCGCGGTGTCTACCTCGCCGTTGCTGAAGGGAGTGAGCATGGGCGGGAACACGCCGCTGGGAAAGTCCATCGTGTGCATCCTCCTGAGGCTGGTCGCGTTACTGCTTCACGGCGCCGAAGGTCAGGCCGCGAACGAAACCGCGCTGCACCAGGACGGTGGCGAGCAGGGCGGGAACCACGAGCACCACGCCCGCGGCGGCCAGTTCGTTCCAGTTGGCGAACGTCGTGCCGATGTAACCCTCGACCGCGACCGGGGCGGTCTCAGTGTGCGGCCCGGTCAGGATCAGGGCCCCGAAGTACTCTCCCCACGACGCCAGGCCGACCAGCAGGCCGACCGTGGTCAGCCCCGGCCACACGGTGGGCAGCACGACCTTCCACAGGGCCCGCATCTTGCTGCAGCCATCGATCCAGGCCGCCTCGTCAAGCTCGCGGGGGACCTCGTTGAAGTAGACCCGCATCAGCCAGATGGTGAACGGCAGCAGCCCGGTCTCGTAGGCCAGGACCAGCCCCAGATAGGTATCGAGCAGGTGCAGATGCTGGTACATGATGTACAGCGGGATGATGAAGACGACCGGCGGCGCGACGTAGGCCAGCACGAACCAGGTGTTGAACACCCTGGCCCCGCGGATCGGCGAGCGCGAGAAGGCGTAGCCCGCGGGTACCCCGAGGAGCAGGGCGACCGCGGTCGAAGCGATGGCCACGATGACCGAGTTCAGGACGTAGTGGGCGAACTGGCCGCCGAGGATCACCTTGAAGGCCGACAGCGTGGGCCGGGCGACGTATCTGGGCGGCAGGGCGAAGGCGTCGTTCCCGCCCTTGAAGGCCGTTGACACCAGCCAGTACAAGGGCAACAGGACGAATATCGCGCCGAGCACCAGCAGGACGAGCGTGACGACCAGGCCGCCGTGCCGCTGCACGAACCGCGGTCGCGGCCGGACCGGCTGATCCACCGTTGCTGCCGTTTGAATCATCTCCTCGTTGTGCGGTTCATCGGCCTGCGTTCTCCCGTCAGCGCCGGCGCATGAGCGCGAACAGGAGCAGCAGGGGCACCGCCATGATGACCACCAGCAGCACCCCGAGCGCAGCCCCGTAGCCGACGTTCCCGTACACGATGGTCTGCTGGTAGACGTAGAAATTGATCACGGTGGTGCTCAGGCCCGGGCCGCCCCCGGTCAGGACCTCGAAGAGGGCGAACTGCTGGAACGCGGCCACGGTGCGCAGCAGGGCCGCCAGCACCAGGGCGGGCATGATGGCCGGGAACGTGATGTACCGGAACCGGTTCCAGGGCCCGGCGCCGTCGACCATCGCGGCCTCGATCGGGTCGCGCGGGGCCCCGATCAGGGCGGCCAGCACGATCACGGCGACGACCGGGACCCCGCTCCACATGTCGGTGATGATCACCGAGGGCATGGCCGCGGCGGAGGAGGCCAGCCAGTTCGGCTGGGGCAGGTGCAGCAGCCCCAGGTAGTAGTTGATCCAGCCCTGCGAGGTGTTCAGCAGGGCGGCCCAGCTGATGGCCGCGGCCACGCTGGCCACGGTCAGCGGGAGCAGGAAGATGACCCGGAAGCCGGTGACGAAGCGATGCTTGCTGGCCAGCAGCACGGCCAGCAGGAGCCCGAAACCGGTCTCGAGCACCACCGCGGCCACGACGTAGACCACGGTGTTGAGCAGGACCGTGTGCGTCACCGGATCGGTGAGGATCGTTTTGTAGTTGGCCAGGGTGGGCGGGAAGATGTGGTTGTTGACGCTGTTCAGGCTGGAGAAGCTGAGCCCGAAGCCGGCCAGGAACGGGATCACGGTGACCACGAACACGGCCAGGAACGCGGGGATGACCGCGATCCGGAAGAACTTGCGGTCGAAGGCGCTCCAGGTCCGCAGGGCGACCTGACGGGCCGGTCCGGGGCGGCCCGGTCCCCGGCGGCCGGCGGGCCCGGCGCCAGGCTGGCCGGACGGGCCGAGCAATTCGGGCTGGGGGCCCGCGCCTTCCAGGCCAAGCTGCCTGCTCATGGTTGCCCCCTCGGGTCGGGGCCCGGCCGACGCCGCTGCGGACGGTCCGGGCCGGCGGCCGGGGCTGGCTCCTGCCGGAAGCCAGCCCCGGCCGCGACTGCGCCGACGGTCTGCCTACTTCTGTAGGCCCGCCTGCTTGAACACGGCGTTCTGCCCGTTGGCGGCGAACGTCATCGCCTTGGCCACCGCGGTCCCGTTGATGAGCTGCGAGATCGCGATCTCCTCGTCCTGCTGACTCTGGTTGAAGGCCGTGGAGGGCGGGAACGGAGCCGGCTCGGCGTGTGCGGCGACGTAGGACAGGGCCTGCAGGTAGTCGCTGGGCACACCCTTGATGTCCGAGCTCGCCACCGACTTGTCGACCGCGAGCCCCGGCTCGTCCCGGGCCAGGATCTCGGCCTTGTTGAACGCCGGAGTGGACAGGTACTGCATCAGCTTCCAGGCTGCGTTCTGCTGGTCCTGGGGGACGTTGGGGTTGATGAACATGCCCCAGGGGCCGAGCGGCATGCACGGGTTGGCGGTCAGGCACTGCGGGGCCTGGAAACCGACCACGCCTGCGATGGGCGAGCCCGCCGCGGGGGTGAACTCATGGCCGGTGAAGGTGGTGATCCCGTCGTAGTCCATGGCCACCTTGCCCTGGTCGAAGTCGTTCACGCAGTTGACGGCCGTGAAGGCTCCGACGCCCTTGGGGGCGTCCTTGGTCATCAGCTGCTGGTAGAGCGTGGCCCACTTGAGCGCGCCCGGGGAGTCGAGCAGTGAGTTCCACTTCGGCCCGACCATGAACCCTTTGTTGCTGGCGCTGTAGGGGATGTAGTACGCCTCGCCGAAGTGGAAGGTGGCGATGGCGGCGCCGGCCTCGCTGCCCCGGGTGCAGAAGCCGGGCGTGCCGGTCTTCTGGGTGACGGCGTTCGCGTCGGCCAGGATCTGCGGCCAGGTCGTCGGGGGAGTGCTGATCCCGGCCTGCTTGAGCAGCTTCTTGTTGTAGGCCAGGATCGCGCCGTCCACGAACTGCGGCAGGCAGTACAGGGTGCCGTTCAGCGAGCAGTTGCCCAGCTCGGACATGTCGTTCAGGTTGAACCCGCTCACCGCGAGCTTCTTGTTGGCGACCAGCGGCTTCAGCGGCACGCCGCCCAGCAGCCCGACGTCCTGGCTGATCAGGGACGTCGGTCCCTCATACATCGCGAACGCGCCGGACTTGGCGCGCTGGGCGATCGTCTCCTTGTCCAGGATGCCGGCTTCCGGGATGGCGTTCACCGTCACCTTGATCCCCGTCGCCTTGGTGAACGGGGCCAGGTGGGACGACTGGTAGGTCCAGAAGTCCGCGTTGGTGGTCCAGATGGTGATCTGCTTAGCCACCGAGGCCGAGCCGCTCCCGGATGATCCCGACGACGACGATCCGCCGCACGCGCTCACCAACAAGCCGATCGCCGCGCACGCTGCGGCCAAGTATCTTAGGCGCACTTTCCCTCCTTGCCAGTGATGACGCTGACCGCTGACGACGGTCAGATGAAAATCGCCCAAAAGCGACATAGCTGCCCATGTTGTGCGACTGTGCGCTGGATCGGACGTGGCTCGGGCGCCGGTGCCCTGCCCGTGCGGTGCTAAGGCCGCCTGGCGGAGTGGCGGAGAACCCACATGCTGCATCGTGCTCTCCCAGTGCGGAGCCGGTGGTCGCATACTCGGCCAGTTCGGCGTATTCTGTCAACAACTTACGATAAACGAATATCTGTTGTTATAGCTCGTGGCCCGATTGGCGGCCGGAACGTGACCTGAGGGCCTGCGGCCCCGCCCGTCCCGGCCGGATCACGCAGCCCAGACGGGTACGGCGGGGGGCGCGGGTCAGAGCGGGGGCTGCGGGGCCAGCCTGGCGGGGCTGATCGGGAGACGAGGCTTGACACTGCCGCGACGGCGACTCTATGTTGACTTGCGCTCAGGTTAATTGGAGACTGTCAACATTGTGCAATGACGCCGGTGAGCTGAGTGGCCAGCGTGCCTGCTGGTGATAATTCGTTGACGATTGTCGGCGAATGAGGAGTGAACCATGCCACCGAGGCGGATCAGGAAGGTGCCGTCGGCGCTCACGCCGGCCAGCCGTAAGAGCCTGGGCGAGGACGTAGCGGAGCGACTCCGCGAGGCGATCCTGCACGGGGAGCTGAGCCCCGGCCAGCGCCTGCGGGAAGAGGAGCTCAGCGCGCGGCTGGAGGTGAGCCGCGGGCCGGTACGGGACGCTTTCATCCTGCTGGAACGCGAAGGGCTGGTCCGGTCGTCGCGGAACCGGGGCGTCTCCGTGGTCGAGCTCACCCGCAACGACCTGCAGGAGATCTACACCCTCCGGTCCGCGCTGGAGCCGATGGCGATCACCCTGGCCATCCAGCGCGGCGACGCTGAGGACCTGGCCGAGATGGACGCGAGCCTGGCCGAGATGACGTCCGCGTTCTCCAGGCGGATCACCGAGCGCGACGCGGCCCGCCTGGACGTGGAGTTCCACGACACCATCTACCACGCCGCCCACCACCAGCGCCTGTCCAACGCCTGGGAGCAGATCAGGCTGCCCACCTACTGGTTCATGCTGTCCCGCAACGTGGCCAGCCCCGACTGGCGCGATGGGACGGTGAAGGGACATGCCGAGATCCTCAAGGTCATCAGGTCCGGGGACGAGCACGCGGCCGCCGGGATGATCACGGAGCACATCTCGTTCGCGTACGAGCGGATCCTGCAGAGCTACCTCAACTCCAAGTCCGAGCCGTCCGACGGTGCGGATACCAGCAGTCCCATCCCTGCCCCGCTGGCTGCCAGCAAGCGAATACCCCTCTGACGATCATGATCGCGAGAAACGATGCGACTCGGTAGTTACTGCACCCCGGCGGTGCGCTAGCCATGCCCACCGTGGTCATCGCCTATGGCCAGCGCGCGCAGACGACGCTGGAGACGGACCTGCTGGAGGGGATGGGTTATCAGGTCCGTCACACCAGTGGCATCCCGGTTCCCCTCGGCGAGGAGCTGGCCGACGCCGCCGCGATACTGGTCACCGTCCAGGAGATCACCGACGCGACGCTGGCCGCGATGCCCGCCTGCAAGCTCGTCGCCAGGGTCGGCACCGGGCTGGACAGCATCGACCTGGACGCGGCGGCCCGGCGCGGCGTCCTGGTCACCAACGTCGCCGACTACTCGGTGGACGAGGTGTCAACGCATGCCATCGCGCTGCTGCTGGCCTCCGCCCGGCGGCTGCCGCAGTACCTGGACCTGGTCCGGGCCGGCCAGTGGGACTCGGTCGGCGCCGGGACCATCCGCCGGCTCCGGGACCAGACGCTCGGCCTGGCCGGATTCGGCCGGATCGGCCAGGCGACCGGGGTCAAGGCGCTCGGCCTCGGGCTCCGGGTGCTGGTCTGCGACCCGTTCAGGCCCGCGGCGGACATCGCGGCGGCCGGGGCGGAGCCCGTCGACTGGGCCACCCTGCTGGGCGAGTCGGACTATCTGTCCCTGCACGTCCCGCTCACGCCGGAGTCTGTCCACCTGATCGACGGCTGCGGCGCTGAGCGCCATGAAACCGTCGGCCGTGCTCATCAACACCGCCCGCGGCGGGCTGGTGGACGAGGCCGCGCTGGCCGCGGCCGTCCGGTCCGGGGAGATCGCCGGGGCCGCGCTCGACGTGCTGGCCCACGAGCCACCGCCCAGCGACGACCCCCTGCTGCACGACCCCAGAATCCTGATTACGCCCCACACGGCGTGGTACTCCCAGGAAGCCCAGCGGGACGTGGTGGTCCGGGCGTGCGAGGACGTGCAGCGGGTGCTGTCTGGCCAGCCGGCCCGTTCGCCGGTCAACGTGCCGGTCATCGCGGCGCCCGAGCCCTCGGCATGACCGGGCCCCTGGTCGACCTGGCGGGACGGCACGCGGCGGTGACCGGCGCGGCCAGCGGTCTCGGCCGGGCTGTCGCGCACACGCTGGCCGGGGTGGGGGCGCGGGTCAGCGTGCTGGACGTCAACGAGGCCGGCGCGGCGCAGACCGTGGCCCAGATCCGCGACGCGGGCGGCCGCGCCGACGCGATCAGCTGCGACGTCGCGGACCCGGGCAGCATCGCCGCCGCCTTCGAGCAGGTGGCCGGCTCCGGGCCGGCCGACATCCTGGTGAACAACGCGGGGATCAATCCGCGCGGGGCCAGCCTGGAGGTCACCGACGAGGTCTGGGCGCACACCATGGCCGTCAACCTGGCCGGCTACTTCCTCTGCGCCCGGCGTTTCGCCGAGCAGCTCCTCGCGGCGGCCGATCCGCAGCGCCCGGCGGACGGGCCCGTGGCGCAAGGGACCCGTGGTGCAGGGGACCGTGGCGCACGGGACGGTGGTGAACGTCAGCTCCATCGGCGGGAGCACCTCGCTCGGCCGGGGCAACTTCGTGTACGGCGTGTCCAAGGGCGGTGTCGAGCAGCTGACCCGGGAGCTGGCCGTGGCCTGGGCCCCGCGGGGCATCCGGGTCAACGCGGTCGCCCCGTGCCAGATCGCCACCGACGGGCTCCGGGCGCTCAGCGCGAGTCCCAGCGCCGAGGGGCGGCTGATCGACACCTTCCTGGGCGGCATCCCGCTGGGCCGGCTGGTGGAGCCCGCCGAGGTGGCCGCGGCCGTGGCCTTCCTGGCCTCCGACGCGGCCGCGATGATTACCGGCGTCGTCCTGCCGGTGGACGGCGGCAACCTGGCCCTCAACGCCGGCGGCACGATCGGCGAATAAGGAGCAGCATGTCGAGAGTGGAACTGACGGTGCCGGCCTACGGCATGGCCGACACCGAGAGCGTGGTGCTGCGCTGGCTGCACCAGCCCGGCGAGCGGGTGGCCGAAGGGGAGCCCGTGGTCAACATCGAGACGGCCAAGGCCGAGGTCACCCTGGAGAGCCCGGCCACGGGCGTCCTGGGACCGCATCTCGTCGACATCGACGTCGAGATCCCCACCGGGACCGTACTGACCTGGATCGAGGTGGATGGCGGGTGAGAGCCCACACGGACATCACCGAGGCGCTGCCCGGTACCGGCATCGACCTGGGCGAGACGTCCTCCGCCGAGGCGGCCGGCTGGCTGGAGCGGATGCTGCTGATCCGCGAGTTCGAGTCCACCGCCGGCCCGCTGGCCGCGGCGGGCACCATCCCGGGCGGCATGCACTCGGCCATCGGCCACGAGGCGGTCGCCGTCGGGGTCGGCTCGGTGCTCCGCCCGGACGACGTGGCCGCCGCGCCGCACCGCAGCCACCACGTCGCGCTGGCCAAGGGGATGGATCCGGCGCTCATGATGGCCGAGCTGTTCGGCAAGCGGACTGGCTCCTCCGGAGGCCGCGGCGGTCACATGCACCTGGCTGACTTCGGCGTCGGCTTCTTCGGGTCGAACGGCATCGTCGGGGCCGGGGTCGGGCTGGCCCTCGGCGCCGCCCTCGCCCAGTCCTACCGGGACGAGCCGCGGGTCGCGGCCGGGTTCTTCGGCGACGGCGGGGCCAACACCGGCCGGGTGTGGGAGTTCGTCAACCTCGCCGCGGCCTGGCACCTGCCGCTGCTGGTCGTCTGCGAGAACAACGGGTACGCGGTGGAGACCCCGATCAGTGTCGCGATGGCGGGTGAGTCCATCGCCGGGCGGGCCGCCGGGTTCGGCCTGCCCGCCGTGCAGGTCAACGGCCAGGACGTCGCGGCCGTGCACCAGGCCGCGGCCGACGCGGTGGCGCTGGCCCGGTCCGGCGGCGGCCCGACGTTCATCGAGGCCCTGACCTACCGGCATCTCGGGCACGACATCGGTGAGCGCGGTCAGTACCGCACCGCCGAGGAGGTCGCCTGGTGGGAGCGTCACCGGGACCCGATCGAGCGGCTCCGGGCCGCCCTGGTGGCCCGGGGGGACCTGGACGACGCGGGCTACGAGCAGGCGGCCGAGCGGGTCCGGGACCAGGTCGCCGCGGCGGTGTCCGCGGCCGAGGCGGCGCCCCTGCCCGACCCCGCGACGGTCGCCGACGGGGTCACCGCTACCGAGCTGAACATAAGGACTGGATCATGACCGCCACCGCCAGCAGTCAGGTCACCAGCCGCCGGACCACGTTGTCCCGCGCCTACCGCGACGGCCTGGCCGAGGAGATGGCCCGCGACCCGAGCATCCTGGTCATGGGCACCGACCTGTATGAGCGCGGTGGTCACTGGGCCCAGGTGACCGGCCTCGGCCCGCAGTTCGGCCGGGACCGGGTGCGCAACACCCCGATCTCGGAGGCGGCGATGGTCGCCGCCGGGGTGGGTGCCGCCCTGGACGGCCTGCGCCCCGTGGTGGACCTCAACTTCACCGACTTCTCCTTCGGGGCCATGGACGAGATCGTGAACCAGGCGGCGAAGGTGCGCTACTGGTGGAACCGCCCGGTGCCGCTGGTCATCCGGGGCACGACCGGGTTCGCCGGCGGCGGCGCGCAGCACAACAACAGCCTGGAGGCGTGGTTCTGCCACGTGCCCGGCCTGCTGGTCGCCATGCCGAGTACCCCGGCCGACGCCAAGGGCCTGATCAAGACGGCGCTGCGCGGCGAGGACCCGGTCATCTTCCTGATGCACAAGATGCTGACCGGCCTGCGCGGCGAGGCCGGCGGCCCGGACGACCTGGTGCCCTTCGGCCAGGCCGCGATCCGGCGGCCGGGCACCGACGTCACCGTCGCGAGCTACGGGGTCATGGTGGGCAAGGCGCTGCGCGCCGCCGAGACGCTCGCGGCCGACGGCATTGACGTCGAGGTCATCGACATGCGCACGCTGATGCCGCTGGACCTCGACACGGTGCAGCGCTCCGCGCAGCGCACCCGCCGCCTGGTGGTCGCGACCGAGGCTTACCGGCACGGCGGCGTCGGCGGGGAGATCGCCGCGGCGATGTCGGAGAGCCTGTTCGGCGAGCTGGCCGCGCCGGTCCGCAGGGTCGGCGCCGCCTTCGCCCCGGTGCCGCACAGCCCGGTGCTGCTGGACGCGCTCACCCCGGGGCCCGACGAGGTCGAGCAGGCCGTGCGGGCCGTGCTGCAGCCGCGCGGGGACGGGTAGCCGATGTCCCTGCCGGACCTGCCGCTCGACGAGCTGCGCAGCTACCAGCCCCAGCTGGACACCCCGGCCGGCGCGGCCGGGTTCTGGGCGGACACGCTCGCCGACGCGGCCCGGCTGCCGGTGGCGGCCACGTTCGAGCGGGTCGCCACCGGCTTGCGCCTGGTGGACACCTTCGACGTGTGCTTCGCCGGCTACGGCGGTCACCCGATCCGCGGCTGGCTGCACCTGCCCGCCAGCCAGGCCGGCCCGCTGCCCTGTGTCGTGCAGTACGTCGGCTACGGCGGCGGCCGGGGCCTCGCCCACGACAACGTGTTCTGGGCCGTGGCCGGCTACGCGCACTTCATCATGGACACCCGGGGGCAGGGCGCCGCCGGGTCGGTCGGCGACACTCCCGATCCGGAGCCGGCCGGCCCGTCTCATCCCGGCTTCATGACCCGTGGCATCCTCGACCCGGCGACCTACTACTACCGGCGGCTCTACGTCAACGCGGTGCGAGCGGTCAACGCCGCACGTGGTCACGACCGGGTCAACGGGGCGCGCGTCGTGGTGGCGGGCGGCAGCCAGGGCGGCGGCCTGTCCCTCGCCGTCGCGGGGCTGCGCGGCGATCTGTCCGGCGTGCTGGCCGATGTGCCGTACCTCAGCCACTTCCGCCGCGCGATCAACGTCGCCGAGCGCGGACCGTACCTGGAGATCGCCCGGTACCTGAAGGCGGACCGGCGGCGGACCGACGACGTGCTGCGCACCCTGGACTACTTCGACGTCGCGGCGCTGGTCGCCGCGGCGACCGCGCCCGCCCTGTTCTCGGTGGCGCTGCAGGACGACGTCTGCCCGCCGTCCACGGTCTACGCGGCCTACAACTCCTACGGTGGGCCGCGCCAGATCGTCGAGTACCCGTTCAACGACCATGAGGGCGGCGAGGGGTTCCAGCGCCAGGCCCAGCTGGAATGGCTAGCCGATCTGCTCGGGGCGGGCCACGCCTAGCGGGTCGGTGATCGTGTAGATCAGGTCGAGCACGCCCGGCCCGACCGGGATCCCGTCGGCCAGCCGTTCCCGGCGGGTCCGGGACTCCAGCTCGCCGGGCAGCAGCACCGAGCCCGCGGTCGGGCCCGCGCCCGCCTCGACCAGCTGCGCGCAGAACGCCGCTGCCTCCTCGCGGTAGGCCTGCTCAGTGGTGAACGCGGCGATGCTCACCGCGAGCAGCACCGTGCCGTTGCCGCCCGCGTAACCCGGGGTCGGGGCCGTGCCCATGCCGGTGAGCAGCCCGCCGAGCAGCTCGATCATGATGCTCATGCCGGAACCCTTGTGGCCGCCGAAAGGCAGCAGGGCGCCGCCGGAGAAAAAGTCCTCCGGGCGGGTGGTCGGCCGGCCACGGGAATCCACGATGAGCCCCGGCGCGACCTCACGCCCTTCCGCCCCGGCCACCCGGAGCTTGCCCTCGGCCACCCCGGCCGTGGAGAAGTCGAGGACCAGCGGGTCCTGCCCGGCGCCCGGCGCCGCCCAGGCGAAGGGGTTGGTGCCCAGCGCCCGGCCGGTCCCGCCGAACGGGGCGACCACCGCGCCCGAATTGCAGAACGCCAGGCCCATCAGCCCGGCCGACGCCAGTTCCGCGACGTACTCACCCAGCCGCCCGACATGGTTGCAGTCCCGGATGGTCACCGCGGCGACGGCGTGCTCGCGGGCCAGATCGGCCGCGGTCCGGGTGGCCAGCTGGGCCGCGGGCTGGCCAAAACCCCACCCGCCGTCCACCACCGCGGCGGCCTGCTGGCGCCGGACGACGGCGGCCGCAGCGGCCGGCCGGATCTGGCCGTCAGCGATCCAGGCCGCGTACTGGGCCAGCCTGATCACGCCGTGCGAGTCGTGACCGACGAGGTTGGACAAGACGAGCGACCTGGCCACCTGGGCGGCGGTCGCCGGGGGAGCGCCGAGTCCGGTCAGCGCCCGCTGCGCCAGTGTGATCAGCTCGTCGGCGGAAAACCGCCCGAGGCTGGCCTGCTCAGGTATCACCGTCACTTGTTGACAGTAATCAGTTTTTCGTGATGAAGTCAACGCATGCCCGTTCTGGAGGTGAGCCGGTGATTTCCGGTGTCTACGTTCCGCTGCTGACCGCGTTCGCCCCCGACGGCCGGGCCGACCCGGCGGCGTGCGCCGAGCACGCGCGGTGGGTGGTCGCGGCCGGAGTTGACGGGCTGGTGCCCTTCGGCACGTCCGGCGAAGGGCCGTCGCTGAGCCTGCGCGAGAAGCGCGCCGTGCTGGACGCCCTGGTCGCAGCCGTCCCGGGGACGCCCCTGGTGCCGGCCATCACCGAGTCGAGCCTCGACACCGCCCTGCAGCTGGTGCAGGTGGCCAACGACGCGCCCGCTGCGGCCGTGATGCTGCTGCCACCGTTCTACTTCCGCCCGCTGGGCGATTCCGGGCTGCGCCACTACGTGAGCGAGATCCTGGCCGCCAGCGTCCATCCCGTGCTGCTCTACCACATTCCCGAGTTCGGTCCTCCGGTGCCGGTGCCGCTGGTCGCCGAGCTTCCGGTCTGGGGGGTCAAGGACTCCGGCGGGGACCTGAGCTACACCCGGGCCGTGCTGGCCGCGGGCAAGCAGGTCATGGTCGGCGCGGAGCACACGATCGTGGACGCGGTCCAGGCCGGGGCGGCGGGCTCCATCCCCGGCCTGGCCAACGTCCTGCCTGAGCATCTGGTGGCCGTGGTCGCGGCCGCCCGCGCCGGGAACACCGTGGCGGCCAGGGAGATCCTCGGGCAGGCGCTGGCCTTCCGGGACGAGATGCTCGGCGCGCTCGGGCCGTTCGAGTGGATGTCGGCGATGAAACTGCTGGCCCAGCGGCGGCACGGGGTGGACCTGGGCGGCGTCCGGGCTCCGTTGCCGGACGCGCCGCGGGGCGTCGTCAGCCAGCTCGAGGAGCGGCTGGCCAGCGTGCTCGCCGGGGTCCAATCCGGTAGCCTCCTGCCGTGACCCAGGCTGCCCAGGTGAGCCGTGGCTGAACAGGCCCGGCGGGTCGCCATCGTCACCGGCGGGACCCGCGGTATCGGCGCCGCCATAGTCGGCGCGCTGAGCGCGGCCGGGCTGGCCGTCGCGAGCTTCGACGTCCAGCCGCCCGCGGAACCGGGCCCGGACCACGGCGAGCGCACCTACCTGACCGTCAACGTTGCGCAGGCCGGCCAGGTGCAGGACGCCGTCGAGGCGGTCGCGCAGCGTTTCGGCCGGATCGACGTGCTGGTCAACAACGCTGGCGTCCTGGACGTCCACGCCGTGCACGACACGCCGGAAGACGCCTGGGACCGGGTGATGGCCGTGAACGTGAAGTCCGTCTTCCTGATGTCCCGGGCGGTGATCCCGCACCTGAAAGCCGCCGGCGGGGGGTCGATCGTGAACATCTCGTCGGTCCACGCGATCGCGACCGTGCCCCGGCTGGCCGCCTACGCGGCCAGCAAAGGCGCCGTCCTGTCCCTGTCCCGGCAGATGGCGCTGGACTACGCGGACGACGGCATCCGGGTCAACGCGGTCGTCGTGGGTGGTGTGGATACGCAGATGTCGGCCGAGCACGGTGCGGCGATGGCCCGCGACGGGGTCACCGTGGCTCCTGGCACCGGGGCCATCGGCCGGACCGCGCAGCCGGCCGAGGTCGCCCGGGCCGTGGCCTTCCTCGCGTCGCCCGAGTCGTCGTTCCTGACCGGTGCCCCGCTCATCGCGGACGGGGGGATGCTGGCCCGGCTGTTCTGAGTCCCCTGCCGTTCTGAGTCACCGCTCCCTGGCCTCCCGGACCATCAAGGCAGAAGGTAACCTGATGACGGTAAACCGTTATGAATTAGCAGCCAAATTGTTGGGGAGCGGCGAGTGCGGTCTGCAGTGAACGCCCGCGAAGACGGGCCGGTGCTGGGCCCGGCCGCCCGCCGGGTCCTGGCCGACGAGGTCGCGGACGCCCTGCGCGACGCCATCACGACCGGCCGCTTCGAGTCCGGGCAGCGGCTGATCGAGCACGAGCTGGCCACGCAGCTCGCGGTCAGCCGCGGCCCGGTGCGGGAGGCGCTGTCCCGGCTGAGCCAGGAAGGCCTGGTCGTCGTCAACCGGCACCGCGGGGCCTCGGTGGCCTCCTTGTCCGGCGACGACACCGATCAGATCTACAGCCTGCGCACCGCTCTGGAAGAGCTCGCCGTCGAGTGGCTGTGCCGCCTGGCGACCAGCGCCGACTTCGACCGGCTCGAGCAGGTACTGGCCAGGTTCGACGACCTGCCGCGCCCGCTGACCCGGCAGGCGATCGCCGCGCTCGACGTTGATTTCCACGATGCCATCTTCCAGGCCAGCCACCATGAACGGGTCTGCCGGGCCTGGGCGGGACTGCGTTCCCAGGTCTACCTGTACCTGGTCCAGCTGGGTGCGCGGGACGAGGAGTTCACCACCGGATGGCAGGACCGGCACGCGCGGCTGCTGCGCGTCCTGCGGACCCGCAAGACCACCGCGGCGGTGAAGGCGATCGGCGCCCATACCACCGGCATCTACGAGCTCGATGGCCTTGAGGGGCCGGACAAGCTCCGCTCCGCCGGGACGGTCTAGCCGCCGGGCCGGGCCGGCCGCCGGGACGGTCTAGCCGCCGGCCAGGGCTCCTCCGGCCGGTGGCGCAGGTTCCCCCGCTGGCCGGACAGGCTCGCCGGCCGGCCTGAGGGCCGGCATCACCTGCCCGGCCAGCAGCTCCGCGGTCTGCGCGTCCTGGCCGTTGACGGTGGCCAGGAAGTAGTGCACGCCCGCGTCGATCAGCCCCTGGTAGTGCCCGATCGCCTCGTCGACCGTGGCGAACACCGGGACGGTGCGCAGCCCCGCGTCCGGGATCCGCGCCCGGCTCCGTTTGTGCTCCAGCTCGCGCGAGGTCTCGGCGAGCGTGAGCAGCGGCGTGTAGTGGGTGCGCAGGATCGCGTCGTAAGGCCTGCCGATCTCCTGGCAGTAGCCGCGGAGCACCTCGTACTTGCGCCGGACCGCGGCCAGGTCGTAGGCACCGCCAGTCCACTCGTGCGGACCGAAGTTGGACACGTCGGCGTACTTCGCCACCAGCCGCAAGGTGGTCCGCTCGCCACCCCCGCCGATCAGCATCGGCACCCCCGGCTGCTGCACCGGACCGGGCCGGACATGGGCGCCGGAGACCTGGAAATGCGGGCCCGTGTGCGTGACCGGGCCGGCCCACAGGCCGCGGATGAGCCCGGCCGCCTCGGCCAGGGCCGCCAGCCGCTCGGGCGCCGCCGGGAAGCGCAGGCCCAGCTGACCGAACTCCGCGGCGTCGTCGCCGGTGCCCAGGCCGAGCACCAGGCGGCCGCCGCTGATCCGGTCCACGTCGGCCGCCTGCCGCGCGATCAGCGCGGGACTGCGGTAGTAGACGCAGCTCACCAGCGCGATGAGGCGCAGCCGGGTGGTGACGGTGGCCAGGGCCGCCAGCTGGGTCCAGCAGTCCATGCTGCGCAGCGGGTGGTCGTTGGCCCAGTACGCGTCGAAACCGAGTTCCTCGGCCCGGACCGCGAAGTCACGCACCTGGGCCCACTCGGGCAGGAACGTGCCCACGATCGCGAACCGGGGCCGCTGCTGAGCCTCCCGCACCCAGGGGTGCACGTCGGGGTGGGCCGCCTCTGATCCCGCGCCGGGGGCTAGCGGGCCGTCGTCTGGGCCGTCAGGAGTCATGAGCCGATTGCCTTTCTCCGTCAACCTGGCCGGCGAGCTGACCGCACGCCTCAGTCAGGCAAGCCTGGTAGCCGGCCGGGTCCACGTCGCGCGCGGGCGCGGTCACCAGGCGGCTGACCGGCAGGGCGGACGCCCAGGTCCGGGCGATCTCGAAGGGGTGCGGCGGGTCCGAGGGCGCGCCGACGACCACCGCCGGCACGCTGATCCGGCGCAGGTCGCGGACATGACGCAGCGGCGTCGAGCGGGGCAGCTGAATGAGCCGGACGGAGCGCCGGACCGCGTGCGGCGCCTGGAACTGCGCCACCAGGCTGGCCGCGGCGGCCGGTGACTGCTCCAGGACGCGGGCGTACTCGGCGGTCTCGACGAACCTGGCCAGCCCCGCCCGGGCTCCGTGGCGCCGCAGCAGCCGCCCGGCCTGGATCAGCGGCAGCAGGTTGCCGGGCGGCCCGACGTCCAGCCAGGCCGGCCTGATCAGCACCAGTCCCCGGACCCGGAACGGCTGGCGGAGGGCGAGGCCCACGGCCACGCCCGCACCCATCGACATGCCGACCACCACCGAGGGCGGAAACCGCAGCCGGTCCAGCAGCGCGGCCAGATCGCGGGTCAGCCCGCCGAAGGTGAAACTCCGCCGCTGGCCGACCAGCATGGTCGCGCCGTGGGCCCGCAGGTCGGGCGCCAGCCGGGTGCGCGCCGCATCGCCGCCGGCGTAGGGCCAGAGCTGGCCGCTGTCGCCGCCCAGCCCGTGCAGCATCAGCACCGGGACCGGCGTACGGTCAGCCGCGGGCCGGGGTCCGGACGCGTCCCGGGCCTCCGGGGCCCCGGGTGCGAGCCGGTAGCTGGCCGCGACCGCGTAGCTGTCGCTGGCGGCCTGGCCGGCCCGCCGGCGCCTCACGCTGGCCGCCCGGACTCCGCTGGCCAGGGGTGGCGTCGCAGCAGCCCGGCGAGCATCTCCCGGACCCGGACGCTGTCGGCCTCGCTGACGTCCTGCACGATCACCGGGACGGGACGGGGCAGCGCGGCGCGCAGGCTGAAGATCAGCTCGTAGTCGAGCAGCCCGCAGCCAGCCGCCGCGTAGCCGGCTTCGGTGACGTCCTTGGCGTGCAGGCCGACGACGTCGTCCGCCAGGCTGGTGAAGGCCGCGCTCAGGATGTCGCGCTGCTGGTGCGCGGTGGGCACCTGGACCAGATTCGCCGGGTCCAGCACGATGCCCACCAGCCCGGCGTCGCTGCCCAGTTCGTGCAGCAGCCGGCGGGCCGCCACCGCGCTGGTCACCACGTTGGCGGGCTCCGGCTCGACGCCCAGCCGGACGCCGGCCGCCCGGGCGGCCGGGAGCAGTTCGGCCAGGGACGCGCGCAGGTCACTCCAGGAGCTTTCGCGCGCGTTGTCCGGATGTCCCCGCCAGATATCGGACCGATCGCGGGTGCCGGTGCACAACGTGGCGACCTGCGCTCCGAGTTCGGGGATCCGCTCGATGAACGCGCGGGCCTGCGCGGTGGCCCGGGCCCGCCGCCCGGCGTCCGGATCGATCATGTTGTACGTCACCGAGACGCCCCAGATGCTGATCCCGCAGTCGGCGAACGCGGCGCGGATGCCAGGCAGGTCGAGCCCGGCCAGCACCTCACCCGCCGGGATGGTGGGCAGCCCGAAGCTGTTCAGGTTGAGCTGGACCAGGCCGAAGCCGGCCTGCTGCACGGCCCCGGCGACCTGCGCGGCCGTGTCGCGGGGGAACGTGCGGGCGAAGATGCCCAGGTCGCCGCTCATAGCTCGGCCGGCTGACCGTCGCGGTGCGCGCTGGCCGCCGTCGCCTCGATCAGCCGGAGCGCCTCGACACCGTCGTGGGCGTCGGGATCGGCAGGCTCGCCGTGGCGTACCGCCCGGGCGAACGCCTCCAGCTGGCGCTGGTAGGGATCGACCGCGCCGTAGTCCGGCGACGTCCATTCCAGCGACTGCTCCGCAAAGACCCGGACGCTGCTGGCCTGCCGGTAGAACGGGAAGTAGGACCTGATGCTGACCGCGCCGTGCTCGCCGAATACCTCGACGCCTTCGGAGTAGTTGGCGTGCACGTTGGCGCTGATCTCGAAGGACGCCGGCCCGCGGCTGGTCCGCAGGCTGCCGTGCCAGTGCAGGTCGCGGCCGCTGCGGGACAGCTCGGCCCGGACCTGGGTGACCTCGCCCAGCAGGAACCGGACCGCGTCGAAGACGTGCGCTCCGTGGGTCCGCAGCAGGTAGGTCTCACGATCGGCCTTGAACTGGGCCTCCGCGGACCGGACCGACTCGTCCACCACCAGGGGCGGGAACAGCGCCGCTTCGGTGCTGGCCCGCAGGACCGTGGGCAGCCGGTACCAGAAGGTCGCGCTCGCGATCGGGCCCAGGCGGTCCAGCGCCGCCTGGGCGTACTGCATGCCCGGGTCGTGCCGGCGCATCGCCCCGACCTGCACCGTGCGGTCCAGCTTGACGGCCAGATCCCGCAGCTCGACGGCTTCGGCGCTGGTCGCCGCCGCGGGCTTCTCGACCAGCACGTGCAGGCCGGCCTGCAGCGCGCGGCAGCCGAGGTCCCGGTGGAACCGGTCGGGCGCGGCGATCAGCACGGCGTCCAGCCCGGCCTGCAGCAATTCCGCCGTGTCGGTGTAGCCCGGCACGTCGTAGCGGCGGCTTATGGCGCGGGCCAGCACCGGGCTTGGGTCACTGACGGCGGCCAGCCGCACGCCGGCGGACTTCGCGATGGCCGGGAGGTGCGCCACCTGGGCGATGCGGCCGCATCCGATGAGGCCCAGCCGCAACGGAGTGTCCTCTGCCGTGGAGTCCAGCGTCATTCGCGTGTCCTGTTCCTAGAGATGAACATCAGTGCGGCCTTCCGCAGCCGCGAGGCCGGCCCGGGGCGGCCGGGCGGGCGGGAAGCTGCCCGGCAGGCGGCGGGCCAGCTCGGCGGCGCCGAGGGCCGCAGCCCCCGGGCCCGTCTGGCCCAGGACGATCGGCACCGGGCTGAGCACGGCCGGGAGCGCCGGCGCGCGGGCCAGCTGCCGCCGGGCCGGACCCAGGATCAGATCCCCGGCTGACATGGCCACGCTGCCGCTGAGCACGACCAGGTCGGGGTCGAGCACGGGCGTCACGCAGGCCACCGCGCGCGCGACGGCGCTCCCGGCGCGGGCGAGCAGCCCGGTCGCCCAGGCGTCCCCGCCGCGGGCGGCCGCGATGACCTGGCGGGCGGTGATCTGCTCGGGCCGGCCGCCGGCCAGCGACAGGATGGCGGCGCCTTCAGGCTGGCCGGCCCGGGCCCGGGCCTGGGCGGCCAGGCCCGGGCCGCTGGCGTAGAGCTCCAGGCAGCCGCGGCCCCCGCAGCAGCAGTCCGGGCCGGCCGGGTCGATCGGGAGGTGGCCGATCTCGGCCGCCAGCCCGTGGCTGCCGCCCGCCAGCACCCCCGACACCACGATCCCGCCACCCACCCCGGTCCCGAGCGTGATCAGCATCAGAACCTCGGCCAGCTGGCCAGCCCCCCGGACATACTCGGCGAACGCCGCCGCGTTCCCGTCGTTCTCCATCAGCACCGGGCAGTTCAGCCTGGCTTCCGCCAGCCCGGCCAGCGGGGTGGCGGCCAGGCCCAGGTTCGCGGCGGTCCGCACCTCGAGCCGGTCGCGGCTGAGCCAGCCGGCCACTGACAGCCCCACCGCCGTGACCCCCTCCGGGGGGCTGGCTGCCCGGTGGCCAGCCGCCCGCTGCCCCGTGGTCAGCTCGCGGGCGGCCGGCTCGCGGGCGGCCAGCTCGCCGACGACCTCCGCGATGAGGTTCACCGCCTCGTCCGGCCCCGCGATCGCGTGCTCCCGCCAGATCTCGCCGCGGACCGCGCCGGAGTCGTCCAGCAGGACCCCGGCAATCTTGCTGCCGCCCAGGTCCACCCCGGACACGGTCACCGGCGGCCACCTGCCTTCGGTTAGTTACTGTTGACTGTTTACAAGAATCGTAACGAGTGTCATCGTACTGAAAGTGGACCGTCAAGGGCAGGCCGGCCCGGGCCCTGGAGGAGATACCGGATGGAAGCGTTCGTCTCGCTGTGGTCGGCGGATCTCCTGGCGCTCGGCGCGGACGTCCGCCGGGTCGAGGACCTCGCGGCCGGCTTCCACATCGACGTCTTCGACGGTCACAACGTCCCCGAGCTGCTCTTCGGCCCGGACCTGGTCGCGTCGCTGCGCGCGTTCACGGCCGCGCAGATCGAAGTCCATCTCAACGTCACCGACCCCGGGTACTGGGCCGGCCGCTTCGCTGCCGCGGGCGCCGACATCATCACCGTCCAGTCGGGGCCGTGCCCTGACGTCGCCGCCGTGCTGACCCAGATCCGGGCCCTGGGCTGCGTGGCCGGCCTGGGTATCGAACTGCACGAGCCTGCCGCCGGCGCCGCGGAGTTCTTCGGCCTGGCCGGCCGGCTGCTGCTGCTGGGCACGCCGATCGGGGTGAAGGGCCGGTCGCTCGATCCCGCGACCCCGGCCCGGATCGCCGAGCTGGTCGCGGCGCGGGAGCGGTCGGCGGACCGTCCCGCCATCGTCGTCGACGGCGGGATCCGCCGGCATACCGTCCCGCTGCTGGCCGCCGCGGGCGCCGACGGCGTCGTTCCCGGCTCGCTCGTCTACGGCGCGGATGACCCGCGGGCGGTGCTCACCGAGATCGCCGCGCTAGCGCCGGGCACCGGGCCGTCCGCCCTGTCCAGCTTCTGGGCCAGTGAGGCCCGGGCATGAGGGCCGCCGTCGTCCAGGCCCCCGGCGACCTGGCCATCACCGAGCTGCCCGACCCGGCGCCACGCGACCATGAGGTCGTCGTGGCCGTCGAGCTCTGCGGCATCTGCGGCACCGACGTGCACGTCCTGGACGGCGACTACGGCGTGGTGCGTTACCCCGTCATCCCGGGCCACGAGTTCGGCGGCGAGGTCGTCGCGGTCGGCCGCGCGGTCCGCGGCCTGGCCGCTGGCACCCGGGTGGCGGTCGACCCGATGGACTACTGCGACGCGTGCTCGATGTGCCGGTCCGGCTGGACCAACATGTGCCTGGACGGGGGCGGGCTGGGCACCACCGCGCCGGGTGCCCTCGCGCAGTACGTCGCCGTCAACGGAGCCCGCTGCGAGCCACTGCCGGACGAGCTGGACCTGGGTGCGGCCAGCCTGGTCGAGCCGCTGGCCTGCGTCCTGCACGCGGTGGACCGGATCGGGCCGGTGCTGGGGCGGGACGTGCTGGTCCTCGGGGCCGGGCCGATCGGCCTGCTCAGCTCGGCCCTGCTGGCCATGTCGGGGGGCCGGGTCGATCTGGTTCAACCGGCAGCCGGCCCGGCTGGCCGTCGGCCCGCGGTTCGGGGCCCGGCGGACCGCCGCCGCGGTCCGGGAGCTGGACAGCACCTGGGACGTGGTGGTGGACGCCACCGGCAGCCCCGCCGCGGTCGCCGACGGATTCGCGGTCACCCGCCGGGCCGGCCGGATCGCCCTGCTCGGGGTCAGCGGCCCGGGCCGGTCGTTCGCCTTCGAGCCGTTTGACGTCGTGGCCCGCGAGCTCACCGTGGTCGGGGTCAACTCGGTCCGGCACACCTTCGGCCGGGCAGCCCGGCTGCTGGCCGCGGGCACCCTGCCGGTGGACCTGCTGCACGAGCCGCCGCTGCCGCTGGCGGCCACCGCGCAGGCGCTGGAGCGGAGCCGGCGCGGAGCGGGACTGAAGACCCGGGTGCAGCTCCGGGAGGTGTCATGAAAGCGATCGTCTACGACGCCCCGCGGCGCTGGCGCTACGCCGACGTGCCCGACCCCGAGCCGGCCGCCGGGGAGGTGCTGCTGCGGGTGGCCGCGGCCGGCGTCTGCGGCACCGACGTCCACCTCGACGCGGGTGAGTTCGGGCCCGTCTACCCGCTGACGCCCGGGCACGAGATCGCCGGCGTCGTGACCGGGACCGGCCCGGGCGTCACCGGGCTGGCCGCCGGGGACCTGGTCGCGCTCGACAACATGACGGCCTGCGGGCACTGCGCGCAGTGCCGCCGGGCTCGTCCCCAGTTCTGCGCCACCTTCCGGGCGCTGGGCGTCACCGACCCGGGCGGGTTCGCCGACTTCGTGGTGGCCACGGCGGGCAAGTGCCACCCGGCCGGCGATCTCGACCCGGAGGTCGCCGTGTTCGCCGAGCCCGTCGCGTGCGTCGTGCACGGCCTCGACGTCCTGGCCATGCGGCCCGGCAGCGACGTGCTGGTCGCCGGGACCGGGCCCACCGGGCTCATCCTGGCCCAGCTGCTGCGGGCGGCCGGCGCCAGCCGGGTGACCGTCGCCGGCCGCAGCCCGTTCAAGCTGGAACTGGCCACCGCTTACGGCGCGGACGAGGTCGTGTTCATGACCGCGGGAGGTGACCCCGGCGGCGCCGCGGCCGCCCTGGCCCCGGACGGGTTCGACATCGTGATCGACGCGACCGGGTCGGCCGACGTCCTGCACGCCTGCACCCGGCTGCTCGGCATCGGCGGGACGCTGTTCGTCTACGGCATGACGCCGGAGACCGCCAGCCTGCCCATCAGCCCCTACGACGTATTCCGCCGGGAGCTGACCATCAAGGGGTCGTTCTCGCAGGCCTTCAGCTTCGACCGGGCCATGGCGCTGCTGCGCGGCGGCCGGGTGCAGACTGACGGCATGGTGACCCACCAGTTCGGGCTGCCGGAGTACGGCGCCGCGATCAAGGCCGTCGCCGGGGACTCGGGGTGCCTGAAGGCCCTGGTCCGGCCGTGACCCGCGAACGCCCCGGCCCGCCGGGCACCCAGTCCTTCGACGTCGCCTCCCCGGCCCACGCGAGCTGGCTCGGCGAGCAGCTCGGCGAGCTGCTGGACTTCGCGGCCGCCGCGGCCGACTGGCGGGACGGCGGCTTCGACGGGCTGACCACCACCGGGCAGCGCGAACCCGGGCCCAAGCGGCTGTACGCCACGGCCCGGATGACCTACGGCTTCGCGCTGGGCGCCATGCTCGGCCGGCCGGGCTGTGACGAGCTGGCCGGCTCACGGCCTGCGGGCGCTGCGGACGATCTTCCGTGACAGCAGCGACGGTGGCTGGTTCGCCGAGCTCAGCAGCGACGGGCGCGAGGTCACGGTGGCCCGCAAAGAGACGTACAGCCACGCCTTCGTGCTGCTCGCCGCCGCGACCGCGGTGCAGGCCGGGATGCCCGCCGGCGACCTGCTCGAGGACGCCACGGTGATCTTCGACCGGTGGCTCTGGGACGAGGCCGGCCTGTGCGTGGACTCCTGGGACCAGGGCTGGACCGAGCCGGACTCCTACCGGGGCATGAACGCGAACATGCACGCGGTGGAGGCCTTCCTGAGTGCCTACTTCGCCACCGGCCGGCCGTCCTTCCTGCGCCGGGCCCAGTCCATCTGCGCGCGGCTGATCAGCTTCGCCGCCGCTGCGCAATGGCGGGTCCCCGAGCACTTCACCGCGGACTGGACGCCGCTGCCCGGCTATCACGCGGACCGGCCCGCCGACGGGTTCCGCCCGTTCGGCTCGACGCCGGGCCATGGGGTCGAGTGGGCCCGGCTGCTGCTGCAGCTGAGGCTGATCCCGGGCGGAGACCCCGACGGCCTGCTGGCCGCGGCCACCGCGCTGTTCGGGCGGGCCGTGGCCGACGGCTGGGACGCCAGCCGCTGCGGCTTCGCCTACACGGTGGACTGGCAGGGCGCCGAGGTGTCGTCGCAGCGGCTGCACTGGCCGCTGTGCGAGGCGATCGGCGCGGCCCGGTACCTGCACGCAGCGACCGGGCAGCCCGAATACGCCGGCTGGTACGCCACCTTCTGGGCGGTCGCCGAGCGCTGCTTCGCCGACCGCCAGGGCGGTAGCTGGTGGCACGAGCTGAGCCCGGACGGCCAGCCTGGCAGCACCATCTGGGCCGGCAAGCCTGACCTGTACCACGTGCTCAACGCGCTGCTGTGCGGCTTGCTGCCGCCCGCGCCGACCCTCGCGGCCGGCTTGGCCCGGCGCCGCTAGACGGGCGCCGCGCGCCCGCCGCCTACCGGCCGGCCGGAACCAGTTCGGGCAGTTCGTCCAGGGCGGCGGTGCGCAGCCGGGTGACGATCTGCGCGGGCACCGAGCGGTAGGGCCAGCGCAGCCGCGTGCCGACCGGCGCCCAGCCGCCGACCGCGGCGAGCGTCTTGTCCAGGGCGGGGTTGCTGAACCCGGCTTCCTGCAGCGGCAGCACATGCCGGGCCAGGTACGCGTTCAGCCGCGCCTCCAGTCCCGCGGCCGCGGCCGGATCGGTGAGCATGTCCTGGTACCAGGCCACCGCGCCCCGCGGGCTCAGGCAGGCCACGTTGGAGTAGGCGCCGCTCGCGCCCTGGCGCAGCCCGCTGGCCAGCTGATGACCGGCCACGAAGATGGACAGGTCGCCCACCGCGGCCCGCATCTGGTCGAACCAGGCCGCGTCACCGCCTGCCACCTTGATCCCGATGAGCTGAGGGAACTCAGCCGCCAGGCGGCCGAACAGAGGGGGCGTGAGCTGGGTCTTGGCGTGTGGCGGGTTGTACAGGACCAGCGGTGACGGCCCGGCGGCCTGCGCCATCCGGTCGATCGCGGACCGGACCTCGTCGGCCGACAGCACGCACCAGTCGGGCAGGATCACCTGGATCGCGGCGGGCTCGTAGGCCGCCGCCACCCGGATCCTGCGCAGCGAGATCTGCCCGCTCATGTGGCTCGCGCCGAGCTGGCACGGCACGCCCGCCCGCCGGCAGGCCTGCGCCACGACGTCGGTGACGAGGTCGTACTCGTCCTCTTCCAGGCAGTGGAACTCGCCGGCGGTGCCGTTCGTGTACACACCGTCCAGCCCGGCGGTCACCAGGATCGCCAGCTCGTCGGCGAGCCGCCCGAAGTCGATCGCCTCGTCGGGGGCGACCGGCAGCAGGACGGTGCCCCAGGTGCCGCGCAGGGTCTGGCGGGTCAGCACGCGGGCCTCAGCGGGTGCCCGCCACGACCACGCCGCCGTGCCGCAGCCGGCCAGTGCGCAGCCATCCGATGGCGTCACCGACCGTCCAGATGTCGAGCCGCCAGGCGGCCCGTTCGGAGTACCCGGCGCAATGCGGCGACAGCAGGGTGTTCGGCGCGTCCAGCAGCGGCGAGTCAGCGGGCAGCGGCTCGGTGCCGAAGGTGTCCAGTCCCGCGCCGCCGAGCTGCCCGGTCGTGAGCAGTTCGGCCAGGGCCTGCTCGTCCACCTGGCCGCCCCGCGACACGTTGATGACCAGCGCCCCCCGGGGCAGCAGGGACAGCTCACGCCGGCCCAGGATGCCCCGGGTCTGCGGGGTGAGCGGGGCGTGCACGGTCACCGCGTCGCTGCGCGCCAGCAGGTCGTCGAGGTCGTCGAGCCGCTCGGTGCCGGGCGGCCCGCTGTCAGCTCGCAGCGGGTCGTAGACGAGCACCTGCGCCACCATGGGAGCCAGCAACGCCGCGACGGCCGTGCCGATCCGCCCGCACCCGACGATGCCCACCGTCATCTCGTCGAGCGGCGGCATCGGCGCCAGGCTGAACGTGCTTCCGGCGGCCCAGCCCTGGCGCACGTGGCGGTCCGCCGGGACCAGCCTGCGGTTCACCGCCAGCAGCATCGCCACCGCGTGGCTGGCCACGTCGGAAACGCCATAGGCCGGCTCGTTGAACACGGTCAGGCCGCAGGCGGCCGCGGCCTCCAGGTCTACGGTGTCGGTCCCGATGCCCATCCGCCCGATCACCCGCAGGCCCGGGTCGATGGCCTCGATGAGCTCGGCCGGGAGCCGCTGCAGCGCCACCACCAGGCCGCTGGCTCCCGCAGTGGCCGCCTTGACCTGGTCGGCCGTCGAGATGTCCGCGACCCGGATGGTCGCATCGCCGCGGAAGTGCGCGGCGACCGTGTCCGGCGCGTGCAGCGCGCCTTCGGCGACCACGATGACGCAGGTGTCTGGGCTCCCCGGGACCGTGGCCGGGTCAGGCCCGCGGCCCGGGACCGTGGCCAGGTCAGCAGCGGTGCCGTCGGAGCCGTGTCCCCCATTATCAGTCATCAGTTAACAGTCTACGGAATCTGGCCCGGTTACGACAGGGATGCCCGGACCGCCCGTGCTGCGCGAGGGCAGGCGGGGCGGACGGGCTCATGGAAGAGGTGATCGGTGCGGCGGCGTTCGATCTCGCCGCGTTCGGGGCCGGACTCCCGGCGGACCCGGCCTGCTGCTCCTGCTACGGAGTTTCCGCAGGTCGATTGGGTGCGCCGCCAGGGACTCGAACCCCGAACCCGCAGATTAAGAGTCTGCTGCTCTGCCAGTTGAGCTAGCGGCGCTTGGAACGCAGTGATGCTAACAGTATCTGGGTCGCGGAGCGAACCGGAACGCCACGGCCACCGCACCCACGGCGCCCACCCTGGACCGTGGCAAACCCCGGCATATCCGTCCTGCGGCAGTTTTCACGTCGAACCGCCTGTCAGGCAGGAGGTCTCGACTCCCGCGCGGACTCTATGGGATAAAAGTTTCGTGCTGTGGGTGGGAGGCTCAGCCGACCGGCTGGGCTCGCAGGTGCCGCCCGGCCGCGCGGTCTCATGATGGCTGCGGTGGCCGGGCAACTCGTAAGGAGGGGCCATGTCAATGATCTCCGGTAGAAAGGCTCGCGGCGGCGGGTCACGGGCTCCGGGGGCGGTGCCTGCCACGGGCGGGCGCACGACCTCCCGCGCCCGGCGGACTGCGGTCCGCGCGCTGCCCGTCGCGGCCGCCGCCGGTATGGTCGCGCTCGCCGTGCCCGCCGCCGCGCCTGCGGCGGTCAGCCACGCCCGCCCGGCCACCGCGGTGCCGGACATCAGCCGCCCGATCCTGGCCGGCAAGCAGCTTCCGGCTCCGATTTCCACCACCGATTGCCTGGCCCAGATCGGCATCAACTGTTATACGCCGGTCCAGTACCGGAAGGCCTACAACCTGAACCGGCTCTACGCCCGGGGCGTCACCGGCCGGGGCCGGACGATCGTGATCGTCAACTCCTTCGGCTCGCCCACGATCCGCCACGACATCAAGGTCTTCGACAAGCAGTTCGGCTTCCCGAACCCCAACCTGAAGGTCTTGAAGTTCGGCGACGTCCCCCCGTTCGACCCGACCAACGCGACCCAGGTGGGCTGGGCCGAGGAAACGACCCTGGACGTGGAGTACGCGCACTCCATCGCGCCCGGCGCGAAGATCGTCCTGGCCGAGACCCCGGTGGCCGAGACCGAGGGCGTGACCGGCCTCCCGGAGATGATGAACGCCGAGCGGGCGCTCATCAACGCCGGCGTGGGTGACGTCATCTCGCAGAGCTTCGGCGCGACGGAGAACACCTTCCCCGGCTTCAGCCAGGGCAACTTCTCCAGCCTGCTGAACCTGCGCTACGCGTTCAAGGACGCCCTGGCGCATCACGTGACCGTGCTGGCGGCGTCCGGTGACGACGGCGCGACCGACGCCATGAGCGACGGATCCACCCTGTACCCGTTCCCGGTGAACTCCTGGCCATCGTCGGACCCGCTGGTCAGCTCCATCGGCGGCTCGCAGCTCACCCTGGACAACGCGGGTAACCGGCTGTCACCCGACGTGGTGTGGAACGACGGGTTCGGTGCGGGCGGCGGCGGCAAGTCCGCGGTCTTCTCCCGGCCGCTGTTCCAGCGCGGTGTCCGCAGCGTGGTGGGCAGCCACCGCGGCACCCCGGACATCTCGATGAGCGCCGCGGTCAACGGCGGGTGCTGGGTCTACTGGTCCTTCCCCGGGGCCGGCGCGCCGGGCTGGGAGATCATCGGCGGCACCAGTGAGGCCACGCCGATCTTCTCCGGCATCGTGGCCCTGGCCGACCAGGTGGCCGGTCACCGTCTCGGCCTGATCAACCCGGCGCTGTACGCGCTGGGCGCGGCCAGCGCTCACGGCGTCAACACAGGCCTGGTGGACATCACCTCCGGGAACAACAGTTTCGCGGGCGTCACCGGGTTCAACGCTGGCCCGGGCTACGACCTGGCCAGCGGGTGGGGCACGATCAACGCCGCGCGGTTCGTGCCGGCGCTGGCGTTCACCGCCTCGCGCTAGGAACGGGGGCCGGGGCCGCCCGCCGCGAAGGCGGGCGGCCCCGGCTCAGCAGCCAGCGTGAAACCGCGGGCCGGCCCCATCTGGGGGCCGGCCCGCGGTCAGTTACCAGCGGGACCGGTCTTACCGGCGGACCACGTCTTACCGGCGGGACAGGTCGAACGGGCGCAGGTACGGCGCCGGGCGGTACCGCACGAACTCCGGCCCGGCCGGCGAGACGGTGCTGCCCACGGCGAAGATGTTGTACGACGGCCCGAGCGCGGCGGCCTGGTCGTTGAGCCGGGCCGGGTCGAGCGCCGCGGAGTTCCACCGGCCGGTGCCGAGCCGGCCGAGCAGGACCTGCACGGCGGTGATGGTCTCGGCCGGGGTGAACGCGCAGTGCCCGGCCCGGTGCACGAAGATCTGGCGCAGCAGCCGCCCGTCACCGGCCCGGTCCACCACGCTCTGGTAGGCCTGCTCGTTCTCCGGCACCACCAGCCCGTCGCCGGTGGTGTGCATGGTCAGCACCGGCACGGCCAGGTGGCCGTTGAAGGCGATGTTCTGCGCCAGGTAGCGGACCGCCGACGGGTCGGCGCTGATCCGCTGGGCCTGGTTGAGCTTCTGCAGGTCGGCGGTCAGGCTCAGCCCGGCCGCGTGATACAGCGCGGTCACTTCGCGGAGGTCGGCTGACCGGGCGAGCTGCGTGAAGTAGTTCACGCCCGTGTTCCAGGACGGGTTCCCGCCCGCCCGGCCTTCGAGTTCGGCCCGGAACGCGAAGATGAACGGGAAGTCAACCTGGGTGTCCCACAGGAACTGGTTGGCTTCCTGGCCGGCCGCGTCGCCGGGGGCGGGCTCGGGGGACAGCGGGGTGAACCAGCCCGGGGTGTCACCGAGCGCCGCGGCCAGGGCCAGCCGGGCCCGTCCCTGCGGGGTCTGCTGCGCGGTGGTCGCGGCTGTCTCCGCCCCGGTCAGGTTCGAGGTCGGGTTGGTGATGTTGACGACCTGCACTGACGGGTCGACCAGCTGCTGGAAAGCGAACTCCGCGTCCAGCGCGGTGTTCCAGGTGGCCACCCCGCCGGACAGCACACCGCACATCGGCAGCGCGGCGCTGAACCGGCCCGGGTAGCGCTGGATCAGGCCCGCGGTGATGATGCCGCCGAGCGAATGCCCCCAGGCGATCGTCCGGTCGGGGGTGCGGTACGTCTGGTCGAACGTGTCGAGCGTGCTGATCTGATCGGGCAGCGCCTGCTGGATCGCCCAGCCGGTCGAGGCGTAGGAGGAGCCGGCCAGCGCGTACCCGTGGCTGAGCAGCCAGCTGGCGGTGACCGGGTCGCCGGCGTCCGCGGCCGGATTGGCCGCTCCCGGGGTCACGTACCCGTGGCTGTACAGGAAGAGTGTCCCGTTCCACGCACCGGCCGGGCACTGGAGCAGATAGGTCGCGCCGTCCGGCAGCGAGCCATTCACCGTGGTCACCGCGCCGGACGCGCCACAGGAGGTTTGGGCCAGGGCGGGCGCCGCCGGCGCCAGCCCGATCGTGAGGAGGACCGCAGACAGGGCAAACAAGGGAAGCCGGACCAGCTTTAACACGACCACGCTCCATTGCGTCAGACGGGCGCCGATAAGTATGGGAAGGACAATAACCTGATCTGCCTGGTTTGCGAAGTAGTGCACCGCGCGCGAACTGCCTGGTTGGCGAGGTAGCGGCAGCGGCCGGAAAGCGTAGCGGTCCGCCGCCGTCAGCCGCCCAGGAAGCGCCCGGCCACCTGGGCCAGCCTGGACGGCCGCCCGCTGCGCGCCTCGGCCCGGTCCGCCCAGCTCATCGCCTGCAGCCCGGCGTTGGCGCCGAGCCAGCGCAGCGGCTCGGCCTCCCAGGGCCGCGACCGGTGCCCGACCCACGGCAGCGCGGTGAGCGGGCTGTCGTGGCCCAGCACGAGGTCGGCCAGGGTCCGCCCGGCCAGGTTGGTGGTGGACACGCCGTCCCCGACGTAGCCGCCGGCCCAGCCCAGCCCGGTGGCCGGGTCCAGCCCGGCGGACGCGCACCAGTCCCGGGGCACCCCGAGCGGGCCACCCCAGGTGTGCGTGACCTCGACCTCGCCCAGGGCGGGGAACAGGTCCTGCAGCGTCCGGCGCAGCGCGCTGAACACCGCGGGGGAGCGGTCGAACTCGGGCCGCACGGTCGAGCCGAAGTGATACGGCGCGCCCCGCCCGCCGAAGGCCAGCCGCCCGTCCGCGGTGCGCTGGCCGTAGATGATCAGGTGCCGGTAGTCGCCGAACGTCGGCCGGCTGGCCAGCCCGATCTGGTCCCACACGGACTCCGGCAACGGCGCGGTCGCGATCATCAGCGAATACACCGGCGCGATCGCCCGGTGCAGCCCGGGCAGCTCCGGCGTGTAGCCCTCGGTGGCCCGGATCACGTACTGCGCCCGGACCGTGCCCCGCGTGGTCCGCAGCCGGCCGGGCGCGATCTCGGTGACCGGCGTGTCCTCGAACACGCTGACGCCGCGGCGCCGCACCGCCTCGGCCAGCCCGCGGGCCAGCCGCGCCGGGTGGATCGCCGCGCAGTGCGGGGTGTAGGTGGCGCCGAGCGCCCCGTCCGCGGTCACCTGCTCCGCCGTCTCCGCAGCGGTCAGCAGCCGCAGGTCGTCCTCGCCGAACCCGTAGGACCGGGCCTCGTTGACGTCGTCGATGGCCCGTTCCAGCTGCGCGGGCGAGCGGGCCAGCTGCAGCGCGCCGCCCTTGGCCCAGTGGCAGTCGATGCTCTCGGCCGCGACGACGCGGCCCACCTCGTCCACCGTGTCCTCCATGGCCCGGTACATCGCGATGGCCTGGTCCCGGCCGGCCATCCGCTCCAGCTTGGCCAGGGACGCGGGGAAGTACGCGGAGCACCAGCCCCCGTTGCGGCCCGAGGCGCCGAAGCCGGCGATCTCCCGCTCGCAGACCGCGACGCGCAGTCCCGGGCTGGCGCTGGCCAGGTAGTACGCGGTCCACAGGCCGGTGAACCCGGCCCCGGCGATGGCCACGTCCACGTCCAGATCGCCGGGCAGCGGCGTACCGGGGGTCAGGTCCCCGGGAACCGAGCTCAGCCAGTAGGAAAGCGACCTATAAGACGGCATCCGCCCATCGTTACATGCCCGGCCCGGTGCTTCGGGTGGCGCCTGCCGCCGGCCCGGCGTGCGTGAGCACTCCGCGGTTCGGGCATCCTGAGACCATGCCCGCTGATGTGCCCGCCCTGCCACCGCCACGTCGTTCCCCCGGCCCGTACCGGGTCTGCCTGGTCTGCCTGGGCAACATCTGCCGCTCGCCCATGGCCGACGTCGTGCTGCGCGCCGAACTGGACCGGGCCGGGCTGGCCGGCCTGGTCGAGGTGGACAGCGCGGGTACCGGCGACTGGCACCTGGGCGAGCCCATGGCCGAGCAGGCCGAGGCCGAACTGGCCCGGCGGGGCTACGACGGGTCCGCGCACCGGGCCCGGAGGATCCAGCCGTCCTGGTTCGCCCAGCGCGACCTGGTGCTGGCCATGGACCTCAGCAACCTGGCCGCGTTGCGCGCCCTGGCTCCCGACCCGGCGGCGGCCGGGCCGCGGCTGATGCTGTTCCGGTCCTTCGACCCGGACCTGGCCGCCGCGCAGACCCACGACCCCTGGGACGGCGCGGTGCCCGACCCCTACGGCGGGCCGCCGGACGGCTACGCGCAAGCCCTGGACATGGTCCAGGGCGCCGTGCGGGGCCTGGTCGGACGGCTGGCCGAGGTAGGCCAGGTCCCGGCGGGCGGAGCGTGACCATGCCCGCGGACGACGAGCCTGCGGACGACGGGCCAGCGGACGACGGGCCAGCGCGGACCACGGGGCCGCGGATTCCGGCCCGGGGGATCAGGAGCCAGCGTCCCGGGCCCCCCGGCTCGCCCGGCGGGTCCCCGAACTCGCCCGGCGGCTGGAGCGGATCACCGGCACCGCGGTGCGCGACGTCCGCGCGGCCGGGGCGCAGCATCAGTGGGCCCACTACCAGGTCACGCTGGCCGACGGCCGGCTGGCCTTCGCCAAGGCCGCCCGCGGGGACCAGGGCGGCGTCTTCGAGGCCGAGGCGCGCGGGCTGCGCTGGCTGGCCGACGCCCAGGCGGTGCCCCTGCCCGAGGTCCTCGGCTGGGACACGGCGACGCTGGCCGTGACCTGGCTGCCGCCGCAGGCCCCGGACCAGCACGCGGCCGAGCAGTTCGGCCGCGACCTGGCCGTGCTGCACGCGTCCGGCGCGGCCCGGTTCGGTACCCCGTGGCCCGGGTTCATCGCCACCCTGCCGCTGGGCGACCGCTCCGGCGACACCGTCACCGTGACCGCCGAGGCGACCGCACCCGGCAGCCCGGCCGCCCTGATCAGCGGCGCCGGTGACTGGGCCTCCTGGTACGCGAGCAAGCGGCTGCTGCCCTACCTGCGCCGCGCGGCGGGCACCGGGGCGCTGACCGGGTCTGACACCCGCCAGGTGGAAGAGGTGATCAGCCGGATCGCCGCCCTGGCCGGACCGCCCGAGCCGCCCAGCCGGATCCACGGCGACTGCTGGTCCGGCAACGTCCTGTGGTCGGGCGGCCGGGGCTGGCTGGTCGACCCGGCCGCGCAGGGCGGCCACCGGGAGACCGACCTGGCCATGCTGGCCCTGTTCGGGGCCCCGCACCTGGACCGGATCCTGGGCGCCTACCAGGAGGTGGCCCCGCTGGCCCCGGGCTGGCGCGCCCGGGTGCCGCTGCATCAGCTGCATCCGCTGCTGGTGCACGCCTGCCTGTTCGGCAGCTCCTACCGCGAGTCGGTGCTGGCCGCGGCCCGGGCCGCCCTGGCCGCGGGCTGAGGGAGGAGCCCGGCGGCGCGCCGCCGCGCCGCCCCTGTTTTCTCCGCAACGAACCCCATCAGGCGCCCGGCCCCGGCCCGTCGCCCGGGGTGGTCGCGGCCTCGGCCGGGCTGGCCTGGCCGGGCTGGTCGCTCTCGTCCAGCTGATCGCCGCGGGCCTCAGGGGCCAGCGGCAGCGTGATCCGGAACGTCGCCCCCTGGCCCGGCGCGGTCATCAGCGCGACGGTGCCGTCGTGTGCCGCCACGAGAGCGGCCACGATGGCCAGGCCGAGGCCGGTGCCGCCGGCCTTCCTGGTCCGGGCCTGGTCGGCCCGGTAGAACCGCTCGAACACGTGCTCCGCCTGGTCCGGGCGCAGGCCCGGGCCCTGGTCGGCCACCTCGAGCAGCACGCTGGGCACCGGCTGGCGCGGCCCGGCCAGCACCCGGACCGCGACCGGTGTGCCCTCCGGGGTATGCACCAGCGCGTTGTTCATCAGGTTGCCGATGACCTGGCGCAGCCGCACCTCGTCGCCGAGGATCAGGAAGGCGGCGCCGGACCCGACGTCGAGGGTGATGTCCCGGTCGGGGGCGATGATCCGCGCGTCCTGCACCGCGTCCGCGGCCAGGGTGAGCAGGTCCACCGGCCGGTGCTCGAGCGGCCGCTGCTGATCCAGCCGGGCCAGCAGCAGCATGTCCTCGACCAGGACGCCCATCCGGGCCGACTCCTGCTCGACCCGCTGCATGATCCGGTCCATGTCGGCCCGGGTGAGCTGGCTCTGGCTGCCGAGTTCGTGGCCGAGCTCGCCGTTACCAGGCTGGCTACGGCCGGCTGGGTCGTCGTGCATCCCGCCCCGCTGGCGGTAGTACTCGGCGTAGCCGCGCATCGCGGTGAGCGGCGTGCGCAGCTCGTGGCTGGCGTCCGCGACGAACTGGCGCATCCGCTCCTCGGAGCGCCGGGCGGCCGCCTCGGACTGGGCCTGGGCGTAGAACGACGACTCGATCTGGCTGAGCATGGTGTTGAGCGAGCGCCCCAGCCGGCCGACCTCGGTGACCGGGTCCTGGTCCGGCACCCGGCGGGACAGGTCGCCGGCCGCGATGGCCTGCGCGGTCCGCTCGATGTCGCGTGAGCGGCCGCAGGCTGGCCCGGACGATGGCGACCCCACGATGGCCAGGGCCAGCGACGATGATCGACGCTGACGATCAGGTCGATCTTGGCGAGCTGGCTGATGGTGCCGTTGATGTTGCCGAGGTCCACCCCGACGATCAGGGTGGCGTTCACGGTCTGGGACAGGCCCTGGTTGTTGGTGACCGCGCCGTTGAAGCGCTGGTGATCACTCGCCAGTTGTCGCTACCCGATACTGCGCCGACGTTGACCACCGATGCCGTTAGTGGTGTACCAGCCGCCGGACGTCGGCACGTCGGGGAGTGAACCGCCGAGCGGAGGCCCGGGCAGCTGCCCGACTTCCGCCGGCAGCGCCGTCCCGCTCGGGATGATCGCGGTCAGATAGGGGCCGGAGACGTTCACGCTCGGGAACTGGGCGTCCCCGGAGTGGATAAGCCTCACTTCACGCTGGTACAGGTCTGGTCACCTGCTGGTTGGCGCGATCTCTCTGAGTAGTTGCGGAACACGGTGAGGCTGGCCACGCTGATGACGGCCAGCGCGAGGGCGACCAGCGCGAGCAGCGCCGTGATCATCTTTACCCGCAGCGGGGTACGCCCGGACAGCCGACTGCAGGTTCTCCCGCCAGCGGCTGCGGGCCTGACCTCGTCGTCATGGCCAATTCTGCTAGGACGACGGGAGGCGCAGCACGTAGCCGACCCCGCGCAGGGTGTGGATGAGCCGGGGCTCGGTGGTGTCGATCTTGCGGCGCAGCACGGACACGTACGACTCCACGATCCCGGTGTCGCCCCGGAAGTCGTAGTCCCACACGTGGTCGAGGATCTGCATCTTCGACAGCACCCGGTTGGCGTTGCTCATGAAGTAACGCAGCAGCTTGAACTCGGTGGGGGAGAGCTGGACATGCTGCCCGGCCCGCCACACCTCGTGGCTCTCCTCGTCCAGCTCCAGGTCGGCGAACTTCAGCCGGGGGGTGGGCTCAGCCCCGTCCCCGTGGGTCCGGCGGAGCACCGCGCGGATCCGCGCGATGACCTCTTCCAGGCTGAACGGCTTGGTGACGTAGTCGTCGCCGCCCAGGGTGAGGCCGCGGACCTTGTCTTCCATCGCGTCCCGCGCGGTCAGGAACACGACCGGGATGCGGGCCCCGCCACCGCGCAGGCGGCGGACCACGTCGAACCCGTCCATATCGGGCAGCATCACGTCAAGCACGATGAGATCGGGCCGGTGCCGCTGCGCGGCCTGGACCGCCTCGCTCCCGCCGGTGGCGGTGAGCACATCGAACCCGGCGTAGCGAAGGCTGGCGGACAGCAGCTCAAGGATGTTGGGCTCGTCCTCGACAACGAGAAGCCTGGCAGCCGGCTGGGCCCGCCCATTAATCGACGGCATGGTCATGGCCTGCATTTTCTAACCTGAACCTGAGGATTTCCTGAAGGTGCCCTGGGGCTGGCCTGATGATCAGGAGAAACCTAGGGTCAGGTCGCGTCCCGGTCACCCCAGCGGGTGATGGCCGCCGCCCGGGACTGCGCCCCGAGCTTGGCGTAGATGCGGTTCACGTGATTCTTGACGGTCTTCTCGGCGAGCACCAGCTGGGCCGCGATCTCCCGGTTGGAATTACCTTCCGCGATCAGTGTCATGATCTCGGCTTCGCGCAGGGACAGGCCGAGCGGGCGGGCCAAGCTGGGGATGCTGCCGGTCCTCAATCGAACCTCCAGGCCACGGCTACCACCGGTAAAGGATGCGACGCATGGTACGAAGGCAGCGACGGTGAGCGCAAGGGGCCAGGATGGCACAACTTGCACACGATTGCCTGCTGCGGCACCGGCCCGGACCCGCCCGGCGGCGCCGCGGGCGGCTCGTCAGCCGACTTTCGAGCCGGTGATCAGGCTCTTGGGCACGGGCTGGCCGTTCTTCATCGCGTCGAACATCCGCTGCGCCTGGGCCTGGTCCCAGACCAGGACGTCGCCCACGGCCAGCGTCTCCGAGGCGCCGATGGGCACCGTGGTGGTCTCCGGATGGCGCAGCGCGAACGCGACCTGGATGAGCTGGTACAGCTGAGTGCCCTTGTCCACGGTCAGCGAGCTGGCGGCGCCGTTGGCGGCGGAGAACGCCGTGAACGGGTTGGCCAGCGTGCCGACGCTGGTCATCTTGGTCAGCAGCGCCTTGATGAACACCCGCTGGTTCTGCTCCCGCTGCAGGTCCTGGGTGGCGAACAGGTGCCGGGTCCGGACGAAGCCCAGGGCCTCCGCGCCGCTCAGGGTCTGGCACCCCTTCTTCAGGTGCAGGCCGGACGCCGGGTCGTCGAGGTTCTGCGGGATGCACATGTGCACCCCGCCGACCGCGTCCACCACGTTGACCAGGCCGCCGAAGCCGATCCCCATGTAGTGGTCGACCCGCAGGCCGGTGGCGTTCTGCACGGTCTTGGCCAGCAGCTTGGGGCCGCCGAAGGCGTAGGCGGCGTTCAGCTTGTTCATGCCGAACCCCGGGATGTTCACGTACGAGTCGCGGGGCAGGCTGACCAGGACGGCCGGCCCGCTGGACGGGATGTGCAGCAGCAGGACCGTGTCCGAGCGGTGGCCGCCGATGCCCACCCCGGTGGCCAGCTGGCGCTCCTGCTTCCGGCTCAGTCCCTGGCGGCTGTCCGACCCGGTGATGAGCCAGTTCTGCCCGGCCGAGGCGGCCGGCCGGTTGGCGTAGTCGACGAGCGCGTTGACCCGGGTCAGCTTGGAGTTCAGGTAGAAGTACCCGACTCCGCTGAGCACCAGGACGACCACGACGACCAGGGCGATGATGGCCAGGATCCGGCGCGGGCGCAGCCAGCGCCGCCCCCGGCCGGAAGAACCCTGGCCGGCGGAGCCGCGGCCCGATCCCGCCGGGCGGGTGCCCTGGTACTGCGGGGCCCGGCCGGAGCGGCTCCCGGCGCGGGCCGGTGGCTGCTCGGGCCAGCCGCCGGGGTTCTGGTAGCCGGGTCCGCTGGCCTGCTGGCCGCCGGGCTCCCAGACGGAGCCCCGGTTCCCGCCGCCGAACACGCTCTCGGCCGGCTCGCTGGCGCCCGGGTACCCGGACCCGCCCCGTCCGGACGGCCGCGGCGCGGGGTCGCGGAACCAGTCGTCTGACCTGTCGCTCACGCGGAACCCTCCCACCAGATCGTCACTATGGAGCGCCCGGAAGTGCCAAGGTCGAGCGGCTGGCCGAGATGCCCCGCATCGCGGAGCGCCGCTTCCACGTCGCTGGCGCGCTCGGGTGGCAGGCACAGCCGGCGCCTGGTGGTCTCCACCAGCTCACTCCCTGTCGCATAATCGGCCTGAGCCGGACGATTCCATTCAGTGTGCCCTGCCCGGAGCCCCATCGCGTCCAGGATCGCCAGGACGTCGGCGGCGGCCGGCCCTTCCGGCCGCTCCAGGCCGTGGAAATGCAGCCACAACGGGTTGAGCGAAATCAGCGGATGGGTGGCGGTGAGCTCGACGACCACCTGCCGGCGCGCATGCCGGGTGAGTGCCTCGACGAACGGGACCAGGTCCGGCACGTTGTACAGCACGTGGTGGCAGGTGACCAGGTCGGCCGGGTCCGCCTGGCGGGCCACGTCCGGCCAGCGGCCCTGCAGCAGCCGGGGATCCAGGCCGGCCGCCCGGGCCCGGCCGGCCAGCCGGCCGAGCATGCCCTCGTCGGTGTCCACCACGGTCAGCGCGGTGGACCGGCCGGCCAGCGGCAGGCAGGCCGCGCCGGCCCCGGCGCCCACGTCGAGCACGCTTCCCGGGGGGTCGAGCACGGCCCGTTCGCGGTCATAAGAAGGCCCGCCCGGTGCGCGGCGCAGGCGGTCAGCGCGGCGCGCGAACACGTCCCGGGGCAGCACCCAGGGGGACTCGGTGACGGCGGAGGTGATGTGATCGGGGATGGCCCAGCCGGCCAGGTCTTCCCGCCACTTCTCGAGCAGGCGGGTCAGGGACGTCATGGTGTCCGGCCTCCGGTTCGTCTGGCGTCACGCCTGACCCGGACGAGCGCCGACAGCTGACGGACGACGCTATCGACATCCTCGCGGATCTCGCACTCCCACACCCGCACCGGGCACAGACCCTGCTGTTCTGCGAGCACGGTCGCGGCGGCGTCACGCTCACGGTTTCGCGCGAACTTGCGGGCCCAGCGCTCGGCGTTGGGACCCGAGGGAGTCCAGCGCGCATGGCGGGGGCACCCATGCCAGAAGCAGCCGTCAACGAAGACCACCACCCGGGCGGACGGGAAGGCGATATCTGCGGTCAACCGCTGGCCCAGCACGGGGTGCAGACGGTAGCGCAGGCCTGCTGCGTGCAGACGGCGGCGAAGCATGACCTCCGGTCCGGTGTCCTTGGCCACGCGCCCGCGAAGCCGTCCACTGGCTCCGGTCGACACCCACGAGCCTGCGCCGTCGCGCGTCGCCGGTCCCGTGTCGCGTCGCTGCTGTCCCACAACTCAGCCGTCTTCCTGCGTAGGGTCTTGTGGTCAGATGAGAGGTGCGTGCGCCGTCAGTGGCTGGTAGTACTCTCCATGAACCCGTGCCTGGAGGGAAAGTTGGTCCAGCAGAGCGGCCACCCTGCCGAACTCCAAGACGCCAGCCACCTCAGTCGGCCCGTGGCCGTCGATCTGTTCTGCGGCGCAGGCGGGTTGTCTTCCGGCCTCGAACGAGCTGGCTTCAACGTAGCGCTCGGGCTCGACTTCGACAGGCACGTGGTTGACACCTACCGGGCCAACCACGGTGGCGTCATGGTGCACGCCGACGTCAGGGAGGTCAACGGTGCGGACCTGCTGGCCGAGGCCGGCGTCTCGCACGTCGACCTCCTGGCCGGCGGTCCCAGTTGTCAGGGCTTCAGCACGCACGGCAAGCGCCTGGCGGACGACGACAGGAACTTTCTCTACCAGGAGTTCATGCGGCTGGTCGCCGACATCCGGCCGGCCACAGTTTTGATGGAAAACGTCAAGGGCCTCCTCATCGCGCGGAAAGGCGCCTACAGCGACGAGGTCGTGGCCAGCTTCCGTGCTCTGGGATACCAGGTCACCGGCCAGGTGCTCCTCGCGGCAGACTATGGCGTCCCGCAGTTGCGGGAACGCGTCTTTTTCGCCGCCAGCCGGCTGGGGGGCGACCTCACGCTGCCTATTCCAACTCACGGCCGCCCGGCCATGCTTCCGGTCCAGGCGGGGCAGCTGCGTCCGTACGTGAGCCTCGACGAGGCGATAGGGGACCTCCCGCAGATAGGCGACTTCAGCCGCGTTGACCCGCTGCCGTATTCCGCACCGCCGGCCTGCGAATACCAGCGATCCAGGCGCCAGGGTTCCAGCGAGGTCTACAACCACGTCTCACGGCCGCTTTCAGACCTGGCGCGATCCGTGATTGAGCAGCTCGGCCCGGGCCAGGGGCTGCGGGCGATTCCACCTGAGCGATTGCCGGCCCGGTTCCATCGCATGCGCAGGATCTCGACGGGGGAACTGCGCCGGGACTGCACGACGCTTTACCACCGGCTTTCTCCTGACCGGCCGTCTTATACCATCACCTGCAACTTCACCAACGTATCCGCCGGGGCCTTTGCGCATCCGTACGAGCTGCGCGCGATCACAGCGCGCGAAGCCGCCCGGCTGCAGTCCTTCCCGGACACTTTCCGCTTTCTTGGGCGCTCGGTCCCGCATCAGATCGGCAACGCCGTGCCACCGCTACTCGGCGAGGCCGTGGGCCGCTCAATGCTCGACCATCTGGCCCAGCGCGGGGCGGCCGTGGCCTGAGGAACGGCTCACTGAAGAACGCGCACTGAAGAACGCGCACTGAAGAACGGCTCCCAGACTGCTCCCAGCGTCGGGCACCGAGACGGCAGAAGCCCCGGCCGGGGTATCCGGCCGGGGCTTCTGACCTGCCACTTCACTGGGGTGAGTGATGGGATTCGAACCCACGACATCCAGGACCACAACCTGGCGCTCTAACCAACTGAGCTACACCCACCATCGCCGACGGCTGCATGAAGCATAGCGGCGCCGGGGAAGAAGTCTGAACCAGATACCCGGTTTAGCCGCCAGCGGGACCGGCCGCCGGGGTGCCCTGGACGCCGCCGTCGGGGGCGTGGCCGGCCGCGGCGACACCGTAGTGGCTGGCGATTTCCCGCGCCGTGGCCGAGTCGGGGCCCGGCTGCGGGACAAAGATCGCCTCGCGGTAGTAGCGCAGCTCCTGGATGCTCTCCCGGATGTCGGCCAGCGCCCGGTGCCCGCCGTGCTTGGGCGGGCTGGCGAAGTACGTCCGCGGGTACCAGCGCCGGGCGAGCTCCTTGATGCTCGACACGTCCACCATCCGGTAGTGCAGGAAGGCGTCGAGCTCGGGCATGTCCCGGGCCAGGAAGGCGCGGTCGGTGGCGATGGAGTTGCCGCACAGCGGCACCTTGCGGGCGTCCGGGATGTGGCTGCGCACGTACCGCAGCACCTGCTCCTGGGCCTCGGCCAGGGTGACCCCCGTCCCCAGCTCGTCGATCAGGCCGGAGGTGGTGTGCATGTCACGGACGACGGGCAGCATCCCGTCGACCGCCTCCGCGGGAGGCTTGATCACGAAATCCACCCCGTCGTCGAGCACCGTGAGGTTACCGTCCGTAACCAGACAGGCGATTTCGATCAGGGCGTCGCGGGCCAGGTCAAGCC
Organism: uncultured Actinomycetes bacterium; assembly: GCA_963844695.1. Taxonomy (GTDB): domain Bacteria; phylum Actinomycetota; class Actinomycetes; order Streptosporangiales; family Streptosporangiaceae; genus RYN-230. Next base: position 279,049 of record CAWJPL010000002.1, read on the forward strand.
CGGTCATCTCGCAGTCGATCCAGACGAGCCGGTCAGTCATCCCCCAAGACTAGAGCCTCGGCGACGTTCCCTGACCCACGTCCGCCGCCAGGTCAGCGCCGTGGGGCCGGCCCGCCAGCGCCGCGATGTGCTCGGGGACGCCGATGCCCGGGGTCAGCGTGGGGTCGGGCTGCTGCTCACCCAGCGTGAGGAACGCAGGCAGGACCCCAGCCCAGACGTCTAGTCCGTAGTCCGCCGGGTCGTCGCCGGGCGGCCCGGTGCGCACCTTGACCGATGCCTCGGTGAGCGGAACCTCGAGGACCGCGGTGGCGGCCATTTCCTTGCGAGATGGCTGCCGCGCGGCCGCCCACCGGCCCGGTACCAGTTGCTCGGTGATGATCCGCAACCCGTTCATCCGTTCGCCCTCGTCCTGAATCAGCCGGGCCGTGCCGAAGACCACCGCGCAGCGGTAGTTCATCGAGTGGCTGAACACCGCCCGGGCGCAGACGATCCCGTCGAGGTGCGTGACCGTGACGCAGACATCCTGGCCGTCGGCGGCCAGGATGCTCCGGTTGGCCGACGAGCCGTGCAGGTAGAGCCGGTCGCCCTGACGGCCGTAAGCGGTCGGCAGCACGACCGGGACGCCGTCGATGATCACGCCCAGGTGGCAGATCAGGCCCGCGTCGAGGACCGCGTACAGGTCGCCGCGGTCGGTCCGGCCGCGCTCCTTGTGCCGGTGCAGGGTGGTCTTCGAGGTGGTGGACAGCGGAGTCTCAGTGCTCATGATGGACTACGGTACCGAGGAAGTGGACTGTTGACTGTAGCCACTTCACCGGAAGATCTGATGACCACTTTTCCTGCTACGGCCGCATCGCATCCGGAGCGGACGCTGGGCAACGGACGTCTGGGCAACGGGCACCTGCGCAGCGGACGTCTGGGCAGCGGGCACCTGGGCGGCAGGCGTCCCCGCGGCAGGCGTCCCCGCGGGCGCCCGCGAAGCTGCCGGTGGAGCTGGCGGTGGCGGCCGACCGGCACGCGGAGCTGCCGCTGACCGAGCAGATTGCGGCCCAGTTGCGTGACGTCCTCACCGGCGGCCGGCTGACCGCGGGGGAACGGCTGCCCTCCACCCGCGCACTGGCCGCCGCGCTGGGCGTGAGCCGGACGGTGGTGACGGCGGCCTACACCCAGCTGTTCGCCGAGGGGTGGCTGGAGGGACGGCACGGCTCGGGGACCTACGTGGCGGCTGGTGCCGTCGTGCCGCTGGGGGCTGGCTCGGGCCCCGCCTCCCTGGTGTCCGGTCCCGGGTCCGGACCGGCTTCGCCGGCCCCGGCCTTTTCCCCCGGCCCGGCCTTTTCGCCCGGCCCGGCCTCTTCGCCCGGCCCGGCCTTTTCGCCCGGCGCGGCCTCCCGCCCCGCCCCTGCCTGCCGTCCCGCCTCTGCCCCCCGCCCGGACGCTGCCCCCCGCCGCGGCCCTGCCCCTTCCGCCGGCCCCTCCCCTTCCCCCGGTCCCGGCGGGGGCGGCCACCTGGCCGGCCGGGCCCCGGGCGGCCTGGCTGCAGCCAGATCCGGTGCCCCCGGTGAACTTGTGGCCGGGCATCCCGTGGCAGGCCGGCATCGATCCGGCGGCCTGGCGCCGGGCCTGGCGGCACGCGGGCACCGAGCCGGTCGCCGCCCAGCCCGATCCCCGCGGCCGGCCCGCCCTGCGTGCGGCCCTCACTGGCTATCTGCGCCGCAGCCGTGGCGTGTGGGCCACGACGGACCAGATCCTGGTCACCCGGGGCGTGTCAGCGGGCCTGGGCCTGGTCGCCACCGCTCTGCTCCGGCCGGGGGACCGGGTCGGCGTCGAGGAGCCTGGCTACCAGGCGGCCCGGGCGGTCTTCGCTTCCTGCGGTGCGCGGCTGGTGCCGTGCCGGGTGGACGGGGACGGTCTGGTGGTGGACGAGCTTCCTGGCGATCTGCGGCTCGTCTACACCACCCCCGCACACCAGTACCCGCTGGGCGGCCGCCTGCCGGTGCCGCGGCGCCAGGCGCTGGCCGCCTGGGCGAGGTCCACCGGGGCGCTCATCGTCGAGGACGACTACGACGGGGAGTTCCGCTACGACGTCGCGCCCCTGCCTACCCTGTTCGGTCTCGACCCGGACGTCGTCATCTACCTCGGGACCACCAGCAAGACCCTCACTCCCACCCTCGGCGCGGGCTGGCTGGTCGCCCGGCCGGACCTGATCCCGGCGCTCACGGTGGCCGCCGTGGACCTCGGCGAGCGAGTGTCCGGGCCAGTCCAGTCCGCTGTCACGGAGCTGCTGGCCAGCGGGGAGCTGGAGCGGCACGTGCGGCGGATGCGGCACGAGTACGCCCGGCGCCGTGCCGTCATGGTGACCACCCTCGGCGGGCGGCTGAGCGGTGACACCGCCGGCCTGCACATGGTTCTGGAGCTCCCGCCCGGTACCGCCACCGCGGTCGCCGCGGCCGCCCGCGAGCGTGGCGTCGAGGTGTCCACGCTGGAGCGCTACTTCGGCGGGCCGCCCACACGCGAGGGCCTGATACTCGGCTACGGTGCGGCCGACGTGGCCGCGGTCAGCCGCGGCTGTCAGGTCATCGCGGAGATCCTGGCCGCGCTTCCGGACCTGCCGGGCACACTGGCGCCGCGCTGACCGTTGCGCGGCCCGGTGAGCCGTTCGATGTCGATGGCGCCCGGCCCGGCGCCACTGCAGCCGGGCACCTGGGAGGCGCCGAAGTGGCCACCCCGGGCCCAGTAGCGGCGGCGCTGCTGCCCGGCCCGGGCGGAGCCGGGAAAGGGCGCCGGGTTCCCGGCGGGCCAGCCGCGGGCCACGTGCCACGAGTCGAGCCAGCTGACGATCTCACGCGCGCACTGCACCGGGCCAGTGGTGAACGGCGTCCACCCGTGGCCGATCACGCCGATCTGCACGCAGACCCGTCCCTCGTTGTTGACGCCGGCCAGGCCGTCCCGGGCCGAGGGCACGATCGGTTCCACCGGGGGCCGCCCCGCCGCGATCATCGGCCTCCCGCCCGAACCGTGGGTCCAGCCGATGCCCTGCGTCCAGTCCGCCCCATGGGTCGAGCCGGTCCCCGGCGTCCAGTCCGGGTCCTGGGTCCAGTCGGGCTCCTGCGCCCGCTCGTGGTACTGTGCCGGCTCGTGGTGCTGCACCCAGTCGCCCGGCTGCATCCAGTCGGTGTTGGCGGCCCAGTCCTGTCCCTCCGCACCCGTCCCGGACGTCCAGGCCGGGGTCTCCGCCCAGCCGCATCCCCTGCCCCAGCCCGGCTGTCCCGCCCCGGGCCCCGGTCCCCACCCGGGCCCCGCTGATCGCGGCCCCCAGCGCGGTCCGTCGGCCCAGCCGAGCGCCCGTCCGGCCCGGACCACGGGAATGAGCTGGATCACCTCTCCGGAGAGCGGATTCCACACCAGATGGCAAGGCCGGCCCAGTGCGATGAGGCGCTCTGCCGCCTCGCGGGCGGACACCGTGATCGGGGTCGGCGTGCAGGACCAGCCACACGGCCCGCGGGGCGCCACCCTTCAGGCCGCCGCCGTCAGCAGCCGCGGGGAGTCGCTGAGCCCCCGGCATCCACGCGTCAGTCACTACGATCCTTCCGAGGGGCCTGGATCTAAGGCCGATCTGGCTCCCTTAAGTACCTACGCCAGGGCAGCCCATTAGTCCAGAGCACAGTTCCGGGTACGGTGGGCCGCCCAGGGCACGAGCGCGCGACAGGAGTGAGGGTTGTGGCGGATGACGACGTCCCCGGGATCGACGATGTCTCGCGGCTCGGCCGGTGGCTGCAGGAGAACGGCATCACGGTCACCGCGGCACCGCCCCGGGTGCGGCTGATCGCGGGGGGCCGGTCCAACCTCACGTACCTGCTGGAGCCGGGGGACGGGGCCGCCCCGCTGGTGCTGCGCCGGCCGCCGCTGGGTCACGTGCTGCCCACAGCGCACGACATGAGCCGGGAGTACCGGGTGCTGAGCGCGCTGGCTGGCACCGCGGTCCCGGTGCCGGACCCGGTGGCCCTGCACCCGGAGCCCGACGTCATCGGGGCGCCGTTCTACCTCATGCAGTACGTGCCCGGGCTGGTGCTGCGCAGCGCCGAGGACGGGGAGCAGCTCACCCCGGTCCAGGCCCGGCAGCTGTCCGAGGACTTCACCGACATGCTCGCCGCGATCCACGGGGTGGACCTGGCCGCCACCGGGCTATCCGGTTTCGGCCGGCCCGAGGGGTACATGGAACGGCAACTGGCTCGATGGCAACGGCAGTGGGAGCTGTCCGCCAGCCGGGAGGTGCCCGGGTACACCGAGCTCACCCAGCGGCTCGCGGCCGGCCTGCCGGGCCGGGCCCTGCCGACCCCAGCAGGCACTCTCGTGCACGGCGACTACCGGCTGGACAACACGCTGGTCACGCTGGCCCGTGACGCTAATGATCCCGGCGACTCGGCCCGGCCCGCGATCGCGGCCGTGCTGGACTGGGAGATGTCCACCCTGGGCGACCCGCTGGCCGATCTTGGGCTGGCCCTCGTCTACTGGACGGAACCGGGAGACGGTGACTCCCTGGACGTGCAGTGGGCCCCCGAGGTCACCACCGGCCCGGGGTTCCTCACCCGGGCCGAGATCGCCGGCCGGTACGCCGCGGCGACCGGGCGGGACGTGAGCGCACTGGGCTACTACATGGCCTTCGGGTGCTTCAAGCTCGCCGTGGTGCTCGAGGGCATCCACGCCCGGTTCCTGCAGAAGCAGACGGTGGGCGAGGGGTTCGAGCGGGAGGGGCCGGCCGTCCCGCTGATCATCCAGCGGGCGCACCGGCTGCTCGACGAGGGTGTCTGAGCCGGTCGGCGCCAGAGTCCGGACGGCGCCAGAGTCCGGACAAGGAAATGAGGCCCGGCACCCCGCTCTGGCCGGACCTCATGTCCCGTCCCCGGCTAGTGGCCCGGTGAAAACTCGCGCCGGACCGACCGTGCCGAGGGGCTACCGCGAGGTCCGGCACCCCGCTCTGGCCGGACCTCACGCCCTGCTCCCCGGCTAACGCCCTGCGGACTTGCTGCCGAGGGCCCAGCCGGAGAAGTACCGTGAGGCCCGACGCCCCGCTCTCGTCGGGCCTCACAATGAAGACGCGGCGCTCCCCGGGGGGGTTGTCATAAAGCCGTAAGAAAATTCTGGCCGTTCAGCGGCCGGATCATCGTGCCTGCTAGCCCCCGCAATTGGGGGAGCAGAGCCGGCGCGCGACCGCGCTGAAGAACACCTTGCTGATCTGCGTCGGGTTGGTGATGTTGTACGCCTGGCCGCCAGTGGCGCTGGCAATCTGCTGCAGCGAGTTGAAGTCGCCGGCGTCGCCGAACTTGATGATGATGATCTCGACCCGGCGCTTGGGGTCGTACAGCGCGTGCAGCTGCCTGATCAGCTGCGGGGCGCTGATGTCGCCCGGGGCGTTTTCCACCCCCGCCGTCATGACCAGGACCGCGTTGTCGTAGCGGGCCTGGTAGGTGCTGGTCATCTCCTTGAAGCCGGCCAGGATCGAGCCGTACAGGGCCGCGGGCAGGGGGACCGGCTTGCCGGTCTTGGCTACCGCCGCGACCTGCTGCCGCCGGGTGATCAGGCCGAGCGAGGCAGGCAGCGGGCCGACCGACACCAGCTGCTTGTAGGGCAGGTTCCCGTTCAGGTGACTGGCGAAGGCCCAGTCACCCATCTGGGTGCTGTCCGGGAACTGGGCCAGGCCCAGCCTCGCGGCCTGGGCGAGCACCTGTTCCAGGGTCGGGCCGCCGGGCGCGACGGGGGTGGCCATCTGCTTCGACACGTCGAGCAGCACCAGGTCACGGGATCCGAGGCTGAGCCGCTGCCAGGCCTGCAGGCTGGTTTCCGCCTCGCCACTCGCGGGGGCCGGGGCGGGGGTCGGCTGCCCGGTGTCCAGGCCGTACTGGCCGATCCAGGACGGCGCGCTCCCGGTGGCGGGCCGGAAACCCTCGTAGCGCACGTAGGACGTGGCGTAGTTCGACTGCAGGGTCTTCTCGAAGTCCCGGGCCGCCTTCAGCTTGAGCCGGTTCGAGGTGGTCAGTACGTAGGGGTAGTCGAGTTCGGGCGCGCCCTGCACCGGGTAGCGCCCAGACAGCGGGTCCTGGGGGTGGGACCGGTCGAACTGCGCGACCGCCTGCTCGGAGGCGATGGTGACCGGCCGCTCGTCCCTCGGCGGCTGGGCCAGGCTGGCCAGTGTGGCCAGCGCCCCATCACTGCCGGAGTCCTTGGTGACCTGCACGTTGAACACGAAGTCGGTGAACGCGGCCAGGGTCTTGGCGGTGGTGTGGAGCTGATGCTGAAGCAGTCCCTGGAGCTCGATGAGGGTGGCCAGTCCGGCGGAACTCTGCGCCGGGTCGGGGAACTCCACGTGCAGCCCGAGTGCGCTGGCGGGGCCGCCGACGCGCTGGGGGAGCAGGAACTGCCACCCCACCTCGGTGCCGAAGGCCGGCATCTGCGCCGCCACGGATCGCGGCATCACGATCATGAGCGGGGACCTGGCCACGGTGACCCCGGTGGACTGGACCAGCTGAGATCCCGCCGGGGAACTGCGGGCCACGTCGACCCAGAGCGAGGAGTCCGGGATCCAGGCGTCGAATCCGGCGTGGCCGGACGGTGAGCTGAGCCCGGACACCGCCGCGGCCGCGGCGGACGGCTGCTCGCTGACCACGTGGACCACGGCGCAGTGCCCGTCCACGCTGACCCGCTGCGCGTTGAAGTACTTGCTCACGTGCCTGATCGCCGGGGCGACCTCGTCGGCCGCGGCCAGGTTGACCACGACCGGATGATCCGTGCAGGAGGTGCGGGCCACGACGGCCTTCGCGCCGAGCGCGACCAGCAGCGTGGCGGCGATCACGCCGGTCAGCGTGAGCGCGATCACCAGCGCGAGCCGGCGCGGGCGTCCCCGCCGGTCGCCGCTCTCCGGGTGCCCGGTGACTCCAGCGTTCAACGATGTCCCTCGATCAGGAAATCCGTGGGTCCCCACGGCCTTTTGGCTCCCGACTTTATCGGGGCAATGCGGGACGGAGCAGGCACTTCCTCGGTTTGTAATCTGTCAGGGTGACTAGCCCCATCGAGGTGCGCGACCCGGCTGATCCGCGGCTCGCCGACTACGTCTCGCTGACCGATTCCGCGCTCCGCATCAGTATGGAGTCGCGGGACGGAGTTTTCGTGGCCGAAGGGGAAAAGGTCATCCGCCGGGCGCTGGCCGCGGGGTTCGCCGCCCGCTCGCTGCTGGTCACGGCCGGCCGGCTGGCCCGGCTGGGTGACCTGGCCCAGGACTGTGGTGTCCCGGTTTACGTGGTGGCCGACGACGTCGCCCGCCAGCTCACCGGGTATCAGGTGCACCGGGGGGCGCTGGCCTCGATGGCCCGCCGCGAACTGCCCGCGGTGGCCGGCCTGCTGACGGGCGCGAGGCGGGTGGTGGTGCTGGAGGACCTCGTCGACCACGGCAACGTAGGCGCGATCTTCCGCTGCGCCGCGGCGTTCGGCACCGACGCGGTGATCTTGTCGCCGCGCTGCGCCGACCCGCTCTACCGGCGGGCGGTGAAGGTGTCCATGGGTGCGGTCTTCGCCATCCCGTACGCCCGGATGACCGACTGGTACGGCGGCCTCGCGCAGCTGCGCGAGGCCGGGTTCCGGCTGCTCGCCCTCACCCCGGACCAGTCCGCGGCGCCGATCGGCACCGCCCTGGGGCCCGGCAGCCGCCCGGAGGAGCGGGTCGCGCTGCTGCTCGGCACGGAGGGCGACGGCCTGTCCTCACGCTGGATGCACGAGGCCGACCTGGGGGTGTGCATCCCGATGGCCCCGCACGCCCGGGCGGCCGGGGTGGACTCCCTTAACGTCGTCGCGGCCGCCGCCATCGCCTGCCATGCGCTGGCGACCTCCGCAGCCGATGCCCCGCCGGCCCCGGCCGGCCCGCCGCCCAGTCTCCGGTGAGGCTCAGCCGGCCCCGAAGCACACGAAGCCGGCCGTTTCTTCCCCGTGCAGGGCGGCGGCCAGCGCGGCAGCCGGCGGGCGGCCTGCCGTGACCGCCTGGTGAAAGCCGACCATGGCGGCCATGGCGGCGTCGTCCGCGACTCGGGCGACGCTCGCGACGACGGTGGCCGAGCCCGCGTTCAGCAGGGCGGTGACCATGCCGAACGTCTCGTCGCCGGGCCGCACGTCGGTCAGCCCCACGTCACAGGACGAGAGCACGACCATGAGCGGTGCCCGCCCGCCCCGCTGCAGGTCATAGCCGAGCAACGGCCCGCCGGCCAGCTCCAGGGTCGAGAACAGCGCGTTCTCGGCCTGATGCTGGCCGTGCGCGGCGAGGTGGGCGAGGGCGGCCCGATCGAGGGCGGCGAGGGTGGCGGCCGGTGTCGCGGCCGCCCCGGTGAGGACGGAGGTGCCGGGACGGAGCGCGGCGATCGCCCGTATCTCGGCGTCGCCGCGGGCGTTTCCCGGCCCGGCCACCAGCACGGTCGCCGCGTCCGGCCCCGGCCCGCCGGCACCGGGGCGGCGGTCCGCCCGCCGGCGCAGCGCGTCGCGCCAGACGGTGGCCGACGGCGCCACGGTGACCGGGCGCCCCGCACAGCCGGGCAGGGCCGCCCACGGCACCGTCATCAAGATGCCGGTCGGCACCACGACCAGCTCGCGGTCGCCGATGTCGGCCAGCAGCGGGGTGAGCACGGCGGAGCCGACCGCGGCGGCGTCGTGCCTGGTCGCAGTCCTGACGGCGGCCGCGAGCCCGCCGGGCAGCGCGCGGCCCGCCTGGCTGTCGAGGTCGGCGCGCAGCCGCAGCACCGCCTCCTCGGCCGCGGCGTATCCGCCTAGCGTCCGCAGGCGGACCGAGTCGCCGGCCACGACCAGGGCCCGCAGCATGGGCCCGTCGCGGAGATACGTGACGAGCGCGGCCCCGGCCAGGCTGTCCCGGATCGCGCGGAGCGGAGCGGGCGCGGGGACCGGGGCGTCCCGCTGCCCCGGCGCCGTCCAGGACTGCTCGCGGATGCTGCGCTGCAGCGCCTCGACGCGGGCCCGCAGGCCGCTGACCGGGCGTCCGGCCAGTTCCTGGGTGCGCAGCGTGTGCCTGGCCTGGCGCAGCTCCTCCAGGGCCGCCGCGGCGGCCGGGTCGCCCAGGGGCCGTGCGGGCGGCAGGAGCAGGGCCTGGGCCCGGGCGCGTTCGGACCACCGGTACACCGCGTCCGGCGCGCCGCGGGCGAGGGCCGCCGCTAGCCCGGCGCGGGCCAGGTCCTGACCGTGCACGGCCGCGCCGGTCTGCAGGTCAAGGCAGCCGAACTGGGTGCGGTGCCGGTGCAGCGCGGCCATTCCGGCGAGCAGATGCCGGGAGGCCTCGGCCGGCTGCCCGGCGGCCGCGGCGAGCTCGGATCGGGCCAGCCGCCACAGCAGGCGGGTGTCCAGGCGGTCGACCCGGCCGGGTGGCCCGTACCGGGTCGCGATCCGGCCGGCCCGGGCTGGCCGCCCGGCCGAGATCAGCGCGCGGGCCGCGACCAGGCTGGCCACCCGGGCGTCTTCCGCCAGCCCGAGCAGGCTGAGCCGCCGGGCGAGGGACTGGCCCCGGGCGGCGATCGCAGTGGCCGGGAGTGTCGCCGCGGCCAGGTCAGCGCGGAGTTCGAGGAGCGACGACAGCGCGGCGCGGCGGGTGTTAGCCCGGCCCAGGAACCGGCCCCGGGCCTCCCGCGCCCACTGCCCGGCGGCCTGCGGCCGGCCCGCCAGCAGGGCCGCTTCCGCGCGGACCGCGGCGGCGTCGGCGTAGGTATGGCTGAGCCGCTGCGCGGCGGCCTGCTCGGCCGCGTAGGCCAGCTCGCGGTCGGCCTCGGTGAACAGGCCGGCCGCGACCAGTGCCCGGGCCCGCTCCACCGCGAGGCTGGCCAGCCGGCCCGGCGCGAGCAGCTCATAGTCGGCCCGCGCCGCGGCGAACGCGCCCAGGGCCGACGGCAGGTCCCCGGCCACGACGTCCATGCAGCCGAGGTTGACCCGGGCCAGGGCGGCGTGCAGGGCGAGCCCGTGCCGGACCGCGACCTGCCCGCACCGGTGCAGGTCGGCCCGGGCCAGCCGGATGTGGCCGGCCTCCAGGTGCACGAGGCTGCGGTTGTTGAGCACTTTGACCAGGTCCAGCGGGCTGGCCTCGGTCAGCAGGGCCACCGCCTCGTCGTACTGCCGCAGCGCCAGGTCGTTGTGGCCGCTGCGCTTGAGGAGCAGGCCGCGCTGGGCGAGCAGGACCGGTCGCTGCGCCCCCGTGATGTGCTGCTCAGCCTGGTCAAGCAGCCGGAAACCGGCGTCCACCCGGCCACGCTCGGACTCGGCCCAGGCCAGGCTGATCAGCAGCCGCCCGCGGACCTCGGCGACCGCGGGGTCGCCGCTGTCCGCCGTGGCCCCGATCAGCCGCAGCCCGGAACGCAGCTGGCGCACGGCTGATGCGGGCCGTCCGTTGTCGCTCGAGGCCAGGGCGGCCGCGTGCAGCCGGGCGGCCCGGTCCGCGAGCGGCGCCGCGCGCACGTCAGAGGGTGAACGCGGGCGTGACGACCCGCGGCGAGGTGTCACCTTCGGGCGGCACGACCAGCAGTTGGGCGAGGCCGTGCGGGACACCGTCGAAGGCGAACCGGCCCGCCGCGTCCGCGGTCACCACCCGCGGCGGGGCAGGCTCAGGCAGCCGCAGCTCGACCTGCAGCGCCGCGGCCGGGGCCAGCCAGCCGTCGATCCGGACCAGGCTGTCCGGCCGCGCCGCGATGGTGATCATCACGGCCCGGCTGTCAGCGTCGAACGTGATGGTGTGGGTGCGCTCGCTGCCGCGGGCCCCGGATCCGACGAGCTCCTGCTCGCGGTACCGCGCCACCTCCGCGTCCAGCGAATCCAGTCCGATGGCGAACAGGACCCGCTCGTCGAGGTCGGCCGGGGGCGGGTCGAGCATCGCCCCGACAGCGGCCAGCCGGTCCAGGATGGCCTGGTCGCCGTCGTCCAGCGGCAGGTCAGCGGGGTCTGTCATCATCCGCTCCAGCGTGGGTCGGCCAGCAGCATCTCGCGCAGCTTGGCCAGGCAGCGGCCCCGGGTCGGGCCGATACTGCCGACCGGCATGCCCATCGCCTCGGCCACCGCCGCGTAGTCGGGCCGGGTTACCTGCGCGACGATGCGCAGCAGCGTCCGGCACCGTTCCGGCAGCCGCTGGAGATGCCGCCACAGGGCCTGGTCCCGTTCGTCGGACAGGAGCCGCTCGCCCGGGCCGGGGTCCGGGTCGGCGACCGACTCCAGCTGCGCCGCGCCGTCCGGGACTCGTCGGCGGGACAGTTCGCGTACCCGCCAGGCCTCCCGGCGCGCCGCGGTGACCAGCCAGGAGGTCACCGCCCGCGAAGACCGGATGTCGTGCAGCCGCCGGACCAGCTCCAGCCAGGTGGTCTGGACGACGTCCGCGGCCTCCTCGGTGGTCAGGCCTTCGGCCCGCGCCACGTGCCAGAGCAGCGGGTTCAGCTCGCGCACGATCTCGCCGAGCGCGGCCGTGTCGCCGCTGCGGGCCCGCTCCAGGCAGGCGCCGACCCGGTCAGCGCGTCCCGCCCCGCCCCGGCCGGTGTCGGCTCTGCCGCTGCCGAGCGTCACAAACGTCATGGTACGGCTCACCGGCCGGCTACGGGAGGCCCTGGCCGCCGGGCCGTGCCCCGGCGAGCTGCCCCGCGTAGATCGCGGCCGCGAACGAGGTGCCGCTCCACCACGCGAACGCGGTCTGATCGGGCCACATGTCGTGGATGTCGGTGATGGGCGGCTGGGCCATCTGGTCGTCGGCCGCCGTGCGAAATGTCTGTGGATTGGTGCTGATCGTGTTCGTGCCGTTCCGCGCCTCACGGACCCAGGGCCCGCGGTTGCTGTACGGGGCCCACTCGCGCTCTGACAGGCGGGAGCCCGACGCTCACCATTGACGACGACAAGTCATCGTCGACGGCGAAGGCGGCCGGGTAGACCGGCTCTGTGGAGCCGTCGTTGCCGGCCGAGGCGACGATGGTCAGACCAAGCGCGGCGACCCCGGCAATGGCCTTTCTGACCTCGTCGAGGCTTGGGTCGCGGGGGTGTTCCCGGTGCCGCCCGAAGGCCATCAGCACGATGTCGACAGGGTGAGTCGTGGGCGTGATCTGCCAGCCAGATCAGCGCGGCTGCCACCGCGGTGTCGGCGACCTGGCCGTCGCTGTCCATCACGCGCAGGGACAGGATCTGCGCGCCGGGTGCCGCCTGGCTGATGAGACCAGCGATGAACGTGCCGTGGCCCCAGTGGCTGCCGGGCGGGTAAGGCTGCTTGTCCGGCTGGTCTTCCTGTACCGTTCGAGCACCAGTCAGGCCCAAGTGTCGCCGCGTCGATGACGAAGGGCGGGCCACCCTGGGCGGGCAGCCATTCGTGCGGCTGCACGCCGCTGTCCAGCAGCGCGATCACTGGGCGGGTCGGCGGCCGGTGACCATGACCGGCGCGGTGGCATCTCGTCCGCCGGAGCCGGGAGCCAGGCGGCCACCCCGTGCCCGCTCTTCTTCCCGGCGGCGAAGAACGTGCCGGTGTCGGTGCCTGCGCTCGAGTTGAGGTCCAGGATGCCCGTGGGCCCCTGGCCGCCCTGCTGGCTGTGGGCCGCCGTGGCGTCCCGGATAGCCAGCGGGTCGGCCCCGCTGACGGGGATCTGGATCAGTCCGCCCGCAGTGACCGCCGCGGAGCTGGGCTCCGGGTCGCGTAGCGGGCGGCCGAGCCCGGCGTCCTCCAGGACCTGGTTGAGCCGGGCGACGTCCCCCGGCCGGAACTCGGAAGCCGCCACGAGGATGTGGTCCTTCCGGTAGCTCATGGTCATTGCCGCCTCCATGTCGTGAGTCCCCCCCGACGGCGTTGCCGTCCTATGATGTGTGGCCGCACGACTCGCCGAGATACATCAATGGTCGACGTATGGCCGCCTGCTGGCTAGCCGGGTCAGTGGAACGAGCTCCCGGCGCAGTTCATGTATCTGGCCCCGGCGCCGGTCCCCGTAGCTGGCAGAGCGCGGCTACCCGCGCGCCAGCAGAAAGGACAGTGATATGCAGCAGAACGGCAAGCTCGACGTCTTTCTTGCGGTAGGGCACGGAGTCGAGCCCGGCGGGGTCTTCGACCCGGGCGCCATTGGGACCGACGGGCGGCAGGAGCACGCGGAAGCGTTCCAGGTCTGCACCTATGCCCTGGCCGCGATGCGGCGTTCCGGGCTCACGGTGGTCAGTGAGACCGCCCAGGGTGCCTCACATGATCCCGACTTCCACGGGTCAGCGGACCGGGCCAACCAGCTCCAGCCCCGGGTGGCCATCGAGGTCCACTTCGACTGGTCGGGCGGGGTGGACGGATTTTCCGGGCTGTACGACTCAGCCCAGGGCCAGGCTCTCGCCGGGCACATCGGCGCCGCGTTCAAGGCCCGCGGGCTGCCCCGGGCCGCCGACGTGCGCCGTCCCCACCTCTTCTTCCTGAACCAGACGCACATGCCGGCGCTTATCCCGGAGATCCGCCGGGTGCACGACTGGCCGGACGCCCAGAACCGGGCGCAGGGCGAGGCCCTGGCCGAAGGCACCTGCGCTTTCCTCGGCCACCCTTTCCGGCCCCCGCACGAGCCGGAGACCATGCCGCAGCCCAAGCCTGCCGGTTCTCACCCGCAGCCTGCCGGGCATGTCCAGGTGACACCAGACAGCCAGCTGCTGGCCCCCGCGTCGGCGCCCTCCGCGCGGGCCGAGCAGTACCTGCTCGCCCGGCCGCACGGCGGATACAGCAGCGATGACGTCACGAAAATAGTCGGCCTCTATTACACGACGGCCACCGCGGTCGGCCTCGACCCGCTGCTGGTCGTCGCGCAGATGGCCGAGGAAACCAGCCATCTCACCTCGTTCTGGTCGCAGCGCCCCCGGCGGAACTTCGCGGGCATCGGGGTCACCGGCCAGCCGGGCGTGGGGCTGTCGTTCCCCGACCTGAGGACGGCCGTCCACGCGCACACCGGCCGCCTGCTCGCCTACGCGCTGCCCAGCGGCTCGGGGAGCCCGGCGCAGAACCAGCTCATCGGTGAGGCCCTGGCGGCCCGTCCGCTGCCGCTCCAGCTGCGCGGTGCCGCAGCCACGCTGAAAGGGCTCGCCGGAACCTGGGCCCAGGACCCGCAGTACGCGGTCAAGCTGGCGGCGGTCGCGAACGACATCCGCACGGACGGCTCGTGAGCTTCGTCGCGTGCCAGGCCATCCCCTGGCCATGCCCAGGATGTCCGGGGCGTGGCCAGGGCGTGGCGGGCGGCCCGGAACGGGGCCGCCGTATCAGTTGTTCTCCCGCGCCCCCTGAACGGGTAAGCGCACCCCGCGCCGGGGTGGCCTGCGGGCGCGGCCGTCAGCCCTGAGTGGAGTGATCATCATGACCACGGATGTGTCCGCCCCGCCGCGGCCGGAGAGCCCGCCGCGGCCAGACAGCCCGCCACGGCCGCAGAGCCCGCCACCGCAGGGCACGGTCCCGGCCGCTGGCCGCGTGGCGGGCCAGCGGGCGGGCCGGCAGGCGTTCTACGCCTCAGTGCTGCTCGCCACGGTGGCCGCGGCGCTGCTGCCGGCGGTGCTGTTCCAGCCGCACAGCCGCATCTTCCTGCTGAAGGTCGCCGCCGTCGCGATCTTCGCCTCCCTGCCCGGCCTGCTGTACGTGCAGTTCGTCCGGTTCAAGGGGCGGAGCCTGTACGACGAATACGTCATCAACCTCTTCCGGCTGAAGATTGACCGCTATGCCAACCTTCCCGCGCCGCCCAGGCACACCAGTTACTACGCCGAGTGGCTGGCCGAGCACGAGAAGCTGGCCAACCCGGGCCGGGACAACCTGTACCGGCGCAAGTTCGAGGCCGTCTACGGCGAGCAGGCGGTCAGCACGCGGGAGCTGTTCGCCGACCCCGCGAAGCGGCCCGCGCGCAGCGAAGGCCTCTACCCCGTGGTGCTGGCCACGGCGCTGCTCAGCCTGGGCTGGGCGGTCGTCGTTCAGCCGGACCTCTACCACGACTTCAACCTGCTCGGCCACCTGCCCTTCAGCGGGCAGCCGCACCTGCCGTACACGGCCCTGCAGTTCGGCTTCATCGGCGCGTACTGGTTCATCCTGCAGGACCTGACCCGCCGTTACTTCCGGCAGGATCTGAAGACCGCCGCCTACGTCAGCGCGAGCGTCCGCCTGATCGTGGTCACGATCACCGTGGCCACGGTGGCCCTGGCCCCGGTGGGACCGCCCGCGCGGCTGGACGTGCTGGCCTTCTTCATCGGGGTGTTCCCCCAGATCGGGGTGCAGCTGCTCAAGGCCGGCACTGGGCAAGCTGCTCAGCCAGGCCGTTCCCTCCATGTCGACCCGGTTCCCGCTCAGCGATCTCGACGGGTTCACCGTGTGGGACCAGGCGCGGCTGCTCGAGGAGGGGATCGAGGACATGCACGCACTGGCCACCGCGAATCTCGTCGACCTGCTCCTCGGCACCCGGATGCCGGTGAACACCCTGATCGACTGGGTGGATCAGGCGCTCCTCTGCCTGTCCGTGCCCGCGCAGGTCCGGTGACCGCCAGCCCCGGGAGGGCCTGCGGATGTTCGGCATCAGGACCGCGACGGACCTGATCCGGGTCTGGGACTCCACCCGGCCGGGAGCCCACGGCGGTCCGCGCGCACGTCGCCGCGGTGCTGGCCGGGGACGAGGAGACGGGAACGGCCGCGGCCGAGGCGATCCTCACGTCCATGGCCGGGAGCCCTAACCTGGAGCACGTCAAGGCGTTCCGGGGGCACGACTGGCTCGCTGCCTAGCAGCGGGAGGCCCGGGCCGTGACCTCGCTGGACCGGCTGATGAGCGGACTGGCGTCAGGGCGCCGGGGAAGCTGGCCGGGGGATAGGCGGCGCGGAGGCGGCGCTCGGCGGCCGGGCCGGCGCCGGCCCGGTCCAGGCCGAGCAGGGCGGCGCCCGCGATCGGCGGCACGTCTACCACGCTCACCCGGGCGTCCGGCGCCTGCCCGGCCAGCCGCTCGGTGATCCAGCCGAGGAGTTGCGGGTCCCGGGCGGTGAGCACCCCGCCGCCCAGCACGACCGGGACGACCTGCCCGGTCAGGCCGAGGCGCCGGATCACGGTCCAGGCCATCGTGACGATCTCGTCGGCCAGCCGGCCCACCAGGTCGCGGGCCACCCGGTCACCGGCGGCGGCGGCCGCCAGCAGGGGCGGGGCCAGGCCCTGCAGGTCGTCCTCGCCGATCTTGCCCAGGTGGATCGCCACCGCGACGTCGCGGACCGTGGGCCTGCCGAAGTGGCTGGCCACCACGTCGCGCAGCGCGGTCTGCGGACCCCGGCCGTCCTCGGCGCGGATGGCCCACCACAGGGCCGCCCGGCCCAGGCCGTAGGCGCCGCCCCAGTCGCCGGTGATGCCGCCCAGCGCGAGGAACCCGGTGGTCCGCCCGTCCGGGGCGAGGCCCTGGCAGTTGATCCCGGCGCCGCAGGTCACGGCCACCCCCCAGGGGCGGCCGCGCGGGGTGTCCAGGCCCGCCCGGAGCACGGCGAACGTGTCGTTGGCCACCACGGTGGTAGCTGCTCCACCCGGAGGCCGTGATCATCGCGGCCAGCCGTTCCTCTTCCTCGGGAAGGTCGGCGTTGGCCATGCAGGCTACGGTGCAGTCCGCCACCGGCCACCCGGGCGGAAGTCCCGCCTCCTGCGCGGCCGCCCCGATCACCGCGCCGATCTCGGCCAGCACCTCCGGGGTGGGGAACGTGCGCACCCCGGGAGCGCGGCCCGCGGCCAGCAGCGTCCCGTCCGCGCCTACCAGGGCGACGTCGGTCTTGCTGTTCCCGCCGTCGATGGCCAGGACGGCCGCCTGCTCCCTACTCATGGGCCCAGGGCAGGAAGTCGCGGTTCTCGGCGAGGAGCCGGTCGGTCAGCCCGTCGGCCAGGTCAAGCTGGCCGACCAGCGGATGGGCCAGCAACGCGGCCCGGACCCGGTCCCGGCCGCCGCGCAGCGCGGCGTCCACCGCCAGTTCCTCGTAGGCGGACACGTGTGCGACCAGGCCGCGCATCAGCGGGGGCAGCGGCGCGGCCAGCACCGGGCGCGCGCCCGCCGCGCGGATGACCGCGGGTACCTCGATCACCGCGTCGTCGGGCAGGAACGGGAACGTGCCCGCGTTCCGGACGTTGACCACCTGGGTGTCCCCGGTGTCGCCGACCAGCGAGGCCAGCAGGGCCACCGCCGCCTCGGAGTAGTACGCGCCGCCCCGCTCGGACAGCAGTTCCGGCTTGTAGTCCAGGTCCGGGTCGGCGTACAGGGCCAGCAGTTCCCGTTCGATGGCCGCGACTTCCTCAGCCCGGGTCGGGCGGGTCCGCTCCTCCGCCACCACCGCGTCATGCGCCCAGAAATAGCGCAGGTAATAGGACGGCACCGCGCCGACGTCGTGCAGCACCGACTCGGGCAGGCCGGTGTGCGAGGCGATCTCCTCGCCGTGGGCCTCGATCAGCCCGGGCAGCCGGTCGGTCCCGTCCACCAGGACGGCCCGCTCCCAGGTCAGGTGGTTGAGGCCGACGTGGTCCAGCTGGACCTGGGCCGGGTCGGTGCCCAGCAGCCGGGCGAACAGCCGCTGGAACCCGATGGCCACGTTGCACAGGCCGACCGCGCGGTGCCCGGCGTCCAGCAGGGCGCGGGTCACGATGCCGACCGGGTTGGTGAAGTCGATGATCCAGGCACCGGGGTCGGCCCGCTGCCGGGCCCGTTCGGCGATGTCCAGCACGATCGGCACCGTCCGCAGCGCCTTGGCCAGCCCGCCCGCGCCAGTGGTCTCCTGGCCGACGCAGCCGCACTCCAGCGGCCAGGTCTCGTCCCGCTGCCGGGCGGCCTGGCCGCCGACCCGGAGCTGGAGCAGGACGGCGCCGGCCCCGTCGATGCCCGCGTCCAGGTCCGTCGTCCAGCTGACCCGCGCCGGATGGCCGTAGGCGCGCATGATCCGGGCCGACACCGGCCCGACCGCCGCGAGACGGCTCTCGTCGGGATCGACCAGGGTCAGCTCGGTGACCTTGAGCGCGCCGGTGAGCCGGGCCACCCCGTCGACCAGTTCCGGTGTGTAGGTCGATCCGCCGCCCACGACCGCGATCTTCATCAGAAAGCCTTCACGTCCGCGCCGGCCTGGGCCACGAAGCACGCGGCTGCGTGCTCCGGACCCAGCTCAGCGAGCTCCGGGGTGGCCTGGTGGCACTGGTCGATGGCCAAGGGGCAGCGCCAGCGGAAGCGGCATCCGGGCACCGGGTCGATGACCCGGGGCGGTTCGCCGCGGTCAGTCTCCGCGGTGACGTCCAGCGGGGCCCGCGGGTCCGGCACCGCGGACAGCAGCAGCTGGGTGTACGGGTGCTTCGGTGCCCCCAGTACCTCTTCCACCGGGCCGGACTCCGCGATCTGGCCCGCGTACATCACGATGAGCCGGTCCGCGATGTAGCGCGCGCTGGCGATGTCGTGGGTGATGTACAGGATCGAGACCCCTTCCTCGTCGCGCAGCCGGGCCATCAGGTTGAGCAGCCCGATCCGGATGGACACGTCGAGCATGGACACCGGCTCGTCGGCCAGGATCAGCTTCGGCCGCAGGGCCAGGGCCTGCGCGAAGCCGACCCGCTGCCGCTGGCCGCCGCTCAGCTCGTGCGGGTAGCGCTGCAGCACCTCGGCGGCCGGGGCCAGCCCCACCACCTCGAAGACCCGCTCCGCCTCGGCTACCCGCTCCGCGGCGGACAGCTCCGGCCGGTGCAGCTTGAGGCCGCGCAGCACGCCGTGCGAGATCCGCAGCACCGGGTTGATGGAGCTGAACGGGTCCTGGAAGACCATCGGGACCAGCCCGGTGTAGCGCAGCGTGTCAGCGCGGGAGCGCAGCCGCGACACCGGCTGGCCCTGGAAGTAGATCTCGCCGCTGGTCGGCTTGTAGAGCTTGGCCAGCAGCCGGGCGATGGTGCTCTTGCCGCTGCCGCTTTCCCCGGCGAGCGCGACGATCTCCCGGTCCCCGATGTCGAGGCTGACGTCGTTGACCGCGTGCAGGGTGCGGCGGGACAGCGCGCCCCCGATCTTGAAGTGCTTGCTGAGCCCCTCGGTTCGCAGCAGCGGCCCGGCGCTGGCCTGGCCCGGGTCTTCCTGGGCTGGGGTGTCACTCATCGGCGCTGCCCTCCTCCCCGGCCACGTTCCCCGCCGGGCCGCCCGCCGCCACAGTGGTCACGTCGCCAGTGGCGGAGCCGGCCGGCGGTGTTCCGTTGCGGAGATTTTGGTCTGGACTGTGCAGCAGGCAGCGGACCTGCACCGGGCCGGCCGGGTAGAGCTCGGGCGGCGTGGACCGGCACACGTCCATGACCTTGGGGCAGCGCGGCGCGAACCGGCAGCCCGCCGGGGGCCGGGCCAGGTCCGGCGGGGCGCCCGGGATGCCGGTCAGCGGCAGCCGGGGCCCGCGGATCGAGGGGAACGCGTCCAGCAGCCCGACGCTGTACGGGTGGCGCGGGGCGTCGAAGACCTCCCGGGTCGGGCCGAACTCGGCCACCTGGCCTGCGTACATCACCATCAGCCGGTCGGAGAAGTGGCTGACCAGCGACATGTCGTGGGTGACGAAGATGATCGCGAACCCGAGCCGCTGCTGCAGCTCCTTGATCTGGACCATCAGCGAGCGCTGGGCCACCACGTCCAGCGCGGAGGTCGGCTCGTCCATGATGACCAGGTCCGGGGTGAACAGCATGGCCATCGCGATCATGGACCGCTGCCGCATCCCGCCGGACAGCTGGAACGGGTAGCTCTTGAGGTGCACCGGGTCGATGCCGACCATGCGGAGCACCTCGGCGGACCGCCCGGCGATCTCGGACTTGGACGTCACGCCGTGGGCCCGCATCGCGTCCTTGAACTGCGAGCCGATCGACTTGACCGGGTTGAGCGCGTTCATCGCGCTCTGCATGACCACGGACAGGTCCTTCCAGCGCACCGCGGCCAGCTGGCGGTCGGTCAGCCCGACCAGGCTGCGGCCCTGGAAGGTCACGCTGCCGCCGGTGATCTCGGCCGGCGGGACCAGCAGCTGGGCGATCGCGAACAGCAGGGTCGACTTGCCGCAGCCGGACTCGCCGACCACGCCGATGAACTCCCCGGGGCCCAGGTCGAAGCTGACGTCCTCGACCGCGCGCACCGTGCCGCGGTCCATCGCGTACTCCACGGTCAGGTCCCGGACCTCAAGAACAGGGCCCTGGAGGGTCTCAGGCACGGGTCACCCGCTTCCTTCGCACCGGCCGCAGCGCGGGGTTGCCGATCTCGTCGAAGGCGTAGTTGAGCAGGGCGAACGCCGCCCCGAGCGCGGCGATGCAGGCCCCGGGGGCGAGCGCCCACATGGGCTGGCCGGTCTGCAGCGCCGCGTTGTTCTGCGCCCAGTAGAGCATCGTCCCCCAGCTCTGCGTGTTCGGGTCGCCCAGGCCGATGAACTGCAGGCTGGAGGCGAACAGCACCGCGTACAGCGCGTTGGTCAGGAAGCTCGCCACGATCAGCGAGGTCATCGTCGGGATGACCTCGACCGCGATGATGTACAGCCGCCGCTCGCCGCGGACCCGGGCCGCCTCCAGATAGTCCCGGCGGCGCAGCGACAGCGCCTGCGAGCGCAGCTGGCGCGCGGTGTAGGACCAGCTGGTGACCGTGATGACCAGGATCAGCACCAGTGTGCCGCCGCCGTGCGCGTACCCGGCGATGATGATCAGGAGCGGGAACAGCGGGATGACCAGCAGCACGTCGGTGAGCAGGCTCAGCGACCCGTCCCACAGGCCGCCCAGGTAGGCCGCGGCCACGCCGATCAGGACCGCGATCCCGGTCGCGGCCAGGCCGACCACGAACGCGATGATCATCACGTTGCGGGTCCCGTAGACCAGCTGGGCCCACATGTCCTGGCCGTACGCGGTGGTGCCGAGCAGGTGGGCGGTGGATATGCCCAGCTTCGGGGCGTAGGCGTCCGCGCTGGGGCTGTCCTTCGCGATCAGCCCGGGGAACAGCGCGGCGAACAGGAAGATCAGCAGCAGCACGGTGCCCGTGGCCGCCTTGCGGTTGTGCCGGATCGCGCGGCCCATCCGGGCCAGCGCGTGATCGGCCGGCGGGCGGGTCCGGCCGCCGGCCACCGGGCCGGGCTCGGCCCCGGCCACCTGGCCGGTGGTGTCGGGGGCGGCGGGCATCCCGATGGGCAGTGACATGGCTACCCCGCCGCCCTGGTGCGCGGGTCGAGCAGCGCGGTGGCGATGTCGGCGAGCAGGATGGCGAAGAGCACCGCGACGGTGATGAGCAGGAACAGGGCCTGCTCCAGGGGGTAGTCCTCGCCCTGCACCGCCTGCAGCAGGAGGAACCCGACGCCCGGGTAGTTGAACACGTACTCGATCAGGATCGCGCCGCTGACCACGAACCCCAGGGACATGGCGAACCCGGTCAGGTTGGGCAGGATGGCGTTGCGGGCTGCGTAGTCGGTCATGATCCGGCGGCCCGGCAGCCCTTTGGCCCGGGCCATCCGCACGTAGTCCTCGGCCAGCGTGGTGATCATCGTGTTGCGCATGGTCAGGATCCAGGTACCGATCGTGGTGATCAGCAGGGTGATGGCGGGCAGGAACGCGTGGGACAGCACGTCCTGGAAGAAGGTGAGGTTCAGGCCGGGGGAGTCGGTAGACACGTAGTAGCCGCCCTGGGTGGGCAGCCAGCCCAGCGTGATCCCGAAGATCAGCACGAGCACCATGCCCACCCAGAAGTACGGTATCGCGGAGGTGATCACGAATACCGGCGGTACCACGCTGTCCAGCCGCCCGCCGCGGCGCCACGCGGACACGATGCCCAGCCCGGTACCGAGGACGAAGGCCAGCACCGTGGTCACGCCGACCAGGCCCACGGTCCACCAGATCGCGCTGCCGATGACCGAGGTGACCGACTCCGGGTAGAAGTCCAGCGACGGCCCGAAGTTGCCGGTGAAGACCTGATGCAGATAGCTGAAGTACTGGGCGACCAGGCCTTTCTGCGTGTTGACCCCGAACAGGACTTCCAGGGCGTGCAGGGTGCCCGGGCCGAGCTGCCCGTGGAACTTGCTCAGCATGGCCAGGGCGGGGTTTCCCGGCATCAGCCGGGGGAGCAGGAAGTTGAGGGTCAGGGCCGCCCACAGCGTTATCACGAAGAAGCCGAGGCGGCGCAGCGCGAATCTCAAGCCGGTCTCCTCGCGATCATGGTCTGCTCCTCATCCAGGGTGTCCGGGCTGCCGGCGCTGCGGGCCCGGGGGCGGGGCCCCCGGGCCCGCAGCGTCCGCTACTTCGCCTTGAGGTGCAGCAGCACCTGCTCCATGTCCGGGTACGCGTAGGCGGCCGGCTGGGCGTAGGGGTTGCCGGGCGTCGGCCAGCCAGTCAGCGACGAGTCGTCGTACTGGTACCAGTCAACGGCCTGGACCACCGGGATGATGGGCAGGTCGCTGAGCATGACCTGCTCTACCTGGCCGATGATCGCGTGCTGCTGCGTCACCGAGGTGGACGCGGCGTACTCGCTGAACAGCTTGTCCGTGGCCGGGTTGCTGTACCGCTCGTAGTTGGTCGTCGCCGTCTTGCCGATGGGCGCGGTGCCCGCCGAGTCCAGCCAGTTCCGCAGCTCGTAGTACGGGCTCGGGCCGAACGTCTGCTGGTCGTAGAAGGCGAGCTGGTACTTGCCCGTGTACAGGGAGGCGGTGAAGTCGGTGTTGCTCAGGTTGTCCGGCGTCACCTGGATACCGACGGCCTTGAGGTTCTGGGCGACCACCTGCATCGAGGCGACCCAGTCGGAGTAGTCGCCGATGTTGATGACGGAGAAGGAGAGCTTCTGGCCCTTCGAGTTCGCCATGATGCCGTCGGAGCCCATCTTGAACCCGGCCGATTCCAGGATCTGCTTCGCCTTCGCCGGGTCGTAGCTGTAGTGGTACTTGCTGATCAGCGAGGAGTTCAGCCAGCTGGAGAACGTCGGCGTGACGATGCCGGCCTGGTTGGCGGGCGGCTCGTACCCTGACTCGCCGATCGAGGAGACCTTGGCCCGGTCGATCGCTTCCGACATGGCCTGACGGACCTTGACGTTAGCCGAGCAGGGGGTTCTTCAGGTTCGGCACCAGCGAGACGTTGACCGTCGGCGGGAACCAGTAGTGGAAGCTGGGGCTCTTCGCCGTGTAGAAGGACTTGATCGACGGGATGTACTGCGAGCCCCACTGCGCCTGGCCGTTCGCCAGCTGGTCGTTGGCCGTGTTGTTGCTGGTGAACGCCGGGTACTGCACCTTGGTGACCTTCGGCAGGCCGGGCTGCCAGTAGTGCGGGTTGGCCGTGTAGGTGATGTTCGCCTTGGTGCACGGGTTCACCTTGTACGGGCCGGTGCCCACCGGGCTGCTGTCCGGGTAGGACACCGGGTTGGCGATCTTCGACCAGATGTGCTGCGGCACGATCGGCGTCTGGCCGGCGATGTAGTAGAAGGCCGGCACGGCCGGGTGCTTGAACTTCATGACCACCTGGTTGGAGCCGGACTGGGTCACGCTGGACAGCACCGCCCAGTCCCCGGTCAGGTCCAGGGCCGGGTACTTCTTGATCAGGTTGAACGTGTACACCACGTCCGCGGCCGTCATCGGGGTCCCGTCGCTGAACTTGACGCCGCTGCGGATGGTGAAGGTCAGCGAGGTGTTACCCGCCCCCCACTTCCAGGAACTCGCCAGCATGGGTGTCGTCTTGCCGTTCTGCAACGCGTTGACGTAGACCAGCGGCTCGTAGACGAAGCCCACCGACAGCAGCGTGTCCGACCCGTTGAACGGGCTGAAGTTGCAGGTCCAGAGGGCGCCGTTCTCGTTGGAGATGGTGACTGTGTTCGTCGCC
This sequence comes from uncultured Actinomycetes bacterium, assembly GCA_963844695.1. Lineage (GTDB taxonomy): Bacteria > Actinomycetota > Actinomycetes > Streptosporangiales > Streptosporangiaceae > RYN-230. Next base: position 302,865 of record CAWJPL010000002.1, read on the forward strand.
TTGGTACTGCCGTTGCCGTTGCTGCCGCCGTTGCCACCGCCCTTGCCGGCGCTGCAGGCGGCCGCGAGCAGGCCGACCGCGACGAGGGCCCCGATTGCCTTGAGGCGTCTCATGACTGAAGCCTTTCGGTTTGTGGATGGGAATGTTGGGTTACCGGGGCGCCGTCGATGGCGCCATCTGCCCGGGCGGTGCCCGTCCGGGCGTTATCTGCGTGTGGGGCGTTGTCTGCGGTGCGGGCCTGGCCGGTTCGGGGGTCGTTGTCGGCGTGAGCTGTGCGGTCGTCGAGGCTGATGTCTGCTCCGGCGGCGTCCGCGGCCAGGGCCACCGCGCCGATCAACGGTGCGTCGGCGGGGAAGCGGGCGGTGACGAGTTCGGGCGGGAACGGGGTTCCCGCCTTCAGCGCCTGCTCCAGGCCCGGCCGCAGCCGCTCCCAGGACTGGACGAGGCCGCCGCCCACCGCGATCCGGGCCGGGTTCACGCTAATGGCCAGGTTGACCACATGGAATGCCAGTTCGGTAACGAATTCGCTGACCAGGCGGTCCAGCCTGGGCTCGGCGTCGGCTGCGCCGAACACGTCAGCGGCTGCCATCGGCTGGGGCGCCCGGCGGGCCAGTGCCTGGCCGCTGATCATGTCCTCCAGCGGGACCCGGGCGTCCAGCGGGAGGCCCACGTCAGACAAAGCGCGGAGGTTGTAGCCGATCTCGCCGGCGGCCCCGTGCGCGCCCGCGACGACCTGGCCCCCGATGACCAGGGCGGTGGACAGCCCGGTGCCCAGGTTCAGGTAGACCGCCGGGTCGTAGCCGGCCAGCGCGCCCCAGCGCACCTCAGCCTGGGCCGCCGCTTTGGCGTCGGTGGCCATCCGGATCGCCGCTCCCGGGAACGCGGCGCGCAGTTCGCGTCCGAACGGGAGGTCACCCCAGCCACTGATGGCGGGGGCCAGGTCCACCCGGTCCTCGAACGGGATCCCGAACGTCGAGACGCCGGCGGCAGCGAGGGTGGCGCCGGGTGCCACCCTGTCCAGCAGGCTCGCGGGCGGCCTGCACGCCCCGGCCGAAACTGGCCTGGGCCCCAAGTTCGCCGCCGCTGCCCACCGTGACGGAGCCGAGCCTCGTCCCGTCCAGGCTGCAGACCGCAACGGCGATTTTGGTGCCGCCAAAGTCGAGCCCGAGAATGACGGGGGACCGGAGCATGGCGCCTGCCTGGGATAACTCGGCTGATAGGACGTCCTTGCGGAAGATTGTTAGGACAGTATCCTAACTATCTAGGGGCCACAAGCCCGCTCTGAGAAGTTCGTCCGGCCACTCTCCCGGGCACCACCCGGGGGTGCCGGGCCGGTCAATACCGGCCCGGCCCGGCCGGTCCCGGCCCGCTGCCGGGCCGTTCGCGCGGTAGTGGCGGGGGGCGTTCGCGCGGTCGTGGCGGGGCCGTTCGCGCCGCGCTGGCGGGCGCTTCCCGGGCGGTGGCGGGCGGCTCCTGCGGTGACGGCGGGGGCGGTTCCCGCGTTGATGCGGGCGGATTCCGCAGTGGTGCGGGACGATGATGCGGGAGGTGGCGGTGACAGTTACGTCGGCCGGCGGGCTGGATGGCGCGGCGCCTGGGCTGGAAGGCGCACCATCCGGCGTGGCCAGCTCGCTGTCCGCGGCGCGTCCCCCGCTGATCCGGGCCATGAACGAGCAGCTGCTGCTCGGTCACATCCGCGACCTTGGCCCCGTCTCCCGGGCCGAACTGGCCCGGCTGTCCGGGCTGTCCAAGCCGACCGTCTCCCTCGCGCTGGCCGCGGTGGAGCGGTCCGGCCTGGTGCGGATGGCCGGGCAGCGGACCGGGGTGCCGGGACGGTCAGCGCGGCTCTACGAGGTCCGCCCGGAAGCGGGCTACGTGCTCGGCCTCGATATCGGGCACAAGTACGTGCGGGGCGCCCTGGCTGACCTGGCCGGGGGGATCCTGGCCGCATCGGCGATCCCCTCCCGGGCGTCCAGCGTGCGTGGCCGGGTCGGTGAGCTGATCCGGCTGGCCGACGACCTGTGCGCGCAGGCCGGGGTGCCCCGGCAGGCCGTCACCCAGACAGTCATCGGCAGCCCCGGCGTCTACGACCCGCGGCGCAACTCGATGGCCCTGACCGGCGGGCTGCCCGGCTGGGACCGGCCCGCGGTCCTGGCCGACCTGCGCGCCGCGTTCGGCCAGTCCCTGGTGGTCGAGAACGACGTAGACGCCGCGGCCCTCGCCGAACGAACCCATGGGCACGGCCGGGACGCCGACAGTTTCGCGTTCGTCTCGGTCGGCAGCGGGATCGGCATGGGCCTGGTGGTCGGCGGCCGGCTGCACCGGGGCAGGCACGGCGTGGCCGGGGAGATCGCCTACCTGCCGATCTCCGGCGGCCAGGGCGCCGACCCTGGCGACGCCCGGCGCCGGGGACCGCTGGAGGCCGCGGCGTCCGCCCCGGCCGTGGTCCGCGCCGCGCGCCGGGCCGGGATGCGGGGCCAGGTCTCCGCACGGCGGGTCTTCGAGGCCGCGGCGGCCGGGGACGAGCGGGCGGCCGCCGTCGTGGCCGGGGAGGCCGAGATAGTGGCCCGGGTGCTGTGCTGCGTGGTGACCATCGTCGACCCGGCCCTCGTCGTGCTGGGCGGCGGAGTCGGTCAGGCCCCAGGTTTCGCGGCCGCGGTCACCCGCGAACTGGAGCAGATCGCCCCGGTCATGCCCGAGGTCCGGGTCAGCGCGCTGGGCAGCGACGTCGTGGTGCACGGCTGCCTGGCGGCCGGGGCCGAGCTGGCCTGGAAGCAGCTCACCGCGACACTGCCCACGGTCCTCGGGCTGGAGAACGGGTCGCCGGCGCCGGCCCAGGACCTGAACGCCTGAGCGGGGCGGAGCTACTTGGCCTGGGACTTGGTCTGGGACGCGGCGAAGTAGGCGCTGGAGATCTTCTGCCACAGCAGGACGACAGCGCCCAGCCCGGCCAGCCAGACCAGCAGTGAGAACACGCGGCTCACCGCGGGCTCAGCCTGCCGGAGGCCGGCCAGCACCGACAGAGTGTCGAGGCCGAAGAACACGGTGGCGGTGATCCGCGCCCAGTTCTTCCCGGCCTTGTTGGCCCTGGCCATCCACAGCCACAGCCCGATCCCGATCAGGCCGAACACGATGGCCACCACGACCGCGGCCACCTCGGCGGAGTGCAACTTGGTCGCCGTCAGTGAGGGATCCGCGTTGTGGATCGCGGTTTTCAGGCTGCCGACGGTCACCAGAGTGATGATCAGGCTGATCGCGCTGATCGCGGCGCCCGCGTACATGAGCCACACGGCGTTCACGACCGGGGGCGGCGGTGTTGGGCGGGCTGGCTCTGGGTCTGCTCCGCCGGTGGGATAAGGCTGATACATGACTGCTCCTGGATGAGCTCCCGACAGGGGCGCCGAACGGCTAACCACGGTCACCGGGCCGGCAGCGCACCGAGCTTAGCCGGGTTGGTCACCTTGTGCCTAGACCAAGTGACCGTGGCGCGCAACCACCAGCCGGGCCGCCCAGATCGTGGGTCCTGGGCAGGCCCCGGGGGTCAGGCGTCGGGGTGCAGCAGCGCCCAGACCACCTTGCCGCCTTCGTCGAGCAGGTGCCAGCCCCACCGGACGCAGCACGACTCGACCACGTTCAGGCCGCGGCCGTTCTCCGCGCAGGGTCCGGGCTCGCGGAGCACCGGGATGCCGGTGCCCGGGTCGGTGACCATGCACATCACGTAGGGGGCCTGGCCCAGCAGCCGCAACCGGACCGGGCACTCGCTGGTGACCGGCGGCCCGGCGGGCACGCCATGGCTCAGCGCGTTCGTCACCAGTTCCGAGACCACCAGCCCGGCCGTGTCGGCCAGGTCCATAAGGCCCCAGTCGCTGAGGACGGCCCGGGTGAAGTCGCGCCCGGTCTTCACTGACTCTGGGACCGGCCACAATCCACAGGTCGCAGAGGGCTGAGAGGCAGCCAGTTCGTCCAGCATCGGAACCGGAGGGCGCAGTGGGCTCGCGTAGCGCAGCGCGGTGGGCTCTCCGGCGTCGAGGACCCACTCATGGCCCACGCTCATGACCTCCGTCTTGACTGGCGAGGCTGCCCGGTGTGGGGTCATCGGGTTCCCGTCTGTCTCCTGGTACTTAGTCGTGCGTGTGGCGCTCAGGCGCTATCATCGCCTAAGTACCTTGCAAGCGCAAGGGCGGATGCACGTGCAGATGAAAGTGCGCGATGCGCGTGCGAACCGTAACGGAGGCTTCAACGGGAGGAGCTGCTGGCGGATTCCTGAGACAGATTCCAGGGGGATGACGTGATCTCAGTTCAGCCGGGGAGCGGCCCGACGGTTCTTCGGATCCTTCTCGGTTCGCAGCTGCGGGGGCTGCGCGAGGCTAAAGGGATCACACGCGAGGAGGCCGGGTACGCGATCCGCGCATCCGGTTCCAAGATCAGCCGCATGGAGCTCGGACGAGTCGGCTTTAAAGAGCGCGACGTTGTCGATTTGCTGGAGATTTACGGCGTCAGCGATGAGACAGAACGAGTCACCCTTGTGGCCCTCGCCAGAGAGGCGAACTCGCCTGGCTGGTGGCACAAATACGGGGATGTTCTGCCGGACTGGTTCCAGGTGTACGTGGGCCTGGAGGAAGCCGCGGCACTCATCAGGCTTTATGAGGTGCAGTTCGTACCGGGCCTGCTCCAGACGCCGGACTACGCACGGGCAGTCGTGGCCCTGGGCCAGCCTGGCGCTTCGGCCGACGAAGTCGAGCGCAGGGTAAGCCTGCGGATCGCCCGGCAGGAACTGCTCTGCAAATCAGGGGCGCCGCGGTTGTGGGCCGTGGTCGATGAAGCGGCGCTTCGGCGGCCCATCGGTGGCGGGGAGGTGATGCGGGCGCAGCTCGAGCGGCTGATCGAGGTGACCAAAGAACCCAACATCACACTCCAGGTAGTGCCATTCAGTTCAGGTGGCCATGCGGCCGAAGGTGGTGCGTTCACGATTCTCCGGTTCCCGGAGGTCGACCTTCCGGACGTGGTGTACGTGGAGCAGCTGACGAGTTCCCTCTACCTGGATAAGCGCGACGACGTGGAACGGTACACCGAGGTCATGGAGCGCCTCAGTGTCGAGAGCGAGTCGCCTGAACACACCACAGAAATCCTGAGCGGAATGCTTAAGGAAGTCGATAGATGAATACATACAACGGAATGCCTGCTACCGACTTGGTTGATGCCTGCTGGCGCAAGAGCAGCATCAGCAACTCGCAGGGGACCTGCGTAGAACTGGCCCGCCTCACCGGAGGCGAGTACGCCGTGCGGAATTCACGCAACCCCGATGGCCCCGCCCTCATCTACACGCGTGCCGAGATCGCCGCCCTGATCGAAGGTGTGAAGCAGGGCGAATTCGACGATTTGCTGGTCTAGCACCCAGGCCGTTTTCCGCGGGCGACGCCAGGCCGTTGGTGCGACCGCCCGGCACCGCGGAGAGTGGCCGCCGGCCGCCGTGTCCCTGCGCGACACGGCGGCCGGCGCATGTACGCCGCCCCTTCCCCCGCCTCTCTCCGCCCCGCCCCACTTCCGCCCCGCCCCACTTCCGGTCTGCCCACCCCCGCGCGGCCTCCGCGGGGCCCCTCTTCATGATCAACTTTGACTCTTCACGCGCGACGTGCGCCCTGAAGGGCGTTTTGTCCCGATTACGGCGAACGTTGCGCGTGAAGTGTGCCTGCGGCGGGGCCGCCGCTGTGGCTCATGGGGCTGATGGGGCGGGAGTGCGATCCGGGCGCTCGCGGGCCAGGCGAACGGGACGGGGAACGGTGGCCGGGACGGCGGTGTCGTGGGTGCGGGCGACAGGCGCGGGGCGGACGGGGCGCCCGACCGCGCAGGTTAGAGTCCTCACGTGGTTCAGACACAGGAGGAGCTTGGTCCCGTCCAGCTAACCAAGCGGCTGCTGGTCTGGGAGATAGTCATCGTCTTCGCGCTCTCGCTGGGCGGCAGCGCACTGTTCGCGATCATCGACCTGATCGCCTCGCTGACGGTCAACAAGTCACTCAACAAGCAGCAGGCCCTGATCGTCGGCTCCCTCGCACCGGGCCGTCCGTTGCTGGACCTCATCCTGCAGCTGGCCAACCTGCTGATCGGGCTGGCTCCCGTCGCCCTCGTCCTCTACCTGCTGGTCCGGGAGGGCACGACGCCGTCCGCCGCGATCGGCCTCGACGCCCATGAGCCCGGCCGCGACCTGGCCAAGGGCGCCGTCCTCGCGGCGGTGATCGGCGGCTCCGGCCTGCTCCTCTACATCGCCGCCTTCAAGCTCGGCCTGGCCCTGAACGTGGTCCCGGAGAACCTGCCCGACGTGTGGTGGCGCATCCCGGTGCTGATCCTGCAGGCGGCCCGGGACGGGATCCTGGAAGAGATCATCGTCCTCGCCTACCTGCTCCGCCGCCTGGGTCAGCTCGGCTTGTCGCCGGCCTGGGCCATCGCGATCAGCGCGGTGGTCCGCGGCTCCTACCACCTGTACCAGGGCTTCGGCGGTTTCCTCGGCAACGCCGTGATGGGCGTGATCTTCGCCGTGCTCTACCTGCGCTGGAAGCGGGTCACCCCGTTCATCATCGCGCACGGCCTGATCGACACGGGCGCGTTCGTGGGCTACGCGGTCCTGCACGGCCACGTGTCCTGGCTCCCCTGACGGGCTCGCCCAGGGCCCGGGGTCAGCGGGCCAGGCCGGGAATGACCAGGGCGCCGGGGAGGTGCGCGACGGCCGCGCCGGGCAGCACCAGCTTCGAGCGCCGCAGGCCGCTGCCGATCACCACCGCCGGGACCGCGGCCACCCGCGCGTCGACCAGGATCGGCCACGCCGCAGGCAGGCCGACGGGGGTGATCCCGCCGTACTCCATCCCGGTCTCCGCCACCGCCACGTCCATCGGCGCGAACGACGCCTTGCGCACGTCCAGGTGGCGCCGGGCGGCCCGTTGACGTCGGCCCGGGTGGTGGCCAGCACGACGCAGGCCGCGAACTTCGTCTCGCCGCCGCGCTTCCCGCTGATCACCACGCAGTTGGCCGACGCGGCCGGGTCCACGCCGTAGCGCTCACAGAACGCCGCGGTGTCGGCCAGCGCGGGATCGATCTCCGCGACCCCGGTGGCGTCACCCGCCAGCGTGCCTTCCAGCCCGGCCAGCGCACCGGCTACGGCCTGGGCGAGCAGGTCTGGCCGGTCCCGGGCCGGGACTACTTCAAGATCACCCATGGTCATCTGCACCCGGCTATCCTGCCACCATGCCCGAGCCCCCCGCCGCGTCCGGGGCCACCGCGCCCGGGACTGCAGGGTCCGGGACGGCAGCGCCCGGGCCAGCAGCGCCCGGACCCCTCGCCGCCGGGCACGGCGCGGCCGCCGGCCCCTCCGCTCCCCAGAACCGCTCGTCCGCCGGGCAGACCACCCACTACCTGGAGCGCATCGCCGAGCTGAACCCGCTCCTCGGCGCGGTCATCACGGTCAGCCCGGACGCCCTGCGCGAGGCCTCCGCCCGCGACCAGGAAAGCCCCGCCTCCCACGGCCCGCTGCACGGCGTCCCGGTCCTGGTCAAGGACAACATCGACGTCCGCGGCCTGCCCGCCACCGCGGGCTCACCCGCGCTGGGGGACGCGACCGACCGGGGCGAGGCGTTCCTGGTCGCCCGGCTGCGCGAGGCGGGCGCGGTAATCCTCGGCAAGGCGAACTTGTCGGAGTGGGCCAACTTCCGCTCCTACCGGTCCACCAGCGGCTGGAGCACGCTGGGCGGCCAGGCCGCCAACCCGCACGCGCTGGACCGTAACCCCTCGGGATCCAGCTCCGGCTCGGGCGTCGCCGTGGCGGCGGGCCTGGCGCCGATGGCGGTCGGCACCGAGACCGACGGCTCGATCGTGTGCCCGGCGAGCGCCTGCGGGGTGGTGGGCATCAAGCCCACAGTGGGCCTGGTCAGCCTGGCACGGGATCGTGCCCATCTCCTCCGCCCAGGACACCGCGGGCCCGATGGCCCGGACCGTTGCGGAGGCGGCCGCGCTGCTCGGGGTGCTGGCCGGGACGGACCCGGCCGACCCGGTGACCGCCGCCGCCGCGGGCCGGCCCGCCGACTACACGGCCTTCCTCGACGCCAGCGCGCTGGCCGGCGCCCGCCTCGGCGTGTGGCGCGACGGCTGCCACGAGGCGGGCGACACGATCATGGCCGTCCTGGACGCGGCCCTGGACGTGCTGCGGGATCTCGGCGCGACCGTTCTCGACCCGGTCGAACTGCCCGGCGCGGCGGGGATCGCCGACCCCGAATGGGTTTCGTTGCTGCATGAATTTAAGCGGGAAATCAACGGCTACCTGCGGGCGCTGCCCAGCCATGCGCCGCGGTCGCTGGCGGAGCTCATCGACTTCAATATCCATAACGCCTCCTCCGTACTCACCCACTTCGGCCAGGAAATCTTTGTCCAGGCGGAGGCCACCAGCGGGGATCCCGCCGATCCGGCCGGCCTGGCCGCGCGGGCGGAGGCGGGCAGCCGGGCCCGGGAGGCGCTGGACGGTCCGCTGATCGCGCACCGGCTGGACGCGATCGTCACGCTGACCGCGAACCCGGCCGCCCTGACCGACTACGTGCTGGGGGACAACGACGTGTTCCACACCTCGGGGCCGTCCGCGGTGGCGGGATATCCGGCTATCTCGGTCCCGGCGGGCCAGGTCAGCGGGCTGCCGGTGGGCTTGTCGTTCCTCGGCCCGGCCTGGAGCGAGCCGGCCCTGATCGCCCTGGCCTACGCGTTCGAGCAGGCGTCGCAGGCGCTGAGCTGGCCGTCTCTGCAGGCCACCGGGCCGGCCGCCGGGCCCGGCGATCATGGTGGCCACCCGGCCGGCCAGGGGGAGTGGCCGAGATAACCTGCGACTCATGGACTCCTGGCGTGGCGTAAGCATTCCTGAGCTGCCGGGGCACGGCCCCGAGCCCCTCGTGTTCGACACCTCCTCCGGCGAGCTGGCGGTCGCCGCGGCCGGGCCGGACGCCACGCTGTACGCGTGCGGGATCACCCCGTACGACGCCACCCATATCGGGCACGCCGCCACGTTCCTGGCCTGGGACCTGCTGGTCCGCGCCTGGCGGGACGCGGGTCATCACGTGACCTACGTGCAGAACGTGACCGACGTGGACGACCCGCTGCTGGAGCGGGCGGCCCGGGACGGTGAGGACTGGCGCGAGCTGGCCGACCGTGAGATCGACCGCTACCGCGCCGACATGGCGGCCCTGCGGGTGCTGCCGCCCACCCGGCTGGTCGGCGCGGTCGAGGCCCTCGGGGTCATCGAGCGCTTCGCGGGCCGTCTCGCCGAGCGGGGTGCCCTGTATGACCTGGAGGCGGACCAGTACTTCGCGCGGGGCAGCGATGACGCGTTCGGCTCGGTGTCCGGGCTGGACCGGGGCGAGATGCTGGCGCTCTTCGCCGAGCGCGGCGGCGACCCCGGCCGTCCGGGCAAGAAGGACCCGCTGGACGCGCTGGTCTGGCTGGGGGCCCGGCCGCACGAGCCGGCCTGGGCGTCCCGGTTCGGCCAGGGACGGCCCGGCTGGCACGTGGAGTGCGCGGCGATCTCCACCGAGTACCTGGGCAGCACGTTCGACGTCCAGGCGGGCGGCACGGACCTGATCTTCCCGCACCACGAGATGAGCGCCTCGCACGCCCGGGTGGCGCTCGAGCCGGACGCCTTCGCGCGGCACTACGTGCACGCCGGGATGGTCCGCCTGGACGGCGAGAAGATGTCCAAGTCGCTCGGCAACCTGGTGTTCGTGTCCCGGCTGCTGGCCGACGGCCACGACCCGATGGCGGTCCGGCTGGCGATCCTGGCGCACCATTATCGTCGCGACTGGGACTGGACGGACGCCGGGCTGTCCGCCGCCACGGACCGGCTGGCCCGCTGGCGGGAGGCGGTCCAGGTGGCCGGCTCTGTGTCCGCGCCGGACGGCCTGGCGTCCGGTGGTCCTGCGTCCGGTGGTCCTGCGTCCGGTGGTCCTGCGTCCGCCCCCGGTGGTGCGGTGGCCTCGGGCCGCGGCGTGCAGGGCGGCCCCTCATCCTCAGGCCGCGGCGAGGCCGTGCTGGCTGCGATGCGGGAGCGGCTCGCCGATGACCTCGACGCCCCCGGGGCGCTGGCGGTCGTGGACGGCTGGGCCGAGGACGTGCTCACCGGCGCAGTACCGCCGGCGGACTCCGGGGCCGGTCTGGTGCGGGACGCTGTGGACGCCCTGCTCGGCGTGGCCCTCTAGCCGCCCCGGCCGCCCCGCCCCGGCCGCCCCGCCCGGCCACCCAGCCTCGGCCCACCCCGTCCCGGCCACCCCGCCCGGCCACCCAGCCTCGGCCCGCCCCGTCCGGCCACCGGCCCGCCCGCGGCCCGGCCCAGACCACTCTGCCGGCCTGCCTCCGGCCACTCCGCTGGCCCGCTCCGAGCGGCCCAGCCCAGCCCACCTCGGTGCCCGGCCCGTTCTGGCTCCCAGCCCGCTGCGCCTCGCCCCCTTCGTGACCATGATCAGTTTCTGACTGATGACGCCCATTTTTGACCGTGATCATGGAAGAGGGGCGCCGGGAGGCCCGGCCGGGCTGACCGTGGGCCGATACCGCCCGGGCTGGCCGCGGGCGCGATATCGTGATATCGGTAGGCGATATCGCACGCCTCGCGTCAGGAGCTTCCGATGACCGGCATCCCCCCGGACCGTCCCGACCCGCCCGATCCCCCGGAGCCGCCGGACCCGGTCGACCCGCCCGAGCCCCCAGAGCCCGCTAACCCGCCAGTACCGCCCGGCCCCACCGAGCCGCCGATCCCGGCTGGCACCTTTGAGCCGGACGACCTGGAACCATTCGTCCCGCCGGAGCCCGAGGCCGAGGCCGAGGCTACGGATGCTTCGCGGCTGCTGGTCCAAGCCGTCGGGCAACTGCCTCCGGCGGACCGCGACCGGGTGTACGCCTGGCTGCTGCGTACCGGGTTCCGGTCGCCACCGACCGCGGTGCCGGGCCCGCTGGCCCGGCGGCTCGGCTGGGAGCTCGGCCGCCAGCAGGGGGTCCAGACGCAGACCCGGGAGTGGGGCGCGGCCGTCGTCGCCGAACTGGTCCGCGGCTCGTCGTCGTCGGCCCAGCAGATGGTGCCCGTCCGGTTCTCCGCCGACCAGCACGCCCGGCTGCGGGCCTGGTGCGGCGAGCACGGCTTCTCGATGGCGACCGTGATCCGCGGGCTGGTGGACCGCTTCCTGGAGAGCCAGCAGCCCGAGCGCGGCTGAGCGGGGTCGGCTGAGTGGGCCCCCGGTTGATCTGGGCCGGCCCGGCTGGGCCCGATTGGGCCGGCGGCTCAGCCGCGAGGCGCGATGTCCACCCAGCGAAGAGACCGTTGCCCCCGGTCCAGTTCCACGGCCAGGGTGAGCCCGGCGTACTCGCCGTCGAGCTCGATCACGGTGCTGGTCTGCCCATTGCCGCCGCAGAACGCACCGGGCCGGCACACGCCCGCCCAGGCCCTGGCCATCCTCAGCTGGCGAAGCAGCAGGCCCGAATCGACCAGCCCGGACACCGGTAGCTCCGCGGGCCAGGACGGCGCACCGTCACTCAGCGACGAGTTGAGCAGGTCGATCAGGGCCTGCGTCTGCCGCCAGAGCGCGGAGTCGGCTGCGGGCGGCACGGTGACCGTCAGTGACTGGACCCGGGGCGGGTTCTCCGGCGTGAGCAGGATCTCGACCTGTGTGTCACCGCGTTCGCCGTGCAGCCACCAGCGGCAGTGCGCCGGGGAGTCGAACTCGGCCGGCCTGGGCGTGGCCTGGGTGCGGGAGCGCGGCGGCCCCAGGCGCTCCCACATCCGGCCGATACGCTCGCGGCGCCGGTCCAGCGGCTGGTCCAGTGCGACGTTGTCCGCGAACAACTGCTCCGCCACCTCGTCATCCCAGTGGGTCAGCAGGCCGGTGGCCACCTGCTGGGCGCTCAGGGTCTCCGGCCAGGGACCGCCGGGCGCAGGCGCCGGCCCGCGGACCACCGCCGGGGCTCCGCCGGAAGCCTGCTCTCCGGCAGGTGCCCCGCCCGCGGCCGGCCTGTCCTCAGCCGCCGCGGCCTTCAGCACCTCCTCCATGAGCCTGGCGGCCAGCACGGATGCGCCTGCGTAGGTGCTGTTGGCCAGAACGACCACGCCGAGGCCGGTCTCCGGATGCCAGCGCATGTGACTGCCAAAGCCCGGGTAACCGCCGCTGTGGTAGACGAGCCGCCCCCAGGTGCTGGTCTCCTCGGTGAACAACCCGAACCCGTACCCGTACTGGCTGCCCGCGGCGGGATTTCCCGGGAACCGCGGCTGCGCCTCCGGCAAGGTCACGGCGGGTTGCTGCATCTCCCGCCGGGTGGCCGGGGCCAGTGGATGGGCGTCGCCGCCCCGCTGGCCCCCCGGCGGGAAGGCCGCGGCAAAGCCGTCGACCCAGCGGGCCAGGTCACGGACGCAGCTGAACACCCCGCCCATGGGGGCGAACGCGCCATAGCGGTCCGGAGCGAGCTCGGTCCAGCCGCCCGGGCCGCGGGCGTATCCGCGGGCCAGCCCGGCTGGATCGAACTCCGCGGCCTCGAACCCGGTCCGCGTCATGGCGAGCGGGCCAAGTATCCGATCGCGCACGAAGTCGGCGTAGTCAGCCTGGGCCACGGCCGCGATGACCCGGCCGAGTACCGCGTAGCCCAGGTTGGAGTACTCGAAACGGGTGCCTGGCGCCCAGGCCGGGCGCACGCCCCGGGCCAGGATCGCCGCGAAATCGGGCAGCGGGGTGCCCTGCTGCCGGTCACCCCATGGGTCATCGGTCGGGAAGCCCGCGGTCATCGTGAGCAGATGCCGAAGCGAGATGGCCGGTGAGTCGTCCGTCGCCCCCGGCTGGCCACGCAGTTCGGGGACGAAATCCGTGACGGGATCGTCTAGCCGGAGCACCCCGCTGTCGCGCAGCGCCAGCACCGCTGAGGCGGTGAAGCTCTTGGTCATCGAGGCGATCCGGAACACCGTGTCCGCGCCGGGCGGCGGGCCGCCGAGCCAGCTCTCGCCCACCCCGCCGGCGTGGGCGAGCGACCCGCCGGCCACGATCCCGTACGCGACTGCGGGCTGGCCCTCGCCGCGCTGGAAACTCGCCACTACCTCGTCGGCGGCCGCGCCGGCACCGTGCGGGAGCCCCCGGGGCACGCCGGGGCGAGCGGGCTCAGCTAGCCGATCGGGCATGCCTGTTCCTCCTGATCAACACAGTCCTCCAGCTCAACGACCTCTCCGGGCCAGGGCAGCCTAGGCCCGGAGAGGTGCTGCCACGTAATATGTCACCCGGTCCGGCGCCGACGGCTGGCGCGCTGCCCTCGCCGTCAGCTGAGGGCCTCGTTCGCCGCCCGCCAGGGCCGCCGCGGCCGGCCAGCGTGGGCCAGTCGATGAGGCGAGAGTAGGTGCCGTGACTGCTCGGGAGACCAACTGGGCCGGCAACATCGTCTACCGGGCCGCCCGGGTGGCGCGGCCCCGCAGCGTCAGCGAAGCCCAGGAACTGGTCGCCGCCAACAGCCAGGTGCGGGCGGTCGGCACCGGTCACTCGTTCAACCGGATCGCCGACACCCCGGGCGTGCTGATCTCGCTGGCGGACCTGCCGCCAGCCATCGAGATCGACCCCGGCCGGGCTGCGGTCACCGTGCCTGGCGGGATCAGCTACCGCGAACTGACCGAGCAACTGGACGCCGCCGGCTACGCCCTGCGCAGCATGGCCTCGCTCCCGCACCTGTCGGTCGCCGGGGCGGTGGCCACCGCGACCCACGGCTCGGGGGACGCCAACGGGAACCTGGCCACCGTGGTGTCGGGCCTGGAGCTGATCACCGCCGACGGCAGTATGCGGGCCCTGCGCCGCGACACCGGAGGGGAGACCTATCGCGGGTGCGTGGTCGGGCTTGGCTCCCTTGGCCTGGTCAGCGCGCTGACCCTGGACCTCGTCCCGGCGTTCAGCATCCGCCAGTACGTCTACGAGGGCCTGCCCGCAGCCATGCTGCGGAGCCATTTCGACGAGATCTTCGGCAGCGCCTACAGCGTCAGCGTGTTCACGAACTGGCGTGATGACCGGCACGGGCAGGTCTGGCTCAAAGTCCGGGACGAGGAACGCGACGAGTGGCGGCCGGCCCCGCGGTGGATGGACGCGACGCTGGCCGACCGGCAGGTCAACCCGGTGCCGGGTGGTGATCCCGACCACGCCACCCAGCAGCTGGGTGTGCCGGGACCATGGCACCTGCGGCTGCCCCATTTCCGGGCGGAGTTCACCCCCAGCAGCGGGCAGGAGCTGCAGTCTGAGTACCTGGTGCCGCGGCAGGTGGCGGTGGGCGCGTTCGACGCCCTGGCCAGCCTGGGCAGCCTGCTGGCCCCGGTGCTGCAGATCGCCGAGATCCGCACTGTCGCGCCGGATGACTTGTGGCTGAGCACGAGTTACCAGCGCGACACGGTCGCCCTGCACTTCACCTGGATCAAGGACACGGCGGCGGTCACGCCGGTGATCGCCGCGATGGAACACCTGCTTACCCCGCTCGGCGCCCGCCCGCACTGGGCCAAGGTGTTCGGCATGCCCCCGCACGTCGTGCGCGCGCTGTACCCGCGGTCGGCCGACTTCCAGGACTTGCTGGGCCGTTACGATCCGGACGGTAAGTTCCGGAACGGCTTCATCGACAAGTACTTCCCGGTCCGGCACTGAGGGCCGACCGCCCGGGCATCGGAGACTCCAGGCTGAGGTAGTCAGCTACCGCTGGGCTTGGGCACGTGGCAGTCCACCTTGGGGTTCACCCCGACGTAGTTCAGCGGACCGGCCAAGATCGTCACCACGATGGTGCTGGCCTTCGTGCAGCTCGCGATGTTGCCACTGTAGTAGTGGCGCTGAGCTCCAGCGATAGCCCCGATGATCAGCCAGATAATGAGCAGGGCCGAGCCTAGGCGCACAGCTACCTCCGGTAAGCGAGTTCCGCTGGAGCGCGTGATGCGCCGCCCAGATCCCGAAATGTTCGCGTCAGCCTATCGCCCGGGTGCCCGGTCGTCCCGTCGTGTATCGAATAGTGACTTTTGGCCAGAAAATAAGCGTGACGCCCGGTCCCGACCTCCGTGCCTACTCGGGCCGCACCATTTGTCAAGGCGAGTTTCCGCGCAGTGGACAAGTGTGCGAACTTCGCGCTTGACGTGCGACGTTTCCCACAGAACGTCATTCTGTGCTGGCCGCCGGCCGCCCGGGCCCAGCAGCCTGGGAGCATGGACAACACACCGTCAGTCTCAGGTTCCAGCGCCTTCTCCCGCCAGCCCCGGATACGGGTCAGCTCCCCCGCAGACGTCCTGGCCGTCGTGCCGCACCTGCTCGGCTTCCATCCCGCGCGCAGCCTGGTCGTGATGGGAGTCGGACGGCCGCGGGCCCGGGTCCAGCTCGCCTTCCGTTACGACCTTCCCGACCCGCCGGACGCCGTGCACGCGGCGGACATCGCCGAGCATGCCGCAGGGGTCCTGCGGCAGCGCCGGCTGAGCACCGTGATCGGCGTGGGCTACGGCCCGGGCGCCCTGGTCACGCCGGTCGCGGACGCCCTGGCTGGAGCCGTCCGGCAGGCGGGGCTGCGGTTACACGAGCTGATGCGGGTCGAGGACGGCCGTTACTGGTCCTACCTCTGCGAGAACCCCGAATGCTGTCCCGCGGACGGCGTGCCGTTCGACGTCCAGGCCAATCCCGCGGCGGCCGCCATGACCGTGGCTGGGCTGGTCGCCTACCCGGACCGGGCGGCACTGGCCAGTACTCTCGCCCCGGTCACCGGCACCGCGGCGCGGTCCATGGAACGGGCCACCAGCCGGGCCCGGGAACGCGCGGCCGGATTGATCGCCCAGGCGTCCGGGCCGGGCGCGGGCCGCCGGGAGAGGTTGCTGGTGGAGGAGGGACGCCGCGCCGTCCAGGAGGCCATCGCCACGTACCGGGCGGGCGGTCGGCCGCTGGCCGACGAGTCGGTGGCCTGGATCACGGTGGTCCTGGCTCACCTCGCGGTCCGGGACGACGCCTGGTCCCGGATGGATCCTGGGTTCCGCGCCGCGCACCTGCGGCTGTGGACCGATGTAGTCCGCCGGGCCACCCCGGCCTACCTGGCCGCCCCCGCCTCCCTGCTCGCCTTCACCGCCTGGCAGTCCGGCGAGGGGGCGCTGGCCAACATCGCGATCGACCGGGCGCTGGCCGCGGACCCGGGATATTCGCTGGCCCAGTTGCTGCGCGACATCATGGACGCGGGCGTGCCGCCCTCGGCGGCGCGGGTCCCGATGACGCCCGAGCAGGTCGCGGCCAGTTACGACCTGGGCGACGGGGCGCCGGGGCGGACGGCCACCCGGGCCAGGGCGGGCCGCGGGCGTAAGGCTTCCCGTAAGCAGCCGTCCCGGTAGCCAGGCCCGGGCCCGCCACGGTGTAGCAGGCTCCTGGAAGCTGCCGGCGTGGTGGCCAGATGGGGGGCACCGCCGGGGCGGAGATATCAATTGTTGCCTTCGGGTGGGCGGTAGAAGACATGAGTGACTTAAAGGGGTGCGCGGTGAAGGTCTATCAGGCGTACCGGTTCGCGCTTGATCCTGGTCCGGCTCAGGAGCGTGCCCTGCGCTCGCACGCCGGCGCGGCCCGGTTCGCCTGGAACTGGGGCCTGGCGAAGTGCAAGGAGCGGTATGAGGCCGAGGGCAAGTGGCACTCGGCCGTGGACCTGCACAAGCTGTGGAACGCTGAGAAGAAGGCGGACCCGGCGCTGGCGTGGTGGCGGGAGAACTCCAAGTGCACCTACCAGGAGGCGTTCCGGGACCTGGGCCGGGCGCTGCAGGATTTCACCGCGTCGAAGAAAGGTGACCGCAAGGGCAGGCGGCTGGGCTTCCCCCGGTTGAAAAGCGCGGCAGGTGCAAGGAGGCGTTCCGGCTCGGCTCCGGCAAGATGCGCTGCTGTGGGGCCTCGGTCACGTTGCCGCGGCTGGGGACGATCCGCACGCACGAGTCCACCCGGAAGCTCGCCCGCCGGGTTGAGCGCGGGACCGCCCGCGTCCTGTCGGTGACCGTCTCCCGTACCGCGCAGCGCTGGTTTGTCTCGTTCACTGTTGAGGTCCAGCGTGCTGTCCCCCGGCGTCACGCCCGGCCGGGCAGCGCTATCGGGATCGACCTCGGCGTCAAGACCCTGCTGACCGGGGTGAACGACATCGGGACCGTCGTCACCGTGGACGGGCCGAAGGCACTGGGAGGCTCGCTGCGCCGCCTGCGCCGCGCCGGCCAGGCCTGCTCCCGCAAGGTGAAAGGCTCCGCGAACCGGCGCAAGGCCGCCGCCCGGCTGTCCCGGCTGCACGCCCGCGTGGCCAGCGTCCGGGCCGACGCCCTGCACAAGGCCACCAGCGACCTCGCCAGCCGGTATGAGACTGTCGGGGCCGAGGACCTGAACGTGGCCGGCATGGTCGGAAACCGCAGGCTCGCCCGGGCCATCTCCGACGCCGGGTTCGGGCAGGCACGGCGGATGCTCGCCTACAAGACCACCTGGAACGGCGGCGCACTGGTCACAGCAGGCCGCTTCTATCCAAGCTCCAAGACCTGTTCGGGCTGTGGCGCGGTGAAAACCAAACTCGCCCTGTCTGAGCGTACGTATGCCTGCACCGCCTGCGGCCTGGTCATGGACCGGGATGTTAATGCGGCACGTAACCTGCTCAAACTCGCCGCCAGTGGGGCGGAGAGCCAAAACGCCTGCGGAGGGACTGTAAGACCCGGCGTCGCCGGGCACGTCCCGGTGAAACAGGAACCCGGCACCGCACCCGCGGGCGGGACGCCAGCGGGCAACCGCTGACTGCGGGACCGGAGCCTGCTCATGCTCACTGACCCGCAACGGTTCAACGGGAGGGCTACTGCGAGGTAAACTTCCCCCGCCGTTCGCCGGAGTCGGCCGGGAACTTGCCCACATGAGCCCGCTGCGTTCGTCCTCAGCTTGAGGCCGGGCCGGCCCCGAGCGAGGAGAGGCAGAGTGACTGACTCTAGCAGTAGCGGGACGAGGCCGCAGAGTAATCGTGGCGGCTCGGTGAGCGTGGATTCCGCACGCGTGACGGAAGACCAGCCGGGGCCAGGCGGGGCCGTCTCCGCCAGTCCGGCGGAGCTACTGGCCAGAGCGGCGCAGGCCCTTCCCGCCGGGGTGCGGCAGGCTCACGAAGCCGCGGTGGCCGCGATCCAGCAGGCCTATGCCGCCGTCCCGCCCGGTGCGAAGGTGAGGCTGGCCAAGCGCACCTCCAACCTGTTCCGGTTCCGCGATCAGTCGCCGGAGTCCCAGGCTGGTGAGCTGGACGTCTCCGCGTTCAGCCGGGTGCTGCACGTCGATCCGGCGTCCCGCACCGCGGTGGTGGGCGGCATGACCACCTACGAGGACCTGGCGGACGCGACGCTGGCGCACGGCCTGATGCCGTTCGTGGTACCCCAGCTGAAGACCATCACCCTGGGTGGCGCGGTCACCGGCCTGGGGATCGAGTCCACCTCGCTGCGCCTGGGGATGCCGCATGAGTCGGTCCTGGCCATGGAGATCCTCACCGGGGACGGCCAGGTGGTGACGGCGACCGCGGACAACGAGCACGCGGAGCTGTTCCGCGGCTTCCCGAACTCCTACGGCACCCTGGGCTACGCGCTGTCGCTCACGATCGAGCTGGAGCCGGTGGCGCCGTTCGTGCACCTGCGGCACTTCCGCTTCGACGACCCCGAGAGCTGCATGGCGGCCGTCGCGCAGATCGCGGCCGACGGCAGCTACCAGGGGCACCGGGCGGACTTCCTGGACGGCACCATGTTCAGCCTGGACGAGATCTACCTCACCGTGGCGGCGTTCAGCGACGTGGCCCCCTGGACCAGCGACTACACCGGCAGCCAGATCTTCTACCAGTCGCTGCGCGGGCCCCGGGAAGACTTCCTCACCGTCCGCGACTACCTATGGCGCTGGGACACCGACTGGTTCTGGTGCTCCCGGCCGTTCGGGGTGCAGAACCCGACGATCCGCCGGCTCTGGCCGCGCCGCTACCGGAGGTCCGACGTGTACCGCTCGCTGGTCGCCTTCGACCGGCGGCACGGCATCTCCGGCCGGATCGCCAGGCGCCGTGGCCAGCCGCCGCGTGAGGACGTCATCCAGGACGTCGAGATCCCCGTCGGGCGCGGCGCCGAGTTCCTCCGGTTCTTCGCCTCCGACGTCGGCATGAGCCCGGTCTGGCTGTGCCCGCTGCGGCTGCGCAGCGACCAGCCCTGGCCGCTCTACCCGCTGGCGCCCGGCGAGGTGTACGTGAACTTCGGCTTCTGGGGGATGGTCGCGCTCCCGCCGGGCCGCGCGGACGGGTACCACAACCGGCTGGTGGAGGACGAGGTGGCCGCGCTCGGCGGGCACAAGGGGCTGTACTCGACGTCCTTCTACACCGAGGAGCAGTTCTGGGCGAGCTACAACGGGCCCGCCTACGCCGCCCTCAAGCAGAGGTACGACGGCGGTGGCCGGCTGGCCGGCCTGTACGAGAAGTGCGTGCGCGGTCAATGAGCGCGCAGCAGAAGGGATGGCAGGGATGGCGCTAGCCGACGTATTCGAGAAGGTGGCGGGCCCCGATGCCCCCGTGGAGTTCGTGGCCTACGACGGGAGCCGGGCGGGCGCCTCGGACGCCCCCGTGCGGATCACCGTCCGCTCCCCGGTCGCAGTGTCCTACCTGGCCCAGGCGCCAGGCGCGCTGGGCCTGGCCCGCGCGTACGTGTCAGGGCACCTCGACGTCGAGGGCGACATGTACGACGCGCTGTCCCGGATGGTCCAGGCCCAGCAGGTCCACATCGACCTGGCCGAGCGGCTCCGGCTGCTGCAGGACCTGGGCGGGCCCCGGCTGCTGCTGCCCCGGATACCGCCGCCGCCGCAGGAGGTCCGGGTGAACCGCCGCTGGATCGCCGGGCGGCTGCACTCCAAGAAGCGCGACGCGACGGCCATCTCGCACCACTACGACGTGTCCAACACGTTCTACGAATGGGTGCTCGGCCCGTCCATGGCGTACACCTGCGCCTGCTACCCGCGCCCCGACGCGTCGCTGGAGGAGGCCCAGGCCTACAAGCACGATCTGGTGGCCCGGAAGCTCGGCCTGCGCCCGGGGATGCGGCTGCTCGACGTGGGCTGTGGCTGGGGTGGCATGGTCCGGCACGCGGCCCGGGAATACGGCGTCAAGGCGCTCGGCGTGACCCTCTCCGCCCAGCAAGCGGCCTGGGCGCAGCAGGCCATCGAGAAGGAGGGCCTGGGCGAGCTGGCCGAGGTCCGGCACCTTGACTACCGCGACGTGCCCGAGGGGGAGTTCGACGCGGTGAGTTCGATCGGGCTGACCGAGCACATCGGCCGGGCCCAGTTGCCCAGCTACTTCTCCTTCCTCTACGGCAAGCTGCGGCCCGAGGGGCGGTTGCTGAACCACTGCATCACCCGCCCGGACGACCAGCGCCCAGGCCGCGTGGTCGGCGGTTTCATCAACCGCTACGTGTTCCCCGACGGGGAGCTGGAAGGACCGGGTTACCTGGTCTCCCTCATCCACGACACCGGGTTCGAGGTGCGGCACGAGGAGAACCTGCGCGAGCACTACGCGATGACCCTGGCTGCCTGGTGCGCCAACCTCGACGCACACTGGGACGAGGCGGTAGCCGAGGTCGGCGAGGGCACCGCCCGGGTGTGGCGCCTCTACATGGCCGGATCGCGGCTCGGGTTCGAGCGCAACGTCGTCGAGCTGCACCAGGTACTCGGCGTCCGGCTGGGGTCTGAGGGCCAGTCCGGGATGCCGTTGCGGCCCGACTGGGAGCCGCTGGCCCAGGTGTCCGCCGCCGGCTAGCGCCATCCGGCCGGGTGTGCGAGCGGGCCTGGCCCGCAGGGCGGAGAATGGCGGCATGGAAACAGCGCAGCCCGGGCAGAGCGGCCCGGTCCGTGACATCGTCCTGCTCGGCTCGACCGGCTCCATCGGGACTCAGGCCGCGGACATCGTGCGGCGCAATCCGGGCCGGTTCCGGCTGGTCGGGCTGGCCGCGGGCGGAGGTAATCCCGGCCTGCTCGCGGCTCAGGCCCTGGAGTTCGGCGCTGAGGTGGTCGCCGTGGCCCGGGAGGACGCCGCCGCACAGGTGCACGAGGCGCTGCGCGCCCAGGCGTCCGGGACCGGCCGCACCCGGCCGCTGCCCAAGGTACTGGCGGGCCCGGACGCGGTAGCGGAGGCCGCCACCTGGCCCTGCGATGTGGTGCTGAACGCGGTCACCGGATCGGTGGGCCTGGCCGCCACCCTGGCCGCCCTGGAGGCGGGCCGGACCCTGGCCCTGGCCAACAAGGAGTCCCTGATCGTGGGCGGTCCGCTCGTGGCAGGCAAGGCGGCTCCCGGCCAGATCGTGCCGGTCGATTCCGAGCACTCGGCCATCGCGCAGTGCCTGCGGGGCGGCCGCGCCGGCGAGGTGGGCCGCCTGGTGCTGACCGCGAGCGGCGGCCCGTTCCTCGGCCGGGGCCAGGCGGAGCTTGAGCACGTCACGCCGGCCCAGGCCCTGGCCCATCCGAACTGGGATATGGGCCCGGTGGTCACGATCAACTCGGCGACGCTGGTCAACAAGGGACTGGAACTGATCGAGGCGCACCTGCTGTTCGGCATCGGGTTCGACCGGATCGAGGTGGTGGTACATCCGCAGTCGGTGATCCACTCCATGGTCGAGTTCACCGACGGCGCGACCATCGCCCAGGCCAGCCCGCCGGACATGCGGATCCCGATCGCGCTGGGACTGGCCTGGCCGGACCGTGTCCCCGACGCTGGGCCGGCCCTCGACTGGAGCCGCGCGCACACCTGGTCCTTCCAGCCCCTGGACCACGAGGCGTTCCCGGCCGTCGGGCTGGCCCGCGAGGCCGGGACCACCGGCGGCACCGCCCCGGCCGTCTACAACGCGGCTAACGAGATCTGCGTGGAGGCATTCCGGTCCGGCCGGATCACGTTCCCGCGAATCGTGGACACCGTGGCGAAGGTAGTCTCTGAGCATGAGAGCGCGGCCCGGGACGCGGTGACCCTGGAGGACGTGCTCGCCGCGGATCGCTGGGCGCGGATCCGGGCGCTGGAACTGACCGGCGAAGGACGAGGCGGCACGCGCGAGACCCACACCGGGTCGCGCGGGGAGGGGGAGTCGGCCGGATGACCCTGCTCGGCTGGATCATCTTCATCTTCGCCCTGCTCTTCTCGATCATGCTGCACGAGTTCGGGCACTTCGTCACGGCGAAGAAGTTCCGGATGAAAGTCACCCAGTTCTTCGTCGGCTTCGGGCAGACCCTGTGGTCCACGATCCGGGGCGAGACCGAGTACGGCGTCAAGGCCATCCCCGCGGGCGGTTACGTCAAGATCATCGGAATGACCGCCCTGGAGGACGTGGACCCCGAGGACGAGCCACGCTCGTTCCGCAGGAAGCCCCCCTGGCAGCGGATGATCGTGCTGGCCGCCGGGTCGTTCATGCACTTCGCGCTGGCCTTCGTGCTGCTGTTCATCCTGGCCGTCGGGATCGGCCTGTCCAATACGAACTCCTCCACGGTCGGGGCCATCGACCCGTGCGTGCCGGCCAGCATCACCGCCGCCAGCTGTGCCAAGTCCGATCCCGCGTCCCCGGCGGTCAAGGCGGGCCTGCGTACCGGTGACAAGATCATCGCGCTCGGCGGCACCCGGGTGCACACCTGGAACGAGCTGGGCGCGGCGATCCGCGCGCAGAAGGCGGGGACGCCGGTCACGGTGACCGTGATCCGGGACGGCCACGAGCTGACCCTGCATCCCTCGCTGGCCGTGGTGAACGGGCGCAAGGGCTCCTACCTCGGCATCTCCCCGGCGGTGCTGTACGCGACCGTGAACCCGATCCGCGGGGTCACCTATGCGGGCTCGGAGTTCGGCCAGATCGTGGTCGGCTCGGTGTCGGCCCTCGGCAGCATCCCGAAGGCCATCCCCGACCTGTTCGCGAAGAACCGGAGCAGCACCGCGGGCGGCAACGTGACCAGCGTCGTCGGAGCGGGGGAGTACACCGGCGAGGCCTTCGCGGCCCAGGTCGGCTGGCAGACCAAGGTCTCGATCGTGCTGTTCATCGTCATCTCGCTGAACATCTTCGTCGGGCTGTTCAACCTGCTGCCACTGCTGCCGCTGGACGGCGGCCACCTGGCCGTCGTCATCTACGAGCAGTTCCGGTCCTGGATCGCCCGGCTCCTGCGCCGGCCGGACCCGGGGCTGGTGGACATGCGCAAGCTGCTCCCGCTCAGCGTCGGGGTGTTCGCCCTGCTGGTCGGGTTCGGGCTGCTGCTGATCTTGGCGGACGTCGTGAACCCGGTGCACATACCTCAGTGAGGGTGATGCGGATCGGCCGGCCTGCCCGGGATGCTTCAGCCCCCGGTGGTGGTTGGTAGCAGCGGGGGTTGGTACAAGTGGTGGCTGGTACAAGTGGGGCGACCGTGATGGACGCAGGCATCTGAATAACAGGACCTTCGGCTAACACACCCGTTGACCGGGACACAGTGAGGGATAAGGATCATGAGCATTGATCTAGGCATGCCACAGCCCGCGGCCGAGCCCCTGGCGCCGCGGCGCAAGTCGCGCCAGATCATGGTGGGCAAGGGCAAGCACGCAGTCCCGGTAGGCGGCGGTGCCCCGGTGTCGGTGCAGTCGATGTGCACCACGGTGACCGCGGACGTGAACGCCACGCTGCAGCAGATCGCGGAGCTGACCGCGTCAGGCTGCCAGATCGTCCGGGTCGCGGTGCCGTCGCAGGACGACGCGGACGCGCTGCCGGAGATTGCCCGGAAGTCCCAGATACCGGTGATCGCCGACATCCACTTCCAGCCGAAGTACGTGTTCGCCGCCATCGACGCGGGCTGCGGCGCGGTCCGCGTCAACCCCGGCAACATCAAGGCGTTCGACGACAAGGTCGCGGAGATCGCGCGGGCCGCGTCGGCAGCCGAGATCCCGATCAGGATCGGCGTGAACGCGGGCTCGCTCGACAAGCGCCTGCTGGCCAAGCACGGCCGGGCCACCGCCGCGGCCCTGGTGGAGTCGGCGCTGTGGGAATGCTCCCTGTTCGAGGAGCACGGCTTCACCGACATCAAGATCTCCGTGAAGCACCACGACCCGGTCGTCATGATCGCGGCGTACCGGCAGCTGGCCCAGGCCTGCGACTACCCGCTGCACCTCGGGGTCACCGAGGCCGGGCCGGCCTTCCAGGGCACGGTCAAGTCCGCGGCCGCCTTCGGTGCGCTGCTCGCCGAGGGGATCGGGGACACCATCCGGGTGTCGCTGTCCGCGCCTCCGGTCGAGGAGGTCAAGGTGGGCGCGGCGATCCTGGAGTCGCTCGGCCTGCGCGAGCGCGGCCTGGAGATCGTGTCCTGCCCATCCTGTGGCCGGGCCCAGGTGGACGTGTACACGCTGGCGGACCAGGTCACGGCGGGGCTCGAGGGCCTGGAGGTACCGCTGCGCGTCGCGGTGATGGGCTGCGTCGTCAACGGTCCCGGCGAGGCCCGCGAGGCCGACCTCGGCGTGGCCTCCGGCAACGGCAAGGGGCAGATCTTCGTCAAGGGTGAGGTCATCAAGACCGTGCCGGAGTCGCAGATCGTGGAGACCCTTATCGAGGAGGCCATGAAGCTGGCCGAGGCCATGCCCGGCGACCAGCCGCCGGCCACCCCGGAGGTCACTGTCTCCTGACGGCAGCCCGCAGGCCAGCGAGCCGCCGGCCCGTAGGCAGGTGGTCAGCCAGGCGAGCCGCCAGCCGGTTGGCAGGTGGTCAGCTAGCGAGCCGCGCCACGGCGTCGACCACGGTGGCGCGGCGGCGCTCACGGTCCGGCGCGTCCTGGCCGAACTCCGGGTTCATCGAGGCCCACGCAGTCGCCACCGACTGGACCAGTGCGAGCAGTTCGGCCGGGGTGTACCGGCCTGGCAGCAGCGCGGACTGCTGGGCCTGCGCCAGCTGGTCGAGCCGGGACTGGTTGGCGGAGACCACGGCCTGCAGCGGTGCCCCGCGCGGGCGCTCGAGCCGGTACCAGATCGACAGCCGCAGCGCGGCCGGGTCGTCCTCGAAGTAGTCGAACAGGCGCCCGGCATAACCGGGCAGGTCGGCCACGTCGAACGGCACCTGCTCCAGGAACCCGGCGACGTGGGCCGCGAAGGACGCCTCGAAGAGCTGATCCTTGTTGCCGAAGTAGGCGTAGATCATCGCCTTGTTGCAGCCTGCCGCCGCGGCGATGCGGTCGATCCGGGCGCCGGCGATGCCCAGGGCCGCGAACTCGTCGGTCGCGGCGGCCAGCAGCCGCCTTCCTGGTCCGGTCCGCGTCGCGCGCCACCGGCCCAGGTTAGCAACTAACCGTTCAGTTGACAGCTACCTGGCCGCTGCGCTTCCATAGAGATATCCAACTAGTCAGTTAGTAGCGTGCAGCCTGCCAGCTGGAGGTATCCATGACCAAGACGTGGCTCATCACCGGCAGCTCCCGTGGCCTGGGCCGGGAACTCGTCCAGGCCGCTGCGGACGACGGGGACAACGTGGTCGCCACGGCGCGCCGTGCTAGGTCGCTCGACGACCTCGTGGCGCGCTACGGCGGCCAGATCCGCCCCGTGGCCCTCGACGTCACCGACCCTGGGGCGGCCCGCGAGGCCGTCCAGGCGGCAGTGGCGGAGTTCGGGTCTCTCGACGTAGTGGTGAACAACGCGGGCTACGCCACCTCCGCGTCCATCGAGGACCTGCCGGAGGAGGAGTTCCGGGCCCAGCTCGACACCAACCTGTTCGGCGTGGTCAACGTGACCAGGGCCGCCCTCCCGGTGCTCCGCGCGCAGCGCTCGGGGCACATCATCCAGGTTTCGTCCATCGGCGGCCGGGTCGGCGGGACCCCCGGGATGGGCGGCTACCAGACAGCCAAGTACGCCGTGGAAGGATTTTCCGAGGTGCTCAGCAACGAGGTCCGGCCGCTGGGCATCAAGGTCACCATCGTGGAGCCGGGCGCGTTCCGCACCGACTGGGGCGGCTCGTCCATGCGAATCCTGCCGGTCAGCGAGGACTACGAGTCGACCGTGGGCGAGATGAACCGCTACCGCCGGGCGGTGGACGGTCAGCAGCCGGGCGACCCGGCCCGGGCCGCGGCGATCATCACCGAGATCGCCCGCCTGGACCAGCCGCCGCTGCGGCTGCTGCTGGGCTCGGACGCGCTGCGCATCGCGGGGGAGTCTGCCCAGGCGCGGGAGGCGGAGGCGGCCGAGTGGGCACCAGTCAGCCGGTCCACCGACTTCGGGGCGGCGCGCCCGCCCGCTGGCTACCTCAGTCGGCAGGCCGGGGCGGCCCACTGAGGTGGCTCGCCGAGGTGGCTCGCGCAGGCTGCCCGCGCAGGTCGGCTAGCCGACCTGGCCGTCGGACTGGCCGTCCGCGATGACCAGTTCGCTCACCCGCTCGCTGAGCACGGCCCGGGCCTCGTCGTGGAGCAGGCCGTCGGTGATGAAGGTGTCCACCTCGTCCAGCTCGGCGAAGCTGCTCAGCCCGACGATGCCCCACTTCGTGTGATCCGCGACGACCGTGACCCGCCGGGCGGCCTGCACGAAGGCCCGGTTGGTCTCCGCCTCCGCAAGGTTGGGCGTGGTCAGGCCGGCCACCGGGTCGATGCCATGGCAACCCAGGAAGAGCAGGTCCACGTGCAGGGAGCGGATCGCGATGTCCGCGATCGGGCCGACCAGCGCGTCTGAGGGAGTGCGGACCCCGCCGGTGAGCACCACCTGCGGGGTGGCACCGAACTGCCCCGCGGCCCGGGGGACCCCGAAGATGCTCGCCACCCGCACCGAATTGGTAACGATCGTCAGACCGGACACGTCCAGCAACTGCTGGGCCAGGGCGAACGTGGTCGTCCCCGCGGACAGGGCGATGGCGGTACCCGGCGTGACCAGCTCGGCGGCCGCCCGGGCGATGGCCTCCTTCTGCGGCTTTTCCAGCACCGACTTGGCCTCGAACCCCGGCTCGTGGCTGCTGGGCGAGCCGGGCAGCACCGCCCCGCCGTGCACCTTCTCGATCAGCCCGGCCCGGGCCAGCGTCTCGAGGTCGCGGCGGATGGTCATGTCCGACACGCCGAGGCGCTGCGTGAGATCGCTGACCCGGGCGCTTCCGGCTCGCCGGATGTCTTCCAGGATCAGCGATTGTCGATGTCTGGCTAGCATCCTGGCCCTCCTTACCCCCTGGGGCGGGATCGACGGTCTGCGCTGCCGACCTGTGATGACGCCGGAACCGGATCTTTATATCTTGTGCGTTGACGAGCGAGTCTGTGTGTTTTAGCTTAAGGCTCCAACAAGGGGCATGTCGTTCACGATCTTGAGCCGATTGAGAGCGCTAACCTGGGGGCGGAGTCAGCCATCGGGGCGCCTGAATGTGGCTGAGCACCGGAGCTCCGCGGCCGCCCAGCCTCGGAACACGACAACGATTCGAGGACAGGCGATGCAGGGAAGGTGGCCCATGCTGGCTGCTGGGCCGCATCCTTCAGCTGAGCCTGCGGGGCGCCTGGGATCGCGGCGTTCCTCCGTGTCCGCGAGTCATCCCGCCTCGCGAAGCTGCCCCGCATCAGCGGCAGCCTCCGCGGGCCGGTCCCCCGGGGGGCGGGCCACCCATCCGCTTTTCCGGTGCGCCGCGCCGTGGCGGCGCACCGAGTACTGAGGAACTTCTCCTGGAGGTAGATAGATGAAGATCGATCCCAAGGTCGACGAGGCCATCGAGACCCTCAACATGAAAGACGGCCCGACCCGCCGGCGCCTGCTCGGCAGCGCCGGCATCGTCAGCGCTTCGGCGGCGGCGGCCGGCCTGCTCGCCGCCTGCGGCGGGTCCACCCCGGCCAGCAAGGCGGCCGCGAGCACGGCGGGCAACTTCCCGAAGACCCCGGCCTGGCAGTTCTGGTTCGTGAACCACGTGACCACGAACCCGTTCTTCGTGCCCACCCAGTACGGCTTCCAGGACGCGGCCGCGCTGCTCGGCCTGCCCACCCCCAAGTGGGGCGGCTCGCAGACCTCGCTGGCCTCGGAGATGGTGAGCTACTTCAACACCGCGATCTCCGCCAAGGCAGCCGGGATCGCCTACGCGGGGATTGACGCCACCTCGTTCACCACCCCGGTGGCGAACGCGATGAAAGCGGGCATCCCGGTGCTCAGCTACAACGCCGACGGCCTGGTCAAGAAGGGCGTCCCGATCATCGGCACCAACCGGCTGGCGTATGTCGGCCAGGCGCTGTACATCTCCGGCCAGCAGCTGGGCGCGAGGATCAAGTCGCTGATCCCAGGCGGCGGAGAGATTGCGATCTTCATCGCCACGCCCGGCTCCGGCAACATCCAGCCCCGCTACGACGGCGCGGTGTCCGTGCTCGGCAGCAGCTACACCGTGCACGAAGTCGCGACCGGGGCAGCGACCGGCCAGGAACTGTCGGCGGAGAAGGCGTTCCTGGCCGGGCACAAGACGATCAAGGGCGCGTTCGCGGTGGACGCGGGCTCGACCGAGCTGCTCGGCCAGGCGCTGGCCTCGAGCGGCCTGACCGTCCCGAACGGCGGGTTTGACACCACGCCGACCACGCTGACCAACATCGAGGGCGGGAAGACCGACTTCACCATCTACCAGGACCCCTACCTGCAGGGCTTCCTGCCGACCCTGCAGTTCTTCTTGTACAACATCTCGGGCGGCACGATCAGCCCGTCCGACACCGACACCGGCCTGACGTTCATCACCAAGTCCAACGCCAAGCCGTTCACCGCGAGCAGCCGGTTCCAGGGCTCGACCAGCGCGCAGAAGTACATCCCGCGCCCGTCTGGTGCGATCAGCAACCCGGTTGCCACCACCAGCACCTGATATCCGGATAATCCCGGGTACTAGCAGGCATGACCGGCGGCGGGGCAGACTGGCTACTAACTGCCAGCCTGTCCTGCCGCCGGTTGACGTGGTGAGCTGAGGGAAACTGGAGTCGACATGAGCGAGATCACCGAGCGCAGCGCGCAGACCGTTTCGCCACCCGGGGGGCAGCCCGCGCGGTCGAATCCGCTCGGCAGCGTGTTCGGGCTGCTGGCCCGCCAGCGCGAGGCGACGGTCTTCGTGGTGGCCGTCGTGCTGCTGCTCTACTTCGGCATCAGGTACAACTCCACGTTCGTCAGCTCGACGAACCTGGCCAACCTGCTGTCGGAGACCGCGGCGCCGATCATCATCATCGCGATCGGCGAGGTGTTCCTGCTGATCTGCGGCGAGATCGACCTGTCGGCCGGCTTCGTCTACTTGTTCGCGCCGTTCCTGATGCACTACCTGATCGACTTCTACGGTGTGCCGGTCATCCCGGCCATCATCATCTCGCTGCTGTTCGGGGTCGTGGTGGGCTGGTGCAACGGCTTCCTCACCGTCACCATGGGCCTGCCCTCGTTCATCACCACGCTGGGCACCGGCTTCATCCTGCTCGGCCTCACACTGACCACTTCACACGCCTACCCGGCCAACATCCCCGCCACATCGGTGGGCATCGGGCGCTGGATCGGCGCGGCGCCGTGGTCCCAGTTCATCTGGGCGATCGCGCTCACCGCGATCTTCTACGTGGTGCTGAACCGGACCAAGTGGGGCCTGCACACCATCGCGACCGGCGGGAACGCGCTGGGCTCCCGCGAGGCCGGCATCAAGACCGGCCGGATCAAGTACGGCAACTTCATGCTCACCTCCACCCTGGGCGCGCTGGTCGGCCTGCAGAACGCCTTCTACACCAACACCATCGACCCGAGCGCCGGCGGATACCAGCCGATGTTCTACGCGGTGACCGCAGCGGTCATCGGCGGCACGGCGATGCTCGGCGGGCAGGGCACTATCCTCGGCGCGTTCCTCGGCGGCATCGTGCTCGCCACCCTCATCAACGGCCTCAACGTCGCCGGGATCAGCGCCAACCCGCTGGACATCGTGTTCGGGCTGGCCATCCTGCTGTCCATGATCGCCAACGTCCGGCTCGCGCGGCTGCGGGCAGCGGGGAGGAACTGATGACCGCGGAACCAGTCCCAGGCGTGCCGGAGCCGACGGCCGACGGCAGCGGTGACGCGCTCCGGGTCGAGCACATCAGCAAGCGGTTCGGCGCGGTGACCGCGCTGCACGACGTGAACCTCCACCTGGGCCAGGGTGAGGTGCTCGGCCTGCTGGGTGACAACGGCGCGGGCAAGTCCACCCTGATCAAGATCATGTGTGGCTTCCAGCCTCCGACCTCAGGCCGGATCGTCCTGGAGGGCCAGGAGATCACGCTGAAGTCGGTGGACCACGCCCGCTCGCTCGGCATCGACACCGTGTTCCAGGACCTGGCGCTGATCAACGAGCTCACCGTCTACCACAACATGTTCCTGAACCGGGAGCGGACCCGCTGGACCCTGCTGTCCAACCGGAGCATGCGGCGCACCGCGCAGCAGGAACTCGACCGGATCGGGGTGAACATCCCGTCCGTCGACGCGGAGGTGGCCAAGCTGTCCGGTGGCCAGCGCCAGGCCATCGCGGTGGCCCGGGCGGTGACCTCGAACGCCAAGGTGCTGCTGCTGGACGAGCCACTGGCCGCGATGGGCGCCAAGGAAGGGGCGATGATCCTGGAACTGGTCAAGGACCTGAAGAGCCAGGGCCAGGTCTCGATCATCATGATCATGCACAACTACGGCCAGGCGCTCGAGGTGTGCGACCGGATCAACCTGCTGCAGCACGGCGAGATCACCTTCGACAAGCTGGCCAAGGACACCTCGGTCCAGGAACTGAACGACATCGTCATCGAGGAGTACCGGCGGGCCCTGGCCGACCGGCAGCGGTCGGCGTCGGCCTGAGCAGGATCCCCCGGCCGCGGCCCGCGTCCTGGGGGCAGGCGGCCGGGACGGGTCGTGCGTCGGGCAAGATGACAGTCATGCCATCGCTCCGCCGGACGAGCCTGCCCCGCCGGATGACCTCGCGGCGCCGGGCCCGGCTGGGGTGGCTGGCGGCCACGGGCGCCGTCGCTCGCTCCTGCCGTGGCGGGCTGCACGGCCTCTGGCGGGGCGACGGCCGGGTCATCGGCGTCTGCGGCGCCGGGCTCAGCCACGGGCTCGCCCGCAGCGTCGGCGCTGCACTGGCATTCCTGTTCCATCGAGGGCGCCAGCCTCCAGTGCGCCCGCCTGTCGGTGCCGCTCGACTACGCTCACCCGGCGGGCCGGAAGATCACCCTCGCGCTGTCCCGGGTGCCGGCCACCGCGCCGCCCAGCCAGCAGCAGGGCGACCTGCTGGTCAACCCGGGCGGCCCGGGCGGCAGCGGCCTGGCCCTCGCGGCGATCGTGGCCGACGGGCTGAGCCCTCAGGTGGCCGCCGACTACAACATCATCGGTTTCGACCCGCGCGGGGTGGGTTCCAGCAGCCCGGCGCTGACCTGCGACCCGTCTTTCTTCGCGGGGGAACGGCCGGACTACGTCCCGGCCAGCGCGGCCGCGGAGCAGACCCTGATCAACCGGGCGAAAAGCTACGCGGCGGACTGCGAGAAGCGCTACGGCTGGCTGCTGCCCTATATGACGTCGGTGGACGCGGCCCGGGACATGAACTCGATCCGGGCCGCGCTCGGCGTCCCGGCCATCAGCTACTTCGCTTACTCCTACGGGACATACCTGGGACAGGTGTTCGCCACCCTGTTCCCGCACCGGCTGCACCGCATGGTCCTGGACAGCACCGTGGACCCCACCGGGGCCTGGTACGCCGACAACATCGCCCAGGACTACGCGTTCGAGGGCCGGATGGAGGCGTTCTTCTCCTGGGTCGCGGCGCACGACGCCACCTACCGGCTGGGCAGCACCCGGGCCGCGGTGGACCACGCCTGGTACCAGGCCCGGGCGCGCCTCCAGGCCCACCCCGTCCAAGGCCGGATCGGGGCGGACGACTTCGACGACACGTTCCTGCAGGGCGGGTACAGCAACGGGCTGTGGCCGGGCCTGGCCGCGGCGCTGGCCTCCTACCTGCACACCGGCGCCACCGGGCCACTGGTCAGCCAGTACCAGCAGGAAGGCGTGCAGGGCGAGAACGAGTTCGCGGTCTACAACGCGGTGGAGTGCAGTGACGTGAACTGGCCGCGGAACTGGGCGAAGTGGAACTCCGACACCCGCCGGGTGTACCGGACCGCGCCGTTCCAGGCCTGGGACAACGCCTGGTTCAACGCCTCCTGCGCGTTCTGGCCGGTGCGCGGGCCCGCACACCCGCTGCACATTAAGGGGGCCGGCCTGCCGGGCATCCTGATGATCCAGGGCACGCTGGACGCGGCGACCCCCTACGCGGGCGCGCAGCGGGCGCACCGGCTGCTGCCGAGCGCCCGGATGGTGGTGGTGGTAGGCGGCGGGAATCACGGCCAGTCCCTCGCCCAGCCGCCCAACACCTGCGTCGACGGCTACCTGAACCGCTACCTGGCCACCGGCGCGCTGCCCAGCGGCCCGGGCCTGGTCAACGCCACCTGCCCGGCCCTGCCGCCGCCGTCCGCGACCGGCTGACCTGGCGGGGGAGCATTCCTCGTGACGGACCGATACCCTGGAAGGGTGCTGCGCACCAAGGCGTCGCGGTCCTCATCGCTGCGCCTGCTGAACGACCGCGATCGCGACGACGTGCTCGAGTTGTGCGACCGCGACCCGGTGGTGAACGTGTTCGTCAGCTCCCGGGTCCATGAAGCAGGCCTCGACCCGGTCCGGCTGGGCGGGCAGATGTGGGGCTTTGTGCCAGGTGGCAGGCTGACCTCCGCCTGTTACGCCGGGGCTAACCTGGTCCCGGTCGGGGCGACACCGGCCGCCGCGACCGCCTTCGCCGGACGGGCCCGGCTCCAGGGCAGGCGCTGCTCGTCCATCGTGGGCCCGGCGGAAGCCGTCCGGCAGATGTGGGAACTGCTGCGCCCCTACTGGGGCCAGCCCCGGGAGATCCGGGACGCACAGCCGGTGATGGCCATCTCCGGGCCGCCGCGGGTGGCCGCGGACCCGCACCTGCGCCGGGTCCGGCCCAGCGAGCTCGACGTGCTGCTCCCGGCCTCGGTGGCCATGTTCACCGAGGAAGTGGGGGTGTCCCCGCTCGGTCCGGACGGTGGGGCTGCCTACCGGGCCCGGGTCGCTGAGCTGATCGCGCTCGGCCGGGCGTTCGCCCGGATCGAGGACGGCCGGGTGATGTTCAAGGCCGAGATCGGGGCGGTCACCCCGCACGCCTGCCAGGTCCAGGGAGTATGGGTGCGGCCCGAGCTGAGGGGGCAGGGACTGGCCGTGGCCGGGATGGCGGCCGTGGTCCAGGAGGCGCTCCAGTCCATCGCGCCCGTGGTGTCGCTGTATGTCAACGACTACAACGCGCCAGCCCGGGCCGTGTACCGGAAGGTCGGGTTCACCGAGGTGGCCACGCTGACGTCCATACTCTTCTGACCGATCCGCTTCCCGGGGGATCGGTGGGTAAGGCCTCCGGGGATCGGGATAACCGCAGCGAGATGGGTGGCGCGCCGCAGGCGCGTCCTCGCCGAGGCCGGCGCATGGCGGGGTCTCCAGGGGGTCGCCCCCGGACAGAACAAGAGCCCGGGAAGGGACGGGCGTGCCAACAGGCGGCCCGTCCCCCCGGTCCCCCTGTCGCCGTCTCGCCCGTAGCCCGAACATCCCCTCCCGGCGAGATCTGCGTCGTACGCTAGACGGCATAGGTCGCAGTAAGTTCGCAATGAGTGAATAGAGCCCATAAGTAGCTAAAGCCCGCAGCAGATCGGCACCGCGCATATCGACATCAGGCAGGTCAGCGCGGGGCGGATCGGCGCCGGGCAGGTCAGCAGTGAGCGGATTAGAGCCATATCGTGACAGAGCCGCAGCTCGCGGCGGGCCGCGAGGCCGCCGCGCGTTACCTGCATGAATTACTGCTGCGCCCGGGCCGGCACCGCCAGCTCTGGGAATCCCGCGCGCAGCGGTCCCGGCCCGGTGCCATCAACCACCTGGCCGTGGCCGACGTGCTGGCGCAGTACCTGTGGAATTCGCCGCGCGCGGCCGGCCATTCCGACGTGCTCCCGCATCAGCTCAAGGACACGGTGGGCCGGGCGCTGTCCGGCCGGCTGCTGAGCCGGTCGACGCTGGCCCTGTTCGTGGCCGCCTTCGGATTCTCGGCCCAGGAAGAAGAGCGGCTCTGGCGGCTGTGGCGCGGCACCGGCCGGATCTCCGTCCTGGCCGGCCCGCGGGCGATGCGCTCGGGTGCGGCCGCCGAGGTCGCGGGCGTGCTGGGCCCACGCCGGCACCAGACGGTGTCGCTGCACGACCACGTCTATGTCGGCGCCGACCGCAAGCCGGTCCGGACCCGGACCATGCAGGTCGTCGAGGCCATCGCCGAGGGACTCGACCAGATCCCGTACCTCTACGACACCGACGCGGTCACGCTGGAAGTCGGGCAGGGTTGCGCGGGCGCACCCGGGCCGTTCCGGCGGATCGCCGACGCGCTCTACGTCACCGACATCCCGCTGGCCCACTCGCTCAGCCTCGGCGAGACGCTGACCCTCGAGTACTGGACCTCCTACCACTACGACGGGAACCCCGCCGACCCGGAAGAGCGGGAGTACCGCCGTGCGGTCATGAGCACCCTGGAGAACTACGACATGCGCATCGAGTTCCACCCCGACCAGGTGCCGTCCGCGGTGTGGTGGGCGCTCTGGGACGGGGTGGAAGGAAGGGTGCTGGAACAGGAGCAGGTCACCCTGGACAGCCAGCGCTCGGCGCACCGCTACCTCCGGTCGCTGGAGCGATCGGTGGTGGGCTTCCACTGGCGCTGGGAGCCGGCCGGCGCCATGCCCTAGCATCGGCAGCGTGTCCGATGCGCAGAAGGCTGTGATCGCCGGCGGCGAAGCCGCCCGGGACAGCGCCGCGAGCCTCGCCCAGGCCACCGGCGACGTCATCAACCAGGCGCTGCGGGAGATGGCGTCCCGGCTCACGGATCGGGCCCCGGAGATCCTCGCGGCGAACGCGGACGACATGGCCGACGGCGAGGCTGCGGGCCTGGGCCAGGGACTGCTGGACCGGCTCCGGCTCGACCCGGGCCGGATGCAGGAGATGGCCCGCCAGATCGGGCTGCTGGCCGGCGCGCCGTTCCCGCCGGAGACGACCCCGCTGGGCGACCTGGCCGGCGGCCCGTCCGGGGCCGGCTGCGGCTGGCCGAGCGGCGGGTGCCCGTCGGGGTTATCGGGGCGAATTTCGAGGCCCGGCCCAACGTGACCATCGACATCGCCTCGCAGCTGCTCAAGTCCCGCAACGCCGGGGTGCTGCGCACCGGGGGCGCTGCGCTGCGCTCCGCCGCCGCCCTCGCCGACCACGTGATCGCTCCCGCGGCGCAGGCCGCCGGGCTGGATCCGCGGGTCGTGCAGCTGGTCCGGTCCGCGGACCGGGAAGCCGCCGTCGAGCTGGTCCGCCAGCCGGGCCTCATCCCGCTGGTCATCTTGCGGGGCAGCGGGGAGACCACGCGGAGCCTGGCCGCCGAGGCGGCCCGGGCCGGGGTGCGCACGCTCGCGCACGCCGACGGGGGTGGCGTGCTCTATCTGGACCGTGCCGCCGACCCGGCCCTGGCCGCCGAGATCGTCACCAGCAGCCTGGACCGGCTGGGGGTGTGCAACCGGCTGAACCTCCTGCTGATCGCCGCACCGGCGTGGGACCAGTTGCTCGAGGTGGTCCTGGAGCCGGTCCGCGCGCTGGGTATCACCCCGTCCCTGCCGCCGCACGCGCACCCGCTGGGCCACGAGTGGGCCCTGGACAGCGGGCACGAGGCCACCCTGACCATCGCCCCCGCGGACAGCCCGGCGGCCGCGGCGGCGCTGGCCAACGACTGCACGTCCGGGCTCGCGGCCGGCATCGTCACCGCCGATCCCGCCGCGGCCCGCGAGTTCCTGGACGCCTACCGGGGGACCGGCGCGTTCTGGAACGCCACCACCCGGTTGCTCGACGGGTTCAAGTTGCGCG
Organism: uncultured Actinomycetes bacterium; assembly: GCA_963844695.1. Taxonomy (GTDB): domain Bacteria; phylum Actinomycetota; class Actinomycetes; order Streptosporangiales; family Streptosporangiaceae; genus RYN-230. The sequence continues at coordinate 338,766 of CAWJPL010000002.1, forward strand.
GTGTGCCCGAGACGGGGATCAACGTCGACCACGTGCCTGGCCCGCGCGGCCCGGTCACCTTCCACGATCTGTGCCTGCGGCAGTACGTGGTCGTGCCCGCCTGATCCGGCGGCCCTGAGCCCCCGGCCGCGGCAGGCCTGAGCCCCCGACCTGCGGCGGGTTACGCGACAGTAGCCGCCTGGCCCGCCGGCCGTTATCCTGACCGGGCCGTGGCCACGGGCCAGCCATAAGTCACAGTTAGCCATAGAGTCACGGGCAGCCAGGAGTCACGGGCAGCCAAGCGTCATGGCAGCCAGAGCCATGGGCAGATGGTGCGCTAGGGACACGGCCTACACCGGCGCCCGGGCCGGGTCGGCCGTGCGGCATGACGGAGACGCTGGTGAGCTGGTGCAGCCGGTCGGCGGAGCCCCGCAGTCAGGCCGCCCTGCTCGAAGTCAGCGGGCTCACCAAGAGCTTCGGCCCGCTCACCGTGCTCCGCGAGGTCAGCCTTCAGGTCGGCCACGGTGAGATCGTCGCCGTGGCGGGCGGCAACGGCGCGGGCAAGTCCACCCTGATCGGGGCCGTTGCCGGCGTGCTCGACGCCGACGCGGGTGAGGTGAAGTTCGCCGGGCGCCCGATGCCGGCCCGGCCCGGGCAGGTACGGAAGGCCGGCGTCGAGACGGTGTGGCAGGAGCACGGGCTCTGCGACGACCTGGACGCGGTGGCCAACATCTTCCTCGGCCGTCCTGGCCGCTGGGTGGTCCCCGAGTCGGCCCTGCGTGAGCAGGCCGCCGCGCTGCTGCGCCGGGTCGGGGCGCGTGACCTGCGCCTGGACGTGCCGCTCCGGGTCCTGTCCCGCGGCCAGCGGCAGCTGGTCGCTGTGGCCCGCGCACTGCTCACGCCGCCTCGTCTGCTGGTGATGGACGAGCCCACCGCCTCGCTGGGCGTGGCCGAGACCGCACTGGTGGAGTCGATCCTGCGGGAAGCCCGCGAGGTCGGGGCGAGCGTGCTGCTGGCCACGCACGACCTGGAACAGGTCTTCACGCTGGCCGACCGGATCGTCGTGCTCCGGGACGGCGCCGTCGTCGCCGACGTGTCCCCGGTGGAGGTGCAGCGCAGTGACCTCGTGGCGCTGATGTCCGGGGTCGAGGCGGACTCCATCGCCAGCCGCCAGATCAGGCGGCTGCAGAGCCTGGCTGACCAGCTCTCCGAGGCCGAGCCCGCCGCCTCGCTCCCGCTGATCGTGTCGGCGATGGCCGGGGCGCTCGAGGTGGACATGCTCTGCGTGCACCTGCTGGAGACCACCGGCGACCGGCCCGTGTTGCGCCGCCTCGCGGCGACCGGGCTGTCCGCGGAACTGCTGGAGCTGAACGCGGCCCTGCCGGTCGGTGCGGAGGGCGGCCCGGCCGGGCTGGCCGCGGCGGGTGGTGCCGTCGTGGTGGTGGACGACCTGCAGGCCCGGTCGGCCTGGCCCGCGGGCACAGCGGCAGCCGCCGCGTCCGGCGTGCGGAGCGCCTGGGCCGCCCCCATCCTCGGCAGCGACGGTGTGCTGGGCACGGTGTCCGGCTACGCCGCCTCCCCCGGGAACCCGGCCTCCGAGCGGCTCGAGCTGGCCACGATCTACCTGCGCTACGCGGCGTCCGCCATCGAACGGGAGCGGCTGCTCACCGAGGTGTCCCGGCGCAACCGGGTGCTGGAATCACTGCGCGGGCTGCTGGAGAGCCTGGCCGGCCCGGAACGGCTGCAGGGCGGCCTGGAGATCTCGCTGCTGGCCCTGGTGGACGGGCTGGGCGCGGACACCGCGGCGGTGATGGCCGCCAGCCGCGAGGCCGTCGAGTGCCGGAGCGTGGCCGGGCCGAGCGGTCCCAGCGTGCTGCCCGGGCTCCGCGCCGCCGCCGCGACCGTGCTCTTCCCCGGGAAAGACCAGGGCGGGCAGAAAGAGCACGGGGCTGCGGAACACCAAGAGGCCCGGGCCGAGCCGACGCCGGGGCCGGGGCCGGGTCCGGCGTCCCGGCCCGGCTGGTGGCGCCCGGCCTGGCCGCGGGCTCGCTCCGGCTGCCCGGCCAGCGCGGGGCGCTGGTCGCCTGGTGGAGCCCGGGCAAGACCGTCACCGAGGACGCCCTCGAACTGCTCGACGACGCGAGCCGGTCGCTGGCCCTGGCCATGGAGCGGGAGTCGCTGGAGACCGCGCGGCGCGAGGCCGCGGCGCTGCGCCGGTCGCAGACCATCCAGCGGGACATGCTCTCCTCGCTCAGCCATGAGCTGCGGACCCCGCTCACCGCCATCCACGGCTACGCCTCCACCCTCTGCCAGCCCGACCTGACCTGGAATCCGGAGGCGACGCGGCGGTTCCTGGGCTCCATCGCCGCGGAGTCGGCCCGGATGGAACGCCTGGTCGGTGACCTGCTCGATTCGACCGCGATCGAGTCAGGCGTGCTGCGGCTGCAGCGCGACTGGTGCGATCTGGCGCTGGTCGTCAGCGCCGCGGCGAACTGCCTGTCCCGGGGGCCGGCGGTGCGGGTCCACGCGGCCGGGGACGTGGAGCCGGTCTGGGCTGACCACGACCGGCTCGAGCAGGTCTTCGTCAACCTGCTGGAGAACGCGGCCAGCCACGGCGCGTCGGCGCGGGGCACGGACGTCACCGTCCGGGCCGGCGGCGCGCCGGGCTGGGCCGAAGTGGAGATCACCGACTACGGGGCGGGCATCCCGGCCGGGCTGGCCGGGAAGATCTTCGAGCCGCGGGTCCGGGGCACCACCGAGGTGGCGGGCACCGGACTGGGGCTGCCCATCGCACGGGGGATCATCGAAGCGCACGGCGGCACCCTGGTGGTGGCGCCGGCTGATCCCGGGGCGTCCTTCGTGGTCGCGCTCCCGGCTGATCCGCCACCAGATCCCCGGTCAGCGACGGCTGGCGAGCCGTCCGGGGCATCCTGGAACGTGGTGGAGGAACCGGAGGAACAACGTGGTGGCTGACAAGACGGTCGTCCTCATCGTCGAAGATGACCAGAACATCGTCGACCTGGTCCGGTCCAACCTCTCCGCACGCGGCCACGACGTGATCGTGTCCAAGGACGGGACCGGGGTCAGCGAGGTCCTCCAGGCGCGCGGCCTCGACGTGGTGCTGCTCGACCTGATGCTCCCCGGGCGAGACGGTTTCGAGCTGTGCCGGGAGATCCGGGAGCAGTCCGGGGTCGGCATCATCGTGCTGTCCGCCCGCCGCGCCGAGACCGACAAGGTCCGCGCCCTCAACCTCGGCGCCGACGACTACATGACCAAACCGTTCGGCATCGAGGAACTGCTGGCCCGGATCAACGCGACGCTGCGGCGCAGCAAGCCGGCGGCCGACGGCCGGCCGGAGCCGAGCGTCGTGCGGATCGGAGACGTCGAGATCGACCTGGAGCGGCGGCGGGTCACCAAGGCCGGCGGCCTGGTGCACCTGACCCCCACCGAATTCGCGCTGCTCCGCCAGTTCGCGGTGAGCCCGGGGGAGTTGCTCACCCACGCGACCCTGCTGCGCCGGGTCTGGGGTCCCGGCTACGAGACGCAGACCGAGTACACCCGGGTATACGTCGGGCGGCTGCGGGCCAAGCTCGAGCGGGACGGGGACGAGCCGCTGTTCATCACCGAGCCGCGCTCCGGCTACCGCTTCGCCACGGCATGAGGCCGCCCCGCGCCCGCCGGCTGACCGTGCGCGCCCGGCGAGTCCGGCCATGAGAACGAAGCCGCTGCCCTCAGCGCTGACGGTCACGCTGGCTGCGGCCAGGCTGGCTGGCCCGGCTGGCTGCACCGGCTGGCTCGCACCGTGCTGGCTGGCGCCGTGCTGGCGGGCGGGGGCTTAGCGGGCTGCACCCCGCCCCCGGCCCCCCGGTCGGCGGCCGCCGAGGGCGAGGTGATCCCCTCGGTCTCGGCCGGGTCCTTCACCACGGACTTCTCGGTGATGCACAGGCTGAGGACGCTCAGCCGCCTCGGTACCGGCAAGATCGGGGTGCTGCTGCCCGACACCATGACCTCCCCGCGTTACAGCGAATTCGACGCCCCGTACCTGGCCCGCGCGCTGCAGGCGGCCGGCCTGCGCCGCAGTCAGTTCTTTATCACTAACGCCCAGGGCAGCGACTCCACCGAACAAGCTCAGGCGGAGTCCGATATGACGCAGGGAGCGACGGTGCTGCTGCTCGATCCCATCGACTCGGGGGTGGGCGCGTCGATCGAGTCGGCGGCCGCCTCCCTCGGCGTCAAGGTGATCGACTACGACCGGATGACGCTCGGCGGCACCCGGGCCTACTACGTGAGCTTCGACAACGTGGCGGTGGGGACCCTGATGGCCCGCGGGCTGGTGAACTGCATCCGGGCCTGGCACGTACGCCGGCCGGACGTCCTCGTCATGCACGGGGCGCCGACCGACAACAACGCCACCCTCTTCGCCCGGGGCTACGACCACGTGCTCCGGCCGTTCTTCGCGTCCAGGCGGTACACCGACGCAGGGCACCCGCCCGGCAGCTGGGACCCCACCGACCGCGCAGACCACGTTCGAGGAGCAGTACACCGCGAACAACAAGATCACGGCCGTGCTCACCCCGAACGACGACACGGCCAGCGCGGTCATCTCCTACCTGAAGACGCTGAACACCCCGCCCCGCACCTTCCCCACCACCGGCCAGGACGCGACCCCGGCCGGGCTGGCCAACGTCCTGGCCGGCTACCAGTGCGGCACCGTCTACAAGCCGATCTACCTGGAGGCACAGGCCGCCGCGGCCCTCAGCCTGTACCTGCGGGCCGGGCAGGCCCCGCCCGCCAGCCTGGTCAACGGCACCACCTTCGATCCGACCAGCCGGGTCCGGGTGCCCTCGGTACTGCTGCGGCCGGTCTGGGTGACCGCGGCCAGCATGGCGGCCACGGTGATCAGGGACCGGTTCGTGGCGGCCGCGCAGCTCTGCGGAGGCTCGCTGCGGGCCGCCTGCCGCCGGGCCGGGATCGCGGGCTGATCGCGATGGCGCGGGCGGACATCACGGTGCCGCGCCGGGCGGCCGTGGCCTGGCTGGCTCCCGGCGAGAGCGGCGCCATCTCGGTGATCACCGGCCTGATCGTGATCGGGGTCATCTTCCAGTCGCTGAACGGGCATTTCCTGTCCCCGGTGAACCTCACCGACCTGCTGGTCCAGGGCGCGGTGTTCATGCTGCTGGGGATGAGTGAGGTGTTCGCCCTGCTGCTCGGCGACATCGACCTGTCGATCGGCTTCGTCTCCGTGATCGGCGGGGTGATCACCGCGGAACTGCTCATCGGGTCCCGCGACTGGCCTTGGTGGGCAGCCGTCATCGCCGCCCTGGCGGTCACCACGGCTATCGGCGCGCTGCAGGGCACCCTGATCGCCCGGCTCCGGCTGCCCTCGTTCGTGGTGACCCTGGCCGGCCTGCTGGCGTGCAACGGGCTGGTGATCTGGATCCTCGGCTCGGGCGGGACGCTGCCCATCGCCGACAACGTCATCAACGACCTGGCCAACGGCTGCCTCACGCCGGCCGCCAGCTGGCTGCTCATGGTGGCTATCGTCGCCGGGTTCGCGGTCGTCACCATCCGCCGTGACGCGGACCGGCGGTCCGCCAGCGCCGGTCCCAGTGCTGGTGCCAGCGCCGGCGACCGGGGCGCGGCCGGCCCGCCGGTCAGCCGGACCGCCGCCAAGGTCGGCGCTGCGGCCGCGGCCGGCCTGGCCATCGTCGCCGTCTGCGACACCAACCGCGGCGTGCTCAGCCCGGTGCGCGGGGTGCCGTGGGTGGTGCTGATCGTCCTGGGCGTCCTGTTCGCCTGGTCTTTCCTGCTCAACCGGACCCGGTTCGGCCGGGACGCGCACGCGATCGGCAGCAACGCGGAAGCAGCCCGGCGGGCCGGGGTCAGCCTGACCGGAATCCGCACCGTGTGCTTCGCCCTGGCCGGCCTGACCGCCGGGGTGGGCGGCATCATCTACGCCTCCGAGCTGAGGTCAGTCTCGTCCGGCACGGACGGCGCGACGCTGGTGCTGTACGCCGTGGCCGCCGCGGTGATCGGCGGTACCAGCCTGTTCGGCGGGCGCGGCAAGCCGCTGGACGGAGTGCTCGGCGGTCTCGTCATCGCGGCCATCTACAACGGCATCTACCTGCTCGGGATGAGCGCCGCAGCCCAGGACCTGATCTTCGCGCTGGTGCTGCTGGCCGCGGTGAGCGCGGACGTGCTGGCCCGCCGGGGACAGGCCAGCCGCCGGGCCTGACGCCTGGTCGGCCCGCTACTGGTTGTCCACTCCGGGGACGCCCGGCTGGCGCGCCACTGGTTCGCCCGCCACTGGTTCGCCCGCCACCGCTTGGCCCGCCACTGGTTCGCCCGCCACCGCTGGCCCACCACAGGGCTAGCGGCCCGGTCTGTCCTAAGCTGCGGGGCGATGACCGCCCCCGTCCGGCCAGCCTCGCAGGCCCCAGCCCGTCCGGTGCACCGGCGCCCGGTGCTGATCGCGCTGATGACCGCGATGGCGCTGGCGGCCGTGGACACCACCATCGTGTCCACCGCGATCCCGCAGGTGGTCCGGGACCTCGGCGGGTTCTCCCTGTTCAGCTGGGTGTTCTCCAGCTACCTGCTGACCCAGACCGTGACCATCCCGGTCCAGGGGAGGCTGGCTGACCAGTGGGGGCGCAAACCGGTCCTGATCGTGGGCACCATCGTCTTCCTGGCCGGGTCGGCTCTCTGCGCGTCCTCGACCACGATGGTGAGCCTGATCTTGTTCCGCGGGCTGCAGGGCATCGGCGCGGGCGGCGTGCAGGCCACGGTGAACACGCTGGCCGGCGACTTGTACGACCTGTCCGAACGGGGCCGGGTGCAGGGCTGGCTGGCCAGCGTGTGGGGCATCTCCGCGGTGATCGGCCCGGCGCTGGGCGGAAGCCTGGCCCAGTACGCCTCCTGGCGCTGGATCTTCCTGATCAACCTGCCGGTCGGCGCGGCCACCATCGGCCTCCTGCTGCGCTACCTGCACGAGAACGTCCAGCGGACCCGGCACCGGATCGACGTGGCCGGCGCGGCCACCATGTTCGTCGCCGCGGGCGCGCTGATCTTCGGCCTGTTGCAGGGCGGCGTGGCCTGGGCCTGGTGGTCGGTCCCGAGCGGCCTGGTGTTCGCCGTGGCCCTGGCCGCGACGGTGCTCGCGGTGGTGGCCGAGCACCGCGCCGTGGAGCCCATCCTGCCGCCGTGGTTCTGGCGCAGCCGGGCGCTCGCCGGGTCGGCCGCGGCCGGGTTCGGCCTCGGCGTCCTGGTCATCGGCCCGACCACCTTCCTGCCCACCTACGGCCAGGCTGTGCTCGGCCTCGGCGCCGTGGCCGCGGGCGGCGTGCTCGCCGCCATGAGCATCGGCTGGCCGCTGGCCACCTCGCAGTCGGCCCGGCTGTTCCTGCGGGCCGGCTTCCGCGCCACCCAGGTGACCGGCGCGGTGATCTGCCTGGCCGGCGTGGGGGCGTTCCTCGTCGGCCCCCAGCCGCCCCCGCTCTGGCAGCCAGTCGCGGAGACGTTCGTGCTCGGGGCCGGGCTGGGCCTGCTCTCGGTGGCCTCGATCGTCGGGGCGCAGTCCACGGTGAGCTGGGGCCAGCGCGGCGTGGTGACCGGGACCGTGATGTTCACCCGCTATCTCGGCCAGAGCCTGGGCGCGGCGATCTTCGGGGCGATCTTCAACGCCGCCCTCAGCGGGAAGCTGAACGGCGCGCCCGCCGCGCTGCGCCACCGGCTGCCAGACCAGGTCAGCGGCATCGCCACCGCGCTGGCCCGGCCTCAGGAGCTGGGCCGGGCGGCCGAGGACTACCTGCGCGCTGCGATCGCCACCGCCACCACGCACGTCTACGCCGGGCTCACGGTGGTGGCCGCGCTGACCATCGCCGGGGCGTTGCTGATCATGCCGAAGCACTTCAGCACGACCGCCGGGGAGAGCGCCTCCACCGGGCCCGGCGAGACAGGCCCGGCTGGGACCGGCCCGGCTGGGACTGGCCCGGCTGGGACTGGCCCGGCTGAGGCAGGCCACGGTGAGCCAGGCCACGATCAGCCAGGCCACGGTCAGCCAGGCCACGGTCGCGGGGCCATCAGCCACGCCACGGTGAGCCAGGCGGGGCTGATGAAGGCCCGGCGGAAAAAACGGAGTGACCAGACCGGGTCAGGTTGCTATGCTCCTGGGCTCTTGTGCCGACTCCCACACCATCGAGGTGATGACTCATGCCCTCGGCCAGCGGGACGCAGCAAGACCCGCCGCCCGATCCCGTCCTGACCCCCGCTGACCAGCCCGCAAAGCCCGGCACCGGCCCCGATCCGGTCCTCGTTGGGGAACGTGAATACCTGAGCCAGTCGCGGCGGTTCCTCCGGCTGATGCGCGAGGACGTGCTCTCGCTCCGGGCGCTGGGCGGCGACCCCGTGTCCGAGGAGTACCTGAAAGCCGACCTGTACCGCCGGGCCGAGGCGCTCAGCGACCTGCCGGACACGCCACTGTTCTTCGGCCGGCTCGACTATGCGCCGGCGGCTCCGGGCCGGGACGGCAGCGAGTTCGCGGGCGAGCGGTTCCACGTCGGCCGGCGGCACGTGCACGACCAGGAGGGCCACCCGGTCGTGGTCGACTGGCGGGCGCCGGTGTCCCGGCCCTTCTACCGGGCCAGCCCGGCCGACCCGATGGGGCTGGAACTGCGCCGCCGGTTCGGCTTCTCGGGCGGCGAGCTCACCGCGCACGAGGACGAGGTGTTCACCGGCGAGCCGGGCGCGGCTGGCGGCGGCGCGGTCAGCCGCATCCTCATCCAGGAGATCGAGCGGCCGCGGTCCGGGCCGATGCGCGACATCGTGGCCACCATCGCCCCGGACCAGGACGACATCGTCCGGGCCGGCCCGGAGCACACGCTGTGCGTCCAGGGCGCACCCGGAACCGGGAAGACCGCGGTCGGGCTGCACCGGATCGCCTACCTGCTCTACGCCTACCCGGGCCGGATGACCCGGGGCGGGGTCCTGGTCATCGGGCCGAACCGCGCCTTCCTGTCCTACATCCGCAACGTGCTGCCCGCCCTCGGCGAGGTCGACGTGACCCAGACCACCCTGGCCGACCTGCTCGCCCGGGTGCCGGTCCGGGCCCGCGACTCCACCCCGGCCGCGCAGGTCAAGGGAGACTCCCGGATGGCCAGAGTGCTGCACCGGGCGCTCTGGGCCGGGCTGCGCGAGCCCGCCGAGTCGGTCGTGGTGGTCCGCGGCTCCCGGCGCTGGCGGGTCGGCCCGGGCGAACTGGCCGGCCTGGTCGGGGAACTGCGTGACCGCGGGGTCCGCTACGCCGCCGGCCGGGAGATGCTGGGCCACCGGATCGCGCACGTCATCCTGACCCGGATGGAGGAGGCCGGGGAGACCTGCGACGACCGGACCCACGAGGCGGTGCGGCGGACCCGGCCGGTGCGCGCCGCGGTGGACGCCGTCTGGCCCAAGGCCGACCCGGTGCGGCTGGTGCTGCGGCTGCTGTCCGACCGTGAGCTGCTGGCCCGGGCCGCCGGGGGACTGCTGGCGGAGGCCGAGCAGCAGGCCATCAGCTGGGACCCGGCGCCGCGCGGGCCGGCCTCGGCCCGCTGGAGCCCGGCGGACGCGGTCCTGGTCGACGAGGCCAGCGACCTGATCGAGCGGACCCCCAGCCTGGCCCACGTGGTGCTGGACGAGGCCCAGGACCTGTCCCCGATGGAGTGCCGGGCGATCGGCCGGCGGTGCGCGACCGGGTCGGCCACGGTCCTCGGTGACCTGGCCCAGAGCACGGCCCCCGCCGCGGTCGGCAGCTGGCCCGGGATGCTCGCCCAGCTGGGCAAGCCCGGCGCCGAGGTGCGGGTGCTGGAGACCGGGTACCGGGTGCCGCGGCAGATCCTCGACTACGCCAACCAGTTGCTCAGCGCGCTGGCCCCCGGCCTGGCCCCGGCCCGGTCGCTACGGCAGGACCCGGATGCGCTGACCGTCCGGCACGCGTCCGCGGACGCGCTGCCCGCCGCCCTGGCCGCGGCCGGCGCCGCCGCTCTGGAAGACCCCGGGTCGACCGCCGTGATCGCGGCCGACGACCAGGTGCCGTCACTGACCCGGATGCTCGTCGCGGCCGGGGTCCGGCACAGCCTGCTGGACGGGACGGTAGACGGCCTGGCCAGCGGCGGCCTGCTGGTGGTGCCGGCCACCCTGGCCAAGGGGCTGGAGTTCGACCACGTCATCGTGGTCGAGCCGGGCCGGATCGCCGCGGCCGAGGCGCGCGGTCTGCACCGCCTCTACGTCGCGCTGACCCGGGCCGTGTCCCGCCTCACCGTGCTGCACGCGGAGCCGCTGCCCGCAGAGTTGTGCTAGCCCGGGCTGCGCCAGGCCGGTTGTGCTAGCCCGGTTGCGCCTAGCCCGGGGGACCCGACCGACCGGGATCAGCGCATCGCCCAGGCCACTCCAGAATCCCGTTCTGTGGATAACCGTCGGCGGTGCGGATCCGACCCCTTACGTGGGGTCGGATCCGCACCGCCGATCGGGTCACGCAGGCGCACCGCGGGCTCCGGCTCGGCGAGGCACCCCTGCGGAGACGACCGCTACTGGTCTTTGATGACCTGGGTGATCAGGCGGGTCGAGTCGGCGAAGGACAGCGCCGTGGCGCGCAGGTGGTTGAAGAACATGTTGTAGCGGTCCACTTCCTCGACGTTCTCCACGTAGAGCGCGCTGGTCAGGTCCTCGAGATAGACCACGTCCGGGTCGGCCCGCTCCGGGAAGGCCAGGATCACGAACGGCCGCCCCATGGCCGGGTGCGCGCCGGCCCCGAACGGCAGCACCTGGATGGCGACGTTCGGCAGCGCGCTCATCTCCAGCAGGTGCTCCAGTTGCATCCGCATCAGCTCCGAGCCGCCCACCCGGCGGTGCAGGGCGGCCTCGTCGAGCACGGTCCACAACTGCGGCGGGTCCTCGGTGAGCAGGGTGGGCTGGCGGGCCATCCGGACGGCGACGTTGCGCTCCACTGCTTCCGGGGCGCCGTCCACCGCCCCCGCGGCGATCACCGCGCGGGCGTAGTCCTCGGTCTGGAGCAGCCCCGGGATCAGCGTGACCTCGTAGATCCGGATTTCCGAGGCCGCGCTCTCCAGCCCGATATAGGTCGCGAAGCGTGGCTCGATGGCGTCGCTGTACGCGTGCCACCAGCCCTTCTGGCGGGACTCGCGGGCGAGTTGGACCAGGCTGTCCTGCTGTGGCCCGGGCACGCCGTAAAGCTGAAGCATGTCCCGGACGTCCCGCGGTGAGACAGATACCCGGCCGGTCTCGATCCGGCTGATTTTGGAGGTGGAACACTCGAGGTGCTCGGCAACGTCCTCACAGGTCAGGCCCGCCGCATCGCGGAACCGGCGTAGCTCCAGCGCGAGCCGGCGGCGCCGGACGGTGGGGCTCTGCTGAGTGGCCGTGGGGATCTCCTTCTGTCCGTGTAGCCGTGGCTTCAGTGTGACACCTGGTACTGGCCCTGCGGAGCCGCTTGGCCTGAGGGCCCGTCCCAGGCCGGGCAACTTTGTGCCCGGCATATCCGGTTCATGCCTACGGGCGGCGTTGGTCCGGTTACAGTTGCACTCGTTGGGCATTCGCCGGGCTGCGGCCCGCGGGTTGCCCGATCGCCGGGCCGTATCCCGGCCGCCAGCTTCCGGGCCGGCGGCCAGGGTCCTGGCCGCCGGCCTCCGGGCTGGTGGCCTGCGCCCGGCCCCTAGGCGGGCGGCTGTCGTGCGTGGCCGAATCTGCGAAGTCCTGAATGCATGTTGCAAATGGCAATCGTACGCGGCATCCTGGTCTAGGCACTCTCCGCTGTCGTCTGATTACTAGAGGTGATTTTAATGGTTATGGGAGCTCCTCAGGTGAGTTCCCTGTCGCCGCCGGACCAGGCCTACCTGGACCAGCTGGACAGGTTGGCTCCGGTGCTGGCCCAGCACGGGATGGCCACGAACCTGATGGCCCCGGCGGGCCGCGTGCCGAGCCTGCGCGTGATCAATCCCGCCGCACCGGCTCTGGCCGAGGACGTCTACGCCGGCTGCTGCGAGGACGGCAGCTGGTGGTTCTGGTGGTCCTGGGCTGAGCGGATCGCCGCCGCGACCGAGCTGGACCGCGCGGCGGAATGTGTCGCGCACGTCCTGGCCGCACCACACGACAGCTGACGAACCGCTAGCCGGGCGAACCAGCCCCGGCAGATCAGCACTACGAGCTGGCCCGGCGGAACTAGGGCGAGGCCGTGGGCCGCGCCGACGCAGCCGAGCCAGCGGCCAGCCCGGGAAAGGCCGTGGTCCGGCCCAGCCAGGTCGTCGCGCGCAGCGCGCAGGCCTGCGCCTGCCGGGCGCCCCAGGCTCGCAGCCGGGGGTCGTCCAGCGCGACGACACCGAGGTAGGCCGCGGCGACCTGGTTCTCCAGGTAGCCCGCGAGCGAGATCGCGGCGCGGGTGCCGTGGACCGGGAAGGGCATCTGGTAGGCGGCCTGGGCGGCCAGCGGCTTGACCCCGAGCGAGGTCAGCATGGCTTGCAGCCGGTCCCGGGCCATCTCGTGCTGGGTCCAGTCCTGCAGGGCCAGCTTCCGGGCGGTGGCGCCCAGTTGCCCGCCGGCCACGCCGTAGCCGTAGACGGCGGCGTGCTCCGCGGCGAGCGCGGACTGCAGCGCCGCGGCTACCTGCCCCGTGCTGGCTGACACGGTGCTGGCTGACACGGTGCTGGCTGACACGGTGCTGGCCGACCCTGTGCTGGCCGAACCCGTGCTGGCCGGCAGTGCAGTCGCTGACGGAGTGCCTGCCGGACTCGCATCGCCGGTCATCCGGCCGCCCCGTCCCTGCGCAGCAGCAAGGCGTGGCTGGCCTCGGAGGCCGCGATGCTCGCGAGCAACTGGGCGAGGGCTGGAGGAGCCAGGTCCAGCCGCCGGACCAGGGAGCTGGCCGCGTCGGTCTCGGCCGCCTCGAGCGCCGCGAGTGTCGCCGCTCGGGGCCGCGCCGCGCCCGCCGGGGCGGACGGCGACGGCCGCGGGGTGGCGCGGGGAGTGGCCGGGACGATCAGCATCGACGTCAGCCGGGCCAGATGCTCGCGGTGCTGGGCGAGCAGCGGCCCGAGCGTGCCCGCGAGTCCCGGCGACCCGGCCAGGGCCGCGTGGTACCGGGCGATCAGCGCCTGCTCAGTGGCGATCGCGTGGTGCAGCACGGCTACGTCCGGCGCGGCTTTCGGGAGGGTGCCCAGCCCGCCGACGCCTTTGCAGCCCGCCGTCACCAGCGGCACGGTCAACGCGGTCGCGGCGAGCACGCTGCGCCGTGTCAGGTCTGCCCGCACCGCTCCTCCAGTCGCTATCCCCGGGTGCTTCCGCTGAGCGTAGGGGCAGCCGGGGAGTGGCCGGGGAGCGCCACCCCGGATGGACATCCCGGGCTTCCCGGATAATCCCCGGCCAGGCCGCCGGCCACTCCCCGGGTGGCCAATTCTCAACTGCCGGGCGAGCCAGGGCGCGGACGGGCTGAGTCCTGGCGCGGGACGGTTAGGCTAGATCGCGCCAGACAACAGCACAGGTCGCGGACGAGGAGGTCGTGATGCGTGGTGAATCCCGTCACGTACCGTCACGCCCGCGCCCAGCCGGGCGTGCGACCGGGCGTGCCGCCAGTGGTGCGGCCAGCGGCAAAGACAGTGCCGCCGAGACCGCGCGGGTGACCCGGGTGCTCGAGCCGGTTATCCAGGCGGCCGGCCTGGACCTGGAATCGGTGCGGGTAGCGGCCGCAGGCCGGCGCCGCGTGCTCCGGATCGTGGTCGACGCCGACGGCGGCCCGGGCCTGGACGACATCGCGGTCCTGTCCCGCTCGCTGTCCGCGGAGCTCGACGACTCGGGCGTCATGGGGGAGACCGCGTACACCCTGGAGGTCAGCTCGCCCGGGGTGGACCGGCCGCTCACGGCGGAGCGGCACTGGCGCCGGGCCCAGGGACGCCTGGTGCGCGTCCCGCTGGCGCCCGGGGCGCCGGGGTACCCGGACACGGTACTGGGCCGGGTCGTCATGGCCCGGCCGGACGGGGTGGTCCTGGAGGCCGGCGGGCAGCGGCTGGAGTTTGGTTATCAGGACCTGGGACCCGGCCAGGTACAGATCGAGTTCGGCAGCGGGGGCGCAGCGCACGACGAGCCGGGGGACGAGGGGGAGCCAGATGGACATTGACTTGAGCGTCCTACGCAGCCTGGAGAGCGAGAAGGACATCTCGATGGACCTGGCCATCAAGGCCATCGAGGACGCGCTGCTGCGCGCCTATCTCTCCACTCCGGGCGCCGCGCTCACGGCCCGGGTGGAGATCGACCGGGGGAGCGGGCACGTGACCGTCTGGGCCAGCGAGCCGGCCGAGGAAGGCGCGGTGGCCCGGGAGTACGACGACACCCCGGACGGCTTCGGCCGGATCGCCGCGACCACGGCGCGCCAGGTGATCCTGCAGCGGCTGCGGGACGCCGAGGACGAGCTCACCTTCGGTGAGTACGCCGGGCGGGAGGGCGACATCGTCGCGGGCGTCATCCAGCAGGGCAAGGACCCGCGGGCCGTCCTCGTCGACCTGGGCAAGATCGAGGCCATCCTGCCCCCGACGGAGCAGGTCCCCGGAGAGCGCTACGCGCACGGGGAACGGCTGCGCTGTTACGTGCTGCACGTGCGCAAGGGATACCGGGGACCGTCGATCACCTTGTCCCGCACGCACCCGAACCTGGTCAAGAAGCTGTTCGCGCTGGAGGTCCCGGAGATCGCGTCGGGCGCGGTGGAGATCGTGGCCATCGCGCGGGAGGCGGGTCACCGGACGAAGATCGCGGTTACCTCGAACCAGCCCGGGGTGAACGCCAAAGGGGCCTGCATCGGGCCCATGGGCAGCCGGGTGCGCAACGTCATGACCGAGCTGCACGGGGAGAAGATCGACATCGTCGACTACTCCGAGGACCCGCCGCAGTTCGTGGCCCACGCGCTGTCCCCGGCCCGGGTGCTGCGGGTCAACGTGGTGGACGCGCAGGCCCGGGTGGCCCAGGTCATCGTGCCCGACTATCAGCTGTCGCTGGCGATCGGCAAAGAGGGCCAGAACGCGCGCCTGGCGGCGCGGCTCACCGGGTGGAAGATCGATATCCAGCCGGACAGCCCGGCCGATCCGGCCAGCGGGCCAGGCGGCGCCCCCCGGCCCGGACGCAGAGCGACCCGGGAGTCTGCGGACGCCGCCGCCGAGCCCGCGGACCCCGCTGGGCAGCGCCCGCGGAGGCCACGGGAGAGCCCGCGGACGCTGCGGGAGAGCCCGCGGACGCTGCGGGAGAGCCCGGACCGGGGGCGCCCGAGGGCCACCCAGGGGACGAAACCGGCCCCGGCGCGGGCGCACCGGGAGTGGTGCGCGGTGGCGCCGACGCGCCGGCGAGGTAAGCTTGCACCGACAATGGCTAGACGGTCCCTGCGACTGGTGCGTTCCGCGCCTGCGATTCGCACCTGCGTAGGCTGCAGGATCCGGGTAGCCAAGTCTGACCTGCTGCGCCTCGTGGCGGCCGGGGGTGACATCATCCCTGACCCGAAGGCGCGGCTGCCCGGCCGGGGCGCGTATCTGCATCCCAGCCAGGAATGCTTTGAGCTAGCCCAGCGCCGCAGGGCACTACCGCGGGCGCTGCGGCAGCCGGCACCGCTTGGTGCCGGGCCGCTCGAGGACTACCTGGCGGGACGATGTGATTCGGGCCCTCATGGGCGGGCGGGTGAGTCCCCTGGGACGGGCCCGGCTGGTGAGACGGTCGAAGCTAAAACGGCAGCAGTGCCGGGAAAGCGGGATCAGTTGTGATGAGCGCGCGATGAGAACTCGGCGATGAGAACCAGAAGCTGAGGCCATCCGGAGCACGCGCTGCCCCGGATCGGCCACGATGGCCCGGCGGAGTCGGGCCGACAGAGGGAGCGCAGTGGCGAAGGTCCGGGTATACGAACTCGCGAAGGAGTTCGGGGTAGAGAGCAAGGCCGTCATGGCCAAGCTTCAGGAAATGGGCGAGTTCGTCCGTTCGGCGTCATCCACCATCGAGGCGCCAGTAGTCCGCAGACTTAAGAATGAGTTCTCCGCCCAGGGGCCCAAGGCCCAGGGCCGGGGACCCCAGGGTCAGGGCGCGCAGGCTCCCGCCCGGCCCGTCGAGAGCAATGGCAACGGCCGTCCGGGGCCCCGTCCGGGCCCGGCCCGGCCGCAGGCCCCCGCCGCGTCCGGCCCCCAGGTCGGTGACCGTCCGCAGGCCAGTCCCAGCGCCCCGGCCGTGAGCCCGGCCGCGGGCAGCCCAGATGCGCCCGCCGCGGGCGAGGCGGCCCGGCCGGCGGCCAGCACGGGTTCCGGCGCGCCGGCCCCGACCACGCCGCGGGCCCCGGTTCCCCCGGTGCCCTCCGACGGCGGCGCGGCCGCCCGCCCAGCTCAGCCTGGCCGTAGCCCGGTGCCCGGGCCCCGGCCCGCGAGCCCGCGTCCCGGTGGCTCGGGACCTGGCGGTTCGGGATCCGGTGGTTCAGGTCAGGGCGCTCCGGGACAGGGCGCCCCAGCGCGCGGTGCCCCGGGCCAGGGCAGCCAGGGACCGGGTGCTCCCCGGCCTGGTGCACCCCGGCCAGCCGGCCGTGGCGCTCCGCGGCCTGGCCCGCGCCCCGGTAACAACCCCTATGCTCCGGTCGCCTCCGGCATGGGCTCGGCCCCGCGCGGCGCACCGCCGCGGCCGGGTCAGCCTGGCCCGGGCAGCGCCGGTCCCGCGTCGCCCGGCCAGGGCGGTCCACGCCCCGGCGGGCCGCGTCCGGCCGGCCCGCGCGAGCCGGGACGGCCCAGCCCAGCGAACATGGCCCGCCCCGGCGGGCCGCGTCCCAGCCCCAGCAGCATGCCGCCGCGGCCCGCCCGTGGTGGTCCCGGTGGTGGTCCTGGCGGTCCGGGCCGTGGTGGCCCCGGCGGCGGCGGCGCCAGCGCGGGCGGACGCCCGGGCGGCGGCGGCCGTGGCGGTCCTGGTACGGGCGCGCCCCGTCCCGGTGGCGGTGGCGGCGGTGCCGGCCCACGCCCGGGCATGACTGGCGGGCGGCCAGGTGGCGGCGGAGGCCGCGGCCGCAGCGGCACCCAGGGTGCGTTCGGGCGGCCCGGTGGCCGGCCCTCGCGGGCCCGCAAGTCGCGCAAGGCACGCCGCCAGGAATTCGACAACATGCAGGCGCCGTCGATCGGCGGCGTGTCGATCCCGCGCGGGAACGGCCAGGCGATCCGGCTGTCCCGCGGCGCGTCACTGAGCGACTTCGCCGACAAGATCGGGGTCAACCCGGCCTCGCTGGTGCAGGTCATGTTCCACCTGGGCGAGATGGTCACCGCGACCCAGTCGGTGAACGACGAGACGCTGCAGCTGCTGGGCGCCGAGCTCAACTACAACGTCCAGGTCGTCTCCCCCGAGGAAGAGGACCGGGAGCTGCTGGAGTCGTTCGACATCGAGTTCGGTGAGGACGAGGGCGGCGAGGAAGCCCTGGTCGCCCGGCCGCCGGTGGTGACCGTGATGGGTCACGTCGACCACGGCAAGACCAAGCTCCTCGACGCGATCCGGCACACCAACGTGACGGCCCGCGAAGCGGGCGGGATCACCCAGCACATCGGGGCCTACCAGGTCACCACGGAAGTGGACGGCCAGGAGCGGAAGATCACCTTCATCGACACCCCGGGTCACGAGGCGTTCACCGCCATGCGGGCCCGCGGGGCGGAGACCACCGACCTGGTGGTGCTCGTCGTCGCGGCTGACGACGGCGTGAAGCCGCAGACGACGGAGGCGCTCAACCACGCCCAGGCGGCCGGGGTACCGATCGTGGTGGCGGTCAACAAGATCGACAAGGAGGGGGCGGACCCGCAGCGGGTACGTTCCCAGCTCACCGAGTACAACCTGGTCGCTGAGGAGTTCGGCGGCACGACCCTGTTCGTGGACGTCTCCGCGCGGGAAGGCCGCGGCATCGAGGAACTGCTCGAGGCCGTCGTCCTGACCGCGGACGCGGAGCTGGACCTGAGGGCCAACCCGGAGCAGCAGGGCCAGGGCGTGGCTATCGAGGCCCACCTCGACCGGGGCCGCGGTCCCGTGGCCACGGTGCTGGTCCAGCGCGGCACGCTGCACGTCGGCGACTCCATCGTCGCGGGCGAGGCGTTCGGCCGGGTCCGGGCGCTGCTCGACGAGAACGGCGCGCCGATCCCGGACGCACCGCCCTCGCGGCCGGCGATGGTGCTCGGCCTCACCGCCGTACCCGACGCGGGCGACAGCTTCCTGGTGGTCAGCGACGACCGGGTGGCCAGGCAGATCGCCGAACGCCGCGAGGCGCGCGAGCGCAACGCCATGTTCGCCCAGCGGCGGCCCCGGGTCACGCTGGAAGACCTGGAGTCCGCGCTCAAGTCGGGCGAGCGGGAAGAGCTCCTGCTCATCGTCAAGGGCGACGTGTCCGGGTCGGTCGAGGCCCTCGAGGACGCGCTGCTCAAGATCGACGTGGGCGAGGAAGTGCTGCTGCGGGTCATCGGCCGCGGCGTCGGCGCCATCACCCAGGACGACGTGAACCTGGCGATCGCCTCCGAAGCGGTGATCGTGGGCTTCAACGTCCGGCCGGCCGGCCGGGCCGGGGAACTGGCCCAGCGCGAGGGTGTGGACATCCGCTACTACTCGGTCATCTACCAGGCGATCGAGGAGATCGAGGCGGCCCTCAAGGGCATGCTCAAGCCCGAGTTCGAGGAGGTCCAGCTCGGCACCGCCGAGATCCGGGAGATCTTCCGGGTGCCCAGGGTCGGCAACGTCGCGGGCTCGCTGGTCCGTTCCGGCACCATCAACCGGGGCAGCAAGGCCCGGCTGATCCGCGACGGCGTCGTGATCTCCGACAACCTGACCGTGGATTCGCTGCGCCGGTTCAAGGAGGACGCGACCGAGGTCCGCGAGGGCTACGAGTGCGGTATCGGCATCGGCTACAGCGACATCCGGATCGGCGACACGATCGAGACCTTCGAGATGCGGGAGAAGCCGCGGGCCTAGGACAACAGCCCCCGGTCCCGGCTCCGGCCGGGACCGGGGAGCCCTAGACCACGCGGACACCGCCAGGAAGGGCGTCGTGTACCTGGGGGCCCTGACGCTGGATGTACTGCTCGGTGACGTCCGTTCCCTCAAGCAGAAGAGGTCGGCGGTGGCCGCGGTGGTAGCCGAGGTGCGCCGCCGCTATCCCGGGGTTGCGGTGGCCGAGAGCGGGCACATGGACCTGCATCGCAGGGCGGAGATCGGGGTCGCGGTAGTGTCCTCCACCGCCGCTCACGCCGTCGAGGTACTCGACGCCTGTGAGCGCCTGGTGGCGGCGCGCCCCGACCTCGAGCTCCTGTCCGCGCGGCAACGGCTCCTGACTGAGGAGGAGTGAACTCATGGTGGACCAGGCCCGGGCGCGCAAGCTCGCCGACCGGATCGCCCAGATCGTGGCGGAGATGCTCGAGCGGCGGATCAAGGATCCCCGGCTCGGCTTCGTCACCGTGACCGAGGCCCGGGTCACCGGCGACCTCCGCGAGGCCACCGTCTTTTACACCGTCTACGGATCAGACGAGGAACGGACCGCCACCGCGGTCGCGCTGGCCAGCGCGACCGGCGTGATCCGGTCCGAGGTGGGCCACCAGACCGGGCTGAAGCACACGCCGTCCCTGACGTTCGTGGCCGACACCATCCCGGAGGGGGCCCGGCACATGGAAGACCTGGTGGCGCGGGCCCGCGAGGCCGACGCCAAGCTGGCCGCGGTGCGCGAGGGCGCGGTGCCGGCCGGTGACCCGGATCCGTACCGGGAGCCCCCGGGCGCCGCCGCAGACGACCTGGATGACGACGATTTGCCCGGCGATGAGCTGGATGACGACGATCTTCTCGGCGGAACGTCCGCCGCCGCCGACCGGGGCGCGGGATACTCACCACCGTGACTGACCTGGCCAGCCAGCAGGCCCGGGCGCTGACCCTCCTGGACACCGCGGACGAGGTGTGCCTGGCCTGCCATGTGCGCCCGGACGCCGACGCGCTCGGCTCCATGCTGGCGCTCGCACATGCGCTGCGCGCCCCCGGCCGTCGCTCCCAGCGCGTCGTCGCCTCCTTCGGCGACGAACCGTTCGAGATCCCGGAGATCCTCCGGTTCCTGCCCGGGCTCAGCCTGCTCAGCCCGCCGGACGCCTACCCGCACCGCCCTGAGCTCATGGTCACCTTCGACGCGGGCAGCATCGACCGGCTGGGCGTCCTGGCCGGGCACGCGTCCCGCGCCGACCAGCTGATCGTCATCGACCATCACGCCTCCAACACCCAGTTCGGCACCGTCAACCTGATCGACCCGGCCGCGGCGGCCACCGCCATGCTGGTGCTGAACCTGGTCGATGCGGCCGGGGTCGGGCTGACCCGGGATATCGCGTTCGGCCTCTACGCCGGGCTGGTGGCCGACACCGGCTCCTTCAAGTACTCCGCGACCACACCCGCCGTGCACGAGGCGGCCGCGCGGCTGCTGGGCACCGGGATTGAGCCGGGCATGGTGGCCCGCGAACTGTGGGACCGGGCCCCGTTCGGCTACCTGGGGCTGCTCTCCGCCGTGCTCGGCCGGGCCGTGCTGGAGCCGGACGCCGCCGGGGGCAGCGGCCTGGTCTGGACCTCAGTCACCCGCGCCGACCGGGCCGCGCACGGCCTGTCCCTCGACGCGGTCGAGTCGGTGATCGACGTGCTGCGCCGCACCGACGAAGCGGAAGTGGCCATCGTCCTCAAGGAGTCCGACGACGGGCTGTGGCAGGCGTCCGCCCGGTCCAAGGGCAAGGTGGACGTGGGCCGCGCCTGCTCCCGGCTGGGCGGCGGCGGGCACCGCAACGCGGCCGGCGTCACGCTGGCCGGCCGGGCCGAGGACGCCATCGCGCGGCTGCGCGGGCTGCTCGCGGAAAGCAGCTAGGCCCATGTCCCGCGACGCCCGGGGCAGCGCCCCGAGCGGTCTCATCGTGGTGGACAAGCCCGGCGGCCTGACCTCGCATGACGTGGTGGCGCGGATCCGGCGGCTGGCCGGCACCCGCCGGGTCGGGCACGCCGGCACCCTGGACCCGATGGCGACCGGGGTGCTCGTCGTCGGGGTGGAGAAGGCGACCCGGCTGCTGGGCCACCTGATCCTCACCGACAAGGAGTACCAGGCCACCATCCGGCTCGGCCAGGCCACCGACACCGGCGACGCCGAGGGCACGGTCACCGCGGGCCGGCCCGCCGGCCAGCTGTCCCTGGCCCAGGTGCAGGCGGCCGCGGCCGCCCTGACCGGGGAGATCCAGCAGGTGCCGCCCACGGTCAGCGCGATCAAGGTCGCGGGCCGCCGGGCCTACCAGCTGACCCGCGAGGGAGCGCCCCCGGTGCTCAAGCCGCGGCCGGTGACGGTCTGGTCCTTCACCGTCCAGGCCGTCCAGCCCGCGCCGGGGGACCTGCTGGACGCGGCGGTCGAGGTGCGCTGCTCCAGCGGCACCTACATCCGCGCCCTGGCCCGCGACATGGGCGAGGCGCTGGGCGTGGGCGGGCACCTCACCAGGCTCCGCCGGACCCGGGTCGGCCCGTACGACCTGAGCGCCGCGCACACCCTGGACGAGCTCGCCGCCGAGCTGACCGTGCTGCCGCTGGCCGAGGCCGCGGCGGCGGCCTTCCCGGCCCGCGAGCTCACCGCGGACGAGGCCCGCTCGCTCTCGCACGGCGGCCGGCTGCCCGGCGCAGGCGCCGAGACCGGCCCGGTGGCCGCGTTCGGACCCGACGGCACGCTCATCGCGCTCGTGCAGGAGAAAGACGGCGTGGCCCGGCCGCTCGCGGTGTTCGTCCCCTGACCAGCCCGGCAGGCCGCCGGAGCGGGGAGAGTGCGGTGCGGGAGACGGTTTTCGTTGCGGCTGGCGAATTTCCGCGCCGGGGCCGTGCGCTCACGCAGGCGTCCGGCCCCCGGCTGCGGTCCCTGATCACGCCGCCCCGTCCGGCAGAATGGCAGATGCGGGCAGCCCGCTCGCGGGAGGAGAGCCTGATGCCGCACACCAGCGATACCCGGATCCTGGGCTATGAGCCGCTGCTCTCGCCCGCGGCGCTGCTGGAGGAGCTGCCGCTCGGGCCCGCCGAGTCGGACATGGTCGAGCGGTCCCGGAGCGAGGTGCGCGCCGTGCTGGACGGCGAGGACGACCGGCTGCTGGTGGTGGCGGGCCCCTGTTCGGTACACGACCCGGCCGCCGGGCTCGACTACGCGCGCCAGCTGGCCGCGCTGCGCGAGGCGCTCGGGGAGGACCTGCTCGTGGTCATGCGGGTCTACTTCGAGAAGCCGCGCACGGTGACCGGCTGGAAGGGCCTGATCAACGATCCCGGCATGGACGGCACCCACGACGTGCACCGGGGCCTGCGGCTGGCCCGCCGGCTCCTGCTCGACGTGGTCTCGCTGGGACTGCCGGTCGGCTGCGAGTGGCTGGACCCGATCACCCCGCAGTACATCGCCGACGCCGTGGCGTGGGGGGCGATCGGCGCGCGGACCACCGAGAGCCAGGTGCACCGCCAGCTCGCCTCCGGCCTGTCCATGCCGATCGGGTTCAAGAACGGCACCGACGGCGACGTGCGGGTAGCCGTGGACGCCTGCCGGGCCGCGGCCGCGGGGCACACCTTCTTCGGGGTCACCCGGGCCGGGGCGGCGGCGGTGGTCACCACCGCGGGCAACCCCGACTGCCACGTCATCCTGCGGGGCGGGCGGCCCGGCCCCAACTACGAGCCCGGGCCGGTGCACAAGGCGCTGGAGATGATCACGGACGCCGGGCTGGACCGGCGGGTGATGGTCGACGCCAGCCACGGCAACAGCGGCAAGGACTACCGGCGCCAGCCCGCGGTGGCCGGGGTGCTGGCCGGCCAGATCGGCGCCGGCGAGCAGGGCATCGTCGGCATCATGCTGGAAAGCTTCCTGCAGCCCGGGCGGCAGGAGCCCGGGGACCCGGCGACGCTGGTCTACGGGCAGAGCGTCACCGACGCGTGCATCGACGTGGACGCCACCGCTGACGTGCTGCGCGGGCTGGCCGCCGCGGTCCGGCGGCGCCGGGCCGCGCTGCCCCCGCGGGCCGCCGCGGGCCGGGCCGCCGCGCCCGCGTCCTGACGGGCGAGCGTCCTGACCCCGGCCCGGGCATGGCACCCTTGAGGTGAACGCGTCGAGCATCGAAGGAGCAGCACCGTGCAGCGCTGGCAGGGCCTGGATGACGTGCCCGGAGACTGGGGCTCATCGGTCGTCACCATCGGCGTGTTCGACGGCGTGCACCGCGGCCACCAGCGCATCGTGGGCCGGGCTGCCGAGGCCGCGGCCCGGCTGGACCTGCCCGTGGTCGTGATCACCTTCGACCCGCATCCCATGGAGGTGGTCCGGCCCGGCTCGCACCCGCCGCTGCTGTGCACCGTCCGCCGCCGGGTTCAGTTGCTGGGCGGCGAAGGCTGCGACGCGGTCTGCGTGCTGCCCTTCACGCTCGAGTTCTCCCGGCTCGGACCGGATGACTTCGTCCGGGCCGTGCTCGCCGACCGGCTGCACGCCCGCTGGGTCGTGGTGGGGGACAACTTCCGGTTCGGGCACCGCGCCGCGGGCGACGTGCCGCTGCTGGCCGAGCTGGGCGAGAAGTACGACTTCGGGGCGGAAGGCGTCCCGCTGCTCAGTGAGGCCGAGCACGGGGAAGCCAAGCACGGGGAAGCCAAGCACGGGGAAGCGGAGCACGGGGACCGTGGGGAGCCCGGCGTCACCATCTCCTCCAGCAGGATCAGGGACCTGCTGGGCCAGGGGGACGTGGCCGGCGCCGCGGGGGACCTGGGCCGCCCGCACCGGGTGGAGGGGGTGGTGGTGCGCGGCCAGCAGCGCGGCCGGGCGCTCGGCTTCCCCACCGCCAACCTCGAGACCGCCCCGCACACCGCCGTGCCCGCCGACGGCGTGTACGCGGGCTGGCTGGTCAGCCTGGACGCCGAGGGCCAGGAGGAGCAGCGCTGGCCCGCCGCGATCTCGGTGGGCACCAACCCGACCTTCGACGGGCGGGAGCAGACCGTGGAGGCCTACGCCCTGGACCGGGACGATCTCGACCTGTACGGACTGCACATGGCGGTGGACTTCACGGCGCGGCTGCGCGGCATGGTCCGGTTCGACTCCGCCGGCGCGCTCACCGAGCAGATGCGCCGCGATGTGGACGAAGCCCGCGGCCTCGTCGGCGGCGGCCGGTAGCGTTTCGCGGGTGCCTGCCCCCGGCGCGGCGGGTACGGCGTTTACGGACCGGCCCGCGTGATACCTTTAGGTAACGGTCGGCATGTTCCGGCCTGGGTTAGCTGCACCCTCAAGCGGCTGACCAAGGGGCTTCCCCGCACTTCCAGTGTTATCTGGGCCGCGCCGAGCCTCTTCTTGCCTCATTGACTGACACAAAGATAGGAAAGCCACGTGCCGCTGGACACAGCCGTGAAGAAGGAGATCATCGCAGGGAACGCGACCAGTGAGGGTGACACCGGCTCGCCGGAAGTCCAGGTTGCGTTGCTGACGCGACGGATCAACGACCTGACCGAGCACCTCAAGGTGCACAAGCACGATCACCACAGCCGTCGCGGCCTGCTGCTGCTGGTCGGGCGCCGCCGGCGCCTGCTCAAGTACCTGGCCAGCACGGACATCGAGCGCTACCGTGCGCTCATCAGCAAGCTGGGCCTGCGCAGGTAGGTCCGGGACAACTCAAGAACGACTTCCCGCGGCCCCCGATCCCGGAGCGCTCAGGGCGCCAGGACCGGTCCTCGGTAGTGGTTCTCGGGTCGCGTGTGCGCGCTTACCGGCGCGGCACAGGCGGGCCGAGGGCTTCGATCGAAGACCGGGCCGGCCGCTGGCCGGGCCAGATGGAACGGACTGCACGACTCATGCCCCCAGGGCATGGGCCACAGAGCACCGACCGGACGGAACCGGCCGCGTACCACCGGCGGCGGGCGGAGCGGGACCTCACAAGGAGGTCTCACCCATGGAGGGTGTGTTTACCGCCGAAGCCGTTATCGATAACGGCACCTTCGGCTCTCATACGATCAAGTTCGAGACCGGCCGGCTCGCTCGCCTGGCCGCCGGTTCTGCCGTCGCCACCCTGGACGACGAGACGGTGATCCTGTCCGCCACCACGGCGGGCAAGCACCCCAAGGAGGGGCTGGACTTCTTCCCCCTCACGGTGGACGTCGAGGAGCGGATGTACGCGATCGGCCGCATCCCCGGCTCCTTCTTCCGCCGGGAAGGCCGTCCGTCCGAGGACGCGATCCTCACCTGCCGCCTCATCGACCGGCCGCTGCGGCCCTCGTTCGTCAAGGGTCTCCGCAACGAAGTTCAGGTCGTCGAGACGATCCTCGCGCTCAATCCTGAGCACCTGTACGACGTGGTCGCCATCAACGCCGCGTCCCTGTCCACCATGCTCGCCGGGCTGCCGTTCTCGGGCCCGATCGCTGGCGTGCGGGTCGCCCTGATCAAGGGCCAGTGGGTCGGGTTCCCCACCCACGAGCAGCTCAGCGACGCCACCTTCGACATGGTGGTCGCGGGCCGGGTACTCCCCGACGGTGAAGTGGCCATCATGATGGTCGAGGCGGAGTCCACGACCGGCACCATCGGGATGCTGGCCGACTCCTCCAGCGGCGCGGTCGCGCCCACCGAGGAGACCGTGCCGGAGGGCCTGGAGGCGGCCAAGCCGTTCCTCAAGCTCCTCTGCGAGGCCCAGCAGCGGGTCGCCGACCAGGCCGCCAAGCCGACCGGCGTGTTCCCCGTGTTCGCGGACTACCAGCCGGACGTCTACGACGCCGTGACCGCGGAGGTCTCCGACGAGCTGGCCCGGGTGCTGACCATCGCGGGCAAGCAGGAGCGCGAGACCGAGACCGACCGGGTCAAGGCGCTCGCCCAGGAGAAGCTGGCCAGCCAGTTCGAGGGCCGCGAGAAGGAGATCAGCGCGGCCTTCCGGGCGGTGACCAAGAAGCTGGTCCGCGAGCGGATCATCTCCGACGGCGTCCGCATCGACGGCCGCGGCCTGACCGACATCCGCCAGCTGTCCGCGGAGGCGCACGTACTGCCCCGGGTGCACGGCTCGGCCCTGTTCGAGCGGGGTGAGACGCAGATCCTCGGCGTCACCACGCTGAACATGCTCCGGATGGAGCAGATGATCGACACGCTCAACCCGGAGCGCACCAAGCGCTACATGCACAACTACAACTTCCCGCCGTACTCCACCGGGGAGACCGGCCGGGTCGGCTCGCCGAAGCGCCGCGAGATCGGTCACGGCGCACTGGCCGAGCGGGCCCTGCTGCCGGTCCTGCCGAGCCGCGAGGAGTTCCCCTACGCGATCCGCCAGGTCTCCGAGGCGATCGGGTCCAACGGCTCGACCTCCATGGGCTCGGTGTGCGCGTCCACCATGTCGCTGCTGGACGCGGGCGTCCCGCTGCGGGACATGGTGTCCGGCATCGCGATGGGCCTGATCCACGAGGGCGGCCAGTTCGTCACCCTGACCGACATCCTGGGCGCCGAGGACGCGTTCGGCGACATGGACTTCAAGGTCGCCGGGACCAAGGACATCATCACCGCGCTCCAGCTGGACACCAAGCTGGACGGGATCCCGGCCGCCGTGCTCGGTGCGGCGCTGCGCCAGGCCCGCGGGGCCCGGCTCACGATCCTCGAGGTCATGCGCGAGGCCATCGACGCCCCGGGCGAGATGAGCCCGCAGGCGCCGCGGATCATCACGATCAAGGTCCCGGTGGACAAGATCGGTGAGGTCATCGGGCCCAAGGGCAAGATGATCAACTCCATCCAGGAGGACACCGGCGCCGAGATCACCATCGAGGACGACGGCACCATCTACATCGGTGCCACCGACGGGCCCTCCGCCGAGGCCGCGCGGACGACGATCAACGCGATCGCCAACCCGCACATGCCCGAGGTGGGCGAGCGGTTCCTCGGGACCGTGGTCAAGACCACCACGTTCGGCGCGTTCATCTCGCTGCTGCCCGGCAAGGACGGCCTGCTGCACATCACCCAGCTGCGCAAGCTGCACGGCGGGGCGCGCATCGACAACGTCGATGACGTGGTGAAGGTCGGCGACAAGATCCAGGTCGAGATCCGCGAGATCGACGACCGCGGCAAGCTGTCCCTGGTGCCCGTCGAGGTGGTCGAGCGCGAGGCGGCCGCCGGGAACGGTGACGGCGGCGGGCCGGGCTCGGCTGAGTCGTCCGATGGCGCCCCGGCCGGCCAGGCTGGCGGCGACAGCCACCGGACCAGGCACCGCGAGCGCCGGCACAGCAACAACTCGTGAGCAGCCCGGGCGTGCAGGCCGGACCGACGGACGACGACCCGGGCACCGTCCGGCGCAGCGTGCTGCCCGGCGGGCTCCGGGTCATCACCGAGTCGTTGCCGTCAGTCCGTTCGGTCGCGTTCGGCATCTGGGCGGGGGTGGGGTCCGTTGACGAGGACCTCACCCACGCCGGGGCCACGCACTACCTGGAGCACCTGCTGTTCAAGGGCACCAGGCGGCGCACCGCGCTGGAGATCTCGGCCGAGATGGACGCGGTCGGCGGTGAGCTGAACGCGTTCACCGGCAAGGAGTACACCTGCTACTACGCGCGGGTGCTGGACGCCGACCTGCCGCTGGCCATGGATGTGCTGTCCGACATGGTGACCAGCTCGCTCGTCGAGCCGAAGGACGTCGACGCCGAGCGCGGCGTGATCCTCGAAGAGATCGCCATGAACGACGACGATCCCGGCGACACGGTGCACGAGGCGTTCGTCGCCAAGCTGTTCGGTGACACCCCGCTCGGCCGGCCGATTCTGGGCACGGTCAACTCCATCAACGAGATCACCCAGGAACGGATCGCCGAGCACTACCGCGCCCGGTACACCCCGGACCACCTGGTGGTGGCCGCGGCGGGCAGCCTCGACCACGAGATGGTGGTGGAGGCGGCCCGGCGCGAGTTCGCCCACGTGCTCAGCGGGGACACCAGGCCCGCCGGGCCGCGGCTGTCCACCCCGGGCGGCCCGCCGCCGGTGGGCGGCGCGGTGGACGGCGATCCTGGCCGCGGTGTGCGGCTGGTGTCGCGGGGGATCGAGCAGGCCAACCTGATCCTCGGCTGCGAGGGCCTGAGCCGGACCGACGACCGGCGGTTCGCGCTGGGCGTGCTCAACGCGGCTCTCGGCGGCGGCATGTCGTCGCGGCTGTTCCAGGAGGTACGCGAGAAGCGCGGCCTGGCCTACTCGGTCTACAGCTTCACCTCCCAGCACGCCGACACCGGCATGTGGGGCGTCTACGTGGGCTGCCTGCCGTCCAAGGCCGACGAGGTGCTGGCGATCTGCCGGGACGAGATCGCCAAGGTGGTGTCCGGCGGCCTGTCCGACGCCGAACTCGACCGCGGCAAGGGCCAGGTGCGCGGCTCGATGGTGCTCGGCCTGGAGGACCCGTCCTCACGGATGAGCCGGCTGGGCAAGTCCGAGCTGGTGTACCCGCGGCTGGAGCCGGTCGACGAGATCCTGGCCTCGATCGAGGCGGTCACGCACGACGCGGTGCGCAGCGTGGCCGAGGAGATCCTGACCCGGCCCAAGGTGCTGGCCGTGGTCGGCCCGTACGACGACGACGCGCCGTTCGTCAACGCTCTCGCGTAGGCGCGGGACACCCGGCGTCAGGGCGAGGCTTCAGCGAGGCTCAGGGCGAGGAGCAAATGATCAAGGTCGGTGTGCTGGGGGCCCGGGGCCGGATGGGCAGCGAGGTCGGCCGGGCGCTGGCCGCCGCGGACGACCTCGAGCTCGCGGCGGAGGTGGACGAGGGCGACGCCCGCGACGGGCTCACCGGCTGCGCGGTGGTGGTCGACTTCACCCACCCGGGCGTGGTCATGGACAACCTGCGCTGGTGCGTCGGCCACGGCCTGGACGTGGTGGTCGGCACCTCAGGGTTCGGTGCGGACCGGCTGGCCCAGGTCCGGTCGTGGCTGGCGGACGCGCCCTCGGTGCGCGTCCTGATCGCGGCCAACTTCTCGGTCGGCGCGGTGCTGATGATGAGCTTCGCGGCCCAGGCCGCCCGGTTCTTCGAGTCGGCCGAGATCATCGAACTGCACCACGCGGGCAAGATGGACGCCCCGTCCGGGACCGCGTCCCGGACCGCGTCGCTGATCGCCGAGGCCCGCGCGGCGGCCGGGGCAGGCCCGATGCCGGACGCGACCGCGACCGCCGCCCCCGGGGCCCGGGGCGCCGAGGTGGACGGGGTGCACGTGCATTCGGTGCGGCTGGCCGGGCTGGTCGCCCACCAGGAGGTCCTGCTGGGCGGGCACGGCGAGACGCTGACCATCCGGCATGACTCGCTCGACCGGGCCTCGTTCATGCCGGGCGTGCTGCTCGCCGTGCGCGGGCTGGCCTCCCTGCCGCCGGGCCTGACCTTCGGCCTCGAACCGCTGCTGGGCCTGGACTAGCCGGCTCGCTGTCGGCGCGGCCAGGTAGCCTCGCGGTATGTGCCGCAGCATCAAGACCCTGCGCCCGCCCTACGCCGAGCACGTCACCGACGAGGACGTCCGGGCCGCAGCGCGCCAGTATGTCAAGAAGATCAGCGGGTTCCAGCGCCCGGCCAAGCACAACGCTGAGGCGTTCGAGCAGGCCGTCCAGGACGTGGCCCGCGCCACCGAGGTCCTGCTCGGCCAGCTTGAGATACGGTAAAAGAATGACAAGCGCGACAGCGCGCAGCGAGTCCATCGGGGGACGGACATGCTGAGAACGATCCTGAACGTGATCTGGCTCGTCCTGTGCGGTTTCTGGATGGCAATCCTCTACGCGCTGGCCGGGCTGGTCTGTTTCGTCCTGTTCTTCCTCGTGGTGACGATCCCCCTCGGCATCGCGGCCTTCCGCATCGCCGGCTACGTGCTGTGGCCGTTCGGCCGGTCGATCGAGGTCCGCCGGGACGCCGGGCTGGGCTCCGTGATCGGCAACGTCATCTGGATCGTGCTCTTCGGCTGGTGGCTGGCCCTGGGTCACCTGACGACCGGTATCGCGCTGTGCCTCACCATCATCGGCATCCCGCTGGGCCTGGCCAACTTCAAGATCATCCCGATCTCGCTGGTGCCGCTGGGAGTGGAGATCGTCCCGTCCGGCCAGCTCTACCCCGGCTACAGCAGCTGACCCGCCCGGGTGCGGGGTGGCCGCGCGGTGTGCGGGTGGCCGCCTGGTCCGCGGGTGGCCGCCCGGTGCGACGGGCCGCCCGTCTAGGCTTGACGTATGGAGCTTCGCGAACTCGGCCAGACCGGCGTCACGGTAAGCCAGCTGTGCCTGGGAGCCATGATGTTCGGCGCCTGGGGCAACCCCGACCATGAGGACTCGGTCCGGATCATCAACCGGGCCCTCGACGCGGGGATCAACTTCATCGACACCGCGGACGTCTACTCGGGCGGGGAGTCCGAGGAGATCGTGGGCAAGGCGCTGGCCAGCACCCGGCGCGAGCACATCGTCCTGGCCACCAAGGCGCACGGGGCGATGGGCGAGGACCCCAACCAGCGCGGCAACTCGCGCCGCTGGCTGATCCGCGAGTGCGAGAACAGCCTGCGCCGGCTCGGCACCGACTACATCGACCTGTACCAGATCCACCGGCCCGACCCAGGCACCGACGTTGACGAGACCCTGGGCGCGCTCAGCGACCTGATCCGGGCCGGGAAGATCTGCTACGCCGGCAGTTCCACCTTCCCCGCATCCCGGATCGTCCAGGCCCAGTGGACCGCGCAGCGCCGCGGGCGGGAGCGGTTCGTCTGCGAGCAGCCGCCCTACTCCCTCCTGGTCCGCGGGGTCGAGGCCGAGGTGCTGCCGGTGTGCCAGGAATACGGGATGGGCGTCATCCCGTGGAGCCCGCTGGCCGGCGGCTGGCTCACCGGCCGGTACCGCAAGGGCGCCGAGTTCCCGGTCAGCCGCCGGGCGGAACGGATACCGCAGCGCTACGACATGAGCCTGCCCGGGAACCAGGCCAAGCTGGAGGCCGCCGAGCAGCTCGCCGTGCTGGCCGAAGAGTCCGGCCTGACCCTGATCCAGCTGGCGATCGCCTTTGTGCTGGCTCACCCGGCCGTCACCGCGCCCATCATCGGGCCGCGCACCATGGAGCAGCTGGAGAGCCAGCTGGCGGCGGCCGACGTCGTGCTCAGCGGCGACGTGCTGGACCGGATCGACGAGATCGTGCCGCCGGGCACCAACCTCAACACCCCGGACCGCGGCTACGACCCCCCGTCCATCACCGACCCGTCCTCCCGCCGCCGCTATCCCGACCAGCTAGCCAGGCACTCCCGCACCACCCGCCCCGTAAGCCCCATGGATCCGGAAATGATCATGACTGATTGGTGCCGCCCCGGCAGACACCAATCAGTCATGATCACGAAGCGGGGCGAGCTGGGAGCCGCATCTCTTGGCTGGTGCGGCTGGTGTGGCCAGGGGATCCGGGTCAGGCGGTGGTGGTGCCCGCGGCTTCTTCCAGGCCCAGCTCGGAGATGGACGTCTCGCGCATCTTGAACTTCTGGATTTTGCCGGTCACGGTCATCGGGAAGTCCCCGGTGATCCGCAGGTACCGGGGGACCTTGAAGTGCGCGATCTGCCCGCGGCAGTACTCCCGCAACTCGTCCTCGGTCAGCGCCTGGCCCGGCCGCAGCTTGACCCAGGCGCAGATCTCCTCGCCGTAGCGGAGGTCCGGCACCCCGATCACCTGTACGTCCTCGATCGCCGGGTGGCCGTACAGGAACTCCTCGATCTCACGGGGATACACGTTCTCGCCACCCCGGATGATCATGTCCTTGATGCGGCCGACGATGTTCAGGTACCCGGCCTCGTCCATGACGGCCAGGTCGCCGGTGTGCATCCAGCGCGCCTGGTCGATCGCGCCGGCGGTCTGCTCCGGGTCGTCCCAGTAGCCGAGCATCACCGAGTAGCCCCGGGTGCACATCTCCCCGGCCTCCCCCCGGCGCACGGGCAGCCCGGTCTCCGGATCCACGATCTTCACCTCGACGTGCGGGTGCACCCGGCCCACCGTGGACACCCGCCGCTCCATGTCGTCGTCGGCGGTGGTCTGCGCGGACACCGGGGACGTCTCGGTCATCCCGTAGCAGATCGTCACCTCGGTCATGTGCATCTCGCTGACCACGCGCTTCATCACCTCGACCGGGCACGGCGACCCGGCCATGATCCCGGTCCGGAGGGTGGACAGGTCGTAGGAGGCGAAGTCGGCCAGGGCCAGTTCGGCGATGAACATGGTCGGCACGCCGTACAGCGACGTGCACCGCTCCGCCGCCACGGCCCGCAGGCTGGCCGACGGGTCGAATCCGGGGGAGGGGATGACGATCGCGGACCCGTGCGTGGTGCAGGCCAGGTTGCCCAGCACCATGCCGAAGCAGTGATAGAAGGGCACCGGGATGCAGACCCGGTCGGCCTCGGTGTAGCGGCAGCCCTCCCCGATGAAGAACCCGTTGTTCAGGATGTTGTGGTGGGAGAGCGTGGCCCCCTTGGGGAACCCCGTGGTGCCGCTCGTGTACTGGATGTTGATCGGGTCGTCGAAGGCCAGTACCGCCTCCCGCTCGGCCAGCTCGTCCTCCCCGCCGGCCACGGGCATGGCACCGACCACGAACAGCTCGTCCCAGTCGATCGAGCCCAGGTAGATCACCCGGTGCAGATCAGGGAGATCGCCGCTGACCTCCTCGATCATGGCCCGGTAGTCGCTGGTCTTGAACGACTCCGCGCTGACCAGGAGCCGGACACCGGACTGGCGCAGCACGAAGCCCAGCTCGTGGCTGCGGTAGGCCGGGTTGATGTTGACCAGGATCGCGCCCGCCTTGGCCGTGGCGTACTGCAGCAGCACCCACTCCGCGCAGTTCGGCGCCCAGATGCCGACCCGGTCGCCCGCCTTGATCCCCGCCGCGATCAGGCCCCGGGCGAGCGTGTCGGTGTCCGCGTCGAGCTTCGCGTACGTCCAGCGCCGCCCCGACGGGACATCGACCAGGGCTTCCCGGCTGCCGTGCACGGCCGCGATGCGCCTCAGGTTCGCGCCGATGGTCTCGCCGAGCAGCGGCTGCGGCGAGGTTCCGTGACTATAGGACAGCGTGGCTGGACTGGTCATGACATCCTCCGACGTTGGATGGCACCATAATCCCCGGTCCGGGGGCCGATGGGAACGATCACCCCCCGGGCAGGCGGGCTGGGGCCGCCAGATGGTCGCGGCAGCGGCGCCACGGGGTTACTGTCGAGTTGGAGGGCCGGGCGGCTGGTGCGTGCGCAGGCCGCGCACGCCACCGCTCCCGCTCCCGGGAGTAGCCATGGAATCGTGGATTGTCTGGCTGGTCCTCGCCGCCGTACTCGGCGTGGCCGAGATCATGACGACCACGCTGGCCTTCGGGCTGATTGCGGTCGGCGCGGTGGCGGCGGGCGTGGTCGGCGTGGCCGGCGGCGGGCTGCCTTTCCAGCTGATCGCGTTTGGCGTGGCCTCCGCGGCCGGGCTCGGGGTGGTCCGCCCGATCGCGGTCCGGCACATCAAGCAGCCGCCGCTGCTGCGCACCGGGACCTCGGCCCTCGTCGGGCGCTCCGCCAAGGTCGTCGAGGAAGTCACCGACGACGGCGGGAAGGTCCGCATCGGCGGCGAGCTGTGGTCGGCCCGCCCGTATGACGAGTCCCAGGTCATCCCCGTGGGCTCTTCCGTCAACGTCTTCGCGATCGAGGGCGCCACCGCACTTGTCCATCCGCGGGAGTAGACATGGAAATAGCCGCGCTCGTGGCCGTCCTGGTCGTCGTCATCCTTTTCGTGCTCACGGTCGGCAAGACCGTCCGGATCGTGCCGCAGGCCCGGGCCCGCAACGTCGAGCGGTTCGGCCGCTACCGCAAGACCCTGGAACCCGGGATGAACTTCATCCTCCCGTTCGTGGACCGGGTCAAGCCCCTCATCGACCTGCGGGAACAGGTGGTGGCCTTCAGGGGACAGCCGGTGATCACCGAGGACAACCTCGTGGTCAGCATCGACACCGTGCTGTTCTTCCAGGTCACCGACCCCCGGGCCGCCGACTACGAGATCGTCAACTACATCCAGGCCATCGAGCAGATCACCGCGACCATGCTGCGCAGCGTGATCGGGAACATGGACCTGGAGCAGACGCTGACCTCCCGGGACCAGATCAACATGCGGCTTCGCGGGGTCCTCGACGACGCCTCGGGCAAGTGGGGGCTCCGGGTGACCCGGGTGGAGATCAAGGCCATCGACCCGCCCAAGAGCGTCATCGACGCGATGGAGAAGCAGATGCGGGCCGAGCGGGAGAAGCGCGCCGCCGTGCTCACCGCGGAGGGCGTCCGCCAGTCCAAGATCCTCACCGCCGAAGGCGAGAAGCAGAGCAGCATCCTGCGGGCCGAGGGGGAGCGGCAGGGCCAGATCCTCCGGGCCGAGGGCCAGGCGCAGGCGATCGGCACCGTGTTCCAGGCCGTGCACGACGGGGACGCCGACCCCAAGGTGCTCGCGTATCAGTACCTGCAGACGCTGCCGCAGCTGGCGCAGGCCCAAGGGAACACGTTCTGGGTCATCCCGAGTGAGGTGACCACGGCGCTCAAGACGCTCAGCGGTGCGTTCGGCGGCCCGGAGAGCGCCGCGGGGTCGGCCCCGCCACCTGCTAACGGCGGCCGGCCGGCGCCGCGGGCCCAGGCTGAGGCGCTGAAGGACATGGTGGTCCCGGAGATCACCGGGGCACCCGCTGACGGCGCGACATCAACGACATCCACGGCATCCGGGACTGCTGAGGGCAACGAGGCCCCAGAGGCCGCTGGGACCTCACCCACCCCCAACGGCGTCGTAGACAATCATTAAGTGTTCGGTTACCTCCCAGATCTGGGAGGTAACCGAACAGTTGACCGACTGCGGTGGCCCGGCGCCCCCGGTGGGCCCGGCGCCCCCGGAGGGCCCGGCGCCCCCGGGCGCCGGGCGGGGCGGGTGGGGTTAGAGGCGGATGGCTAGGCCCACGGTCAGCAACGCGCCGAAGGCGAGCTGGAGCCGGCCGGTCATGCCGAGCGCGCCGATCAGGGCCGGGCCGGTCGCCCCGTGCCGCACCGTGCGGACCGGGATCACGGCCAGCGGGATCGCCGCGAAGACCAGCAGCGCCAGCGGGCGGGCCACGGCCATGGCCGCCGCGATCACGAACGGCCCCAGTACGCACGCCGTGTACAGCGTGCGGGTCCGCGCGTCACCCAGGATGACCGCGAGGGTGCGCTTGCCCGACAAGGTGTCCGTGGGGATGTCGCGCAGGTTGTTGATGACCAGCAGCGCGCAGGCCAGCAACCCCACCGGCAGCGCCGCGGCCAGCGCCAGCCAGGGCAGCGAGTTCATCTCCACGAACGTGGTCCCGGCCACGGCGGCCAGCCCGAAGAACACGAACACCGCGATCTCGCCCAGGCCGTGGTACCCGTACGGGTGCCGGCCGCCGGTGTAGGTCCAGGCCGCGGCCACCGCCAGCGCACCCAGCAGGACCAGCCACCAGGAGGTCACCGCGGCCAGGACGAGCCCGGCCACGCACGCCACCGCGAAGCAGCCGAGCGCGGCGTCCCGGACCTGCCGGGCCGGCGCCACCCCGGCGGCCACCAGCCGGACCGGCCCCACCCGTACCTCGTCGGTGCCGCGGATCCCGTCGCTGTAGTCGTTGGCGTAGTTCACCCCGACCTGCAGGGCCAGCGCGACGATCAGCGCCAGCACGCCGCGCCACAGCGAGAAATGACCGTAGCCGAAGGCGACCCCGGATCCCACCACGACCGGGACGACCGCGGCGGGGAGGGTACGGGGGCGTGCTCCGGCGACCCAGTCCCGTGCTGTGGCCACTAGATCGCCGCTGAAGTGAGAGGCCGGCCCCCGACGGGCCCGGGCAGGACCGCTGCGGTCACTGGCCGGAGCCGGGGGTCGCAAAGCCAGGAGCAGCACCCAGGCGGCTGATGTCCCGCACCGCGCCGGTGGACGCCGACGTGGCCAGCGCCGCGTAGACCCGCAACGCCTCACTCACCGGCCGGTCCCGGTTCGCCGGCCGGTAGCCGCCCAGCACGTCCAGCACCCGCTGGCGGCGCTCCGCCAGGTCGGCTTCGGGGACGGCCAGCTCCAGGGACCGGGCCGGGATGTCGATCTCCACCCGGTCGCCGTCCTCGGCCAGCGCGATCATCCCGCCCGCCGCAGCCTCTGGCGCGGCGTGGCAGATGGACAGCCCCGAGGTGCCGCCGGAGAACCGCCCGTCGGTGACCAGGGCGCAGGCCCGGCCGAGGCCTTTGCCCTTGAGGAAGCTGGTCGGGTACAGCATCTCCTGCATGCCGGGGCCGCCGCTCGGCCCCTCGTACCGGATCAGCACCACGTCGCCGGCCACGACCTTCCCGCCCAGGATGCCCTCGACCGCTGCCTCCTGGCTCTCGAAGACCTTGGCCGGGCCGGAGAACCGCCAGAGTTCCTCGGGGACCCCGGCGGTCTTGACGATCGCGCCCTCCGGGGCCAGGTTGCCGTACAGCACGGCGAGACCGCCGTCCCGGGTGTAGGCGTGCGGCAGGTCGCGGATGCAGCCCTCGGACCGGTCCTCGTCCAGGGTCGTCCACCGCGCCTCCTGGGAGAAGGGCTTGATGGTGCGGACCCCGCCGGGTGCCGCGTGGAACAGCTCGACCGCCTCGTCGGTGACCGACGTCGACCGCAAGTCCCAGGCGTCGAGGAACTCGGCGAGCGAGGAGCTGTGCACCGTGTGCACCCCCTGGTTGAGCAGGCCGCCGCGGTTCAGCTCGCCCAGGATGGCCGGGATGCCGCCCGCCCGGTGCACGTCCTCGACGTGGTAGCGCTCGCTGCTGGGCGCGACCTTGCACAGGCACGGCACCCGGCGCGACAGCTCGTCGATCTCCTTGAGCCCGAACCCGACCCGGGCCTCGTGCGCCGCGGCCAGCAGGTGCAGGATCGTGTTGGTGGACCCGCCCATGGCCACGTCCAGGGCCATCGCGTTCTCGAACGCGTCCCGGGTGGCGATGGACCGCGGCAGCGCGGACTCGTCGTCGCCCTCGTAGTAGCGCTGGGCCAGCTCGACGACCAGCTGGCCGGCCCGCTCGAACAGCCCGCGCCGCGCGGCGTGCGTGGCCAGCGTGGTGCCGTTGCCCGGCAGGGCCAGCCCCATCGCCTCGGTCAGGCAGTTCATCGAGTTCGCGGTGAACATCCCGGAGCAGGAGCCGCAGGTCGGGCACGCGGCTTCTTCCATCTCGGCCAGCGCCTCGTCGGACACCGACGGGTCGGCCGAGGCGATCATGGGGTTGATCAGGTCCAGCTTGCGCGGCTCGCCGGAGGCGGTCACCTCGCCTGGCCGGGCCCGCCCGGCCTCCATCGGGCCGCCGGACACGAACACGGTAGGGATGTTCAGCCGCAGCGCCGCCATCAGCATGCCGGGCGTGATCTTGTCACAGTTGGAGATGCAGACCAGCGCGTCCGCGCAGTGGGCCTGGACCATGTACTCGACCGAGTCGGCGATCAGCTCCCGGCTGGGCAGCGAGTAGAGCATCCCGCCGTGGCCCATGGCGATCCCGTCGTCCACCGCGATCGTGTTGAACTCCCGCGGCACCGCGCCGGCCGCCTTCACCGCGTCGGAGACCACCTGGCCGACCTCGCGCAGGTGCACGTGGCCGGGGACGAACTCGGTGAAGCTGTTGGCCACGGCCACGATCGGCTTGCCGATGTCCTCGCCTGCTACCCCGCTGGCGCGCATCAGTGCGCGTGCCCCGACCATGTTCCTGCCGTGGGTGACCGTCCGGGACCGAAGCGGTGGCATGACCTGCTCCCCTCGAGGGTGTGGAGCCTTCAGCGTACCGGCGGCGTGCCCTCCGTGCGGCGGGCGGGCTAGCGGGGCGGGAGCGCCTTGTCGGCGGCGGCGTGGATGCGCTCGATCTCCTCGCGGGTCAGCCGCTGCTCGCGGCGGGCCCGGGCCTGGGCCCGCAGGTACTTGCGGAGCCGCCGCCCGCTGAACACGTCCACCCCGCTGATCCGGGCTACCGTCCACGGCACGCTGGGCCCGTAGATCACCATGGCCGGGCGGACCCGCTGCTTGCGGCCGAGGGCCTCGCTGATCAACTGGCCGGCCAGGCCCGCTTCCAGCTGGGCGTGCTTGAGCCGGCCGGTCTGGCTGTAGGGGCCGTGATAGAGGTGGCCGCCCTGGGTGGCCCGGAGCGGCAGCCTGCGGTCCCACCGCTCGGAGTCCACCGCGAACACCCCGGCCGGGCCGACGACCAGATGATCGATGATGCAGTTGGTGCCGGGGATGGCCCGGCCGTTCAGGGTCAGGTAGCCCGACCGGCGCGCCCAGAACAGCCGCCGCCGGGTGCGCCGCTGCGCGGAGGTCACCCGCACCGCGGCGGGGATCACCGCGGTGGTCCGCGACCGGTGCACCGTGTCCAGGATGGCCACGGCGGCCGCGGCGGTCACGCCGACCCGCCAGTCGAGCAGGATGCCGACCACGATGCCGACCGCGGCGGCCAGCACGGCGCGGCGGATCCAGATCGGCATCCGGGGGTCCGACGCGAAGCTGGCCAGCGGATGCTCGTCACCGGGATGACGGTCACCAGCGGTGACGAGGTCGCCGTCGGAGTCGTCCGGGAGAGACGTCGTCGTCCGGGGCGCCCGCCTCGTCCAGGGCATCCTCAGGGTCGGGAACGTCCTGAACCTCCGCAGCATCCGCAGGATCCACGGACCCCGGCTGACCGGCCGCGCCTGCCGGATGACCGGCAGCCCCGGGCGCGGGGTCACCGGGGCCCGCTGGCCCTGGCGCAGCCCCGGACGTGCCCGGCCGCGTCATGCGATCCACGCGTCAGAGCGTAACCGATGCAATGCGTAGCTGTCCGGGAACAAGACGTGACACACCGTGAATGCGCCGAACCTGGCTTCTGCGCCGCCCAGACCGGGACTTGCGCCCCGGCCAGACCGGGACCTTCTGGACCTGGTCAAAACGGGAGACTACGGTGCGAAATCGTGACCGACATTCATGACCTCACCGTCACCGAGCTGGCCGCCGCGATCGGACGCAAAGACCTGTCCCCGGTGCAGATAACCGCCCACTACCTGGACCGTACCGACCGGCTGAACGCGGACGTAGGGGCGTTCTTCACGGTCACCGCGGAGCTGGCCACGAGCCAGGCCGCCGAGGCCGAGAAGGCGGTGGCCCAGGCTCCGGACCCCGCCGAGCTCCCCCCGCTGACCGGCATCCCCATCCCGATCAAGGACCTGAACATGGTGGCCGGGGTCCGCCAGACCCTCGGCTCCGCCGCGTACGCCGACAACGTGCCGGACATCGACGACTACGTCAGCGCGGCGCTGCGGGCCGCCGGGGCGGTGCTGACCGGCAAGACGGCCACCCCGGAGTTCGGGCTGCCCTGCTACACCGAGACCGCGGTCGGGCCGCCGGCCCGCAC
The DNA here is from genome assembly GCA_963844695.1 of uncultured Actinomycetes bacterium. Lineage (GTDB taxonomy): Bacteria > Actinomycetota > Actinomycetes > Streptosporangiales > Streptosporangiaceae > RYN-230. The sequence continues at coordinate 378,130 of CAWJPL010000002.1, forward strand.
CCCCTGGGACCTGAGCCGCTCGGCGGGCGGGTCGAGCGGCGGCGCGGCGGCGGCCGTGGCGGCCGGCCTGGCCCCGGCCGCCCAGGGCAGCGACGGCGGCGGCTCGATCCGGATCCCGTCCAGCGTCTGCGGCCTGTTCGGGCTGAAGCCGTCCCGGGGCCGGATCTCGGGCGGCCCGCTCGTGCCGGACCTGGCCGGGCTGGCCACCGACGGCCCGCTGGCCCGGTCGGTGGCCGACGCGGCGCTGCTGCTCGACGTGATGACCGGCAACCAGCCGGGCGACATGTACACCCAGCCGCCGCTCCCGGCCGGGGAGACCTTCCTGGGCTACGCCGCCCGGCCGCCGGGCCGGCTGCGGATCGGGCGGACCCTGCAGCACCCGATCGAGGGCGCGGGCGTGCACCCGGACTGCGTGGCCGCCTACGAGGACGCCAGCCAGCTGCTGGCCAGCCTGGGGCATGAGGTCGAGGACGTGGCCATGCCGTTCGGCCCGGACGCGGTGCCCGCGTTCGAGACGCTCTGGTACGCGACGGCCACGCTGGCCCCGGTCGACCCGGCCCGGGAGGACCGCCTGCTGCCGTTCACCGCGTACCTGCGCCAGCGGGGCCAGCAGACCGGGGCCGCCGACCTGATCTTCGCCCAGGCGTACCTGCAGTTCGTGGTGCGCCAGGCCCTCGCCACGCTGAACGGCTACGACGCGCTGCTGACGCCCACGCTGGCGTCCCCGCCGGTGCCGGTCGGCTACTTCGAGGAGGTCCCGCCACCCGAGAACTTCGAGCGGCAGAAGGCCTTCACCCCGTTCACCGCGCTGTTCAACGTGTCGGGCCAGCCGGCCGTGACCCTGCCCCTGTACTGGAACAAGGCCGGCCTGCCGATCGGGGTGATGCTGGCCGGGCGTATGGGGGAAGAAGGGACGTTGATCTCGCTGTCTGCGCAGCTGGAAGGCGCCCGGCCGTGGCGGGACCGGCACCCGGCCCTATGGTGAGCCGATGACCCTGGAACGACGGCGCCCCAGGATCGCGTGGCGGGTGCTCCGCGTGGCGATCCCGCTGCTGGCCTGCGCCGCCCTGCTCGGCGTGCTGGCCGCCGGCTACGCCACGGTGCCGGCGCTGGGCCCGGCCCTGGACCCCGGCCGCGGGGTCTGGACCTCGGCCAGCGGCGGTGAGCTGCCGCACTCCCAGGCGCTGCGCCTGCCAGGCCTGGCCCACCCGGTCCAGGTGTCGTTCACCAGCCACGGAGTGCCCTCGGTCCGGGCGGCCAGCCAGCACGACGTGTTCCTGGCCCTGGGCTACCTGCAGGCCCGGTTCCGGCTGAGCCAGATGGACCTGGAACGGCGGCTCGGCGAGGGCCGGCTGGCCCAGCTCGCGGGCCCCTCCGCGGTGAGCTCGGACCGGTTCGAGCTGCGGCTCGGCCTGGTCCGCACCGCCCAGCAGGAATGGGCGCAGATGCCCCGGTCCAGCGCGACCGCCCAGGCCCTGCTCGCCTTCGCCCGGGGGGTGAACGACGACCTGGCCCAGCTCCGCAGCGACCGGCAGTGGCCCGCGCTGTTCTCGCTGGCCGGCGTGTACCCGGGCCCCTGGACGCCGGTGGACAGCCTGGTCATCCAGGGCGACCTGACCGAGCAGCTGGACTACACCACCACCCCGCTGGACTACGCGCTGCTGGAGCGCACGCTGGGCGCGGAAAAGACCATGGCCTGGTTCCCGGTCCTGCCGCCGAACGAGCAGCACCCCTACGACCCCGGCCCTTACCGCCACGCCGGCCTCGTCCCGCTGCCTGGTGGACAGTCAAATTCAACTGCCGCCGCAACGAAAACCGCCCGGCGCACTCCCGCCCCCCGGTCCGGCGCGGCCGCGGTCAGCGCCGCCGGCGCCACGGCGGCGTCCGCGCTGCTGGCCCAGGTGAAGGGCCTGCCCGCCGGGCAGATCCACACCTACCCGGACAGCAACGCGTGGGCGGCCAACGGCCCGGCGGTGGCCGGCGGCCGGGCCATGCTGGCCGGGGACCCGCACCTGCCGCAGACCATCCCGTCCATCTGGTACCAGGTGGCCCTGTCCGCCCCCGGGTACCAGGTGAGCGGGGTCAGCGTGCCCGGCCTGCCCGGCGTCCTGCTCGGCCACAACCAGCACATCGCCTGGTCCCTGACCGACACCCAGAACCAGGCCACGCTGTTCTACACCGAGCAGACCAGCAAGGCCCGGCCCGGCCAGTACTTCTGGGACGGGGCGTGGCGGCGGATGCGCCAGGTGCACTACACGATCGCGGTCCGGGGCGGCGCGGCGCAGCGGCTGACGGTGGACCTTACCGTGCACGGGCCGATCATGACCCAGGCCGGGCAGACCACCTCGGTGGACTGGATGGGCAACGTCCCCTCACCCGACCTGGCCGTGCTGCTGGCCATCAACACCGCGCATGACTGGGCCCAGTTCCACGCGGCGCTGGCGCACTGGCGGGCGCCCACGCAGAACTTCGTGTACGCCGACGACCGGGGCCACATCGGCGCGATCTCGGCCGGGTACTACCCGGTGGTCCGCCGTGGCCAGCCCTGGCTGCCGATGCCCGGCACCGGCGCGGACGACGTGGCCGGGGTGATCCCCTACTCGGCGGTCCCGCAGGCCTACGACCCGCCCGGGCACGTGGTGGCCACCGCGAACCAGCGTCCCGTCGGGCCCTCCTATCCGTACTACATCGGCACCTCGGCCAACTTCTTCGACCCGGGCTACCGGGCCAGCCAGATCTACGCGTCGCTGACGGGGCGGCACAAGATGACCCCGGCGTCGTTCGCGGCCGTGCAGACCAGCCTGACCGACCCGCTGGCCCAGCGGATCCTGCCGGCCCTGCGGGCGGCGCTGCGCCAGCCCGGCGCGGGGCTGACCGCGCGGCAGCGGCAGGCCGCCACGCTGCTGGACGGCTGGAACGGCGCGATGACCGCCGGTTCCGCGGCCGCGTCCGTGTGGTGGACGTTCTGGTCTGACTACCTGACCGCGGTGTTCCATCCGTGGTGGCACGCCGCGGCGGTGCCGGTGCACCGCGACCGGGCCGGGCTGCAGATCTCCCCCGGCCAGGCCAGCCTGGACGAGGTGCTGGAGACCTGGACCCTCCATGACCCGGGCAACGCGGCGTTCACCGCGCCCCGCGGCCCGCGGCGGACCGCCCCCCAGGTGATGCGGGCCGCGTTCGCGACCGCGGTGGCGCACCTGTCGGCCCGGCTGGGCGGGACCCCCTCCCAATGGGCCTGGGGCCGGCTGCACAGCAGGCAGTTCCCGTCGCTGACTCAGGCGGACGCGCTCGGCTACGGCCCCCGGGCGGCCGGCGGGGACCCCTTTACCGTGGACGCCGCCGACGGCGGGCTGGTGGCCACGCAGGGGCCGAGCTGGCGGATGATCGCGGCGTGGACCGGTTCTGGCTCGGGGACGGCGGAGGGCGTTTACCCCGGCGGCCAGAGTGAGAACCCGGCCTCACCGTGGTATGAGGACCAGGTGGCTGACTGGTGGAACGGGCGTTACCTGCCGATGCCGCCGGCTGGATCGTCGCCGGGGGTGATCCGGTGGACGCTGCAGCCTTGACGCCGGAGCCGGGAGGTGGCCATGTCTGACCTGAACCGGCTGGGCAAGCGCGGCGCCTACCGGCTGGGGCGGCTGGGTACCCCGGCGCCCGCCCCCGCTGCGCCGCCTAGCCCGCACTACCCGTCGTGGGTCCCGGGACACCGCGGACCCGTCCTGTTCTGGCTGCTGGGCAGCCTGGCCGCGGTGGCGTTGATCGCGCTGGGGGCCGTGGCGGGCTGGTGGTTCCTGCCGTTCGTGGCCGGCCTGGCGGGCGGGGCCGCGGCCCGTTACGGCCGCTGGCGACTACGGGTCGCGCTGCCCGCCGCCGCGCTGGTGGCGGCGGTCGGCTGGGGCATCCCGCTCGCCTGGCAGGCGGCCCACGGCGCTCCGGTCCGGGCCACCGCGCGGGTGGTCGCGGCGCTGGCCGGGCTGCCGGCCCACGCCTGGGTCGCGATCGTGGCCACCCTGCTGGTCGCGGTCCTCCAGGCGCTGGCCGGCCTGTGGCTGGCCTGGGCGCTGATCCCGAAACCGTAGCGGCGCCCAGCGGCGCAGTCCCGGACCGGGCTGAGCGGCGCCGCCAGAAGCAGGGCTGCGGGCCTTCTGGCCAGGCGGTCCACCCGATATCCAGCGAACTTGTCCCACCAGGAGGTAACTCGGGCCGTAAGGGTTGTGCGCTGCGCCGCCGGATGGGCTGATCATTGAAGGGTGACGAGCGACGAGACCAGACGGCGGGCCGCGGCCCACGGGGTGGCCACCAGCTACCGGGACTGGCATGGGCGGCAGGTCGAGGTGAACCAGCGGACGCTCGACGCCATCCTGGACGCGCTGGGGGAGCCGCCGGATACGCCCGGGACGGCCTGCATGCCCGAGGGGCCCGCGGCCGAAGTACCGGTGGTCGAAGTACCGGTGGACGTAGCAGCAGTGATTGAGGAACCCCTGGTCGAAGAACTCGCGGTCGAAGAACTCGGGGTCGATGAACCGGTGGTCCCCGGGCCGGAAGACCGGTCCTGGGGATTCGCGGTCCAGCTGTACTCGCTGCGCTCCCGCCAGTCGTGGGGGCACGGGGACCTGGGCGACCTGGCCGACCTGGCCGCGTGGAGCGCCACCGACCTGGGTGCCGGGTTCATCCTGATCAACCCGCTGCACGCGGGAGAGCCGCTGCCGCCGCTCAGCCAGTCCCCGTACCTGCCGATGACCCGGCGCTTCACCAGCCCGCTGTACCTCCGGGTCGAGGACATCCCGGAGTACGCCAAACTCACCGCGGGGGACCGGGTCCGGATCGACTCGCTGGCCGCGCCGCTGCGGGCCCGCAACGCGACCAGCGAGCTGCTCAACCGGGACGAGGTCTGGCAGGCCAAGCGGAGCGCCCTGCAGATCATCTTCCGGCAGCCGATGACCGCGCAGCGCCGGGCCGAGTTCGACGACTACCGGCGGCGCGAGGGACAGTCCCTGGAGGACTGGGGCTTGTGGTGCGCGCTGGCCGAGATCCACGGGCCGGACTGGCGGGCCTGGCCGGAGCCGCTGCGCGCGGTCGGCTCGGCTGAGGTGGCGGCCGAACGGGACCGGCTGGCGGGGCAGGCCCTGTTTCACGCCTGGCTGCAGTGGCTCGCGGACGGCCAGCTGGCCGCGGCCCAGGAGGCCGCGCGGGCCGCCGGGATGCGGATCGGCATCATCCGCGACCTCGCGGTCGGCTGCCACCCCGGCGGCGCCGACGCCTGGGCCTGGCGGACGTGCTGGTTCCCGAGGTCAGCGTGGGGGCCCCGCCGGACGAGTTCAACCAGCGCGGCCAGGACTGGAACCAGCCGCCCTGGCATCCGGAGCGGCTCGCCGCCCAGCGGTATGGGCCGATGGCGGATCTGATGCACGCGGCCCTGCGGCACGCCGGCGGCCTGCGCGTCGATCACGTGATGGGCCTGTTCCGGCTGTGGTGGGTCCCGGCCGGGATGGGTCCGGACCAGGGCACCTACGTGCACTATGACCACCGGGCCACGGTGGGCGTGCTGGACGGCCAGGCCGTGTCGGCCGGGGCGCTGGCCATCGGCGAGGATCTCGGCACCGTGGAACCGTGGATCCGCGAGTACCTGTCCGAGCACGGCGTGCTTGGCACGTCGATGCTCTGGTTCGAGCGTGGCGGGGACGGGGCCCCGCTCCCGCCGGCCAAGTGGCGGCGCAACTGCCTGGCCATGGTGGGTACCCACGACCTCCCGCCGATCGCGGCGTTCGTGACCGGGGAGCAGGTGGAGCTGCGTTCCCGGCTCGGCCTGCTGACCCGCTCCTACCAGGAGGAAAGCGAAGAGTCGGACGCCGTGGTCCGCGCCTGGCAGCAGGTCCTGGAGGCCGAGGGCCTGCTCCCGGCCAGCGGCAGGCCCAGCCCGGCCGAGTTCACCCTGGCCTGTTACGCGTTCCTGGCCCGCACCCCAGCCCTGCTCATCGGGGTGTCGCTGGCCGACGCGGTGGGGGACCGGCGGCCACAGAACATCCCCGGGACCACGGACGAGTACCCGAACTGGCGGGTCCCGCTCTGTGACGGTGAAGGCCGGTCGGTGTCCCTGGATGACCTGGCCGACTCCCGCACCGTGCGCGCGGTGGCCCGGGCGGTCGCCAACCCCCGGTGACCCGGCGCCCGACAGCCTCATCGCGCCCGGCAGGCCCGCGGCGCAGCCGCCAATCGGCCCCGCGGCGCAGCCGCCAAAGCACACTCTGGCGGGACCGGCGGTTCTGCGTCTTCCTCACCTCGCAGACGCTGTCGGTCGCCGGGGACTCGTTCGCCCTCATCGCCGTCCCGTTGCTGATCTTGCAGGCGACCGGATCGGTAGCCCAGATGGGGCTGCTGACCGGGGCGGCCGGGGCCGCGGCGGTCGTGGCGGGGATCTTCGCCGGGATCCTGGTCAACCGGCTCGACCGCTGGGTCCTGATGGCCGCCTGCGACCTGGCCCGGATGCTGCTGTACGGGCTCATCCCGCTGGTCTGGTCGATACACCCCGAGGTCTGGCTGCTCTACGTGATCCTGCCGCTGTGCGCCGCCCTCGGCATGGTCTTCCAGGTCGGCTACGTGACCGTGGTCCCGGTCCTGTCCGGGCCCGGCCCGGATCACCGAAGCCAACGGACTGCTCTACGGGGCCTCATCGACGGCCGCGATCGCGGGTCCGTTGCTGGCTGGGCTGGTCTCCGCTGCGCTCGGCCCGGCCGGTGCGATCGCCGTGGACGCCGTCAGCTTCGCGGCTTCGGCTGCTGGCGTCCTTCTGGTTCGCCGGGGTCTTTCCATGTCCCGGTCGGCTACGCGCCAATCCGGCCGTGTCCGGGGGCCGCGTCGCGGATGGCTGCTCCGCAATGCCATCCGTGACGGGCACCCCGGACACCGCTGGCGAACCTGACGCCGGGCGAGCGGTGAACCTGGCGGGAGCTGCTGGCTGGGGCCCGGTTCCTGTGGCAGCAGCCTGTGCTGCGCGCGTTGACCGTGTTGCTGACGTTCTTCATCTTCGCGACCGAGGGGCTGCCGGACGTCCTGATCTTCTACATCAAGCACGATCTCGGGCAGGGGGACGGCGTGGTGGGGGCCGTGTCTGGCCTTCGCTGCGCTCGGCACCGTGGCCGGGGCGCTGGTGGTGGCTCCGCTGCGGCGCCGTCTTGGGCTTTGGCGCGTGCTGGATCGGCTCCGTCTTGCTGTGCGGGGCTGGCTGTCGGCGGCCTGGGCGCGACAGGAAGCGTCCCGCCCACCGCCGTCCTGGCCGCCGTCTACCTGGGGTGTACCAGCGTGGCGGGGATCTGCTCCATGTCGCTGCGCCAGCAGGTCACTCCGGATCATCTGCTGGGGCGGGTGACGGCCGCGTTCTGGACCATCCACTTCTCCCTGGGCCCCAGCGGCGTGGCTCTGCTTGACCTGGGCCGCCAGCCGCTTCGGCGTCGAAGCAGCCTGCATGGCCAGCGCCGCACTGTGCTTTTTCCTAGGCGCGGCGGCCCTGCTCACCCCGGTAAGGCAGCGAACCCCGGAACCCGTCCCGGCCGGGGCCTGAGCCCACTGGCGTCCGGGGTGTGGCGGTCCCGCATGACGTTGCGGAGCAGTCATGCGGGACCGGCCACCCTGGGCGCCGGCGACGGCAGCAATCGCAGATCAGTTGTCGACGATCAGGCTTTCCTCACGGTCGCGGGCCTGGCAGCGCAGGGCGCGCTCGACGCTGTCCTGGCACTCGAGCAGGAGGCGGCGGAGCGCGGCGGGCGGGTCGGTCTCGGCCAGGTAGGTGTCGGTGAGTTCCACCGTGTGCTCCGAGATCTGGTTCAGCGGGTAGGCGTTCGAGGTGAACCACTGGGCCATGTCGCTGCTCCAGTCGCGCCATATGTCGCCGACCACCTCGAAGTACCGGGTCGTGTACGGCTTCAGCAGATCGGCCTGGTCGGGGTCGGCGAAGCCGTTCAGCGTGGCGCGGAACGTGGCGTTCGGCAGCGTGCCGCCGACGATCGCCGCCCAGGCCGCTTCCTTGGCCGCGGGCTCGGGGATCGCGGCCCGGCAGGTGGCGGCGCGCCGCTCGCCCGCGTCGGTGGCGTCGCGGCGCAACTCCGCGTCGATCTCGGCGGGCCCCGCGGCGCCGCGGCTGGCCAGGCGGTGCAGCAGCCGCCAGCGCAGCTCGGTGTCCACGACCAGGCCATCCAGGTACGCCGAACCGTCCAGCAGGCCGGACAGCATGCCCAGGTCGCTGGGTGAGGTGGCCAGGCTCGTGAAGGCCTGGAGGTAGGCGAGCTGGCGGTCCGAGCCTCGGCGCGGCCCGCTCGGCCAGGCCGAGCAGCACCCCGGCGGCGTCGTTGATCCCGTCCGCGCGCCCGGCTGGGTCGGTGAACCGGCGCAGCGCCGAGGTGGCCTGACGGAGCAGGGTCTGCACGACGGAGATGTCCTCGGAGTGGTCAACCCCGGACGTCACCAGCTGGAGGTAGTCCCGGGCCGCCATCTCCGCGTCCCGGCACATGTCCCAGGCGGCGGCCCAGCACAGGGCCGCGGGCAGCGACTCGGTGAACTCGCCGACGCCGGTGATGAGCGTGGCCAGCGAATGGTCGTCCAGCCGCATCTTCGCGTAGGTCAGGTCGTCGTCGTTGACCAGCACCAGATCCGGCTGGCGCTCTCCGGCCAGCGCGGGCAGCACGGTGCGCTCGCCGGCGATGTCCACCTCGGCCTGGCGGCGCCGGGTCAGCCCGGTGTCGGTCCGGTCGTAGAGGCCGATCGCGATCCGGTGCGCGCGGAGCACCGGGTGGCTTACCGGGGCGGTCTGCACCACGGCGAACTCCGTGATCCGGTTCTCGTCGTCGAGCTCGTACTCCGGGCGCAGGGTGTTGACCCCGGCCGTCTCCAGCCACTCCTTCGACCAGCCGGACAACTCCCGGCCGGACGACTCCTGCAGGGCGCCCAGCAGGTCCCCGAGGGTCGCGTTCCCCCAGGCGTGCTCGCTGAAGTAACGCCGGACCCCGGCCAGGAAGTGATCCCGGCCCACGTAGGCGACGAGCTGCTTGAGTACCGACGCGCCCTTGGCGTAGGTGATCCCGTCGAAGTTGACCTCCACCGCGGCGATGTCCGGGATGTCGGCGGCGATCGGGTGCGTGGAGGGCAGCTGGTCCTGCTGGTAAGCCCAGGCCTTGTGCAGCTGGCAGAACGTCGTCCACGCCGTGGGCCACCGGGTGGCCTCGGCCTGGGCCAGCGCGGAGGCCCAGGTCGCGAACGACTCGTTCAGCCACAGATCGTCCCACCAGCGCATGGTGACCAGGTCACCGAACCACATATGCGCCATCTCGTGCAGGATCGTGTCGCCCCGCAGCTCGCGGGCGAAGTCGGTGACCCGGGACCGGAACACGTAGTCCTCGAGGAAGGTCACGCAGCCGGCGTTCTCCATCGCGCCCGCCTTGAACTCCGGCACGAAGACCTGGTCGTACTTGCCAAAGGCGTAACGCACCCCGAAGGCGTTATGGAAGAAGTCGAAGCCCTGCCGGGTCACCTCGAAGATTTCCTCGGGGTCCAGGTATCCGGCCAGGGAGCGGCGGCAGTAGATACCGAGCGGGATGCCGTCGTGCTCGCTGGTGACCTGGTGGTACGGGCCGGCCACGACGGCCGTGATGTACGTGGACATGACCGGCGACGGGGGGAAATGCCAGCGCTTGGCGCCGCTGGCGTCGGGCTCGCCGCGCACGTCGGGGGCCATGTTCGAGAGGACCACCCAGTCCTGCGGGGCGGTCACGGAGAGCTGGAAGGCGGCCTTCAGGTCAGGCTGGTCGAAGCAGGCGTAGATCCGGTGCGCGTCGAAGGTTTCCAGGTCCGAATACAGGTAGGTGCCGCCGTCGGTGGGGTCGGTAAAGCGGTGCAGGCCCTCACCGCTCCGCGAGTACGCGCAGTCGGCCGCCACGCGCAGCTCGTTTTCGGTCTGGAGCCCGTCCAGCTCGATCCGGTTGCCGTCGAACGCGCTGAGGCTGACCGGTTCGCCGTTCAGGACGATCTCCCAGACCGCCGGGGCGGTCAGCTCGATGAAGCTGGCCGCACCCGGACTGGCGCACTGGAAGCGGACGGTGCTGACCGACCGGAAGGTGTCGTCATCACCGGTCAGGTCCAGCTCGACCTGATACGACCCGACATCGAGGAGTTGGCGCCGGTCACGCGCTTCCTCACGGGTGAGATTATTCGCCACGTACCTGGCACCTTTCCCATGTCCACGATGTGTGGTGTCCACGTTTCCGACGTTCCGGGGTTCATCCGGGCGGCCGCTGAGGCATTTTCCCACGGCCGGTGGCGGAATGCGGTCGGGCGCGTGCCGGTTGCAGGCGAAGGAGGAGCGGCCGGCATCCCCACGCCGGCTCGCGGTCCCCGGAAACCTGATCAACTGGCCAGCGCTGGTCTGGCCCCGCCGCGACGAGAAGGAGCCCCATGGCCGAGCAGGAGCCTACTCCGGTCGATTTCTGGTTTGATCCCCTGTGCCCGTGGGCGTGGATCACGTCCCGCTGGATGCTCGAGGTGGAGCAGGTCCGGCCGGTCCAGGTCAACTGGCACGTGATGAGCCTGGCCGTACTGAACGAGGGCAAGGAGGACATGCCCGAGCGGTACCAGGAGCTGATGAAGCAGGCCTGGGGCCCGGTCCGGGTCGCGATCGCCGCCGAGCAGAAGTTCGGGCCCAGCGTCCTGCTCCCGCTCTACACCGCGCTCGGCAACCGCTTCCACCTCGAGAAGGCCCCGAAGGACCGGGCCACCATCGAGGCCGCGCTCGCCGAGGCCGGGTTGCCGGCCGACCTGGCTGACGCCATGGACTCCACCGAGTACGACGAAGCGGTCCGGGCCTCGCACGCGGAGGGCATCGACCGGGTGGGTTACGAGGTGGGCACCCCCGTCATCTCAGTCAACGGCACCTCCATCTTCGGCCCGGTGCTGTCCCCTATCCCGCGCGGTGAGGCGGCCGCCAAGCTCTGGGACGGCGTGATGCTGGTGACCCAGACCGACGGCTTCTTCGAGCTCAAGCGCAGCCGGACCCGCGACCCGATCTTCGACTAGTAACCGGCTGGTCCCGCCCGGCGCCGCGGTGCCGCGGGGGATCGGGGTGACCTGATCCGCCGCCGCACCGCCGTGTCCGGACGCACAGCGTTCTGACACACTGATCTCCGTGCGCGTCTACTTGGGATCTGACCACGCCGGATTCGAGCTCAAGACGGCCCTGATCAAGTGGCTGGGTGAAGCAGGCCACCAGGCTGTCGATTGCGGACCGGCCAGCTACCAGCCGCAGGACGACTACCCCGTCTACGTGATGCGCGCGGCCAGCGCGGTCGCCGCGGACCCCGACAGCCTGGGCATCGTGATCGGCGGGTCGGGAAACGGGGAGGCCATCGCGGCCAACAAAATCCGCGGGATCCGGGCCGCGATCGCCTGGACGGATGAGACCGCGCAGCTGGCCCGGCTGCACAACGACGCCAACGTGCTGAGCCTCGGGGCCCGCATGTACCCGGTGGCGGACGCGGTCGGCTTCGCGCGGGTGTTCGTGGAAACGGCGTTCTCTGGGGAGCCGCGGCACGCCCGGCGGCTGCAGATGATCGCCGACTACGAGCGGACTGGCGAACTGCCGCCCGACCCGGCCAGCAGCTAGCGGCCGGAGCGCTTCCGGGTCCGGTGCCGCTTGCCCCGTCCCCCGCTTTTGCCCCGTCCCGCGTCCCCGTTCTGGCCAAACGGCTTCGGCTTCCGGGGCGTCTTCGGCTGCCCCGCCAGTGCTGGCCCGCTGCCCCGCAGTTCCTGCTGCTGCCCGGAGTACCGGCTGGCTGCTCCGCAGCGTTTCCGGGCTGCTTGGCAGTGCTTCGCCGGCTGCTTCGCAGCGGCTCCGGACGGCTTCGCAGCGGCTGACGCGTGGCCCGGACGCGCGGCGCGGTGCCGATGCCGTCAGGCGGCCTAGTCCGGACTGGCGCTGGCGGCAACGGCGCTGACTTCTGATGGTTCGGGCCGTGGCGGTCGCGGCCGGGCAGACGGCGCGGCGTTCGCGGCCTGCTCCGCAGCGGCCTCCTGCTCGGGCCGGGGACGAGACACATCCCGGGCCCGCATGGCCGCGTCAAGCGTGATCTTCATCCCGGGCATCGGCACCCTCCACCGCTACCCCTTTCCCGCCAGGCCCGGGCTCAGTCCTGCGCAGCCCCCGCAATCGGCGCAAACCACTCGCGGGTGGCGGGGTAGGCATCTGCGCCGCGGCGTTATGGAGCGCGGTCAGATGCCGAGCCCGCCACTCTGCGGTGGGCGGGCGGGTGAGTCAGAAGATCGTGGGGCACCAGGGCGCGGGATCCCAGGACAGCGCGGCGGACAGCGCCGCGACCGCGCCGCCTCGTACCTCGGTGGCCAGCCCGGCCCGGGCCAGCACGCCGAGCGACGTGCCGCCGAGGTAGGCAGCCCCCAGCGTGGCCGCAGGAAGGATGACGTCAGGCGCCGCCGGGGTCCGCTCGCACTCCGCGGTTCCCGCCCCCGGAGTGATCCCCGTTCCGGCCAGCACCGGACCGGAGGCGCGCACCCTCCACCGGCCGGCGTTCCATGGGCACATCTCGTCGGTGACCTCGATGACCATGTTGACCGGGGCCGCGTAGCGCCGCGCGGTGAGGGCGGCTGGCACGTCGATGATCCTGACCCAGAGACCGTCACTGATCCGGGGACGCGCCCGCCGGGGGTCGGCCATCAGGTGCAGCAGCGGGTCGTCCGCCGGCCGCAGCCGGGCGGTGACCTCGCTGACCAGGTCGCGGTTGAGCAGGTCCGACCACAGCGAGGCGGTCGCCGCCGGGTCGATAGCGACCAGTTCGCGGATGTCGAGGACGCTGTCGGGGAGGAAAGTGTCCTCGTCCCACCGGCCCCGGCCGCTGTACAGCGCGTACCCCCGGGGACCCGTGTCGTCCTCGGCGAGCACGCAGCGCACCGGCGCGGACCCGGGCCGTCCCTCGTCCGGGTCCTCCGCGATGTGGTTCCACCAGGACTCGCTCCGGACGAAGAAGCCCGGCTGGGTGGGCAGCAGCGTGTCGTAGACCTTGGCCAGTTCGGCCAGGGCCGCCTGTGGCTCGGTGATCCGCAGCCGCAGCCCCGGGTCCGTGGGCGCCTGGGAGCTGAGTACGCCCTCGCCGCCCTGGACGGTGAAGCTCGCGTGCCAGGAGGCGCGGCCGTAGCCGAATCGGCCGTAGATCCGCGCGTCCGAGGCCCAGAGCACCGCGATGGGCTCGCCTCGCTCGTGGATGTCGTCGATCTGCCGGCGCATCAGGCTGGACAGGATGCCGCGCCGGCGGTGGGAGGGCATGACCGCGATCCAGGTCACGCCGGCGGCCTGCGCCAGGGCGCCCGGGACGGCCATCCGGAAGCTCCATATTGCGGCGCTGGCCACCGGCGTGGCTCCGTCGAACGCGGCCAGGGTCCGGTCCAGTTCGAGGCGGTCCAGCATCTCAGCCCGCTGCCGCTCGGTCGGCGGGCTGTCGTGGAAGGCGTGCTCATTCGAGCGGCGGAAGGCGTCGAACTCGCTCTCTTCGACCGGCCTGATTGGGAAGTGCGCTGCCATGCCCGCATTCCTACCTGGTCTGCCCGCCGCTGCGCCAATCGGTTTGGCAGCGGGCCAGAGCGCTGAGGGTGCGGATGCTGTTCGCGCTTCGGTGCCCGGGGGGGATGCCGCCCCGGCGGCGCTCGTGGCCCCGGTGATGCGTTGCTTCTCGAAGGCATCGTGCTCCGCCTGCAAGCCGACCTGCGCTGGTTGCGAGCCTGCGAGATCGCCTGGACGAAACGGGGTACCCCGAAATGAACGACTCGCCCACCGTGCTCGTGCACGCCGAAGGCTTGCGGAAGGACTACGGCAGCGGCGAGGGCCTGGTGCGCGCGCTCGACCTGGTCGACCTCGAGGTGAGTCGCGGCGAGGCCGTGGCGGTGATGGGTCCGAGCGGCTGCGGCAAATCGACACTGCTCCACCTGATCGGCGGGCTCGATCGCCCGAGCGCCGGTCAGCTGTCGGTCGCGGGGCGACGCGTCGGCGAGCTCTCCGAACGCGCCCTCGCGTACCTGCGCCGCGACGAGATCGGATTCGTCTTCCAGGCGTTCCAGCTGATGGACGAGCTCACCGCGCAGGAGAACATCGAGCTGCCCGCGCTCCTCGCGGGTTATTCGCCGAACGAGGCTCGCGCGCGCGCCACCGCGCTGCTCGAACAAGTCGGCCTCGCCGATCGCGCCCGACACCTTCCCTCGATGCTGTCCGGGGGCCAGCGCCAGCGCGTGGCGATCGCGCGAGCACTCATCAACGATCCGCAGATCGTGCTGGCGGACGAGCCAACCGGCAACTTGGACAGCGCTTCGGCGTTCGACGTGCTTTCGCTGCTGGAGGACTTGCACGCCGAGGGTTTGACCCTGGTGATCGTCACTCACGACGAGCGGATCGCGACGACCGCGGACCGCTTGATCTCAATGCGCGACGGAGCGTTTGTTGACGAGACGCGGTTGACCGGCGGGTCACGGGGAAACCTCAGCACCTTCGCGGAATGGGAGCACCTCGGGTGAGACCGAAGGGGAACGTCACGAACCAGCCGCGACCTTCGCGCCGCACGGGCGGAGTGAAGGGGCGCGCCCTGCTGCTCTTTCGTCTCGCCCGGCAAGACATCCGGCATCACTTCGCCCAGGCGATTCTGCTCGTCGTCGCGATCGCCGTCGCGACCGCCACGCTCACCATGGCTTTCGCGCTGAACGGCGTGAACAGCAACCCCTACCAGCAGACCAAGGCAGCGACGAAGGGGCCCGACGTGGTGGCCCAGACCTCCGGAAAGCCGGGTTCCCCGAACACCAGCGTGACGTCGCCGGCGGGCGTCGCCGCTCTGGTGGCGCTGAACCACGCCCGAGGGGTCGAGGCCCACGGCGGCCCCTATCCGATGGCGAGCGCCGTCATGCACAGCCCGGGCGTCGTCACCGAGGCGTCCGTCGAAGGACGTCAGCCTGGCGTGGCCGCGGTTGACCAGCCCAAAGTGACGGACGGGACGTGGATCCGGTCTGGGGGGGTGGTGGTCGAGCGGGCCTTCGCCCAGGCCGCCAACCTGCGTCTCGGCCAGGCAATCACGCTGAACGGCCGCCCCTTCCAGGTGGTCGGCTTCGCAGTCTCGACGGCGTTCGACGGCTTCCCGGGTATCAGCCTGATCTGGGCCACCGAAGCGGCGGCGCGCGGCCTGGCCACCAGGGCGGCCCCGCTGACCTACTACTCGAACCTCAAGCTGTCGGACGCGTCACCACGCGCGGTCGCCGCGTTCGTGAACGCCAATACCAGCAACAACGCGTCATCCCCGTTCCTCACCTCATGGACCGTGACCGCCGATCAAGACAGCAGCTTCCTGCGCAACGACCAGGCCGTGCTCTTTACCGGCACCGTGCTGCTCGGCCTGCTCGCGCTCGCGAGCGTGGCCGTCCTGGTCGGGGGCCGCCTGGCGGAAGGCACCCGGCGGGTCGGACTCTTGAAGGCCGTCGGCGGCACGCCGGACCTGGTCGCGGCGACCTTCCTGGCTGAGAACCTGTTCCTGGCGCTCGTCGCGGCCCTCGTCGGCCTGCTGGCCGGCTGGCGTGCCGCCCCGCTCCTCTCCAAGCCCGAAGCCGAACTCGTCGGTACTCCGGGAGCCCCGCCGCTCACGCTCGTCACGGTCGTCGCAGCCGTCGGCGTGGCGCTCGCCGTCGCGCTCGCGTTGACGCTCGTTCCCGCGATCCGTGCGGCGCGGATGAGCACGGTCAGGGCTCTCGCCGACGCGCCTCGCCTGCCGAGGCGGCGGGACTCGCTGATACGGCTTTCAAGGAAGCTGCCCGTGCCGGCGCTGTTCGGGCTGCGCCTCGTCGCCCGCCGGCCACGGCGCGCCCTCCTCAGCGCGGCGAGCGTCACCGTGACGGTCATGGGGCTCGTCGCCGCGCTCGCCATCCACGCCGGCGTCGACAACAGGCTCTCTCACTCCGGGAGCTCGGGCGGGCTTGTCAACCCGGACATCCCCCGGGCGGAGCAGGTGCTGACCGTCCTCACGATCCTGCTGGTCACCCTGGCGGTCCTTACTGCGATCTTCACCGCCTTGGCGACGGTCCTCGACGCGAGACGCGCCTCCGCAGTGACGCTGACGCTGGGGGCGACACCGCAGCAAGTCCGAGCCGGGCTGGCCATGACGCAGGTCATCCCCGCGCTGCCCGGCGCGATCCTCGGCCTGCCACTCGCGGTCTGACGAGGCCGCGCCGAACCCTTATAAGAGTCTAAACGGTATCTTGCGCATCGCCACTCTCTCCTCTATAAGATACTTATTGGTATCTAGAGTAGGAGTCGGCTGTGACCCAGGCAACGGTTGAACGCGCAGCAGGTGACGAGAGGCTGACGCCGCAGGTCCGGAACGCGTTGCTGGCGCTGATCGTCGGTGGGATCGCGGCGATCCTGGACTCGACGATGGTGACCCTGGCGCTGCACACGCTGGTGGTCAGCCTGCACTCCACAGACGGCACCATCCAGTGGGTCACGACCGGCTACCTGCTGGCGATGGCGGTCGCGATCCCGGTCACCGGGTGGGCCGAGAGCCGGTGGGGCGGCAAACGTGTCTGGATGGCCGCGCTGGTGCTCTTCGTCGCCGGATCGGTCCTGTGCGCCCTGTCCTGGAGCGACGTCAGCCTGATCGGCTTCCGGGTCCTGCAAGGCTTCGGCGCCGGACTGATCTTCCCGCTGATGCAGACCCTGGGCGTCAGGGCCGCGGGCGGGCGGGCCAGCAGCAACCTGATCGCCGCGGTCAGCCTGCCGCTGGCGCTCGGCCCGATCCTCGGCCCGGTCATCGGCGGGGTCATCCTCAACTGGCTGAGCTGGCGGTGGCTCTTCCTGGTGAACGTGCCGGTGATCGCGGTCGGACTGGTGCTCGCCTGGCGGCTGCTGCCCCCCGACCGCCCAGACCCCGGCGCCGGGCGGGCGCGCCTGGACGTGATCGGGCTCGCCCTGCTCGCGCCGGCGCTCGCCGGAATCCTGCTCGGCCTCTCGAACCTCTCCGAAGACGGCGGGATCGACCACGCCGGCGTGCTCGCCCCGCTGCTGGCCGGGATCGCGCTGCTCGGCGCGTTCGCCGCCTGGGCGCTGAGCGCCAGCGACCGTCAGCCCATCGTCAACATCCGGCTGCTGCGGCTGCGGTCGCTGGGGACCGCCTGCACCGTCTTGTTCGCCGCCGGCGCAGCCATGTACGCCGGCATGTTCCTGCTCCCCCTCTACTACCAGCAGCTGCACGGCGAGACGGTGCTGCACGCCGGGCTGCTGCTCATCCCCCAGGGCGTCGGCGCGCTGGCCGCCCGCTTCGCGGTCGGCAGGCTCGTCGCCCGGTTCGGTGCCCGCCTGGTCACGATCACCAGCTTCCTGATAACAGCCGTCACGACCGTGCCGTTCGCGTTCGCCGGCCCGCACACCAGCCTGTGGCTGCTCGGCGCTGTCCTCGTGATCCGCGGCTTCGGGATCGGCACCGTGCTCGTCCCGCCGATGTCAGTGGCCTACCAGGACGTCCCGCTGGCAGGCGTCCCCCATGCCACCATGAACACCCGCATCGCCCAGCAGGTCGGCGCCTCCTTCGGCGTCGCGATCGTCGCCGTCGCCCTCCAGTCCCTCCTCACGCACGGCGCCACCAGCGCCTTCCAGGGCGCGTTCTGGTGGGCGACCGGCATCACGGTCGCCGCGCTGATCCCCGCCCTCGCCCTCCCCGCCGCCCGGGCGGCACAACGTGACTGACTTGCAGCCGATCCCGGCGGCAGGTTTCAGCCGGGGGCCTCAAGGCAGCGAGAATACGGTCATGGGCAGGATCCCGGCCAACGACAACAGGCAGAGCGACGGCAGCCAGAGCGACGGCAAGCAGACCCGCCGTCGCGGCGCCGAGCTGGAAAGCGCGATCCTCGACGCCGCGTGGGAGCAGCTGATCGCTGAGGGCTACGAGCACTTCACCGTCGATACGGTCGCCGCGCGCGCCCGGACCAGCAAGCCCGTCCTCTATCGCCGCTGGAAGACCCGGGAAGACATGCTGCGCGCCACCGTCCGCCACCGCGGCGCCGCCGACCCGCCCGCCATTCCCGACACCGGCACCCTCCGCGGCGACCTTCTCGCGCTGCTCACCCAGGCCAACACCCCCCGCAACCCCATGGCCGCCCTGGTCAGCAGCATGCTCGGCAGCTACTACAACCAGACTGGCCCCACCCCGGCCGAGCTGCGCGACGCGTTTCTCAGACCACGCGGCTCCGCCGTCGGGCAGGTCGTCGACCGCGCCGTCGAGCGCGGGGAGGTCGACCCGGCCCGGCTCACCCCCCGGATCATCGATCTCCCCTTCGACCTCTTCCGCAACGAAATGATGATGACGCTCAAGCCCGTCCCCGACCACGTCCTGCGCCAGATCGTCGACGACATCTTCATCCCTCTCGTCGCCGCGCGCCACCAGCCCGCTGACCCGCCACGGTCGACGGGCCTGGCGGGCCCGAATGCGCAGGGGCTGGTCAGCGGGCAGAGACCAGGTAGGTAGGCGCGTTCTGGCTGCTCGCCCCGTTCAGGGAAGTAGAGTTCGCCCATCATGGTTTCCCGGCCCCTCACCCGCTCTGCCCGGCTTGCCCGCTCGGTGGCAGCCTGGGTGACTGGCCAGATCCGGGGCCAGTTCATCACCCGGAACCGGCGGATGGCCTTCGTCCTGACCATCGCCACGGTGGCCATCGGGGTGGCGGCAGTGCACCTGTCGGAGTGGTGGTTCTCGCCGGGGCTGATGATCTTGCCGGTGCTGGCGGGCGGGTTGCTGCTCTGGCCCCGCGCGCTGCGGATCCTGTTCGGGCTGGTCGCGGTCATGCTGTTGTATGACGGGCTGTACCGGCGGGCCGGGGCCGGCATCATCGCCACGATCGTGGTCACCGCGCTGTTCGCCGACGCGCTGGCCCGGACCAGGTGGAAGCTCGGGGTGCAGGGGCTGCGCGGGGACCGGATGCTGATTGAGCTGCGGGACCGGATCCGGGCTCAGGCCAAGCTGCCGGAGTTGCCCGCCGGCTGGCAGTCCGCCGCGGTTCTCCGCCCGGCCGGGGGCTCGTCGTTCGGCGGGGACTTCCTGGTCTCGTCGTGTGACGGGAAGACCCTGGAGGTCGCGCTCGTCGACGTATCCGGCAAAGGCGTGGACGCGGGGACCCGCGCGCTGCTGCTCTCCGGGGCCTTCGGCGGGCTGCTGGGGTCGGTGCCGCAGGGCGAGTTCCTCGGCGCGTGCAACTCCTACCTGCGCCGGGGCCCGTCCGTCGAGGGCTTCGTGACCGCGGCGCACCTGGCCCTGGATCTGGCCACTGGTGAGTACATGCTGGCCTCCGCCGGGCATCCGCCGCCCGCCCAGTTCGACGCGGGCAGCGGGATCTGGAAGCTGACGCAGGCGCGCGGCATCGTGCTGGGGGTGGTCCCGGACCCGCGGGCCTTGCCGGTGCATGGTGCCCTGCGGCCCGGGGATGCCCTGATGCTCTACACGGACGGCCTGGTGGAGGCGCCCGGCCAGGACATCGACGCAGGCACGGACCGGCTGCTGGGGGAGGCGAACCGGCTGGTCGCGTCCGGCTTCCGGAACGCCGCGACCGAGCTGGTCCGGGTGGTCAAGGCCGGTGGCGGCGGATCCGACGACTGCGCGCTGGTACTGATCTGGCGGACGTAAGCCGCCGGCCCGGCTGGCTCAGGTCCGCCGGGGTTACCTGGCCGGCGCGTGGGCGGCCGCCGCGGCCTGCTCCTTGCGGCGGCTCAGGACCTGGAGGGCGTGCTCGACCAGGGCGATCAGGGCATCGCGGCAGGACGCCCGCTGGCGTGCGTCACACAAGACCACCGGGACGCCGGGATCCAGGTCCAGCGCGGACCTGACCGCTTCGGTGCGATACCGCCGCGCCCCGTCGAAGCAGTTCACTCCCACCACGAACGGGATGCCGCGCTGCTCGAAGTAGTCCAGGGACGGGAAGCAGTCAGCCAGCCGCCGGGTATCGGCCATGACGATCGCGCCCAGCGCCCCGCGGGCCAGCTCGTCCCACATGAACCAGAACCGTTCCTGGCCTGGCGTGCCGAACAGGTAGATGACCAGGTTCTCGCGGATGGTGATTCGCCCGAAGTCCAGGGCCACGGTGGTGGTGCTCTTGCGCTCCACCCCGTCGAGCCGGTCCACCGCCGCGCCCGGCTCGCTCAGCGGCTCCTCGGTGCGCAACGGCCGGATTTCGGTCAGTGACCCGACCAGGGTGGTCTTGCCCACCCCGAAACCACCGGCGATAAGGATCTTGATGGTGACCGGCATGTGACCCGGGCGGCCGGCCCGGTCAGAGGCGGCGGAGTCCATCGACGACCTCCTTCAGGATCTGCACGTCCGGTAGCCGGGCCGGCGGGATGGGATGATGAATCGCCACGAGAGAACGTTCCTGCAGGTCACCCAGCAGGATACGGACTACCCCCAGCGGCAGGTCGAGATCAGCCGCGAGGTCCGCGACCGAGGCGGGCAGCCGGCAGAGGCGGAGCACCGCGATGTGCTCCGGATCCAGGGTCGCCGGATCCAACTGCACCCCGCGCACCGCCGTGATGATCGCGATCAGGTCGAGGGTTTCCCCGCTAGGCCGGGTCCGGCCCCGGGTGAGCGCATACGGCCGTACGACCGGGCCAGCCTCCTCGTCCAGCCAGTGATCGTCGGGCGACGGCATGCCCGGATCAGTCCGTGGCCTCCCCGGCCGTGCCCGGCCGGGGGTTCACCGACAGGTGCTGACCCACTCGCTTGACCAGGATCGCCATCTCGTAGGCGACCAGGCCGGCGTCCGCGCTGGCCGGACTCAGCACCGCGAGGCAGCTGCCCTCACCCGCCGAGGTCACGAACAGGAAAGCCGTATCCATCTCCACGATGGTCTGCCGGACATAGCCCCCGCCGAAGTGGCGGCCGGCCCCCCGGGCCAGGCTCTGGAACCCGGACGCCACGGCGGCCAGGTGTTCCGCGTCCTCCCGGGTCAGCGCGCTCGACGCGGCGATGGCCAGGCCGTCCCGGGACAGGATCACCGCCTTGTTCACGTCGGGGACTCGCATCACCAGGTCATCAAGCAGCCAGTCCAGGTCGCTGGCCGAACCAGCCCGTACGCCCTTCTCCTGCTCTGCCGCGCTCATCTCTCCCCCTTGCCATCACTCATCGCGGTGAGGGCCGGCCTCCCCAGGCTCCGGGGGACTGGGCTCCGCCGGAGACTGGGGGTCGGTCATCGTGTCTGTGTTCTTCTCCGGCGGGTCGAATAGCGAACGCCCCCGCTCCCAGCCCTGCTGGATGGCCGTTATCGTGCTCCTCGCCTCTTCAGGCGAGCGTTCTGCGCCGGATTCCGGCGTCGTCGCGGGGTCGCCGTTCGTGGCCGGCCGCCCGTGGATCGTGTTCTCCCGCAACTGCGGCGCCAGGCTGGCCTGGCGGACCCGGCGGGGCAGCAAGTCCGCGTCGGCGAAGTCCCCGCCGTCCTGGTCCGGGTCGGAGTAGGCCGGATAGTCCGCGGGGGCCGGGTCCGCGGCCGGCGGCCAGCCCACGTCGTCGCCGTAGCCCGCCAGCCCGTTCAGCCGGTTACTGCTCTCTGCGGCGGCACCCACTCCGTTCCCGCCCCAGCTGATCACCGGGTCCGCCGTGGTCCAGTCCTCGCCGGTGGTGTAGCCCGTACTGCTGGCTGTGCTGCTTCCGGTGCTGTGGCCCGTGGGGGCTGTCCAGGGATCGGCTCCGCTGTCGGCCGGCCACCGCTCGTCCGAGGCTGGCCACCGCTCACCCGCGGCCTCCGCCGCCGCGACCTCAGCTGCGGCCTGCGCCACCGCGGCCTCCGCCGCCGCGACGGCGCCGTTGCTGCCGGACGTCCTGGCGCCGGCCGTGTCCTCGGTGACGGGGGCGAAGCGGTCCGTGTCGTCGCGGGCCGCGTGCCTGCCGGACAGTTGCACTCCGGTGCCCTGGTCCGGGCCGTCCTGCTGGTAGTTCTCCTCGGAGACCACCAGGGTGTTCGGGATGAGCACGATCGCGGTCGTCCCGCCGTAGGGAGAGCCGCGCAGAGCGATCTTGATGTTGTGCTTCTTGGCCAGCTGGCTGGCGACGAACAGGCCAAGCTGGTCACTGCCGGACAGGTCGAACGGGGGCGGGTTCTCGAGCAGGTCGTTCAGCTCGGCCCGCCGCTCGTCGCTCAGCCCGAGCCCGCGGTCCTCGATCTCCACGGCGAATCCCCGGCCGACCACGTCGCCGCTGATCAGCACGGGTGTGTTCGGCGGGGAGAAGACGACGGCGTTCTCCGCGAGTTCCGCGACCATGTGGATGACGTCCGCGACGGCGGGGCCGGTGATGGCCGCCTGGGTATTGGCGGTGACCTTGATCCGGGTGTAGTCCTCGACCTCGGCTACGGCGGCCCGGAGCACATCCACGAACGGGACCGGCCGGCGCCAGGCCCGGGCGGGCGCGTCGCCGGACAGGATGATCAGGCTCTCCGCGTGCCGCCGCATGCGCGTGGTGAGGTGGTCGATGCGGAACAGGTCCTCGAGTTCCTCCGGCTCCCTGGCCCGGCGTTCCATCGCGTCGAGCAGGGCGAGCTGGCGGTGCAGCAGCGACTGGCTGCGCCGGGCCAGGTTCCGGAAGATGTCGCTGATGCCCTGGCGCAGCCGGGCCTGGCCCACGGCCGCTTCCACCGCGGTCTGCTGGACCGCGGCGAACGCCTGCCGGACCTGGCCGATCTCGTCCGAGGTGGCGGGCAGCGCGGGCGCCTCAGCGGATATGTCGACGTCCTGGCCAGCCGCGAGCCGGTTCACCACGTCGGGCAGCTGCTTGTTGGCCAGTTCCAGCGCCGACTGGCGCAGCGCGGCGAGCTCACGGATCAGGCCGCGGCCGATCACGATCGACACGACGATGGACAGGATCACCGCGAGCAGGCCCAGCCCGCCCGCCAGGACGAGTTCGGTGTAGGTGCCGTCGGAGTTGCTCGAGGCCCGGGCGGTGAGCTGGTTCGAGGCTTGCGTCGCGGCCTTGGAGAGTCCCGCGGCGACACCACCGACCGCCTGCTCCCAGGCCTGGGGCTGGACCAGGGGAGGGGCGGCGACCCGGGTGTCGCTCATCAGCCGGTTTTCCAGCGTGGTCAGGGCCGCGGACGCCTGCGGGCTGATGTCGCGGACGTAGTAGGCCCGGTAGCTCGGCTGCAGGGCCGGCAGCGTCTGGGCGAAGAGCGCCCGGCGAGCGCCGACCAGCTGGGTGAACTGCTGGCGGTCGGCGGCGGGGAAGGACCGCGCGGCCAGATCGCCCGAGATGATCGCGCTCTCCTGGAGCATCAGGTCCTCGGCCCGGCCCATCCGGACGAAGGCCTCTCCCTGGGTCACCAGCGGGGCGTCGGTCTGCTCGAGAATCGCCTGGTCGAGGGTGGAGTAGGAGTCCGACACCAGGAGCGTTGTACGCGTCCAGCGCCCGGTACTTGCTGATGATCTGGGAGCGCACCTGGGCGCGCAGCGCAGGCAGGCCTTTGGCGTCCTTGAGCAGGACCGCGATGGCCTGCTTCTCGGCCGGGGTCGCGTTGTTCATCGTGTCCGGCGAGTTGAGCGCGTTGCTCATGGCGGCGGCGGCGAGGGTGGTCTTGTTCTGCTGCACCTGGAGGACGGCCAGGTTCGCCTCCGATCGGGGCGGACAGGTAGACCACCGCGAGTGGCCGCTCCGCGTCGATCTGGCTCAGGAACCCGGCGATGGGCTCGCCGGTGGCGTACTTGATCGTGCTCGCCTGGCCCAGGTTCAGCGCCCCCCGGGCGGTCAGGAACGTGGCGAACCCGTACAGCGCGATCAGCGACAGCACCGGGAGCAGGACCAGCAGAAAGATCCGCGTGCGGATGGACCGGAGACGCAACCCCATGGCTCAGGCCTCGAATTGTGAGTGTAACGGAATGTGAGCGAATGGCTACGAAGGAGATTCGGAGACCCCCTCCGAGGTTTGTGAGCGTAGCAGTCAGTAATCTTCCTTGACTGGGAAAAGGCGGTATCGGCCCAGGTTGAGCCGGTTTATCCGTATTTCTCCCGAAACGCAGCGTGCTGGTGGGCCTGGTGGGCCGGTGGAGCCGCTCCGCCACCCGGGACCTTTTCCTTCGCCCCGGCAGGCCGCCCGGCGGTCTCCCGGCCGCTCACCGGGCCGCCGTTGCGGTCGCGCCCCCACCCACGTCTTCGAGCCCGCCGCGCCGGGCCGGTCATCCAGTTGGGCGCGCCGCCGGGCCCGGAGCCGCGTGAGCGGCGTCCGCAGACGCCGGGACGGGCGCCGGAGTGGGCTCCGCCCCCGACTGCTGGCTGTCCTGGCGAGGCCGCGAATATGACATTCGTGTCAGTGAATGAGCATGACATTCGTGTCAGTGAATGAGAGCCAGCCCCGGCGGGTCCGCGGGCAAAGACGGCCGCCGCGGTCGACACTGTACCGTCGGGTAAACATTGCGTTCAGTAACCTTGCGCCCGCTAGCGGGTAGGCGGCAGGCCAGGACGCTGATATCGCCGAGATGAATCCAGTTCGTAACGGACCTGAAACATTTCCCGTCCGCCGTCACAATTCCGTGAACGCACGCCTGAACTGGGATGATGCCCCGTGACCCGGTCCGGCCTGGCTGAAGGCCTAATCCCGCAAACCTTAGCCAGACTGCGCGTCCCGAATGGTTCACGCAATGTGATAACCCCCTTCGGGCGGACCCGGGTGCGTGCCCGCGGCGGCGCCAGGCATAATGAGATCGTGCTGTTCAGGTGAAGGCCCTCGTGAACTAGCGGGGCTGCACCGGGTCGATCAGCGACACCGGTGTCAGGTGACGTCCATGTCATTGTTTGCATTTGTATGGCAAGTGTGCGGTGATGGTTGCTGTGAGCCAGGGGGTAACACGATTGGGTGAACCGCGCGGTACAGCCGTGGTTTTCCCGTCCGCGGAAGCCATCGGTTCTGCTGCGGCTGCCCAGGCGTCGGCCGAGAACTTCCCGGTGGCGCTGCGGCTGCTGCCTGGCCGGTACCGGCGCCGCCTGGAGGCGGTCTACGGCTTCGCCCGCGCCGTGGACGACATGGGCGACGAAGCGCCGCCCGGGGAACGGGCCCGACTGCTGGACGCGCTAGAAGCCGACCTCGGTCGGCTTTACCAGTTTCAGGACCCGGCCCTGCGCGAGAAGCCCGCGGGCGATCCGGTCCCGGCGCCAGCCGCAAGCCAGCCTGGGCCGGCCCAGGCTGGCCCGCAGATCGGGGTGGTCCGGGCGCTGGCCCCGGTGGTCGGGGCGTGCGCGATCCCGCAGCAGGTGTTCGCGGACCTGATCAGGGCCAACCGGCAGGACCAGGTGGTCAGCCGTTACCCCGCCTTCAGCGATCTGGCCGGCTACTGCCGGCTCTCGGCCAACCCGGTGGGCCGCATCGTGCTGCACGTGTTCGGGGCGGCCACGCCCGAGCGGATGATCCTGTCCGACCGGGTCTGCACCGCGCTCCAGCTCGCCGAGCACTGGCAGGACGTGGCGGAGGACTTCCGGGCCGGCCGCATCTACCTGCCGGCCGAGGATCTGGAGCGGTTCGGGGTCACCGAGAGTGACCTCGCGGCCGCCACGGCGGCGCCGCAGCTCCGGGCGCTGATGGCGTTCGAGGTGGAGCGGGCCCGGCAGCTTCTCGACGAAGGCGCTCCGCTGGTGGGGAATTTGCACGGATCTGCCCGGGTTGCCGTGGCCGGTTACGTGGCCGGCGGCCGGGCCGCCCTGGCCGCGATCACCAACGCTGGACATGACGTGCTGTGCGCGACCCACAAGCCGCGCCGCGGCCGCCTGGCCAGGGAAATGCTGAGGGCTTATGCAGCTGGGAGGTGATGTGATGGACGTGGCTGCGGCCTACCGGCACTGCGAGGAAATCACCTGGTCTCAGGCCCGCAACTTCTCCTACGGCATCCGGCTGCTGCCACCGGACAAGCGGCGCGCGCTGGCCGCCGTGTACGCGTTCGCCCGGCGGATCGACGACATCGGGGACGGCACGCTGCCCCCGGCCGACAAGCTCAGCGCGCTCGGCGAGGCCCGGGCGAGCATCATGGCGGTGGCCCACGGGGGCGACCCGGCCAGCCTCGGCACGGAAACGGACGGCTCCGCAGACCTGGTGCTCGTGGCCCTCGCCGACGCGGGCCGGCGGTTCCCCGTCCCGCTGGAGGCCTTCGGCGAGCTGATCGACGGGTGCGAGGCCGACGTGCGCGGCACCACCTACCCGACCTTCGACGACCTGCGCGTCTACTGCCGCTGCGTGGCCGGCTCCATCGGGCGGCTGTCGCTGGGGGTGTTCGGGACCCGGGATGTGGCCACGGCCGCCCCGCTGGCCGACGCGCTCGGCGTGGCGCTCCAGCTCACCAACATCCTGCGCGACATCCGCGAGGACTACCAGGACGGACGGGTCTACCTGCCCGACGAGGACTTCAAGCGGTTCGGCGCCGAGCTGCCCCCCGACATCTCCGGCTGGGCGGCCGCCGACCCGAAGCTGGTGGACCTCGTGGCCTTCGAGGCCGGGCGGGCCCGCGACTGGTACGCGCGCGGGCTGCGGCTGATGCCGATGCTGGACCGGCGCAGCGCCGCCTGCACCGGCGCCATGGCCGGCATCTACTACCGCCTGCTGCAGAGCATCGCCGCCGCGCCGCAGCTCGTCCTGCAGCGCCGGGTCTCCCTCTCACCCGGCCAGAAGGCCATGGTGGCGGTCAGGTCACTGGCCGGCGCCGGCCTGCGGTCCGGCCGCAGCGGGCCGTCCCGGTCCACGACGACCGCGGGAGCGCCCTGATGAGCAGCGAGCCGCTCAGCGCCCGGCCAGCCCAGTGCCGGCCAGCCCAGTGCCGGCCAGCCCAGTGCCGGCCAGCCCAGTGCCGGGCGCCACGTGGTGGTGGTCGGCGGCGGCCTGGCCGGGATCACCGCCGCGATCGCGCTGCGCGAGACGGGTGCCCGGGTCACGCTGCTCGAGTCCCGGCCCCGGCTGGGCGGGGCGACGTGCTCCTTCACCCGGGGCGGGCTGGTGGTCGACAACGGCCAGCATGTGTTCCTGGGCTGCTGCACGGCCTACCGGGAGCTGATCGCCCGGCTCGGGATGACCGGCTCGGTGTCGCTGCAGGACCGCTTCGACGTCGCCGTGCTCGGCCCGCACGGCCAGGCCCGGCTGCGCCGGACCCGGCTCCCCGGCCCACTGCACATGGGCCAGGCCCTGGTCAGCTACCCGCTGCTGTCGCCGGCCGAGCGGCTGCGGGTCACCCGGGCGGCGCTGGCCATGCGCTTTCTCGATCCGGCCCGGCCGGGTCTGGACGCCCAGCGGCTGGGGGACTGGCTGGCGGCCCACGGGCAGAGCGAACGCGCCCGGCGGGTGCTCTGGGACCTGTTCACCGTCTCCGCGCTGAACGTAGCCGGGGACGACGCCAACCTCTCGCTGGCCGCCACGGTGGTCCGCACCGCGCTGCTCGGCGCCCGGGACGCCGCGGATATCGGCACGCCAGCCATCCCGCTCGGCGACCTGCACGGCCAGGCCGCCGCGCGGCTGCTGGGCCAGCTCGGCGCCAGCGTCCGGCTCGGGGCCAAGGTGACCTCGGTCCAGCCGCTGGACGGCGGCGGTTTCCGGGTGCAGCTGGCCGACCGCGGGGTGAGCGCCGCGCCGCCCAGCACCAGCGAGCCCGGCACCAGCCGAGCCCGGCACCGGCCAGCCGGGCACCGACCTGGCCGCGGTGGACGGAGTAGTCCTGGCGGTGCCGCCCGAGGCCGCGGCCCGGCTGCTGCCCGCCGGCGCCGCCGCGCCCGGCCCGGGCCCGGAGCGCTGGCGCGAGCTGGGCGCGTCCCCGATCGTCAACGTGCACGTCCTCTACGACCGGCAGGTGACCTCGCTGCCGTTCGCGGCCGCGGTGGACTCGCCGGTGCAGTGGGTCTTCGACCGCACCGGGCCCTCGGGGCTGGACGCCGGGCAGTACCTGGCCGTCTCCGTGTCGGCCGCGGACGACGTCGTGGACACGCCCGCGGCCCAGCTGCGGGAGCGGTTCGTCCCGGCGCTGGAAGAGATCTTCCCCGCCGCGCGTGACGCGCGGATCACTGACTTCTTCGTCACCAGGGAGCGCCGGGCTACGTTCCGGCAGGAGCCCGGCTGTGGCGAGAAGCGTCCGGGAGCCACGACCAGACTGCCTGGCCTGGTGCTCGCGGGCGCGTGGACCAATACCGGGTGGCCCGACACGATGGAGGGTGCCGTGCGAAGCGGACTGTCCGCAGCGCGAGAGCTGCGGCGCGAGATGACCCAATCACGTCACGGGGTGCCCGTGGCCACGCGAGCGGCCGAGGTCGCCGGGGCCGCGTCGTGACCGCCGTGATGCCCGCGGGCGTGGAGACCGCCCGTGACCTCGTCGGCCCGGCCATCGCCGCGGCGGTGGACCGGCTCAGCCCGGAGGTCCGTACCGTCGCCGCCTATCACCTGGGGCTGGACGGCAGCGGGGCGGGCAAGGCACTCCGCCCGGCGCTGGCGCTGCTGTCCGCGCGGGCGGCCGGGGCGTCGCCGGACCGGGGCGTGCCCGCCGCGGTCGCGGTCGAACTCGTGCACAACTTCTCCCTGCTGCACGACGACATCATGGACGGGGACACCGAGCGCAGGCACCGGCCCACGGCCTGGACGGTGCACGGCGTCGGGGCGGCCATCCTGGCGGGCGACGCCCTGCTCGCGCTGGCGCAGGACATCCTGCTCGAGGACACCGCGGCCCAGGGCATCTGGGCGGCGCGCTGCCTGTCCGCCTCGGTCCTGCGGCTGATCGCGGGACAGGGCGCGGACCTGGCGTTCGAGCAGCGCAACGACGTGAACCTGGCCGAGTGCCTGACCATGGCCGGAGACAAGACCGCGGCGCTGATGGCCTGCGCGTGCAGCATCGGGGCCATCCACGTCGGCGCGCCGCCCGGACTGGCCATGGGCCTGGCCGGCTTCGGCGCCCACGCCGGGCTGGCCTTCCAGCTGACCGACGACATGCTCGGCATCTGGGGTGCGCCCGAGGTGACCGGCAAGCCGGTCCGGGCCGACCTGCGGGCCAGGAAGAAGTCACTGCCCGTGGTAGCGGCGCTGACCAGCGGGTCCGCGGCTGCGGAGGAGCTGGCGGGGCTGCTGGCCAGGACCGAGCCGCTGAGCGAGGACGACCTGCTGCAGGCGGCCCGCCTGGTGGAGGAGGCGGGCGGCAAGGACTGGACCGAGAACGAGGCCGCGGCGCAGCTGGCCGCGGCGGAGAAATGCCTGACCGAGACGGACATGCCCGACGACGTGCGGGCCGAGTTCGCGGGGATCGCCGAGTTCATCACGGCGCGCCAATGGTGATGGCGCCCGTGGGGTCACGGCGATCGGGAGATTGACCGGTTGACCCCTGATGTGGGCCGCAGTGGAGGGCCCAGTGGTGCTGAACGAGGTTCAGTGCCGACGTGAGCCCGGCGGTTGGAGTGACTGGTGAGCTGGATGCTGGTGGGGGGCGGCGTGGTGAAGGCGAGGCGAGACGATGACAGTGACGCACGCGCGATCTGACGGTCCCCCGGCGCTCTCCGGCGCGGAGGCCGCTCTGGTCCGTGCCCGCGACCACCTGCTCGGCCTCCAGCACGAGCAGGGCTGGTGGCAGGGAGAGCTGGAGACCAACGTCACGATGGACGCGGAGGACCTGCTGCTGCGCCAGTTCCTCGGCATCCGCACCGACGAGGAGACGGCCGCCGCGGGCCGGTGGATCGCGTCCCAGCAACGGGCCGACGGAACCTGGGCCAATTTCTTCGGCGGGCCGGGTGACCTGTCCACCACCGTCGAGGCCTACGTCGCGCTGCGGCTCGCCGGGCAGCTGCCCAGCGCGCCGCACATGACCAGGGCGGCCGAATGGATCAGGTCCCAGGGCGGGATCGCGGCCACCCGGGTGTTCACCAGGATCTGGCTCGCCCTCTTCGGCCAGTGGTCGTGGGACGACCTGCCGGTGATGCCTCCCGAAATGGTGTACCTGCCTACCTGGTTCCCGCTTAATGTGTACGACTGGGCCTGCTGGGCGCGGCAGACGATTGTGCCGCTGACCGTGGTGGGCTCGCTCCGCCCGGTCCGGTCCCTCCCCTTCGGCCTGGACGAAATCCGGCCACCTGCCCACGACGGGCCAGGTGACCGGGCCCGCAAGCCGTCTCAGGCCGCGGACCGGACCGGTTGGGAGCTCGCCTTCGGCGGGCTCGACCGGGTGCTGCACGTGGCCGAGCGGCATGGCCACCGCGCCCGGCCGGTCCGGGCGATGCGCCGGGCCGCACTGCGCCGCTGCGCCGACTGGATCATCGCCCGGCAGGAGCAGGATGGCTGCTGGGGCGGGATCCAGCCGCCCTGGGTGTACTCACTGATGGCCCTGCACCTGCTCGGCTACGGGCTCAGTCATCCGGTGATCAAGCGAGGGCTGGCCGGGCTGGACCGGTTCACCATCTACGAGGACACCCCCGACGGCCCGATCCGCAGGCTCGAGGCCTGCCAGTCGCCGGTGTGGGACACCGTGCTGGCGGTGGTCGCGCTCGCCGACGCCGGGCTGCCGCCCGACCACCCCGCGATGACCAGGGCGGCGGACTGGCTGCTGGAGGAGGAGATACCCGGCCCGGGTGACTGGCAGGTCCGCCGTCCCTGGCTGGAGCCGGGCGGCTGGGCGTTCGAGTTCGACAACGACGGCTACCCCGACATCGACGACACCGCGGAGGCCGTGCTCGCCCTCCGGCGCACCGCGCCGGGGCAGCCGGCGCCGGCCGGGCAGCCCCGGCACCCCGCGATCGGGCGCGGCCTGCGCTGGATCACCGGCATGCAGTCCGCCGACGGCGGATGGGGCGCCTTCGACGCCGACAACACGTCCACGCTGGTGACCAAGCTGCCGTTCTGCGACTTCGGCGCGGTCATCGACCCGCCGTCGGCCGACGTCACCGCCCACGTGGTCGAGGCGCTGGCCGCGGAAGGCCAGGCGGGCAGCCGGGCCGCCCGCCGGGGCGTGGTCTGGCTGCTGCGGGCGCAGGAGAAGGACGGGTCCTGGTTCGGCCGCTGGGGCGCCAACTACGTGTACGGCACCGGCGCGGTGCTGCCGGCCCTCGTCGCGGCCGGGGTGCCGCCGTCCAAGCCGGTCATCCGCCGCGGCGTCCAGTGGCTGGAAGAACACCAGAACCCGGACGGCGGCTGGGGCGAGGACATGCGTTCCTATGACGACCCCCAGCTGGCCGGGCGGGGCACGTCCACCGCGTCCCAGACCGCCTGGGCGCTGCTGGGCCTGCTCGCCGCGGGGCCGCCGGGGCCCGCCGCCGAGGCCGGGATCCGCTGGCTGGCCGAGCATCAGCGCGCCGACGGGACCTGGGACGAGCCGGAGTACACCGGGACCGGCTTCCCCGGTGACTTCTACATCAACTACCACCTGTACCGGCTGGTCTTCCCGGTGACCGCGCTGGGCCGCTACCTGAGGAGTGCGTCATGACCCGCCTGCAGGTGGCCGGCGCACGGTCCCGGCGTACCCCGGTGACCGGGCCCGGGCTGCTGGTCTGCACCCCGCTGCGGCTGGAGGCCCGGGCGGTCCGGCGCGGGCTGCGCAACCCGGGCCCGGGCGCGGTCCGGGTCGTGGTGACCGGCTACGGGCCGCGCCGGTCCGGCGCCCGGGAGACCATGCTGCGCGACCAGCCGTTCGCCGCGATGGCGATAGCCGGCGTCGGTGGCGGGCTGGCCGCCGACCTGCGGCCCGGCGATCTCGTGGTCGCCAGCGAGGTCACCGACGGGCACACGGTCATCCCGTGCGCGTCCGCCGCGCTGCTGGCGGGCGAGCTGCGCCGGGCCGGGCTGCGGGTCCGGGTCGGCCCGGTCCGCACCGTGGACCACCTGGTCCGCGGGCCCGAGCGGGAGCGGCTGGCCGCGACCGGGGCCCTCGTCGCGGACATGGAGTCGGCCGTGCTGGCCCGGGCGGCGGACGGCCGGCCGCTGGCCGTGGTCCGGGCCGTCTCGGACACCCCGGACCGGCCCCTGGTCAGCCCCGGGGCGCTGGGCGGCGGGCTGGCCGCGCTCCGCTCCCTGCGGGCCGCCGGGCCGGCGCTGGCCCGGTGGGCCGCGGCGGCGGGCGAGCGGCAGGTCCTGCTGGCCGGGCCCCGGTCGTTCTGCGCCGGGGTGGAGCGGGCCATCGAGATCGTCGAACGGGCCCTCGACCAGAAAGGGCCGCCGGTCTACGTCCGCAAGCAGATCGTGCACAACTCGCACGTGGTGGCCGGGCTCGAGGAGCGCGGGGCGATCTTCGTCGACGAGCTCAGCGAGGTGCCCGACGGCGCCAGCGTGGTCTTCTCCGCGCACGGCGTGTCCCCCTCGGTCCGGGACGAGGCCGACCGCCGCGGCCTGACCACGGTGGACGCCACCTGCCCGCTGGTGGCCAAGGTGCACGCCGAGGCGCGCAGGTTCGCCTCAGACGGGTACCTGGTCGCTCTGATCGGGCACGAGGGGCACGAGGAGGTCGAGGGCACCCTCGGCGAGGCCCCGGACTCGGTGGCCCTGGTGCAGACCGCCGCGGACGTGGGCGCGCTCCAGCCGCCCGACCCGGGCAAGGTGGCCTACCTCATGCAGACCACGCTGGCCGCGGACGAGGCCGCGGACATCGCCGAGGCGCTGCGCGAGCGGTTCCCGGCGGCCCGCGCGCCGGGCAGCGACGACATCTGCTACGCCACCACGAACCGGCAGCGCGCGGCCCGCGCCGTGGCGGCCGAAGCCGACCTGCTCCTGGTGGCCGGGTCGGCGAACTCATCGAACTCTGTGCGGCTGGTGGAGACCGCGCAGCGGGCGGGTACCACCGCCTACCTGATCGACGGCCCGTCCGACATCGAGCTGAGCTGGCTGGCCGGGGTGTCCACGATCGGGCTGACCGCGGGCGCGTCCGCGCCCCCGGCGGTCGTCCAGGACATCATCACCGCGCTGCGCGGCCTCGGCACCGTCGAGGTCAGCGAGCGCGTGATCACAACTGAGAACATCCGATTCAGCCTGCCCAAGGAGGTTAGGCAGTCATGAGCGTGTCCCTACGCCAGAGCCTGCGCATCGGCTCTTACCTGATGCGCCAGAAGCTGACCGGAACCAAGAAGTTCCCGCTGCTGGTCGAGCTGGAGCCGCTGTTCGCGTGCAACCTGAAGTGCGCGGGCTGCGGGAAGATCCAGCAGCCGCACACCCTGCTCAAGCAGCGGATGCCCGTCGAGCAGGCGCTGGCGGCCATCGAGGAGTGCGGCGCGCCGATGGTGTCCATCGCCGGTGGCGAGCCGCTCATGCACCCGCAGATCGACGTGCTCGTCAACGAGCTGATCAAGCGCAAGAAGTTCGTCTTCCTGTGCACCAACGCGCTGCTCCTGCCGAAGAAGATCGAGAAGTTCAAGCCGTCGCCGTACTTCGCCTGGGTCGTGCACATCGACGGCCTGCAGGAGCGGCACGACGAGTCGGTCTGCAAGGAGGGCGTGTTCGACGACGCGGTCGCGGCGATCAAGGACGCCAAGGCGCGGGGGTTCAAGGTCAACACGAACACCACCGTGTTCAACACCGACACCCCGCAGACGGTCATCGACGTGCTGAACTACCTCAACGACGACCTGGGCATCGACGAGATGCAGATCTCGCCCGCCTACGCCTACGAGAAGGCTCCCGACCAGGAGCACTTCCTCGGGGTCACCGAGACCAGGGAACTGTTCAAGAAGGCCTTCGACAACGGTAACCGGAAGCGCTGGCGCCTCAACCACACGCCGCTGTTCCTGGACTTCCTGGAGGGCAAGGCCGATTTCGCCTGCACCGCCTGGGGGATTCCGTCCTACTCCCTGCTCGGCTGGCAGAAGCCCTGCTACCTGATGTCCGACGGCTACGTGAAGACGTACAAGGAGCTGCTCGAGACCACGGACTGGGACTCCTACGGCCGCGGCAAGGACCCGCGCTGCGCGAACTGCATGGCGCACTGCGGGTACGAGCCGTCCGCGGTGCTGGCCACCATGGGGTCGCTGCGCGAGACCATCCGCGCCGGGCGCGGCATCTAGAAGTAGCGGCATCTAGTAGTAGCAGTGCCGCGCGCGGCGGAAAGCCGCGCGCGGCAGCGTGCCTAGGTAAAGCCAGACCGGCTTCCGGTCACGGCTCGACCTTTTTTCTCCAGTGGTATCACCAAAGCGACAGGTGATCGCGAAAGCGGCACCGCCAGCTCACGTACGGTGTGGGAATTCGGGCAATTCCGGCCGTTCCTGGGGGGTCGGCGATCCCGCCGCCGCTTTGGTGAGGACAGCGAATTGTCGGCTTCCACG
Organism: uncultured Actinomycetes bacterium; assembly: GCA_963844695.1. Lineage (GTDB taxonomy): Bacteria > Actinomycetota > Actinomycetes > Streptosporangiales > Streptosporangiaceae > RYN-230. Next base: position 412,404 of record CAWJPL010000002.1, read on the forward strand.
CCCCCCGCCGTCGTTGACGGGCAGGGAACGGGCCGGACCGGGGCGACTACCCGGCGGGACCGCCCCGACCCGGGCCCGGCCTGGCTGCCGCTGGTGGCGGCCCTGGTCACGCTGCTGGTCGGCCTGTACAAGATCACCGGGCCGTCCTTCACCCGGGACGAGAGCGCGACGCTGGCCGCGGTGCACCGGAGCTTCCCCCAGCTGGTCAGCATGCTCGGCCACGTCGACGTGGTGCACGGTGCCTACTACGCGCTGATCTGGGTCGTGGTCCGGATCGGCGGCAGCGGTGAGTTCGCGGTGCGGCTGCCGTCCGCGATCGCCATGGCCGTCGCCGCGGCCATGGTCACCCTCCTCGGCCGGCGGCTGGTCTCCTGCTGGGCCGGGCTCGCGGCCGGACTGACCTTCGCGTTCCTGCCCCAGGTCAGCTGGTTCGCCGAGAACGCCAGGGAAGGGGCGGTGCTGACCGCGCTGGCCTGCGTGGCCAGCTACTTCCTGCTCCGTGCTCTCCAGACCGGTGCGCTGCAGCAGGACGCCGCCCGGGGCCGCTGGCTGCTGGCCTACGGCGTGACGCTGGTGGCCCTCGGCCTCACCAACCTCTTCGGCCTGCTCCTCGTGGTCGCCCACGCGGTCACGCTGGCCTGGTCCCGCCGGGAGTACCGGGTCGACCGGGGCTTCGTGCTGCGCTGGGCCGCGGCCGTCGTCGTCACCGTGATCCTGGTCAGCCCGGTCGCGGTGGCCGGCTACAGCGAGCTGCGCCAGATCCACTGGATCAAGCCGCCTGGCCTGTACTCCCTGCTCAGCGTGGAGCGGCTGGTCGGCGACACCGTCCTGTTCCTGGTCGTGCTGGTCATCGTCGCCTGCGCAGTGCTGGTCAGCACCGGGGTGGTCAGCTCCGGGCGGGCCAGCCCGGGAGCTGACGGCCCGCGGCGGTCGGCTCACTGGCCGCCCGGGCTGCTCAGCATGGCCCTGCCGTGGCTGCTCCTGCCGCCGGCCATCCTGCTGACCGCCTCCGTGATCCACCCGGTCTACATCTTCCGCTACATCGTCTACTGCATCCCGGCCGCCGCGCTGCTCATCGGGGCGGCCCTGGCCGCGCTCGGCCGGTACGCGGGGCCAGTGGCGTTCGTCGTGATCGTGCTGACCGGGCTGCACAGCCAGTTCGCCGAGCGCCGCGCGGACGGGCACGACGTGAACATCCGCCGCGCCGACCACCTGGTCGCCCGCTATCAGCGGCCCGGGGACGCGCTGCTGAACATCAGCGCCCAGACCGGGCCGCGGAAAGGCAGCGGGGAACGCACTCTCGAGGGCGCCTATCCGTACGGGCTGGCCCGGCTGCGGGACGTCAGCGCCGGTGCCTCGCCGCAGCAGTCCGCCACCCTGGGTGGCACGTACGCCTCCGCGGCGGTCATCCGGCAGCGGCTGACCCGCGTCGCCAGGCTCTGGGTCGTGGAATGGACTACGCCTGAGCCCGTCCCGGTCCTGGACGGCCTGGGCTTCCGGCTGATCCACAGCTGGGACATAAAGGGCCTGTGGCTTCGTCTCTACACCGCCCGGGCCCAGCACTAGAACAACCCCACCCCGATTCTCTAACGCCCGCTGGGCGCGGCCGTGACCTGATCGAGCCCGGGAATACGGCGATCCCGCAGACGGCCTGCAGCAACCATTCAGGAATGACCGCCAGGATCTAGCTCGCACGCAATGTGGCGTCACGCAATGTGGCGACAGGTGCGCCCGCGCATTTTCCAGGTTCAGCATCGGCCCGCTTGGTGATGCGGGCGTTCCCGGAGGAGTCCCCATGTTCTTCACCTATCTCCGGCGTGAGTTGCGCCGGAGGATACGCCAGGCGACCTTCATCGCCCTCGGGCTGGCCCTGGGAATCGGGTTGGTGATCACCGTGACCGCGGCCTCGTCGGGGGTCAAGAACGCCCAGGCCACGGTGCTCCACTCGCTGTACGGGGTGGGGACCGACATCACGGTGACCCAGACGCCCACGGCGGGCTCGGGCGGCCCGGCCGGTTTCGGGTTCCGGGGCCGGGTGGGAAACCGGACCCGGCCCGCGGCCGGCACGAAGATCGACATTGACAACCTGACCAGCATCGGCCAGGGGACGCTGGCCGCGTCGTCGGTCACCAGCATCGGGAGACTCACCCACGTGGCCGGCGCGGCCGGGGCGCTCAGCCTGACCGACGCGGTCATCACCGGGAAGATCCCCGCCATCAACACCTCGGGCGGCGGGACCGGCGGCGGCTTCGGTGGCGGTGGCGGCGGTGGGGGAGGCGGCGGGGGAGGCGGGTTCTTCCGCGGCAACTTCAAGTCCAGCTCGTTCACGGTCAGCGGGGTCAACCTGAACACCGGCGCCCTCGGGCCGCTCAGCTCGGCCAAGCTCAAGTCCGGCCGCACGTTCGCGTCCTCCGACGCCACCGCGAACGTGGCCGTGGTCAACGCCGACTACGCGACCCAGAAGAAGCTGAGCGTGGGCTCGGCCGTCACCGTCGCCAAGACCAGCTTCAAGGTGGTGGGCGTGGCCAGCGCGGGCAGCGACGCCTCCGACGTGTTCATCCCGCTGGCCCGGGCGCAGGCGCTGGCCGGCCTGAAGGGCAAGGTGAACACGATCTACGTGGCCGCTGACAGCGCCTCGAACATCAGCGGCGTGGCCGGGGAGATCTCCGGGATGCTCCCCAAGGCCACGGTGACCACCTCGAGCAGCCTGGCCAGCGAGGTGACCGGGTCGCTGTCCAGCGCGGCCAGCCTGGCCAACAACCTCGGCAAGTGGCTGGCCATCGCGGTGCTGATCGCCGCGTTCCTGCTGGCCAGCCTGCTGACCAGCGGCGCTGTCGCCCGGCGGGTCCGGGAGTTCGGCACGCTCAAGGCGCTCGGCTGGCGCAGCCGGCGGATCGTCGGCCAGGTCATGGGTGAGTCGATCGCCATCGGCATCGTCGGCGGCGTGGTCGGGGTCGCGCTCGGCTTCGCCGGGGCCACCCTGGTCGAAAAGCTCGCCCGGCCGCTGACCGCGTCGGTGGGGCAGACGACCGGCTCGGCCACCCCGGGCGGGGCCCGGACCTTCGGCGGCGGCGGCGGCTTCGGCGGGGGCGGCGGAGGCGGTGGCGGCTTCGGTGGTGCCGCCCGGCCCGGCGGCTTCTTCGGCCGGGCCGACGCGGCCGCGCACAGCGTGACGGTTCACCTGAGCGCGCCGGTGACCATCGGCGCGGTGGTCCTCGCGGTGGTGCTGGCCATCGCGGGCGGCCTCATCGCCGGCGGCTTCGGCGGCTGGCGGGCCGCCCGGCTGCGCCCGGCCGCGGCGCTGTCCAGGGTCGAGTAACCGCTTCAGCGGCCGGCGCCGCAGCGGCGACCGCCAGAAAGAGAGCCGAGAGAGGGATCATGTACAAGCTGACGGGCGTGACCAAGAAGTACCAGAAGGGCCGGACCACGGTCGACGCGCTGGCCGGCGTGGACCTGGTCATCGAGGACGGCGAGTGGCTGGCCATCCAGGGCCCGACCGGGCACGGCAAGACCACCTTGCTGCAGGTCCTCGGCGGGCTGGACCGGCCGACCTCGGGCGTCGTGGAGTTCGACGGCCAGGACCTCGCCGCCCTGCGCGAGACCCAGGTCACGAAGGTCCGGGCCACCTCGATGGGGTTCATCTTCCAGACCTTCAACCTGATCCCGACGCTGAACGCGCTGGAGAACGTGGAGGTCGCCCTGGTGCCGCTGGGCGCCGGGGCGGCGGAGCGGCGGGCCCGCGCCACGGCGGCGTTGGAGAACATGGGTCTCGGCGAGCGCTTGCGGCACCTGCCCGGAGAGATGTCCGGAGGCCAGCAGCAGCGGGTGGCGATCGCCCGCGCGCTGGTCAAGGAGCCCAAGGTGCTGCTGGCCGACGAGCCGACCGGCAACCTGGACGAGGGCACCCGGGACGACATCATGGGCCTGCTGGAGAAGCTGTGGCGCGACACCGGGCTCACGCTCGTCCTGGTGACGCACGACAGTTCCGTGGCCCGCCGCGCCCAGCGGATCGGGATCATGCAGCACGGCAAGCTGTCGATCAGGCAGGACACCCGGGGCGCCCCGGCCTGATCTGGCCCGTGAGTGCGGCAGCGCGGTCAGGGCCGTCAGTCAGGCGCTGACCCGGCCGGCTCCGCCGTCGTCTCTTCGGGCGGGCTGCCTTCGGGCGCGGGCGGCAGGGCCTGCTCGCACCAGACGATCTTGCCCTGCGGGGTCCGCCGCGCACCCCAGCGCTGCGAAAGCTGGCTGACCACCTCCAGGCCGCGGCCGCACTCCTCGTCGCGCCCGGCGTGGCGCAGCCGGGGGAGGGCGCCGGAGCTGTCGAGCACTTCGCAGACCAGCGTCCCCTCCAGCACCATCCGCAGCGTGACCTCGCCGGCCGCGTGCCGGATGGCGTTGGTGACCAGTTCGGAGACCAGCAGTTCGGTGGTGGGCAGGAGCTCGGCCAGGCCCCACCGGAGCAGCGGCTCGCGGATCAGGCCGCGCGCCTGGGACGCCGAGGTGAGCTCGGCCGGCAGCGTCCAGCCGACGTGATGATCGGCGGGGATCTTGCTCAGCCGGGCGATCAGGATCGCGATGTCGTCGCGCTGCTGATGGGCGTACACGCCGGCCAGCGCCGCCCGGCACAGATCGTCGAGCGAGGACCTGACGGCCTTCCCGTCGAAGACGTCACGCAGGAAGTTGAGCCCGTCGTCGATATCCCGCTGCCGGTCTTCGACCAGGCCGTCGGTGTAGAGCACGAGCAGGCTGCCGTCCTCGATCTGGAACGTCCGGCTCTCGATCGGGAACTCGCCCACCCCCAGCGGCGGGGCCGGGCTGGTGTCCAGGAACTCGCCGACGCCGTCGGGCCGGACCAGCAGCGGCGGCAGGTGTCCCGCGGACGCCATCTCGCAGCTTCCGGTCACCGCGTCATAGAGCGCGTAGGCGCAGGTCGCGAAGTGGGGTTCCCGTTCACCGAGCGACGTCATGAGCTCGTTGAGCTGCTGCAGCGAGTCCGCCGGCGGCAGTTCGAGGGTGGCCAGGGTATGGATCGCGGTGCGCAGCCGCCCCATGGTCACCGCCGCCCGGACACCGTGCCCGGCGACGTCGCCGACCACCAGCGCGACCCGGGCCCCGGGCAGCGCGATCGACTCGTACCAGTCGCCGCCGACCTCGATCAGCTTGCTGCCCGGCAGGTAGCGGTGCTGCACGTCCACCGACGAGGGATGGGACAGCCCGGTCGGCAGCAGGCTCCGCTGCAGGGTCAGCGCGGTGGTGCGCTCCCGGTTGTACTGGCGCGCGTTGTCGATGAATATCCCGGCCCGGGACGCGAACTCCATGCCGATGTCGGAGTCGTAGTCGTCGAATGGCCGGTACCCGGGCGTGCGGGTGCAGACGAAGAAGCCGAGTGAGGCGTCCCTGGTGGCCAGCGGGAGCAGCAGCATGGACGACTCAGAGAGCAGGTCGGCGACGGGCCGCCGCAGCCACGACTCGGCGATGCTGACCGCCGCCTGGTGGTTCATCGTGGCCACCCGGACGGGCTTGCCGGTGTCCATGCATTCCACGTACGGGGTGCCCGGCGGGTAGAGCAGCACTTCCCCGGTGGGGAACGTGGCGTCCCAGCCGGGGGAGCCGTCGTCGGTGGCCACCGCGAGCCGGCGCAGCAGCTGGGAGCCGTCCGCGGGGTTGACCGGGAACTCGTCCCCGGCGGCCACGCTCTCCAGCACGAGCAGGCCGGCCGCGGTGCAGAAATGGGGCACCAGGATGTTGATCAGGCCCCGCGCCACCTGGTCCAGGTCGAGCGTGGCCCCGATCTGCCGGAAGGTGTCGTCCAGCAGCGAGTGCCGCATCAGGGCCGGGTCGACGAACCGCTCGTGCTGGGTCGGCGGCATCTTCAGGACGGCCAGGGCCGCCAGGCCAGGGGTCTCCCCGAGCATCGGCTGCACGCTGGCCACCGTCTCGACCCGGCGGCCCTCCCGGGTCCCGATCGGCAGCACCGCGGTGGCTTCCCGGCCGTCGCGGACCGCGTCCAGCAAAGTGGTAAGAGCCGAGTCGGCCGTGGACGGCGTGGCGACCAGGTCGCTCAGGTGCGCCCCGACCAGCTCGGCCGAATCCAGGGGCAGGATCTCCGGGGCGTTTCGGTCATGCTGAATGACCCGTCCGGTCTCATCGATGCCCAGGATGAGGGTCCGCACGGAGACGTTGGACAGAAGCGATGTGATCTTCCCCACCGTACCCGAATCGCGTTTTTGTGTCCCGGCTAGCGTGCTCGTTACCGTTCGCTGCACTAATCGCTTAAGTTATGCCCCATTGGAGGCGCCCGGACCACCTATTTGCCCGCAGTCGTGCCGGAGGTGCGTGGAGCCCGCTACTGGTACGGGAGGACACGTGCGGGATGCACGGCCAGGCAAGGTGATCGTGGTCGGAGCGGGTCCCACCGGCCTGATGCTGGCGTCCGAATTGGCCCTGGCCGGAGTGCCCTGCCTGGTTCTCGAGCGGCGCGGCGGGCTGCGATCGGACTCACGGGCTATCTGCCTGCACGCGCGGACCATGGAGGTGCTCGACCTGCGCGGCCAGGCAGGCCGGTTCACCGAGGCCGGGCTGGCCGTCCCGACCTTCCCGCTCGGGCTGAAAGGCGCCGCGATCAGCTTCCGCGGGCTTGACTCGGACTTCCCCTACCTGCTGGACATACCGCAGAGCCAGATCGAGGCGCTGCTCGCCGCCCGGGCTACCGGGCTGGGTGCGGAGATCCGGTGGTCCGCCCAGGTCACCGGCATCGAGCAGGACGCCGACGAGGTGCGGGTGCTGCTGGCCGACGGCGGCCTGGAGCGGGCTGCCTACGTGGTCGGGTGCGACGGGACGCGCAGCTTCACCCGTCAGGCGGCCGGCCTGCCCTTCCCCGGTGCGCCCAACCCGGGCTCGGTCCTGCTGGCTGACCTCTTCCTCGGCGGGCTGCCGATGACCGACGCCTACGGCGACCTGTCCGACCGGGGCATGCTGCTGGTCTTCCCGTTCCGGAACGGCTCGTGCCGGGTGGTGCTGTACGACTACTCGCGCGCCGACGTGCCGGTGACCGAGCCGGTCACCCTGGAGGAGGTGCGCGCCAGCCTGCTGCGCGTCGCCGGCCAGGACTTCGGTCCCCGCGACATGGCCTGGTCCGCGCGGTACCGCAGCGAAAGCCGCCAGGTCCCGGCGTACCGTAGCGGGCGGATCGTGCTGGCCGGTGACGCCGCGCACACCCACTCGCCCGCGGGCGCGCAGGGGATGAACACGGGCCTGCAGGACTCGGTCAACCTGGGCTGGAAACTGGCCGCAGTAGCGGGTGGCTGGGCCCCGGACTGGCTGCTCGACAGCTACCACGCGGAGCGCTATCCGGTAGGCGCCGCCGTCCTGTCCCTGGCCGGCCGCCAGTTCCGGCTGAATACGGCCCGGACCACGCCCCGGCGGGTGCTGCGCTGGGCCGCGCACCGGATGGTCGCCCCGCTGCCGCCGGTCCAGGCCCGGCTGGCGCGTGAGTACTCGGGGCTGGCCATCCGGTACCCGGAGACCGCGGCGCCCGGCCGTCCGGCCGCCGCCGGGGCGTCCCATCCGCTGGCCGGGACGCGGCTGCCCTACGGCCGCCTGACCGGGCCCGGGGGGAGCACGACCCGGCTGTACGACTTGTTTCATGACGGGCGCTTCGTGCTGCTGGAGGCGAACCCGGCTGCCGGGGTGAAGCGGGACGACTTGCCGGGCCACGTCAAGCAGGTCCGGTACACCCACGCTGACGGGACGCGCCTGCCGGCCGCCGCTTTAGTCCGGCCGGACGGCTACCTGGCCTGGGCCTCCGACGAGCGGGACGCGTCCGCCCGGGCCGCCGCGGCCGGGGCCGCGGTCCGCTGGTGGTGCGGTTGACTGTCCCGGTGACCGCACCGGACCTCGTCACCGTGAGGAGAACGCATGCCGCAGCCCCCGAGGATCACCGTGCTGGGCAGCCTGAACATGGACATCTCGGTCACCGTGCCGCGGCTGGCCGGGCCGGGGGAGACGGTGCTCGGCTCCGCCGCCCGGCTGCAGCCGGGCGGCAAGGGGGCTAACCAGGCCGTGGCCGCGGCCCGGCTGGGGGCCTCGGTCCGGATGGCCGGATGCTGCGGCGACGATGCGTTCGGCGGCGCGCTCCGCTCCGCGCTGGAGGCGGCCGGGGTCAACATCACCGCGGTTCGCGTCCTGGCCGGGGTCCCGTCCGGGCTCGCCCTGATCACCGTGGACGCGACCGGCGAGAACTCCATCACGGTCGCGCCCGGGGCCAACGGCCTGGCCGGGCCACCGGAGGCCGCCGCGACCGCCGCGGCGCCCAGCGACGCGCTGGTCCTGTCCGCGGAGATCCCGGTGCCGGTCCTCACGGCCGCGCTCGACCTGGCGCGGGCCGCGCAGGTGACGACGGTGCTGAACCTCGCGCCTGCCCCGCCGGACGCGTCCGGGGTGCTGAAGGCGGGGGTGGACTGGCTGATCGTCAACGCCCCGGAAGCGGCCGCGATCCTTGGCCGGCCGGTGGCCGGCCCGGCCGCGGCCCAGGCTGCCGCGGCCGACCTGGCCGGGTCGGGTGCGAGCCATGTGGTGATCACCCTGGGGCCGGACGGGGCGGTGCTGGCCGGCTCGGCCCCGTCCGGCCCGGGCACTGCGCTGGCTGTGCCGGGGTTCAGCGTGCGCAGCGTGGACAGCGTCGGGGCGGGAGACGCCTTCGTCGCCGCGCTGGGGGTGGCGGTGGCGTCGGGAGCGGCGCCACCCGAGGCGGTCCGGCTCGCCTGCGCGGTCGGCGCCACGGCCGTGACGAAGCCTGGCGCTCAGCAGGGGCTGCCCACCGGGGCTGACGTGCTGGCCGCCACGGGCGTGCGATGGCCGCTCGGTTAGGCCAGGTCGGCCCGGGGCAGACCGGCCCGAGAAAAACAGCGCTGAGGCCCGCGGAGCGAACTCCGCGGGCCTCAGCGCTAAGCGCTGGTGTGCGGTCGCCTCTCGGCGAGTGGCACAACGCGGCTCCAGCCGGACGGTATTCCGCGAAGGCAGATGAGTTGCGGCCCGGGGGACACGAACACACCAGCGATGTCTAAGAACGCAGCCCCCCGGCCGGCTATTCCACCGGGCCGGAGATTTTCTCTGGACCGATCTCAGCTCCCGGGCCCGGGTCCTGGGCCTGCGACGGCCCGGGCTCGGCGCCTGCCCGCGCTCGTGCCCTGGCCACGCTCGGGTCCCGGGCCGGGTAGCCCCCGCCTGCCTGCAGCCGATGATTCAGGTGGTTCTGGCCACCCAGAAAGCGCGGCCCGATCGCCCTCAGGTCTAGTGTGTGAAGTCACTAACCGGGGTGACTTGAGGAGTTGCGTGTGCCTGGGGAGGCCGCCCTGATCGGCAGCATCGGCGTCCTGGCGATCGCCACCCGCGGGCAGGCCGGGCCAGGTGAGGTACTGCTCAAGATCCGGGGCGGCACGGAGGCCTATATCGCCTGGTCGGCGGAGCCGATCGCCAGGGGCCGGACGGTTCTCGTCATTGAGACGCGCGGCCACCGCAACGTCGACGTCAGCGAGTGGGCCGACCCGTTCGACCGGGAAATTGACCAGCTGGCGTAGTGCGTCGTGAGTCCGCCCGTCAGCCAGGTCACAACCTGGGAGGGGCTCACTAGCCCGATCCCGGGATCGTCCTCGCCGGTCAGCGGCGCGCCGAGGCGCGAATCTGGGCAATTCTCGCGATACTTCCACTGTGAATCGTGGTAGGCAGGCCGGAACGGAGCCCTACTGGCGGCGACGGGTTCTCGTGCTCGCGGGCGTTATTGGCGTTATCGGGGTATTTGTGTGGAGTTGCTCACCGCAAGACCCGGCCCCCAAGCCGCCCCGGCAGACGTCGGCCGCGGCGACGTCGAGCGCGACCCAGCCGGCTGTGTCCGGAGCCGCTGCGACGCCAGTGGGCCCGGCGGCTTCGGCCCGGCAGACGGCCAGGCCGCAGCAGACGGCCACCGCCCAGCAGACGGCCAAGCCGCAGCAGGCGGCCACGGCCCGGCCCACGCCCAAGGCCCGGCAGACGGGGGGAGATCGCGCGGACACGCGCGCACGTCCGCAGGGCAGCGACTGCGCCGCCGGCGACGTAGTCATCACTCTGCATGGGGGCCAGCAGACCTACCCGCAGCCGGCCAAGCCACGGTTCACGATCTATGTAGTCAACACCGGCGGCCGGACTTGTACCTTTGACGCGGGCCCGCTATCGCTCAAGATGGTCGTCGAGTCCGGCCCGGTACATGAATGGAGTCCGGCGGACTGCGCGCACCGCTCCAGTTCGGACATCGTCCGGCTGACGCAGGGCGTGCCATTCACGAAGCGTATTTCGTGGAATCGGGTACGTTCCGCTCCGGGGTGCCCCGCTCCAGGGCGGGCCGCGCTGCCCGGGACTTACACGGCCACCGTCACCTACGGTGCCGTCCACAGTCAGACAGACGTGTTCTTCCTGCGTTAGCAAGACGAGCAGAGCGTCTCCCGGTCAGCCTCGCCGCGAAGCCAGTCCGGCGACAGTGAGGCTTTTTCATCCTGATCTTGGGATCAGCTCCGTGCCATACTCAAGATGTGTCGCATTCGCAGGTGTATGACCGGATCGGTCCCGGGTACACCGGCGGCCGCCGCGAGGAGCCGAGGATCGCCGCGGCGCTGGCCGCGGCGATCGGCGGCGCGGCCAGCGTGCTGAACGTGGGGGCGGGCACCGGGTCGTACGAGCCGCGGGACCGGCCGGTCGTGGCCGTCGAGCCATCGGCGGTCATGGCCGCCCAGCGCCCGGAGCACGCCGCGCCTGCGGTGCGCGCGATTGCTGAAGCGCTCCCGTTCGCTGACGGCTCTTTCGGCGCGGCGATGGCGGTGCTGAGCATCCATCACTGGACCGGCAAAGCCCGGGGGCTGGCCGAGATGCGCAGGGTCGCCCGCGGACCGGTCGTCCTGTTCGGCGGGAGCGACGGGCTGCTGAACACGACCTGGTGGCTGCACGACTACTTTCCCGCCGCCCGCCGCCTGGTCGCCGGGCGCACTTACCCGCCGGAGCGCATCTCGGAGGTGCTTGGCAGCGTCTCGGTGATTCCGGTGCCGATCCCGGCGGACTGCGCGGACGGGTTCGAGGCCGCTTACTGGCGGCGTCCGCAGGCGATCCTCGATCCGGCGATCTGGCGTGCCACCTCGGCGCTGTCCCTCATCAGCGACACCGAGCGCGCGTCCGGGATGTCACGCCTGTCCGCCGACCTGCGCAGCGGCGACTGGGAGCGCCGTTACGGGCACCTGCTTGGCCTCGGCGAACTCGACCTCGGCTACCGGGTCGTCGTCGCCGACGGCCCGGCCGCTGACGCCTGGACCAGATGAGATGCGTCTTTAGCAGCGTGGTGCGGGCCCGCTATAAGTAGTTTTGCTGGCGGTGGTCACGTAGGAGTCAGACACCCAGTGACCGTCCAGGAGCTTGTCCCATACCCGGGTTCTCTTGATCTGCGATCCCGCCTTCTGGCAACCCACCCAGGCGAGGGCGCCGTACGGCAGTTGGTCTGCGATCCGGAACCACGTGCTTGGCCCATTTCGCTCATTGACACTGGGGGAGGCCGTCACCTGGTAGGCGTAGCCGCAGCGGGGGAGGGGTGCGCTAAAGCCAATCTTGGATCGGGTGCTGACGTAGGAGTCGGTGACGTAGGTCCCGTCCGTGAGTTTGTCCCACACCCTGGTCCCGCTGACCTCAGAGCCGGGCGCCTGGCAGACGACCTGCAGCGTGGAACCGGGGCCGTGGACCCTGGTGATCGCGTGCGAGGTGGATGGGCCGGTGCGTCCGTTGAGCCCGGCCCGGCTGCTTACCTTGTAGTTATAGGCCAGGGTGGCAGAAGGCGCGTTGACGTTGTCGCTGTCGATGTTCATCGTGGCGCCGCCGTAGGTCTCTTTGTGCGGGCCGCGATATTGCCTGGCCCGCTGATGAACCGCCCACTTGCTGCTGGAAACGCCCGTCCATCCGGTCAGCGACGGGTTCTTGCCCCCGCTGACCCAGAGCGCGTCCGGGTGGGTAAAGGACTTCCAGGTGTAAGCACGCGACAGATCCTGAGCGCCAGAGCTGAGACTCACGTAAACCCCGGCCAGGAAGCCGAGCCGGTGCAGCTCTCTGGTCCACGCGGATACAAACGTGAGGACGGCTTTAGTACAGGCCGCGTTGGCGGTCGAGTAGTTCCCGATGTAGTCGTAAAAGGCGCTGCCGCGAAGCATGCCGAGGGCTTCGCCCTTCGCGGCCGCGCTATCCGCAGCATACGTGCCCTCGCTCGCGGCCTCGGAACGGCTGACCTTTTGAGGTGCGGCCTTGACCGCCCTGGCCTGCCCGTTCCTTGCGAGGCACTGAGGCTGCCTGCCCACGTAGATCGGGAGCAACCGCCATCTCTGTGCTGACACCGCGGTAACCCACTTCGCCGTCAGACCGGGCTGGCCGCATGCGAGATTGGTTCCGCCGACGTACACGCCGATGGCGCGGTACGGCGATTTGTGCCACGTCGTGATCGCTTTCAGCGACGGTGCGGAACAGGTGTCGAGCGCCCACCCGTTGTACCAGGTCGCGGTCGCCCCGGCCGGGTAGGTGACCGTGGACGGCGACTGGCTCGCGGACTGCACGACATCCAGGTAGTCCTGATCAATCTGGATGGTGGTACCGCCATGGGTCTGCGTGACGTTGCCGTTGTATTGATGAATCCGATGGTGATGGGACCATTTGCCGTGGCGAAGCACAGGGTCGTAAGTGCTGGCCTCGCCGTTCCACAGCGCGTCGAAGATGACGTCAGGCGCCGCGTACCTGCTGTTCCCGAGCTGATGGGCCAGGTCGGTGACTCCGGATGTCGAGCTGCTGTAGACCCCGGACGAGTACCCCTGCGCATGCAGCGCGGTGGTCCAGGCGGAAAGGAATTGCAGGACACGCCCGGTCCGGCTGGGTTTGTACGCCTCCATGTCGTAGTAGAGCGGGGTTCCGGGCCCGAAGCCAAGCCGCTTGGCCTGTTGCACCGCGTCTGCCGCTGCCTTGGCTCCCTGGTGAGCAGCTGACGCACTCAGTTCACCGAAGGCGGCCTGCGGTCCGACGTACATCGGCATGAAATGCCAGCCAACCGCAGCCTCGTCCGAGAGCCAGGACCGGGTCAGGTTGGGCTGCGCACACGCTACATCTGAGCCGCCGATGTAGACCCCGACTGCCTGGTAGCGCGAATGGTTCCACCAGGCCTGCATGGCGGCTTCGCTGGGCGCAGCGCAGGTGTCGAAGCCGCGCCCGCGGTAGTTGGTGACGCTCGCTGGTAGCTGTGCCCGGGTGGCCCGCTGAACCTCAAGCGGGTCCTGCCCAGCCCCTGAGGTCCGCGCGGCTGCCGCGTTGGCTGGAATCGTCACCGGGGGCGGCAGCCCGGCGCTGGCCAGGATCCGGTCGATCTCGGCCGGGTGGGTATCGAAGGTGGCCGTAACGCGGATCCGTCCCGCGACGACTGTGATCCGCCTGGCCACATCGTTCTTGACGGAGACCGGTCGCGCGTGGCGGGAGGCGGGCTGGATGAGCATGGCCTCAGTGGTCCCGACGAGCAGACTGGGGCATCCCTGATTACGTGGTGGAGGTCCTACGTAGACCGCGTGGCGGTCGAAACGAACGCAGGCCCCCCGGTGATGAGTGAGGTTGATCACCGGCCAGCCGCGGGGAACCTGAAACGAATGTCCGAGATACGTCACCCGCCGGTCTCCAGAATGTGTTACAGCCGCAGCGGCAACCCCAGAGGTAATGGCCGGCAACCCCGCAATAACCAGCCCCGCGGAACCTGCAATCGCCATCCCCACCGCGGCGGCGTGCCTCGCTCCCGGGAAGCTATGCCGCACCGGGGCGGGCGCGGCTGGACGCCGGTCCGCCGCATCCGCCCGCCTGCTGGCTGGGCCGCCAGCTGAGTGCGTCGGGTCGCTCCTGCGGCTCGAAAACACGTTTACTCCCCCGCATCCGTGATGAGTGGCTTTCCTGCCTGTGAGTCAGCGCCCCGGCCTATATCTGGGGAAGGACGCGCCGATATCTGGGGGGGACGCGCCGAGCGGGACCGGCGCAATGCGGAGTGCGTTGCCCGAGTGGGCGTGGTCAATTACCGATGCGGCTGTCGTGATCACGAGGGTGAGCGTAGTTGTCCTGATACATCCGGTACGTCACGACACGCGCAAGGTGCTGGGACTCCTTAAATCCGGCCAATTGCCGGCTCAACCGCGCTCTCGGCTGGCCGTGGGCGCCCGGCTAGCCGTCTGCCCGAGGCTGCATTCAGACCGCCCGTTGGCCAATTCGTATAAGTCAGTACCGCTTGGTTACTGATAGTGCTCACACTTGTGCGCTCAGCGATCATGGGCCGATTGTCCGGCAGGCGGGGTCTGGGCCTCGGCGGGTACGCCCGAAGCCTTCGAGGTCAGTGGCGTCACTGGCTTCAGGGCGGCTGGGAAGTACGGCATGGTGGCGGACAAATGCCCGCGCTGGACTGGTCCGGCAGGCGTAAGTTGGTGGGTGTGGAGCGGGGGCCGGGTCAGCTGACCTGAGCTGCGAGGACCTGTGTCAAGCCGGAAGGTCCGACCCGCTCGACCCGTTCCCTGAACCCTTACCGAACAGTGCTGTCTGAAGGAGTTCGATAATGCTTGGCTACCGCGTCCCTGCACCCGATGAGGCCATGCTCATTTCCGGCGGAAGGAGTGGCCGCAACGGCGCCCCGTTCCGGGTAGTCACCGGGCACGGCGCGTTCATCGCGCCCTTCTTCCGGAAGGTCCGGTACCTGACCCTGGCCATGAACGAGGCCGAGGTCGCCGAGCAGTGTGTCACCAAGCAGGGCATCACCCTCAACGTGCGCTCGGTGATCGCGTTCAAGGTCGGCAACGACGAGGAGAGCATCATCAACGCCGGCCAGCGCTTCCTGTCCGACCAGGACCAGATGTCCACGCTCACCGGGCGAATCTTCGCCGGGCACCTGCGCTCCATTATCGGGTCGATGACCGTCGAGGAGATAGTCACCGAGCGCCAGAAGCTGGCCAGTGAGGTCCTCGACGGCTCGAAGGCGGAGATGGTCAAGATCGGCCTGACCGTGGACTCGCTGCAGATCCAGTCCATCGACGATCTGAACTCCGGCTACATCGACGCGATGGCCGCCCCGCACACGGCGGCGATCCAGCGCCAGGCGCAGATCGCCCAGGCCCAGGCCAACCAGGCCGCCGCCCAGGCCGAGCAGGAGTCACAGCGCAAGCAGGCCGAGTACGCCCGGCAGACCGCCGTGGTCCAGGCCCAGTACAAGGCCGAAATCGACAAGGCGCAGGCCGAGGCGTCCCAGGCGGGACCGCTCAGCCAGGCGCAGACCCAGATCGGGGTCATCAACGCCCAGGCGGAACTGGCCCAGCGCCGGGCCGAGCTGCGCCAGCGCGAGCTGGTGGCCGAGGTGGTCAGGCCGGCCGAGGCGGAAGCGGAGAAGGTGCGGGTCCTGGCCAAGGCGGACGCCGAGCGGATGCGGATCCTGGCCGAGGCGGCGGCCTCGAACGACCGGGTGTCGCTGGACCGGATGCTCATCGACCAGCTCCCGCAGATCGTCAAGGAAGCGGCGAACGGCCTGGCCGGCGCCAACGTCAACGTGCTCAACGGGGCGGAAGGGCTCAGCGAGATCGCGGCCGGCCTGGTCGGCCAGGGGCTGACCATCCTCGACTCGATCAAGAAGAACCTGGCTGCCGGTCCGGAGGCCAGCGCCGAAGTGGTGCGCGTCCGGGACAGCCAGCAGGACGGACAGCCCCGGGGCTGACCCGCCGCGCTCCCAGCGCGGGGCCCGCGCCGTCAACCGCGCGACCGGGAGACCGAGGGCAGAGCGGTCCGCCGCGCGACGATATGCCAGGCTTGGCGGATGCCGATCCTGGCCGGCGCCGCCGCGGTGGCCGCTCTCACCTGGGCGTACCTGCTCGCCGCGCACGGCGGGTACTGGCGCACAGACCAGCGTCTGCCCCCCGGCGCGCATGACGCGTCGCGTGACCCGGCCCGGTGGCCGAGCGTGACGGCGGTCGTCCCGGCCCGGGACGAGGCGGCCATCCTGCCGGTCACCCTGCCGAGCCTGCTCGCCCAGGACTACCCGGGGGAGTTCTCGGTGGTGCTGGTGGACGACGCCAGCACAGATGGCACCGCGGCCGCCGCCGCGGAACTCGCGGCGGGGACGGGCCGCCGGCTCCTGGTCACCACGGCCGGTGAACCGCCGCCCGGGTGGGCAGGCAAGGTCCACGCGATGGCCCGTGGCCTGCGCGCCGCCGGGGACTGCGAGTACGTGCTGTTCACCGACGCGGACATCGGGTACGCACCGGACGTGCTGGCCGCGCTGGTCCGCGGCGCCGTAGCCGATGATCGCGGGCTGGTCTCGCAGATGGCGCTGCTGCGCGCGGAGTCCGGGTGGGAGCGCGTCATCGTGCCGGCCTTCGTCTACTTCTTCGCCCAGCTATACCCGTTCCGCCGGGTCAACCGGCCGTCGGCCCGGACCGCGGCCGCGGCCGGCGGCTGCATGCTGGTCCGCCGCGACACGCTGGTCGCGGCGGGGGGCCTGGACCCGATCCGCGGCGCGCGCATCGACGACGTGGCGCTGGGCCGGCTGCTGAAGCACCCGCCGTCCGCGTCCCGCATCTGGCTGGGTTTCACCACCGAGGTACGCAGCCTGCGGCCCTACCCCCGGCTGGCCACCCTCTGGGACATGATCGCGCGCAGCGCCTACACGCAACTGCGGTACTCGCCCGGCCTGCTGGTGCTGACCCTGGCCGGCCTGCTCTGGCTGTACGCGCTGCCGCCGGTGGCCGCGGTGGCCGGGCTGGCCAGCCTGGCCGCAGGCGGGGGGGCCGCCGCGGGCTGGACCGCGCTGGCCGGGCTCGCCGGGTGGGCCGGGATGAGCCTCAGCTTCCTGCCCGCGCTGCGGCTGTACCGGCTCGGCTGGTGGCGGGCGCCCGTGCTGCCGCTGGTGGCGGGGCTCTACGCCCTGATGACCGCCGACTCCGCCCGGCGGCACTACGGCGGACGAGGCGGCGAATGGAAGGGGCGGACCGTGGCCGCGCCGCGCGGGCAGGGCGTAATAAATCGTCCTTAGGTCTTCCATTTAATCTCCGCAAAACATTCCAACTGGCTGTTTGCTGCGCCTAAAAGGCACGAGTAACAGATCCGAATTGATCACTATCCGCAGCCTTAACTTCATTCCCGGCACTGTCCAGATGAACCTGTGACATGCTGCATGTTGCACAAGGTGAGCTACTAACTACTCGTGGTAAGGTCACAGGTGGACTCGGCGGGGCGGGTAGTCGGCGTTTATCGCAGACCACTATGAGGCAAGTCCGGGGCCGGTCCCAGAATTACCGCCTCTCCTCCGAAATTCCTTATCCGGCCCGGTAATCATCAAAAGGGGAAGGAAGTAATCGATGCGTAGACGCATCACCCGGACGCTCTTTGCCGCCGCGGCGGCAGGCGTCACGGTCAGCACCCTCGGCTTTGCCGCCGCGGGCTCTGCGAGCGCGGCCGTGTCCAGTAAGGCTCAGCCGCCCACTATCGGAACCACCATCGGCTCGACGTCGTCGGCCGGGTACGAGGCGAGCGGGCGGGACTTCCGCTTCATCACCTCGACCATCAGGGTCCCGGACACCGATTTCCTGACCGGGCTGTACCCGCAGGAGTACATCCAGCTCTCCAACGGGTCGCTCACCCAGTTCAGCGGTGGCGGTAACTCCTACACCCGGGCCGGGATCGAGCCCTGCGTCGTGGCCCGGTCGTTCGGCGACACCACTTGCGCGACCGGCACCTGGGTGGCGTTCGCCGAGGCGTTCAACAACTCGCTGAACTTCCCGTTCTTCACGCACTACTTCGACCTGGCCGGGGTGAACCAGGGCGACGGCGTCAACTTCAGCATCTACTACAACGAGGCCGGCAACGAGCTCAGCTACGTGATCACCCCGCCGTCGACGTCCGGGACGCCCCAGTACTACAAGACCCAGGCCTACGGGGCCATCTTCGATCACGCGGCCGCGCTGGATGACTTCACCGACAGCACCGGCACGCCGATCGCGCTGCCGCCGTTCGTCCAGCCCTTCAGGATCAACCAGTTCCTGCAGGGTGCCATCACCACCGAGAACGGCGATCGGGGTTCCTTCGCGGGCCCGTGGACGACCAGCCCGGTCGTGGCCACCAGCAACGGCCTGGTGTACCCGCTGGGCACCACCCGGGTCGCGCCGACCTCACTGTGGTCGGACGGCCTGGTGGCCAACGGCCAGATCCGCTCGAACGACGCGTTCGGGGTCTGGGCGCGCTAAAACGCCGCCTGGTCAGACCTCCGGGTCCTGGCCGGGGGACTCATCTCACTGCTGCTGCCCGGGCCGGGTTCTCCGGCCCGGGCAGCGCGCTGTTGCAAAGTTAAAAACCATGTCATGGAGTAATCATTAGAGTACGGAGAGTAGGGAAGTGATACCTGAGGGGCGGCAGGGCCAACCTGATAACCACCAACGGGGGCAATCCGGGCACAGGTCCTGTTAACGCCCGCTTAGACCAAACCGGACTTTGTCCCCGGGCGTCACAGGAGGGAACCTACCGATGCGAAGCCGCATCATGAGCACGTTCGTCGCTGTCGCGGCAGCGGGCATCACCGCTACCACTCTCGGCCTGGCGGTCACGGGTGCTGCCAACGCGGCCGTGACCACCAAGGCTCAGCCGCAGACGATCGGGCCGGTCATAGGCTCGACCAACTCGGCGGGGTACGAGGCGAGCGGGCGGAACTTCCGCTACGTCACCTCGACCATCACGGTCCCGGACACCTCGTTCCTGACCGGGCTGTACCCGCAGGAGTACATCCAGCTCTCCAACGGGTCGCTCACCCAGCCCACCGGTGGCGGTAACGCTTACACCCGGGCCGGGATCGAGTCCTGCATCGTGGCCCGGTCGTTCGGCGACACCTGTATCACCGGCACCTGGGTGGCGTTCGCCGAGGCGTTCAACAACTCGCTGAGTGGGCCGTTCTTCTCGCACTTCCTCAACCTGGCTGGGGTGAACCAGGGCGACGGCGTCAACTTCAGCATCTACTTCAACCAGGCTGGCAACGAGCTCAGCTACGTGATCACCCCGCCGTTGACGTCCGGGACGCCGCAGTTCTACAAGACCCGGGCCTTCGGCCCGATCTACGATCACGCGGCCGCGCTGGATGACTTCACCGACAGCACCGGCACGCCGATCGCGCTGCCGCCGTTCATCCGCTCGTTCCGGATCAACCAGTTCCTGCAGGGCGCGCTGACTACTTACAGCGGCGCCAGGGGGTCTTTCGTGGGCCCGTGGACGACCAGCCCGGTCATTGCCACCAGCAATGGCCTTGTTCCTCCGTCCGGGACCACCCGGGTCTCCCCGAGCCCGCTGTGGTCGGATGGCCTGCTGGCCAACGGTGCGGTCCGCTCCAACGACGCCTTCGGCGTCTGGGCGCGGTAGTCCTAACACCATCAGGGCTGCGGCCCGGGCCGGCGAGCTGGCCCGGGCCGCAGCTCGTCCTGGCTAACCCGGCCCGGGCTGGCGAGCCGGCCCGGGCCGCAGCTCGTCCTGGCTAACCCGGCCCGGGCTGGCGAGCCCGGCCCGGGCCGCAGCTCTGTCCTGGCTAACCGGGCCCGGCGTTAATGAGGTGCCGGTCCAGGTGCCGGACCGGATAATCGGCCGCATGACGCTGACCCACTGGCCACTGTCCGGCTTGCGGCTGCGCACCCCGCGGCTGGAGATGCGCCTGCCGACCCTCGCGGAGCTGGACGAGCTGGCCAGCCTGGCCGCCGAAGGTATCCACGATCCCGGTGTTCAGCCGTTCGGGGTGGCCTGGACCGATGTGCCGCCACAGGAGCGGGCTCGCAGCGTCCTGCAGCACCAGCTGTCCGAGTGGGGCGGGTGGTCCCCGGCCGACTGGTCGCTGAACCTGGTCGCCGAACTCGGCGGCGTGATCGTCGGGACCCAGGGCGTCTCCGGGCGCGACTTCGCTGTCCTGCGCGAGATCCACACCGGGTCCTGGCTGGGCCAGCGGTATCAGGGTCAGGGCCTCGGCACCGAGATGCGCTCCGCCGTCTTGCACCTGGGCTTCGCCGGCCTGGGCGCGGAGTTCGCCGTCTCGGACGCGTTCACCGACAACCTCGCGTCCCTCGGGGTGTCCCGCAAGCTGGGTTACCTCCCCGACGGCATCCGCCGGCAGGGCATCCGGGGCCGTCCCGCCACCATCCGGATGCTGCGCCTGGACCGGGCCGGCTGGCAGGCCCACCGGCAGGTTCCCGTGGAGATGGCAGGCCTGGCTCCCTGCCTGCCCAGTTTCGGCCTCTCCCCGGCCTGATCCCTTCTTCCCCACCAGTCACACCCGTCTTCTTCCGTCGGCTCCGTGGGACTTACGAGGCCGGTGTGACTGGCGAAGGGCTTTGCCGGGCCCGGCCGTTCCGCGTCCTCGACGGCGCCGGGCGTGTCTCCTTTGCTCGGCCGCCCTGAGTCTCTAGGCTGCTCGGTGTTCCTAGCCAGCACAGTTCACCTCAGCCCGCCACTGAGCCGTCCTGACCAGGGTTGTTGTCACCCAACTACCCCTGAGCGCGGACCCCGGTGCGGCTCCGAGCCAAGAACAGGTCAAGGAACGCCTAGCAGCGCCGGCGCCGGGCTCTGAGGAGTCGCGTCGCGGTCGGGAAGGCGCCCCGGCTTAATTTCGGCTGACCGCATCCTGCAGAGTGCGTGGACGAGGGCCCGCCGGCGTGCCACACTTCGTGGACGGTTGTTGAGTCGGCCGCGGGCGGGGCTGGCTGTTTGCGGGTCCACTTCCCGGGAAGTCGGCCTATCGATCCCGGAGGGGGGCCGAACATGGCGGGTGAAGATCGCTCGATCGTTTCCCTCGCGAATCCGGCCGTGCAGTCCTGCTGGTTGTGCGGGACCAGGTTGCCGGCCCGCGAGATGGTGTCTGACGGTGGCAGTGCCTGTCCTGACCTGCGCTGGTATTGCGCGGACACCCGGCGGTGCACGGAACGCTGGACTTCGCGCTGGTCAAGCGGGGCGGGCACGGGTAACGGGCACGTGGCACACAGCCACGCGGCCCAGGGACAGCCCGGTCAGGGGCACAGCGCCATCCCCGGTCAGGGCCGCGGTACGGTCCAGGACTCCCGGGGCAGGCAGCTGGCCGGCTTAACCGACCGCTGAGCGGCCGCCGGCGTTACGGTCCCGCCGCATTACGGTCCCGCGGGCCTGGGTAAATCCGCCGGGTTCATCCGCTGGCCACGGCCCCCACGATCAGATAACGCTCCGTCCGGCCTGACCCTTGTCCGGGCTGCGGGTCGCTGGGCGGCTCGTGGCACAGGTTCCCCCTGACCTGCTAATTTGGCCAGGACTCAACAGGGGGGATGCTGTCATGCCCGGCAGCGGGGGAGCCGAGGTCCGGACAGAACACCAGGCGGCAGTCACGGGGAAGGTCGAGCACGCCCGCAAGGTCGGACGTGGACTGCAATGGCTGGGCTGGTCGGTGATATGCCTCGGGGTAGTCGGCATAGTGGCGTTCGCGGTGCTGTGGGCCATCGGTGAGGTGGATGCGGAGCAGGCGGTGGGCCTGATCCTGGGCACCGCGCTGGCGTCGATCCTCTCCGGTGCCGCCGCTTACGGATCCGGGGTCAACCTGGGCTTGGGGGCTGAGCGCCTCAGCCTCGCGATCTCCGCGGACGACCCGCCCGGCCACGCCTGACCGGGGCTACGTGAGCAGGCCCACGAGGGTGTCGTGCACGTCCTTGCCGCCCGGCGTGCCGGGGGCCAGCGTGCCCTGGTCGTCGGGGTCCCGGTGAAAGACGTGGAGCCGGCCCTGGTGGCGGGCGAGAACCAGATCGGTGCTGGCGCCCGCGACCTCAGCCGATCCATCCGTGCTGAACGGGGTGACGGTGACCAGCGCGGACCGCTCGGACGCGGCGAGCACCCCGTCGATGTCGCCGCCCGCGGCCTCCGCCTCCGCGCGTGGCCCGCGCGGCAGCACGGCGTCGAGCAGGCCGAGGGCATCGTCGAACGGGTACAGCCCGAGTTCGTGCACCCCTAGCGCGTCGATGCGGATCACCAGGCAGATCCGCTCCGGCTGGGGGAGCAGCAGGATCCGCCACGGCTCGCCCGGCTGGGTGCCGGTGACCCGGGCGTCCAGCACCATCCGGGCCCGCTGCTGGAAGGCCACCGCGATGCCCAGGTCCCCGCGTACCTGGACCTGCGCTCCCGGCGGCCCGGCCACCAGGAGCTGGCGGGCGGCCAGCGAGCGGACGGCCTCGGCCAGCACCTCATCCGACGGCCGCGACTCCAGGAAGTCCACGATGGCGTCAACCGCGGTGAGCTCGGCGATGGTGTAGGCGCCGAGCAGCACCGGGCCGGTGCCGACCAGGCTGACGACCGAGGAGACGAGTCCCTGCGGGACGGCGGCCTGTCCCGGGACGGCAGCGCCGGCCTCGCTCACGAAGTCCCCGCCTTCGCCCAGATCGCCCAGGCCGGCTGCGCACGCCGCTCGTTCAAGATCGCGGCCGCGATCCGGGACGGTGTCTCGGTCACCCATACGTCAGAGTTCCCGAACAGTCCCCGCCCGGCCCGGCCGGGGAGGGCCTGACCCAGCTCGTTCGCGGGGTCCGGCCGGTCCGGCGGCGGGAACCGCGCCGCGAGGTCCGCAGACGCCGAGGTGACGTCGTCGTCCTTCTCGATCCGGCGCAGAGCCAGGGCCATCGACTCCGCCACCGCCGGCGGCAGCGAGGTAGGGAGGGCCAGATCTGGTGACAGGTACATCGGCCGCCGCTCGGTCAGCCGGGACAGGCCCCACGGTCCGACGTTGCTGCGGGTCACCCGGTACACCACGTAGTCCATGAGGTGCCGGATGTCGGTCAGGCTGGGCAGCTTGCGCTGGCCGAAGGCGGCCGGCGTCTTTTCCAGCTGCACCCAGGTGCCCTGGGCCGTGCGGCCGTGCAGTTTCTCCCGGACCACCTGGCCCCGCATGCCGATGTCGGGATAGCGCGCCTTGTCGATGTCCTTGTGGTGGCTGGACACGCGCAAGTGGCTGACCTTGGCGAACCGCCAGTCCTCATAGAGTTGCGGGTCGTCGACCAGGACGTGGCCCCCGCACAGGATGTCGTGCATTTGCGGGACCTGCAGCCCGTGCCGCTCCAGATCGGCGATGATCGCAGCTTCCTCTGGACTGAGCTGAGCCGCAGCGGCGAGCAGCCCTTTGCGGTACGAGCCGGCCCGGGCGGTGATCTCGATTATCAGCCGGACCCGGTCCCGGACTTCCTCGGTCCGCTGGGCGGTCAGCGGCTTCGCATTCCCCTTGCTGTGCCGCCCGAACCGCCTGGTCCCGGGCCTGCGCTGCTTGTCCTCCACAATTCCAGTAGAACATAGGCCTCAGCAGCGTGAGAGTTTCCCTCCTGCTCGCGACGATCTGGCTGCGGGGGACACTTGATATATATAGTTCAGCGGTATATAACGTCCACATGGCACAGCGGGCGATGCAGGAAGCGACGTTCCTGATCCTGACCGCGCTGGCGACGGCCAGCCAGCACGGCTACGGGATCATCACCGACGTCACGCAGATCTCCGGCGGGCGGGTCCGGCTGCGCGCCGGGACCCTCTATACCGCCCTGGACCGGCTCCGCTCCGACGAGCTGATCGCGGTGGACCGGGAGGAGATCGTGGACAACCGGCTGCGGCGCTACTACCGGCTTACCCCCAAGGGCTCGGAGACGCTGGCCGCCGAGGCCGCGCGGCTGCAGGCCAACGCCGCGGTGGCGCTGAAGCGGCTCAACGCCTCGCGGCCTGGCCTGGCCGGGGGTGCCGCATGACTGACTCGCCGGACCTGGAGCGGGGCTACCGCCGGTTGCTGGCCTGCTATCCCCGGGCCTTCCGCCGCGAGCACGCGGAGGAAGTTCTCGCCGTGCTGATGGCGAGCGCGCCGGAGGGCCAGAAGCGGCCCCGGCTGGCGGAGTCGGCGAATGTGTTCTGGAGCGCACTGAAGATGCGCCTGCGGGGGCCGCGGCCGGCGTCGGAGAACCGGCCCTGGGCGGATGCGCTGGCGCTGTTCAGCCTGGTTGCGCCGCTGTTCTTGCTCCTGGTGGACATCCTGAACGTGGCGCTGCCATACCGGCTGCGGCTGGATACCCGGATCCCCGTCTTCGCGCTGACTGGCCGCCATCCCGAGATCGGCGGGCTCCCCCTGCTGAGCGTGCATATTTTCACGCTAACGGTTGGTGCCGAGGTGGTCATCGCGGTGCTGGTGCTGCTGGGGTTGCGGTGGGCGGCGCTGGCCACACTAGCGGCGACGGTTGCGTACTGGGTCGCCGCCGGCCAGTCGATTCCCTGGATTCCGTATCCGCTGCAGCTGGTCACGACGGGGGTCTTCATCGTGGAGGCGGCCGCGCTGGTCGCGTCGCCCGGGCCCCGCCGCGGACGTCAGCTCGTGAACTGGCATGTCGCGGTCGTGCTGGCGGTGGCCGCGGCCGCGGTCCACGTGTCGACGTTCCGTTACGACATGATGACCTTCCCCGGGCGCTTGCTGGCCCCGCAGCCGTCGGTGTCCACGTTCTACCTGGCCGTCAGCGTCGTGCTGGCGGTGGCCGCGGTGGCCGCGGTGGCCCTGGCGGTGGTCTGGAAGCTGAACCGCTACTTCCTGCTGCTGCTCGCGGCCATGTTCTGGCCCTACGCGATCCAGCTGGCCTTCGTCTCGACCGGGGGCACCACCGATCTGCTCGGCAACCCCACCCCGCTGCACCTCGCGGCGCTCTATCTCCCACCCCTGCTGTTCGCGTGCGGAGTCCTGCTCACCGCCCTCGCCCCACACCGGTCCCGCCTGCTGCCCTCCTGACGGACAGGTGCCAGCGCCTGGTCAGATGAGCGGACTGCGGCGTTCGATGAACACCACGTCGCGCCAGTGGCCATGGTGCTGGCCGACGCGTTCGCGGGTGCCCACGGTGCGGAACCCCACGGCCCGGTGCAGTGCCATGCTCGCGGTGTTCTCGGGGAAGATCCCGGACTGGATAGTCCAGACCCCGGCGGCCTCGGTCGAGCTGATCAGCGAGCCCAGGAGCCGCCGGCCGACGCCGCGCCCGCGGGCACCGGGATGCACATAGACCGAGTGCTCGACCACGCCGGCGTAGACGCAACGATCAGATACGGCGGACGCGGCCACCCAGCCGACGACGTCGCCTCCGGTGACGGCGACGTAGCGGTGGTCAGCCAGCCTGTCCGTGGTGAACTCCTCCCACGCCGGGGCGCGCGTCTCGAAGGTGGCGTTGCCCTCGTCGATGCCCGCCTGATAGATCGCGAGTACGGCCGCGGCGTGCGCCTCGGTCATCGGCTCGATCCTCATGGGTCGCCGGGAAGCCGGGGCGGGACGGGGGAGGGAACATCCATGACCAGGTCGGCGGCGGTCGGGAAGGCCTCCACGCACTCCTTGTTGATCCGGTACAGGCGGGACGTGCCGCGGTTCTCGGCGAGCACGAAACCCACCGCAGCCAGCTGCCGGAGATGCTCGGACACCGTGGACTGCCCGACCGGTACGGCCGCGACGATCTCCTTGACCGTCAGCGGCCTGCCGCTGCGGGCCAGCAGCGACACCACCTGGACCCGGGTGCCGTCGGCCAGCGCCTTGAACCAGGCGGCGTAGGTGTCCGCGGTCTTCCTGTCTATCGGTTGAACCGCGGCCCGCGGTTCAACGCGGCCGGGATGCGCAATGCGGCCTCTGGGTTTGGTCTCATCCATCGTTAATCGACGATAGGCGATCGGTGGTGACGGAACAAGCCCCGGGTGTGCTGGATCAGGGTGATCCGATGAGGGTGCCGAGGCTGGCCAGGGCCTGCGGGCGGACGCGATAGTAGACCCAGACGCCGCGCTTGTCCCGGTCCACCAGCCCGGCCTCGTGCAGGACCTTCATATGGTGGCTGATCGTCGGCTGGGACAGGTCGAAGGCCGCGTTCAGGTCGCAGATGCAGGCCTCGCCGCCATCGTGTGAGGCAACCAGGGACATGAGCCGCAGCCGCACCGGGTCGGCCAGGGCCTTCAGCAGCGGGGCGACCTGCCCGGCCTGCTCCATGGTCAGCGGCTGCGACGTCAGCGGCGAGCAGCAGGCCGTGTCCGGCGGATCGATCACGGTCAGAGAGTTAGACACTCATCTATATTGACAGATGTCGATGTCTTGCGGCAAGCTCACTGAGAGCTCAGACATAGATAAAGATCGATATCTACCTCCGGGAGGTAGCCGTGTCGCGTGTGCAGCTCGCCCTGAACGTCAACGACATCGACGAGGCCGTCACGTTCTACACCACCCTGTTCGGCACCGAGCCCGCCAAGCGCATGCCCGGCTATGCCAACTTCGCTATCGCCGAGCCACCCCTCAAGCTCGTCCTGCTGGAAAACCCGGGCCAGGGCGGCAGCCTCAACCACCTCGGCGTCGAGGTCACCGGCGCCGAGGCGGTCGATGCCGAGCACACCCGGCTCACCGAGGCCGGGCTGGCCCCGACGGGCGAGCAGGACACCACCTGCTGCTACGCCCGGCAGGACAAGTTCTGGGTCCAGGGCGCCCCGAACGGTGAGCGATGGGAGATCTACACGGTTCTCGAGGACAGCCCGGCCTTCTGGGGTGAGGACGACGGGCCGCAGGCCGGCGCCTGCTGCGCCTGACCGGGCGGGCGTCGTGACCCGGATGACCCAGGACCGGATGGCCCAGGACCGCATCGCCCGGGCCCAGATCACGCTGGGGCGGCGGCTGCTGGCCGAGTTGCTCGGCAGCGGGTTCCTGGCCGCGGTGGTGATCGGCTCCGGTATCGCCGCCCAGCGGCTGTCACCCGGGCAGACCGGGCTCGAGCTGCTGGAGAACGCCGCCGCCACCGCCGCCGGGCTGTTCGCCATCATCTCGATGTTCGGGCCGGTCTCCGGTGGCCACTTCAATCCGGTGGTGTCCTTCGCCGACGCCGCGTTCGGCGGCCTGCGGTGGCGGGACGCCGCGGCTTACCTCCCCGCGCAAGTAGCCGGGTGCACCGGCGGCGCGGTGCTCGCCAACCTGATGTTCGCCCGGGCGGCGGTGACCGTGTCGGCCAAGGACCGCAGCTCGGCCGGGCATTTCCTGTCCGAGACCGTCGCGACCCTCGGCCTGGTCCTGGTGATCTTCGCGCTGGCCCGGTCCGGGCGAAGCCGCGCCGTCCCGGCCGCGGTCGGGGCGTACATCGGCGCGGCGTATTTCTTCACCTCCTCGACCGGCTTCGCCAACCCGGCCATCACCGTAGGGCGGATGTTTTCGGCCACCTTCGCCGGGATCGCCCCGGCCTCGGTGCCGGGCTTCGTCGTGGCCCAGATCATCGGTGGCGGCCTGGCCGTCGCGGTCACCCGGATCCTCTATCCGGCCATCACCGCGGCCGGGGCCGCCGGCGTCGTCGTTCCCCGGGAAGGGCCTGGGTGATGGTGCCCCGGGTGCTGTTCGTCTGCGTCCACAATGCGGGCCGGTCCCAGATGGCCGCCGCCCTGCTCGATCACGAAGCCCAGGGGCGCGTCCAGGTGAGCTCGGCCGGGTCACAGCCCGCGGCGGAGCTGAACCCCGCCGTCGTGGCGGCCATGGCGGAGATCGGGCTCGACCTCTCCCGCGAGTTTCCCAGGCCGCTCACGGGCGACCAGGTCCAGGCGGCCGACATCGTCATCACCATGGGCTGCGGGGACGCCTGCCCGTTCTACCCGGGAAAGCGTTACCTCGACTGGGACCTGCCCGATCCCGCAGGCCTGGACCTGACGGCGGTCCGCCCCATCCGCGACGACATCCACCGGCGGGTACGGCAGCTCCTCAACGAGCTGGCCGGGCCCGCCTAGTGCCGCATCGAGTTCCTGCTCCGCCGCGCTCACCCAAGCCGGGCGGCTGCCCGGCCGCCAGCCGCTCTTGACGAACGTCTAGCAAAGTGATATCACTTTGATAGGTGGCCGGAGTGACCGGGCACCGAAGGCCACAGGAGACATCCCATGTACGCACTCAGTGACAACACCGCTCCCCGCGATCCTCCTAGTCACACCGTGAGGACCCTCCTGCATCAGCTGCGTCCCTGGCCGCCCGCGTGGCGCAGGCCAGTGGAGGACCGGCCGCCCTACGCCGTGTGGGTCATCGGGGGCCTGGTCGTCTGGGCATTCGTCCTGGCGGGCTTCATGGCGTGGGACCTGCACAGCACATCCCGTACTGCCATCTGGGCCGTCTTCGCAGGCTGGTGCATCGGTGTGTTGGGTGCATCCATCGCCCGGAAGATCTACCGGTAAGGCACCTCAGCGACCGGGACCTCCGCCAGCTCCGACAGGCCCCAGGCAGATCCGCTGCGCATCGTTCGCAGTCGCGCCGGGGTGGCTGTTGTTGACGTGCTGCAACCCGATGATCGGGGCATCCTGGATGTCATGCAGATCGGGCACGGACACGAGGCCGGGCACGGTCACCAGGCCGGGCATGGGCACCAGGGGCCAGGACGCCCGGGGCGCCTCCGGCACCTGATGCGGCCTCATTCGCATGCGGCGGCGGACAAGGTGGACCGGGTCATGGAGGCCAGCGCCGCAGGCATGCGGGCGCTGTGGGTTTCGCTGGCGGTCCTCGGGGCGACGGCCCTGGTCCAGGCGGCGGTCGTGGCCGTCTCAGGGTCGGTCGCGTTGCTGGGTGACACCCTGCACAACGCGGCGGACGCGCTGACCGCGGTGCCGCTCGGCATCGCGTTCCTGGCCGCGCGGCGGCGGCCGAACCGCCGCTACACCTACGGGTACGGCCGGGCTGAAGACCTGGCCGGAGTGGTGATCGTCCTGATCATCGCCGCCTCCTCGGTGCTGGCCGCCTACGAGGCGGTCACCCGGCTCGCCCACCCCCGCCCGGTGTCGGACCTGCTCGCGGTGGCGATCGCGGCGCTGATCGGGTTCACCGGCAACGAACTGGTCGCCCGGTACCGGATCCGGGTCGGCCGGCGGATCGGCTCGGCGGCACTGGTGGCTGACGGGCTGCACGCCCGGACGGACGGCTTCACTTCGCTGGCCGTCCTGCTCGGGGCGGGCGGTGTCGCACTCGGCTGGGACTGGGCCGACCCCGTCGTCGGGCTGGTTATCACCGTGGCGATCCTGGCCGTACTCCGCGGGGCGGCCCGCGAGATCTACCGCCGCCTGATGGACGCGGTCGACCCGGCCCTGGTCGACCAGGCCGAGCACACCCTGCGCGCTACTCCCGGGGTGCTGGGCGTGGGCCAGGTCCGGCTGCGCTGGATCGGCCACCAGTTGCGTGCCGAGTGTGAAGTCGTCGTGGACGCCGGGGCCAGTGCGGTCGAGGCCCACCAGGTCGCGGTCGCCGCCGAGCACAGTCTGCTGCACGCCCTGCCGAGGCTGACCGCCGCGCTGGTGCACGCCGATCCCCAGCCCCAGGCGGGCGCGGACCACCATGCGATGCTGGCCCCGCATCGTTAGTGGTCGGGCAGCCTGCTGGCGGGTGGGAGAGAACGTGGTGACCAGGTGATCCCGCAGGCGTACGCGACGGCGGTCGGCGGCTCCCATGGCTAGCGGGACCGGGGCCGTGATCCGGCGGGCCGAAGACGCAGACCTGGCCGCCATCGCCTGGTTGCGCCGCGAGTCGGCGGTGGAGCAGGACGGCGACGGCGCCGATCCCTCGTTTGAGGAAAGGTTTGGGGCCTGGTATGCGCGCGAGTCGTCGCGCCGGATCATCTGGCTGGCTGAGGTGGGCGGTCGTCCGGTCGGAGCGATGAACCTGTCCGTATTCGAGCGGATGCCCCGGCCGGGGCACGCCCCCAGCCGCTGGGGATACCTCGGCAACGCGTTCGTGCTCGCCGCGTACCGCAATCAGGGCGTCGGCGGCCAGCTTCTCGACGCGGTGCTCGGGTACGCCGGCGAGAACGGATTCGTCCGCGTGGTGCTGAGCCCGAGCGAGAGGTCGATCCCGTTCTACGAACGCGCCGGGTTCGGGCCGGCCGACGCCCTGATGCTCTGGACGCCGGGCGGAGGTCGCCGGTAGTGCGGGGCATGAGGCTCACGCGGTTAGAGCGGGGCACCTGAGGTAGAGGTGAAGCGTGTTCGAGGGATTCACGCTGGAGCGGATCGATGTGGGCGACGCGGAACTGCGCGTGCGCCACGGTGGCTCGGGACCTGCGGTCCTGCTGCTGCATGGCCACCCCCGGACCCATGTGACCTGGCACCGGGTCGCGCCGGTGCTGGCCGAGCAGTTCACCGTGGTCTGCCCGGATCTGCGGGGCTACGGCGAGTCCTCCAAGCCGCCGACCACGCCTGATCACGCTCCCTACTCCAAGCGGGCCATGGCCGGGGATTGCGCCGCGCTGATGCGCAGGCTCGGGCATGAGCGATTCTGCGTCGCCGGGCATGACCGGGGGACCTACGTCGCGCAGCGGCTGGCCATGGACCACCCGGCCCTGGTGAGCCGCCTGTGCCTGATGGAGGGCATCCCGATCGCGGAGGCGCTGGACCGCTGCGACGCCAAGTTCGCGGCCAGCTGGTACCACTGGTTCTTCTTCGGCCAGACCGATAAGCCCGCCGAGCGGTTCATCAACGCCGACCCCGAGGCCTGGTACACCGCGACGGCCGAGCACATGGGCGCCGAAGCCTTCGAGGACTACCGTCGTGCGATCCACGATCCGGCGACAGTTCACGCGATGATCGAGGACTACCGCGCGGGCCTGGGGATTGACCGGGCACACGACGACGCGGACCGGGCCGCGGGCCGCCGGATCAGCTGCCCCCTGCTGTTCTTGTGGGCCGAGCAGGACGACATGGAAGATCTCTACGGCGACCCGCTGGCCATCTGGCGCGACTGGGCCGACGACGTCCGCGGCTGCTCCATCGACTGCGGCCACCACATCGCCGAGGAGGCTCCCGCTGCCCTCGCCACCCATCTGACCAGGTTCTTCGCCCCTTCCTGAGATGCCTCGAATGGGGGCCAGCGGGGAATCGCTGCCCCTCATGCGAGCCGTCCTGGAGGGCTGCGACGATGGACGACATAGGAGCCGGGGCTATCGTTCCGGCTCAGACCCGGCGATCCAGGGGATAGTCGTATGGCAGACCAAGAGCTCATCCCGGCGCTGGATTCCAACCAGGAGATCCAGCTCATTGTCACCGGCCGGAAGTCGGGCCAGGAGATCAGCCGTCCCGTCTGGTTCGTCCGGGACGGCGACCGAATAGATCTGGTCCCGGTGACCGGAACCGACTCCAGCTGGTACAAGAACGTGCTGAAGGATCCGGCCATCCGGGTGGTCGCCGGGAGTGCCCAACTCACCGCGCGGGCGACTCCGGTCACGGATCCGGCCCGGGTCAGTGAGATCCTCGACATGTTCCGGGCCAAGTACGGTGCCCGGGATGTCGCGGCCTACTACCCGAAGCCGGATGTGGCCGTGGAGGTTCCGCTTACCTGACCGGCTTTTCCCGATCGGCTTTCCTGCCTGGTGGCATTACGCCGGGCCGAGGTGCCGGAGGAAGAAACGTTCAGAGCTCCCCACCTCGAACCTGGGCACAGCGAGATGGCCGCCGGGATTGGCATGCAGCGTCTTTTCGCCGGAGGCCAGGGCATCGAACAGGGCCAGGCCGGAGTCGCGCGGAATCAGCTCGTCGTCCCACTGCAGCAGGAACTCGACGGGGACGGTGATCCGGGCCGCGACCTCGCCCAGCCGCTCGTGCCCCGCCAGGCCGAAGACCGCGGCGCCGATCCTCGGTTCGGCGGCCACGAAGGGCATCCCGATCGCGCTGCCCAGCGACACGCCCCAGTAGCCCACCGGTCCGCTGACCTGGCCCATGTCCTGCAGGGCGTCGAGCGTTGCCCGCCATTCGGGAACAGCCCGCGCCGAACGTTCGGCGTTGTCCCGCGCCACCTGCTGCGTGACCGGCTCACCAGCGGCCATCCGCCGCCTGAGGTCGGCCACGTGCCGTTCGTCCTGCTCGGTCCTGGGCCGGTCGCCGTGCCCGGGCGCGTCGATGGCCGCGACGGCGAAGCCGCAGTCGGTCACGTAACGGCGGGCGCGGGCCACCAGGCCCGGGCTGTGCTTGTGCTGGCCACCCCCATGGCCGAGGAGGACCAGCGGACGGGTGCAGGCCGAGCCGGCGGGCGCCCAGAGCGCGCCAGGGACGTCGCCGAGGGTGAAGAGACGTTCCGAGACGCCGTCAGCGGTCGTCTCCGCGGTGAAGTGCATAGGTCGTTGCCTTTCGGAATGCTGTGCGGCACCCCCAGCAGCCACCTAGGTCAGATGAGCCGGACCATCGTGGACGGTGGGAGCACCCAGCCGGATACAGCGGTAATGGGTCTCACCTCCTCAAAGCCGGTCACGTGCCGGAGACGCTACCAGACGGGTTGATCAGCCCCGGCTCGCCCTCGATGTTCGTTTAAGAGCATGACCCGGGGTACGGGCGGGTCCATGGAACCCCGGCCGCGGAGAACGGCTGGGGTCCCCGCATGGCCTGCCAGGGAGAGATCATGACCGTCGGTGACCACGAGGGCTGGACGAGCGGGCCAGGCAGCGGCCCGGGCGCATCGCCTGGGCGGCTGCCTGACTGTCCGTCCTGGTGTGATGGCCAGCACGAGGTTGATGACCAGAGCGTGGTCTGCCACAGCCGCATCGTGGCGCAGTACGACACCGCGATCGTCGCTCTGTCCTGCGCTACGCACCGCGACCCGGCCGAGAGCGACAGCGTCGTCATCCTGGACCTCGGTACCACGGCGGGTCCGACCGAGATGGAAGAAAGCGACGCCATCCGGCTGCTCGGCACGCTGGAGGTCGCGGGCGACGGTCCGGCCTGGCTGACCGAGGCGTTGCGCTCCGCCCTGGAGTTGCTGGACCCGCTGGCTGGCTGGGCCAGGCCACGTTAGGCCTGGCCTGGCCGGTGTTGTGCTGGCGTTACGCCGGGTGTTCCATAAGAGGAGCGGGGCGCCGCGCTGGTCGGTCATAGCTACCAGGGGGCTCCCTGACCTGCGGGGAAGGGACGACGATGCGTCTTGTGATGCGGGTCCTCCTCGTCGAGTTCACGGTGTCGTCGGTGCTGCTGCTGGCCGGATGGATACGCATTGGGGTCCAGGTCTGGCCGTTCGCCATGGACAGCCTGAAGGCTGGTTTCGGTGGCCACCCCTGGGTCCGCGCCTGGGCCCGCAACTGGCGGGCCGGGCTGGGCCTGCTGGTCGGTCTGCCCGTGGTGGCTGGCTGGCCGGTGCTGCTGTCGCCCGTCCTAGCGAAGTACACATCCGGGGACTGGCTGAACATCGCCGTCGTCTGGTGGGTGCTGGCAGGCACACTGGGCGCCCTGCTGCTCGCAGCGAAGGTCGTCGAGTCGGGGCCCCGCACCGGACCGGAGACCGGCTGCCGGTGTGGCGTGTGCGTGAGTCATGGCGTGCCCATGACCCCGGGGCGCACTCGCGTCGCGCGCGTCTAGTTCGAGGGACCTGCCGGGGGCCTGCCCGCTATCACCCGGCCTCACCCACGGAGGGTGAGGCCCGGACTAGGGACGGGGGACATGCTGACTGGGTCGTACGTGCCCAGTGCCGCTCCGGTCCC
The DNA here is from genome assembly GCA_963844695.1 of uncultured Actinomycetes bacterium. Lineage (GTDB taxonomy): Bacteria > Actinomycetota > Actinomycetes > Streptosporangiales > Streptosporangiaceae > RYN-230. Next base: position 445,931 of record CAWJPL010000002.1, read on the forward strand.
CAGCCTTCACGTCGGCGGCGGTGGCAGCCTGAGGCGCCAGTCCTCCCACTCGCGAGGGACATGATGATCGACCTGCCGTTTGATGACCAGACCGATTTCGATAACGCCGAACGTGGCCGCATCGACGCGCTTGATCCATGTGTCGTACGGGCGGCGGACGGCCGGGTGGTCTGGGACCTGACGGCGTACTCATACCTGGACGCCGACTGCCCGGACACGGTGAACCCGAGCCTGTGGCGGCAAGCGCAACTGTGCGCCAAACATGGCTTGTTCCAGGTCACGGACGGGATCTACCAGGTCCGCGGCATGGACATCTCGAACATGACGATCGTCGAAGGCGACACCGGCGTGATCGTTATCGACCCGCTGATCTCTGCCGAGACCGCGGCCGCCAGCATCGCGCTCTACCGCAAGAACCGCGGGGACCGGCCGGTGACCGGCGTGATCTACACGCACTCGCACGCGGATCACTTCGGCGGCGTGGAAGGCGTGCTGCCCGGCGGCGCCGGTGATGTCCCGATCCTCGCCCCGCACGGCTTCATGGAGCACGCCGTGTCGGAGAACGTCTACGCCGGCGGGGCCATGAACCGCCGGGCGGCGTACATGTACGGCGCGATGCTGGACCGGAGCCCGGTCGGCCAGGTCAGCACGGGCCTGGGCATCGCGACCTCGGCCGGCTCGCTGGGCCTGATCCCGCCGACCGTGGATGTCACCCGTACCGGGCAGGAAGAAACGATCGACGGGGTCCGGATCGTCTTCCAGGTCACGCCGGGCACCGAGGCGCCGTCGGAGATGAACTTCTACTTCCCGGCTCACCGGGCGCTGTGCATGGCCGAGAACGCCACCCATAACCTGCACAACCTGCTGACGCTGCGCGGCGCCCTGGTCCGTGACCCCCGGAGCTGGGCTATCTACCTGAACGAGGCCATCGAGATGTTCGGCGCCGGCACCGACGCCGCGTTCGCGTCCCATCACTGGCCGACGTGGGGCACTGAGAACGTCACCCGGTACCTGTCCGAGCAGCGTGATCTCTACGCCTACCTGCACGACCAGACGCTGCGGATGCTGAACAACGGATCGACCGGCATGGAGGCCGCCGAGGACATGCAGCTGCCCCCGGCGCTGGAAAACGCCTGGCACGCCCGCGGTTACTACGGGTCGGTCAGCCACAACGTCAAGGCCATCTACCAGCGCTACATGGGCTGGTTCGACGGGAACCCGACGTCGCTGTGGCAGCACCCGCCGCAGGCCGCGGCGACCCGGTACGTCAAGGTCATCGGCGGCCAGCAGGCGGTGCTGGACCAAGCCCGGTCCTACGCCGAGGCCGGCGACCTGCGGTTCGCGGCCGAACTGCTCAAGCACGCCGTGTTCGCCGACCCCGCCGACGCCGCCGCCCGGGAGGCCCTGGCCGGCGTCTACGAGCGGCTCGGCTACGGGTCGGAGAACGCCACCTGGCGCAGCTTCTACCTGTCCGGGGCGCTCGAGCTGCGCGAGGGCAGCAAGCCCCCGCCGATCGGCGACCTGGCCGCAGGCATGGCCGGGGCGCTGACCATCGGGGAGCTCTTCGACACCCTGGCCATCCGGGTGGACGGGCCGCGCGCCGCCGGCCAGTCGCTGGTCATCGACTGGAACTTCACCGACGCGGGCCGCGCTGTCCGGCTCGCCTTGTCCAACGGCGCACTCATCCAGACCGAGAACCCCACGAGCAAGGCCGCGGCCGGCCTGACCCTCACCCTGACCAAGGCGCAACTGCTGGGACTGCTGGCCGGCCGCGGCCTGGACGGTATCCAGCACACCGGCGATCCGGCCGTGCTCACCACGCTGTTGGGCCTGCTGGACACCCCCGACCCGGCGTTTCCCATCGTCACGCCGTGAACACCGGTGGCGCGGCACCGGCCGCCGGAACCCCCGCCAGGGAGGCGTGATGGGCCAGGCCATCGGGGGATCGCTCGCGCTCGCGGTCGGTATCGCGCTCAGCCCGATCCCGATCATCGCCGTGGTGCTCATGCTCACCAGCCAGAAGGCCAGGGTGAACGGCCCGCTGTTCGTCCTGGGGTGGCTGGTCGGCCTCGGCATCGTCGGAGCCATCGTGCTCGCCGTCGCCGGGCCCACCGGGGCCAGTAAGTCCGGTTCCCCCGCGACCTGGGTGAGCTGGGTCAAGATCGTCCTTGGTGTCCTGCTGCTCCTGGTCGCCGCCCGGCAGTTCCGTTCCCGCCCCCGCGACGGCGAAGAGCCGCACATGCCCAAGTGGATGGCCACGATCGACAAGACCACCCCGGCCGCCGCGTTCGGCCTGGCGGCCGCGCTCTCCGGCGCCAACCCCAAGAACCTCCTGCTGGCCGTCGCGGGTGCCGCGGCGATCGCCCAGACCGGCATCCCCGGCGGGCAGCAAGCCATTGCCTACCTGATCTTCGCCGTGATCGGCACTCTCGGCGTGGGTATTCCCGTCGGGATCTACTTCGCGCTGGGCGAGCGCTCGGCGAAGCTCCTGGCCGGGCTCAAGGACTGGATGACCGAGCACAACGCCGTGATCATGACCGTCCTGTGCCTGATCATCGGGGTCAAGCTCATCGGCGACGCGATCAGCGGGCTCACCGGGTAAGGCTCACCGGACGAAGCTGCTCGCGGTGCGGCGCACGCCGTTGACGAGAGGCCTGTTACCCGGCCGGCGCGTGATCCGGGCCTTTCGGCCCGGCCGCAGCGGCCTGGTCGTAGTACCCGTCCTCGGAGACTACCGGCGGTACGGTCAGGGCCTGCCCGTGCCGTCCCGCGCGATGCCGGGCGGAGAACATCGCGCCGCGGGCGGGCGTGGCGGGAGCGAATCGGGCCATTCCGGTCGGCTTGCCCATGTCGTCGTAGATCGCGTCAACGCCGCCGTGCATGAAGTACGCCTCGTGCCAGAATCCGGTGCCGCCGGTGTCCTTCAGGAACTGCTGCCACCACCGTCTGTGCGGCTCGCTGCGGGTCCAGCGTTCGAGACTGTCAAGGTCACGCCAGTACTGCCGCATCCCGGCGTGAAGAGGAAACAGCGACCAGATGAGATCTTCGTGCAGCAGCAGGCCGTCAGGTTTGGCCTTCCACGACTTCTGGATCTGCGGGCCCAGCCCGAACAAGGTCAGCGCACCGCGCGGCCGCCGCACCCGCATACCGAGATAAATGACCACCAGATCTGGATAGGCCGACAGATCGATGGTCTGGCGTTCGGCTCGCATGGTTTCCTCCCCGGTGACGCCGTTCCTGTCCTGGAGGGATGCTCTCTTCCGTGAAGGTAAACAGCGTTCGGTGCAGGCGCGCTGCCGTCCATATGGAGAATGGATGGAGGCCCGGGATCCGGGACCGGCACCGGTCAGTCCGGCCCGGTCAGCCCGGCCAGCCCGGCGAGGCTATGCCGGACGACTGCAGGCACCTGAACAGCCCCGATGTCCGAGCGGTCGGGCCCAGGACGCGGGTATAGATCATCGCTCTGCTCGAGCCGCCGAGTTCCCGCACACCCCCGATCCTGATGACTACCGGGTTGCGGGCGGCACACCGGGTGAGGAGTTTGCGGGCGGCCGCGGGCGTGGTTCCGGAGTAGAAGTCCACCTGGAGTACATAAGGCGGCGCGCATTGACCGCCGCAGGCAGTACCCGATCCGCCACCGGACAGGTACAGGAGGGCGCCCAGGACAGACAAGCCGGCCACCCAGATCGGACCTTGCCGCATGGACCTTTGACGCCTGCCTTCGCACGCTGGTTCCCGGAGTACCCGCCAGGCGCCAGCATCTGACTTGACTAGACTAGACCAAGCATGATGAACTTGATGATATGAGCGAGAGCGTCAACGTCTACGAAGCTAAAACCCACCTGTCACAGCTGCTGGACCGGGCCGCGGCGGGAGAGGAGATCATTATTGCCCGGGCGGGCCGGCCGGTCGCGCGGCTGGTGGCCTTGGCCGAGCCGTCGTCCCGGCGGCGTGTCCCAGGCGCGTGGCACGGCAAGATCAGCATTGCTCCTGACTTCGACGAGCTGCCCGCCGAGATTGAAGCCGCTTTCCGGGGGGAGCGTCCGTGAGGCTCTTGCTGGACACCAACGCTCTCCTGTGCTGGCTCGCCGGCGAAGGGCTGGCAGTTCAAGCGCGGGACGCGATCGCCGATCCGGAGAATCTTGTCGTGGTCTCAGCCGTGAGTGCGTGGGAGATTTCCGTTGAGCAGGCACTGGGGAAGCTCGCGGCACCGGACGACCTCGAACATCAGGTCCGGGCGGGAGGCTTTGTACCGCTGCCCATAACGATCGCTCACGGGATGGCAGCGGGACAGCTGGTCCGCCATCATGACGATCCGTTCGACCGCATGCTCATCGCCCAGGCCCTCGCGGAGGGGCTGACAATTGTGACGCGAGACAAGCGCTTCGACGACTACAAGGTCAGCCTGCTGCCAGCCTGATCCAGAGTGGGGGACCAGATGAGCGCGCCAGAGAAAGCCTCAGTGACGCCGGTCTCTTCTGCTGGCCATGCGGTGTACGCCGTGGCTGGCGGCAACCATGTCACTGTCGAGCTTGACCGGGCGGTGACCGGCGGATGTGTTGACGTGATCGAAGTGCTCGCCCAGCCGGGCGGCGGCCCGCCGCCGCACAGTCACGCCTTCGGTGAATGGTTCCTGGTGCGGGAAGGCCAGCTGACCCTGTGCGAGGAACGCGGAGGGACGGTCGTCCGCACCGCGACCCTCGGCCCGGGCGACAGCGCCTGGATCGGTCCCGGGATTGTGCACGGCACGCTGAACCTGTCGCAGGCCCCGGCCCGGTTCCAGGTCGTCGGCCAGCCGGGGGCGATGACCGGTTACTTCGCCCAGGCCGGCGTCCGCGTCGCCGGCCCCGGGACTGAGCCCGCAACCGCCCCACCGGGCCCGGGTGAGCTGCAGGAGATCGCCGCGCGCTGGGGCATCACTTTCTGGACCGGGCCGGTCAGCACGTCTCACGCCAGGTAAAAGGATGCCCGGGCCCGAGGGGACGGCCGATGAAAGGGGAATGGCAATGCCTGAGAGCACCACACCCGACCCACGTCCCGCCGAGCCAGGTGCGGCGACCGGAGATCTCACCGTCCGTCCCTTCCGGGTCAACGTGCCCGGCGAGGAAATCGCCGACCTTCAGCGGCGCGTCGCCGCGGTGCGCTGGCCCTCCCGGGAGCTCGTCGCCGATCGGTCGCAGGGCGTCCAGCTGGCAACCATCCAGGAGCTCGCCCGCTACTGGGCGAGCGAGTACGACTGGGGCCGTTGCGAGGCGAGACTGAACGCGCTGCCGCAGTTCACCACCGGCATCGACGGGGTGGCCATCCACTTCATCCACGTGAAGTCGCCGCACCCGGGCGCGTTGCCGCTGATCATGACGCACGGCTGGCCTGGCTCGGTCATTGAGCTGCTCGAGTCCGTCGGACCGCTCACCGACCCGACCGCGCACGGTGGAAGGGCCGAGGACGCGTTCCACCTGGTGCTGCCGTCCATTCCCGGCTACGGCTTCTCCGCCGAGCCGGCCGAGATCGGCTGGTACTCCGGCCGGGTCGCGCACGCGTGGGCGGAGCTGATGCGCCGCCTCGGCTACACCCGCTACGTCGCCCAGGGCGGCGACCAGGGCGCCTCCGTCACCGACGCGATGGGCCGCCAGGCACCCGAGGGGCTGATCGGCATCCACACCAACCTGCTCGTGCCGGCGCTGGGCGGCGGCGCCATGCCGACCGAAACCGGAGAGGAACGCGCGGCGGCTGAGCAGCTCGCCACCTTCAGGCAGAGCGGCTTCGGTTACTTCCTCGAGCAGGCCACCCGGCCGCAGACGATCGGCTACGCCCTGCTGGACTCGCCCGTCGCCCTCGCGGGCTGGATGCTCGACCACGACACCGACGCCTACTACAAGATCTCCCGCGCCTTCGTCGACGGGCAGCCGTCCGGGGGTCTCACCCGGGACCACATCCTCGACAACATCACGATGTACTGGCTGACCGGCACCGGGGCCTCGGCGGCCCGGTCGTACTGGGAGAGCGGACGGGCCGCAGCCCTTGCGGCCGGGCAGGCCCCTCCGCAGGTCTCGATCCCGGTCGGCTTCAGCACGTTCCCCGGCGAGATCTTCCGGGCCCCGCGCAGCTGGGTCGAGAAGGCCTACCCCAGCCTGACGTACTTCAACGAGGCCGACAAGGGCGGCCACTTCGCCGCCTGGGAAGAGCCCGAGCTGTTCGCGACCGAGATCCGGGCGGCCTTCAGGCCACTGCGCGAAGGGTGATCGTCATAAGTTCCGGAACCGTGATTTGACTTTGCCCCTGGGGCCAGGCCGAGCCTGATTTCGCTGGGCGACCTGCCCGGTATGAGGAGGGCACGAATGGAGCTGATGACCAGCGGGGCCTTTTCCCGGGCGTCCCGGCTTTCGCGTAAGGCGCTTCGCCTGTACGACGAGCTGGGCCTGCTCTGCCCGGTCCGGGTCAACCCGGTGTCGCAGTACCGCTTCTATGCTGCGGCCCAGCTCGAGCAGGCCAGGCTGGTGGCCTGGCTGCGCCGCCTGGGCATGCCGCTGACCTCGATCCGCGCCGTGAGCACGCTGCCACCTGCGCAGGCTGCGTCTGAACTGGCGGCGTACTGGGCTCAGATCGAGGCAGAGACCGCGTCCCGGCGTCAGCTCGCCGCCTTTCTCGTCGGCTATCTGTCCGGAAAGGACACTGTCATGGCTGATGCTCAGGGCAAGGTTGCCGTCCGCTACGCGGTGCAGTCCGATATCGGCCTGCGCCGCCAGGACAACGAGGACGCGGTCTATGGAGGGCCCAGACTGCTCGCGGTCGCCGACGGGATGGGAGGCCACGCCGCGGGCGAGGTGGCGAGCGCGGCCGTTATCGAAGCGCTCCGGCCGCTGGACACCCAGGTACCGGCAGGTGAACTGCTCAACGCGCTCGACCATGCGGTGCGCCGGGCTAACAGCGCGCTGAGCGACATCGTCAAGTCCGACCCATCCATGCAGGGCATGGGCACGACGCTGACCGCGCTGCTGTGGTCAGGCTCCCAGCTGGGGCTGGTGCACATCGGCGACTCACGTGCCTATCTGGTCCGCGAGGGCGAGATGTTCCAGATCACCCAGGACCACACGCTGGTGCAGTCCTTGCTGGACGACGGCAAGATCACGGCCGAGGAAGTCGCCTCCCACCCCCAGCGCTTCATGCTGCTGCGGGCGCTGGACGGGGGGAACTTCGAGCCTGATCTCCAGTTGCGCGAGACGCGGCCCGGCGACCGGTACCTACTCTGCTCAGATGGCCTGCACCAGGTCGTGGCGGCGGACGTGCTGGCGCGAGTCCTCCTCACGGTCACCGATCCGGATCAGGCCGCGGCGGACCTGATCGCGCTGGCCATCGACGGCGGAGGCCCCGACAACGTGAGCTGCATCGTCGCCGACGTCGTGGCCCGGGAAGAACCGGCCCAGGTCTAGGCGTCCACCGATCCGCGCGGTGCGGCCCGGGCTTGCCGCCCAGGTTCACCGCACCGAGGTCTTACGCTGCGGGGATGACTATCTCCCTGACCGAGGCCGAGCGGACCTACCTGAAGAGCCAGCCCCTGGCGCGGCTCGCCACCGTGGATGCGAGCGGCGCGCCCCAGAACAACCCGGTCGGCGTGTTCCTCGACGAGGAGACCGGCGACGTCCTCGTCGGCGGCCACGCCATGGGCACCACCCGCAAGTTCCGCAACGTCCAGGCCAACGGCCAGGTCGCCCTGGTCGTCAACGACCTCGTCTCGCGGGACCCGTGGACGGTGCGCGGCCTCGAGATCCGCGGCACCGCGGTCGCGCTCGAAGACGTCGACCCCCCGGTGCCGTTCATGAGTCGCGAGGTCATCCGGATCACGCCCACGTGGGTCGTGAGCTGGGGCGTCGACCCCCAGGCGGGCCGGCGGAGCCGCCGCTCCTGACGGCCGCCTCGGGCTGCGGTCAGGTGGCCGATCGGCGCTGCCTGCGGAAGACGAACTCTCCGCCGAGCTGCCAGAGCAGGAGCGCGGAGCCGGTGACGATCCCGATCCGCGCGGCTGTGTCGCTGTGCGCGCTGAGAATGAGAAGTACTCCATCGATGGTCAGGACGACGGCGCACCAGAACCGGTTCAGCCCCGGCGTCGTGTGCCTGCTGATGTTGCCGGACTGGCCTGGACAGCGGCGCGCCGTCCGGGCCACGCGAACCGGCCGGTGAGCGTGAGCAGCCGCCAAGTTGCTGACAGCGCGCCCGCCGCCGTCACCACCCCGCCCATGACGTACAGGAGCATCGCTACTCCAGCCGGTAAGCAATCCCGAAGGCTGACCCCGAGCACATTTTACGGCTGGACACTGAGCGAAGCCATCTGCGTACCGGGCTGGTACAGATCGCGTGGGCCCTTATCCGGAAAGGCGCCGGCCTCGAATAGGCATTGCCCCTGGGCAGGGCATACGTTACAACCATGTGGCCCATCGACAGGCCGTCGGCGTGGGTGGACCGCAGCCAGGAGCTCGCGACCCTCCGTACCGGCGTCCAGGCTCTGCGCGATGGCGGGGGCGCGGCGGTCTGGGTCGAGGGCGAGCCCGGCATCGGCAAGTCGTCCCTGGTCGTCGAGGCCCTGGCCGGAACGAGCGAGCTGGGATGGGACATCGGCTGGGGGATCGCAGACCAGCTCACCGAGCGGCTGCCACTGAGCGTGATGCAGGACTGCCTGCAGGTCCGGCTCAGTTCGCCCGACCCTCGCCGGGCGCACGCCGCCGGCCTGCTCCGCAGCCAGCGGCTCGGGCTGTTCACCGACGGCGATGCGTCGGCTTCCGGTGTCGAGGTGCTGATGGCGCTGACGGACGAGCTGTGTGCGGCCAACCCGACGGTCATGGTTGTCGACGACCTGCAGTGGGCCGATGACGCGTCGCTGCTCGTCTGGCACCAGCTTGCCGCCTCCATCGATCAGCTTCGGCTACTCCTGATCGCGACCTGCCGGTCGGATCCGCGGCGGCCGGAGGTGCAGCAGGTGCGCGCGTCCCTCGCCCGCCGCGGCCGGGCGCTGGTCACACTCGGGCCACTGCCCGAGACTGACGTGGCCGACCTCGTGACGGCCATGCTCGGAACGCCGCCTGAGGACACGCTGCGCCGGCTGACCGCTCAGGCCGCTGGAAACCCCCTGTACCTCCGCGAGCTGGTCAACTCCCTGGCGCGTGAACGGGCCCAGGCCAGTCCCGCCGGCGACGTCCCCGCGCCCCATGAACAACTGCCGGCGTCGCTGGCCGCCGTGCTGAACGACCGGCTCAGCTCCGTCTCGGCCGAGACGGAGCGGGTCCTCCGGACCGCCGCGCTGCTCGGCGTGAAGTTCACGGTCACCGACCTGGCCGTGCTGCTGCGCAAGCCGGTGTCGGAACTGGCGGCAGGCCTGCAGGAGGCCGTGGCGGCCCGCATCCTGGTCGGCTCGGGTTCCGAACTGGCGTTCCGGCATCCATTGATCCGCCAGGCGCTCTACGCGAGCATGCCGGCGGCGCTGCGCACTGCGCTCCATGCCGAGGCGGCGCGGGAGCTCGCGGCCACAGACGCCGACGCCCTGAGCGTCGCGCAGCAGCTTTTCGCAGCGGGACAGCCGGGTGAGGGCTGGGCCCGGGCCTGGCTCATCCAGACCGCGTCCACGCTGACCACGCAGGCACCGCTGCTGGCCGCCGACCTGCTGCGGCGGGAACTGGACGAGACGCCCAGCGCCGACCGGGCCTGGGACGGGCTCACGGCCAGCCTGGCCCGGGCCCAGCTCGCGGTCGGCTCCTATGACGAGGCAGCCCGGCAGGCCCAGGCAGCGCTGCCAGCGATGACCGACCCGGTGCGACGGGCCGAGACGTATTCGGTGCTCGCCCGGGCTCAGGTCAGTGCCGGCCGCAGCGACGAGGCGATCGCCACCATCCGCCAGGCGCTGGCGTCGGCCGGCCTGCCGCGCACCTGGCAGGCCCGGATGCTGGCCTTGCTCGCGATGCTGGAGCGGGCCGGCACCGGCGACCTGGACACGGCGGACGTGACCGCCCGGCAGGCTCGCACTGTCGCCGAGGAGGCCGGCGACCCGTTCGCGACCGCGCACGCCCTGGCCGACCTGTGGCTGAGCCATGCCGTCCGGCGCGATCATGCCGCCGCGCTCGGCTACGTCGACCAGGCACTGCGTGTGCTCGGCGACGATCCCGGCTACGCGGACCTGCGCTCCTTCGCCGTCGATGGCCGGATCTTCACCCTGCAGAATCTGGACCGCTGGCCGGAAGCGGAGTTGTCCCTCCGGCAGGCCCGGGAGTCAGCCCAGCGCAGCGGCAGTCCCGACCGCACGACCTGGGTCGCCGCGGCCGTACTGCGGTACTGGCTTGGCCAGTGGGACGACGCGCTGGCCGAGCTGAGCACCGATGAGAGCGATGTCCCCGGGCTCACGTACACGTTTCTGCGCGAGCGCTGGCCAGCGCTGCTCGTCCACGGTGTGACCGCGCTCATCGCTGCGCGCCGGGACCAGCGCACGACGGCCGGCCAGCATCTCCGCGCGGGCCTGGCTCTCCCCATCCTGAGGGTCCCCGACCGGGAGAACCGGGACTTCCTCGTCGCCGCGCACGCCATGGCCCTGGAGCAGCGCGGCGAGACACGTCAGGCCATGCAGGTGCTGGCCGCGATCGTGCCCCGGCACGACGGCGAGATGACCCTGACCCACCAGTGGCTGCCAGATCTGGTGCGGCTCGCGATCGCCACCGGCGACCGGCAGATCGCGCGGACCGCGGCGCAGGCCTGCCAGGAGGAGGCCGCGGCTGAGACCCGGCCGGCCCGGGCGGCCACCGCCAGCCTGCGGTGCCAGGGACTCCTCAACTCCGATCCGGTCCCGCTCCGGGACGCCGTCGCGCACTACCGGACCGCCGGCCCGGCCGTGGAGTTGCCTGCCGCGCTGGAGGACCTGGCGGCCGTGCTGGCCGAGCGCGGCCAGCACGAGGAGGCCCGGGCCGCGCTGAACGAGGCCGTCAGTTTGTATGAAGGCCTGAACGCCCGCTGGGACATCCGCCGCGCGGACAGCCGGCTTCGCCCCCATGGCATCAGGCGTGGCGTCCGCGGTCCGCGCGGTCCGCGGGCCGCCTCCGGCTGGGCAGCGCTCACGCCGACCGAGGTCAAGATCGCCGCCCTGGTCGCCCGGGGCGACTCAACGTCGGAGATCGCCCGCGGCATGTTCTTGTCCCGGCGCACGGTGCAGACCTATATCTCGCGCATCCTGGCCAAGCTCGGCGCCAAGGGCCGGGTGGAGATCGTCCGCGAAGCGCTGCGCCAGGGCGTCTCTCCCTAGCGGCTTCCCGGCGGATCGCGCGATCAGGAACGGCGCCCGCCGCGAGGTGTCGTCAGATGACGACTATTAATCGCCCGGCCCAGGCGATTGCCTGGAAACGTGGCCCACCAACAGAGCTGGCAGCATGAGTGAGCTAGCCACCCGCCAGGTGATCCCGCGTGAGCTGAGGCCTTTCGAGGTCCGTCTGGGCAGGCCCGGCACTGTCGCAGCGGGCCTGGCGGCGCCCAGTGGCGCCGCCGCGTCCGCCCGCGAGCCTGGATCCCTTGATCGGCCGGCCACTCCTGCCGTTAGAGGAGAAGTCGTGTCCCGGCGCCCGCTGCTGCGGCGGCTGGCCGAAGCCGAACGCGTCGTCCAGCTATCGGCGCCGGCGGGCTGCGGGAAGACGGTGCTGATCCGGTCGTGGCTCGCCGAGGCCGGCCTGGCCCGGCACGCCGCGTGGGTCGCGGTGGACGGCGAGCAGCAAGACCCGCAGGAGTTCTGGATCTCGGTCGCCGGCGCGCTGCGGGGCACGGCGGCCGGATCGGCGCTGGTGCGGCCGCTCACCGCGGCGCCGGATCTGGACGGCTGGTCGGTGGTGGAGCGGCTGCTGAAAGACCTGGCCCCGCTGGAGGACCGGCTGTGGCTGGTGGTCGACGACGCGCATCTGCTGAACCGGCCTGAGGTCCTGTCCCAGCTGGAGCTCTTGCTGTTGCGCGCGCCGCAGGAGCTGCGGTTCGTCCTCGCGACCCGGCACGATCTGCGGCTGGGGCTGCACCGGCTGCGGCTGGAGGGGGAGCTGACCGATATCCGTACTGCGGATCTGCGGTTCAGCCTGGCCGAGGCGCGGGCGCTGTTCGGCGCGACCGGGGTGAAACTGCCGGAGGAGGCGCTGGCCCGGCTGCTCGGACGGACCGAGGGCTGGGCGGCCGGGCTGCGGCTGGCCGCGCTGTCGCTGGCCGGGCACCCGGACCCGGCGCGGTTCGCCGCAGAGTTCTCCGGCACCGACCGGGCCGTCGCTGAGTTCCTGCTGGCCGAGGTGCTGGAGCGGCAGAGCGAGGAGGCGCGTCGGCTGCTGCTGCGCACCTCAGTGCTGGAACGGGTGTCCGGCCCGCTGGCGGACGCGCTGACCGGCAGCCCGGGCGGGGAACGGATCCTGCAGGACCTGGAGCAGGCCGGCGCGTTCGTGGTCTCGCTGGACGCGGGCAGGTCGTGGTTCCGCTACCACCAGCTGTTCGCGGACCTGCTGCGACTGGAGTTGCGCCGCACCGAGCCGGATGAGCGGGCCACGCTGCGCCGCGCCGCCGCCGGGTGGCTGGCCGGGCACGGGCACCCAGTGGAGGCGGTCCGGCAGGCCCAGGCCGCCGAGGACTGGGGGATGGCCGTCCGGCTGCTGTCAGACCACTGGCTCGACCTCTACCTCGGCGGGCGGGGCGCTACCCTCCTCGAACTGCTGGCCGGGTTCCCCCGCCGGGCCGCCGCGGGCAGCCCGGAGCTCACCACCGTGCAGGTGGCCGGCGCTCTGATCCGCGGATCCCTGGAGGACGCCGGACGGCACCTGGCCCAGGCCACTGGCGCGCTCACGGCGGTGCCCGCCGACCGCCGCGGACACGTGCAGGTCATGCTGGCCGTGCTGCGGCTGTTCCTGGCCCGGCACCTCGCCGACTTCCCAGTCGTGGCCGAGGAGGCTCAGCGGCTGCTCGCCCGCACGGAGGCGGCCGGGACCGCGCCCCCCAGGCTGGGCGGGGACCTGCGCGCTGCGGCGCTCATCAGCCTGGGTATCGCTGAGATCTGGGCCCTCCGGTTCGAGGACGCGGAACGGCACCTGCAGCAGGGCGTGACCCTGGCGCACCAGATCGGGCGGCCATACCTGGAGTTCACCGGCCTGGCCCACCGGGCGCACGGGATGGCGCTGTTCCGGCCCGACGCGCCGCAAGCGGAATGGAGCAGGCAGGCGATCGAGCTGGCGGAACGGCACGGCTGGGGCGAGGAGTCGCTCGCCGGGATGGCCTACGCCCAGCTCGGCATCGAGTTGCTGGGCCAGGGCCGGCTGGATGAGGCAGAACTATGGCTGGAGCGCGCCGATGCCACCCTGCGCACCGAGGTGGAGCCCGCCGCCGGGATGAGCCTGCGTTACGCTCGCGCGGTCCTGGAACTGGCCCGGGGCCGTTATCAGGAGGCGCTGGCGGCGTTCCGCGACGCCCAGAAGCTGGCCGCGGCCCTCGCCGTGCCGCATACCTGGGTGAGGCCGATGCGATCACGCATGCTGCAGACGCTGGTCCGGCTGGGCCAGACCGGACGGGCCGGGCAGGCGCTCGCCGAACTGGACGAGGGCGAGCGGGCCAGCGCCGAGATGCGCACCGCGGTGGCGGCGCTGCGGCTGGCTTGCGATGACCCGCAGGCAGCCGCTGACGCGCTCGGGCCCGTGCTGGACGGCTCGGTCCCGGGGGTCCGCCGGGTACGGCTGGTATCGGCACTGTTGCTGGAGGCACAGGCCCGTGACGCGCTGGGCGACCAGGCCGCCGCCGGACGGGCCCTGGAACGGGCGCTGGAGGTCACTGAGTCCAGCGGCATACTGCTGCCGTTCTTGCTGGATCGCGTCCCGTTGCTGCTCGAGCGGCATCGCCGGGACCGGACCGCGCACCCGGCCCTGATCACCCAGATCCTGGACCTGCCAGCGTGGCCAGCCAGGTCCGCGCCGCCGCCCGGCGGCCAGCCGGACCGGGCCCGCGGCCTGGACGAACAGCTCACGGACACCGAGACCCGCGTGCTGCGCTACCTGCCGACCCACCTCACGGCGCCCGAGATCGCCGCGGAACTCTGGCTGTCAGTGAACACCGTCAACACCCACACCCGGCACGTGTACGCCAAGCTCGGCGTGCACAGCCGCCACGAGGCGGTGGACCGGGCCCGCGTCCTGGGCCTGCTCGCGCCGTCAGCGCGCAGGGCTTAACGCCGGACAGCCGAAGCCTCCGGCTGGCGGGCTTCCGCCAGGCCCAGGTGCTCGGCCAGCCAGGGGCCGGTCACGCTGCCCGGGGCACGCGCGACCTGCTCCGGCGGCCCGGCCGCGAGGATGTGCCCGCCGTCCGGGCCGCCGCCCGGTCCCATGTCGATGAGGTGGTCGGCGGTGGCGAGCAGGTCGAGGTCGTGGTCGATGACGATGATCGTGGCCCCGGCGTCGAGCAGCCGGTCGAACACGGCGACGAGGGTGGCCACGTCGAGGGGGTGCAGGCCGGTGGAGGGTTCGTCGAAGACGTACAGCGCGCCGCGCTGGCTGGAGCGCAGCCGGGTGGCGATCCGCAGCCGCTGTGATTCGCCGCCAGATAGTGAGGGGGTGGGTTCGCCGAGCCGCAGATAGCCCAGGCCGACGTCGCTGACCGGGCGCAGCGCCGCGACGACCGCCGCCTGACCGGCGAACTGCGCCAAGGCGTCGTCCACGCTCAGGGCGAGCACGTCGGCGATAGTCAGGCCGCCGACGCGGACGGCCAGGGTGGCGTCGTTGAACCGGGCGCCATGGCAGGTCGGGCACTGGACGGTGATGTCAGGCAGGTACTGGACGTCGAGGTCGAGGCGGCCGAGCCCGCGGCAGGTCGGGCACTGCCCCTCGCGGGTGTTGAACGAGAAGTGCCCGGGCTTCCAGCGCCGCCGCCGGGCGTACGCTGATCCGGCGAAGACCCGGCGGATCTGGTCGAACGCCCCACAGTAGGTCGCCGGGGTGGAGCGCGCGTTCTGCCCGATGGGGGAGGCGTCCACCTGGATGACCTGGCCGACGCCGCCCAGGTCCAGGCGGCGCACGTGGCCGGGCAGCGCCGAGCCGGCCAGCCGGGCCTTCGCGGCCGGGATGAGGCTATCCAGGATCAGGGCGGTCTTCCCGGCGCCGGACGGCCCGGCCAGCGCGGTTAGCCGGCGCAGCGGGAACACCGCCGACACGTCGTGCAGGTTGTACAGGTCGCCGACCTGCAGGGTGATCTGCCCATCGGGACCGGGGCGCGCCAGATGGTCGCGGGTCACCGTCGCGGCTCCGGACAGGAATGGGCCGATGATCGAGCGTGGATCAGATTCCAGCTGGCGGGGGGTGCCCTCGGCGATCACCGTGCCGCCCTGGACGCCGGCCTGCGGACCGAGCTCGATGACCCAGTCCGCAGCGCGGATCAGCTCCCGCTCATGTTCCACGATGACCACGGTGTTGCCGTTGCCGGCCAGCGCGGTGATCGTCTTGACCAGGCCCGCGACGTTGGCGGGGTGCAGCCCGACCGAGGGCTCGTCCAGCACATACAGCATGCCGGTGGTGCTGGCCCGCACCGTGGAGGTCAGCTCGATCCGCTGCCGCTCCCCTGTGGACAGTGAAGCCCCGGCCCGGTCCAGGGTCAGGTAACCCAGCCCCACGTCCAGCAGCGGGGTGAGCCTGCCGTCCAGTTCGGCGAGCAGCCCGGTGGTGAGCCGCTCCAGTTCGGCGGCCAGCTGCGCGGGCAGGCCGGCCGCGAAGCCACGCAGCTCGTCCAGCCGCAGTTCGCTGATCTCAGCGATGTTGCGGCCGCCGAGCTGTGAGGTCAGCGCCTCCGGCCGCAGCCGGGTGCCATGACACACCGAGCAAGTGCGGGTGATGAGGAAACGCTGCACCAGGCGGCGGGTGCGCTCGTTGTCGCTGCGCAGCGAGCGTTCTACTGCGGCCACCGCGTTGTCGTAGTTGACCGACAGCTGGACGGCCCGCCCGTTCCGCCCGGACAGCGTCACCTGCTGCTGGACCGGCTCGCCGCGCAGCACGATGTCGCGCTCCTGATCGGTCAGCGACCGGTAAGGCACGTCGAGCCGGACCCCCAGCTCGCCCGCGGCGTACATCGACAGCCGCCGCCCGCCGGAGTTCCACGGCAGCACCGCGCCTTCGGCGATCGTCTTGTCCGGATCTGGGACCAGGGTGGCCACGTCAACCTCGGACCGCACGCCCAGGCCCTGGCAGGCGGGGCAGGCGCCGTAGGAGTTGAACGCGAAGGATTCGGCGCTGGGGTGCACGAAACGCGCGCCGCACACCGGGCAGATGATCTCCTCCCCGTACGTGGCGATCGACGGCGCCACGTAGTGGCCGTTGGGACAGAGGTGCGAGCCCAGCCGCGACATCATCAGCCGCAGCACGTTCAGCACCTCGGACATGGTGCCGACCGTGCTGCGCGGCCCCGGAATCGGCGGGCGCTGCCGCAGCGCCAGCGCGGACGGCAGGTGCTCGATCCGGTCCACGTCCGGGCGCTGCGCCTGGCTCAGCCGCCGCCGGGTGTAGGTGCTCAGGCCTTCCACGAACCGGTGCATGCCCTCCGCGTACAGCGTGCCGATAGCCAGCGACGTCTTACCCGACCCGGACACCCCGACCACCGCGACGATCCGCCACAGCGGCACGTCCACGTCGACGTCGCGCAGGTTGTTGTGCCGGGCCCCGCGCACGCCGATGACCGTGGGCAAGGTCCCCGGCACGGGGATGTCAGCAGCCGCCATACCAAGCAACCTAAGGCTAGCGGTCAGTGAACGCCCCGCCGGGACGGCCGGACGACGCAGTGCGCACCCCGGAGGGCGGCGTGGCGCTGGTGGCGCGCACGGTGGCACCGTCCCCCGTCCTGGGGGCGCTGCGCGACGGTCGGTCACCAGTTCCGCCCTTCCCGGCCGCGCAGCTGGCCGGGTTGGCACCGGGGCTGGTGTGGCCCCGGTGGCCCGGGTGTGGCTGCGAATGGTCGTGGTGGTCAGGGGTGGACGGGTCCGGAGGGGCCTTTGTCGAGGCGCAGGGATTGCATGATGGCGAAGGTGGTGGTTCTGGTGAAGACTTCGATGTCGGCGGCGGCCAGCACGCCGGTGTATTTGGCGATGACGGGCGCGGCGGCGGCTTCGGTGACGGCGTCGAGGTGGGCTTTGACCCCGGCCCAGGCGTTTTGCCCGTAGTGCACGTAGTAGGGGACGGGGTTGACCGTGGCGAGGGCTTGCCGGGAGCTGGCTTCGATGTCGGCGATGTAGCTCTGGTGCACCGCGACGTCGTCGCGGGTGGCCAGGCGCCCCAGGTGCCCGCAGATGAAATGGGTCCAGGGGTAGGACAGGGCGATGCCGGGGGCGGCGATGTAGCCTTGCACGTCCTCGGACAGGTTGAGGTTGTAGATCGGCACCCAGCCGGCGTTGACCACGTCGATGAACATCAGCGTGTCGTGGCCGGGGAAGTGGATGTAGATGTTGTCGGGTGAGTGGTTGGACCCGTGCCAGGCCAGTTCGGCGACTTCCCCGCCGGCGGTCAGGGTGTAGGTATCGGTGAAGGTGATCTCCGGGAGCGGGCGGGACGGGTCGCCGTCGCGGGCCAGCAGCCGCCGGGTCTCCTCGTGGCCGACCTTGACCGCTTCGGGGAACAGCGACGCGGCGGCGCCGTGGTCGGCGTGGTGGTGGGAGTAGACCAGATGGGTCACGGTGCTGGGCACCCCGTCGGCCGCGGTGATCTCCTCGACCGCGCGGCGCAGGTTCCCCCCGATCGAGGGCGGCGCGTCGAACAGCACCACCCCGTCGCTGGTGGCCAGGAACGCGGACTGGTAGACACCGTCGGTGACCCAGTACAGGTTCCGCTCGACCCGCCCGACGTAATACCCCTGCTCGTTCAGCGCCGCCCCGAGCGAGGACGCCGGCACAGGCGCGTACTCAGGCAGGTCCCCGCCGGGTGCTGGTGAAGTCACGGTATCTCCCCTTGCTAGATCCGCCGCACGAACCCCCTTTCGCGGGCCGCGCGGACCATCACGACACCCCCACCCTCACCACCACCAAGGTGAAACCACCTCACCAGATCTATGTGATTTCGCGCGCCTCGGACAGGACGTGCGGTGGTTGCGGTGGCTGCCGGCGGCCGTGCAGGTTAGCCCGGTGTTCACCGGGTCCAGGTGATGTGTGGTCACCTGGAAGCCGGTGACCATGACGGGATGGACCCGGCACCCGCCTTATACATGATCCGGATCAACGGGCACCTCGGTGCCACGCTGCTGTCCGCGTTCCCGGCCCTGGCCGGGCAGCATCACGGTGCGCACACCGTACTCACCGGCCTGCTGGACCGGTCGGCCTTGCACGGCGTGCTGGCCGAGGTCGAGGCGCTCGGCCTGGAGCTGATCGAGGTCCGGCAGCTCGCCC
The DNA here is from genome assembly GCA_963844695.1 of uncultured Actinomycetes bacterium. Taxonomy (GTDB): domain Bacteria; phylum Actinomycetota; class Actinomycetes; order Streptosporangiales; family Streptosporangiaceae; genus RYN-230. The sequence continues at coordinate 464,319 of CAWJPL010000002.1, forward strand.
CGGGCCGCAAATCACCAAGATCAGATGACCACCGCTCACCATGACGGCCACTACCGGTAGATGCGTTGCGTCCGCCACGAGAAGGAGCCGTTCCCATGACCAGCGCCCCCGTCCGCGACCCGCTCGGCGACCATCTCCTCACGCCGGAAAACGCAGCGTTCCTGCTCATCGACTACCAGCCCGCACAGCTAGCCGCGGTCCGCTCGATGGATCAGGCGCTCCTGCTCAAGAATGCGGTCTCGACGGTCAGGACCATCAAGGCGTTCGGGATCCCCGTCGTGCACTCCACCGTCAACGTCGGCACCGGCCGGGGAAAGCCAACCCTGCCCGAACTCGCCGAGCTGCTCGAAGACGACAAGCCGCTCGACCGGACTACGGTCAACTCCTGGGAGGACGTCGAATTCGTTGAGGCCGTCCACGCCACCGGCCGCAGGAAGCTCATTGTCTGCGCTCTGTGGACCGAAATCTGCATGGCCTTTACCGCGCTCGACGCGCTGCGCGAAGGATACGAGGTGTATCCGGTCGTCGACGCGATCGGCGGCACCTCGCCCGAGGCCCACCGGGCCGGCCTGGACCGCGTGATGCAAGCCGGCGGGCAGCCGGTCAGCTGGGTCTCCCTCGCCTGCGAGCTTCAGCGTGACTGGGCCCGCCAGGACACAGTCGCGGCGATCATCGAGATCGTCCTCACCGACCGCCTGTTGAAGGAGCAGGAGCGCCCCTGACGGCCCGGGTCGTCTAGGCCGCGCCGGCTGGCGACCTGGCGACCTGGCGACAGCCGAAGGCAGCGCCGTATCGTCCAGATCAACGTCCATCTCCATCGTCAGACCTGCACGTGTTAACGGTCATCGGCGTACCTGCCGGGGGAAGGAAGCGAGCTCGGTGAGCGAGGACTCCAGCCGTGCTGTGTTGTTGCCGCAGGCACGCTCTTACTTGCGCAAGGCCGACCCAGTGCTGGCGCACCTCATCGACGACCGGCCCGACTTCGACCCCCGGGCGTGGATCAGCGAGCTGCCGCCGATGGACTTGTACGGTGCCCTGCTGTTCCAGGTCACCGGCCAGCAGCTGTCCGTCCCGGCGACCCGCCGGACGCTGGCCCGCATCCAGGCCCTGTTCGGCGGCCACCTCCCGGCGCCCGCCGAACTGCTGGCCGTGGATCCTGGCCAGATCCGCGAGGCCGGCCTGTCCTGGCGGAAGATCAACACGCTGCGCGACCTGGCCCAGCGGCTGACAGACGGCCGGCTGGACCAGGACGTGCTGAGCACGCTGCCCGACGATGAGCTCATGGCCGAGCTCACCGCGATTCCGGGTATAGGCCCGTGGACCGTGCAGGGCGCCATGCTCGTCGCGTTGCAGCGCGAGGACGTCGTCCTGCCCGGCGACCTGGCGCTCCGCAAGGCGATCCGGGCCGCTTATCAGCTGGACCACATGCCCAGCCAGGATGAGGTCCTGGCTATCGCGGAGAAGTGGCGGCCCTACCGCAGCCTGGCGACCAGCTACCTGTTCTCCTTTGAGTCGGCTGAGACACCACCAGACGCCCGGGACAGTCCGCCGGGGGCGGGCTCAAAGATCTGACGGCCCCAATGGGCACGACCGTGAGCGCGCCGCGCTGATCTGGACGCTGGCTCAGTACCGTCCCGTGCCAGCCATCCTTGGGGAAACGCCTGCCAGAGCGTGACCCGCGAGGATGGCGCGCAGCTCGGAGGTGTCCTCGTCCGGATACTGGTCGAGTGTCGCTTCAAGATCGCACCGCTGGGCGGGGGTCGAGTACGCGGCCAGCTCCCGCGTCAGCTCGACGTTCCGTTTACGGTCCGCCTTAGGGACGGCAGGAACCAGCGGGGCGGAGAAGATAAGCAGGAGTCCGGGGAGAAGAACCACGCCAGCAGGCTGGCTGCGCAGCACGATGCCGGCCACCGTGAGCAACCCCCCGGCCAGCACGAGCCGCCCGCGGGGCCATGCGCCGCCGGCGAACCGCATCAAACCTAGGACGGTCAACAGCGCGCTGGTCCGGATAAATCTGCGGACCCGCCTGTTCCGGGTGGGTTGCGTGAGCCAAGAACTCTCGCCCCTGTCAGAGGAACTCCATACCGCCAGGTTCCGCCGATGCGCTCGCCATCTCATCGCAACCTCCTGCACCCGACTCGGTGCTGTGTGTTGTCAACAGTACGCTTGTGCGGAGAAGTGGCGGCCCTACCGCAGCCTGGCGACCGGCTACTTGTTCTCCGCCGCCTTCGGGGCGGCCGACGCACTCCCAGACGCCCGGGACAGTCCGCAGGGGCCGGGCTCAAAGACCTGATGGCCCGCATGGGCACGACAGTAAGCGCGGACGATGAAGCGCGACGAAGGCGGCCCATAACCGTCGAGCAGTCGGGCCTCGACGCCGGGAAGATGCTTGGCCAGCCATTCGCCGTGGGCAGGCGACACGACACATGTCCTGCCTGCCGCGCAGGCAGCAGGAGCGAGCTCAAGCCCGCGGCCATATTGCTAGCGGAGGCCCAGAACGGTCGTAAGGGCTTCGTCGATGCCCCATTGCTGCTCCGGGGTGACCCGGCCCACTAGGTCGCCGAGTCGTCCGGCGTCGATGGCGCCGACCTGCTCGACCAGAACGCGGGTGTTCTCGCCCAGTAGTTCTATCTCCGGGCGGAATGACGCGGGCCTGGCGCTGAGCGACGTAGGCGCGACCAGGACTACCGAGCGTGGCAGCAACTCGTCGGCCTGGACGATCACTCCGTACCGTCGGCCGCGCTGCTCGTGGCCCGTCCCCCCCGGCGGGCGGAATTCGTGAATGTCACCCCGCAGCACGCATGCTCTCCATGAAGTCGGCGACCTCGAGCATCTCCCGCCGGTCGTCCTCGTCTGCCTCCAGCGCTGCCACCTCGGCGGCTAGCACGTCTCGGCGTTGCAGCCTGGCTGCGCTGTCGAGGATGGCTTTGCGGATTGCCTCGGATCTGCTGAGGCCGGTCGACTCGATCTGGGCCAGCGCCCGCAGCGCCTCGGGATCGAGGCGCACGCTGATGGCTGATGACATGGGTCCAGCGTATCACGATCTGTCATACAAAGCTTCTGCCGCGGTACTGGTTACCTGAGCTGCTAGGCAGAAGTCATGGCTGGCATAGGCCCTACCGAGCTGGTTGTGGATGGTCTTCGGCCGGGCGCCGGCGGCGGGGACAGTCATATGCCCGGCCCGTATTCTGCCGAGGTGAGCGACCACGAATTCTGGGCGGTGCAGAGCACTAGTCACAGAACCGGGCCCGGCCGCGGCCGGGATCGACGAGCTACCGTCCGACCTCGGCGCGCTCCGTGCGGCGAGTCAGCAGTGGTGTTCCACTACTGGGCTGACGGTGATTACGCGGCGAATGGCCTCGCGCCGGAGCGGATCGGCCAGATCGACACCCGGTATGCGCCCGGCTTGGTGAACTCGCGGACCTCCCGCTGTTCGCTGCTCGCCAGCCCAGGCAGCGGCTGGTCGGTTGCTGCCGGGATTTCACCGTGCCATTCGTCGCGATGGCCCGGCACAAGGGGATCCCGACCCGGGCCCGGTCGGCTTCGCCAGGTACTTCTTTGACGGCTGGCTGGTCGACCACGAGATCGCCGAGGTCTGGGACGGATCGGCTGGGCGCTGGCGGCTGGTCGAGCCTGAGATCGACGACAGCCACACCGACCCGGTCGACGGGGTCAGCTTCGACGCTCTTGACGTCTCCCTGATCGCTTCCTGGCCCGCCCGCGTGCCTGGCAGCTAGCCCGCTCTGGTGCGGTCGACCCGGAGCGGTTCGTTGTCCATCCTGACCTGGAGATCCTCGCCACCCAAGGCTTGCCCCAGCTCATGCGCAACTGGTCCGCGATCTCGCCGCCCTGAACAAGGCCGAGATGCTGCTCTGGGAGGACTGGGGCGTGCTGGACTCGCACACGGCACCGGGCCCGACGAGCTGCCGGTCCTAGATGAGCTGGCCGCCCTCACCGGACAGCCCAGCCCGCCGCCGGCCGACCTCCGGTCGGCCTACCGTCGCCCGGAGTTCGTGGTACCAGACACCGTGGTCAGCTACAGCCCCGCCCGGACCGATGTCCCGGCGGTCGGCGACGTCAGCGCGGTGGCCCGGGCAGCCGGCTGACCGTCACGCACGACGGAGCAGCTCTTGCCGCTGCGTTGACCGTTGTGGGCCCCAGCGGCGGTCGCTTAGTTATCTCGGGTGGCGAGTGGCACGGGCCGGTTGTCGATGATGCGTTTCATCACGATGGTGGAGGTGAGACGGTGTACGCCTGGCAGCGTGGCTAGTTTCTGGTCCCGCAGTGTCGCGAAGCTGTCGAGGTCTCGCGCGGCCACCCGCAGCAGGTAGTCGGGGTCGCCGAATAGGCGCTCTGCGTGCCGGACCTGCGGAAGCTCGGCCAGGCCCGTTTCGAAGGAGGCGACGGTGCCGGCGTTGCCGCGTTCCAGGGTGATCTGCACGAGGACCTCGAATCCCATCCCGACCGCGGCCGGGTTCACCAGGGCGCGGTAGCCGGTGATCACGCCGCTGCGTTCGAGTTCACGCAGCCGCCGGTGGCAGGGGCCGGGTGTGAGCCGCACTCGGTCGGCAAGCTCGGTGACCGTCAGACGGCCATCGGCTTGCAGCTCAGCAAGGATCGCCCGGTCAACTCTGTCCATGGTGAAAGATTATTGCCGATGATCGCTGTATAGCGGCGAAAGTAGCCAGCATTCGCTACGCAAAACGACGTAGCGTCTTAGCGAGTGATCTTCGCCCGACAGAGTCATGGGGAAAGTGCCGATGCACGTGGTGTTCACGTTGCTTCCGCTGGTGGCAGCGTTCCTGGCGGTGCCGCAGTTCCTGCCGCAACTGGCCAGGGTCCGCCGCGCTGGGACCATGGCGGGGGTGTCGTGGTCGTGGGCGGCGCTGACGAGTGTGAACAACGCTGCCTGGCTGGCCTACTTCGTGCTGTCCGGCTTTTGGGCCGCGCTTGTACCCGCCATCTCGGCGACTGTCTTGTCGGGATGGCTCGCGGTAGTGCTGGCACGGCGTGGCGGCGTTGTGCCGAAACGGCCGATGGTGCTTGTGTCGGTGTGGGCGGTGGTGCTGCTCACCGCCGCTGCGGTGTTCGGCCGCGCGGGGCTGGGCTCAGTCTTGGCTGTCGCCTTCCTGCTGCAGGTCACGCCGTCAGTGTGGACGGTGTACCGGTCCAAGGACACGGCCGGTGTCTCTCGGGCCACCTGGCTGCTGATCTTCGGCGAACTACTCTGCTGGGGCGTGTTCGGCATCCACGAGGCCGACCCCCGGCTGATCGTGCTGGGCGCCACCGGTGTCGTGGCCAGCCTGCTCGTGCTCGCCCGCGTGTCCTGGCTGCGGGCAGACAGGGCGCCGGTGACCCATCTGGCGGAAGTGCCGAGACCGCCCCAGCGGTCTAGTCCCCGCGTTCGAGAGGGGCACGGCCGGGCGCTGATGATGCACCGAGTCAAACCGGAAGGAGCACCGAGATGAGCTGGACATCGAGCGCCGTGGGCGGGTGGCCGTGGTGACGATGACGACCAACCCCGTCAACGCGCAGAACCAGCCCTTCTTCGGCGACCTCCACGACGCCTTCGACCGGCTCGAACGCGATCACCCCGACTGCCCGGTCGTATTGACTGGAGCCGGCCGCCGGTTCTCCGCCGGGCTTGACCTCGACGAGCACTTCCGGCTGTTCGCCGGCGATCCGGCCGCTGTCGGGTCGTGGTTCGCCGGCTACCGGCAGACGAACATGCGCGTGTTCACCTACCCGCGTCCCACCGTCGCCGCCATCGACGGCCACGCCCTCGCCGGCGGCCTCATCACGGCCGCAGTCTGCGACCAGCGCATCGCCGTCACCGGCGAAGCCACCTTCGGGCTCAGCGAGGTACCGATCGGCATCCCGATGCCCGCGGTCTATGTCCGCATGCTCGCCTACGCCTGGGGCGAGGCGGTCGCTTCCCGGGCCTCGCTGCTCGGTGAGATCTTCACCCCCGACCAGGCGCACACCCTCGGCTTGGTGCGCGAACTCGTCCCGGCTGAGGACCTGCTGGACCGGGCCGTGGCCATCGCCGGGCAGACACCCGAGGACTGCCTCGAGCAGTACGCCTTCACCAAACGTGCCTGCCATGCGGCGGCGCTACGCGACGTCGCCGACCTGGCCGATCCGCTCGACACCGAACTTCCCAAGTAGATGACCAGCGAGCACGCCCACCACGCGCACCGCCGCTACTGGCAGCAGCTCAAGGGCCGCCCGGCGCAGTGGTGACCCGTACCATCTACGAGCAGGATCAGGCAGAGGGAGGAGAGCGCGTGGGGGATGATCCGGATCGTCTGCCGTCATGGGTGACCTGGCAGCAGCGGCCGTTCCCCGACGCCAACCTGCTCCTGCTGCCGGGCCGGTGTCCGGTCCTGGTCGACAGCGGCTTCGTCGGCCATTCCGGCCAGACCGCGGACTGGGTGCACGCCCGCACCGGCCAGTTGTCGATGGTGGTCAACACCCACTGGCACGCCGACCATGTCGGAGGCAACGCGATGCTGCAGGCGCGGGGGGCTGGGATCGCTGCCAGCGTCCCGGACGCCGATGCCGTCACCCGCCGGGACCCGGGTTGCTGCCAGGCTCAGTACCTCGATCAGCCCGTTGCTCCGTACACCGTCGACGAGCGGCTCCGCGATGGCCAGATCCTGCCGCTCGGTGCGGCCGAATGGCAGGTCATTGCCACTCCAGGGCACACGCCGGGCCATCTGTGCCTGTGGCAGCCCGACGAACAGCTCCTCATCGTCGGCGATGTCCTGTCCGACTACGACGTCGGCTGGGTCAACCTCGCCCTCGACGGACCCGATGCCGCGGCGACAGCACTCGCGTCCCTGCAACGCCTAATCGACCTGGCCCCCCGCGTGCTGATCCCAGCGCACGGGCCGATCCCGGCCGGTACGGCGTCCGCGCTGACCGCCGCGTTACGCCGCGCCCGGCGACTCGTCGACGACCCGGACGGGGCGGTCTGGTACGGCGCGCGCAGGATCTTCGCTTACGCCCTGATGATCCGCGACGGCATCCCTATCACCCTGGCCGAGCCTTACCTGCACGAGCGCACCTGGTTCATCGACGCCGCGCGGCTACTCGGCCGGGCTCCCGACGTGCTCGCCACCGAACTGATGGAGTCAATGCTGCGCAACGGGTCCATCGTCGCCCGGCAAGGCCGCCTGCATGCCGCCGCTGAGCACGTACCCGTCTCGCCCATCTCGCTCGACGTGCCATTCCCGCGCAGCTGGCCTGCGCTGGCCAGGCCTACCCAAGCGTGCTGAATAAGCGCGTGGCGCACATGTGGCACGCGCGTTTGCCCCACAACAACGGGCAGCTCAGAAACCGTCCTTGACCTGCGTAAATAGGAGCGGGCGACGGTAATCGAAACCGCATGACCAGCTTGGAAGGCTGCGACTATGCCCTGTCAGACCAGCGCTGATGCAGGTCATCGCGATGGCGCTGGTCTCATGAGTGACCGTGAGTACTCGTGTCTGACCCCTCGATCGGGCACGTATCGGGCACGACCGGACCCGGGGGATGTCTCCGCGCGAAGCGTCATGCGGCCGGGATCTCTGCCGTGAGGGTAATGACCGCGCGGCCGAGGAGATGGCCGCTGAGGTTGATGCTGAAGCCGAGCCAGGCTGGAGTCGAGTCGGCCTGCACCCGAAGCTGAAGCTGTCCGACCTTCTCGATGCCGAGGGCCTGCACCACGATGACGTAGCGGTGAGGCCCGTCCCCGGGCGGCGGTCCAGCGCCGACGAAGCGGGCCAGGCGCGCGTCGTTGGGGGAGATGGAACGCTCCAGCCGGCAGGTGCTCGTCGGTGCCGCCCCCCGCTCCGGCCGGGAGCCCGGTCACCGACGCGGGGATATCGGCGAGGGCCCAGTGCCAAAAGCCTGACCCGCTGGGCGCATCGGGTCATACATGGTCGCGGTGTAACTCTTGGTTTCTGCGGGAGCGCCGGACCACGACAGCTGGGGGAGAGGTCCTTGCCGCCCGGAACCTGGAAGATGCCAGACATCTGTGCCGGAGGCAGCGGCTGCCGTCGGTGATGTCCGTGCTGGTCGCAGTGAAGTTCGGTACCACCGGCAAGCGCGCGAAGGGATCGTTATGGTTGTTGCCTTCCGCAGTGATGGCCTGTGGTTCAGAGCAATCAGTGATCCGGGGGATGATTCGAGCTGGGAGCCTCATTCACAGAAGCAATCTCACGAATCGGATAAGTGTGCACGAAGTCCGAGATGGCCAAGGCGTCTCGCATCCAGCCGGAGTCTTAGTCGAGTGGCGAGTGCACGGCGGGTGTGAGCAGGGCAGTCAACTGAGCGATGTCGTCGAGGGTGTCGATGCCGAGGACGGCTTTTTCGATGGCGGCCTGGCGCTCGGCAGAGATGACGCGGTGGGTCAGCTTGGTGTACTTGTCACGGATGTCCGCGTTGGTAAGGTCCCGGTCGCCGGTGCCACGCGGGTGCACGACCTTGGCGGTGCGGGTGCTTCCGTCATTGAGAGTCAGACGCACCTGGGTTGTGAGCTGCTCGTCGATCGGGAGCTTGTCGTAGGCCCGTTCGTGATGCGTCAGTGTCTTGTCGATCAAGGCCCAGACGTCATCGCGGTTGACCCGGTCCTGTCGGAACTGGTCGATGAGCACATCGCCATCGAGGAAGGCCATCGCGACAACGTAGGCGACGTTCATCTGAGCGCCGATCACCTCGAGCGGGCGCTCGGCCTTCCAGCCGCCGTGTGCGTAGGCGGCTTCGGACATGTCGATGTCGATCCGCCGGATCTGGCTGACGTCGAGCTTAGGCCGCAGCTCGAGTGCGGCGTCGATCGCGGCGTGCAGCAATCCCATGCACGCATATGCCTTGACGGCGATCCGTTCGGTCTCCCACAGCACGCCGAGGCCCTTGTAGATGTCTTCGGGGTAGGTGCGGTGGCCCTCACCGAAGACGGCCAGCCAGCCACCGTAAGAGCGTTCGAACACCCGCTTGATACCGACGTAGTCCGCTGCCGCGAGCGCGGCGGCGGTCAGGCCGTTGCGCGAGGCGAAGCCGTGCTGCATGCGCTTGACCATCGACTCGTACATCGCTGACATGAGCCCGCAAGACTGGGTGGCCGCCATCCCGAAGGCGTCCTCAAACCCGGCAGCATCTAGCCCATATAGCGTTCCCGCGGCAGCGGCCGCGGCGGGCGGCCCGAAGACCACGCCCGAATGCCACCCACGGGAGAGCATGTCCAGACCGCCAAGCGCTTCCCCGACCCGGGGGCCGGTCTCGTACCCGAGGATGGCGCCGACAAGGAAGCGCTCGCCTGAGACACGGCCCACGCGCGGGGCGGCCGCGAGCATCGCCGGGAGAATGATCGAGTTGCTGTGCAGCGGCGCCAGCGGGTGGTAGTCGTCGAGCTCGAACCCCTGGATGAAGCTGGAGTTCAACATGGCCGCCGAGGTGGCGCTGGTAGCCCGGCCATCCCAGCCGATCAGTGCGGAATCCCCGGCGCTTTCGAGCGCCGTTACGCCCTCGACGCCAATGCGGGAAACGGGCAACTGCGCACCTACAAGGGCGCAGGCGATGCCGTCCAGTACCAGGTGCTTGGCCCGGTCGCGGACGGAGGCGGGGACGTCGGCGAGCGTTGTTTGAGCGACCCAGGTGGCAAGCTGGCCGGTTGGGCCGGCAGGGTCGGTAGCGGGACGGCCAGTGGCGGTCACTGCGGTAGAAGCGCTGGGAGTCATCTCGGGTTCTCCTCTCTCGTTCCTGGCGGCCAAGTCACACGTTCATACCGGCCGGATGGCGTAGGTGCTGTGCGGGTTGCTGCAGCTTTGCTGCTGCACGTCAGCGGGCGATGTGGATGCCGAGGACGGGCGCGGGATGATCCGGGTCGCCAGTCTGCTATCCGATCTTGGCTTTGATCAGGTCGGCCAGGCGGAGGGTGGCTTGGTGGCAGGCGGCGGACGAGCGGGTGAACTGCGGGAACCCGTGGGTGAGGTCGGGATTGTGCATATAGGTCAGGTCGTTGCCAGCGGCGGCGAGCTTCTGGGCGTAGGCGTGACCGACGTCGCGCAGCGGATCGAAGCCGTTGGTGACCAGGATGGCGGGCGGGAGGTCAGCGTGGGAGTCCGCGTTCAGCGGCGTGATGTAGGGGTGGCGGACGTCGTCGGTGTTCTTGACCAGGTTGCGGACCATTTCGAAGATGCCGTTGGACTCAAGGTAGAGCCCGGAGCGGTTTTCACTGGCGGCCAGGGTGTCGGCCGGGAACGCTGCTTCGGGAAACAGCGGCACCTGGACGCCGAGGCGCGGACCATTCTCGTCGCGAAGCTTCAAGGCCATTACGCAGGTCATGTTGCCGCCGGCGGAGTCACCACCGACGCCGATCTTCGCCGGGTCGGCGCCTTGCTCGCCAGCGTGGTCGAACAGCCAGCGGACGACGTACTCGATTTCCTCGATCTGGGTGGGGTACTTCGCTTCGGGCGCGAGCTGGTATTCGATGATGTAGGTAAGGATTCCCGCGCGCTCGGCGATAAGCCGCATGGGCACCTCGAACTCATCCAGGGTGCCGTAGGTGAATCCGCCGCCATGGATATAGACCAGAGCCCCAGCCGGTGTGCTGGCCGGATTCTGCGGCGTGTGACGGCGCACGGCGATCGAGCCGTGGGGTCCGGGCAGGACCAGGGTGTCGACGGCCCCTATCGGCGGCCACGGCCCGACGCCGAGTTGCATGTGGTTGCGGCGGCCCTGCGCGATGGGGACGTCAGCGCCTAGCGTCGGCCCGGTAGGCAGCCACTTTTCCAGCTCGGGGTCTAGGGTGCCCCGGCCGACCGAGTCCGGAACGTTCGTGCGGTCGTAGATGGCCATCATCGCTCCTGTCTCTCGGGGACGAGTTCCGATGAATCGACCCTAGATCTAGACACCTAAGTGCCAGGAAAGATAAAGGCAACGGGGGATATGGTCTTGGCAAAATGGAGCGCCGCGGTTCCGGCTGCCTGGTTAGCGCGGCCCGCCCCAGATTCCCGGCGTTTCGCGCCCGCCGACCGGCGTTGGCGCCGCCGTAGCGGGAGCGTCCGCAGGAGCATAGGCGAGCGCGCTGAGCCGACCCGGAGGGCGCCGCAGGCGGCCTTGATGCGGCTCCCGCGAGCGGGACAATCGAAGCCGAGGATGACGGCCTTGCGCCGCACTCATCACCGGGCTGCCGGTCAACCCGCCTAGATTGGTGGTACTGCTATGGCTGGGACGGTGCGGGCGTGCCGGGCGATGATCATCATGGCGTCGGCGTCAGGAACCCCGGCGCCAGCGATCGCGCGGCTGGTCGCGGCGGATGAGGACACTGTCCGCGACGTGATCCACCTGTTCAACGAGAAGGGCCTGGCCGCGCTGGACCCTCAGTGGGCGGGAGGCCGTCCCCGCCTGATCAGTAACGATGACGTGGAGTTCATCGTCGCGGCGGCCACCACGCGCCCGGAGAAGCTGGGCCTGCCGTTCACGCACTGGAGCCTGCGCAAGCTCGCCGCCTACCTGGCCACGAACCCTGCCCGGGTGGTGCGGACCGGGCGGGAGCGGCTGCGGCAGATCCTGCACGCCCGCCGCATCTCCTTCCAGCGGACCCGCACCTGGAAAGAGTCCGCTGACCCGGACAAGGACGCCAAGCTGGACCGGATCGAGCACGTGACCAGCCGGTTCCCGGACCGGTGCTTCGCCTTTGACCAGTTCGGGCCGTTATCGATCCGGCCCGCCCACGGCAGCGCCTGGGCGCCGCGCACCAGGCCGGCCCGGCTGCCGGCGACGATCACCGCACCCACGGGATCCGGTACTTCCACGGCTGCTACTCCCTCGGCGATGACCAGCTCTGGGGCATCACCCGCCTGCGCAAGGGCGGCGACCACACCCTGGCCGCGCTGAAGTCCATCCGGGCGGCCCGCCCGACGGCGCCCCCATCTACGTGATCATGGACAACCTGTCCGCGAACAAGACCCCGCCGATCCGCACCTGGGCGCGAAAGAACAAGGTGCACCTGTGCTTCACGCCCACCAGCGCATCCTGGGCCAACCCGATCGAGGCACAGTTCGGACCCTTGCGCACTTTCACCATGGGCGGCTCGGACCATCCCAATCACACCGTGCTTGCCCGCCGCCTCCAGGAGTACCTGGCCTGGCGCAACGCCAACGCCCGCCACCCCGACGTCCTGGCCGCCCAGCGCCGCGAACGCGCCCGCATCCGCAGCGAACGCCAGCAACGCTGGGGCCGCCCCCGGCCACAGGGGCGTCCCAGCACAGAGCCCGGCGCGGGGAGCGCCGGACCCGGTGCCGCATAGCGGCGCCGCCTTGATAGAAGTACTAAGGCTTATTCGGCGGGCTGGTTACTCTCACATCGCGTCGTGGATTCCATCCCTGGTAAGCGTGAGCATGACATCCATCCCATGACGGAGAAGGGGAAAGAGCACGTTCGTGTCGATGAGCACTCTGGCTACGAAAGGTAGGCATGGGGCGCTCTGGCAATCCAGCTTCCCACCGGTCAGGGGATGTCATGGATGTTGTGCTCGGTCAGGTCCGGTGCGTGCCTGGCGACGGTGCGGTAGTCGGCGTCGTCGTGCAGGACCGTCAGGCCGTGGTGGGCGGCGGTCGCGGCGATGATGAGGTCGACGGCGGAGGCGCTGCGGTGGCGACCTGTGCGTGCCATCTGGTACTGGACGGCAGAGATCCAGCGCCCGGCGTTCTTCGGCACGGCCCTGTCCGGGTAGAGGTCGGAGAACATTTCTGCGATCTCGTCATACTCGGTGGCGCCGCGTGCGCTGTAAAGGAACTCGGCGCGCTGCGGGTAGCAGGTCCCGATCGCTTCGGCGTCGATCGCGTCGTACCAGGCTTCCTGCAGCTTCCGGTCGCGGAGCAGTCGGACTAGGGCTGAGGTGTCGAGCAGGTAGATCACCTGGCGTTCTTCTCGGCCTCGTGCAGTCGCTCAGCGTCCTCGGTGGCTCCCCAGTTCTGCGCGCGCTCGAAGTGCCGTGCGATCCGGGCCGCGCGCTCTTGCCGCTCGGCGTAGTAGCGCAGGGCGAGGTTGACGGCGTCCTTCTTCGTCCGCGCCCCCGAAAGTGCCATCGCACGATCGAGGGCATCCTGGTCGATGTCGATCTGTGTCACGGACATGAGCCGCCTCCATCGATGTTGGCTATCCACAAAGAATCATACATTACCAACATCGGGGCGCTAGTCGCCTGGATGGCGCCTCCCCAACCCCCGCGGACGGTGACGTCGAAGGCGGCGATCGTCGGCCCGCAAAGGATCTGTGACTCAGGCTCTTCGCAAGGGCCGAGAGCTAACGGCAGTTGCAGCGAGCGCACCGAGCATCCGGCATATCACTAGCCTTGGCGGCTTCGCAGCGTCCAGGTGGGGTTCTCGGGCAAGAGGGGCAACGGGAATCTCATCTGCGGAGATGTGCATGTTCGATGCGGAGATCCCGAACTTGGGCTTGAGGTGACGAGCCAAATCTCATGCTCGTCGGGCACGTGGCGGGCACACGGCCTGTACTGCTCGAGAAAGTGGAGACGGATTAGGCTTCTGAAGTGCGGTGAAGTGGAGCGGGCGACGGTAATCGAAACCGCATGACCAGCTTGGAAGGCTGGGGCTCTACCATTGAGCTACGCCCGCGTGCCGTGCCGACCCGGCCGGTTGAAGGGCCTGCCTAGCACGTCATCACGGGTAGCGTACCGGCTCATGCGGCCAGCTAGTCCACTGGACCAGGTCTGGCCGAGCCATGAGTGCCGTCCACCTTCTCGATCGTGTTGCCTGGTGCACAGGTCACGATCTTGGCCGCCGGGCGGGTCCACGCCCAGGAGTCTGGCGGGGCGGATAGGCTACGGTCGGTTTAACGGGATGTGGCGCAGCTTGGTTAGCGCGCCTGCTTTGGGAGCAGGAGGCCGCGAGTTCGAATCTCGCCATCCCGACCAAACGTGCAGGTCACAGGGTTTGCTGAGGACAGCTAGTTGATCAGGTGTCGGCAGAGAGCGTCTTCATGGTGACGTAGCTGGTCACCATGGCCACGCCGGGCAGGCTGGCCAGCTGGTTGGCGTGGAAGTCCTCGTAGGCGGGCAGGTCGGCGACCTCGACCTGGAGCAGGTAGTCATAGTTGCCGGTGACGTGGTGGCTGTGCACCACTTCGGGCAGCCGGACGACCGCACGTTCGAATGCGACCACATCGGCGCGGGCGTGCCGCACCAGCCTGACACCAGCGAACACCCGCAGGCTGCGGCCGACTGCGGCCGGATCGATCAGTGCCCGGTATCCGCGGATCACCCCGGTCTTCTCCAGTCGGCGTACCCGCCGGAGGCAGGGCGATGGCGACAGGCCAACCTGGGCGGCGAGTTCGGCGTTGCTGATCCGGCCGTGCTCTTCGAGCACGGCCAGGATTGACCGGTCCACCTCGTCCATCGTGGCATTTTATTGCCCAGATGCTGGGACTACCACAATCAAGTGCCTCAAGCTGGCGGCAACTTGCTGCCAAAGTTGCCGCTAGCGGTTCGCTTCGGCGGGCCGGCCGGCCAGGCTTGTGGTGTCACCCAGATGGTCCACCGGAAGGGGAACCATGTCGGACAGCATCAGCACGGTTGCCATTCACGCCGATCGCCACGTCCATCCCAGCCGCGCCGTGGCCCCGCCCATCTACCAGACGGCGACGTTCTGGGCCGAGGATGCGGAGCAGTTCGCGCAGGCCGCCGTCGACCGGCGGGGCCAGGATTTCTACACCCGCTACGGCAACCCCAACCACGCGCAGGTCGCGGCGGTCGTCGCGGAACTGGAGCACACCGAGGCGGCGATGGTCACCGCGTCCGGGATGGCCGCGCTCACCACCGCCGTGCTGGCCCTGGTGTCCGCCGGTGACCACGTGATCGGGCAGCGGTCCACCTACGGGGGCACGGCGTCGGTGCTGCTGAACCTGCTGCCCCGGCTGGGCGTGTCGACTACCCAAGTGGACCAGGCCGACCCGGAGGCGTTCGAAAAGGCGCTGACTCCGCAGACCCGCCTGATTCTGGTGGAGTCGCCGAGCAATCCGCTGTTGCAGGTCACCGACCTGCGCGCCGTCGCGGACCTGGCCCGCGCGCACGACGTGCTGACCATAGCCGACAACACCTTCGCGACCCCGGTGAACCAGCGACCGGCAGACTTCGGCGTCGATCTCGTCTGGCACAGCGCGACCAAGTACCTCAACGGCCACTCCGACGTGTCCGCCGGGGTGCTGGCCGGCCCGGCGGGGATCCTGGACCAGATCTGGGATGTCGCCCTGCTCACCGGGGCCGTACTCGGCCCGTTCGACGCGTGGTTGCTGCTGCGCGGGCTGCGCACCCTGCCGCTGCGCATGCCACGGCACAACGACAACGGCCAGGCGCTCGCCGAGGCTCTGAAAGACCACCCAGCCGTAGCCCGGGTGCACTATCCCGGCCTGGCGACCCACCCGCAGCACGCGCTGGCGCGCAGCCAGATGAGCGGTTTCGGCGGGGTACTCGGCATTGAACTCGCCGGCGGTTTCGGGGCGGCCGACGCGTTCCTCGGCCGGCTGCGCTACGTCCGCCGCGCGGCCAGCCTCGGCGGCGTGGAATCTCTGGCCGTGCATCCGGCGTCCATGTGGCGCGGCATGCTCAGCCAGGAACAGATTGCCGCGTCAGGGGTTCCGCTGGGCCTGGTCCGGCTGGCCGCGGGCACGGAAGACACGGCCGACCTGGTTGCCGACGCACTCGCCGCCGCCGACGCGGTGGCCGCCGCACCGGCGCGCACCTGACGCCTGGCGGCACCGGACCCCCTCCCAGGTGGGGGGGGTCGCTGAGAACCGTTTCCGCTGCCATCGGAAGGCGCTTGATGACGATGCCGCGCTCGCGTGCGTTTACGCAGGTCGACGTATTCTCCGCGGTCCCCTATCTCGGCAATCCGGTTGCCGTCGTCCACGATGGCACGGACCTGACCGACGAGCAGATGCAGCGCCTGGCGCGCTGGACGAACTTGTCCGAGACGACGTTCGTTTTGCCTCCCACCGCTCCGGCGGCGGACTACCGGCTGCGGATCTTCACCCCCGGAGGTGAACTGCCGTTCGCCGGGCACCCCACTCTTGGGTCCGCACGCGCCTGGCTGGACGACGGCGGCATCCCCCACCATGCCGGCCGACTCGTGCAGGAGTGCGCCATCGGCCTGGTCAGGGTGCGCCGCGCCGAGGACATCCTGTCCTTCGCCGCCCCGCCACTGGTGCGCGGCGGCGCGCTCGACGAAGAGTACGTCGGCCAGATCGTCGCCGCGTTCGGCATCAAGCGGGACCGTGTCCTCGCCCACCAGTGGGTAGACAACGGACCCGGCTGGGCCGTGGTCCAGTTGCCCACGGCCGGGGAGGTCCTCGCCCTCGAACCCGATCTCTCCGTCATCCCGGCCGCGATGGTCGGCGCGATCGGTGCCTACCCCGACGGGTCCGAGCACGCCTTTGAGATGCGCACCTTCGCCCCCGGCGTCGGTGTGGCCGAGGACCCGGTATGCGGCAGCATGAACGCCTCGGTCGGACAATGGCTCACCACCACCGGTGCCGCACCCTCCGCCTACCGGGTCTCCCAGGGCGCGCGCGTGGGCCGCGCCGGGACCATCGAGATCACCGCCGACGCGGACGGCGCCGTCTGGGTCGGCGGCGCTACCACCGGCTGCATCCGCGGCACCATCACCCTGTGATCAGTCAAGGCAGAATCTCGACGTACCCGCCGGTTCCGTGCACGCGGACCCGCTGCCCATCGGGGATCAGCCGGGTGGCGTCAACCACACCGACGACGGCCGGCAAGCCGTACTCCCGTGCGATCACTGCGCCATGGGTCATCAGGCCTCCCACCTCCGTGACCAGGCCCGTGATCGCCACGAACAATGGCGTCCAGCTGGGGTCCGTGTAGGCCGTGACCAGGATGTCGCCCGCTTCGAGATCGGCCTGCGCCATATCCAGGATGACGCGGGCCCGCCCTTCGATGACCCCGGCGGAGACCGGTAGGCCGACCAGGGCACCGGCCGGCACGTCGTCGCGTCGGTACGCCCCGGTGATGGCCTCGCCGTCCGATGTAAGCACCCGGGGCGGCGTGAGCGCCTGATACGACCTGAACGCGTCCTTGCGCGCGCGGATGAGCTCGTCATCCACGTGGTTCGTGCGCGCGACGTCGTGGAGTTCCGGGAACCTCAGGTAGAAGATGTCTTCCTGCTCACGAAGCACGTGGGCCTGCACGAGGCGCTCGGCCTCTCTTCAGCAGGGCCTGCTTGTACACGAAGTAGCGGCTGACCATGCCGTACTTCGGGTACTCCCGGTACCCGATGAAGGTCCGCACCCGGTCGATCATCTGCTTGGCCTGGCCGGACTTCCGCTCCCCGTCCGGCAGCGCCCGCAAGCGCTCCAGCACGTCCTGCTCCTTCGCCCATGCCTCCTGCCGACCTTGCTCGAAGCGCCGCGCGCCGGCGCCCGGCTCGAAGTTCTTGATGTTGCCGAGGATCACGGGCACGAGCGTGGACGGGCGCTCGCTCCAACGCGGCCGCGTGATGTCGATCTCGCCGACGCAGCGCATGCCGTACTTTTCGAGCCACGCCTCGATGGCGTCTCGCGCTTCCGGCCCGCCCGAGAGCCTGGCCAGCTCGTCCAGGAAACCCTCGCCCTCGACGCGCTGCAGAAAGGCCACCACCTCCGGATACGGGCGGATCACGTCCGCGACGTCCAAGAGCGCCAGCCCCATCTCCGATGTGACGTTATGGGGAACGGACTGCGTGAGCGTGTCAGCCGCGTTCTTCTCGCCCAGCCACGCCTGGAGCTGATCGTTGAGCCACCAGGCGGCCTCCATCGCCGACATGAACACCTGATGGCTCAGCGGATCGAACAAGATCCGCCTCAGCTCCTGGATGTCCGCCTGGATGAAGTCGAGCAGCGCCTCTCCGGACTTCGTCCGGATGTCGCGTTCCGCGGCGGCGATGGAGGCCTGGCTGCGCCCGATCAGCTCGGTGACGATGGCCGGATCGGTCTCGATCGGAGCTGGCGCGCTGCCAAACAGTGGCCCGGGGGGACTCTCGCCAGGCAGCGGCCGGATGAAACCGTCGCGCTCGAGGATGGCCTGCAGCGCGTCACCGATCAGCGGATCGGATCTTCCCAGGGCCTCCAGGAGGCCGGCGCGGCTCGCCGGCGAGGCCAGCCTTTGGGTGACGTCGACGAACAGGCGGCCGCCGGCCTCGGCCATGGGTGCGGGGGTCGTCATCTGCCAGAAAGACAGCCCGAGGGGCTTCAGGGGGTCGGTCATCATCTGCTGATGACCGACGGAGACATAGACGTGGTTCTCCCGGTCGCCGGACTCGGGGACGGGGAACAGCGTGGTGATCGGCCGGCTCTGGACGATCTGGAAGCCATCGTCGACCAGGCACCATTCGATGTCCTGCGGACGGCCGAAGTGCGCTTCGATCCGCCGGCCGAGCCGCGCGAGCCGTGCAACCTGCGCATCCGTCAAGGCCGGCTGCTCCTGCCGCTGCAGGTCGATCGCCGTCTCCTGCGTCCCGCCAGCCGGCGAGGCGTGAACCGCACGCTGCTTGGCGGCGATCGCCTTGGCGACGACCTCGCCGTCGCGCACCTTGAAGACGTCCGGGTTCACCAGGCCGGAGACCAGGGCCTCACCGAGGCCGAAGCTGGCCTCGACGGAGGCGACCTTCCGGTTGCCCGTGACGGGGTCGGCCGTGAACAGGATGCCGGACACATCCGGGAAGACCATCTGCTGCACGACCACGGCCATGTGGGCCTTCCGGTGGGCGAAGCCGTTCCGCAGGCGATAGGTCACGGCCCGCTCGGTGAACAGCGACGCCCAGCACCGGCTGACGTGCCGGAGGATCGCCGCGGGCCCCACGACGTTCAGGTACGTGTCCTGCTGGCCGGCGAAGGAGGCCGTCGGCAGGTCCTCTGCCGTCGCGCTGGACCGGACGGCGTAGGCGGCTTCCTCGCCGAGCCGGGCGAGCGCCCGGGTGATCGCCGCCATGAGATCGCCCGGGATGGCGATCCCTTCGATGGTCCGCCGGATCTCCGCGCTGAGCGTGCGGATCGCCTCCCGGTCGTCCGGGTTCAGGCGCGACAGCTGATCGAGACGATCGTCGATCGAGGGCGCTTCCGTCATGGTCCGCCGGAAGGCCTCCGTCGTCACGCAAAAGCCAGCCGGCACGCGGACGCCGTCGATCCGCGACAGTGCCCCCAGGTGTGCGCCCTTGCCGCCAACGACCGCGACCTGCGTCTCGTCAACCTCTTGAAGACCCAACACGTACTGGTCGCTCACCGCGATACCTCCGAGGCAGCCGTGCCCCGTTGCGCTGTACTGGCGGATCGCACCGGCAGACCTGCCAGCGGTTCGTCACCGCGTCCCCCATAGGTCGACAGCAACACACGCACGTCGTGCCCCCATGTCTTCGCCCGTTCTTGGTCCGGCCGCCGATTCTGCAGCACGACCCGGGTCTTGCCGCAAGCCCCCCAGGCTGCTATACGTTGGAAGTGGCAGGGAGTGAGATCTCCTTGCCTTTTCTTTTGTCCTCTGCTGGGAACTGGCGCTGCGCAGGCAGCGACCGTCTCTCGAATCCCGCGCTCCGGAGCCGCGTGGAGAACATGTCTGGCCATCACCGGTCAGCGGCGCGCAGGCCGAGGGCTACAGGAGAGCGGCCCGGCCGGAAATCACCAGGATCCGGTGAGGACTGCTCACCCGCACGGTGGCAATCGTGGGTGCCGGAGGCAAAAGGTATGAGATCTGTGCGTGTGGCAGGACTTGGCGGCTCACTGCGGGACATGTCCACCAGCCGGACTGCCCTGCAGGTCGCTCTGGAGGGAGCCGCCGCCAGCGGCGCCGACGTCGAGCTGATCTGGGTCCGTGACCTGGACCTGCCGTTGTATACCGACGAGCACGCGCCGCCGCCGGGCGCGCACCGGCTGGCCGAGACGGTGTACCAGGCTGACGCGCTGATCTGGTCCAGCCCGACCTACCACGGGTCGGTGAGCGGCTCGTTCAAGAACGCGTTGGACTGGCTGATCCTGCTGGCCGAGAACGATCCGCCGTACCTGTCTAACAAGCCGATCGGGCTGGTGACTACGGCGGGCGGGGTGCAGGGGCTGCAGGCCGTCAACACGATGGAGTTCATCGCCCGGTCGCTGCGCGGCTGGAGCGTGCCGCTGGTGCTGCCGGTGGCCCAGTCGTGGCAGTCGTTCGACCCGGACGGCCATCTCAAGGACGAGGCGGTCGCCAGCCAGCTGCGCAAGCTCGGCGCCGAGGTGGTCCGCGCCGCCCGGCAGTTCCAGACCGACGGCACCTGCGACTACGCCGAGGGCACCGTCCATCACCCCGTCCCAGCGGATACCCCCGGGACCGTGAACGTCAGGAGCTTGACATGAGCGACACTCTCGACTGGAACGCCAAGACCATCGCGGAGTTCCGGGCGAACGAGGGCAGGGTGGGCGGAAACTTCGAGGGCGCTCCGATCGTCCTGGTGCATCACCGCGGCCGCACGAGCGGGCGGGAGTACGTCACCCCGATGATGTACCTCCCGCACGACACCGAGCCGGACAGCATCTACGTCTTCGCGACCAAGGCAGGAGCACCTGCCAACCCCGACTGGTACCGCAACCTGACCGCCGCCGGTGACGGCAGTGTCGAACGCGGAACCGAGACATACAAAGTGACCGTCCGCGAGTTGACCGGTGCTGAACGCGACCGCATCTACGCCGAGCAAGCGCGGCGCTACCCAGGGTTTGCCGAGTACGAACGCCAAACCACTGGAGTCCGCACCATTCCTGTGCTCGAACTCACCCGGGCGTAGTCCACGCCCATCCGTTGACCCACCAGCGTCATAGGTGAACCACGGGAGAATGGCAGGAGAACGCAGCCGTACCGGAGGTAAATAAAGAGGGAAGCATTGCCCAGCATCGCCGCGCAGGCGGTCTGCCCGGCTGCCTCAAGTTTGCTGGGTTGGGACTGGTGAGTATCGTGGGCGCCCGACGGCAACGCTGCTCCAGACCCGGCGGTAGCGCTGCCTGGCACCGGGGGGGCAAAGATGAGTGGCGCCGAAAATCCAGATATGGCGACGGGTACCAGACCGCCGCTTCGGCTGAACGCCGTCCCGGAATCACGTGGGCTGCGTGCTGCGCCTGGGTCCTGGCTCCGCATCGACCCGCAGGAGCCACTCCCTCTCGCTGGCCAGCCCGGCCATGGCAGCACAGCCAGCCTGCGGCGGCAATCGACCTGGGTCGCAGATGAACGCGAAGGCCGCCGCACCGGCCTGTTCGAGATCATCTGCCGCGACTGCGGTGATCATCCGTACCTGGACTACGAGGGGATCCCACCCCGGCTTCAGCAGATCCGCGGGCCGTACCCGCTGGAAGCGGGCCTGGCGGCTTACGCCGAGCACGTCGGGCTGTCCGAGGCTGCGCCCGGCCAGGCCGGCGCCGGCGAGGCGACGATGAGCTCCGGCACTGGGGACCCGGACGTCGCCACCCGTCCTCGGCCGGCCACCCCGCCCAGCGCCGTGCCCGCACCTCGCCGCCCGGACGGTACCCGTGACTCATGGCGGCCCGCCGACGCCGGGAGTGCCGTGGCACTTCCTCCTCCGGGCCGGCCGGGCCACGGCCGGACAGCCCGGCTGCGGCGTCAGCCGTTCAGCCTCCTGGACGGCCGGGTCCGCGGCCGCTACACCGACGCGTTCGAAGTCATCTGCCCCAGCTGCGGCGACAATCCCGACCTGGACTACGCCGAGGTCCCGGCTTGGCTGCAGCGCCTTCGCGGCCCGCACCCTCTCAACGAGGGCCTGGCCGCCTACCTCGAGCACATCGGAGGCTGACTCCCCGCCACCAAGCCGGGGCAAGCGGCAGATCGATGGTGCCGAGCGCGAGCCGGGCCCAGGTCGTGATTCTCCGCGGCGATCTGAGTCGTGCGCAGCTACCTCGGCGGTTCGACGTAACGGCGCTGCTCGGTCACCTCTGCCGCGCCCCGGTCGCGCCGCCGCATGAGCATCAGGCCGACGGCCACGCAGAGGCCGGCCGCCCCGCCGATCATCAAGATCACCCCGATGACCTGCAAGTCGACGTTCTTGGGGGTCCAGGTGACAGCGAAGCGGAGAATCGCACCGATGATGATCAGTGCCGCGCTTCCGCCTATAGTCACGAGCGCCTTCCTCCCACGTCACGCCAGCCGTTATCGCTCGCCGCGTCCTATCCCGAGTGTGCGTCCAGACTAGGGCGTCCAGACAAGGGCGTCGATATCTCTTTGCTGGACTATGGCCGCCGCGGGCCCCGCTCACCTCACCCGCTGCGGGTGAGACGCGTCGGCCACCCCTGCGGTTGGCTATCCGTCGAGGGAACGTTCCGGGTCGGCGCAGGCCCTGGCTGGGACCCGGCAGGTCCGGACACGTCCGGACACAGCGACCGTGCCCCCGTCAGGCCCTGAGTGCCTCCCGGGGACCCGGCCCGGCTTTCACCCCGTGCGGGGGAGGTGACCAGAGGGCTGCCTCAGCGATGGTGATCAAGCCTGCCGCCGAGGGGCACCCGCAACCGGGGGGCACAGGTGCCCGCGGCGGCAGGCTTCCAACCGCTCCCAGTAAGGGGAGCAGAAGGTGGTCGGTCGGTGTCTGACGGTGACGATAGTGCGGCAAAGGATCGGCTTACGCACGACCCCGGTTCTCTCACCGCTGATGAACAAGCTGAGCTCGAACGGCAAAAAGCCGAGCTCGAACGGCTCCGCGCCGAGGTCGCTGATCTGCGCGCCCGGCCTGTGCCGCCGGACGCCGCCGCCGGCGGCACGGCAGGCACTGGCCGGCGGCGCCGGCCAGGCTGGCGTGGTCCGGTCGCCACCCTGTGCATCGTGCTGGGCTGCATCCTCGCCCCCGTCTCGGTGCTCGCCGTCTGGACCGCTAACCAGGTGTCCGACACCAACCGCTACGTGGAGAACGTGGCCCCGCTCATCCATGACCCCGCCGTCCAGAGTGCGCTGACCGACAAGATCACGACCGAGATCAACAGCCGCCTCGATGTGCAGGCCCGCACCAACCAGGCCGCCGCGGCGCTGCAAAGCAAGGGCCTGACCCGGGTCGGCACCCTGCTGCAGACCTTCTCGGGGTCGCTCGCGGGCGCGGTGAACGGCTTCATCCACACCCAGGTCGCCAAGATCGTCGCGAGCCCGCAGGTGGCGAACTTGTGGGTGCAGGTGAACCGGAGGGCCCACGCGCAGGTGGTGAAGGCCCTCTCCGGCCAGGGCAATGGGTCCATCACCATCAGCAACGGCCAGGTCGTGCTGAACCTCGGGCCGTTCATCGATGTCGTGAAGAAAGACCTGGCCGCGCGGGGCTTCACGCTGGTCAACAGCATCCCGGCGGTCAACCCCGCGTTCGCCCTGTTCTCCGCGAAGTACCTGGTCAAGGCCCAGACCGGGTACCGGGCGCTCAACGACGTGAAGATCATCCTGCCCATCCTGGCCCTGCTGCTACTCGGCGCCGGGATCTACATCGCACGCAGTCACCGGCGGGCGCTGATCGGCGCCGGACTCGGCTTCGCGGCGTCCATGCTGGTGCTTGGTATCGCACTGGCCATCGGCCGCAGTATCTACCTGAACAGCGTGCCGAACAGCGTGCTGCCCGCCAACGCGGCGGCCGTCCTGTTCGACACCCTGGTCCGGTTCATCAAGGACGGGCTGCGGACCCTGCTGGTCGTGGGCCTGATCGTGGCCATCGCGGCCTTCTTCACCGGCCCGTCGGTCACCGCGGTCCGGGCCCGCGGCGCGGTCACAGGCGGGCTGGGCTGGCTGCGGTCCAGCGGGGAACGGGTCGGGCTGCGCACCGGGCCGGTGGGGCGGTGGACGTACCAGCACCGCCACGCACTGCGCATCGCCGCGGTGGCCCTGTTCGCCATCATCTTCGTGTTCTGGGGCCGCCCGACCGCCGCGGTCGCGATCGTCCTGGCCGTCCTGCTGCTCGTGGTCCTCGGCCTCATCGAACTGATCGGCAGGCCTCCGGCGCCGGCTGCGACTCTGCCGCAGCCCGCCGGTCCTCACGGCAGCTGAGGCCCATGCTGATCGAGGCGGCGGGCCTGGTGGCCATCTCGCCAACTGCACGGCGTCTCTCGGCCTTCAACGGATGGCTGCGCCGCAATGCCGGATGATCCTGGCTTGCACCATAGTGGCGTCGGGCCTCATCGTGACTACCGACGGGCTGGTCGGGCTGACCAAGAAGGGCTGACGCCAGTGGACCCAATGGATGGCTTGCGCTCGATGGGCAAGCGCATTACCGACCCGGTCGAGCAGTTGGCCGAGAGGACCGCCGAACGGGTGATCGACCTGGTGGTCCGCACCCTGGATGTGAACGCCCTGGTCCAGCGGGTCGACCTGAACGCGATCATAGAGCGGGTCGACGTGAACAAGGTGGTGGACCAGGTCGACGTGGACAAGATCCTGGACCAGGTCGACGTGAGCAAGGTGGTGGACCGGGTCGACCTGGACAAGATCCTGGACCAGGTCGACGTGAACCGGCTGCTGGCCAAGGTAGATCTCGACGAGCTGGTGGCCCGGCTGAACGTGGACGCGATCGTCGACCGGGTGGACATCAACGGCATCGTCCAGCGCGTCGACATTGACGCCATCGCCAAGCAGACCGACATCGGCGCGATGATCGCTCACTCGTCCGGCGGCATGGCGAGCGAGGCGCGGGACGCGGCCCGCAG
The DNA here is from genome assembly GCA_963844695.1 of uncultured Actinomycetes bacterium. Taxonomy (GTDB): domain Bacteria; phylum Actinomycetota; class Actinomycetes; order Streptosporangiales; family Streptosporangiaceae; genus RYN-230. The sequence goes on from CAWJPL010000002.1 coordinate 489,006, forward strand.
CCAGGCCGTCGGGCTGGACGAGTGGATCGCCCGCTGGGTCGCCCGGCTGCTCCGCCGGGACGCTCCCGCGCCGCGGCCGCATTTCGGGGGTGCGGTGTCCAGGTTCGTGGCCTACGTGGTGGACCTGGGGGTCAGCATCGGAGTGTTCATGCTGGCCCTCGCGGCGATCTCCTTCGCGGCCAGCATCATCACCGGGCACTCCATCTCCTGGAACCGCAACGATCTTCCGGTCGCGATCCTGTTCGTAGCCTGGGAGTTCCTCTATTTCGGCTACTCGTGGGGGGCGAGCGGCAAGACTCTGGGCATGGCCCTGCTCGGGGTCAGGGTGGTGGCAGCCGACGGAACGCTGGCTGGCCCGCGCCGCGGGGCGCTCCGGGCGCTGGCCTTCCCGCTCAGCTTCCTGCTCCTGGGGCTGGGCTTCACCGGCATCCTGTTCCAGCGGGACCGCCGGGCCCTGCACGACATGATCGCCGGGACGGCGGTGGTGTACGCCTGGGACGCCCATGCGGCCCGGCTCCGGTTCCTGGACCGGCCGTCCCCGGACCAGGTGCCGCTGGACCAGGCCTCCTCCGATGGGCCGCTCCCGGACCAGGTGCCCCTGGACCAGACGCCCTAGACCAGACGCTCCCGGACCGGAACACCTCCGCTGAGCTGGCGTGATTCGGCGCGGAGGGGGTATTTCACCCACCCTGGGTGATGCTTGCTGAAAGCTGCCTCGCAAGCGTGGAACTGGCCATCACGGTCGAGGGGGGACTAACTCGTTCACTGGCACGGCCGGGCCAATTAACTGGTCACCACCTGCCCCCGTTACCGAGGGAGTGGATACGACATGAGCGATACACAAGCTGGACCGACACCAGGAACCGACCGGCCCGCTGGCTATCGTGGCACGCGCGCGGCGAGCAGGCCCAGCGGCTGGGTGGGCTGGGTCGTCTTCGCGGGCGTCGTCATGATCACGCTGGGGGCGTTCCACGTCATCGACGGCCTGGTGGCCTTGTTCGAGAAGGGCTACTACCAGGTCAACAGCAGCCATCTGGTCGTGCACGTCAACTACTCGGCCTGGGGCGGGGCGCATCTGGCTCTGGGCGTGCTGTTCATCCTGGTCGGCTTCGGGGTCCTGGTCGGCCAGACCTGGGCCCGGGTGGTCGGCATCGCGCTGGCGGTGATCAGCGCCGTCATCAACCTCGCGTTCCTCGCCGCCTACCCCGTCTGGGGCGTCATCCTCATCGCCCTGGACGTCGTGGTCATCTACGCGCTGGCCATGCACGGCGGGGAGGTGAAGGAAGTCTGACCCCGGGGCGGCCCTGGGTTCCGCCGCTCGCGCGGTGCTCAGGGCCGCCTGGTTCAATCCCGCCCTGTGGGGCGGGGGGAGGGGACCGGGCCTGACCCCCCGGTCCCCTTTCGCGCGCCGGGGCGCTGACCGGTTCCGCGTCCCCGCACCGTACCCGGCGGGCTCAGCCGGATCAGGCCGGGAGCCGAGGCCTTCTTCGCCTGGAACCGGCCGGGGGCCGCGGCGCGGGATCCGGCCGGCGGCAGGGGTGCACCGGAGGGGGAGTCGTCCGGGCCGGAACCCGGCACTGCGCCGTTGACGTGCGGGCCTGGGACTGCGGCCGGAGGCGCCTGCTGCCCGGCGCGCCGGGCAGCCGCCCGGTCCGACCAGCGGAACCCGGCTACCAGCCGGGCGACCAGGGTGGCCAGGAACATCTGGCCGATGATGGCCTCCAGCACGGCCACCGCCCGGCCACCGTCCCCGGCCGCGGTGAAGTCTCCGTACCCCAGCGTGGTCAGCGTGGTGAAGCTGAAGTACTGGAATGTCTGGGTGGTTGTCCGCCTCCCCGTGCACGAAGAACGAACCGCCGAACTTCCACATCGCCACGTACACGGCGGAGAAGATCAGTCCGATGATCATGTAGGCGCTCAGGACGCCGTAAATGCTCTGCCCGGTGATCTCCGGCTGGGACATCACCCGCCGCACGAGGAGGATCGCGGCCAGCAACAGGATCAGGGCGGTCCACAGGCTCGCCAGCGCGCCGCCGCCGCCGCTGTCGTCGGCGATCCGGAGGATGACGGCGATGCCCGAGCCGAGTAGCAGGCCCACCGCGAGGATCTGCACGGTCTTGCGGTGGAACCGGCCGTTGCGCAGCGCGATCAGCACCACGGCCAGGAACAGCGCCACCTGCACGGTATCGACCAGGCGGCCCGACGTGAACGCGGACAGCAGGTAGGTGACGACCAGGATCACCAGCAGGCTGCCGTACCGCGGCCCGGAGCCCCGGGCCCGAACGGAACAGCCTGACCTGGCCCGCCGGGTTCGTCATGCCCGCCAGCCTAGGGTGACCCGCACCGCAATTCGCCTCACCCGCGCCGGGTGGCGCGCTGCGCGCGGATGCGCGCGAACGTCAGATCCGGGGAAACCCACGAAACGTGACAGCCAGAGATGCCGCCGCGGGCACGCCGCACGGCCCACCGAGAGGAAGCAAGATATGAGCACGCCTGCCAACGCCGACGTAGACGCGGCGACCCGGGACGCGCTGAGCGGCCTGTCCCTGGGCGACCTCGAGGTCCTTGGTGAAGCGCTGGAGTTGCGCGAGGCCGCGCAGGAGAACAGCGGGCTGGACGCCCGCACCTTCTCGCTGGTCAAGATCGCTGCGCTGATCGCCCTGGACGCCCCGCCTGCCTCGTACCTGTGGCAGGTCTCCAACGCGCTGGACTCCGGGGCCAGCCCGGCCGACATCGTGGGCGTGCTGCGCGCCGTCGCCCCGCAGGTCGGCGGGCCGAGGGTCATCGGCGCGGCCCCGGAGATCATGGTCGCCCTCGGGCTGGCCCTCCCCGAGGGCGACGGCATCTGACGGCCAGGCCGACTGACGGGGGGCGGGACATGTATAGACGGCGGCGTCCGCTGCTGCGCGCGGCGGTAGTCGGTGGTGGCGCGTACGTGGCGGGCAAGAAGGTGGCCCAGCGCTCGGCGGAGCAGTCCGCACAGGAGTCCGGCCAAGATGACCGGATCAGCAGCCTGGAACAGCAGCAAGGCGCCACCCAGCCGGCTGGCGGTGCGCAAGATGAGGCCGCGCCGGCCGGTCAGGCGGACGCCTCGCTCTCGGAGCAGCTCAAGCAGCTCAGCACGCTGCACGACAGTGGCGCGCTGGACGATGCGGAGTTCTCCGCGGCCAAGCAGAAGCTGCTCGGCATCTGAACCCACCCGGGGGAACACACGAGGGGCCGGCGATCGCGTCGGCCCCTCGAGCGAGCAAGACAAGCATGATCCTGGTCAGCTAGTGCTCTGGGGCAGCACTAGCTGACCAGGATCATGGCGCTGATTCAGCTGGCCGGAGCGCTGGTCCCGTGCAGCGCCTCCTGCAGGTCAGCCTCGCCCTCCTTGGACAGCGAGGACTTGAGCACGGTGCCGCCGAACTGGCTGAGCGCCTCGGTGGCCTTGTCGGGGGTCACCTTCTCCACCATCAGGAACAGCGCCGAGGTACCCGGCTTGAGCAGGCCGCGGACCTGGTCCTGGAACTCGCGGTCGATGCCCGACTTGGTGACCTTCCCCATCAGGGCGCCCATCCCGGCGCCGATGGCCAGGCCGAAGAACGGGATGAAGAACAGCAGGCCGAACAGCAGCCCCCAGAACATTCCCCAGCTCGCCCCGGCCCCGACCGGATGATGGCTGGTGTGCACGTGGAACTTGCCCTCTTTGTCGCGGACGATGCTCGCGATGGCATCGGGCTCGATGATGAGGTCCTTGGCCAGCCGGCGAGCCTCTTCCGCGGCCAGTTCCGCAGTCGTCTCGTCGGGGTAGCCGATGGCGATCAGGTCAGACATGGTGTCCTTTCCTCTCACAGGTTTGCTATGGCTACCTAGTTCACCGCCGTACGCGGCGGGACGGCCCCACCCGCAGCGGGTGAAGCAGGAGCAATCGTGCTCGGCAGCGCTAGCGCCGGTGCAGCCTGGACCGGGGCACTGCGGACGAGGGGCTGGCGGTCGGGGGACTGGCGGCTGGGAGTAACAGCTCGATGGTTTCGGCCTGCATCTCCAGCTCGGTCCGGATCCGGCCCACGGCCAGCCCCGGTCCGGGCTGGGCCGCGTACACCGCGAGCACCGCGCCCCGGAAGCTCGCATGAACGGTGTCGCGGCCGAGTTGCTGGACCACCCCGGCGCTGGCCAGGCAGTCGATCAGTCCACGCGCGCTGGCCGCCAGCCGCAGCCGGGTGCCGATCGCGGACAGCCGCTGATGTACCAGCAGGATCGCCGCGCAGGTCTCCGGGTCCAGCGTGGCGGCCGCTCCAAGGTCCAGGACCACGGTCCCGACTGGGGCGCCGGTACGCAGTACCCGGTGCAGGACCGCGTCGGCCAGGCCACTGCCCCGGCAGCCTTCCAGCGAGGTGGTCACGCCCAGGTACGGAATCGGGGCCCTGGCCCGGGCCTGCCGGGTCGCCACCCGGCTGCGCAGCCATCCCGTCGCCCGCGACCTGGACTTCCCCGTGAGCCGTCCCAGTCGGCGTCCGGGTGCTTCGGGGGCGAGAAGCGGCATGTAGAACGGACGGCTCATGTATGTCAGCCCTCCTGGACCTTTGTGCGCTCCAGCGGCCGCCGACCCGGAGGAGCCCCGGGCCGGCTCGGGGTGGCCGGGATCTACGGTGCCCCGCGGCCGGCTCGCGGCACATCACCCAGACGGGGCGAACTGGCCGATCTGGGTAAGAGCCCGCGCGGTCATGATCAGGCCGATGTGCGAGCCGGCTAGTGGATAGTTGCCGGTGAAGCGCCTGCGCAGCGGGTCATATCCCTCGGCCAGCAGTCCCAGGTCGTTCCGCAGGGCGAGCAGGGTCGTGAAGAGCCGGCGTGCGTCCTCGGTCCGGCCCGCGGCCGCGAGCACCTGAGCCAGCCAGAACGAGCCGGGCAGGTAGCCGGCCTCACCAGAGGGCAGGCCGTCGGTGTCGGCCGGGGGATGGGTCAGGTAGCGCAGCAGCACGCCACTGTCGTCCAGTTCCCGGGTAATGGCCTCGCACGGTGCCGGCCATCCGGGGGTCGGCGGCTGGCAGGAAGCCCAGCGGCGGGAGGCGAAGCAGGCTGGCGTCCACTGTGGCCGAGCCGTAGTGCTGGGTAAACGTGTTCCGATCCGGGTCATAGCCGCGGGCCAGCACGTCGGCGCGGACCGCGGAACGCAGCCGCCGCCAGCGCCTGACCGGGCCGCGATCCCCGAACGACTCGATCATCTTGACGGCGGAGTCGGCGGCGGCCCAGACCATCGCCTTGGTGTGGGTGAACTGCCGGGGCGGCCCGCGCATTTCCCACAGCCCGGCGTCCGCTTCCGACCAGTGCGCCTCCAGGAACGAGAGGATGGCGGCGGTGTCCGCCAGGCCGGTCTCTTCGGGGCCAGCCCCGGCCGGCGGGAGGCCAGCGGCCCGGGCGGCCAGCTGGGCCCGCAGCACATCGCCGAACATGCCGAGCTGCGGCAGCGTCGCGGCGGCGTTGCCGATACGGACCGGCTGGGCGTTCTCGTAACCGGGCAGCCACTCGGCCTCCATCTCCGGCATCCGGCGCTCCCCGGTGACCCGGTACACCGCCTGGACCTGGGCAGGCGGACCGCCCACGGCATGAGTGAGCCAGCTCAGCAAGCTCGCTGCCTCCGCATCGGCGCCGGCCGCCAGGAAGGCTTCCACGGCGTCGGCGGCGTCGTGCGTCCAGCAGTAGCGGTAGTCCCAGTTGCGCAGCCCGCTGGCCTGCTGGGGGAGAGAGGTGGTTGGCGCGGCGACCAGGCCGCCGGTCGGTGCGTAGCAGAGCGCCCTGAGCGTGATCAGTGAGCGGATCACCGCCTCCTGCCACTCACCTGCGCCCTGGTCAACGCCGCGCAGGCCGGCGACCCAGGCCTCCCACCAGCCGGTGGTCTGCTCGACCAGGGTGCTGGCTGGCGGTGGTTCGGGGGCCGGCAGGTGCGACGGGCGCCAGACCGCCGCCACCGGGACCCGGTCGCCCTGGCTGACCGAGAAGAGGGCGACCAGGTCCGCCTCGGGCGCGCGCACCTCGAGCGGGCTGAATATCCACAGCGACTGACCACCCGCCACGATCCGCCGGGCCGCGCCCTGCTGCCGGACGCGGGGCAGGGTCAGCCCATACTCGAAGCGCGCAGCCAGCGTCATCCGCATGTCGACCCGCCCGGCCACTCCTTCGACCAGCCGGATCAGTACGGGGTCGGCCCCCCGCGGCGGCATGCAGTCGATGAGGCGGACCACTCCGGAGGCGGTGGTGAACTCGGTCTCCAGGACCAGGGTGCCGGGCCGGTACCTGCGGTGGACCCGGGTGACCTCGCGGGCGGGGGCGATCTGCCAGTACCCATGCTTCTCATCACCCAGCAGCGCGGCGAAGCAGGCCTCGGAGTCGAATCGCGGCAGGCACAGCCAGTCGATGGAACCGTTCCGGCTCACCAGCGCCGCTGACTGGAGGTCGCCGACCAGGGCGTAATCTTCGATCGGTCGGGACATGCGGCCTCCGATGACGAGGGCCGCGTTCACCGAGCAGGCGGCCCTCTAGATGGCGGTTCGCTGCCCGGGCGGGGTACGTCTCATTACGCAGATTCGCTGGCCGGCAGGGCATCGTCGTCATCCCCGGGGGGTGATGCGACTCAGACGGCAGGCGGCGAGGGTGGATTGGATAAGGGCGGCGTCCGCCTCGCGCAGTCATGACACGCGTTCACAGCACCGGGCCCACCCGGGTTAACGGTCAAGGAAGGGACAAGAGCTCATGGCACAGCCACCGAGCAGGACGTCAGGGAGTAAGGCAGCGACCGCCAAGTCCAACGGCAGAAGGACCACAGCCGCGAAGAGCACTGCGGCGAAGAGCACTGCGGCTAAGCCCGCCACGGCGAAGAGCACTGCGGCGAAGAGCACTGCGGCGAAGAGCACTGCGGCGAAGAGCACTGCGGCTAAGCCCGCCACGGCGAAGAGCACTGCGGCGAAACCCGCTGCTGCAAAGACCGCTGCAGCCAAGCCCGCTGCAGCCAAGAGCGCTGCGGCTAAGCCCGCCGCAACCCGCCCCACGACCAGCCGGGTCGGCGCCAGCCGGGCCACTAGTAACCGGGCCAGCGCCAGCGGAACGACCGCCAGCCGGGCCAGCGCAAGCCCGAAGGCACCCGGGTCCGGGAGCACGGCCCGCGGTGCGACAGGAGGCACGTCGCGGACCGCGACGGCGCGTACCGGCACGGCGCGTACCGGCACGGCGCGTACCGGCACGGCGCGTACCGGCACGGCGCGCACCGCGACCCCGCGGACCGCGACGGCGCGTACCAGCACAGCGCGGACCGCACCCACGCGCACCGCGACCGCGCGCACCGCGACGTCGCGCGCCACGACCTCGCGCCGCACGGCGGCCCAGAACGGAGCCGCCAGCACGCTGCCCGCCGGGGTGCCCGAGGGGGCGCGCCGGTCCGTGGTCCTGCCCCGCAGCCAGGCGACCGGGCTGGAGGCGTCGCGGCAGCGGATGACCCCGGCCGAGCGCCGGGTCCGCGGCAAGGCGGCGCGCGCCGAGGTGCCGCGAGAGAGCCACGCCGAGTGGAAGCCGCCGGCGAACCGGGCTGACCCGGTCGCGCTGCTGGAGTCGCAGGGTGCCGCCCGGCTCCCGGACCTGGTCCCGGTGCGCTACGGCCGGATGATGGAGACCCCGTTCACCTACTACCGGGGCGCGGCCCTGCCGATGGCCAGCGACCTGGCCACCACCCCGGCCACCGGGATGATCGTGCAGGCCTGCGGGGACGCGCACCTGTCCAACTTCGGCCTCTTCGGCTCGCCCGAGCGCAAGCTGGTCTTCGACGTCAACGACTTCGACGAGACGCTGCCCGCGCCCTGGGAGTGGGACGTGAAGCGGCTGGCGGCCAGCCTGGAGGTAGCCGCGCGGGAGAACGGGTTCAGCGACAAGGACCGCAGGAAGATCGCGCTCGCCTCGACCACGCGCTACCGGCTGGAAATGCGGCAGCTCGCCGGGCTGACCAACCTGGATGTCTGGTACACCCAGGTGGACATCCAGGACTTCCGGGCCCGGTGGGACAACCTGCTGAAGGAGCGCCAGCGCAAGACCGTCAACAAGGGGCTGGCCAAGGCCCGGACCCGGGACAGCATGCAGGAGCTGCAGAAGCTGACCCGGATCGAGGACGGGCAGCCGCGGATCATTTCCGAGCCACCGGTCATCATCCCGATCCGCGACCTGCTCGGCGAGCTGGCCGAGGGTCGCGACATCGCGACGGAACTGCGTGGCCTCGTCAGCAAGTACCGGCGCACGCTGCAGCCGGACCGCCGCGTGCTGCTCGAGCAGTACGAGGTCGCCGACCTGGCGCGCAAGGTGGTCGGCGTGGGCAGCGTCGGGACCCGCTGCTGGATCGTGCTGATGCTCGGCCGCGACGACTCCGACCCGCTCTTCCTGCAGGTCAAGGAGGCCGAGGAGTCGGTGCTCGCGCGCTTCGCGGGGGCCAGCAGGTTCTCCAACCAGGGTGAGCGCGTGGTGAACGGCCAGCGCCTGATGCAGGCGGCCAGCGACATCTTCCTCGGCTGGCAGCGGTTCACCGGGCTGGACGGGGTGGCCCGCGACTTCTACGTCCGGCAGCTGCGGGACTGGAAGTTCTCGGTCGACGTCGCTTCGATGGTCCCGCGTGGCCTGCGGCTGTACGGCGAGCTGTGCGGGCTGACCCTGGCCCGGGCGCACGCCCGGTCCGGAGACGAGATCGCCATTGCCTCCTACCTGGGCAACTCCGACGTGTTCGACAACGCGATCGCGGACTTCGCCGGCGCGTACGCGGACCAGAACGAGCGCGACTTCCAGGCCTTCAACGAGGCCATATCCTCGGGCCGCCTGCTCGCCGAACGCGGCGTGTAGCACCCAGCGCGCTTGGGCGGGGGCCAGGTTCCCGGCGGAGAACCTGGCCCCCGAGCTTTCCTCGGCCGCTACCGGCCGGTCAGTTCCTGCGGCAGGCCAATGCCGCCAGCTGCAGATGGCCTTCCCGGCCAGTGTCATCCGTGAACCTTGCCCCGGTCACGCTGAGCGTCGCAGAAAAGGCGCTGCCGATGGCGGTGGCGTTGCACGAGCGGCTTCCTGCCCGCATCGCGTATTTCTTTTGTATCAGGCTGAAGTGGTCATCCGCAGGAACATCTAAAAGCGTAGCTGAGGCCAAAAAAAATGGTCTAGATAATCGCATGATTCATTCTGGTGCCATCCAGGTGTGGCGGGCTCGGCGGGCGGGCAGGATATCGGCGGGGATTTCGGGGAACGGGGGAGGCTGGTTGCTCCACGTGCGCGTGGTGAGCCCGCAGGATCTGACTCCCCGGCTGGTGGCCGCGCTGGCCGCCGAGCCGGGGGTGCACAACCTGGTGGTGCTGCCGGGCATGGCCCGCCGCCCGGACGGCGACGCGGTGCAGTTCGACCTGCTCAACGAGTCGGCCAACCCGGTACTGCGGCGGCTGCACGGGCTGCAGCGCGACAGCCGGGGCTCGGTCACGGTCGGGGAGGCGAACGTGGCCCTGGCCGGCCCGCGCAACGCCACCGAGACCCGGCGCTACGCCCGCCGGGAGCGGATCCCGGTCTGGGACATGGTGGAGGGCACGATCCGGGCCAACGCCACCTACCCGCCGAGCTTCTACCTCCTGCTCGTCATCGCCGGGCTGATCGCGGCCGTCGGCATCCTGACCAACTCGCAGATCCTGGTCATCGGGGCCATGGTGGTCGGCCCGGAGTACTTCGCGATCATCGCCGCCGCGCTCGGCTGCAGCAAGCGGGACCGGCCGCTGGTCCATGAGTCGCTGACCGCGCTGGGCCGGGGCTTCCTGGCCGCGGTGATCGCGGCCTTCCTCTTCGCGCTGGCGATCCGGGGCGCGGGCGTGGCGCCCGCCCCGTTCCTGAACGGGGTGCGGCCGGTGGCGGAGCTGATCAACTCACCGAACATCTTCTCCGTCATCGTGGCCGTCCTGGCCGGGGTGGCCGGAGTGGTGTCCCTCACGGAGTCCCGGGCCAACGCGCTGATCGGGGTGTTCATCTCGATCACCACCCTCCCGGCGGCCGCGTCGATCGGACTTTCGCTCGCGTTCTCCAGCTGGCACGACGCGGCCGGCTCGCTCTACCAGCTGCTGCTCAACGTGGTGATCCTGATCGTGGTCGGCGCGATGGGGCTCAGCGCCCAGCGGGGCCTGTGGCACCGGCTGGCCGGGCCGGACGAGGGCGCTACAGGATGGCGATGGGATTGACCGGCGATCCCGTCCCGCCATGCAGTCGCAGCGGGGCGATGACGCACAGGAACGACCAGCGCCCCGCCTGCTCGCAGGCCGGGACGAGCTCCCCGAACTGCAGGTAGTCCAGCAGATGCACGCCGAGGGCGTTGATGGCCAGCACGTGCACGGGAAAGTCCACCGGGCCGGCCCCATTGCCCGCCGCGTCGTTGTTGCTGTCGCTGCCGAGCAGCGCGACCTTGCGGTCGGCGACGAACTCCATCGTCGTCGGGTGCAGCCCGGCCCGGGCCGCGGCCGCGTCCCACGGGCCCAGCTCGCGCCGCCGCCGCCGGTGCCCGACCCGGACGAACAGCAGGTCACCCTGGCCGACCCGGACCTGCTGCGCCTGCTCCGCGGCGACGAGATCGTCGGTGCTCACGTAGTCGCCCGGCTCCAGCCAGGGCACCCCGCGCAGCCGCGGGATGTCCAGCAGCACGCCCCGGCCGACCACCCCGTCCGCGGCCACCTCGATGGTCAGCTCGGCGGCACCCCGGGCTGAGACGGTGTCGGCCGGCACCCCGTTGTACAGCGTCCCGTCGTACATGACGTGACACAGCGCGTCCATGTGACTGTCCGCGTTGCCGTGCACGTTCATCTCGAGCCGGTCCATGGCGAACGACAAGCCGCTGGACCTGGCGCCGTCGGCGGTCCCGGTCATCGGGTGACGGGCCGGGTCGGGGTTGTCCTTGGTCACCTGGTCCTCGACCGGCGCCTCCAGGCTCACCGTGCGGCCCAGCCGGACCTCGCCCGTCGCGGCGAGTACTTCGGCCGGGGTGAGGTAGTTAAGGGCCCCGCGGCGATCTTCCGGCCCCCAGGGCCGCCGGGCCCGCAGCCGGTCATACAGTGCACGGAAGCTGGCCTCGGTCATGACAGGCTGAGCACTGCGGTCTGGTGTACTGCGGTCTGGCGTACTGGGGTTTGGTGTTCCGGGGCTTGGCGTACTGCGGTCAGGCATCAGACCCCCACAGGCGGGACGGACAGAGAAGAGGCTCGATGGCCCACGAGCGGCTGGTAGCGGTGAGCTACCCGGTTGACGGCGAATTCACCTCGATCAACGCCGACGTCCTCGGCGACCTGGCCACGCTCAGCTACACCGAGGCGATGCCCGAGGACGAGCGGGCCGACGTGCTGCGCCAGGCCGAGGTGCTGATCGGCCTGCGGTTGCAGCACGAGGTGCCGGCCGGCGCACTGCAGAGCGCCCCGGGGCTGCGCTTCATCCAGATGCTGTCGGCCGGCCTGGACACGGTGGACTTCGACGTGATCGCCCCGGACATCATGGTGGCCGGGAACGTGGGTGCCTACGCGCACCCCATCGCCGAGCACGTCATGGCCATGGTGCTCAGCCTGGCCAAGCGCCTCGCCCAGGAGAACGCGGCCCTGGCCCGCGGCGAGTGGACCCGCGTCGAGGGGGACCGCGCCGCCGCCACTGCCACCCTGGACGGCGCGGTGTGCGCGATCCTCGGCTACGGCGGCATCGGCCGGGCCACGGCCCGGCTGATGCGCGCGTTCGGGGCGCGGATCTACGCGATCAACAGCAGCGGCCGCACGGACGACCCGGTCGAGTTCTGCGGCACCCTGGACGACCTGGACCGGGTGCTGGCCGTCGCGGACGTGCTGGTCATCGGCATCCCGCTGACCGCGGGCACGCGCGGCCTCATCGGCGCCCGCGAGCTGAGCCTGATGAAGGACAGCGCGATCCTGGTCAACGTGGCTCGCGGCGCGATCGTGGACGAGCGGGCCCTGTATGAGCACCTGCTGGCCAACCCGGGCTTCTCGGCGGGCATCGACGCGTGGTGGGACGAGCCGCGCGGCGGGGCGCCGTTCCACACCAACTATCCGTTCTTCGAGTTGCCCAACTTGCTCGGCTCCCCGCACAACTCCGGGGACGTGCCCGGGATCATGTACTACGCGGCGCGGCAGGCGGCCGTGAACGTCCGCCGCTACCTGGTCGGCGACGCGGTCAGCGGGGTGGCCCGGCGCGAAGACTACGCGAAGCTGTCCTGACCCGGGGGGTGTCACTGGCGGTCGCGGGCGGGTTTCCCCGGCCCCGCTGATGCTGCGGGATCGGGGGGCGCCGGCGGGCCGGCGGTTTTCGTTGCGGCAATCATGGTGGCCACGTCCTCACCGTAGACGTCGCGCACGACCCCGACGTCCCGGCTGGTGAAGGTGCGCTCTCGGCGCAGGTCCCGGGTGAACGCGAACCACCAGGACGCCAGGGCCCCGAACCGGTTACGGAACCCGGTCATGGAGCCGATGTGGATGACCAGCCACGCCCACCAGCCCAGGAAGCCGTCCAGGTGCAGGCGGCCCACCGAGACGACGGCGTTGCCGCGGGACACGTAAGCGGCCGAGCCCAGGTCGCGGTAGCGGAACGCCTTGCCCGTCGGCTGGCCGCCCACCTCGCGCCGGATCCGCCGGGCGGCGTACAAGCCGGCCTGCATGGCGACCTCGGCCACGCCGGGCAGCCCGTCCCGGTTCATCATGTCGCCGGCCACCGAGATCTCCGGGTGGCCGGGAATGGTCAGGTCCGGCTGGACGAGGATCCGGCCGGAGCGGTCCTGCTGCGCCCTGGTCGCGGAGGCGATCGCCGTGGCCAGCGGCGGGGCCTCGACCCCGGCCGTCCACAGCACGGTGCCGGCTTCGTGCTCGGTGACCTGACCGTCCGGGCCGCGCACGGCCAGGCCGCTGAGGTCGACCTTGGTCACTATCGAGTTCATGTGCTGCTCGACCCCCAGCTTGCGCAGCGCCGCGGCGGCCTTGGCCGACAGCGCCGGGCCGAACGAGGCCAGCGGGGCCTCGCCGCCGTCGAACAGCAGCACCCGCGCGTCCTCCGGCTTGATGTGGCGGAACTCGGCGCGCAGCGTCCGGGTGGCCAGCTCACGGATCTGCCCGGCCAGCTCCACCCCGGTCGGGCCGGCCCCGACCAGCGCGAACGTGAGCCAGCGCCGGGCCTCCTCGTGGCTGGTCGCGCTCTCGGCCATCTCGAACGCGCCGAACACCCGGCGCCGGATGGTGAGCGCGTCCGCGATCGACTTCATCCCGGGCGCGAACATCGCGAACTCTTCGTGCCCGAAATACGACTGCTGCACCCCGGCCGCCACGATCAGGTAGTCGTAGCCGAACTCGATGAGCTGGCCCAGCGGGCGCCGGACGTGCACCCGCCGCGCGTCCGGGTCAACCCCGGTGACCTCGGCCATCACGCACTCGACGTTGACATGCCGGCGGAGCACCTCGCGCAGCGGGGCGGCGATCTTACCCTCGGACAATCCCGGTGGCGCACTGGTAGAGCAGCGGCTGGAACAGGTGATGTTCGGCCCGGTCGATGAGCGTGATCTCGACCGGGGCCCGGCGCAGGGCGCGGGTCGCGAACAGCCCGGCGAACCCGCCGCCGACGATCACTACCCTGGGCCGGGCCTCCTCGGTCATCCGCCACCCCTCATCCGATTGGCTCTCAGCCGGCCGGATCGTGCCACAGGTCGCGGGCCGGCAGCAGCCGGTCGGCCTCCTGGGGACCCCAGGTGCCCTTGGCGTACGGGTGGACCGGGACCACGTCGCCGAGGATCGGGTCCACCACCCGCCACGCGGCCTCGACCGTGTTCTGCTGGGCGAACAGCCAGCGGTCCCCGTCCAGCGCCGCGCCGATGAGCCGGTCGTAGGGCCGCATGTCCGAGCCCGGCCGCTCCGCGAACGACAGTTCCTCCACGGCGGGCTCCCAGCCGGCCCCGGGCTTCTTGCCCGCCAGGCTCACGCCGACCGCGGTCTCCGGCCAGACCCGGAAGCGCAGCGTGTTGTTGTCCGGCAGCGGGTCCAGGCCGAACACGTCGTACGGGGCGCGCTGGAACCGCACCGCTACCTCAGTCGCGGTCACCGGCAGGCACTTGCCCGCCCGGATCAGCACCGGGACCCCGGCCCAGCGCCACGAGTTGACCATCAGCCGGATCGCGGTGAACGTCTCCACGGTCGAGTGCGGGTTCACGCCCGGCACGCTGGTGTAGCCCTCGTACTGGCCGCGGACCGTCTCCTCCGGGGTGAGCGGGCGGATCGCGGAGATCAGCCGGGCCTTCGAGTCCCGCCAGGTGGATAGGCCCTGGCCGTCCGGCGGGTCGGCCATCACCGTCGCGAGCACCTGGAGCATGTGGTTCTGCACCACGTCCCGGGTCGCGCCGGTGCGGTCGTAGAACGCGCCCCGGTCGGAGACGTCGAACGCTTCCGCCATGGTGATCTGGATGCTCTCCACGAAGGTGCGGTTCAGCATCGGCTCGATGATCGCGTTGGCGAAGCGGACGAACAGCACGTTCTCGACCGGGTCCAGGCCCAGCCAGTGGTCCACCCGGTAGATCGCGTCCTCCGGGAAGTACTGGTGCATCAGCTCGTTGAGGGCGATCGCGCTCTTCAGGTCGGTGCCGAACGGCTTCTCGACCATGATCCGGTTGCCTTTGGCCCGGCCCGCGGTCGCGATGCCCTGCGCGATCCGGCCGAACAGCACCGGCGGCACCTCGAGGTAGAACAGGATCTGCCGGCCGTCGCCGACCGCGTCCGACATCGCGTGGTAGGTGGCGTCGTCGCCCAGGTCCCCGTCCACGTAGCGGAGCAGGCTGAGCATCCTGGCCGCGGCCGGGCTGGCCGGGTCCATCTGGTTCAGCTTGAGCGAGGCGACGGCGTAGTCGCGGAACTGGTCCAGGCCCCAGCCGTTTTTGGCCACCCCGATCACGGGCACGTCGAGGACCCCGCGGTCCACCAGCCCCACCAGGGCCGGGAACGTCTCCAGTTTCGCGAGGTCGCCGGTCGCGCCGAAGATCACCAGTGCGTCAACCTGGGCTGCTGCCATCTAACGGGGCTCCTTGTGGTCTGTGGGACTACTGCAGCGCAGGCGGTGCCCGCGGGCATCGCCTGACGCGGGTGAAGGTCCGGGCGCCACCCTAACCTTCGCGAGCCGGCGCAATAGGTCCCGGCCAGGTGCAGCAGGACACCATGACCCGTGCAGACAACTCGGAGCGAGCTCAGGCCAGCGGGGTGGCGTGCTCCCCGGTGCCGTTGCGCCACGTGGAGGCGCCGGCGGCGGTCGCGGCCCTGGCCCGGGCCCAGTGGTGCCGGGCCAGCTCGGCCGGGGGCACCTCCTGGCGGTTCGCCCAGTCACGCGCGGCCGAGGCCAGGCTGGCCCCGCTGACCACGATCCCGGCCAGGCCCAGCACACCGCCCACCCCCATGAGCACACCGCCCACGATCAGCGGCCTGGTGTTCAGCCGGAGTGCACGCTCAGGCTCTCTGCTGTTGGTCATGGCCGCCACATTGGCTGTCCCGGGATCGGCGGGCATCGTCCGCGCGGGGTGATCGCCGGGCGCCGCAGGATCGCTCACCAGGCAAGACGGGGTGAACGCCCCGCTAAAGGGCCCAGTGGAATGGTGGCCGAACGCTATGACGTGGGACCGGCGCCGGCTGGGTCCGGGAGCCCGCTGCCCGCCGGCTTTTCCTGCGCAAGGTACCTTTCCGGTGACGATTTGCCCGAGCTGTCCGTACGTTGCGTAGGAAAGGTGAAGGTGAATCATGGAAGTGACCCAGGGACGGGCAAGTAACCCGGCACGGGTGAGGACGCGGGGGCGGACAGGCGGCAGCGTTTCGGGCATGAGGTCTGGACTCGCTGGCGTGGTTTTCGTCGTTGCGGCCGTGCTGCTGGGCGCGGGCTGCTCGTCCGGTGGGAGTTCCAGCGGGAGTTCCAGCGGTGGTTCCGCCGCGAGCAGCCCGTCACCCAGTCCTTCCGCGGCGGTCTGCACTGACGTGGCCGCGCTGCGCTCGGCCATAGCCCAGATCGGGCACCTGTCGGCTAGCGCTGGCGCGCTGGACAAGCTCAAGACCGACGTCGCCCAGGTCCGGGCGGACGTGACCCGGCTGCGGACGACCGCCGGGTCTGAGTGGAAGACCGAGATCGACGAGCTCAACTCAGCCCTGGTCAAGCTGGAGATGACGCTGAAGAACATCGGCAGCCAGCCCAGTGCCACCGCCGCCGCGAAGGCGGTCTCCACCCAGCTGGCCGCCGTCACCACCGACGCGAGCGACCTGCTGCGCAAGGCCAGCGTCCGCTGCCCCAGCGGATCGGCCAGCCCCTCGTCTTAGCCCGAAACTCTGGCCCCCCGCCGGTCATCACCATGACTTACCAGGAGGGGGACCATGGCGCGCTATCCCAACATCAGCGACCACGGGCTGATCGGGGACCTGCAGACCGCGGCGCTGGTCACCACCGACGGCACGGTGGACTGGTTCTGCTGCCCGCGCTTTGACTCGCCGAGCGTCTTCGGGTCGCTGCTCGACGCCGACAACGGCGGCTACTTCCGGGTCGCCCCGGACCGGGACGACTACGTCAGCCGGCAGCTCTACTTCCCTGACACCGCCATCCTGATCACCCGCTTCATGACCCCGGACGGGGTCGGCGAGGTCACCGACTTCATGCCGGTCACCGGGAGCCGGGCCACCGGCCACCACCGGCTGGTCCGGCTGCTGCGGGTGGTCCGCGGATCCATGCGGTTCGTGATCGACGTCAGGCCACGCTTCGACTACGGCCGCCAGGAGCACCACCTGGAGATCACCGAGGAAGGGGCGATCTTCCACACCGAGCAGCTCGAACTGACCCTGCACTCCGGGAGCGGCCCGGGCAGCTCCCCGCCCGACCTCGGCGCGCAGGCCGAACGGATCGGCAATGACCTGCGGATCCGCCGCACCCTGAAGGAGGGCGAGAGCGCCGGGATGGTGCTGGAGTCGGGCGGCGGGCGCCCGCGCCGGCTGCCCGACGGCGAGCTGGAGCGGCTGTCCCACGAGACCGCCGAGTTCTGGCGGGGCTGGCTCCGCAAGTCCACCTACACCGGGCGCTGGCGGGAGATGGTGACCCGGTCCGCGATGACCCTCAAGCTGATGACCTACGCCCCGTCCGGGGCGCTGGTAGCCGCGCCCACCACCGGGCTGCCGGAGCAGGTGGGTGGCGAGCGGAACTGGGACTACCGCTACACCTGGATCCGGGACGCGTCGTTCTCGGTGCACGCGCTGCTCGGGCTGGGCTACGCGGAGGAGGCGGCGGCCTTCGGCGTCTGGGTCCGGGACCGCCTGATCGAGCACAAGAGCAGCAACGGCGAGTGCCCGCTGCGGGTCATGTACCGGGTGGACGGATCCTCGGACCTGACCGAGGAGACCCTGGACCACTGGGAGGGCTGGCGCGGGTCACGCCCGGTCCGGATCGGCAACGGCGCCGCTGACCAGCTCCAGCTGGACATCTTCGGCGAGGCGATGGACGCCTTCGCGCAGGCTGACGAGCACGGGCTGCAGGCCGCGCACGTGGGCTGGACCGCGATGGTGAACATGATGGACTGGCTCTGCGAGCACTGGGACCAGCCTGAGGAAGGCATCTGGGAGACCCGGGGCGGCCGCAAGGACTTCACCTACGGGCGCTTCCAGTGCTGGGTGGCGCTGGACCGGGCGATCCGGCTCGCCGAGCGCCGGGGACGGCCCGCCGACATCATGCGCTGGCGCTCTGAGCGCGACCGCGTCTACCGGCAGGTCATGGAGCGTGGCTGGAACGCCAAGGAACGCTCCTTCGTCCAGCACTACGGCACCGACGTGCTGGACTCCTCGCTGCTGCTGATGCCGCTGATGGGGTTCGTGTCCCCGTTCGACCCCATGTGGCTGGACACGCTGGAGGCCATGGACAAGAAACTGGTCTCGGACAGCCTGGTGTACCGCTACGACCCCAGCGCCTCGCCGGACGGCCTGCGCGGGCAGGAGGGCACGTTCTCGCTGTGCACGTTCTGGTACGTGGACGCGCTGGCCCGGTCGGGGCGCCTGGAGGAAGCGGCGCTGACCTTCGAGAAGATGCACACCTACGCCAACCATCTCGGCCTGTACTCCGAGGAGATCGGGCTTACCGGCGAGCAGCTCGGCAACTTCCCGCAGGCGTTCAGCCACCTGTCGCTGATCAACGCGGCGATCAACCTGGACTACCAGCTAGACCACGGGGTCGGGGAGATCCAGCCGGCGCTGTCCCGGGTCCGCCGGGTGCCGGCCACCGGCTTCCGCTGAGTCGCTCTGGCCGTTCTGCCCGGCCTGGGCCGGCCCAGGCCGGGCCCGCGCGGGCGTGGCCCGGCCGGCTCCGCCGGCGCTGCGCTGGCCTCTCGCCCGGTCCGGCGCCGCCGCCGCCTCACCCCCGATTGGCGCGCGGCCTCACCCGCCACGGGTGAGGCCGCGATTATGGCAAGCCCTCAATTATGGGTTAAAGGGAGCCGGAAGGCGGTGTGGTTGATACCAGCCGGCCCCGGGTATGACCCGCAAAGGCGTCTGACCTGCGCATTCACCCCAGGGGATGAGGATGGCCGGCGTGGGTGCCGCAGGTACGGGGGGTCTCGGGGGGGAAGTCCATGACAAGCACCATGAACGGGGCGGAGTCGCAGAGGGCGGTGCGGGCCGACACGGCGGCGCCCCACGTTCGGGAGCACGACGTGCGGGAGCAGAGCGTTCGAGACCAGGCCGTCCGAGAGCAGAGCGTCCGGGAGCCAGGCTTCCGGGAGCAGCGCGCGCGGGAGC
This sequence comes from uncultured Actinomycetes bacterium, assembly GCA_963844695.1. Classification (GTDB taxonomy): domain Bacteria; phylum Actinomycetota; class Actinomycetes; order Streptosporangiales; family Streptosporangiaceae; genus RYN-230. Next base: position 507,806 of record CAWJPL010000002.1, read on the forward strand.
AGAGCGTCCGGGAGCCGGGCGCCTGGGAGCAGAGCGGGCCGGGGCGGGCCCAGGCCCGGGTGGCGACGAAACCAGCAGGCCAGTCTCCGCCGCGGTTCCTGGAAGGCAAGCTCCAGGTCCCGCAGTCGCATTTCCCGGTGCTGCGCCGGCGTCGGATCACCGGCCTGCTCGATCAGGCCGCCCGGAACCGGGTGACGCTGATCTCCGGGCCTGCCGGAGCGGGGAAGACCGTGGCCTGCAGCACCTGGGCCGCGGCGCCCGCGCAGGCCCGCCGGGTTGTCTGGCTCACCCTGGACGCCGAGGATCAGCAGTCCTGGTTCTGGGCCCACATCTGTGCCGGGCTGGCCCGGCTGCGGTCCATCCCGGCCGAGTCCATCCGGTCGCTGGAAGACGTATCGCCGGACGGGTTTCCGTTGCGGCTGGTCGAAGCGGCGCAGACGTTTACCGAGCCGGTCATCCTGGTCCTGGATGACATCCACGAGCTGACCGACGCGTCCGTGCTGGGTGGGATCGACCTGCTGATCCGGCACGCTCCGGCCACCTTGCGGCTGGTGCTGTCCGCGCGGCAGCCGCCCGCCCTGCAGCTGGCCCGGCTGCGGGTGGCCGGCGAACTGGCCGACATCGGCGGCCATGACCTCGCCTGCACCAGCGAGGAGGCCGACGCCTACTTCTCCATGCTGGGCCTGGACGTCAACCCATCGGCCCGGGACGCGCTGCTGCGGCGCACCCAGGGCTGGATGGCGGGCCTGCGGCTGGCTGCCATGCGGGCCCGGTCCGACCCGGAACCGGGCGCGACCATCACCGATCTGGCTGGTGACGAGCCGATAGTGACCGACTACCTGTGGGACGAGGTCCTCGTCAAGCAGGCCCCGGCCACCCGCATGTTCCTGCTCCGGACCTGCATCGCCGGTCAGGTGTCCGGCGGTCTGGCCGACGCGCTGACCGGGCAGTCCGGCAGCGCGCGGACGCTGGACCGGCTCAGCCGGGAGAACAGCTTCGTGGACGTGGTCGACCGCGAGCGCGGCGAGTACGTCTACCACCCGCTGCTGCGCCAGGTCCTCACCGCCGAGCTGCACCGGGAGATCCCGCACGAGATCCCGGTGCTGCTGCGCCGGGCCGCGCGCTGGTACGCGGCGCATGACCAGCCGATCGCCTCGGTGCGCTGCGCGGCCGAGGCGCAGGACTGGGACTACGCGGCGCAGACCCTGGCCGAGGCCGGCGCCGGGGTGGCCAGCCCCGGATCGACCGCGGACCTGGAGAGCGTGCTGTCCCTGTTCCCGCCGGACCGCTCGTCCGACGACCCCGCCGTCGCGGCGGCGTGGGCCGCGGCCCGGCTCTGGGACGGTGACCGCGACGGGGCGGCCGCGTACCTGGACAGCGGGGACCGGGCGCTGAGCCGCGCGGTCCCGCCGATGCAGCGGATCATGGAGCCGACGCTGGCCGCGCTGCGGGTGATGCTGGCCGGCGACCGGACCGATCCTGACCCCGCCCTGCTGGCCACGGCCCGCGCCCTGGCCGAGCGGGCCCAGACGGCCGCCAGCACCCAGGCCGAGCACCGGGCCGTGGGCCTGCTGTGGTTCGCCCTGGGGGTGGCCCGGCTGCGCCGCTGGGAGATCCAGCCGGCCCGCCACGCGCTGCGGCTGGCCGACCGGCAGCTCGCCGCGGGCAACCTGACCGGACTGCAGGCCCGGGCCCGGGCCTGGCGGGCGCTGGCCGAGGCCTGGTACGGCGACCTCACCGCGGCCCGCCGGTCCGCGGCTGACGTGCCGACCGGGCGCGGACCGCTGGAGCCGGACCCGCCGGGGCCGGCCGCTCGGAGCTGAACCAGGCGGCCGAGCTCGCGGGGCTGGCCCAGGCGCTGCTCAGCCTGCGCCGCGACGACCTGTCCTCGGCGCAGCGGCTGCTGGAGGGCATCGACCCCCAGCTGACCGGGCAGTTCCCGGGGGAGCCGTCGGTAAGCGCGGTCGCGGCGCTGATCCGGGCCCGGGTCCTGCTCGCGGACGGTGACGCCACCGGGGCCACCGCGCTGCTGTCGAGGCTCCGCGAGACCTGGGGCCCGGCCCACCCGGCGCTGGCTGACGTGCTGACCATCGCCGAGGGTGAGGTGGCGCTCCGGGTCGGCAACACCGGCCGGGCCCGCGCGGTCCTGCTGCTCGTCGAGGAAGGGGAGCACTTCGACCGGGCCGACGGCCGGCTGCTGCGCGGTGGCCTGCTGATCGCCGAGGGTGACTTCAAGAGTGCGCTGGAGGCCGTCGAACCGTGCCTGGAGCGGGCGGCGGACGGGGCGGCCGACGGGGTGACGCTGCAGGAGCAGATCTCCGGGCTGCTCATCGCGGCCGCCGCGCAGCGCCGCCTGGGGCTGGCCGACGAGGCCGCGGGGCTGCTGGAGCAGGCGCTGACGCTGGCCGAGCCGGAAGGGGCCTACCGGGCCTTCCTGGACTCCGGCGCCGCGGTCCGCTCGGCGATGACCGTGCTGATCGCGCCGACCAGCCGCCACGCCGGCTTCGCCGGGCGCATCCTGGAGCGTTTCGACGCCCAGGCCCCCCGGCCGGCCGGGCCGGCCGACGCGGTCAGCGTGCCACTCACCGACAGTGAGCGGGCGGTGCTGCGCTTCCTCCCGTCGCACATGACCAACGAGGAGATCTCCCAGGCGCTGTTCCTGTCCATCAACACGGTCAAGACGCACCTGCGCTCGGCGTACCGGAAGCTGGGGGTCAGCTCCCGCCGCGAGGCCATCGCCCGCGGCCGCCGCCTGGGTCTGCTGTAGTCCCCGGCGGCGCCGGGGCGGGCCGGGCGGCGCCGCGGTCCCCAGGCGGCGCCGCGGCTTCCCGGGTTACGCCACCGCGGTCTTGGCGATGTGCCGGATCTGGAAGGCCATCACGCCCAGCATCAGGCCGTAGGCCAGCAGCCAGATTCCCATCACCCAGAGCAGGACGGACAGCGTGACCGAGGGCCAGAACATCACGATCAGGCCGGCCGCCAGGCTCAGCACGCCGACGAACGCGCGCAGCCCGCGCCCGGTGCCGGGCCCCGACGTGGCCGCCACGAGGAGGTCCACGATCCCGTGCAGGGTCCAGAACACGCCGACGATGAACGCGACCAGGACCACGGTGACGTCGAGGTGCCGCAGGCAGTAGAGCCCGGCCAGGGTGGCCAGCAAGCCGATGATGACGTAGGCGGCCCGGGTGCCGCCGCTGACGCCGCGCGCAGTGAACCCGCTGATCAGCCGGAACAGGCCGGTGACCAGCAACGCCGCGCCGATCAGTGCGGCCACGACGACGAGCGTCGCGTGCGGCCAGACGAGCAGGATCACGCCGGCCGCGAGGGTCAGTACCGCGACGAGCATGACCACCTGCCAGCCGGACGCCCAGGCCGCTGCGGTCTCCCGCTCGTAAGGACCCGATCCGGCGTCGGAGCCGTAGGCCGCGTCGCCGACGTCCACGCCCGGCTCGCGGTGCCGGCCAGCGCGCCCGGCCTGCCCGGCGTCCTGAGCTGTCATGACCGCCTCCCAAAGTTTCGCGGAACCCGCCCCAGTGTGACTAAGCGTGGACAGCCGCAGCCGGGCGGGCACCACCCGCCACGGGTGAAGCGGGGGTAAAAGGCGCCGCGGCGGGCACGGGCAGGTCGTTCACGCCTAGGAGCCCTCCCGCGGGCCACTAGACTGGCGCGCGTAGCCGTCAGCGGCTGCGCTGGGTCGCGCGTAAGGGCGTACGAGGCGCGGCGGGAGCGGCCAGGCAGGGGACGCCCACACTAGGGACGCAGCGCAGCAGCGCAGCACACACCGAGCGCATGGATCAGGGAGTGACGGCGACGTGAAGACCGACGTCGAGGAGCTTGGCCCAACGAGGGTGAAGCTGACCATCGAGGTTCCGTTCGAGGAGCTGAAGGGCAGCCTCGACAAGGCATACCGCGAGGTGGGCCGGCAGGTGCGGGTGCCCGGCTTCCGGCCGGGCCGGGTGCCGCCGCGCATCATCGACCAGCGGTTCGGCCGCGGCGTGGTACTCGAGCAGGCGGTCAATGAGGCAGTACCGCAGCTGTACGGCCAGGCCCTGCAGGAGAACGACGTGTTCGCGCTCGGCCAGCCGGACCTCGAGATCACCAAGCTGGACGACGGCAAGGAACTGGCCTTCACCGCCGAGGTGGACGTCCGGCCCAAGTTCGAGATCCCCGACCTCACCGGGCTGCCGGTGACCGTGGACACCGCCGTGGTCACTCCCGACGAGGTCGAGGAGTACATCGGCGGCCTCCGGGAGCGGTTCGCCTCGCTCAAGGGCGTCGACCGGCCGGTCGAGGAGGGCGACTTCACCTCGATCGACCTGTCCGCCTCGGTGGACGGGGAGCCGGTCGAGGACGCCCAGGTGAGCGGCTACTCCTACCAGGTGGGCAGCGGCTCGCTGCTGGACGGCCTGGATGAGGCGCTGACCGGGATGTCGGCTGGCGAGACCACCAGCTTCAACGCCGAGCTGGTCGGCGGGGAGCACGGCGGCGAGCACGCCGACGTGACCGTGACCGTGCACAGCGTCAAGGTCAAGGAACTGCCCGAGCTGGACGACGAGTTCGCCCAGTCCGCCAGCGAGTACGACACCCTCGGCGAGTTCCGCGCCGGGACCCGGGCCCAGCTGGAGGCCATGAAGCGGATGCAGCAGGTGGGCCAGGCGCGGGAGCGTGCGCTGGACGCGGTGCTGGCCAAGATCGACATCCCGCTGCCGGACAGCATGGTCACCAGCGAGACCGAGATGCGGCGTGAGTCGCTCGACGAGCAGCTGGAGCGGGCGGGCACCACCATGGACGCCTACCTGGAGTCGTCGGGCCAGACCGCCGACCAGATCGAGACGGACATGGAGGACAGCGCGCGGCGCTCGGTGAAGGCCGGGTTCGTGCTGGACCAGCTGGCCCGGCAGGAAGAGCTGGGCATCGAGCAGGAAGAGCTGAACTCGTTCGTCATCGAGCAGGCCTACCGGATGGGCGTGCAGCCCGACCGGCTGGCCCAGGAGCTGGCGGACCGGGGCCAGATCGGGTCCGTCATCACTGAGGTGCTCCGGGGCAAGGCGCTCACCCTCATCACCGAGCGCGCGACCGTGACCGACGACGCTGGCCAGCCGGTGGACGTCACCGCGGCCCTCCAGCCGGACGAGACGGACGAGGCGGCGAGGCCGGCGACGCGGAGGCCGGCCCGGCCAGCTCCGCCGAGGCGCAGGACAGCCCGGCCGACGCCAGTGCACTAGAGGCCAGCGCGCCAGAGGCCAGTGCTGCAGAGGCCAGTGCTGCAGAGGCTGCGGAGGCCGGTGCCCCCGAGGCCAGCGCCCCGAAGGCCAGGACCCGGAAGCCCAGGGCCCCGAAGGCCAAGGCGGCCGAAGCCAGCGCCGGTGACGCCGGGGAAGGCTCAGCCAGCGAACCGGGTGGCAGCACCGCGTGACGCGGCCGGGGGGCGCAGCGCGGGGCGGTGGCTGGCCGCGGCCCCGCGCAGGTCGCGGCTGGGCGGTGACCCGGCCGAGGGCCTGCGCCGACAGCGAACAGAGCCCGGGCGCGGACGATCTCGCCCTGGCCGGGAGTTATCGTCCATGTCAATGACGCAAATACGTGAGCGGAAATGGATGGAGAGCAGAGTGACGACTCCTCCGGCCTTCGAGGATCCGGCCGGGATCCTGGCGCGCACCGCGGAAGCGGCCCCGCCGCTGATTACCGAGCAGATATTCAACCGGCTGCTCCGGCACCGGATCATCTTCCTGGGCCAGCAGGTTGACGAGGACATCGCCAACCGGATGTGCGCCGAGATGGTGCTGCTCGCGTCCGAGGACGACAAGCGCGACATCAGCATCTACATCAACTCGCCAGGCGGTTCCGTCTACGCGGGCCTGGCCATCTACGACGTGATGCAGTACGTGCCGAACGACATCGCCACCTACGCGATGGGGATGGCCGCGTCCATGGGCCAGTTCCTGCTGTCCGCGGGGACCCCTGGCAAGCGCTACGCGCTGCCGCACGCCAGCGTCCTGATGCACCAGCCGTCCGGCGGAATCGGCGGAACCGCGTCGGACATCAGGATCCAGGCCGAGCAGATGCTGTACATCAAGCGCACCCTGGCCGAGCGCACCGCCTTCCACACCGGGCAGACCGTCGAGCAGATCGAGAAGGACGCCGACCGGGACCGCTGGTTCACCGCGGAGCAGGCCAAGGAGTACGGCTTCGTGGACCACGTGATCCGCAGCGCCCTCGAAGTCCCGACCGTCGGGCCGGTCTCATGAATCGCCACACCGGACCCGCCGGACATGGAGCGGAGGAGCCGCAAGTGAGTACATCCAGCCACGGGCTGGCCGGGCCGCGGCACCTGGTGCCGGGATCGGCGGAGTCCCGCTACGTCCTGCCCTCGTTCGTGGAGCGCACGTCGTACGGCGTCAAGGAGATGAACCCGTACAACAAGCTCTTCGAGGAGCGGATCATCTTCCTCGGCGTGCAGATCGACGACGCCTCGGCCAACGACGTCATCGCGCAGCTGATCGCCCTGGAGTCGCTCGACCCGGACCGCGACATCACGATGTACATCAACTCGCCCGGCGGGTCGGTGACCTCGATGATGGCGATCTACGACACCATGCAGTTCGTCCAGCCCGAGCTGCAGACGGTCTGCATCGGCCAGGCGGCCTCGGGAGCGGCGGTGCTGCTCGCCGCGGGCACGGCCGGCAAGCGGCTGGCCCTGCCGAACGCCCGCATCCTGCTGCACCAGCCGGCCACCGAGGGCGGCTACGGGCAGTCCAGTGACCTGGAGATCCAGGCCCAGGAGATCCTGCGGATGCGGTCGGCCATGGAGAAGATCGTGGCCACGCACACCGGCCGGACCCCGGAGCAGGTGCGCGACGACATCGAGCGGGACAAGTTCTTCACCGCCGAGGAAGCCAAGGAATACGGTCTGGTGGATGAAGTTCTGTCCAGCCTGAAGCGCAAGACCGAGGTAGGGTCGTCCTAACCAGGAGGATTCGTCCTCCCGGCGGCACGACTCCGGGTCCCGGCTATCGCGGCCGGGGGCCCGGAGGCGGTACCGTCAGGGGTAGAAGGTTGGGCTCGCGGGCACGTAGCGGCCCGAGGCACTGAGAGCGTGGTGGCACGGCGGGAACGCCGCCGTCAGCCCTAGGCTGGGGCTGACGGCCCCAGGTAAAGGAGTAGCTGGGTGGCTCGCATCGGCGATGGTGGTGACCTGCTGAAGTGCTCTTTCTGTGGGAAGAGTCAAAAGCAAGTCAAGAAGCTCATCGCCGGACCCGGCGTGTACATCTGCGACGAGTGCATTGACCTCTGCAACGAGATCATCGAAGAGGAACTCGCCGAGCCGTCCGAGCTGAAATGGGACAGCCTGCCCAAGCCGCGCGAGATCTACGAGTTCCTCGACGCGTACGTGATCGGGCAGGAGAAGGCCAAGAAGGCCCTGTCCGTGGCGGTGTACAACCACTACAAGCGGGTCCAGTCGGGCGGGGACAACCGGCCCGGCGAGGACGGCGTCGAGCTGGCCAAGTCGAACATCCTGCTGCTCGGCCCCACCGGCTCGGGCAAGACCCTGCTGGCCCAGACGCTGGCCCGGCTGCTCAACGTCCCGTTCGCGATCGCCGACGCCACCGCGCTCACCGAGGCGGGTTACGTGGGCGAGGATGTCGAGAACATCCTGCTCAAGCTGATCCAGGCGGCCGAGTACGACGTGAAGAAGGCCGAAACCGGGATCATCTACATCGACGAGATCGACAAGATCGCCCGCAAGAGCGAGAACCCCTCCATCACCCGGGACGTCTCGGGGGAGGGCGTGCAGCAGGCGCTGCTGAAGATCCTCGAGGGCACCACCGCCTCGGTGCCCCCGCAGGGCGGCCGGAAGCACCCGCACCAGGAGTTCATCCAGATCGACACGACCAACGTCCTGTTCATCTGCGGCGGTTCCTTCTCCGGGCTGGAGAAGATCATCGAGTCGCGGGTCGGCAAGAGCGGGATGGGCTTCGGCGCGGTGCTCCGGGTCAAGAACGACCGGGCCTCGGGCGACGCGTTCGCCGACGTCATGCCGGAGGACCTGCTCAAGTTCGGGATGATCCCGGAGTTCGTCGGACGGCTGCCGGTCATCACCAGCGTGCACAACCTGGACCGGGAAGCGCTGATCCAGATCCTCACCGAGCCCCGGAACGCGCTGGTCAAGCAGTACCGGCGGCTGTTCGAGCTGGACAACGTGGACCTGGAGTTCACCGAGGACGCGCTGGAGGCCGTGGCCGACCAGGCGATCCTGCGCGGCACCGGGGCCCGCGGGCTGCGGGCCATCCTCGAAGAAGTGCTGATGTCGGTGATGTACGAGGTGCCGAGCCGCAAGGACGTCGAGCGCGTGGTGATCACCGGGCCGGTGGTGCTGGAGCACGTGAACCCCACCCTGGTGCCCCGGGACGTCGCCCGCCGCACCCCGCGGGAGAAGTCGGCCTAACCGGGAGCAGTCCGGCGCCGCGGCGCACGGCGTCTGCGCCCGGGCTCTGTGCACGGGCGGCCCCGGCCGCGGCACTAGACTCGGCTGTCGTGAGTGCAGATCTTAGCCAGCAGCGAACCCAGCTCCCGCCGCAATACGCGCCGGGCGAGGTAGAGGACCGCCTGTATCAGTCGTGGGACGCCCGCGGCCTGATGCACGCGGACCCCAAGGACGTCAGCCCGGAGCACCCCGCGTTCTGCGTGGTCATCCCCCCGCCGAACGTCACCGGCTCGCTGCACATCGGCCATGCGCTCAACCACACGCTGATCGACGCCCTGGTCCGGCGGCGCCGGATGCAGGGCTACACCACGCTGTGGGTGCCCGGCATGGACCATGCGGGCATCGCCACCCAGAACGTGGTGGAGCGGGAACTGGCCAAGGAAGGCCTGAGCCGCCACGACCTCGGCCGCGAGGCGTTCGTGGAGCGGGTCTGGCAGTGGAAAGCCGAGTCCGGCGGGAAGATCCTGGGCCAGATGCGCCGTCTCGGCGACAGCGTGGACTGGTCCCGCGAGCGGTTCACCATGGACGAGGGCCTGTCCCGCGCCGTGCAGACCATCTTCAAGCGCCTGTTCGACGACGGGCTCATCTACCGGGCCGAGCGGATCATCAACTGGTGCCCGCGCTGCCTCACCGCGCTGTCCGACATCGAGGTGGACCACAGCGACGAGGACGGCGAACTGGTCTCGATCCGGTACGGGGACGGTGACGACTCCGTCGTGGTCGCGACCACCCGGGCCGAGACGATGCTGGGTGACACCGCGGTCGCGGTGCACCCGGACGACGCCCGGTACGCCCACCTGGTCGGCCGGGACGTGCGGCTGCCGCTGTCCAGCCGGCGGATCCCGGTGGTCGCGGACCCGCACGTGGACCCGGAGTTCGGCACCGGCGCGGTCAAGGTGACCCCGGCGCACGACCCGGACGACTTCGAGATCGGCCGCCGCCACGGGCTGCCCAGCATCACGGTCCTGGACGAGCACGGCCGGGTCACCGCGCACGGGCCGTTCGAGGACCTGGACCGGTTCGAGGCCCGGCCCGCGGTGGTCAGGGCGCTGCGCGAGGACGACCGGATCGTGGCCGAGGTGCGGCCCTACGTGCACGCGGTGGGCCACTGCAGCCGGTGCAGCACGGTCGTCGAGCCGAGGCTGTCCCTGCAGTGGTTCGTCAAGGTGGGCCCGCTGGCCAAGGCGGCCGGTGACGCGGTCCGCGACGGCCGGGTCGGCATCCACCCGGCGGAGCTGGCGCCCCGCTACTTCGACTGGGTCGATGACATGCACGACTGGTGCATCAGCCGCCAGCTGTGGTGGGGGCACCGTATCCCGGTCTGGTACGGGCCGTCCGGTGAGGTCGTCTGCACCGGCCCCGGCGAGGACCCGCCGGCCGGCGAAGGCTGGTGGCAGGACCCGGACGTGCTGGACACCTGGTTCTCGTCCGCGCTCTGGCCCTGCTCCACGCTGGGCTGGCCCGACGACACCGCGGACCTGGCCGCCTTCTATCCCACCAGCGTGCTGGTCACGGCGTACGACATCCTGTTCTTCTGGGTGGCCCGGATGATGATGTTCGGCCTCTACGCGATGTCAGACCGCGAGCCGGCCCAGGCGGTGCCGTTCCGGGACATCGCACTGCACGGCCTGGTCCGGGACGCCTACGGCAAGAAGATGTCCAAGTCGCTGGGCAACACGGTGGACCCGCTGGACTGGATCGGCCGGTTCGGGGCCGACGCCACCCGGTTCACGCTGGCCCGCGGGGCCAGCCCCGGCAGTGACGTGGCGGTCAGCGAGGAATGGGTCACCGGGTCCAGGAACTTCTGCAACAAACTGTGGAACGCGACCCGTTTCGCGCTGCTGAACGGTGCGACCGTGCCCGCGGCGCGGCCCGGCCCGCAGCACCTGCCGACCGCGGCCCGCTGGATCCTGTCCCGGCTGGACACCGTCACCAGCGAGGTGGACGCGCTCTTCGAGCGGTACGAGTTCGGCAAGGTGTGCGAGCTGCTCTACCACTTCGCCTGGGACGAGGTGTGCGACTGGTACCTGGAACTGGCCAAGCCAGCCCTGTACGGGTCGGCAGAGCCCGGGTCCCCCGCTGGCGAAGCCGGCTCAGCCAGCACCGAGGCGGGGGCCGTCACCCGTGAGGTGCTCGGCTACGTGCTGGACCGGCTGCTGAAGCTGCTGCACCCGGTCATGCCGTTCGTCACCGAGGAGCTGTGGACCGCGCTGACCGGCGGGGACACCATCATGGTCGCGCCGTGGCCCGGCCAGCGCCCGGCAGGGCTGGCTGCAGCCGGCGGGCGTGACCGGCGACGCGGCGCCCTTCCGGGACCCAGCCGCGGAAGCGGAGATCGGCTCGCTGATGCGGCTGGTCACCGAGGTCCGCAGGTTCCGTTCCGACCAGGGCCTGCGGCCCGGGCAGCAGGTGCCCGCGGTGCTCGCCGGGATCGAGGGCAGCCGCCTCGCGCCGCACGAGACCAGCGTCCGGTCGCTGCTGCGGCTGACCGCGCCCGGCGACGGCTTCACCGCGACCGCGTCCGTGCTGGCCGAGGGCATCACCGTGGAACTGGACACCGCCGCCGGGATCGACGTGGCCGCCGAGCGCCGCCGGATGGACAAGGACCTCGCCGCCGCCCGCAAGGAGGCGGACCAGACCGAGCGGAAGCTGGCCAACGAGTCGTTCCTGGCCAAGGCCCCGGCCGACGTGGTGGCCAAGACCCGGGAGCGGCTCGACGCGGCCCGCGCCGACATCGAGCGGATCACCGGCCGCCTCGCCGCCCTGCCCGGGGCGGACGGGCAGCCGCAGGAGGACGCTTGAGTATCTCCGGCGAGCTGCGCGAGGCCGAGGGCGAGATCCTGGCGCGGCGCCCTGAGCACACCATCGAACCGACCCTGGACCGGATAGCCGCGCTCGTCTCGGTGCTCGGCGACCCGCAGCGCTCCTATCCGGTCATCCACGTCACCGGCACGAACGGCAAGACGTCGACCGCCCGGATGATCGAGAGCCTGCTGCGCGCGCGGGGCCTGCGCACCGGCCTGTTCACCAGCCCGCACCTGACCTCTATCCGCGAACGCATCGTGGTGGACGGCCAGCCGGTCTCGGCCGAGGCCTTCGTGACCGCCTACGACGAACTGGCGCCCTACCTGGCCCTGGTCGACGGGCGGCAGCCCACCCAGCTGTCCTTCTTCGAGGTGCTGACCGGGATGGCTTTCGCCGTCTTCGCCGACGTCCCGGTGGACGTCGCGGTGATCGAGGTCGGGCTGGGCGGCACCTGGGACGCCACGAACGTCGCGGACGGCGCCGTGGCCGTGGTCACCCCGGTCTCCCTGGACCACACCGCGTACCTCGGCGGCACGGTGGAGGAGATCGCCACGGACAAGGCCGGGATCATCAAGCCGGGCGCGGTGGCCGTGCTGGCCCAGCAGCCGCTGCCCGCGGCGGAGGCCCTGCTGCGCCGGGTCGTCTCGGTGGGCGCCTCGGTGGTCCGCGAAGGGCTGGAGTTCGGGGTGCTCAACCGGGACCTCGCGGTCGGCGGGCAGCGGCTGGACCTGCGCGGGCTGCGCGGCGACTACACCGACATCGTGCTGCCGCTGTTCGGCGCTTACCAGGCTGGCAACGCGGCCGTCGCGCTCGCCGCTGTCGAGGCGTTCGCGGCCGGCCTGCCGTTGTCTGGGCAGTCGGCTGAGCAGGAGGAGGACCGGGCCGACGAAACGGCGGGCTGGCCCTCGCTGGACGAGGGTTCTGCAGTCTTCGGCCCCCGCTGATTTCGAGTTGGCTGAGCTTGATGACGGTACGCCCGCCGTTCCGCCGGCCCGGTCCCCCTTGGACGATGACGCGCCGGTGGGGGCGCTTGCGCAGGACCTGGTGCGGGAGGGGTTTGCGTCGGTTACGTCGCCCGGACGGCTTGAGGTGGTGCGGCGCAGCCCGGTGGTGATCCTGGACGCGGCGCATAATCCGGCCGGCATGGAAGCCGCGATGGAGGCGCTCACCGAGGCGTTCACGTTCGCGTCGGTCATCGGGGTGCTGGCGGTCAGCGAGGACAAGGACGTGGCCGGGATCCTCGACCAGATGGAACCGGTGATCTCTGAGCTCGTGGTGACCCGGAACTCATCTGATCGGTCCATGGACCCGGACAAGCTGGCGGAGCTGGCCGCGTCGGTGTTCGGCGTGGAGCGGGTGCATGTGGCGCGGCGGCTCGACGACGCCCTGGAGATAGCGGTCGGGCTGGCCGACGACGCGTCCGGCGAGGAAGGGCTGACCGTGACCGGGGTGCTGGTCACCGGGTCGGTCGTCACCGCCGGGGACGCCCGGCTGCTGCTCGCCCCCGACCGCGTCGAGGTGGACCGCGCGGACGCGCACCGCGCGGAACAGGACCGCCTGGACCGTGAGGAGCGCGACCGCGAGGAGCGCGAGGACTGGGACGGCGAGGACCAGGACCGCGAGGAGCGCGAGGCCCGCGAGGACCGCGAGCATCACGATCGTGAGGGGACGGCGGCGGAGGAATGAGGAGGCCCAGATGAGGCGGCCCGGATGAGGCGGCTCTGTGCCACCGTGCTGGTGATGGAGGCCGTCGTGATCGGCCTGGCCATCCCGGTGGCCATCACTGTCGGGCACGCCCGGCCCGGGGCCGCCGGATGGGCGGGCGGCGCGCTGGCGGTGGCCGCCGTGCTGCTGGCGGGCGTGGTCGGCCGGCCGGGACTGCGGGTGGCCCTGGTGGCGGGCAGCGTGCTCCAGCTCCTGGTGATCGCCGCCGGCGTCGTGGTGCCGGTCATGTACGTGCTCGGCGTCATCTTCGCCGGGTTCTGGATCCTCGCTATCTGGATGGGACGCCGTTACGAAGCGACCTGAGCGGCGCACGCCAGATCAGCCGGGTCTCACCGGACGCGGATTCGGTCGCCACCGTCGCGCCGACCTGGTGCGCCCGCGCGCGCAGCGCGGGCAGGGTGGACCCGTTCCCCGCGGTCCGGGCCGCCCACTGGGTACCGTCGTCGGTGATGGTCAGCGTCACCATCTCCTGGTCCGCCGCCACCACCACCGCCACCTGGGTCGCGTGCGCGTAGGCGCCGCTGTGGGCCAGCCCCTCCCGCAGCACCCCTAGCAACTGGCGGGCGGCCGGCGAGGGCACCGCGGTGTCGAGCGGGCCTTCCAGGGTCACTTCGGGGACCACCCCGAGCCAGGGGGTCAGCTCGCGGGACACGTCGAGGATGCTGCGCCGCAGGCCCGGGCCGGCCGTCTCGTGCGCCGGATCGAAAATGGACTGGCGGAGCAAGGTGATGGACTCGTCCAGGTCACGCACCACCTGATCGATCCGGCTGGCCACCTCGGGCCGGCCGCGGAGCAGGCCCGCCGTGCTCTGCAGCGACAGGCCCGACGCGAACAGCCGCTGGACCACCGTGTCGTGCAGGCTGGCCGCGATGCGGTCCCGGTCCTCCAGGATGCTCATCTCGCGCAGCCGCTCCTGCATCAGGGCGGCCTGCTGGCGGGACCGGCGGATCCGGGCGCGCAGGCCGTGCCCGGCCACCGCGATCATGGCGGCCAGCGCCGCCCAGGCGATCATCCGGCGGATCAGCACGGCCGGGCTGGCCATGTCGGGCATCAGCGAGACGGCCAGCACCACGGCCAGCGCGGCCGCGCTCACCACCACCGACTCCCACGGCCGGTGGAAGAGCGCGGTCCAGATGATCGGGCTGAGCAAGATGATCATGATCCCGGAGTACGTCCCGCCGGCCGCCTGGGCGAGCGGCAGCACCGACACCGTGTACAGCAGCGGCACCGTCACGTCACACCAGGCCGGGAGCCGGTCCCAGGGCACCAGCACCACGAGCGCGGCGGTGACCAGGAGGATCACGACGCTGGCGATCGCCTCCGGGATGGAGGCCGGGCCGGGAGGCAGCGCCAGGCTCGCCTCGGCGAGGATGGCCAGCGCGGCGAACGGCGCGATCCGGGTCAGCAGGCCGTCCCGCCGCAGCGCCGGCCCGGAGGTGCCGGCCAGCGCGTCCGCGGGGTCAGCGGCGTCCGTCAGCGCGTCCGCGGACTCGGGGGCGCCGGCCAGCGGATCCGGGTACGCAGACGCCACGGCCAGCGGATCCACTGGGCCGGGATCGGAGGCGCGGTTGCCGATCTGGTCTTCCACCGTTCATCTGCTTCTCGTCGCCACGATGACGCTTCTCCCGAGCTTGCCCTAGATACTGGTCGTATGTCCAGGTCACGGCTTCAGCGGTGAGTCCGGTCAACTGGCGCGCACCTGGTGAGGTGGTGACGTTAGATTGGGCGGCCACGCCGGCGCTAGGTATGCTGCGCGGGCGAGACGGGGGCTGGACCGGGGGCCGAACGTGTCGGGAGCCCAGGTCCGCGCTGCGGCAACGGTAAGATCTGGCCGCGGCGGGATTGCCCTCGATCACTCCGGGATCGGCACCGTTGCCACCGGCTAAGAGGAGCAAGCCTTGATTCAACGTACCCTTGTCCTAGTCAAGCCTGATGCGGTCCGCCGGGGGCTGATCGGGGAGGTCCTGTCCCGCATCGAGCGCAAAGGCCTGAAGATCGCCGCGATGGACATGCGGGTCATCACCGCGGAAACGGCCGAGACGCACTACGCCGAGCACGTGGGCCGGCCCTTCTTCCCGTCGCTGGTCGTGTTCATCACGTCGGGACCGCTGGTGGCCCTGGTCGTCGAGGGTCCCCGGGCCATCGAGGCGTTCCGCGGACTGGCCGGCGCGACCGATCCGGTGCAGGCCTCCGCGGGCACGATCCGTGGTGATCACGCGTTGGATGTGCAGCAGAACATCGTGCACGGATCCGACTCGCCTGACTCCGCCGAACGGGAAATCAAGATCTTCTTTCCTGACCTCGTTTAGGCAGGCTGGCGCTGGCCGATGAAACACAAAGAGCGGCTGAACCCCGGCAGGGGGGTGAGCCGTAGTTAAAAGACCACAGATCATCCAGCAGACCCTTTTTGGAAGGTTCTTGTCCCTGATGAGCAACGCGCTGGCGTTTCTGGGCCGTGACATGGCGGTCGATCTGGGCACGGCGAACACCCTGGTGTACGTCCGGGGTCGCGGCATCGTGCTCAACGAACCCTCCGTGGTGGCGCTGAATACCAACACAGGCGCGATCGTCGCCGTCGGGGTCGAGGCCAAACGGATGATCGGGCGGACACCCGGCAACATCGTGGCCGTGCGTCCGCTCAAGGACGGCGTCATCGCCGACTTCGACGTGACCGAGCGGATGCTGCGTTACTTCATCCAGAAGGTGCACCGTCGCCGGCACCTGGCCAAGCCGCGTGTGGTCGTGGCGGTGCCCAGCGGCATCACCGGGGTGGAGCAGAGCGCGGTCAAGGAGGCGGGCCATCAGGCTGGTGCGCGCCGGGTCTACATCATCGAGGAGCCGATGGCCGCGGCGATCGGGGCCGGCCTGCCGGTCAACGAGCCGACCGGGAACATGGTGGTGGACATCGGCGGCGGCACCACCGAGGTCGCGGTGATCTCGCTGGGCGGGATCGTCACCGCACAGTCGATCCGGGTGGCCGGCGACGAGCTGGACCAGGCGATCATCACGTTCGGCAAGAAGGAGTACTCGCTCATGCTCGGCGAGCGCACCGCCGAGGAGATCAAGATGGCGCTCGGCTCCGCCTACCCCTCGGTGGACGAGCCGCACGCCGAGATCCGCGGCCGTGACCTGGTCAGCGGGCTGCCCAAGACGATCGTCATCTCGGCCGAGGAGATCCGCCGGGCCATCGAGGAACCGGTCGCCCTGATCGTGGACACGGTCAAGACCACCCTGGACAAGTGCCCGCCGGAACTGGCCGGCGACGTGATGGACCGGGGGATCGCGCTGACCGGCGGGGGAGCGCTGCTGCGCGGCCTGGGCGACCGGCTGCGCGAGGAGACGGGCATGCCGGTGCACGTGGCGGACAACCCGCTCGACTCGGTGGTGCTGGGCACCGGCAAGTGCGTGGAAGACTTCGACACCCTGAGCCAGGTTCTGGTCCCGGAGTCCAGACGCTGACCTCCGAGGGGGAGGATGGACAGCGGCAGCGGTAGCTCACACGAGGCCAGCACGGGAGCCAGCTGACACAGTCAGCCACGGCACCCATGGCCGCGGCTGGACGAGGAGACCTGGTGCACGACACCCGGCGGACCCGCATCGTTCTGGGGGTGCTGCTGGCGGCTGCGCTCGCGCTGATCACCATCAACTACCGGGGCGGCTCCGGCTCGAAGGTCGGTGGGCTGCGCGGACTCGGCGGCAGTGTGTTCGGCTCGGTGGAGAGCACCGCCAGCCTGGTCACCAGGCCGGTCGCCGCGTTCACCGACGGGCTGACCGGCTCCAGCTCCCAGAGCAAGATCGATGCTCTCCAACGGCAGGTGGTTGATCTCCGCGCCCAGCTGAATCAGCAGCGTCTCAGCAAATACGACGAGGGCCAGCTCAGCCAGTTGCTCCAGCTGGCGGGCCGGGGGCGGTACCGGATCGTGGCCGCGAGCGTGATCGCCGCGGGCGCGTCCTACGACGACTCGGTCACGATCGACGCGGGCCGGCTGGACGGCATCAAGCCCGACGAGACCGTGCTGAACGGCCAGGGCCTGGTCGGGACGGTGACCTCGGCGAGCGCGACGACCTCCACCGTCTTGCTGGCTACCGACGCCAGCGTGACCGTCGGGGTCCGGCTGGCCGGCACCGGGCAGATCGGGGTGGTGAGCGGGACCGGCAAGAGCCTGACCGGCGACGGCCTGCTCCGGCTCCAGGTGTTCGACGTCAACGCGATCCTGCATCAGGGGCAGCAGCTGGTCACCTTCGGCTCGGCGGGCGGCCGTCCCTACGCGCCGGGCGTCCCGGTCGGGGTCATCACCAAGCTCGAGGGCACCAGCAGCTCGCTGACCAAGGAGGCGCTGGTCCGCCCGTTCGCCGACGACACCGCGCTCGGAGTGGTCGGCGTGGTGGTCGTCCCGCCGCGGACGGACCCGAGGTTCTCCGTGCTGCCGCCCCGGCCGACCCCGTCCCCGACTGCGTCAGCGACCGCCTCGCCGCGCCGTCACGGCGCGTCCCCGGCGCGTCGCCGCGGACCACGCCGTCCCCCGGATCGGGGGGCTGACGTGCGGCGTGCGGCGCTGGCGGCCGCGCTGCTGCTGCTCGCCATCCTGATCCAGGTCACCCTGCTCAGCAACCTGCCCTGGCCGGGTGCGGCCGGGCCCGATCTCGTGCTGGTCGTGGTGGTCGCCCTGGCCCTGACCGGCGGCCCGGTCGAAGGCATGCTGGCCGGCTTCTGCGCTGGTCTCGCCCTCGACGTGGCCCCGCCCGCCAGCCACCTGATCGGCCAGTACGCGCTGGTGTTCTGCCTGGTCGGGTACGGCTGCGGGCGGGTCGGCGGCCATCTGAGCGAGTCCGTCTGGGCGCCGATCGGCGTGGTGGCCATCGGGTCGGCCGCCGGGGAGCTGCTCTTCGCGCTGACCGGGATGATCTTCGGTGACCTCGACGTCACCTGGTCCGCGGTCGGTCACGTGCTGCCTGCCTCCGTGCTGTACGACGTGCTGCTCAGCCCGTTCGTGCTCTACGCCGTGATCCGGGCCCGGGCGATGGCCGCCCCGGCCCTGGACGCCCAGGGCCTGGCCGGCTTCTCCGGCGGGTCAGCCAGCCAGCGGGTGACGCCCGGCCTGGCCGGCGCGGGAGCGCTGTTCTCCGGTTCCGGCGCGGTGCTGCGCGACAGCGGGACCGGGCGGCCCCCGAGGCTGAAGGCCCGGACCCTGCGGGCCGGATCCGGCCAGGGCGGGTCGGCCAGCGGGACGCGGCCCGCCCAGCGCCCGGTGGCCCGGTCGGTGCACGTGAACTTCAGCGGTGCGGCGGGCGGGTCGGCCGCGGGCGGCCGGCCCGCGAAGCGGCCGCCGTCCCGCCCGGTGAACCTGCACCTGGGCAGCCGCGGTAACCGGTCCGCCGTGACCCGGCCGCAAGGGGGCAGGCAGCGCGGCGGCGGGGTACCCGCGAAGGCCTTCAGCCGGGGAAACCGGTCCGCCGTGACCCGGCCGCAAGGTAGCTGGCCGGGCGGCGGCGGGATGCCCGCCAAGGCCTTCAGCCGGTCCGCGAATGCCTTCAGCCGGTCGAGCGCCCTGGGCGCTGGGCCAGGGCGGCAAGGCGCTGCGCCCGTCGTCGCGGGGTCTCCGGCTCCGCGGCGGCGTCATGCAGGGTGGGTCGGCGAGCGGCGCCCGGGGCGTTAGCGCGCGGTTCAATGCTCGCCCGGCGCGTCCGGTGCGGCTGCGGCTGGGATCTGGCCGGCGCCGCGACGGCGCGATCGGGGGCTCGGTCCTCGGCCGCCGGCCTGCCCGGCGCCGCGACGGCGCGATCTGGAGCTCGGTCCTCCGCCGCGGCCGGGGCCGGGGCCCGCGCGCCGGGAAGCTGCACACCCCCCGGTTCCGGGGGACCAAGGGAAGTGCGCTGGCCGGGCGGCGGACGCCGGCCAGCACGATGGACGGCCGCCGCGTCTTCGGCCGGCGCCGGTCCCGGTGGCGGATCTTCGGCAAGCGGTCAGGAGGGTTTTAGATGATTCCGGCGTCACGGCGGCGCCTCATCGTCCTCTACGCGGTGATCGGCGCGCTGCTGGTCGCGCTCGGCGGGCGGCTGTACTACCTGCAGGTTCTGAACGGTCACAGCTACGTGCAGCTGGCCTCCCAGGACCAGACGCAGACCGTGATCACGCCTGCGGTCCGCGGCCAGATCCTCGACGACGCGGGCCTGCCCCTGGTGGACGACACCAGCTCGCTGGTGGTCACGGTGAACATGATGAACCTGGCCACCCAGAGCGACGGCGGCGCGGCGGTGCTGCGCCGGCTGGCCCACCTGCTCGGCATGTCCGAGAAGCTGCTCACCGAGAAGGTCCGGCTGTGCACCGCGCACGTGTCCCAGCCGTGCTGGCCCGGCTCGCCGTACCAGCCCATCCCGGTGGCCCAGCACGTCCCGGACGCGCTGGCGGTCCAGATCATGCAGGACCACGCCAGGTACCCGGGGGTGAGCGCGGGCGTGAACCCGGTAGCCCGGTATCCGCAGCCCAACGGGGCGAACCCGGCTCAGGTCCTCGGCTACCTGGGGCCGATCACCGCCCAGCAGATGAAACAGCAGCACCTGCCCACCACCGGGTTCGCCGGCGTGGACCTGGTCGGCCAGGCCGGCCTGGAAGCGCAGTACAACCAGGACCTGCAGGGCACCCCCGGCCAGCAGGTGCTGTCGGTGAACAGCGCCGGCCAGCAGCTCGGGGTGGTGAAGAGCACCGCGCCCACGACCGGCAACGACCTGGTCACCAGCATCAACGCCCGGCTCCAGGGCGACGTGCAGACGGTGCTGGCCAACACCATCCGCAGGGCCCAGCAGACGGGCAGCCCGAAGGCCACGACCGGCGCGGCGATCGTGATGACCACCACCGGCCGGGTGGTCGCCATGGCCAGCGCGCCCTCCTACAACCCCAGCGTCTGGAACGGCGGCATCTCCGAGCGGCAGTACCGGCAGCTGATCCACGGGAGCAAGCCGATCCTGAACCGGGTCACCCAGGGCGAGTACGCGCCCGGCTCCACGTTCAAGGTGACCTCCACCGCGGCCGCGGTCAGGGCCGGGTACAGCCTGGACGGCACCTACAACTGCCCGGCCTCCTACAGCATCGCCGGCCGCTCCTTCCTCAACGACGGCCAGAAGAACCTGGGCCAGATGAGCCTGCACGAGGCCCTGGTCATCTCCTGCGACACGGTCTTCTACGAGCTGGCCTACGGCACCTACCAGCACGACCACCCCAAGTACAACGTCGTCACCAGCGCGAAGACCCCGATCCAGGAAATGCAGAAAATGGAATTGGGCTGGGGATTCGGCAAAGTGCCCGGGATCGACCTGCCCGAGCAGGGCGCGGGCAGCATCCCGACCCGGGAATGGCTTTACTACCTCTGGAAGGGTAATGCCCATACTGGGCAGGACTGGTGTAAATACGGCCGGGCCAATGGCACATACGTGCAGCAGATCGAGTATCAGGACTGCCATTACGGCAACGTCTGGGAACCCGGCGAGGCGGCGATCGCGGCCATCGGCCAGGGCTACGTCTCGGTGACCCCGCTCCAGCTGGCCGACGCCTACGTGGCCCTGGCCAACGGCGGCAAGCTGTACAGCCCCCGGATCGGCGAGGCCGTCATCAGCCCCACCGGCCAGCTGGTCCGGAAGATCAGGCCCAAGCTGATCCGCCGCCTGCCGGTGGCCGGCAGCACCCTGGCCTACATCCGCAGCGCGCTGGCCGACGTGACCACCGGCGCGGGCACCGCCGCCGCGGCGTTCGGCGGCTTCCCCCGGAACCAGGTCTGCGTGGCGGGCAAGACGGGTACGGCTGAGGTGTTCAACAGCTCGGTGACCTCGGTCTTCGCCTCCTTCGCGCCGTGCGACAACCCCAAGTACGTGGTGGTGGTCATGATCCCGGACTCGAACTACGGCGCCGAGGTGGCCGCGCCCGCGGTCCGCCAGATCTACGACGACATCTACGGCCTGGAGGGGCACAAGGCGGCGCTGCCCGGCGGGAAGCTCCCGCATGGGCTGCCGGGTATCTCCGCGAGCGGCTCTATCACCGCCCCCCGGGGCTACGGGGGGTCCTGATGAGCCTCGGCACCCGCGACTACACGTCGCCCCGGACCCCCAGCTTCGGCCAGAAGCGCCGGTCCCTGATGGCGGGAGCGCTGGCCAAGGACTCCACGCTGCGCAAGTACGACTGGGTGCTGCTGGTGGCGGTGGTGGGACTCAGCCTGATCGGCACGCTGCTGGTCTACTCGGCCACCCAGCCGAGCGCCGACCCGCGCAGCTACCTGATCAAGCAGCTGATCAACGTCGCGCTCGGGCTGATCTTGCTGGTCGCGGTGAGCCTGCTGGACTACCGGCAGATCCGGCTGCTCGCGCCGATCGTCTACGCGGTGGCCGTGCTGGGACTGGTCGCGGTGCTCAGCCCGCTGGGCACCACCGTGAGCGGGGCCAAGGCCTGGATCAACCTGCCCGCCGGCTTCCAGGTGGAGCCCTCGGAGTTCGCCAAGATCGGGCTGGTCCTGGTCATCGCGGTGGTCTTCGGCGAACTGCGGGACAGCGGCCGGGTCCCGGGCCCGAAGCACGCCGCCGGGGTGCTGGCCCTCGCGCTCGTCCCGGTCGTGCTGGTCGAGCGGGAACCGGCCCTCGGCGTGATCATCCTGCTGCTGCTGATGACGTTCGGCATGATCGCGCTGTCCGGGCTGCGGCTGCGCTGGGTGGCGGCCCTGGTGGTGGCGGGCGCGGCCGCGGTGCTGGCGGTGTTCAGGCTGCACCTGCTGCGCGCCTACCAGCTGGACCGGCTGACCGCCTTCCTGCACCCGGGGGCGGACCCGACCGGGACCGGGTACGAGACGATCCACTCCAAGATCATGATCGGCTCTGGGGGGCTGTTCGGCACTGGCTGGCTGCACGGGTCCCTGGTCACCGCGAGCTTCGTGCCCAACCAGCAGACGGACTTCATCTTCAGCGTCGCGGGGGAGGAGGTCGGCTTCGTCGGCTGCGCTGTGATCATCGCGCTGCTGGGCCTGCTGATCTTCCGCGCGCTGCGCATCGCCACCCGGGCCGACGACCAGTTCGGACTGCTGGTCGCCTCCGGTATCGCGCTGTGGTTCGGCCTGCAGGCCTTCATCAACATCGGGATGACCATCGGGATCATGCCGGTGACCGGGCTGCCGCTGCCGTTTGTGTCCTACGGGGGGTCAGCCATGTTCGCGGACATGATCGCGATAGGCGTGCTCCAGTCCGTGCACCGGCGCCATCAGGTGTTCGGCTGACCGTAAGCTGTCAGGATGCCTGTGGAATCGGTCTACCCTCGTCTGGAGCCCCTGCTGCCCCAGGTGCGCAAGCCGATCCAGTACGTCGGCGGTGAGCTGAACTCGGTCGTCCGCGACTGGGACGCCGCGGAGGTCCGCTGGGCGCTGATGTACCCGGACGCCTACGAGGTCGGCGTGCCCAACCAGGGTGTGCAGATCCTGTACGAGGTGCTGAACGAGTGCGACGGCGTGCTCGCCGAGCGCACCTACAGCGTCTGGCCGGATCTGGAAGAGCTGATGCGCCGCAGCGGCATCCCCCAGTTCACGGTGGACGGTCACCGCCCGGTGGTGGCCTTCGACGTGCTCGGCGTCAGCTTCGCCACCGAGCTGTGCTACACGAACCTGCTGTCCGCCCTGGACCTGGCGGGCATCCCGCTCTCGGCCGCCGACCGCGACGAGCGGCATCCGCTCGTGCTGGCTGGCGGGCACGCCGCGTTCAACCCGGAACCCGTCGCGGAGTTCGTGGACGGCGCCGTGCTCGGCGACGGCGAGCAGGCCGTGCTGACCATCACGGCGCTGATCAAGGAATGGAAGCGGGCCGGGCGGCCCGGCGGCCGGGACGGCCTGCTGCTGCGCCTGGCCACCGAGGCCGGGGTGTACGTGCCCCGCTTCTACGACGTGGACTACCTGCCGGACGGGCGGATCAGGCGGGTCGCGCCCAACCGCAGCGGGATCCCGTTCACCGTGGCCAAGCACACCGTGATGGACCTGGACGAGTGGCCGTACCCGCGCAAGCCGCTGGTCCCCGTGGCCGAGTCCGTGCACGAGCGGTTCAGCGTGGAGATCTTCCGCGGCTGCACCCGGGGCTGCCGGTTCTGCCAGGCCGGGATGATCACCCGGCCGGTACGCGAGCGCAGCGTCACCACGGTCGGCGACATGGTCGAGTGCGGCCTGGCCGAGAGCGGCTTCAGCGAGGTGGGCCTGCTCTCCCTGTCCAGCGCCGACCACAGCGAGATCAACGAGATCGTCACCGGGCTGGCCGACCGCTACGAGGGCACCTCGACCGGGCTCTCCCTGCCGTCCACCCGGGTCAACGCGTTCAACGTGACCCTGGCCAACGAGCTGAGCCGGAACGGCAAGCGGTCCGGGCTGACCTTCGCCCCCGAGGGCGGCTCCGAGCGGATCCGCAAGGTGATCAACAAGATGGTCACCGAGGACGACCTGATCCGCACGGTGAGCACCGCCTACGCCAACGGCTGGCGGCAGGTGAAGCTGTACTTCATGTGCGGCCTGCCCACCGAGACGGACGAGGACGTGCTGGCCATCGCGGACCTGGCCCGGCGGGTGATCAAGACCGGCCGCGAGGTCAGCGGGCGCCGGGACATCCGCTGCACCGTGTCCATCGGCGGTTTCGTGCCCAAGCCGCACACCCCGTTCCAGTGGGCCGCCCAGTGCGACGCCCAGACCGTCCACGACCGGCTGCGCAAGCTGGGCGCGGCGCTGCGTTCCGATCAGGCCTACGGGCGGGCCGTGGGCTACCGCTACCACGACGGAGAGCCGTCCATCGTCGAGGGCCTGCTGTCGCGGGGTGACCGGCGGGTGGCCAAGGTGATCAAGACGGCCTGGCAGGACGGGGCCCGGTTCGACGGCTGGACCGAGTACTTCTCGTACGAGCGCTGGATCCGCGCCGCGGAGCAGGCGCTGGCCGACGAGCCGGTGGACGTCGCCTGGTACACGACGCGGGAACGCGAGTACAGCGAGGTCCTGCCCTGGGACCACCTGGACGCGGGCCTGGACCGTGACTGGCTCTGGGCGGACTGGCAGGACGCGGTCGACCCGGCGGGGGCGGCGGAGGTCGAGGACTGCCGCTGGACCCCCTGTTACGACTGCGGCGTGTGCCCCACCATGGGCACCGAGATCCAGACCGGTCCCACCGGCCGCACCCTGCTGCCGCTGTCCGTGGCCGGCAGCCCGGCGGGCGGGTCCGGCGCCGCGGGAGGCGTTGGCTAGATGCCAGCCCCCGGCACCAGGCCCCGGCGGCCCTCCGACGGCCCGACACGCACCACTGACCAGCCGCCCGTCGTCCAGCGGCTTATCGTCCGGTACGCTAAAAGAAGCAGGATGCGATTCGCCAGTCACAGAGATATCGCGCGGGCGGTTGAGCGCGGAGTGCGCCGGGCACGACTACCCATCGCGTACTCGGCAGGATTTACGCCCCATCCGAAGATCTCTTACGCTGGCGCGGCCCCGACGGGGACGGCGAGTGAAGCTGAGTATCTGGAGCTTTCGCTGACGGCAGTGTGTGCCGTCTCGGAACTCCGGGACCAGCTCAATGCGGCCCTGCCGGACGGGATTGATGTGATAGACGTGACCGAGGAAGCCAGTTCCCTAGGCGCCATGACGTTCGAGGCGTCCGGGTGGGAAGTGGCTCTCCCCGGGGTCGGGCGAGATGAGGCGGCTGCGGCGGCCGAGACGTTCCTCGCTCAAGACAGCGTGGAGGTCGAGCGCCTGACCAGCAAGGGAATGCGGCGCATGGACGCTCGCGCCGCGGTGCTCACGATGCAGGCCGACTGGCGCGCCGCGGATGAGCGGAACGCCGGGTATGCGATACTTCGAATGGTTGTTCGGCACCTGACACCTGCCGTGCGACCCGACGACATCCTGAATGCACTTCGCCGTGTCGCTGGGCTGGTGCCTTCGTCACCACCGCTGGTGACCCGGCTGGTCCAAGGACCGCTGGTGGCAGTAGTTGCCGAAGCCGGGCCCGCAGGGCAGCACATGCCCGCCGGGCCCACCGAGGATTGGGCGTCCCCTGTGGCGGCACCCCCATCGTCTGGGGTACAGCCGCTCGGGCTCCAGTCAACCGGACAGGGCACGGCGCAGGAACATGTTGAGACAACGCGCCTGGGAGCGCGATCGGCCTCGCCGGCTGACCGCCTCCCAGCGAACGCGTACGACCAGCTCCCGCGCGGAGCGGAGGGTTCCGAGCGAACCCACGCGCCCGGGAGCCTGACGGGAGATAGTCCGGATGCTCGAAACCGAGCCCAACGATCAGAACGAGACAGCGCGCGGAAGTTGACAGTGACGGAGGTACGGCGCCGTCCGGCATGACCGGGACGGCCAGTCCGGGTAACGCCCCCGGTGACGCCAGCCCAGGCGGCGCCAGCGCGGGAGAGGCCAGCACGGGTGCCAGTGCCGCGGCCAGTGGCAGTGACTCTGGCGACGGCGGCGAGTCCGCTGCCCCGCCGCGCCGGACCCGCAGGCCCCGCCGGGCCGCGACCCGGGCCGCCGGGCCGCCGTCCGAGGTGGTAGCCGAGGCTCCCACCTCTCCCGGCACCGCGGGCACCACGGAGGCCAGCAGCACGGCGGCCAGCAGCGCACCGGTTAGCTCCGGCGCGGCTAGCAGCGCGCCGCCGGTGAGCGTGCCCGCCGGGCCAGCCCCGGCCGTGGCGTCGTCACCGGCGGCCACCCCGGTCGTGCCGGCCGTCCCCATGGCCTCCACTGGGTCGGGGACGGTGCCGCAGGCCACGTTCCAGCCGCCGCCGGTCATCTTCCAGCCACCGGCCGCCGGGGAGTCGGCGCCGGATCGCGGCCGGGTCCGGGACGAGCCGCCAAAGTGAGGACACTGGACCGGAGGAGCCGTCCGGCGACGGCGCCGACGGCACGACGCGCCGGCGGCGCCGCCGGGGCGGCCGGTCACGGGGGCACGAGGCCGACGGCGAGTTCGCCGGCGAGGACGCCGAGGACGGCGATTCCGCCCCGGGCCGCAGCGGGCGCGAGCCTGCCGAGCGCGGCGGCAAGTCCGCCGAGGCCAAGCACGCCGACGGCAAGTCCGGACCGGGCAAGGCCCAGGGCAAGGGAGCCCAGGCTAAGTCCGCACAGGCCAAGCAGGGCCAGGACAAGGCCGACGGCAAGTCGGCCGAGGGCAAGCCGGGCGGCCCCGAGGACCAGGCTGACCACGAGGACATGGACGGCGACGAGGACGGCAACGGTACGAGGCGCCGCCGGCGCCGGCGCCGCCGCGGCTCGTCGGCCGACGGGGAGCCCGCCGCCGACGATCCGCCCAACACCGTCGTCCACGTGCGGGTGCCACGTGCCCCGCACACCGACGAGCCTGTGTCGGTCGGCGACGTCAAGGCCGTGCGTGGCTCGACCCGCCTGGAGGCTAAGCGGCAGCGGCGGCGCGAGGGCCGCGAGTCCGGACGGCGGCGCCCGCCGGTCATCACCGAGGCCGAGTTCCTGGCCCGCCGGGAGTCGGTGGACCGGGTCATGGTCGTCCGGCAGCAGAACGACCGGACCCAGATCGGCGTCCTCGAGGACGGCGTGCTGGTCGAGCACTACGTGGACAAGGGCTCGCATCAGTCCATGGTCGGCAACGTGTACCTGGGCAAGGTGCAGAACGTGCTGCCCTCCATGGAGGCGGCCTTCGTGGACGTGGGCAAGGGCCGCAACGCGGTGCTGTACGCCGGCGAGGTGAACTTCGACGCGAGCGGGCTGGAGGGCGACTCCAAGCGGATCGAGTCCGCGCTGAAGTCCGGCCAGGCCGTCCTGGTCCAGGTGACCAAGGACCCGGTGGGGCACAAGGGCGCGCGGCTGACCAGCCAGGTGAGCCTGCCTGGGCGCTACCTGGTCTACGTGCCGGGCGGCTCCATGATGGGCATCAGCCGCAAGCTGCCGGACAAGGAGCGCACCCGGCTGAAGCAGATCCTCAAGCAGGTGATGCCGGAAGGCGCGGGCGTGATCGTGCGGACCGCCGCGGAAGGCGCCACCGAGGAAGAGCTGTCCCGTGACGTGGCCCGGCTGGCCGCGCAGTGGGAAGCCATCGAGCAGAAGTCCAAGACCGCCAACGCGCCCGAGCTGCTCTACAGCGAGCCCGACCTGACTATCCGCGTGGTCCGGGACATCTTCAACGAAGACTTCGCGTCGCTGGTGGTGGAGGGCGACGAGGGCTGGGACCTCGTCTACGAGTACGTCCGTTACGTGGCTCCGCATCTGGCGGAGCGGCTCACCCACTGGACGGACGACGAGGACGTGTTCGCCCAGTACCGGATCGACGAGCAGCTGGCCAAGGCGCTGGAGCGCAAGGTGTGGCTGCCCAGCGGCGGTTCCCTGGTTATCGACAACACCGAGGCCATGACCGTGGTCGACGTCAACACCGGGAAGTTCACCGGGCAGGGCGGGAACCTCGAGGAGACCGTGACCCGGAACAACCTGGAAGCGGCGGAGGAGATCGTCCGGCAGCTCCGGCTGCGGGACGTCGGCGGCATCATCGTCATCGACTTCATCGACATGGTCCTGGAGAGCAACCGGGAGCTGGTGCTGCGCCGGATGCTGGAATGCCTGGCCCGGGACCGCACCAAGCACCAGGTCGCCGAGGTCACCTCCCTCGGCCTGGTCCAGATGACCCGCAAGCGGGTCGGGTCCGGGCTGCTGGAGGCCTTCTCTGAGCCCTGCGACTGCTGCAACGGGCGCGGCCGGATCATCTCCCTCGACCTGACTGAGCCCGCAGGTACGGGTCAGCGGAGCCGCTCCGGCGGTGAGGACGGGCGCCAGTCTGGCGGTGGCCGCCAGGACCGGAACGGCCGCGCCGACCGGAACGGGCACCAGGACCGGAACGGCCGGGGTGACCGTAACGGCTCGGACAAGAACAGCCCGGACAAGAACAATTCGGACAAGAGTGGGCGCAACGGGCGTCAGGACCGCGACGGTGAGCAGGACCGGCCGGCCGCGGATCACGCCGCGGCCGGGGCGCCGGACGGTGACCAGGCGGCCGCCAGCGAGCCGGCCGCGCTGCTGGTCGCCGCGCCCGGTGAGCGCCAGGGTGGCCGCCGGCGGCGGCGCTCCGCGACTCGCCCCGCGGGGGCGCCCGACGCCGAGATCGTGGCCGCCGCTGAGGCCGTGCCCGTCACCGGGGCTATGACCAGCACTAACGCCGTGTCCGCCACCGACGCCGAGGCTGGCCCCGAGGGTGAGGCCGTGACGGCCGCGGAAGCGGCGTCGGCCGTGTCCTCGTGGCCCGCCGGTGACGCTCTGGCTCCGGCCGAAACCCCGTCGGCCTCCAGCCCCGCGCCGGTCAGTGACGCCCCACCCGTCTGGGAGCCCGCGCCTGCCGCCGACGCCGCGCCCGTCGCCGACGCCGCACCCGTCTGGGAGCCCGCGCCCGTCGGCGACGCCGCACCCGCGGCCGACCCCGGCGCACCGGGCACCTACCCGGCGGACGGGGACACTCGTCCTGCGGGCGAGGCCAGCCGTCTCACGGACGGGGGCAGCGGTCTCGCGGACGGGGGCAGCGGTCCCGCGGAGGAGGGTCCGGCCACCACGGACGAGGAGCACCCGCCTTTCTGATAACCTGAGTGGTCGGTGCACATAGCGGATCCGGGGCCTCACGGCCCTGCGCCCCCGTGTGCGAGGCAGGCCCCCCGTCCGATGCCCGCCCAGTGCAGGTGCTAGTCACGTCAGGTGCTAGTCACTGCAGCGGGCAGCTGGGTGGGTCGCGCCAGGCAAAAACCCGGACCAGGCCCCGCGGCTTGGCCCGCCCTGACGAGAGAGAGCGGCTCAGGCCGCATGAGGCCGCGGCCTAGCCGCGAAGGCAGAGAGCGAGTTCTCGGTGTACGCGATCGTGCGCTGCGGTGGCAGGCAGGAGAAGGCGGCGGTGGACGACGTACTCACCGTCGACACGCTTGCTGGTGACGTTGGTTCCAGTGTGACCCTGCCGGCGTTGCTCGTCGTGGATGGCGGCAACGTCATCAGCGACGCGGCTGAGCTTGACCGCTACAAGGTCACGGCGGAGATCCTGGGCTCGGTGGCCGGCCCCAAGATCAACATGATCCAGTACAAGAACAAGACCGGGTACCGGCGGCGCCTGGGCCACCGGCAGCACTACACCCAGTTGAAGATCACTGGCATCAGTGCGGCAAAGAGCGGTGCGGCGAAGAGCAGTGCCGCGAAGAGCAGTGCCGGCAAGGAAGAGAGCTGAGCTGACGTGGCACACAAGAAGGGCGCGTCGTCCAGCCGGAACGGCCGTGACTCCGCGGCACAGCGGCTTGGCGTGAAGCGTTTCGGCGGGCAGCAGGTCAACGCGGGCGAGATCATCGTCCGCCAGCGTGGTACGCACTTCCACCCCGGGCCCGGCGTGGGCCGCGGCGGTGACGACACCCTGTTCGCGCTGATCGCCGGCAAGGTCACGTTCGGCAGTGTGCGCCAGCGCCGCGCGATCAGCGTGATCGCGGGCGAACCGGATGACTCCCCGGCGGCGGAATAAGGTCCGCCAGACGCAATCTCATCGAGCGTAGGCATCAGGGGCGGACCGGTGACGGTCCGCCCCTGACGCATGTAAGGGATATCGGGCGCCTCGCCGCGTGAGCGGCAGGCGCGGACCTGGAAGGAGGGGCAGTGGCGGAGTTTGCAGACCGGGCGGTCCTGCGCATCAAGGCGGGCAATGGCGGGCACGGCTGCGCCTCGGTCCACCGCGAGAAGTTCAAGCCGCTGGGCGGCCCGGACGGCGGTAACGGGGGCCGCGGCGGCGACGTGATCCTCGAGGTCCACCCCAGCGTGGCGACCCTGCTCGACTTCCATCGCCGCCCGGTCCGCAAGGCCGGCAACGGCACGCAGGGCTCCGGGTCGAACCGTAACGGCGCCGCCGGTGACGACCTGGTCGTCCGGGTCCCGAACGGGACCGTGGTCAGCACCGAGGACGGCGAGGTCCTCGCCGACCTGATGGGGACCGGGACCCGCTTCGTGGCCGCGCAGGGCGGCCACGGCGGCCTCGGCAACGCGGCCCTGGCCTCGATGAAGCGCAAGGCCCCCGGGTTCGCGCTGCGCGGCGAGCCGGGCGCGGAGTACTCGCTGGTCCTCGAGCTCAAGACGGTGGCCGACGCGGGCCTGGTGGGCTTCCCCAATGCGGGCAAGTCTTCGCTGATCGGCGCGTTGTCCGCGGCCAGGCCGAAGGTCGGCGACTACCCGTTCACCACGCTGACCCCGCACCTGGGCGTGGTGGAGGCGGGCGACATCCAGTTCGTGGCGGCCGACGTGCCCGGGCTCATCCCCGGGGCCAGCCAGGGCAAGGGCCTGGGTCTGGACTTCCTCCGGCACGTGGAGCGCTGCCTGGTGCTGGTGCACGTGCTGGACTGCACGGCCGCGGAGACCAGCGGGGACCCCAGCCGGAACCCGGTCGCCGACTTCGACGTGATCGAGGCCGAACTCGACGCCTACCAGAACGTCACCGGCTCGGACCTGCGGGACCGGCCCCGGATCGTGGTGCTGAACAAGATCGATGTGCCCGCCGCGCGGGAAGTCGCCGAGCAGGTCGAGCCGGTGCTGGCCGCTCGCGGGCTGACCGTCTGCCAGGTGTCGGCGGCCACCAGGGAAGGCGTTAGAGAGCTGGCGTTCGCGCTGGGCGCGGTGGTGGCCGAGATCCGCGCGGCGGCCCCGGCCGAGGAACCGACCCGGCTGGTGATCCGGCCGCGGCCCGCCGCTGGCCCGGAGTTCGAGATCGAGCGGGCCGGGGAGAACACGTTCCTGGTCCGCGGCGACAAGCCGTGGCGCTGGGTGCAGCAGACCGACTTCGCCAACGACGAGGCCGTCGGCTATCTCGCCGACCGGCTGGCCAAGCTCGGCGTGGAAGAGGCCCTGGCCGAGGCGGGCGCCCTGGACGGCGCCGAAGTGATGATCGGCAACGGGGACGACGCTGTGGTGTTCGACTGGGAGCCCCAGGTCCCGGCCGGCAACCGCCAGGGCCTGGGCCCCCGCGGCACCGACCGCCGGATCGCCCCCTGAGGGGCTGGGGTGGCTGCAGTGCCAGAAGTGACTGTACTGGCGTCCCCGGGAGGGCCGAAGCGTTCGTGATCAACTGATTGGTGTCGCTGCAGCGACACCAATCAGTTGATCACGAAGCCGGGTCCGCGCGTGGCGCGGGGCTGGTGAGGTTTCTGTGATGTGTGTGGCTGGAGGGACGGCGTGGCGAGGCTAGGCGACCGGGCTGCGGGGCCCGACGCGGTTGCGGGGGCCGACCTGACGACGGGGGGCGGCCCGGCCGCGGGGGAGGAGCCGGCGGAAGACGCAGTGGCCGGGGATCGCGGCCGCCAGCCCGGTGGTAGTCAAGGTGGGCTCGTCGTCGCTGACCACCGCGCGGGGCGGGATCGACGAGGACCGGATCGCGGCCCTGGCCGACGCGCTCGCCGCCCGGACCCGGGGTGGCAGCCAGGTCGTGCTGGTCTCGTCGGGGGCCATCGCGGCCGGGCTGGCCCCGCTGGGGCTGCCGCGCCGGCCTCGTGACCTGGCCACCCAGCAAGCCGCCGCGAGCGTGGGACAGGGCCTGCTGGTCGCCCGGTACACCGCCGCGTTCGCCCGGCACGGGGTCCGCACCGGCCAGGTGCTGCTGAGCGCCGACGACCTGATGCGCCGCGCGCACTACCGCAACGCCCAGCGGACCCTGAGCCGGCTGCTCGAACTCGGGATCCTGCCCATCGTCAACGAGAACGACACGGTGGCCACGGACGAGATCCGGTTCGGCGACAACGACCGGCTGGCCGCGCTGGTCGCGCACGTGGTCCGGGCCGGGGCGCTCATCCTGCTGTCCGACGTGGACGCCCTGTACGACATCGACCCGCGCCAGCCCGGGGCCCGGCGGATCACCGAGGTACGCAGCCGTGCCGACCTGGCCGGGGTCACCCTGGGCCGGGTCGCGGCGGGCGGCAGCACGGCCGCCGGCCCGGGGCGCGCCGGCTCTGGTCAGGTGGGCTCTGGTCCGGTGGGCATGGGCGGGATGGTCACCAAGGTGGACGCCGCGATGATCGCGACCGAGGCGGGGATCCCGACCGTGGTGGCCAGCGCCGCCGCGGCCCGGGAGGTCCTCGAGGGGCAGCCGCGCGGGACGTACTTCGCACCGGGGGAGCGGCGCCCGCCCCGGGCCCGGCAGTTGTGGCTGGCCCACGCGGCGGCCAGTCATGGCCGGCTGCTGCTGGACGAGGGGGCGGCCAAGGCGATCGAGGGTGGCCGCGCGTCGCTGCTGCCCGCCGGGATCACCGGCGTGGAGGGTGGGTTCGACGCGGGTGACCCGGTGGACCTGTGCTCCCCGGACGGCCGGGTGATCGCCCGGGGCCTGGTCAACTACGACGCGTCCGAGATCCCCGCGATGATGGGCCGCTCCACCCACGAACTCGCCGCCCAGCGGGGCCCCGAGTACGAGCGCGAGATCGTGCACCGCGACGACCTCGTCCTGCTCAGGACCCCCCGCTAGGCTCGCTTCCCGGCCGTCGCCGCTACGGCGGCCGGCCGGCGGCCGGCACCAGCCAGCCAGCCGGTCAGTTGTCGTCGCTGCTGCTGCCGCCACCGCTGCGCGGGCCGAAGATGTTCCCGAACAGCGACTGGCCGGTGCCGACGGCGGTCTCGGCGACCCCCTTGACCAGGCCGATGAACGGGTCGTTGGACCGGCTCCACGACTCCTGGTACGCCTTGGCGGCGGCCAGGAACTCGTCGCCGATCTTGGTGTCGCTGTCGTCCTCGCGGCGCAGGTAGTTGCCCGCCAGGATCTCCTGCGTAGTCGCCGTCGGCCACCCAGTGGTCCAGCTCAGCGAACCGCACCACCGCGAACGGGTGCGTGGTGCCCTGCATCTGCAGCATCTTCAGCAGGCCCTCCCGCACGTCCGGGACGGCGTCGTACTCGCGGGCCTGCTCCAGG
Organism: uncultured Actinomycetes bacterium; assembly: GCA_963844695.1. GTDB lineage: Bacteria > Actinomycetota > Actinomycetes > Streptosporangiales > Streptosporangiaceae > RYN-230. Next base: position 540,726 of record CAWJPL010000002.1, read on the forward strand.
AACGCGTCCGGGCTCAGCTCGGAGATCTTGGCGCCTCCGGCCAGCTTCATCAGGGCCCGCCGCGCCGCCGCCGGATCCTGGCTGGCCAGCACGCCGGCCCGGTCGCAGGACAGCTCAGACTTGCGGTACCACTCCTCCAGCCCGGCGATGATCACCCGCAGGCCGATGTAGCCGATGGCGAACCAGGCCAGCCGGGTGGCCAGCCGGGTCAGGTGGAACAGCATGGTCCGGTACACCGCGTGCCCGGACAGCACGTGGCCGAGCTCATGCCCGATCACCCAGCGGTTCTCTTCGGCGTCCATCAGGTCCACCAGGCCGGTGGTGACCACGATGAACGGCTTGTCCGAGCCCAGGGTCATCGCGTTCGGCATGCGGGTCCTGGGAGATGAAGAGCTCGGGCACCTCAGGGAGGTCCAGGATGGCGGAGCCGTCCAGCAGCAGCCGGTACAGGTCCGGGAACTGCTCGTTGGACGCCCGCACCGAGCTGGCCATAAACAGCAGCCGCAGGCTCCGGTCGCTGAACAGCCGGCCAGACGCTTCAGCAGCACGTCGAAGCCGGTGAGTTTGCGCATAGCTACCAGCGCCGACCGGTCAGCAGGGTGCTCGTAGGCACGGGAGCTGATCCCGGGAAGACGGACGCGGGCACGATCCGGCACAGTGGTCATGTCAGCCATGCTAGGCCCCTTGCCGAGCAGTGCCAGCCGGCCTACGTCCACCAACCCGGTGGTGCCGGGCCGGCGCCATCGCGATCCCCCCGCGGCGCCGGCCCGGAGCTCGCCGGCCGCGACCGTGATTAGGCCGCTTTGCCCTCGGCGAGGACGGGCTCCTGATCATGACCAGGCGAAACGGGCGCAGCCGGGCGGCGGGTCAGCGGCCAGAACGCCGCGGCCAGCGCCACCAGGAGCAGGCCGGTGTTGGGGTCGGTGCCCTGCCCGGTCGCGATCTCGCCGAAGTTCTCTCCCAGCACCCAGATGGCCAGGGCCACGATCACGCTCAGCAGCAGTGCAGGCCGGGTCGTGGCCGGCCAGAAAACCCCCAAACCCGCCGCAACGAAAACCACCGCCAGGCCGATGCTGATCGCCAGGCCGTGACCGCCCGCGGCGCTGGCGATGGCCCGGTCCATGGCGGCGATCCAGCCCGGTTCCCCGGCTGCGAGGCCGGCGAGCGTGTCCCGCACCGCGCCGGGTGCCCGGTTCGCGGCCTGCAGGATGAAATAGGCGAAACTGCCCCACAGGACCAGCCAGGCGACCCGGGCCCCGGTCAGGCCCAGCGGGCTGCCCGCGGCGACCGGCCCCACGTCCCGGCGGTCGGCCTGTTCAGTCCTCGCCTGCCCGGTGCTGGCCTGCCCGGTGCTGGCCTGCATGGTGCTGGCCTGCATGGTGCTGCTGGCTATGGGCCAGGCCAGCACGGCCAGCAATGCGTACAGGATGACCGCCCCCGGGGCGCCAGTAAGGGGGCTGGCCATGCCGCTGAGCACGCCGCCCAGGCCTTCGCCGAACCACCACACGGCCAGCGCCCAGACGACGCTGCCGGCCAGCGCCGCCCGCACGGCCGGCCGCCACAGCAGCCCGGCCCCGAGCAGCAGCTGGGTGATCGCGAACGCGGCGTTCCAGGCGGCCGGGGCGTGCAGGATCAGCCGGGTGACGGCCAGAGCCGGGCCGGTGACCCCGGCCGGGCTGCCCATGTAGGCGGGCATCAGGATCTGGTTCACGAACCCCCGGCCGAACATGAACGGCTGGAGCTGGAACGCGCCGTCGGCCAGCCAGAGGACGCCGAGCGTGATCTGCAGGCCGCGCCGCAGACCGGTGGACCCGAAGTCGGCGGCCCAGGCCCGCAGGCCGGGCGGGTCGACCCGGCCCTCCACGGTCTCCTGAGCCGAGGCGGGCAGGAACATGGTGGCGAAGGCTAGCGCCGACCCGGCGGCGGTCACCCACAGGCCCGGGCCGGCCTGCGCGGCCACCATCGAGTCGCTGCTCAGCGACCGCAGGCTGGCCGCGAGCTGGAGGAGCAGGAAGCCGGAGAACCCCGTGGCCAGGAAGCCGGCCAGGCCGATCACCCAGCGGGACCAGCGGGCGCCGCGCAGGGCGTGGGCGATCCCGGCCAGCGCGATGACGGCCCCGGCGGCGGCCAGCATCCGCCCGTTGCTGCCGCGCACCCCGGGGATGGCGATCAGCCCGGCGAACGTCGTGACCCAGGGCAGGAACGCACCCGTGATCATGATGGCTCCGGCGGCCACGCCGCTGAGGCCGATGGCCCCGCGCCAGCTGCGGAGCTCGCGGACTCTGGTGGCCACGGTCCGGCCCGGCGACCGGACGGCGTCCATAGGCTGGTTAACCATGCGTGACACCTCTCGTGCAGACGGGTGAGGGTTGGCGGGACGGGTTGCGGTGGCGCTGGCCACGCCCAGGGGTCAGGCGTGGCCAGCGCCGGCTAGCGGTGTTACTTGAGCACGGCGAAGTACAGGAACAGGTTGCTGGGGATGTTCCCGGTCACCTTGACCGAGTCATGCCGCTGCAGGTACTGCAGCTCGCGCGCGCTCTTGTGCCGGATGAGCTGGTTCCAGGCGAACAGGCTCTTGACCCCGACGATGTCCACGTTCCACCACTCCGACTGGTGGCCGTTCGCGGTGGCCACGATGTGGCTGTGCGCCGGGAGCAGCACGTTCCCCGCGCCGCTGCCGAGCACCGCCGACAGGTCGATGTAGCGGGGATGGTCGATGCAGTTGCCGGTCTGGCACTGCAGGGTCCGCTTCGGCGGGGTGAAGCCGAGCGGCACGATCACGTACAGCGGGTCGAAGGCGCTGGCCGGGGTCTGGGTGTAATTGGTCCCGCCCTCACACTTGGAGAACGCCTTGCTGGTCGGCGGCTGCTTACAGCTGAAGTTCTTGCTGTAGTAGAAGTGCACCGTGCGACCGTCGTAGAAGCCCTTGGTGAACCCCCGGTGGTGCGCAGACGAGCTCGTCATGGACATCCCCGCCATGCCCGACGCAGACGACGAGGTCGAGGCGAATGCCGTCCCGGACGCCAGGGCGAGCCCGCCCACCAGCAGACCGGTCAGGGCTATCCCCGCCTTCCGGGTACCCAGCTTTCTGAAGCGTTTCGTACCGATCATGAAGCTTCCTCCAGGGAAGACTGGACACACCCCCGTGGTGAGTCCGTTGAATGAGACTTCGGGACTGCTCCGCGCGGCGGATTGGCCCCGTGTCGTCGAAACGTAGTCAAGGAATCACGCTGCGTAGCAGTCATCGGCGGGAAGTCCTGTTATGGGAAGCTGGTGGCGCCGCCGTGAGAGCGCCCTGATCAGGAGAAGGACGATGATGTTCGAGCCTGAGGCCGAGTCCATGCCCGCCGAGCAGCTCGCCGGGCTCCAGGAAGATCGGCTCCGGGGCCTGGTGGACCGGCTGCTGGCCGCGGACGGGGTTCAGGCGGAGCGGCTCCGGTCGGCCGGGGTTACCTCGGGCGGCGGTGTCGGCCTGCCCGACCTGCCCCGGCTGCCGACGACCGAGAAGAAGGATTTGTGGGACGCGTATCCGTTGCGGATGCTCGGGGTGGACCGCAGCGAGGTGGTCGCGCTGCACGGCTCAAGTGGCACGGGCGGGCGCCCCACGCTGGTCGGCTACACCCGCAGCGACCTGCGGCTCTGGGCCCGGATGTGCGCCCGGGCGCTCGCCGCGGCGGGCGCGGGCCCGGGCAGCCTGATCCACAACGCGTACGGCTACGGGCTGTTCACCGGCGGCCTGGGCATTCACCAGGGTGCGATCGAGCTGGGCGCCACGGTGCTGCCCGTGTCGGGCGGGATGACGCCGCGGCAGGTCACACTCATCCGGGACCTGCAGCCCGACATCCTGACCTGCACGCCGTCCTACGCCATCCGGCTGGGGGAGGCGCTAGCGGACGCCGGGTTGCGGCCGGGAGCCGGGCTGGCCCTGCGGGCCGGGGTGTTCGGGGCGGAGCCGTGGTCTAAGCAGCTGCGGGCCCGGATCGAGGAGCTGCTGGGGTTGCGGGCGCTGGACATCTACGGGCTGTCTGAGGTGATCGGGCCCGGGGTGGCCGCCGAGTGTGCGGAGGCCGCGGACGGCCTGCATGTCAACGAGGATCATTTCCTGGTCGAGGCGGTGGACCCGGTGACGGCCGAGCCGGTTCCGGACGGGACGCAAGGAGAGCTGGTGTTCTCCACCCTGACCCGGGAAGCGGGACCGCTGCTGCGCTACCGGACCGGGGACATCGCCGCGCTGCGCCGGGGACCCTGCCCGTGCGGGCGGACCCTGGTGAAGATGAGCCAGGTCACTGGCCGGCGGGACGACATGCTGGTGATCCGCGGGGTGAACATCTACCCCAGCGAGGTGGAACGGGTGCTGCTGGAGCACACCTCGCTCAGCCCTGACTACCTGCTGGTGGTGGACGAGCGAGCGGCCCAGTCGCAGCTGCTGGCCCTGTGTGAGTACGCCCCGGACAGTTCCCGGACGGACGGGGCTGGGCAGGATGGGGCCGGACCGGACGGCCCTCACGGGGCGGGCCCGGCCGAGGCAGACCTGGAACTCCGGCTGCGTGAGGTCCTGGGCGTTCGGGTCGGGGTCAGGGTGCTGCCCGGGGGCACGCTGCCTCGCACTGAGGTCGGCAAGGCGGTGCGGGTCGTCCGGTGGGCCGGGGGAGAGCCTCCGGTCCCCGGGCTCAGCTGATCCCGGCCCCTACACTGGGCGCCGGCCGGGCCGATTAGAGTCACGTCATGAGCGATGGTGAGACCGGCAGGCCCGATTCGCTGATTTCGCAGCCCGGGCGAGTCTGGCGGCTGGGCGTGATGGGCGGCACTTTCGACCCCATCCACCACGGTCACCTGGTCGCGGCGAGTGAGGTGGCGCACGTCTTCGACCTCGACGAGGTGGTGTTCGTCCCCACCGGCGAGCCCTGGCAGAAGGATCACCGGAAGGTCTCGTCGTCCGAGGACCGCTACCTGATGACGGTGATCGCGACCGCGTCGAACCCGCGGTTCTCGGTCAGCCGGGTGGACATCGACCGGCCCGGGCCCACCTACACCATCGACACGCTGCGTGAGCTGCGGGCCCTCCGCGGCGAGCAGACGGAGTTCTTCTTCATTACCGGTGCGGACGCGCTGTCCATGATGATGTCCTGGCAGGACGCGGCGGATTTGTTCAAGCTGGCCCATTTCGTCGGCTGCACCCGTCCTGGGCATCAGCTGAGCACGGCTGGGCTGCCGAGCGACCAGGTCAGCCTCATCGAGATCCCGGCCTTGTCCATCTCGTCCACCGAGTGCCGGCAGCGGGTAGGCGGGGGAGAGCCGGTCTGGTACCTGGTCCCCGACGGCGTGGTGCAGTACATCGCCAAGCGCGGGCTGTACTGCGACGGCGACGGGACAGTCTGCGGGCCCGAGGGAGGGGTCGCTCTGGGCCTGTGATGGACCAGCCGATCAGTCCATACCGGCCTGGAGCCTGGAGGGACGCGGGCCTGGCGGGCGGACTTTGTCGGCGGGCCGGGTTAGGCTGAATTGCCGCACTGCCCCGCGAGCCTGGGGCGTGAGAGGCTAGGGGGAGGGTCCCCGGCTGAGGAGGACGAATACCACACGTGACTGCCACCACCAGGGCCGTTGAGCTTGCGGAGATAGCCGCTACGGCCGCGGCCGACAAGCTCGCCAGCGACATCATCGCCTACGACGTGAGTGAGCAGCTCGTCATCACCGACGTGTTCCTGCTCGCCTCGGCGGCCAACGACCGTCAGGTACGGGCGATCGTCGAGGCGATCGAGGAGAACTTGCGCAAGGCCGGAGCCCGGCCAGTGCGCCGCGAGGGTGAGCGGGAAGGCCGCTGGGTGCTGCTGGACTATCTGGACATTGTGGTCCACGTACAGCACGCCGAGGAGCGCACGTTCTACGCTCTGGAACGGCTATGGAAAGACTGCCCGCAGATTCCGCTGCCCGAGACGGTATCGGTCGGCGGGACGCGCTCCGGCGGGCCATCCGCCGGGGACGCACGCTGACCTCGGGCTTAGCGGATCCAGGGCCGGCCCGGCTAGGCCGTAGGCCCGGCCGGGCGGAGGCGCGTTCGCTGGCTGGCGTTCGCTGGCAGCGTGGGCGCCGGGCCGGGCAGCCGGCGGACGGCTGGTTCCCGGAAACCCCTGCCTGGCGAGAGTGACCGCGCGGGTCAGGCGGACCGAGACGCAGGAGAGGGCGGAATGAGCTCTGAGTCAGTGCCGGGCCCGGATTCCCGGGTCCGGCTGGTGTTGTGGCGGCATGGCCAGACCCCGTGGAACATTCAGGGCCGCTTCCAGGGCCAGTCCGACATCCAGCTGGATGAGGTCGGCACAGAGCAGGCCGAGCGGGCCGCCCGGCTGCTCGCCGGGCTGCGACCGGACGCGATCATTTCCTCCGATCTGAGCCGGGCCCTCGCTACGGCCGCGCCGCTGGCCCGGCTGACCGGGCTGACCGTGACCACGGACAAGGACTTGCGGGAACGCCACGGCGGGGTCTGGGAAGGCCTGACCGACGTGGAGATCCGGACTCGCTACCCGGAAGAGCACGCGAAGTGGGCGCCACCGGAGGGGGAGACCTCGGTGACGGTCGCAGACCGGGCCGGGTCGGCCCTGGAGCGGATCGCGGACAGCCTCCAGCCGGGTTCCCTCGCGGTCGTGGTGAGCCACGGCGCGGCGCTCAGGCTGGGCGCCGCCAGGTTGCTGGGCCTGCCCGAGGACCTCTGGGGCGCGATCGGGCCGCTGGCCAACTGCGCCTGGTCCGTCGTGTCCCGGCGGCACCGGCGCTGGCGGCTCGTCGAGCACAACGCCGGGACGCTGCCAGAGCCGGTGCTCAGCGACGACCGCTGATCGCTGGGCCTGGGCGGTTGGGCCGCCGGGTGTGGGCCGCCGGTCGGTGTCCATGATGTTCGGGAGCGTCCGGGGAACCGGTATGCTATCTCCGGTCCGCGTGCGGGTGACGCGGGCGGTGTCGGGGCTATAGCTCAGTTGGTAGAGCGCTTGCATGGCATGCAAGAGGTCAGCGGTTCGAGCCCGCTTAGCTCCACTTAGCCACTATTTCCGCAGCTCAGAGAGTTGCTGTGCATCGCGGCAGCGTCGATGTATGAGACGTCCGCCGTGGTAACTCGGAAGTTCGATCCGACTGTTCGCGCAGGTCACGGGCTTGCACAGCCTGGATGGTGACTCCTTGCGTGTCCCGCAAGCGTCGTGCACCCCGCCCAAGCCCTGCGTCTCAGCGTTCTCGCTGCTCAGCGGGATCTGAAAGGCAAGACCGGGGTGAGCCTGCATTTGTGCACAAGGCTCCGAGGGGAGCCAGAAAAGGAGCCGCCTGGCGGTTTTCAAAGACCCACGCCCAAACGGTCCTGACCTGCGTGGGCGCAGTACGCCTGACCGGATCGCTTAGCTCTCTGGAGTCCATGCTGTGGCCCAGTCGGGCGCCGCAGTTCCCTGCGGACCTGGTCCATGACGGTGTCGCTCCGCATGTAGAACAGGGTGTCAGCTTTCTGAAGGACGTGGGTTAGGCCTACGCCGGTTCCCACCGCCAGCCGTTGTTGTCCTCACAGATGATCTTTTCGCCGTCTCCGGCCACGCCGGTCAAGCCGTGATCACTGGTGCGGCAGAACTCTCCTGGCCTGTAGCAGGTTCCCGAGTCGCTGCGCGGATAACACGACGTGGCCGTGGGTGGCGGCGCAGCTGCCGGTGATGAGGGTGCGGGCGGCGCGGTGACCTGTACTGGTTTCACCTTCCGCGGCCGGAGCGATGTCCTGCAGGTGCCCTTGCGGCCGTGCCGGGATACGCGCACGGTGATTGTGACCCGGACGCCTGGGGTGGCGTCACCGATCCGGAACCGCACTGTCCGCAGGCCCGAGGCGTCGGCCCGGCCCCGCGCGCGCTCGCCGTTCGCTAGGGCCAGGGGGCCGGTGGCGGCTACCCGCGCATGGGCCACAGTGCTGATCGTTATCGTGACCGTCGTATGGTCGCGGGGCCGTCTGCTGCTGGCCAGGGCTTGGCATGCCGGCGGGACCGCTACGGTCGCGGGCACGACGGCCGGGGTGGGGGTCGGCGTTGGGGTAGGTACTGCCGCAGTGTGGCTGGTCGGAGTCGATGGCGGGCTTGCCACTGACCCGATAATGACCAGCAGAACGAAGATCGCGAAGACGGCGATCACAGCAGACCAGATGGGATGGCGCCGGGGCCATGCGCGCTTCCTGGGCGGGGTGGCCTGCTGAGGCGCCCCCCGCTGGTGCCCGCTGGCTCCAGGCCCCTGTCCAGGTGGCGTTGACATGAATGCTCCCCCATGGTGCCTGGTCGCGCACGGCGCCTCGCTATTGCTTGGCCATCCTGAGCTGCGGTCTGGCGTACTTGTTGGACGTTTCAAGAGGCCGTCAGGTCTACAGCCCAGGAGATATATGACCGTTACAGGCCTGGCTCCCTGCCGGAACTGGGCGCCGGCCATTCTGATGTGTCTTCCTCGATCGGCGCCGATTCCTTGCGAGTGGGCGCCGAGTCCAGGTTCAAGCGCTTTGGCGTATTTTGATCGTGCTGCGGTTCCGGTGATGACGGGGTTGGCGGCCCGAAGTTCAGGTGCCGGCCGGCGCCACCAACAACGACTTCCCCGAGGTTCCCGACGAGTGGGCCAGACGCTGGCCAGCCCAGGAAATCTGGTTCGCCTGCCGCTCGTCTGGCTCTCCTTCAGAGAAGGGAGCCAGATGAGGTCGCTGTTTCAGATGGGCTGAGCCGAGGTGGGCGCCACTGCTGGCCGGCTGGTCCAGCGGATCTCGCCGTCGCGGGATTCGCTAGACGGCGACAGTCCCGCGGCCCGGGCGACGTGCTGTGAGGCAAAGTGATCAGGATGGATATAAGCCACCACACGCCATCCGGATTCATGGAGTCGGAGCACCAGGCTGCGCGCGGCTTCCTTCCCATAACCCCGACCTTGTGCCTGGCTTGCCACCACCCAGGCCACCAGGGCAGGGCCCGCACCGGGACCAGCGGCCGGAACCGTCACCTGCACCGTCCCCGCCGCCACGCCAGTCGCGCGCACCCGCATCACCCAGTTGCCCCACAACTGGCTGCCGTCCGGCCTGTCAATCCCGATGAGACATCAGGCGGCTTGGTTCTTGTGTGGTGCTGCCTCCGTTTCGATGGTTGCGGGGGGCTGGTTGATCCAGACTCTGGCGGGCAGCCGGGGTGGCTTGGGTGGCTGCCGGAACCGGTAGGGGCGGGCGGCGTAGGCCTGCTGGAGGACGCGGGCGCGGCGGGCCTGGATGCAGGTGGCGGTGCCGTCGTGGACGGATGCGGGGGTGTGCAGGCCGATGCCTGAGTGGCGGTGCTCGTTGTTGTAGTAGGCGAAGAAGACCTCGCTGAACGCGCGGGCATCGGGCAGGGACGCGAACTGGCCGGGGAACGCCGGGCAGTATTTGAGGGTCTTGAACTGGGCCTCGCTGAAGGGATTGTCGTTCGAGACGTGCGGCCGGGAATGGCTCTGGCTGATATGCAGGTCAGATAGCAGCACGGCGACGGGCTTGGATGTCATCGAGGTGCCGCGGTAGGCGTGGATGGAAAGCGGTGCGATGCCGCCGTTGCTGATGACAGCGGCGTCGATGAATTCCTTAGCCAGCTCGGCGTTCTCAGTGGCGTGGACCTCCCAGTGGATGGCTTTGCGGGAGAAAATATAGAGCATCACGAACAGGTCGAACCAGATCCCGCGGATGGGTGCTTTCAGTTTCGTGATGTCCAGCTCCAGATCTGGCTGGGCCCGTCAGCGGTCAGCTCGGGGCGGGCCCGGGCGGGATGGGCGGCCTGGGCGCGGCGCTCGCGGACCTGGTCCGCGGCGCGCAGCACCCGGTACATGGTGGAGATGCTGGCCAGGTAGATGCCCTCATCCAGGAGCACCGCCCACGCCTGCGCGGGGGACTTGTCCGCGAACCGCTCCGCGTTCAGCACCGCCAGCAGCTGCTCCTGCTCAGCAGCGGACAGCGCCGCGGGATGCGCTGCGCGCGGCCCGGGAGGCCTTTCCCGCGGCCGCGGCGGATTGCGCTGCCGGTACAGCGTCGCCCTCGGTTTCCCGAGCAGCGCGCAGGCGGCTTTCACCGAGGTGAATGGCTCCAGACCGGTCAGTGCCCCGCTGATCACCTGGGCGGCTTCGTGCCGGAATCCGCGCTCTCGGAGAGCAGTTCCAAGAGCGCGTGTGCTTTTCCCACCACCTCAAGCGCAGCCTTTGTCCTGGCCAGCTCCCTGGCGAGTTTCTCGTTCTCTTTCCGCAGCCGCTCGTTATCCACCTCCGCCTGACTGCGCGCAGGCCGCCCGGCCGGCTTAGCAGAAAGCGACGGCAGCGTGCCCTTCTCTATTGCCTCACGCCATTGCTGGATATGGGAGTGATACAAGCCCTCCCGGCGCAGCAGCGCCCCCCGCCCGCGTCCATCGGCAAGCTGGTCGTACTGCTCGACGATCGCCAGCTTGTACGCCGGGGTGAAGGTCCGCCGCTTCGGCCGGTCAGCCCGCGGACCCCGCGCGGAGGCCACCAGGCCATCCTCCCGCACCGAGCCAGGCATGTCTGCAACGGTCAATGTCACGTATCTCGTAGATCCCGTCTCGCCCTACTGGCCACAGAGATTTACTTCATCTCATGTTAGAGGGTGAGCGGCGATGAGCAAGGCGCGTGTACCGCGCCGCCAGTGCCGCCGCGCTCAGCGGTTTACCGCCGGTGAACTTGTGCAGTGCGACGTCATCCAGCAAGGGCCCTAGTTCGGCGGCGTGGTCCGGCACAAGCGACTCAAGGTCGAGCCGTTCCGTGCACCAGCCCCGGTCAAGGTCGATCACCCTGCCGACCGTATAGCCACCCGTCGAACACCCAAGATCCTCAAGAACCCACAGCGCCATGAGAGTGGCTCTCCACCGGCCGAGTTGGGGCGATCGGCTGTGGGCACTACAGTTCTGCCGAGGCGACGCAAAGCCCCGGATTTGGATAGTTTTCCGGTATCCGCCTGTAACGGTTGTACGGCGTCGTGATGGGGGTCAAGTGCCGCTGTTCGAGATGACACGCGAGAACCTGGCAGAGTGCAAGCCGGTTACCTTCGCTCACCTGGAGATCAAGGAGCGCGCGAACCTGCAGCATGTCTTGCGAGATCACATCGAAGTACTCGACAGCGACCTGCGGGTGATCGCTGAGGAGTACGGGAACTGGGAAGACTCACGGCGGCGCATCGACCTGCTCGCCCTAGATAAGCAGCAGCGCCTGGTCGTGATTGAGCTCAAACGGACCGAGACCGGCGGCCACATGGACCTCCAGGCCCTTCGATACGCCGCGATGGTCTCCGCCATGACCTTTGAGCAGGTCATTGATGCGCATGAAGCCTACCTGGCCAAACGGGGACTGCCCGATGCAGGCGAAGCTGCCGAGCGCATCAGGGAGTTTCTAGAGCTGCCACCCGATGAGGACGCCGAGATCTCATCGGATGTCCGCATCCTTCTAGTCTCTGGTGACTTTTCCCGCGAGATCACCCCACCGTGCTATGGCTCAAGGGGTTCGACGGCATGGACATCCGCTGCGTTCAGCTGGTGGCCTACGAGATCGACGGTAAGAACTATCTCGATATCGAGCAGGTCATCCCATTGCCCCAAGCAGCCGATTACCAGGTCCAGATCGGGAAGAAAGCCCAGCAACAGAAGAAGGCCCGAGAAGGCGGCGCGGACTGGACCCGCTACCAGATCATCATCGACGGCGAGCCCGGGCGCCCACTGCGGAAACGCCAAGCCATGCTGACCATGATCCGGACACTGCACCAGAAGGGCATCGGGCTGGACGCTATCAGCAGGCACCTGCCGCCCTCGCGTTTGCGTGTGATCCCTGCACACCTAGAGGACCCACGGCGATCGAAGAAGCGCTCCGCGCACAAGGGGTCAAGGAACCGGAACGATATTTCCTCGACGCCCCGTTCACCCAGGACAGCAGGACGTACGTGTTGTCCAAGATGTGAGGGCGCGGCACCGTGCCAGCCCTCTCGACCCTACGAGACGCCTTCGCGGAGGCCGGAGTTAGCTTCCAGGCAGAAGAGTAAGAGCACATCGCGGCTAGAAGCGGATGCGGTTCAGTCTGGCTCGAAGTGGACTGAATCGCCATCAGGTGATCCGTTTAGGATGAAGCGGCGGGCGCATTCGAGGGCTTCGCAGGTGGCGATCGTGAATTCTGCGGGCACCTCGTTCCAGCTCCCGAAGTAGTCGAAAACGAGTAGCGGCCCTGTGGCGCCGCCTACGCTGTGGAACGACTCCTCGATCGGATTGACCCAGCTCAGGATGCATCGTGACCCGTCGGTCGCGATCACCAGCGAGGAGTCATCCTCGCGAACCAATTCCAGAGCAGGATGTCCCCAGCCGCTGCTGAGTCCGAGGATCCTGTCAAAGAGGTTACGGAGCTCCACCTCGGACACGAGCTGACCCGTCACCGCCGAGTCGTCGGCCGGGTTCCAGTACTGCGTCCTGATCACGCGTCTCCCAGTGACGTCATATATGGTCGCGCCGCAAGGGCCAGGATGGCATGTCTCTGTCGTCCCGACCTACCCCCCCGAGACGAAGTCCCTGCGGGAGTACGGAACGAAGCGAACTCTCCGCGGCAGATCCGGACGGTAACAACGTCAGCGGTCGTGGATAGGTATGCGGTCTCGCCAGATCATACGGATGGCGGACTCGATCAGAAGAGGCGGGGCGACCCGGTGAATGCGTGCACGTAGCCGCCTGATCTGCACGACTGACTGATGCGTGCAGGCGCGGCTGCAATAGGCGCCGATCTGGTGGGATCTTCCCCGCCTGCAGTCACGGCTGGCCTGGCACCCGGTCGTGCGGTTCCTGCCACTGCTGGCTCAGCGGGCGCCGGAGCAGCCTGGTCGTACCGCACGGCTCCACGCTGTGACCAGCCCGCTCCGTCACCTGCGTGGGGTAACGCTGCTGTTCGGCCGGGTGGACAGGCAGGAGCGGCTTGTGCTGCCGCGTTGGTAACAACCTGTGGTGGGCCGGGTGGTAGAGGTCCTGGAGCGCCCTGCGGCTGCGGGAAATCGGCTGGGCGCGGCTTCGCTGCCGTGGTCTTGGGCGCGCTCCTGGCCCATGACTGCAGTGAGTGGGTCAAGGAGTCCAGCAGGTGGTGGCCGGCGCGGAAGTAGCCTGCTGTGGGCCGGGCGCGCTTATACGGGATGAGTTCGAGGGCGGTTTGTGAGGAGGACCAGTGATCTATGTCTAGCCTCATAAGCAGCGGCCGGCGCAGCGGCCCGCGGGGCAGGCGGACCTGGATCCGGCATGTACCCGAGTCGCGATCGGCCTCGATCGGCCCGCGCAAGAGGCCCTGGCGGACGTGCAGTTCGGTGTTCTGTCCGGTGCGCTGCCAGCTTTCAAGAGCGGCCAGGCAGGCGCCGAACGGGATGTCAGCGATCCGCCGGAACGATAGCCATCCCACTGCAGAGCACATGTCCGCGCTTGGGCTGCCCTTACCCCAGTTAGCCGATGAGGAGGTGGCGGGCTGCCAAGGGTTCTGGGCCAGCCCGGCGGGCACGCTGAGCCAGCGGCGGATGCGCGGAATGCGGCCCATGGGTCCCTCCACCACAGTTGCGATCGGTTCAGGTTGCTTTCGATCCGCCTGGCCGGCAGAACTGGTCAGGCGGTGCGGCTGGGGCACCAGTTAGCGCGAGACCCCGTTGCCCGGGCGTCGCGCTCGGTGCTTGGCGAGGGCCATGCGGGCCAGGTAGCCGGGGCTGGGCGGGATCCAGCCGAGCTGCTGTGCCATGGCCAGGTCGTCGCGGTTGGCCCAGTGCTCGATGATCTTGCCGTCAGCGAGGCGGAACCAGTGGGATTGGGTGGCGGCGAAGGTCTTGCCGTTCGGCGGCATCGCCTGGGTCACCGTCCCGGCGTCGTCGTAGGTCACGAACGGCCTGATATGACGGCCGGACCAGGTGCTGCCTATGGCGACGAGGCCTGAGTCCGCGGCCATGTGGTGGACTTCCCAGCGCAGGCCGGAGAAGGCGCCGCGCAGCCACAGGGCGACGGCATGAAATGCCGCCGGGCCTGTTCCGCGGGTTGCCAGGGGGCCGGATTCCTCCCGGTCGATGGCCTCGGGGTGGACCAGTGCCTCGAAGTCGGCCAGGTCGCCATCAGCCATGATTTGGAGGCTGTGCGCACAGATCGCCTTCGGGTCAGTCAGGGTCGTGGGCTGCTGGCTCATGTCGAGCCTTTCGTTAGAGTCATACTCTATCTGATTTAGTAGTACTCTATCTGAATGACCGGGACTGTCAAGAGGCGCTACAACGCGGCCCGCCGCCAGGCCCAGGCCCGCCAGAACCAGCAACGGGTCATCGACGCCGCCGCGCGGCTGTTCGCCGAACGTGGGTATGCCGCAACCGCCCTGACCGAGGTCGCCGCCGAGGCAGAGGTCGCCGTGCAGACCCTGTACGCCGCGTTCGGGACCAAGGCCAACCTGCTCAAGCACGCCATCGACGTCGTCCTCGCCGGTGATCACCTGCCCGTGCCGATGATGGAACGCGATTTCGTCCAGCAGATGATCGCCGAGCCCGACCCCTGCCAGGTGCTGGCCATCTACGCCGCCCACGTCCGCCAGGTCGCCGAGCGCGCCGGCGGCCTCCTGGTCGCCGCCTGGACCGCATCCGCCAGCGATCCCACCGTCAAAGAACTGACCATCGAGCTGGACGCCCAGCGGATGCGCGGCATGACCGCCGCGGCCAGCGATATCGCGGCCAAGGCCACCCAGGCAGGCTGCCTGGCCGTCGGCATTACCGCCGATGACATCCGCGACGCCCTGTGGGCCTTCAACTCGCCGCAACTGTACGGCCTGCTCCTCAACGACCTCGGCTGGAGCCCCGACCGCTTCCAGGCATGGCTGACCCGGTCCTGGATCCGGACCCTGCTCGACCCGCCGTAGCAGCATCCTGCCCAGGGCGCGCAGTTTCCCGATGCAGACAGGCCGGCTAACGCCTAACCCGTCCGGCCAAGCCGACACGATATGCCGAAGGGCGGGTCATAACCGGCCCGATGTTCCATCCCACCGGCCGGGTGGTTCCGCGGCCGGGTTGAAAGGCTCGAGACCGGGCTAGGAACCGGCTGCGGGCAAACGTAGCCTGATGCCGCACTAGCCTGCAGACCAGCACCAGACTCGGCACGCGTGCCTGAATACGAGTCACGATGCTGAGTTGCCGGTAGCCGCGGCCTCCGGCCTGCCCTCAAGGTAGCGAATTAATATGCCGGACCAGCGCATGAAAATGCATGCGACCAACGCACTACTTTCGGCATGACAGGTCGTTGGCTGGGCGTCCTGGTGGGGAGTGGGTTAGATGGCGTGGTCGATGATGTGCTTGATTTTGCGGCGGTCGATGCCGAGTTCGCGGGCTATAGCGCGCTGGCTGCGGCCCGCCTGGTGCCAGGCTCGCACCGTCTGCTCCACTGCTGGTGCGCCAGCTGGATCGGGTGGTGCGCTGTGCTCTCCTAGCGGTGCCGGTTGGCCCTCATGACTCCCTGGAGTGGCTGTCTGTGTCGTGTGTGGTTCGGTTCGGATGAGGGTCATGAGGAGTTCGAAGGATCCGGCGAGGGCCAGCGCGGGCCGGGCGCTGACCAGCGCGCCGATAGGTCCGTGGCCGAGGCCGTGCGCCAGGTTGGCGCCGATGGTGGCGGCGATGCCGGCGCCCAGGCACCAGCGCGCCAGGGGTGGTACGGGCTGGTGACGGCGGCTGGCGTCGAGGATGAGCATGCTGGCGGCGAGGATGAGCCCATCCACGGTGAAGGGTAGGAGTCGGGCGGTGAGGCCGGTTTCGCCGTGGGTGGTGACGAGTTCGTAGGCGTGCCGGTAGGAGATGACGGCAGCGACTGCGGCGACGGCGGCCACGGCCAGGGCGGTGGTGATCCTGATCAGCCGCCCTGTGACGCCGGCCTCCGAAGGATCGGCGCGCAGGGAATCTGGTTCGCTATTGTGTTCGGTTGTCATAGGAGGCTCCTCTGCCGCCCTGATGCCGGGAGCCAGTTCTGGGAGCCACCGTGTTCATGCTGGCTCAGACTGTGCCCGACGGCACCGGAGCATTGGTGCAGATGGAAGGCTCCCCGTTCGACTGTGCCGGACGTAGACCGACTTATCGGATCCGCATGGCATGCAAGAGGTCAGCGGTTCGAGCCCGCTTAGCTCCACCCAGCTCAGATGTCTTATTCGAACACCGAACCGTTGAGGTTCCGCCCCGTGGGGGGCATTCTGAGGGGCAAGATCCACTCGTCGTCGTTTTCTGGCCAGGGATAACGCATAGCGGGTGATCTCTGCGGGACCAATAGCGCCTTCGTGACCTCAAGGAGGTCACAGGTCTACTCGCGCCGCACATTGACCCGGCCAGGGGTCCCGCAAGCACTGTCTATGCGATGGGTCATGGTGGCGTCGCTGTGGCCCATCGGCTCCGGGCATGCGGCTAACCGGAAAATTCCCACCTACCTCAGCCATGCGGGCGGCAGCGGACCCTGGCCAGTGACTGCCGGCAGGGTCTGGGTCAGGCTGCTTCGGTGAGGGCGACGGTGTATCCGAGGGCCTCGAGCTGGCGGATGTGGTTGCGTACCTTCTTGCTGGTGTCGATGCGGCTGGCATGGTAGCCGCTGCCAAGGTCCTGGTAGCGGGCGGCGGGGTCAGCGAGCAGGTGCCAGATGATGACCAGGATGGAGCGGGCGACGGCGACCAGGGCTTTGAGCTTGCCGCGGCGCTTGACGATGCGCCGGTAGCGTTCGCCGGGGAAGGTGCCGGTCCGGGCGGCTGCCGCTGCGGCTTCGCCCAGGACGCCTTTGAGGTAGGGGTTGCCCTTGCCGGTTTTGCCGCCGCGGCTTCGGGGCCCGGACTGGATGGTGCGGGGGCTCAGCTTGGCCCACGACACCAGGTGGCCGGGGGTGGGGAACCGGGTCATGTCCAGGCCGATCTCCGCGATGACCGCCTGGGCGCCCTCAGGCCCGATCCCGGTGATCTCGTCCAGCCGGGCAGAAGCAGGCAGGAGGCGCCCGGGCCGGTACCCGCCGGCGGCCCGGTGGCGCCGTCGGCGCCGGAGCCCTGAGCGGCGGGGATGGCTGCGATCAGCTGCTCGATCCGGGAGGTGAGCTTGCCGATCTGGACGTTCAGGGCGTCGATCTGGTCTAGCAGCATCCGGGCCAGCTCGGCGTGGTGGTCATCGAACCGGCCGGTCAGCGCCTGGACCAGCGCGGCGTGCTTAGCTTTCATCCGGCCGCGGGCCAGGCTGGCCAGTACCTTCGGGTCCCGCTCGCCAGCGATCAGGGCCTCGATCATGTCCCTGGCCGAGAGCGTGTCCAGCCTGCTCGCCACCGACGACACCTTGATCAGCGAGTCTTCCAGGAGTTTCTCCAGCCGCTGCCAGTACCGGGTGCGCTCGCGGGTCAGGTCGGTGCGCAGCCGGGTGTAATCGCGGAGCTGGCGGATCTCCGCGGGCGGGACGAAGCTGGGCCGCAGCATCCCCCGTTCGGTCAGCTTGGCCTGCCAGACAGCATCGAGCTTGTCTGTCTTCGGCCTGCCCGGCGCGTTCTTGACGTCCCGGGCGTTGACCAGCTGCACGTCCAGGCCAGCGGCCTCCAGCAGGTAGAACCAGATCCGCCAGTAGTCGCTTGTGGATTCCAGGGTGACCTTCTCGATCCCCTCACCTGCTAACTGGCCGCCGAGTTCCAGGATCGCGTTCGTAGTCGCGTCCACATCCTGGACCCGGGTCCGCCGCGCCCCGGGCCGGGACGGATGCGGCACCCGCGTGCACACCTTCCCCGACGCCTTCGCGACATCGATCGCGCAGACCCGCTCCAGGATCTGCTCGTGTTCCTCGTCCTCGATCTCCTGGGCTTCCCTCATCACCGGGGACCCCTCTCCTCACGCAGCAGCAAGGCTGGCGGGATGCCCGGGGGCCCCAGTGGGGAACCGGAAATCTAACCGGCGTGCTCGAAGCAACAGTGCGCGACCCGTCAAGGTCGAGGCCCCGGCGCCAGACTAATGGACGGGCTCACATCCCAAGGTGCACGCCGGCGTCAGCGGGCAACCCACCCCGATTTTCACGCCTGCGCGGCGTCCCCGCAGGGATACCAGGACTAATGGGCGCCGAGGCCGACGCGGTCTGCGGCGCCCCCTATGGCGAGCGCAGCGACGAACGGCGCAACACCCGCAACGGCTACCGGCGGCGGGACTGGGACACCCGGGCGGGCAGCATCAGCCTGGCGATCCCGAAGCTGCGGCAGGGCAGCTACTTCCCGGACTGGCTGCTGGAACGCCGCCGCCGCGCCGAGGCGGCCCTGGTCACGGTGGTGGCCACCTCCTATCCAGCGTTGTTGATGAGGATGTCAATGTGGCCGCCGCCGGCGTCGGCCGCCTGGCTGGCCAGGGCGCGCGCCGACTCGACGCCGCTGAGTGTGGCCTGCAGGAAGTCGGCCTTGCCGCCCGTGTTCCGGATGGTGTTGACCACCTGCCCGGCGCGCTCCTGGTTGCGCCCGGTTACCAGGACATGAGCGCCGCGTCCGGCGAGGGCGACAGCAGTGGCCCGCCCGATACCACTGGTCGATCCGGTGACCAGGGCAACCTTGCCGTCCATGTTCATCTGAACTCCTGAGCTGAGAGCTGGATTGGCTGTGCCGCCCAGGTAGTCCGCTTTCCCGGCCGCTGAGCGACAGGGAAGCGTCCGATGTTCCCGGGATACGCTGCCGGCGGCATGCAGTCCGGGCCTGGCATGCGGTCTACCGGCCGGCGCGGTCGAGGGCGGCCAGGATTTCGCCGGTTTCGGATCGGGTGGAGTAGTCGGGGTGCACGTCGATCCAGCGCAAGACAAGGTCGGGGTCGAGGACCAGGGTGGCCGGCATCGGGAGGGCGATGGTGGCGTCGGCGTTGACGGTGGTGAGGTCCAGGCCCAGGCGGAGCTGGGCGGCGCGCGCTTCGGGGGTGGGGGCGGTGAGGATGCCGACGTGACCGGCCAGGATGTTGCCGGGGTCAGACAGCACCGCAAAGCCGAGGTCGTTCTTCTGCTGCATGTTCAGCGATTCGTCTGGCGTTTGCGGGCTGATGGCAATCAGGGTCACGTCCCGCTGGCCTAGCTTCGGCAGAAGCTCGGCCTGGTAGTGGCTGAGGGCCAGGTTGCAGTAGGGGCACCAGGCGCCGCGGTAAAAGACGACGACCGCGGGGCGGCCGCCGGTGGCGGCGTACAGGGTCGTCGCCCGCCCCTGGGCATTGAGCAGGTCGGCGTCGGGTAGGAGGGAGCCGGGGGTGAGGACGCCGCCCGGGATACCAGCCTCCGCGCGTTCGGCCTGTTCGCGGGCGAAGGCGCTCATCACCTCACTCGCCTGGTGGGCGGCCGTTTCGGCGTGCATCGCGCGGACCTGCTCGGCGATCGTCGTCGTGGCCACGCCGGCCTCCTGGGATCGTTCTTCAGGGCCGCCTGGTGCGGCCATCCAACCCATCAGCGTCAGCCGGCCACCCCGGTCTTACCTCGGCGGTCACCCCGGGCATCGTGGGTGCGTTCGTAGGATCGGCCTATGGTGTCAATTGATACGGCCGCCGAGGGGGCTCTGCCTCCGCATCAGCTCGATCCGGGCTCGCAGGAGTGGGTCCGGGCGCTGACGGGCACCGGAGCGCAACGGGAGGCCGCACTGGCGCGCCTGCACGGGATGTTGCTGCGGATAGCGCGCGCTGAGCTGCAGCGGCGCGGCGGGCAGCTGCGGATCACCGGTCCCGAGCTTGATGACCTGGCCTACCAGGCGGCGGCGGACGCCCTGGTGGCCATCACGGCCAAGCTGGGGCAGTTCCGGGGCGAGAGCCGCTTCACCACCTGGGCGTACAAGTTCGTCATCTTCGAGGTATCGGCCAAAGTCGGGCGGCATTTCTGGCGGCATCCGACGGTGGCGATGGACGCCGGGGACTGGGGCCGCCTGCCCGACCGGTTCGGCCTCGAACCCGCCGGGGAAGCAGAGTGGCGGGATCTGGCCGGCGCCCTGCGCCGCGCGGTGGAGGAGCAGCTGACCGCCCGGCAACGGCAGGTCTTTGTCGCGATCGTGTTCAACGGCGTTCCCCTGGATGCTCTGGCTACCGAGCTTGGCTCCACCCGCGGGGCCATCTACAAGATGATGTTCGACGCCCGGCGTAAGCTGCGGGCCGCTCTGGCCGCTAACGGGTATCTGGATGATGAGAGTTCGAGGCGCTCATGAACGGCTGGTCAGCGCTGGACCGCTTCCTGCGGACGGATCCGCGTGATGTGGGCTGCGCCGAGGCGATGAACCTGCTGCACGTATACGCCGACCTGGCAGGTACCGACGCCACGGCCGCGGCACAGCGCTACCCGGGCATCGCCGTTCACCTGCGGGCCTGCGGGCCGTGCGGCGGGGACTTCGACGGCCTGCTGGCCGCCGTGAGCGGCTCGGCGGACTGACATGTCCCCGCGGCCTGCCTGCCCATTCGCGACGCGCCCCGACCGGGCGACAGGAGACGGCCATGGATGACTACCCGAAGATGATCGCGCGGGCCGGGCACATCGAGCCAGTACCACGCCGGATCCGCGCCATCCTCGGCGGCGAGGTCGTGCTGGACACCACCAACGCCCTGTACGTCTGGGAGTGGCCGTACTACCCCCAGTACTACATCCCGGTCGCCGGCCTCAAACCTGACGTGCTGGACGACGAGCAGCACGTCCAGGAACTCCAGTTCGGTAAGGCCCGGCGGCACGGGCTGCAGGCCGGCGGGATCTCCCGGCCGGGCGCCGCCCGCCTCTACGGCGACGATGCCCTGGACGGGCTGGGCGGCACCGTCCGGTTCGACTGGGACGCCCTGGACGCCTGGTTCGAAGAGGACGAGGAAGTCTTCGTCCATCCCCGCAACCCCTACGTCCGCGTGGACGCGCTGCGGTCCACCCGGGCCGTGCGGATCGAGCTGGACAGCAGCGTGCTGGCCCAGTCAGCCTCGCCGGTGATGGTCTTCGAGACCGGGTTGCCGACCCGCTATTACGTCAACCGCACCGAGGTCAACTTTGAGCATCTCGAGCCGACGGCCACCGTCACGTCCTGCCCCTACAAGGGCAAGACCAGCGGCTGCTGGTCCGTCCGCGTGGGGCAGACGGTCCACCCGGACCTGGCATGGTCCTACGACTTCCCCACCCGCCAGCTCCTGCCGATCGCCGGCATGATCGCCTTCTACAACGAGAAGGTCGACATCACCCTCGACGGACAGCGCCTCGAAAGGCCGGACACGCACTTCTTCCGATAGGCAGCAGTTGGCTGACAGGCGGAGAAGACACGGTGACGCGCAATGTCGTTTTTCGCTGGCCAGTCGGTTCGGCTGAGGAATAGTGGGCGCGGATGGGGTTACGGGCACAGCGAACTTCGGTGTACTCGCTGCGGTCCAGCTGCACGAAATCGGCGTAGTCGCTGCCCTTCGGCTCGGCGGCATCGGTGTATTGGCTGCTGTCCAGTTGCACGACATGGAAGCCGCGCCCGGAGACCAGCTTGCGCAGGTGCCGCATCCCGCTCATGCCTGCGACCGCGACAGCTATGACGGCCGCGAGGATCGAGCCGCCGAATAGCGCGGGCCCGCCGATGACGTATCCCAGCAGCATCATGATCACTCCGGCCAGCAATGTCACGGGCACGGCCGCTACCAGGAGTAGCGCCAGCAGCATCACGACGATAACGGCCCTGGCAGACCTGTCCGCCGTCCGCTCTGCGTACCAACCGGTCATCACACTCACCCCTCAGACCCCGAGCTCTTCCGGGGTCCACGCTAATCATCCAGTGGGGCACTGTTGCGTTGGTCGATCGCGGATGGCCGGGGACTTGTCTGGTGACTGCACGCAGCACGACCTCGGTCGCTGCGGGCGGGCACGGTGCCGGCCGAGGTTACGACAGATCGCGCGCGCCTACCCACGGGTGCCCGACGAGCTGATTCCCTCAGCGCCGCACGTCGTGGAGCAGTGTGCGAACAACCCGATCGAGGCAGACCACGGGCGGCTGAAAGCCCGGCTGCAGCCGACGCGCGGCCCGAAGCGTCATCGCTCAGCGCAGATTCTCGCCGTCGGCCGCGCCTTCGTGCAGAATCTCCGCCGCGGCCACTACGACATCGCTACCGAAGCCCCCAGCCAGCACAGGCTCCGTGTGGCATTCGGCGACTTGGCCCCCGCCACCTGAAACCCGGCGGAGCATCCGGATCATGCTCCGGCGCCGTTCAGGGAAGGCGCAACGCAACAGTGCCGGGCACAGGTAAGACGCACGGCAGGCCCAGACGCTAACCGGCATGACCGAGACGAAATTGCTGCACCCGGGTGACTTGTTCCCCGCGCTCACCGTGAACCTTTCCACCGGCCGCAGTCTTGGCCTGCCCGACGCCATGGCGGGCCACTTCGGCGTGGTCTTGTTCTACCGGGGATCGTGGTGCCCGTACTGCAACGCCCAGCTGAGCGCGTTCCAGCGGTCGCTGGACAGCCTGGCCGAGATGGACGTCATGGTCGCGGCGCTGTCGGTCGACGATGAAGCCACCACGCGGGAGCTGATCGCCAAGCACGGCCTGCGGTTCCCGGTCGGCCACAGCGCCGACGCCACCGCCATCGCCGAGGCCACCGGCGTGTTCGTCAACCCCGGCCCGCGCTACCTGCAGTCGACCGGATTCGTGCTCGACCCCGCCGGCCGGGTCGTCGTCAGCGTGTACTCCAGCGGCGCCATCGGGCGGCTGGTACCCCAAGACGTCGTCGGCCTGGTGCGCTACCTGCGCGAACACGCCCCGGCCAGCCAATCCCGATGAGCGACGCCACTGGCGGGTTGCCGTCCGGCATCACGCAGGAGGAAAGACGTCGTCGCCGTCAGCCCAAGCGGCCTGCGCCGGATCAGCGGCGGTGACGTGATCCTTGCCGATCCCGCCCGCGATGTTCCCGGCTGCGGTGCAGGTCACCTTGGCGAGCCGGGAGACAGTAGTGACCTGGATGCTGGTGATATCGACGCCGTGCGGCCAGCGGCTGCCGCACGGCCAGGCTTGGACGGGCAACTCACCGACGTCACCCTGCCGTCCAGCGGGCCCCCAGGCGCCCTTCAGCAGTACAAGACGATCCGGCGGAAGCGCCGGGGAGGCAGGGAACATACCGATCCCGGTGGCCCGTACCACGGGATGCTGGTGCTCGCCTCAAAGCTGCGTCCGCCGGCCGGGCGTCCCGGCGCCGTTGTCCGCCAGCACCTTCTGGATCGCCTCAGCGAGGACCTGCCGGCTCGGCTGGTCCTGATCAGCGCCCCGGCGGGCTGGGGGAAGACCAGCCTGCTGCGCGACTGGCGGCTGGCCGACGCGGCATCGCGCACCGCGTGGGTGTCGGTGGATCCGGGCGACAACGACCCGGTGCGGTTCTGGGCGCACCTCATCGCCAGCGTGGCCCGGGTGTCGAACGGGTTCGGCGCAGCCGCCTCGCAGATGCTGACGGCTCCTGGCAGCAGCACGGACGCCGTGCTGCCCATGCTGGTCAACGAACTGGCGGTCTTGCCCATGCCGGTGACGCTGGTGCTCGATGACTATCACGTGATCTCGAGCCAGCAGATCCTGCGTTCGGTGGCTTTCCTGGCCGAGCACCTCCCCCCGGCTGTTCGCCTGGCCGTGGCCGCCCGGTCCGACCCGGACCTGCCGCTGGCCCGGCTGCGGGCCCGGGGTGAGCTGCTGGAGATCCGGGCCGATGATCTTCGTTTCACCGAGGCCGAGTCGGCCGCACTGCTGAACGGGACGCTGGGCCTGGCTCTGGGGCCGGCGGACATCCGTGCGCTGCAGCAGCGGACGGAGGGGTGGGCCGCCGGGCTGTACCTGGCCGGGTTGTCGCTGCGCGGCCGGCCCGAACCGTCCGCGTTCATCCAGACCTTCGCCGGGGATGACCGGCAGATCGTGGACTACCTGCTCGCCGAGGTGCTGGACGGGCTGCCGGCCGAGATCCGCTCGTTCTTGCTGCGGACGTCGGTGCTGGACCGGTTGTCCGGGCCGCTGTGCAACGCCGTGACCGGCGGTGACGGAGCCCAGCGAATCCTGGAGGCGATGGAGCGATCCAATTTGTTCCTCGTCCCGCTAGACAGCAGGCGCCGATGGTACCGGTATCACCATCTGTTCGGTGAACTGCTGCGGCACGAGCTTGACCGGGCCGAACCAGGGCGCGCGGCGCTGCTGCACCGCCGCGCCTCCGCCTGGCACCAGGCTCACGGGAACGGTGCCGAGGCCATCGGTCATGCCATCAGCGCGGGCGACCTGGCCGAGGCCCGGGAGCTCATCGCGTCGGGATGGCACGCCTGCTTCAACGAGGGCCTGGCCGAGACGGTGGAATGGTGGCTGGACCGGCTGCCGCTGCAGATCGTGGCGCAGGATGCCCGGCTGTGCCTGGTCCGGGCCTGGCTGGCCCGCAACCTGGGCCGGCTCGATGAGGTGGAGCCCTGGGTGGAGGCCGCCGAGGCGGGCACGCCGCAGGGCCCGCTGCGGGAAGGGGTCGCCTTGATCGAGTCGGCCGCCTGCATGCTGCGAGCCGGCTACCGCCAGATGGCCGGGGACCTCGCCGGGGCCGAACCACCCAGCCGCAGGGCGGTGGCGCTCGAAGAAACGGGCGCTCCCCGGTGGCGAGCCGGGTCGCTGGCGACCCTGGGCGCGAATCTGTGCTGGCAGGGCCGGGACCGCGAGGCCATTGCCGTCCTGGACCAGGTCGCGAGACCCGTCAGGCCGCTAGACAACAACCTGGCCAGCGTGTGGGCGCTCGGCTGCCTAGCGGCCATCAGCGCCCGGGCCGATGACCTCGAAGCCGCGGAACGGTACGCCCGCCAGGCCACCGACCTGGCTGCCCGGCATGGTCTCGGCGAGTACTGGATAACCGCCACCGCGGTGATCACCCTGGCTGATACGCTCGACCGCCGCGGCCAGAGCGCCGAGGCCGAGGCGGCTGCGCTCCGGGGCCTGGAGCTGGCCCGGCGGGGCCGGGCCCGGCTGGAAACCGCCTGCGCGCTGCTCTGCCTGGCCAGGATCAGCTCCCACGACGGGAATAGCGGCGAGGCCCGGGCGCACCTGCGAGCCGCCAAACAGATCATCGCCGGCTGTGCCGGCCCTGGCGTCCTCACCAAGCTGATGAGCAGGACCGAACGGGTGCTGGCGCTGCAGACCGGAGCCGCCGGCCCGGCGCGTCGCCGGCCCGCCGAGCCGCTGAGCGTCCGGGAGCAGGAAATCCTGAGGTGGCTGGGCAGTCAGCTTTCCCTGCGAGAGATCGCCAGCCAGCTGTTCGTCTCCCGCGACACGATGAAAACCCATACCCGGCACATCTACCGCAAGCTAGGTGTCTCGACCCGAGAGCAGGCGGTCAGCCTGGCCCGGCACGGGGATGCTGGCTGACCGCTGCGATCAGCCAGCTCAAGGGCAGCCGCTTGCGGGTGCCGGTCAGATCTTGGCTGAGGCGGTCGATCAGGACCTGACGGGAGCACCGCCTGGCCCGCGGATTCCCCGGACTGCCCAGCCCGGCCGGCAATCACCCCGGGTGATGCCGCTGCCGGGGTGATGGTTGCTCACCCCTCCTGCCCGGACAGTGAACCTCAACCGATGTGTGGAGGAGACATGGCACCAGTCCGCTACCGGATCAGTGTCCGGGGACGGTTGACCGACCGCCTCGGTTCGGCCTTCAGCGGGATGACCCTGGAGCCGGCACCGGGACAGACGGCCCTGGTCGGCGAGATCCGCGACCAGTCCGAGCTGTACAGCGTCCTGGACCGGGTGCGCAGCCTGGGCCTGGAGCTGGTCAGCGTGGAGCCATCCCCGGCGGACCAAGCCAGCCGCTAGGGGACAAGCTCTTCCAGCCCTCCACGAGCAAACATCATCAGGAAAGAGGCTCACACCATGATTCGCCGCATGTTCAGATCGGCGCTCGCGAAAAGACGCGGGCCAATAGCCATACTCGCGGCCTTGCTGGCCGCGGGCACGGCGCTGGGTATTGCCATAGGCGGGGGGGCCGCGTCTGCCGCCCCGGCCGCCCGGGCGCAGACCCCCGGTGAGGCACAGGGGTTGGGACAGCTCAGCGGCATGCTGTCGCCGTCCAAGTTCACGCTGGGAAGCGCCATCAACGTCAACCTCAGCAAAGAGACCGTCCGGCTGCCGCTGTACCCGGGGACGGCGTACGCGGGCACGCCGCGTGCCGAAAGGGTCTGGTACATCCTCGAGGATGCCTCAGACCCGGGACTGGCCGCTGACCTGGGCGTGAACTACGCGCCCAAGCTCGCCGATATCGGAATCGGCTGTCCCGCGTGCGTGCAGACCGTGACGGAGGCCAACCCGACGCCGCTGCAGAATCCGTTCGGCCCGGCCGTGATCAACTTCCAGGGCGCGCCGAACTTCAGCCCGACGCGCGTGGCGGTGCCCGGACCCACCGGCTTCCCGCTGAAGAAGTTCGCGCCCGGCGCGGTGGCCGGCCCCGGGTACAGCCCGTTCATCCGGATCAAGGGCTCGGACGTCATCTACAACGCCCCGATCGTGGCCACCGGCAACGGCCCCTTCAACGTCACCACCCACACCAACACCGGTGACCGCGTCCTCGGCATTCACATTGGCCCCGCCCATTCGCCGTCCGGCCAGTTCCTGGAGTCGTGGGTGGACATGCTGTTCGTCAAGGGCTTCGACTCCGGCCAGCCGATCGTGTACCTCAGCACCGACGCCGGCCAGCCGCTCACCGCCGTCCTGGAGCGGTCCACCTACGTGCCCGCGCTGAACAACGCGTCGTTCAACGGCGGCGACGACTTCCTCGGCTCGGCCCGCGAGCGGCTCTTCGGCTTCATCAACGGGCAGACGGGCGTCAGCAACCCGCAAGCCCAGGGATTCCAGCACCTGGCTCTGGACGGCATGGTCGGCAAGAACGCCTCGGCCGCCAACAAGCCGTTCATCAACGCCCTGCGCTACGGCGGCGACCTGCTCAACGTGTTCGGCGACTTCCCGACCCTTGCATCCCCCCGGCACTCCGACGCATACAGCCCACTGTGGGACGCCCAGCTCGGCCTGTGGACCCCCAAGGCGGTCAAGGAAGGACTCAACAAGCGGCAGATCGACGAGAACACCGTCCTTAACCTGGCCAAGAGCCGGCCCGACCTGCTGACCGGTGTTAACCCGGCTACCGGGCAACCCGAGCCCTACGGCTCGGTCGGGGTTGACATCAACTGCGCAGTCATCGGTTACACGGCGACCGCGCCAACCGCCGCCCTGCAACCGAACCTCCCCCTCTCGCAATTCCCGCCCAGGTAACCGGCAAGCGGCCCGCAGCAGGTACCGCTCCCGCCGTCCGGTGGGACCAGCGGCGCCGCCCATCAATCACCCGCGGGTCCCGCAATCGCGGGGCCCGCGGGGCCATGTGAACGACTACCGGCCGATCGTCGCCGCAACGAACCACATCGGACAGTCTTCAGCCAACGCAACACGAGGCGGCTTGAAGCCCCCGCAGGGCGACTCCGACGGGCGACGAGATCTTCATCTCCCGCACAGCGCCGCATCAAGGACCCACCCCTACATCAGACCCTCCTTGCGTTCAGGACACACTCCGGCACCCACAGCCAGCCTGCCGGGCGGACAGGCCCGGCGGCTTATCGAGCTCCATGACCATCTGCGGCCATTCCCTGACACCGTCGCGGCGCTGCGTGCGCCCGCCGGCATGGCATATGAGCTCGCGGTGCTCTCCAACGGCAGCCCCGCCATGATCAGGAACTGTCTCGGTGACAGTGGCCTGGGAGAGTTCTTCGGCCAGCGGATCAGCGTCGATGAGATCAGGCTGTTCAAGCCCTCGCCCCTTGTGTACCGGCACGCCGCCGAGCGGCTGGCCGTCCCGATCGGGTGGATCCGGCTCGTCACCTGGAACGCATTCGACAGCGTCGGCGCGAGCGCGGCCGGTATGGGGACGGCCTGGGTGAACCGCTCCGCCTCCCCGTTCGACACGATCGGCCAGCAGCCCGACCTGACCGTGCCCGGTCGATACGCCTGCCCGATATCCGGCGCGGTCACAGGTAAGACGGGGATGCTCCGGTACCGCTCACGTGAGGAAGGGTGTCATCAGATGCCCGCGTCAACAACTGATCAAGGAGAATCCATGATGAGCGTGAAGCTGGCATTCCTGGCAACACTTGAGGCCAAGGAAGGGAAGGGTGGCGAGCTCGGCGAGTTCCTGCGGGCCGGCCGCGAGCTCGCGGTCACAGAGGAGGGCACAGTCACCTGGTACGCGTTCCGGATCGACGAGAACCACTACGGGATCTTCGACACCTTCGAGACGGAAGACGCGCGGGCCGCGCACCTCGGCGGCCCCATCCCCCGAGCGCTCGGCAAGGTCGCCGACGAACTGCTGGCGAGCGATCCGTCGATCCGGCCTGTCGACGTCATCGCCGTTAAGTAAATCAGGCGGGCGCTCGGCCTGACGGGGCGTCAGGCCGCTACAGGAGCGGTGCTGACGTCCCAGATGGCCCCGGTGTCGTTGCCAGCGAGATGGGCCAGCAGTACCGCGGCGGAGTGACCGGTGGTGATCAGGGTGCCCTCGGCGAAGTTCTTGTTGAATCGCTCGTGCAAGCCGGTGCCGATGCGCTGGGGGTCCTGGCTGCGGATCCAGGCCTGCATGGCGGTGTCGACCCCGCCCGGCCGGTAGGCGTTGACGGTCACGCCGGTGCCGGCCAGCTCGGCGGCGAGGTTCACGGTGTGGGCCTCGAGCGCGGCCTTTGTGGCGGCGTAGGCGTTGCCGCGGACCATGCCGGCCGGGTGGGCGGCGATCCCGCTGGAGATGTTCACGACGCGGCCCCAGCCGGCGTCCAGCATGGCGGGCAGGACTGCGGCGGTGAGCGCGGCCGGCGCGACGACGTTGACCTCGAAGGCCAGCCGCAGGTCCGTGGTCGCGATGCCGATGGTAGGTCCGAGCGGCTCGACGGTGGCCGCGTTGTTGACCAGGATGTCTACGCGGCCAGCCGCGAGCACGGCCGCCACAGCACGGCCGCGGTCCTCTTCATCGGCCAGGTCGGCGGGCACCACGCTGATCCGCCCCGCGGGCACACCCTGCCCGCGCAGCAGGTCACGGGTCTCCTCCAGTTGCCCGGCGGTGCGCGCGAGCAGGACCACGCCGGCGCCCGCGCCGGCTAGCCCGAGCGCGATGGCCCGGCCGATGCCGCGGCCGGCCCCGGTGATGAGCGCGGTCTTGCCGGTGAACTCAGCTGCCACTGTGGTCTCCTCGACGGTTAACGGTGAAGCAGGACGGTGGAGAGCCAGCCGGGCCCGTTCCCCTGAATGGTCTTGATCTGCTGCCTTTTATTAGCGGCACACAGCGGCAACGTCTTACGAGGCACGCCCGGGGGTGAGATTCACAGGTAAGACCCGGGGCCAAGGCGACGCGTACCCGTCAGACGGCTTCAGCGTTAAGTTCTGGGGACCTCAACTGTGTACCGCATCGGATTCGGTGCGATGCAACTGCCGGGTCCGGGGGTGTTCGGCCCGCCACGAGACCGCAGTGCGGCCATCGCGGTCGGACCGTGCCTCCATTGTGGGTGCCGATAACCTATGCCACCAGGCGATATTCATGAATTACGCCACCGGCGCGGTCGCGTCGCTGGACCTGGAACTGATCCAGGTTGGTGACGGCGCCGGGCAGGGGACGTAGCGGCGCGGCCTGCTTGAGGGCTTGGTGCGGCCGGTGGTTGTTGTAGAAATCCTCATACTCTCGCAGCACGGTCATCAGGTGCCGCTGGTTCCAGACCAGGGTGCGGTCCAGCAGCTCACGCCGGCAGCTGCCGATCCACCGTTCCATGATCGAATTCATCCGCGGCGCCTGGATCGCGGAGCGGATCACCCTGACGCCCGCGGCCTGGAACACTGCGTCGAAGGCGGCGGTGAAGCTGGCGTCCCTGTCGTGCAGGACGAACTTGACCCGAGTACCTGTGTCTTCAAGGTCCATGAGCAGGTTCCGGGCCTGCTGCACGACCCAGGCCTGGACCGGGTTCTCCGTAGCGTCGAGGACCCGGATCCGGCGGGTGCCATGCTCGATCACGGCCAGGACATAGACCTTCGCGCCGTTGAGCAGGTCGGTGGTGAAGAAATCCAGCGCCAGGATCCCCTGCGCGTGCGATCGCAGGAACTCCGCCCAGCCCGGGCCGTGCCGGCGCGGCACCGGGTCGATCCCGGCCCTTTTGAGGATCCGCCAGACCGTCGATGGCGCCACCGTGATGCCCAGCCCGGCAAGCTCGCCCTGGATCCGCCGGTACCCCCATGACTCGTTCTCCCGGGCTAGCCGCAGCACCACCGACCGGACATGACGGTTAGCCGCCGGGCGGCCGGACCGGCCTTGGCGCGACGAGCGCGTCCAGCGGCGGCGCACGATGCTGCGATGCCACCCCAAGATCGTGCCGGGAGTGACGATCAGCCGCATCGCGGCCAGGCGCTCGACTGGCAGCGTCCCGGCGAGCATCGCCAGCCACGCCCGGTCCGGCCACGTCAGTCGGAAGTGAGTACGAGGCCGCTCGCGCTGGGCGACAGCGAGCTGATGGCGCAGCATCAAGATCTCCGCGTCCTTCCACCACGACTCCCGCCGCGACAAGCCCAGTACCGACACCGCACGGGACACGATCAGAAAGACCAGTTTCAAGCCCACAAGCCGAAGATCATTGCACAGCCCCGGCGGGCCAGCACCTGCCAGCAATGTGCCGGATAGGGAACCGAGACGCCGACTTCCAGCAGACGCATCTGCCCAGGAGGCACAGGTTTTCGGCACGCACAACCTCCGGGACTCAGGCGGAGACCCCGATGCTGGGCCTGCCGAGGCCCCAGCGAACAACGAGAACCCCAAGGTAAGACGCCCACCGCCATTACACCAGGTCACCGCGGCCGTCGCACAGGCTGTGTTCATCAGCCAGCCGCCGCTCCCGAGCGCCGACTCGGTACTCCGCTAATGACTGTCTCGCTAGCCAGGTCAAGTGGACAGATCCGCCGGTTATGGGGTAGTCCGCATTGATGCTCAATTGCTCGGTTCGCCGAACTGCTTGAGCCGCTCGATTGCCCCATTGACGTGCGTGAGAAAGCGTTTGACCGCCGACTGCACGGACGGCTTGGCCGCGTGATCGGGAAGCGCCTGCAGAAGGTTGAGCCGGCTGGCGGCCACCCACGCCGAGACGTCGGGCTCGCTCAACCATCGTCCCTCTGTGCGCCACGTGCGGCTTATTATGCGAGGCCAGTCCTCGATGGTGCTCGGGTAGGGGTTGGGTGGGCAGAGCCGGTTCTTGTCCGCGTCGTCGTCGCGGTTGGCCTCGACGAAGCCGACGAGCGCAGCGTTGAAAGTGGGTGAGAGGAATCGCACCTGCTGGAGCACGATCCGACCGGGCTGGAAGATGGCCGTGGCGGGGGCGTTGTTCAAGCCTGGGGCGGTGCAGTCCACGTGGAGGACGTCCGGGCCGGTTTCGGTTTCCCCGCGCTCAAGCACGATCCGGCCGGCCTCGATCCGTCGCACTCGGCCGAGCCTGACGACGTCTTCGATCTGCCGCACGGCCTCCAGTTCGCGGGCACTGAGCATCGTGCCGCGGTACATCGTTGCCGGCCGCGAGGGGTCGATGCGCACGAGCCGCCCTGCGGCCTCGAGCCGCTCGAAGAGGTCATCGATGCTCGCCGCACTGGCGCCAGCCTCGGCGTCGAGGGATAGCCCCTCCATGATTGCGCCCACCTGCTCCAGCGGCTGAAAGTGGCGGCGGTCATAAAACCACGCGTCACGGGGCCGGATCCACCGAATCCGGTCTGGCTCAACGTCGTTATCCAGAAGCCAGATGCAGGCGTCCGCGGCCGTCTTGCCGGCCCCCAGCACGGCATAGGAGGGGGCCGATCCCGCTGTCTCTGGCAAGTCGTTGACAGGTATTACCCGTGCCCCTGGTGCCACATCGAACGGGCGGGCGTGAGTGGCGGGGATCGACGTCTCGAGATAGCGAGCGTCGACGATTTTGCGACGCACCACGACATCGTGAAGCTCCCCCGTGCTCAAGTCTTTGACATGCTCGCCGTTACTTCCGCCGCCCAGGTGCTCATGGCCGGTGAGCAACCGGACCCGCCCCGTCTGCGCAAGCCGCGCGGCCGCCTCGGCGAAGTACTCGCGGACTTCGCTGCCGGTTGCCCGTTCGTAGTATCCGGCGTTCTCGCCAGCCTGGTCGATCCTGTCAACGCCGAGGGCGAGCGAGTTAACCCCGTAGTACGCGGAAGGCGTATGCAGGCGAATGAACGGATACGCGTGCAGCCAGTGGCCTCCCGGGGCGGGCTGGCGGTCGACCAGCGTCACCTCAACATCCGCCGCCACTGCCAGCGCATCGACGAACGCAAGACCGGTCGCACCCGCTCCCACGACCAGATAATCGGTATTGACAAGCACGAGCCCGCTCCAGATGTTATACGTACGACCGCGTATTGATTGTACGAAGCGGCGAGAGTCACGCTACCGTGAACGCGGATCTCTCCCCCGGTGGCAGCAATCCACCCGCAACTCGCCACAAGCGCACATCTCGACCTGGCCCCACGCCATTCAACCGGCAGGTCCAGCTCACAAGGCGCCCGGTGCTAGCCGGCATTGCGAGAGCTGCAAGCAGCCGGCCCGAGCACCCGCGCCTGTAGCGCTCCCAATTCGAAGCAAAGCCGCACGCGTCGTAGCCACAGCCAGGTCGCGGTATTCGAGAAACTGCCCCAAGCCGCCTCCGCGCGCAGATCTACCAGATCTGCCTGCCTGAACTGATCAGCGCAAGGATACTGACGGCCGTCCAGAACGGCGGTTACTTGAGCGGGTGCCTCGCTCCGCTCGTCACGGAAGGTGGCGTGGACCGGCCCGCGCAGCCCAGCTGCTGAGCGCCCGCAGGGACGCGCTTGACATGCCCCGCCACGTCTGCGAGGAGGACGCTCGCGGGTTCGCTCTTGGGCTGGGCAAGATGGTCCTCACCAGCGGCGTCGGCGAAGTCGTTAACATCGCCCGGCTCAACGTCCGCACCATCGCTGTCTGACCCGGCTGGCGGCGCCCAGATGCTCCCATGCCCAGGCCGAAAGCGGCGATCGCCATCCCGCACGGTGCCCGGCAGCCCCAGTCAAGCTGGCTGCCGCAACCCGAACAGGTTGCCGAACGGATCAAGCATCTGGCACAGCCGCTCACCGGTCATGATCGTCTTCGGGCCCCGGTGCGCGCTCGCGCCGTGCTGGCTCCACTCAGCCACCGTGGCGTCAACGTCGGAGACTGTCCAATACGGGACCGTCCCGGACGGCCCCGGCTGATTGAACTCATCCGCCTCATGCAACGTCAGCCGAGCCCCGGGAAGGTCGAACATCACCAGCTGCGAAGCCCGGGTAACCGGTGCGGTACCAAGCCGCGCCGAATACCACGCCGCCGCAGCGGCAAGATCAGCGACGAAGTAGAAGACATTTCCTGGCGCACCCAATCCTGCGGGCACGCTATCTGCCTGGTCCATGAGGCGAAGCGTCGCACACCCGCCGGCGATCGGCACCAGCGGCCGGCGGCCGCGCAGATCAGGAAGCCTGAGCGCAGGAAACCACCAGCCGCCCTGAGCCTCGATCCACCGTGTAAATAGCGGTGTATTAGGGCGCGTTGACGCGAAAGGTGCCCTCTGAGCTGGGACGATGGGAGTTGCTGACGCTTCCGCCGTCCCGTTAGAGAGGACACCTCGCAGATGCGATTGTTACATGAACTGGCGAAGACACACGCGTCGTTTGATGACCCGAATCTCGTGTCGCGGGCTGGGCTGGTCCCGTTGATGGCCCTGGCGCAGCGGCGCGGGCTGGCGGACCTCACCACCGCTCATGTCAGGACCGTCCTCCCGGCCGGCGTGAACGCCGATGTGAAGGTGGGCTGCCTGGTCGCGGGGATGGCGGCCGGGGCGGACAGCATCGACGACATGGACGTGCTGCGGCACGGCGCGATGCCAGTGTTGTTCGGCGGGGTGCGGGCGCCGTCCACCCTGGGGTCGTTCCTGCGCTCGTTCACCTGGGGCAGCGCCCGGCAGCTCGAGGCCGTGAACCGGGAGTTCCTGGCGGAGCTGGCCCGCCAGACGCCGCTGCTGCCCGGTAAGGACGTCCTGGCGTTTCTCGATATCGACTCCCAGCAGAAGCGGGTGTCCGGATACCACAAGCAGGGGGCGGCGTTCGGGTTCACCAAGATCAGCGGCAAGAGCCTGCTGGTCCGTGGCCTGAACGTGCTCGCGGCGGCGGTCAGCACCCCGCTGGCCGCCCCGGTCATCGCTGGCGTGCGGCTGCGCGGCGGCAGCGCGGCTTCCGCCCGCGGCGCGGCGTCGTTCATCACCGAGGCGGTCGGCGCGGCCCGCGACACCGCGTGCAGCGGCACGCTCGTGGTCCGGATGGACTCGGCGTACTACAGCCGGGCGGCCATCTGGGCGGTCCGCCGCGCGGGGGCGTGCTTCTCGGTTACCGCGCAGCTGAACCTGTCGGTCAAGGCCGCGATCGCCGCGATCCCGCCCGCCGCCTGGACACCGATCTCCTATCCCCGGGCGCTGTGGGATGACCAGCTGGGCTGCTGGGTCTCCGACGCCGAAGTCGCCGAGGTGGAATACACCGCGTTCGCTGTCTACGGGCGCCGGGGCCAGGCCCCGGCCCCGCTCACCGCCCGGCTGATCGTCCGCCGGGTCCGTGACATGAACACCAAAACCGCTGACGGGCAGGCCGAGCTGTTCCCGGTCTGGCGCTACCACGCCGTGTTCACCGACAGCCCGTTCGAGACGATCCAGGCCGAGGAGCATCACCGCGACCACGCCGTCATCGAGCAGGTCTTCGCCGACTGGAACGACGGGCCCCTCGCTCACCTGCCGTCAGGCTCCTTCGCCGCCAACGCCGCATGGCTGGCCTGCGCGGCCATCACCGGCAACCTGCTGCGCGCCGCCGGCGCTCTCGCCAGCCGCACCTACGCCAGGGCCCGCGGCGCCACCGTCCGCCGCGACCTCGTCGACGTCGCGGCCCGCACCGCCCGCCACGGCCGCGGCCACCTCACCCTGCACCTGCCCGAAGGCTGGCACCACCACCAGGAGTGGCTGAACCTCTTCGAAGCCGCCTGCGGTCCGCCAGCAACTGTGGCCTGACCAGCCCAGACCAGGTCAACGCAACCGAAGGCCAACCGGCCGCCCAGCCCTGAAACCGAGCCACCCGGACACCCCGCACAACAGTGAGCGGCCAGGCAAACACGCCCGCACCCGCACCCAAGATCACATCGCCCGGCTAGCCAATCCGGAAACGACCACTCCCATTAATGCGGTGGATCGAGGCTGAGGCCGTCACCCGCAACGGCTCGTGACCAGCCTGACGCCTTGCGCACAGCGCCCAAAAAAATCACAATCACCCAGCAGGCCCAAATCCCCGGCCCGGCGTGCAGACCATCCAGTTATGCGCAGCCAACGCCTCGGCTCACTCGATCCCGCCTACACGCCAGATCGGCGGTTCGGCGAGCGTTCTCCACGACTGTTCCGGATCTCTCAGCGTGACCCCAGTCCTGCGGCCGGGCCCCTGCCTCGTAAGGCGGAGGCGGCTGGACATGGTGGCTCGTTCTCGCGTGTAGTAGAATCGTAGTTGTGAAGGTCGATGTGGACTGGATCCATGGTGCTGGGCATATGCAGGCCAGCCACCAGGTGACGCCCGAAGAGGCGGATGAGGCTCTGGCCGACATCGACGCGGTCTGGTTTGATCCGGATCCGCGCAGCAAGTCTGGGCGCAGCGTGCGGGTGATCGGTTACTGCCACAGCCGGACCAAGATTCTGACCGTGATCCTGGTCCACCGTGAGGACGGCGGTTACTGGGGTGCCAACGGCTGGGAGTCCAACTCCTCAGACCGGTGGCGGTATGAGAGGGGCGAGTGATGGACGCGAAGCGGGCGGTGGAGATCGCGCAGGCTGAATCGGAGGCCACACGTGAGCTGCCGCTTCCGGAAGGGACGCGGGGCGAGCGGCACGGCCGGTCAGTGGTTCAGTCGGTACGGCTGCCGGCTGAGGAGTTCGCCGAGATCGAGCGGATCGCGGCCCAAGCCGGGGTGCCGGTCGGGGCACTGATCCGGGGATGGGTCCTGGCCGGGCTGGCCGCCGAGCGCGGAACCTCACTGCGGGATGCGATCGAGCACCTAGCCGAAGAAGCACAGCGACTGCGCCGGCTCGCCGCCGTGAGCGAAGTGGCCTGAGGCGTGATTGCACCCGGTGAGGATCCTGAACCTCATGGTCCTCGATCGAGGCATTTATCGAACGGGACGAGTGACGGATAGTACAGCAGTTGATCTCCGGGGACATCAATGTTGTCGGCGAGCCGGATCGTTTCGACGGACGGGTCAACTTGACTTCGACCAGATAACGCAGCCATCGAACATCGCGAATCAATCGACGCTTCGGTCGCCGTTCTTGCGGCCATATGCGATCTGTTCACCGTTGCGCTCGTTAGTGTGGGAGCCGCTCGGCTACCCAGGCCCAGTCGATGCGCTCTTGTTCGAGGCGGACCCGTGGGCCGAGGCGGTCAGTGATCAAATCGTGGTAGAGCGCTTCCTCGCCGGTGGTGAGCCGGCTGAGGCGAGCAGCGGTCGGAGTTGCCTCGGTCACCCAGCGGTCGCGATGGGCCAATAGTGTGTCGCGGTCCATCAGCACGGAGCGGGTCTGCGGCAGCCACGCGCGCAGCTGGTTGAGGATGGCGAAGCCGTGGGTATCGACGTCTCCCCAGTAAGCGATGTCGGCGTTGGTTAGCCACGGCATCGACCCGGCGCGGTCAACCTCGAAGCCCTTTCCCCACAGAACGAGGCCCTCAGCGGGCACGGGCACGCTGAGGAAGGTGATCTCGTTCTCGACTATCACGGCGAGCTTGGCGGCAATCTGTAGCGTCACCAGTTCGTCTACCCGCGCGGTGAGATCGGACAGCCCTGCAGCTAGGTTCAGCGACGGGTCCACCCGCAGGCGCAAGGTCTCCGGCTTGCCGCTCAGCCCCAGCGTGGTGAGGAAGCCCGCAGCGGCCGTAGGCACCCTGAGTAGCTGGGCCAGCAGCGGGCGGTGCCGTTCCACGAACTTCGTGTCAACTCCCGGAGCGGTGATCTCGCGCAGGTAGCGTCCGGAGCCCCGCGCGTGCTCCAGCCAGGCGTAGGCCGACAGCAGCGCCGGCCACATGTCCGCGACCTCCAGCGCCCGCAGTGGCTTGCTCCCGACCCAGGCCGAGAGAACTGGCTCCGTGGCGACGACCGACAGCACGGCCTGGTACGCCTGCACCTGGTCGCCGACGCCGAGCAGCGCCGCGGCCTGCTCATACGACTCGATGATGGCACGGCTCGGCAGCTTGTTACGGCCGATCAGGCGGCCGCCCACAGGCGCGTACCGGAGCGTGTAGTGCGAGCCGCCCCGGCTCCCGGCTTCCAGCGCGGCGATCCACGAGCGCACCGCGTCCAAGTCGTCGCCGATCTCGGCCGGCTTTGGCCCGCGCAGCGCCACGTCCACCACCGGAAATGGCGAGGCTCCGGCGAGCGCACGCAGGATCGACCCGTCGTCCCAACGCCGCCTTACCCGCGCCCGGATGTCTGAGCGGGTTGTCCACGCGATCATGCTTCGCGGCCCGCCTGATGTCGCCGGAAATCCTCAATGGTCAGGGTCTGCAGCCGGGAATAGCTGCTGGTCGGGTTGTCGACGAACCCGATCGCCCGCACGTAGGGCTCGATCACGTGCACTTTCTGCAGCGGGGTGACGATCAGCAGTTGAAGGCCGAGCCGGGCGAACAGGTTTAGCGCATAGCGGGTCGAGACGTCCGAGCCGCGGCCAAAGGCCTCGTCGATCACCGCGAACCGGAAGTCGCGCGACTTCGGGGCGCCCCATTCCAGTCCGAACTGGTAGGCCAGCGAGGCGGCGAGGATGGTGTAGGCCAGCTTTTCCTTTTGGCCGCCGGACTTGCCGTCGGAGTCTCGGTAGTGCTCCCATTCCTGGTCGGTCTCGCGGTCTCGCTCAGAGGCCGAGAAAGTGAACCAGTTGCGGACGTCAGTGACCCGGCGAGTCCACGTGCGGTCGGAGTCAGTGTGCCCGTCCCGCCCGCGAAAGCGCTCGATGATCCGCTGCACGTCCAGGAATCGCTGCTCAGAATAGTGGTCGTCGTCCGCCGAGAGCGTGTCGTCGGTCGCGGCGCGCAGCTCGGTGCGGAAATCCTGCACCTCGGCGTTAACTGTGCGTTCAGTGACGAGCTTAATGTACCGGCCGAGACTGTAGTCGATCGCACCGAGGGCTTCGTTGATGCGGTCGACCCTGGCGTGGATGTCCTGCGACTGACGCCGTAGCCAGTTGTTGAACTGGGCGAGCTCGCGGATGGCGTTCGTGTTGAGCTGCCGCTTGAACTCGTCCTCGAACCGAGGCAGGTCGTCAGTCGCAACCCGGGCGTGGAACGCGCGGAACTCGTCCCGGGCCTCGACATGGGCGTCCATCTCGGTTGTCGCCTCGGGCCAGCGGCGGCGGACCTCGGCCATGTACTGGATCAGGCTCTGGACATAGCCGCCGAGCTCGCGGCCGACGCGGTCGATGGCACCATTCAGCGCGGCAGTGAGGGAATCGGCGGCAGCTGCGCACGCGTCGGCTGATCGGGGCAGAGCGTCACCGAGCCGCGCTGTGAGCTGGTCGAAGGAGGGGCGGGCGGCGGCCTGGGCAGCTTCGCCTAGCCCGGAGACGAAGACCCGGTCGGCGTCGCGGGCTGCTTTCGCTCGCCTGATCAGCTCGTTCTCGACCCGCACATCGCCGGTGAGAGTATCAAGCTCGCTCCGCCGCTGGACCGAGCTGGCCTCGTTATCTTTCAGCCGCTGCTCGATCTCGGCGAGGGCAGACGAGCCTGCGATCAGCCGCTGGCGCTCTTCCTTCGCGGCGATCGCCCGCCCGTCGGCGTCCGCCCAGTCCAGTTCGGTCCACGCGCGGAACACAGCCAGGCCATCCAGCGCCGACAGCCGGGCCGCCACCTGGTTGCGCTGATCGCGCAGCCGGGAGTGTTCCGCATCGGTCTGGTCGAACTGGCCCTGCAACTCGACCAGATGCGCAGTAAGCGCTGTGATCTTGCGCTCATTGATCCAGCCGAGGACCCAGGAGCGCGGGTCATCGACGCGTGACCGGTCGTCCTTCTCGTGCCGGTCGCCGGCCCGCACCTGTCCCTGACGGGTCACGGCCCGGTGCTCGTCACGGAACTGCTCGATCGTGTCAACGCAGGTGAAGTCGGCCCGCCGGACCAGCTCGTCACGCATGTAGTCGCGGAACGGGCCGTCCGCGATGTCGATGGTGTCAGCGAGGAGCAGCATGCGGCCGGCGTTGCGCGGCTGCAGCGGAACGCGCCGGGCCGGCACCCGCTCGTACACCAGCCGGCTGCCCGCCATCCGCCCATCGCTGCGGCGGTAGGTGAGCCGGTGCTCGTTCACCCAGCGGGCCACCCGGTCGTAATGCTGCTGCGGCACCAGCAGCGACAGCGCGAAGCCGCGTAGCACGCGCTCGGCGGCGCCCCGCCAGGCCGAGAACTCCTCGGCGACATCGAGCAGCTCTCCGGCGAATGGCAGCTCGGACTCGGTCATGCCGAGCTCGGCGCAGAGCTGGGTCCGCACCTCCACCTGGCCGGCCGGCAGGTTGTTCTGACGAACGGCCAGGCTGGCCAGCTCGGCGCGCGTCTCGTCGCCGGACCGGCGCAGGTCGCTGCGCGCCGCGATAGACGCCTCCAGATGCCCATCCAGCCCTGCGTGCTGCGCCTGAGCCTCCGCCCGGGCCGTGGCTACGGCGGCCGAGACCGTCGCGAACGCCGCCGCGTCGGTGACGCTGGCCAGGCCGGCCGTGCGTACGAGGGCGTCGAAATCGGTCCGCCGCTGCCGCCGTTCGGCCGCCTGGGCACGGGCCGCGGCGGCCTGCTGTTCGAGCAGGCTGATCCGGTCTCCGCCGGCCGCAGCGCGGGCAGCGATCAGCCCTTCGCGCTCGCGGACGAGGCTGTCGTGCGCCGCCCTGGTTTCTGCCGCCGCATGAGCCCGGCTGTCGCGCAGAGCTGTGTGCGCGGCGATCTCCTCGGTGAGCAGCCCGATGCGCAGTTCGGCGATGTACAAGCGCACCGCGTCGCGCTGGAGCTCCAGTTCGCCGCGCCGTGCCAGCGCCTCGTCGTAGCGCTCACTCGTCGCGACCAGCGGCTGCAGTGCTTCGAGCTGCTCGCGCGCACGCTTGACTGCGTCGTGCGCCTTCGTGAGGTCTCCGAAGTGGGCGACGATGTTTCGGACCTTCTCGGTAGCATCGGCTGGCTCCAGCATGTGATCGCGGACGAACTCGTTGAGATTGCCGACCGACTTCATCGATACGGTCTGGTGAAACAACTCCATCGCCTGCTCGGACCTGATGCCGAGCAGGCGCCGGAGCTTCCGGGCGTAATCAGGGAAGACGTTGTGGATCTCCGCACCGCCGGCCCGCAGCCGACGGCGCAGGTCGGTCAGGTCGGCGCCGAAGTCGGTGAAGTCGGCCTCGATTGACAGCTGCTTCGGTGAGGTGACGAAGAACCGGTCCGGCTGGCCAGCCCGGTCCTTCTGGTGGAACACCTGCGCCAGCGTGACGGTCTCGTCGAATCCCGCGTTGGCGAAGACGCCGAGCACGACCGAGTAGTGCCGGTGGTCGCGCAGCCCTACCGGGCGCGAGCTGCCGGTGGCCTCGATCCGCTCGGACTTGTAGTGGCCCTCGACGTAGCTGCGGAGCGTGCGTTCCCTGGCGTCGGCCCCGGCGGCCTTGTTGTACGAGATGCGCTGCGCGGGGAGCAGCAGCGTGGTGAGCGCATCGACCAGGGTGGACTTGCCACTGCCGATGTCCCCGGTGAGCAGCGCGGTGGCTCCCTCGGGAGACAGACGCCAGACGCGCTTGTCGAACGTCCCCCAGTTGAACACCTCGAGCCGGTGCAGCCGGTAGCCCGCCTGGGTGTCATCGCTGCCCAGCTGAGATGCGGCGAACGGCTGATCACTCATCGCCGCCACCAGTCTGACGCGAGCCTGCTCCAGCGTAGTCGGCCAGCTTGCCGGCGAAGTCCGAGAGCGTCTGCGCGTCCACGTACGCCTTGAGGATGCGGCGTACCTCCCACTGGTCGGTGCGCCCGCGCAGCTGGCGCAAGAACCCGAGCTCCGCTGCCCGGCGGATGGTGCTGTCGGCCTGGTCGATCACGCGCGCCTCGTTGGTCGATTCGGCGAGAAACAGCCGGAGCATCTCCACGATCTGATCGCGGTTGAGCACCAGCTTGCCCTCGCCGCCTGCCGTCTCGAACTCGACGAGTCGCTTGCGGAGAAGGACGAGCAGCAGACTCACGTTGTAGGTGAGCGTGCGCCGGGCCACCAGGCGGGGCAGGGGATCCTCGCCGTCGGCATCCGGTCGGCTGTGCAGGTAGGCGTACCCCTCCGTGTCGTCGACGATCACGTCGACGCCGATCGCGGCGAAGTGGTCGCGGACGGCCGGGGCGTGGCGGCCGAGAACGGTCCAGGTGGTCTCATCTTGCTCGCGGTACACGACGCCGCGCATGAGATGGATGATCGCCGCGGCCACGGCGTGCTCCTCAGGGGTCCTCATCGGCGGGTCACCGTCACCTTCGGCAGCCGAGCCCGGCGAGTGATCTCGCCATCGTCATAGTCGATGACCGTCTCGTCCCGCTCGTCCACGATCACCTCAAGATCGTCAGCTGCGAGTGCCAGGTAGCCGACGATCTCGGCGGCGCCCTGCTCGACCGGGTAGACGCTGACGATGTCGTCGAGCAGGGCGGAGCCCCGCTCGGGCACGGCCGCGCGGATATTGTCGGCCAGCCGGGCCTGATCGACGAAGGTCTGGCTGAACAGGGCGGTCACATCGGCCTCGTCGTCGGCGTCCGGGTCGAGCAGGCTCTCGACCCGTGCGGCGGGACGGGCGTCGAAGAGCGGCCGCTCGAACGGCAGGGCGATCCCCACGCCCGGCTCGTCTACCTCCAGCCCGGCTTCCGGTGGCTGGTCACGGCAGGCGAGCGCTGACGCCTCGATGGAGCGGACGAGGTCGAGCACGCGGCGGTTCTCGAGCCAGACCTGGTCGTCGAGGAAGCGGCGTAGCTGCTCGGAGATCTGCCGGACGGTCTGCTGGGTGCGCTCCGCGGCTTCGGACCAGTCGTGGTGGATGGTGCGCAGCCGCCCGTCCGCCTCGACCTGCTCGACGGACTGGACGCGCGCCAGGAGGTCGGTTAGCTCGTCCTGCCGTGTCTCGGACAGCAGGAAATCGTAGAACGCCTGGAAGCTGCGGCCCTGGTCGGAGCTGTTTATGTCCGAGCGGCTACTGACCAGCTCGCCGAGCAAATCCCCCTTGCTGCCCCCCCAGGCCGCGATCCGCTCGCGGGCAGCGCGGTCTAGGCCTCGGAAATTCTCCTCGACCTCGCGGAAGTCCGAGAGCAGGTCACGCGCGGTGGCGGCGAACTGCTGGTACCGGTCGCGGAGCGCGGTTGTGCCGAGGACGGCCAGGTTGCCTGCCTCGACCTCGGCGATCTCGCGGTCGATCACGTCGCGTCGCCGGTGCAGTTCGGCCAGCCGGGCCTGCGGATCGGTCTCGGCGCCGTGGATGATCTGGCGCAGTAGCTCGACCACAATGTGCAGGCGTGACTCGGTACCGACGAACGGCCGGATGCCCAGCCCGGTCACCCAGGCGTAGGCCTTCTCGAAAGCCGGGGTGGCGTCATAGTGCACCTCGTCCGACCCGAGCGGGTAGAAGCGGCGTAGCCAGCCGGCGTCGGCGTGCGCCCAGTCGTCGAGATAATCGGTAGCCGGCTTCGGGTAGCGCAGCTTGTCCGAGTTGCCTGCGTTGAGTGCGTACAAGTCATCGTCCAGCGCGGTGCTCAGCTCTGGCCCGGACGTCGCCCCGTTGTTGTCCTCGACGAAGAACCGGCCGAGAAAGGTCAGCACCAGCGGCGCGTTGCCTGCCCGGAGCAGGCGCCACGCCGGATGCCGCTCGCGAAGGCGCTCGACGTCAGCGTGTTCCATAGCCCCTCCGTCCGTGCCCGCGACCAGCTTATGGAGGACGGCCGACAGTTTCGTTCCACGCAGTCAGTAGGCATGGTGGGGTGAAACCGCGCGTTGATTGAGCATTGCTATGGCTCGAGCGCCTGACGTCTTGGCTCAGCATGGAGTTCCGCGTCGCGGTGGCTGGGTCCGGACTGCCCGCAACTGCGCCGTCGCCCCCACCCCCGCACCGCCGAT
The DNA here is from genome assembly GCA_963844695.1 of uncultured Actinomycetes bacterium. Classification (GTDB taxonomy): domain Bacteria; phylum Actinomycetota; class Actinomycetes; order Streptosporangiales; family Streptosporangiaceae; genus RYN-230. The sequence continues at coordinate 583,909 of CAWJPL010000002.1, forward strand.
GCGAAGATCGCGTTCTCGATGAAGTCCGAACCCCTGCACGCGGCGCAAATCGGATCGAATATTGGCGATGATCACCCGGGAATTTAGCGAGATGATCACCCGTGTATCACTCGATCTGGTCGTTCGCTGGTTGCCGATGAGCCTGGTCTGTGATCACTCTAAGTGGTCGACGGATGGGGAGTCCTGTCTCCTGGTCGCGCTTCTGCCCGAGTAGTCGAATGTCTGTTCGGTCACGGTTGATCGTGCGGCTGGGCAGTCTCAGGGAGATCATTCCGAGGGGCACTTTGAGGGGCAGAATGGTGTTAGCGAGCGTCAGCCTGAGTCAGGCTCAGCTCGCGTGAGTTAGTGTTTGCACAGTTGGCGCACCGTATGGTGTCGGCCGTGGACATGCTGTTGGTTCATGACGCTTCTATGTTTGTCAACCCTTGCTAAGAGTGCGGTAGAGGTGGCGGGCGAGGTAGCGCTTGATGCAGCGGCGGATTTCCCTGTCGGTTTTGCCTTCGGCTCGGCGGCGCTGGGCGTAGGCCTGGGTTGGCGGGTGGCAGCGCATCCGGTTGACGGCGATGACGTGGATGGCGCGGTTGAGCTGGCGGTCGCCGAGGCGGTTGAGCCGGTGGCGGTCGGTGCGGCCGGAGGACACCGGGACCGGGGCGGTGCCCGACAGCATGCCGAACGCTGCCTCGCTGTGGATCCGGCCGGCGGGTGACCAGGACAGCAGGATCTGGGCGGCGGACAGGGCGCCGAGGCCGGGTTCGGCGGCGACCAGGCCGGGGGTCATGTCTTCGGCGATCTCGGCGATCTGGGTCTCGAGCCCGGCAGCCTCTTCCGCGAGGGCGGCGATGCGCTGGCCGAGCCGGATCAGGGTCTGGTGCAGGACCCGGGTCTGGCGGTCTGCTCCGGCCGGGCAGGTCAGCGCGGCGCACTCTTTCGCCCGCCGCTCGCGGGGCAGCGGCCGGATCCGTTCGCGCAGCGGTGCGGGGGCGGTGACCAGGACGGCGGCCAGGGCGGTGCGGGCGGTCTTGGCGGACTGGACGGCGTTGTCCCGGTCGGTCATCAGCAGCCGCAGCGCCTCACGGTCCCCGTCGGCACGCATCTGCGCAGGCCAGGGCCGGGCGAGTAGCTCGCGGGCGGCGCGGGCGGCGTCGATCGGGTCGCTCTTGCCGGCCCGGCGCTTGCCGATGTGCCGGCTGCAGTCGATCTCGGACACCTGCTGGCCCTGGCTGGCCAGGTACCGGGCCAGGCCCAGCCCGTAATGCCGGGTCCCTTCCACCGCCCAGATGACCTGGCGATCCCTGGCAGCCGTCCTGACCCAGGCCAGCAGCTGCTCATACCCTGCCGTGGTGGCGGGCACCTGCAGCTGGGACACCGCCCGGCCGCGGGCGTCGCAGATCGCTGCGGTGTGAGTGTCCAGGTGGGTGTCAACCCCGGTGATCAGGTCAGCGTCCTCGGCAACGCGCACTGTCGTCTCCTCCTGCAGTGTCATCCTGGAAGGGCGGCACCGGCCTGGAGGGAAACTCCCGCGGCAATCCTGTGATGAGTCACGGCCTCACGGCCGGACAAGCTTCTGATCAGGCCAACGAGGGTGGCCAGGCCGGTGCTGGCAGCACCGGGGACAAGTCATATCCAAGACACGCCAAAGGCGGTCAGGCATGCAAGGAGTCACCCGGCGCCACCAGGCACCAACACTGGCCGGTCCCAGCCGGAATGCCCGGTACCGACATGCCAAGACTCACAGGCATGCAAGAGGTCAGCGGTTCGAGCCCGCTTAGCTCCACCCAGCTCAAACACATAATTCGAATACAAAACTGGTGAGCGTTCGCCTCGTGAGGGGCATTCTGAGGGGCAAGATCCACCGGACGATGGCCGTCTGGCCAGCGGTAACGCAGGCGTCGTCATCTCTCCCGGGTGAGCAGCGCCTTTGTGATCTGCAGGAGGTCACCAGTCCTGGCGCGGCGCTCTGCCCTGGTGCGGCCGGACAAGCCGCGCCCAATTGGGTGCTCTGAGCCGAGGTAGCTGGCCCTCGGCCTGCCGGCGTCTGATCGTGTGCCAGGCGACGGAATCCACGATCGCGGCGCACTGCGGCTGGCTAGGGTCTGTCGGGCAGGCAATGGTCTGGGAGGAAGCCGATCATGACACAGCCAGCCGTTCCAGGCTCCGCTAACTGGCAGCGCCAGTGGACCATCGAGGCCGGAGATGTGCTGCTCCAGCCGGTCACTCGCCGCATCGCGGAAGACGTGCTCGCGGGCGGGCCGATCACGCGCACGTTCGAGACGGGAGCCCTGCACGACAGGATCCCCCAGGCGATGGGCGTCGCAATCCGCGACATCGACTCCGGCGCGGCCGCCGTCCTGCCTACCGTCTGGTTCATCGTCCGCCGCGCTGATGAACGGGTCGTCGGCGATCTGGGGACCCACGGCCCGCCCGACAGTGAGGGTCGTGTTGAGATCGGCTATAGCCTGGCCCCGTCCACGCGAGGCAAGGGGATGGGCACCGCCGCCGTGGCCGCCTTCGTCCAGCGCCTGGCGGCGGTGCCCGGAATCCGCCGGCTGACCGCGGTTACCGGTGTGAAGAACAGCGCTTCCCGCCGCCTGCTTGAACGGCAGGGATTCCACCTCGCTGGCCCGGTTCCGGGCACAGACGAGGTGCGCTACATGCTGAGCCTCAGCTGGCCGGTCAGGCGACAGGCAGAGCCAGCAGATCTGAGCCCTTCAGCCACGACTGGCCCACAGCCGACGGCCGGTGTGGGTGTCGGTGCCGGCTGCATCTACCGGCGGGCCAGCAGCGGCCCCACCGTCGCGAACGGAATTCTGGTTTGGCGAGCCTTGGCCCCATTCGTGGCACCACGTCCCGAACGGGGCAGGTCCCGGCTTTCCTCGATAGCTGCCATTCACCGCCCGTGCTCCGCACAGGCCACACTCGGCAACGAGGAAAGCCCCGGTGGTCCAGAACCGTCGGGGTGGCGGGCGGCTGGCTGTACTTGCGTCCTGCGGCGTCGCAGGCCATCTGCCCGGCGGCTGCGGGCAGCAGCCGGGTCTGCCATTCCCGCGTATCCGTGCGGTCAGCGGCGAGGAAGAGAGCCGGTCCCGCCGAACCCGCGCCGCCGCAGGGAAGGAGTGGCATCGGTTTCATACATTCGTGGCAGAAGTGTAGCATGTTTGTATGAGTTCGAAGCAGCGGATGTCGGCGTCGGTGGACGCGGAGCTGGTAGCGGTGGCTCAGGAGGCGGTGGCCGCTGGGCAGGCAGAGAGCGTGAGCGCCTGGGTCAATGATGCGCTGCGGCTGAAAGCTGACCATGACCGGCGGCTGCGGGCACTAGATGAGTTCCTGGCGGGGTACGAGGCCGAGCATGGCGAGATCTCCGAGGAGGAGATGCGGGAGGCTGCCCGCAGCGCACGCAGCCGGGCGGTCGTGGTGCGCGGCGCGCCGGAGTCCCGGCGCAAGGGCAGAGGCCGTGGCCAGGGTGCGGCCTGATGCTGGTCTTGGATGCGGGGGCGTTCGTCGCGGTGGAGCGCGGGGATCGCGGGGTGGTGGCGTTGGTGAAGCGGGAGCGGCTAGCGGGCCGGGTGCCGGTGACCAGCGGGGGAGTGGTCGCGCAGGTCTGGCGTGGTGGCCGTGGCCGCCAGGTACCAGTCGCCAGGCTGCTCGCCGGGACCGATGTCGCAGCGATCGATGACCCGCTGGGGCGCCGGGCGGGGCTGCTGCTGGCCCGCAGTGGCCAGCGGGATGCGATTGACGCCACCGTGGTGTGCCTGGCCGCCGACGGGGACGATATTCTCACCTCTGATCCGGGCGACCTAAGGGTCCTGGCGGAAGCCGCTGATATCCACATCGACCTCATCCCTGTCTAGCTCCAGCCCAGCTGCGGCCTGCTCGCGGGCCATGGCGAGTCCAGTTGGCCGCCGTAGTGGGTGTACAGCACGGAAGTACAGCAACGGCGGCCCGATGGGCCGCCGTACGTATGCCCGGATCGGGCATGTTCCCCGGCTGTAGGTGCTGGCAGGACACCGGATTCCAGGCGTTGAACCGACACTGGCCAGCCCTGTCACCTGCGCAAATCGCCTTATCGTCGGTCCCGTGACCTTTGCCACCTGGTCACCACCCGGCCCTCCTGGAGGGCCATGTCTGCCCCTGACTGTTGCCGTATTTGCAAGTATCCAGTCGCGCCGGCGTCCTGGCGGTCCGGTCCACTCCTAGGAGCGGTGTCTGCTGGCCAGGGCCGCGCGTTGGTTGACGGCAGGCTCGGCGCGCGGGGCGGTGTCTGTACTCACGTCGGCCGCCGCGAGCAGGCATAGCTGCCTACAGTCGCTGGTGCGCAGGCAGTAAGGAGCCGAAGCCGAGCCCTGACTGCCTAGGTGTTCTGACCGCGCCGGACGCAACTACAGACCGTCTCTGAGAAGAGGCCCAGCGCGGCTGGGACGGCGTGGTCGGGTCACCTAGGTGAAGAAGACTGGCAGGTGATGACAGGTTGCCTGCAGCCGAGGAACCATCAGTTTGGGTGCGAGCCAAGGAGGTCCCGAAGGCGCGTAGTGAAAAGCTCAGTTCTCCACCTCCGGGATGGCCGGTGATCCGCTCCTGGGCCAATGCTTACAGAAGAAACGGGCGGGGGTGGCGATGACAGGGACTCCAGTCCGCGGAACGCCGACGCGTGGCGGGCAAGCGCGGGCGTCACTGGCACGGTTCACGGAGCGTGAGCAGGGCCGGGGTGCGGTCATGCCTGGCACTTTCCGGGCCGCCGTCGCCGCCGAGATGGGACAGGTGTTCAGCCCGCCCTACCAGGTGCCCGTCGTGGTCGCGGTCAACGGGCTGCTCATGGTCGGCGCGTGGTTCCTGCTGCCGCGCGGCTGGCTGTTCACGCTGCAGAGCCCGCTCGCCTTTCCCGTCATCCTGTCCAGCTGGATGTATGCCGACGTCCCGGCGACGAACATGCTCGCCCCGGATCGGATCCGCGTCCTGGCGGCCCTGGGTGACCGCACCATGATCAGCCGGCTGCTGCTGGCCAAGACTGCGGTGCTCTGGGTCTTCGTGGTCCCGCTGTGCGCGGTGCTGGCCGTCGTTGTCGTGGCGGAGCACCACGACACGCTGCTCATCGGCAGCGAGATCATCGCAATCTGCGTCGTCCCTGTCGCGTGCCTGCCAGTGGCGGCGCTGGTCGGCATCCGCTGGCCCTATCACCCGCTGCCGCTGCATTACCGCTGGGACCACCGTGTCCCGTGGCGCCGGATGATCGTCCGCTGGCTGATCCTCGCGGTCGTTCCCTACGTCCTCGTGCCCGCCCTGTGCTTGCTGATGATCGTCCCAGCCGTCATCGTGCTCGTGCTCACCCACAGCGCCAACAACCACGTGATCAGCTTCATCAATGCCGAGGGCAAGCGGTTCGGCCTGGTGCTGTCCAGCCACAGCCACCCGCTATCGGCCGGCATGTTCGCGGCGTGCGTCGCGCTGACCTGCGGGGTCGCGGTCGTGGTCTGGGTGCTCGGACACCGCGCCGACCTGTGGCTGATCGGGCGCCGGCAGCCGGCGATCGCCGCATACCTGGCGGACCCAACGCGGGGCTGAAAGCGTTAGCCGCCTTCACGGGTGGGGGCATCGCTGGGACGTGCTTGATCGCCGGCTGCTTGCTGATGGCCGGGCAGCAGCTTGGCGCTCATCTTGACCGCCTTGACTGCGCTTGTGGTACCGGCCTCTAATGTCACGCCAATGGCCATAATGATGATGCCCGGGATGAACAGTGCTCGTGAGCCGAGCATGAGCAGCCCGATGCGGCCCAGGACGTAGGGCGGGGTGCAGACCACCGCGCCAACTGCCCCGCCCACCGCGGTCAGGGTGAGCTTGTCGCGTTTCGAATGCGTGGTCTGCACACCGATGAGCCGGGCCGGCACGGCGACGTAGCAGACCATCATCACGGCGATGATGACACTCAGCGAGATAGCGAACCACCACTGCCCCCAGCGGACGAGGATCACCGTTGACACGCCGAGGAAGACACCGACCGCTGCGCCCCATCCCAGGATCACGGTGAGGCTGGACCGGGCCCGGGTGAACGCGGGCCCGATCATCGGCGGTCCTGGCTCGGCAATGGCAAATGCGAAGACGGCGTTGAGGAAGAAGCTCGCCGCAGTGATCGCGGCGACAGCGAGCACGACCGGCACCACGACTGGCCCGCGCAACACATGGAAGGAGTCCCCGTGAAGCACATGGGCCTTCAGATCGAGCAGCGCGATCCAGATCCACATCGCCGGGAGCAGCTGGATCAGGGTGAGCCGCCAGTTGGTGATGAGCAGCCTCACCCCGTCGAACAGCATCACGATGGCGCCAACAGCAAAGGCGAGCGGAGCGAAGAGCCGGCGGGACCGGCTCAGCTGGAGAACTGCCTGCTCCACGGCCGCGTCGTCACTATGACCGATGGCCTGAATCAGGCTCCCGACTTCTGCTCGCCAGGCTGCCGCGCGTGGCCGGGGCACGGATTCACCGATTCGCGGGGGCGAGGAATACCCAGCAGAATTGCCGTCAGCGGGCAAGGGCGCCGGCCGGTCCTGAGCATTCGGGTCTATGGGCACGGCGAGCCCTTCAGTTCGCAGCCCCGGCTGCCGCAAGATCGGCACGATCGAGAGGATCAGCAGCACGGAGCCGAACGCGATCAGGGCGTAGCGCACCCCGTCCAGCTTGAATGGGCTGCCCATGCCCGCCAGGAACAGTACAGCGGCCAGGAACACCGCGATCCGGACGTGGTTGCCGCCGGTGAGCCCAGCCTGGTGGCCTGCCTTCCCGGGGCGGATCCATGTGAGGAGGCGTGGGTCGGGCTGAAACGCCGGTACGGCTCGCGTTGCTCAAGGCAGACCTGCATCGGGTAGGTGACTGCGTGTTCTGGCATAGATCTGGCACATGTGCGGGCCCGCGGGTCAAAGGGAGGCGCGGCTGCTCTCGAAGCCGTCCCAGTCCGTGGTGCAAGATCATGGGCTGGCTGAGGGCCGGGTTCGCCCGGCTGCGATGACGGCATCAACTTCGCGGAGGAAGTTGACTAGTGCCATCGCGAGGAACGCCGCGCCGATGAGCGAGAGAATCTGCGCTTCTGGCCGTCCGGTCCTGCGGGCGATCGAATGGGCGACGGGCTGAGCGACGGTCTTGGTCCAGCCCGTCAGGCCCACCTGGCCCATTGCCACGAAGTTCCATTTCGCCATCGGGCGCTCCCTTCTGATCGCGCGATTCAGTTGGCGGTTCCGTGCGGCTCGGCGGTCATCCAGCTCAGGTCGGCACTGCTGCGGGATCACGATTGGCCCGGGGAGCTGGCCGCTCGTGCGGCAGCTCTCTGGTGAACCCGAGCGAGATGAGGGCGAGGAGGGCGGCCGTCAGGAGCCCCGCCTTGAGCGATCGCAGCTGTGCCGCCTCGTAGTCATCGACGAGCGCCGCTGTGGTCGCGGCGTCGAGACCAGCCTTTTTCGCTGCGGCGCCGATCTGTGTGGCGGCGACGAAGTTGGTGTTGGAGCCCGCCGCCACCCCCACCTGGGCCGACACACTGGCGCTGACTCGAGGGTCGTGCTGGACGGTTGAGATGAAGGTGTTGGTCAGGCCGATCAGCACGATGGACCCGATGAGGGCCACCCCGAGCGACGAGCCGAGCTGCTGTCCTGTGTACTGGAGCCCACCGGCCTCGCTCCGGCCCGACTCCTCGACCGAGGACTGCACCACGTTGCCCAGCTGGGAGATCATCAAGCCCATACCGACACCGAGCACGCCCATTCCGATCGCGAATCCAGCGCTGGAGAGAGTGGGCTTGATCGTCGCGAGCAGGATGAGGGCACCGGCGAGGGTCACGATCAGGCCGCTCCGCACGATCGCCCGCACCGGGAAGCGGTTCGACAGCCGTGAGCCGACCGCCGCGGTCGCGAACATGGTGATCGAGATGGGCAGCATCTTGATCCCGGTCTCGAGGGCGCTCAGCCCAAGAACCAGCTGGAGATAGAGCGGAACGACGAAGAAGATCCCCATGAGGAGGAGGTTCTGGCTGAACATCCCGATCAGCCCCGCCCGCACCGGCGGGATCCGGGCGAGCGAGAGGTGGACCAGCGGGTCCCGGTTCGTGGCTTCGCGATGGCGCTGCCAGGTGACAAATCCCCACAGCAGGATGCCACCAGTGGCGAGAGCGAAGAGGGTGAGCGAGAACCCGAAGATGGTGATCGGGGAGTTCTTTGGCTTGACCCATCCCCAGGTACTCGACTGGAGAACACCGAAGACGAAGACCCCGAGACCGGTAGCCGACAGGACCGAGCCGACAAGGTCGAGCTTCGGAGCAGGATCCGGGCGCGGGGCGTCTTCCACCTTCCGCATCATGATCAGGATAAATGCAGCGATGAAGACCTCGCCGACGAACACGACCCGCCACGTGAGTACGGTCGTCGCCCACCCGCCCACGATCGGGCCGACCGCGATCCCCGCACCAGCGACCCCACCGATGGCCGCGTAAGCGGCCTTCCGCTGGGCCCCCGCGAAGTTGCCTGCGATCAACGCCGCGAGCGCAGGAAAGACCAGCGACGCGCCGATGCCCTCGAGCACCGACCACCCGAGGGCGAGTACCGCTACCGACTGGGACAACGCGGTGAGCGCCGAGCCGCAGGCGTAGATGATCAGCCCGATGACGAACGCCCGCCGGCGGCCGATCATGTCGCCGATCTTGGCCCCGGTGAGGATGAGCATGGCCATGACCAGGCAGTAAAGGGTGATGACCGCCTGGATGGTGGTGACCGTGGTGTGGAAGTCGTGGACCAGCGCGCCGATCGAGACGTTCATCACAGACTGGTCCAGCACCATGAGGAACTGCGCCGTCGCCAAGGCGACGAGCGCCAGCCATCCCTTGCTCGCCGTGGCGTTGTTCACGTTTCCCCTTGCTGCGCGCCCATGGCCCGTCGCCACAGAGTCGCCTTTCGCCATCTGGCGCTCCTTCCCGATCTCGCCTGCCCGGACCCGCCGCGTGCGGCATCACGTCGCCCTGGGTGAGCTTGACGTCTAGTACGGCGCGGCCGTGGCCATGGCGATCTCGTGGTTCATCCGGCGGCACAGGTCACTGGCATTTGCCTTTGACGGCACTTTGCAGATTGCTTGCCGAGGTCTTCACTTGGGTGACTGCTGGCACGACCGCCGTGGCCGCGGCCAGCGGGGGCTGGCCCTGCGCGGACTTGATCGCGGTCTGCAGGCTGGACAGCGAGTTTTTCAGTGCCGTGGTCTGCGACGGGTAGGCGGACTTCGCGTCGGCGGCGAACGTTGTCGCGCTGGTCTGGACTTTGCTCAGCGCGGTCTGCAGGGAACTGAGGCCGTTCGTGGCGACGCTGACATCGCCGAGTTTGTGGACGGAAGTCTTGAGCTGGCTGGCGGCCGTGCAGTAGGCCGGCTTGCTGCTGCCGCTACTGCTGCTGCATCCGGCGGCGAGCCCGGATAGGACCAGCGCGGCGGCCGGAAGCAGCAGCATGGTGCGCGTGCCGGGCCGATAGGCGGCTCTCATGTGTCCTCCATGGTGGCGGTGGTTGGGCATGCTGGGCGTTTGGCGACGTGCGTCTCAGCTGTCAGCCCGGCCTTGTCCGCGACCTGCTGCAGCTTGCTCTTTCCGACGATGACCAGGACAGCCTGCCCGGCGGCGATGATCGAGGGCGGGAACATAATGCCGACGACGGCGCCGCCCCACGCCCAGTGCCGGGTGGCCATCTCATCCGTGTTCACGTGCACCTTGCCCGCGGCGTTGCTGGTGACCACGAACGCGTCGTAGGTGCCGACCGCGCCAGCGGCATGGAGGTCCTTGACGATGCCGCAGTCGGCGTGCGCCTCGCTTCGCCCGGGTAGGTGCCGATGTAGATGAATACGGCATCGAGCTTCGCCATGTCCTGTCCCTCTCCTTCTCGCCGACCCGGTACAGCTGGCGCCCGCGCCCTGCCGCTGCCCATCACCGGCTATCCATCACCGCGAACGCTAGGACTCAGGCAGGCGACCCGGCATCGCCTGCGGGCCGGTTTCACCTAGGTGGAAACCGGCCCCACCCTGGGACCGGGTGCACCGCGGCCAGCAATAGTGCAGGCCGCTGGCGACTACGCTGCCGCTGGTCGGGACAGTCTTCAGGCACGGGGTCGCTGGCCGAGCCATTCCGCATAGGACGTGGATTGATCCGGGCCGGGTTTTACATCACCGGGCAGGGGGTGGGCGAACACGAGCGCGGCGGCGGCTTCGAGCTCGCTGCGCAGCAGATCGGCGGGACCGGTCGCCTCGAACCCCAGAGTCCACCAGTCCTGGTCACCCGAGCGGGCCTCGGTGAGTTCCACCTCGCATCGTGGCGGCTGGCCCAGCCTCGCAGCGCGCGCCACATCCGGCCCGCTGCCCAGCGAGAACCGGCTGATGCGCCGTCTCTTGCATACCGGCCGCCAGCCGGCCAGATCACCGCTGCCGGGGCTGAGCGGGGTGCAGGGGAAGGACCACTTCTGCCAGGACTCCAGGCGCCCGCGGGCGCGGCCGGCCACCTCCAGGAGTCCCGGGCTGCCTCGGTAGGCCTTCACCTCCAGTGCCTGGCTCCCGCGGACCTTCACCGACAGCCCTCGCAACTGCGGATCGAGCAGGTAGGTGTCCTCGCGTGATTCCGCAGTGGCCGGGAACCGCCCGAACCATCTGGCCACTGCAGCCTCGAGCTGGCCCGGGAAGATCCAGCGCACCTCAAGGCTGCGGACTCCCTCGCTGACCGGGCTTTGAGGCGGTCCAGCCGTCATCGTCACATACTCCTGCTGCTGGCCGAACGGTCGGCGCGGGCACTGGCCCTACCAGACCGATCGCTCGTGCATCGAGCCGCCGCGGGCAATCAAGTAGACCAGCACGCCGATTAGCGGGATGAACAGCACGAACAGGAACCACAGGGCTTTGGCCCCCCCGGACAGATCAGGGCTGCGGAAGATGTCGATGAACACGGTGATCAGGATCCAGAACCAGATCACCCATAGGAAGACCTCGAGAATGGTCCAGAAAATGTTCAAGAGCGGATATGAGGTTGATGCAGCTGCGAGTGACATTCGTGCTCCTTCACCCTGGGAGTTGCTATGTTTTCCTCTGCGAGTTCCGGCTCTGCTGTCGGCAGAACCGGAACTGCAGGCGTGGGGCGGCAGCGGAGGCAGTGGCGTGGATGCGCCGAGCACGTTGCTGCCCTCGTACTGGACGAATGCTTGTTGTCACCCTCCTTGCACTTGCACCAATGGTTTCGCCGCCGCAGGTGACCTGTCGCCACCTACCCGTCGTTTTCACCTAGGGGAGACGACGGGTGGAGCTGGTCGGCAGCAGCGACAGCATGGTGCCGGTCGGGTGGCTGCCTGAACAGCGGGCCGCTAGTCAGGACCAGCTTGGACGAGCTCTGGCTGTTTGCGCTCGCCGACCGTCAGCCCGCCTGGGATACCCCGGCGCGGCTAATGACCACAGATCAGGCGTTGACCGGGTAGGCGATCGGGACGGGCGATGGGCCGTGCTGATCTCCATTCATTCAGCCGGGCGCCTGCCGGGACGGCCAGACGCATTTCGGCGCGATGACCAGAAGGTGGCCGGGCGCTTCCGCTAGGCCGGGCAAGGACCTTAACTCTTACGGCATTGCGTCACCGCTGGGCGGCGTTATCTATTCTTTTCGGCCTGCGAGTCGGTGCCTTTCGCCTCTACAGCCTTACCACTTTGCCTGGGCAGGATGGTGGTGGAATCGGAGATTGCTCTTCGAGTGACCCGGTGCCGCGCTGCTGTTGGGCAGCAACAATGAGCGTTCGGTACGAACGCGGAGAGAAGGCGTCATGTTGATCTTGTGGATTCTGTGTGCTGTGATCTGGATCGCGATCGCGTTCTGGCCCGCCCGTGTTGCTGGCCGGAAGGGCCACAGCTTCATCGGGTATTTCATCTTCAGCGTGTTCTTCTTCCCGGCGGCGCTCATCGTCGCTTACCTCGTCCCGCCCAGGATTGCAGCTGTGAGCTAGCCGCCAGCCGATCGGAGGAAGCGGCGATGCAGGAATGTCGGGTTTCCCGCGAGCTCGCCGAGCAGAAGGAAAAGGAGCAGGAGCAGCGCAGCCGGTCTATCAGGGCCGCAGCGACCCGAACTCGCAGCGGCCGTGCGGTCGATGCCTGCCCCGGCCGCACTCACCAGGGCGGAACGGCGGCTGAGCAACCCCTGGAGATCCAGGGTGGCATCGGGCGACTGCGACTGCGACTGCGCCTGACCGGGCGATGGCAGATCGCCAGGGAAACACATGGCAGCGCCGACCTTGGCTGTGAGGCTATTTCAGGATGTTGACGGCGCGGGCGACCACCAGGAGTGCCACTAGCAGTGAGATTACGTCCTCGGCCATCATCATGAGCTTCGCCCAGGGCCTGATCGCTGAGACGTCCGTCGGGCTGAATGCCATTGCGGTCGTGAATGACAGGTGCAGGTAGTCGATGAACTTCGGGTACCAGTCGGCCCCGGCGTACTGCGGGTTGGTCATCTCCGGGAAGAGGAAGGCGGGCTGGCCGCCCGCTCCGCGCGCGCGGGCCGCCGCGCCGCCGCGGTCCAGGTTCCAGTACCACAGCCCGAAGGCGATGACATTGGTGAGCCACACGGCGCCGCCGCTGGCCAGCAGCACGTTGGCATCATTAGTGAACTTGGCGTGTCCGATGGTGATGGCGGCTACCAGGCGTATCACCGCGGCCGCATTCGCTAGGGAGATCACGCCGATCAGCGTGCTTGTCGTGACCCGCAGCCAGGTGGAGTCGCGGTCGATGCGGCCCGGGTCGCCGACGATCAGTGTGGTGAGCAGTACGACCAGGACCAGGGAGAGGACCCAGCGGGCGTCTGCGGTCCTGAGCTGAGCCGGCAGGATCGCGCGCAGCGCCCCGGCGGCCAGCACGGCCAGCGCCATCGGCCAGCGCGGCTCGCCGACCCTGGGCGGTCGGGGAGGGCGGGAGCTGGCCAGCGTGGGCGGACTAGGCATCGTCAGCGGGTGATCCGACAACCAGGCCTAGGCGCCGGCCGGAGGGGCTTTCCCGGCTTGAGGGCCGGTTCGCCCTGCCGCGATGACGGCATCGACGTTGCGGAGGAAGTCGATCAGCGCGATCGCGAGGAACCCTGCACCGATAAGCGACAGGATGTCCGCCTCGGGCCGTCCGGTCCTGCGGGCGATCAGGCGGGCGACCGGCCGGGCGGCGGTCCTGGTCCAGCCGGTCAGTCCTGCCTGGCCCATCGCCACGAAGTTCCATTTCGCCATCTGAAGCGCTCCTTCTTGATATCGCCTGGCCTGGGGACTGCGGCGGGCAGCAGGGTGGTAGCCCGGGGGCCAGCTTGATGGTCAGCGCGGCGCGGCGGCGGTGATCTCACATGTCGGGTTCAGCGGTGAGCCGTCCTGATGCCACAGCATCGACAAGGGCCTGGTGGTCGCGTTCGTTCTGGTCGGCGTAGGCGGCGGCGAATTGGGTGATGGCCTTGTCGAAGACGTCGGAGCCGCCGAGGTAGGCGGCGATCGCGATCCGGTCCCCGGAACGAGCGTGGGCCCGGGCCAGTGTCCACCCGCATAGTTCGCCATAGATCCGCATGCCGCGCGGGATTAGGACCTCGATGGCGATGGAGTATTTCCAGTCCCGCAGCTGGCGGATGTAAAAGTCGCGCTGCTTGCCGTCCAGCCCGGCCTCGATCCGCTGCCAGCCCAGGAAAATGTCGCTGGTCGCCTGCATCAGCCGCTGGCCCGCGACGACGCGCTGGCCCATGTTGGTGTACTTGCTGGCCCCCACGAAACGGCTGAGCACCGAGGCCTCCGCTTCTTTGATTTGCAGGAACAGCGGATCGGATTCGTTGCGGCCGTGCAGCAGGACGATCCAGCACCGGGTGCCCACGCTGCCGACGCCGACGACCTTGCGGGCCATGTCGGCGTACTCGTACTGGTCGAGCAGGTACCGGCGGTCGGTTTCCAGCGTCCGCTGGTACTTAGCGAGCAGGTCGGTGATCTGGGCTTGGAAGGCAGCCTGGTCCGTCTGCCTGGGCAGCAGGTCAGTGATCGGGACCAGCAGCGGCGGGTCGGCGATGATCTTGGGCCGGCCGTTGACCAGATGGGTCAGCTTGGCCACTTCCTGCATGCTGTCGCGGGTCCGTGCCTTGGCCATTCCCTTGTCCACCATCTTGCGCTGGCGCGCCTGCAGCTGCGTGTTGTACTGCGCCCGCAGCTCGTCCAGATCTGCATGCGCGTACCAGATGTCCAGGTTGGTCATCCCGGCGAAAGTGCGCATCGCCTGCCGGTACCGGGCAACCGCGGCTGTGACAATCTCGCGGCGGTCCTTGCCGCTGAACCCGTTGCCGCGCCCAGCCACTTCCAGGCTGGCGGCCAGCCGCTTGACGTCCCATTCCCATGGGCCGGGCGTCGTCTCGTCGAAGTCGTTGACGTCGAAGACCAGTCGCCGCTCGGCCGAGCCGAAGATGCCGAAGTTCGACAGGTGCGCGTCCCCGCAGGCCTGCACCGCCAGCCCGGACACCGGAGTATGGGACAGGTCGCTGGCCATCGGCAGCGCCGCCCCGCGGTAGTAGGTGAACGGTGAGACCATCATCCGGCCTCGCCGCACCGGCACGAGCTCGGGTACCCGCGACTTCGCCTGCTCCTCGAGCAGGCCGACCGGGTCGGGCCGGCCCGGCGGCGCGTCGAACACCGCATGGCTATCCCGCGGCACCGCCGCCCGCGCCTCCTTACCCCGCGCAGCACGCTCCGCCGGGGTCATCCGCCCCAGTCCGGTGTCGAGCTGGTACCGCTGCGTTTCCCGGGCCGCAGCCCTGGCCGTGAGCACACTCATCATCGGCTCCTCTCTCCGCTGCCGGCCCTGGCCGGGTACTTGTTAGCTGACATTTGCCTGATCCTGATACGGCACTTGCAGAGCGCCTGCCGAGCTTCCTCACTTGCGTGAGCGATAACCTGACCGCCACGGCGGTGGTCAGGGAAGGCTGGCTCTTCGCGGACTTGATCGCGGTATCCAGACCCGGCAGCGAGTCTTGCGGTGCCGTGGTCTGGGGCGCGGCGCCGGCCAAGGCATGCGGCCGGGGGTCACATCTCCTTGACTGCTTGCTGCAGAGCCTTGTCGATGTCCTTCGGATCCACGCCGAGCTCCTGGGCTGTCTCCTTCTCTGCCCTGGTCACCGACTTCTTGATCGCGTCCTCGACCTTGCTCTCGCCGACAACAATCAGCCCGGCCTGCCCCGGGTCAATGAAGTCCCCCAGCTGCTTGGCCTGCGAGCGCGACATTCCCTTGGACAGGTGCCCGCTGACGCCGCCGACCACGCCACCGACCGCGGCCGCGCCCAGGACCGCCGGCGGGAAGATAATCCCGACCGCCGCCCCGGCGGCAATGCCCCACCAGGCACCATGACGGGTGGCCGTCTCGTCCTTGTTCTCGTGAACCTTGCCGCTGGCGTCCTTGGTGACGACAGCCGCGTCGTAGGAACCCACCAGCCCCGCTGCGTGAGCGTCCTTGACGACCTGGTAGTCATCCCGCGCAGTTGCCTCATCCGGATATGTCGCCACCAGGATGAACGTGCTATCGGATCCGGACATGCCAACCTCCTCCAGTTCCGCTGGCATCCTTTGCCAGGCGGTTCAGCGAATCCGCCTCAGCCGTTACTCAGCCGCTTCATCGCGACTTCAGGCTCACGCCCAGGAAGGTGACCCTGCATCACCTACCGCCCGAATTCACCTAGGGGAAGCCTCGGCCCGCCGTGACCGGGTATGTGATCGCGATCTCGTCGGGCCCCCCGTCGTGATTGCGGGGCGGCCGGTGCCTGAACAATGATCAGGACCCGCTCGCAGAGTCCTCGTGCCCGGCCGCCCTGGCCTGCGGTCGGTTCCACCTAGGTGAAAGCGACAGGCAGGTGGTGACAGGTCACCTGCGACCGCGGAACCGTGAGGTTAGTGCGAGCCCAAGGATAGGGAGGGCTGCACAGCCAGGCGGAGGAGGCTGCGGTGGGCGCCGAACGGGTTCGGGTGGCTGGGTTCGGGCGGCCGGATGACGGGCCACGGCAGACCAGCGACGCGCTCGCCGTGGCCATCTACCTCGACGGCTCCGGCAAGCCCGCCCGGGCGGCCGACGGCTCGTGGTGCTCGACGACGAGTTCCTCGTCCTGGTCAACGCCTGGTGGCAGCCGATCGACTTCACCATCCCGGCCACCCGCGCCGGGACGCCCTGGCAGACCGCGAGCGACACCTGCGACTTGGCCAGACCCGCCGCGGCCCCGCTGCACGCCGGTGGCCAGGTGGCTGTTGACCCCCGCTCGATCGGCGTCCTCCGCGGCCACCCTGGCCGCCGGTGGCCGTCCCGTGTAACCAGCCGGGAAGACCACGCCCGGCATGGAGGACCCGAGCTGACGAGGCGCATCGCGCACGAGCCAGGAACGCGCACCTTCCAGGGCGCGCAACACAACCAAAGGAGATGAAGTGGAGGGTCGGCGGGTCCCGCGGGCGGAGGCGTTGGCCCAGGCCGTCGCGGAGCGGGCTGTCGAGCTTGTGGTTTCCGCGCTGGATGTCAATGCGCTGCTGGACCGGGTCGATCTGAACGCCGTGCTGGACCGGGTTGACATCGACCGGGTGCTGGACCGGGTTGACATCAACCGGGTGCTGGACCGGGCTGACCTGGACCGCCTGCTCGGGCGGGTAGACATCACAGCAATAGTCCAGCGGGTTGATGTGAACCAGATCGTGCAGCAGGTCGATGTGAATGAGGTAATAGGGAAAGTCGATGTGGAGGCCGTGGTCGACCGGGTGGACGTGAATACCGTCGTCGAACGCATCGACATCGATGAGCTGGTCGAGCAGACCGACCTCGGTCCCGTCATCGCCGCGTCCTCCAGCGGGGTCGCGAGCGATGCGCTCGACGTGGTCCGCAGCCAGACGGTCGGGCTCGACGAGTTCATCGCCCGCTGGATAGCGCGGCTTCGCCGCCGCCCCTACACCGGTCCGCCCGGCCCGCCTGATCGGCTGCGGGCCACGGCAGGGTCATGACTGCGCGCGCGGGCGATGCCGCGCCCTCCGGGCCGCCCGTCATCCAGGAGAACCTGCAGGAGAGGTACGCGGGTTTCGCATCGCGTTTTGCCGCCTTCGCCGTGGACGTGGGGGTCAGTCTCGGCGTGTTCTTGCTTGCCCTTGCCGCTGTCACGTTCGCGGCGAGGGTGCTGACCGGCAAGGACATTGCGTGGAACAGGGGCGACGTCTGGGTGGTCATCGCGTATGCGGTCTGGGAGTTCATCTACTTCGCCTATTCCTGGGCCCGCGAGCGGCAGGACCGCCGGGATGGCGCTGTTCGGCGTGCGGGTGGTGCGAGCCGATGGCACCGGCGCAAGCGCGCGCCGGGCGGTCGCGCGCACGCTGGCCTTCCCGTTGAGCTTCCTGTTCTTGGGGCTGGGGTTCACAGGCATCCTCCTGGGCGGTCGGCGGCGGGCACTGCATGACGTCATCGCCGGGACTGCGGTCATCTATTCGTGGGACGCGCGGGCGGCGCGGCTGCGGTTCCTGTCCCGCGGCTGATCCTTCAGCAGCATCCCGGCACAGCCAATTACAGCCAGCGTGACCTACAGCAGGTGCCCTGATCACACGCCAGGTGAGGGCAGATCGGTCAGTTCCCTGCGATCCCAGTCGCCACTGGTCCCACGACCAGGTACCGTCCATCTCCACTTCGGGGAGAAGCTCAGTACCGATCCTGGCCACGACGACGATGCCGAGCACGGACACGCTCTGGAAGGGCCCCGGGCTCACGATGATCGGGGCCTTCCGCGGTTACACCCGGCAAGCCGTTTTCTCAGTCCAGGCGACGATCCGGTGTCTGCTGCGGATGAGGCCGCGGTCCTTGAGTTTCTGGGCGGCCGTCAGGAAGCGGCCGGGCCACCGCCGTCGTCTGTGTCTGGTCTTTGCTGACGGCCGCGCTGCACGGCCTGCAAGAGTACTTGTATGCCGGCACCCAGGATGGCGAGGTCGCCGAGCATCTGGACGATGAGCACGACCCGCGCCGCCTCCGATTTCGGGCTGATGTCCCCGAAACCCACCGTTGAGAAGACGGTCACGGTGAAGTACAAGGCGTCGGTGCGGGTCAGCGGCTGGGTGAAGGCCGCCGCGGAGGCTCGTTCCATCACGAAGTACGTCGAGGCGAACATCAGCAGGAAGAGGGGAACGATCAAACCCAGCGCCTCGACTGCCTGCACACCCGGATAGCGCGAGCGGGTGATTTTTCTGACCTGCCACACCACAACGCCCGCGAAGACCAGCAGGCCAGCCAGCAGAAGAGCCGCCGTGTCAGCAGTCAATGGCCGGTCCAGCGGAAGCACGTAGTAGAGGACCACCAGCACCGTCGCGGACAGCAGACTGCGCAGCACCGCCCGGGCAACCAGGCTTCGCCGCTTTGCCCGCGGCAGTTGCTGGTAGGCATCACCGGCCATGTTCGCTCCCGGCGGCCGGGCCTGCGGCGCCCTGGCCGCTCACGCCGCCGGCGCCGTGCGGGCAGGTGCCTGTGGCGCTTTGGCGGCGTGCTTTTGCAGCTGGTCCGCCAGGAACATGACGATGATGGCGATCCCCACCCCGGCGAGCGTCCACAGGATCCGCCGTCCTTCATCGGTAAGGCTGGACGGGTGCGGAATATCCGCGGCGATCAGGATGGCCCCGGCCATCGCTGCGGTGTACCAGGTGTAGCTCACGGTGCGGATCGATATCGCCAGCGCGAACAAGACGACGACGATCACTTCGAGTGCGGTCCTGTTGTTGACAGCCAGCAGGAAGAGCGCGGCCACTCCGGCACCCACTACCGTCCCGGCGATGCGCTGCTCGGCGACGAGGGCGGACTGCTGCAGGCTGGGCTTCATGGCAATGATGGTGGCGATGGGCATCCAGTAGGCGCTGGGCAGCTGCAGCCCGAAGGCGATCGCGATAGCGGCCGCCACCGCAACGGCCCGCATCAGCGCAAAAAGGATCAGCGGCCGGGTCAGCGGCCTCGGCGAGATATCCCCGGGAATCTCGGCGACCGGCTGTGACTGCGTGCCCCGCCCGCGGACCAGCCACATGATGAAGGTGTAAGCGATCCCCAGCGCCGATCCGACCAGCCAGGCCAGCGCCTGCTTCCACGGTTCGCCGTGGATCAGGCCGGACCGGAAATGGTCTGGCAGGCCGAAGGCGAGGAGAGTCGGCAGGCCGAGGGCGACGATGAACCAGACATTGAGAAGATAGGCCGCGGCGAACCGGTGCAGGCCGTATGTCACCGCCAGCCCGCCCAGCAACGTGGCCACGAAGGCGGCCAGCACCACAAACCCCCAGGCCCCGCCGCCGATGCCGAATGCCAGGGCCGTCAGCAGCGCACCGGCCACCGCCATCACCGCCAACCGGGCCAGCCGGGGGCCGCGCTTCCCGCCGGGGTCGCTCAGAGCCACGATCAGCGCCCCGAAGATCGCCGTGAGGAAGTACCTCCGCTCGGCAGGGAGCACGCCCACGACAATCAGCAGCGCCAGGACGACCCCGATAACGGCACCCCTGCGCAGGTTGAATCCCTGCCAGTTGAGCTGGAATACCTTCGTCAGCCGGCTCACGACTCACCTCTCAGCACCTTGGCCTGCGGACCGGCGAAGCAGCCCTCCCGCGGCGGCACCGGACGACGGCACGGACCCGGAACCGCTCAGCCTCACCGTTCCGCGGCCGCAGGTGACCTGTCACCACCTGCCCGCCGCTTTCACCTAGGTGGAAACGACCGCAGAGCCGGCCAGGGAGGCCGGGCACGACGACTCTCCGAGCGGGTCCTGATCAGCGGAGTGCTGGGCACGGCGCTGTCCCTTCGTGTCGCCCGGTCGGCGGTGGCAGCCCGGTGGAGACGAGCCCGCCGGTCCGGCGGCCGGGCAGCCCGCGTCTAGCCTGCCGGACCGGCAGCGGTGCTGCCGCGCCGCAGCGGCGGCTGGTGAGCCCCCGGGCGGCGTCCGGGCCCGGCCTGTCCTGGCCGCGACTTCCCCCTAGGTGAATCCAGGTAGTAGGTGATGCAGGGTCACCTGCCTGGGCGTGAGCCTGAGACCGCGATGCAGCGGCCGGGTAACGGCTGCGGCGGATTCGCTGAACCGCCTGGCAAAGGATGCCAGCGAAACTGGAGGAGGGCCCCATGGCCGCCGAGACACCTGTCCTTGACACACTCGCCGACATGACCGCGGCGTCGGTCGAGCATAATTCCCTAGCCCCGCGCGAGCTCATGCTCGCGAGGATGGCCGCCCTGATCGCGGTGGACGCGCCGCCTGCCTCCTACCTCGTCAACGCCGGGGCCGCCGCGGACAGCGGGGTCACCGCCGACGACATTCAGGGAGTCATGATCGCGGTTGCCCCGGTGGTGGGCACGGCGCGGATCGTCTCGGCAGGCGGGAACATCCTCAAGGCGCTGGGCTTCGCGATCGGTGTGGCCGACGCCGAGATGGCCGACTACGGCGGAGCCGGGCAATAGCAGCAACCAGGCCCGAAGGCCGAGGACGCGATCCAGAACGCGGTGACGCGGGCGGAGAAGCAGACAGCGCGGGAGCTTGACGTGGACCCCCCAAGGACCTCGGCAAGGCACGCGAACTATCAGCGAGATGCCTGGCCGCGGGCTGGCAGATAGAGGTGGCGAGATGAAGACGGTGATCGTGGGGGGAGTTGCGGGCGGTGCCTCGACGGGGGCGCGGCTGCGGCGGCTGGACGAGTCGGCCGAGATCGTGGTGCTCGAGCGGACCACTATGTCTCCTTCGCTAATTGCGGCTTGCCATATCACATCGGCGGGGTGATCGCGGAGCGGGACAGCCTGCTGCTGCAGACGCCCGAGAGCCTGGCCAGGGCCCTGGCGCTGGACGTGCGGACCGGGCAGGACGTGATTCACATTGACCGCGGCGCCAGGGAAGTCCAGGTGCGTGACCTCGCGCAGGGGCGGACGTACCGGGAGTCCTACGACAAACTGGTGCTGTGCCCGGGGGCCGAACCGGTCCGGCCGCCGGTCCCGGGGGCCGATGACCCGCGGGTGGACGTGCTGCGCAACATCCCCGACATGGACCGGATCATCGCCCAGCTGGACAAGGGCGCCACCAGCGCGGTCATCGTCGGCGGCAGCTACATCGGGCTGGAGCTCGCCGAGGCGTTCCGGGACCGTGGGCTGGCCACGACCGTCGTCGAGCGGACCGGGCGGCTGATGCCGTGGCTGGACCCGGAGATGACCCGGATCCTGGACTACCACGTCGCCACCCACGAGGTGGACCTGCGGCTCAGCACGTCCGCCACGGCGGTTCGCCATGGGGAGGGCGACCGGATGGTGGTCGATCTGTCCGACGGCACATCCGTCGAGGCTGACGTGGTCGTGATGGCAGCCGGGGCGCGTCCCAACGTGGATCTTGCCCGTGACGCCGGCCTGGAGATCGGGCCGCGCGGCGGCATCGTGGTCGATGCGCAGATGCGCACCTCCGCACCGGACATTCTCGCAGCCGGGGACGCGGTGGAGACCGCTCACCTTCTGACCGGGGAGCCTGTGCTGTCGATGCTGGCCGGGTCGGCGAACCGGGAAGGCCGGATCGCCGCCGACACGATCGCCGGCCGCGAGGATGTCGGCGGCTACCGGGGCACCCAGGGCACCGCCGTGGTGAAAGTGTTCGACATGACCGCCGGCGGCACCGGCCTGACCGAGACCGAGCTGGACGCAGCGGGCATGGATTACCGCAAGGTCTACACCCACCAGAACGGCCACGCCGCGTACTACCCGGGCACCGCGCCGCTGTTCCTGAAGGTACTGTTCGACCCGGCCAGGGGCAGGCTGCTTGGCGCGCAGGTGCTCGGCTGGGATGGCGTGGACAAGCGCATCGACGTCCTGGCGGTCGCGCTGCGCGCCGGGATGACGGTGTTCGACCTGGAGCACCTGGAACTCGCGTACGCCCCGCCGTACGGGGCGGCGAAGGACCCGGTCAATATGGCCGGCTTCCTCGGCGCGAACCTGCTCCGCGGCGACATCGACCTGTGGTACGCCGAGGACTACCCGGACTGTGCCGGGAAGGTGACGATCCTGGATGTGCGCACCCCGGCCGAGTACGGCGCCTGGCATATCCCCGGGGCGGTCCTGATCCCGTACACCGAGCTGCGGCAACGGCTGAATGAGGTACCCCGGGACAAGCCCGTGTACACCTACTGCCGGTCGGGCTTCCGCAGCTACATCGCCTACTGCGTGCTGAAGCACAATGGCTGGGACCAGGTGGCGTTCCTGGCCGGGGGATGATGACCTACCACGGCTGCCACCGCACACCCCTGGCCGTGGGCCAGGGCGGCATGCCGATGATCGCCCACGCCGAGGACCAACTGGTCCAGCGCCCCGGCGCGCTCGACCACATCTGATCAGTCACCAGCGGATCGGTGGCCTCCGGCGTGCATACTCCCAGGCCGCATGAGATAACCAGGTTTCGTGCACCGGAAGCGCTGGCGTTAGACCACCCGCTGCGAGGGCAGCGGGAAGAACGGCACCCGATGCGTGTAAAGATTTGGCCGGATCTTCCGATGCGAGGCCGGATACGACCCGAGGCCAGCCTTAGCAGGGACTTTCGGCGCTAAGCCGGGACTTTCGGCCCATGGGCCCAGGAAACTGCAACCGGCAGGCTAAATGCCATGTGCCCTGCGAAGCAGCCGCCTGGCCTCGCGCCGGTATCGACCCGGTCGCTTCGCCAGATAGAGGCGGAGGCCGGTCAGGGCATGCCTGAACTGCAAGACTCCGTCGTGGGCAACGAAGTTCGGCAGGGCAGGGAGCAGCTGATCCTGGTCAGCACCAAACTGCATCCGCCGCCGGTGCGCGAGCTGACGATTCCGCGCGAGCGCCTGCTGGAACGTCTTCGGAGCGGGTCGGATCGCAGGCTCACTCTCGTCGCCTGCCCGGCGGGTTTCGGGAAGACTACCCTGCTGGCGGCGTGGCGCGAGGCCGACACCGAACGCAAACCCGTCGCGTGGCTGACGCTGGATGAGGGCGACAACGACCCTGTGGTCCTGTGGACGCACGCGATCGAGGCGCTGTACCGCGCAAGCCCCGCCCTCGCCAGGCCGGACCCGGCGGTCGTGGCGCCGGTGGTTGATGTGGTTCTGCCGCGCCTGGTCAACGAGCTAGATGGCCAGGGTGAGATCACGCTCATCCTGGATGACTTCCACCGGCTGTCGAGCGCCGCGTCCCGGGCCAGTGTCGGGTGGTTCGTCGACCATGCGCCGCCCGGGTTCCAGCTCGTGCTCGCGAGCAGGACAGAGCCGACGCTCCCGGTGGCTGCTCTGCGCGCCCATGGCGAGCTGCTCGAGCTGCGAGCCGACGATCTGCGGTTCACCTCCGCGGAGGCGGACGCCTTCCTGAACGGCCGCCTCGGGCTGGGCCTCACGACGGAAGATGTCGAGGCCCTGGCAGGGAAAACGGAAGGATGGCCGGCGGGGCTCTATCTCGCGGGGCTCTCGCTGCAGCACGCTGGCGACCGCCACACTTTCGTGAGCAGATTCGGCGGCTCGAATCGCCACGTGGTCGATTTCCTGGTGCCCGAGGTACTCGAGGCGCATGACCCGCCGGCGCAGGAGCTGATGCTCCGCGCGTCGGTTCTCGAACGGCTGTCTGGTCCGTTGTGTGATGCCGTGATGGAGCAGGAGGGCTCGGCCGCGGTGCTCGACCGGCTGTCGCGGAGCAACCTGTTTCTCGTCCCGCTCGACGATGAGGGCAGGTGGTATCGCTTCCATCACCTTTTCGCCCAGCTGCTCCGGGTGGAACTCGAGCGGCGCGAGCCGGGCACTCGCCCCAGTGTTGCACCGACGGGCGTACTCCTGGCATCGTGATCACGGAACCACCGACGAGGCGATCCGGCACGCCATGGCAGCCGGGGCGTACGCCGAGGCCGCCGGGCTGATCCAAGGCCTCTGGATCAGCTACGCCAACACGTGCCGGTACGACACTGTCCTGGCCTGGCTGCGGCGGCTCCCCGGGGAGATACTGAGCGGCGACGTGCAGCTGCTCCTGGTTCAGGCGTGGGTGCTCTCGCTGTCTGCCAGGCGCGAGGAGGCGGCACGGGCTATCGGGGCGGCCGAACGGCTGGGCGATCTGAGCACCGGGCCGCTGCCGGACGGCTTCAGCTCGGCTGAGGCGAGCCTGACGATGCTGCGGGCCTGCTTCCCGTGGGGAGATATCGGCGCCCAGCTGGAAAATGGCCGCCGGGTAGCCGAGCTTGAGGGTCCGGGGTCGCCGTGGCGGCCTCTGGCTTGCTGGGCGGCCGGCGTGGGCTTTTATTTCCGGGGTGAGCCTGATGAGGCTGACCGGTGGTTCGCGGAGTCGGCGACGCTGGCGGCCGCGAGCGCGCAGTGGCTGGCTGGCGAGGCGTCGCTGGCCTACCGATCGCAGATCGCCGGCGAGCGGGCCTGTCTTGACCAGCAGCGGGTGCTGGCCGAGATGGCGGTCGAATTCGTGCGGGACCACGGCATAGAGAAAGTCGTCATCGGCGCGGCTCCGCTGGCGCTGGGGATATCATTCGCAGCGCGCGGCAAGCCTGGGGAGGCGTTGCCGCTGATCGGACGCGGCGTTGCCTTCTCGCGGACCTTTGGCCAGCCCATCCAGCTGACAAATGCACTGCTCAGCCAGGCGACCGTGCTCCGGACCCTGGGCGAGCACCAGCGCGCCGCAGAGGTGATAGCCGAGGCGAGATCCATCCTGGAATCCTGCCCTGATCCGGGCATCCTGGCAGGAAGGCTGGCTGCCCTCGACCGGCCACGCCAGATCCGCTATGCCCGATCCGCGGATCAGGAGCTGACGCAGCGGGAACTCCGGGTGCTCAAGCTTCTGCACGGCGATCTGTCCGAGCGGGATATCGGCCGTGAGCTGTATGTGTCACACAACACGGTCCATAGCCATGTCCGGGCGATCTACCGCAAGCTCGCGGTCTCCACGCGCGCCGGCGCGCTCGAACGTGGCCGCCAACTCGGCCTCCTCTAGAGCGAGCCTCTGGGATAACGCACCGGGCGCTGCCGGCTGGCGTCGCTCCCAGGTCTGCCTGCCTCGTTGCCTGCGACTGGCAGGCGTCCGGACGTGCGGACCGGGTCCAGGCCAGCGGCAGCTTCCCCTAGGTGAAACCGGCCGGCAGGTGATGACGGGTCACCTGCCTGAGTGTGAGGCTGCGTATCAAATGGAAAGCAACTGGACGCAAGGCCGCAGGTACCGGCTTGTCCTTCGCGGGGAGCTGGGCGATCCGTTCGGATTCCTGTTTGAAGGCATGCAGCTGCAGCGGCTTGCGGGCACGACGGTGCTGACCGGCCAGGTGACCGATCAGGCGCACCTGCTCGGGATCATCGAGCAAATCCAGGAACTCGGCGTTGAGCTCGTATCCGTCAACCCGGACTAGGGAACGGACAGCGGCGCAGCAGGTCCTGGGGCGGAGCCCGGTAGGCCATGATGGCTTATCGGCACCTCTGCAGAACGACCCCGCCGCCTGTCACCCCACCGATTGGGCCGTAAAGGGCCAATGGGTGGACAACACGGCTGAGCCTCGCACCAGCCTGAACCCGCCCTGGCGAGCGCATCCCAGCCCGGACAGTGCCATCCCCGGTTGGTCGCCAGCCTGGAGGTGTAATCACTCTAAGTAGTCGCTTGATGGGGGAGTCCCGTTCTCGTTATGCTCCTGCCCACGAGCCGAATTTCTGTTCGATCAGCAATTGATCATGCGGCTGGGCGGTCTCAGGGAGATCATTTTGAGGGGCACTTTGAGGGGCAGAATGGTGTTAGCGAGTGTCAGTCTGAGTCAGGCTCAGCTCGCGTGAGTTAGTGTTGGCGCAGTTGGCGCAGCGTATGGTGTCGGCCGTGGACACGCTGGTGGTTCATGGCATGCAAGAGGTCAGCGGTTCGAGCCCGCTTAGCTCCACCCAGGTCAGACACAGAATTCGAACGCTAAACCGTTGAGCGTGCGCCCCGTGAGGGGCATTTTGAGGGGCAAGATCACCGGACGATGGCCGTCTGGCCAGCGATAACGGAAGCATCGTCATCTCTCCCGGGTGAGCAGCGCCTTTGTGATCTGCAGGAGGTCACCAGTCCTGGCGTGGCGCTCTGTCCTGGTGCGGCCGGACAAGCTGCACGCTGCGAGGTCCGCGTCCGCCGCCCGGTTGCGCCGGGGAGTGGCAGCGGTAGGAATCATGGCGATCACCGTGCTCCGCGGCCGGGCACGCGAGTCGCCCCTCGGCTGGGCCATGCGCCCGGGTCCGGCCCTACCCCGCACCGGTTACCGTTTCTGCCAGTACCCGTGCCAGAGGAGCCTGTGCCATGCCACAACTAGCACACTGGTTCTGAGCTGGTGTTTCTGTGCTCGTCAGGCTGCTCTTCGGTACTCGTTGATCAAGCCCGTGGACGACCTGTCTGCGCTTGATCCGGGCGGTCACGTCGACCGCCTGGCCGGGCTCGTGCAGCGGAGGTCTTTGTTCCCGCGACTGGTGGGGCCGATGTTCGTTGTAATGGCGCGAGTACTCGGCCAGGATCCGCCTGAGGTGTCGTTCCCCGTAGATCAGGAGGTGGTCAAGGCACTCGCGCCGCAGCGTTCCTGCATACCGCTCCGCGAAGGAGTTGGCGCGGGGTGACCGGACCGGCGTCTTGATGATCCGCATACCATTGCCGGCGAACACCTCAT
The DNA here is from genome assembly GCA_963844695.1 of uncultured Actinomycetes bacterium. Lineage (GTDB taxonomy): Bacteria > Actinomycetota > Actinomycetes > Streptosporangiales > Streptosporangiaceae > RYN-230. The sequence goes on from CAWJPL010000002.1 coordinate 610,544, forward strand.
CGAACACCGCCGTGAACTTGCTGTCGCGGTCGCGGATCAGGAATTCGAACCTGGCAGCACGTTCGCCGAGGTCCATGAGCAGGTTGCGGGCCTGCTGGACGGTCCAGGCCCCCGTGGGGTGCGCGGTGACGCCCAGGATGTGCGCCCGCCGGGTATCGATCTCCATCACGAAAAAGACATACAGGCGTTTCAGGAACACAGTGGCAACGTGCAAGAAGTCGTACGCAAGGATCCCGGTCGCCTGGGGAGGCCAGGAACTGCCGCCAGGCCGGTGACGCCTGGCGTGGCGCGGGTTTGAGTCCGGTAGCGGCCAGGATCCGGCGGATCGTTCCTGCGCCGATGCGGTAACCAAGGCCGAGGAGTTCGCCTTGGATGCGCCGGTGCCCCCACCGCGGGTTCTGCCTGGCCAGCCGTTGGACTAGCTCGCGGATCTCCACCGGGATCGGCGGGCGTCCCGTGGTGTTCGGGTAGGTCCACTTGCTCTTCACCAGGCGCCGGTGCCAGGCGAGCATGGTGCCAGGTATCACGATCCGGTGCAGCCGAAGGCGCTTGGGCAGCAGCCGCGCCAAAGCGGCGATCATGGCCCGGTCGGCCCAGTCCGGCTTCGGGCGGGCGACCTGACGGCGCAGGACCGCAACCTCGTGCCGCAGCACAAAGATCTCCACGTCATTCGAGGTGCCGCTCCGCGCGAACAGCGCCAGCCAGCCGAACAACCGGACCATGAGCAGATACACGAGGCGGAAGAGCACGAGCGCCGAGGATAGAAGGCCAGGTCAGGTCCTCTGCCGAGTTCTGGCGCGCCACAGGGCACTGTTGCGTTGGCCGATCGCAGATGGCTGCAGACTGGTGCAGCGATCCCCTCAAGTCACCGGCTCTGCAAAGCCGTCGACGAGCTCGCTGTGACAATCTGACCGGACCGCAAGCCAGCGCTCCGGCGCTGCCATGGATCGCCCAACGCAATGCCTCAGACATGGGCGCGGGCAGCGGACGCCGGGTCCCGGCGAGACTCGTTGCGCACACTCCGGCTGACCGTGGCAGGGGTGTCAGACCAGGGCAGCCACGATCGCGATCAGGGCGATGAGCGCGATCAGCATGTAGGCCAGGTAGGCGTCAAGCCGGCCGGACTGCAGACGCTTGGCGGCACGCACGAGCATCATTAGCGGCTGGATCAGAGGCCGGTACAGGTAGGTCTCCACGACCTCGATCACGTCCGAACGGTAACCAAGGTGCACCCCGGTACTGGCTGTTACCGTCGTGGGCCTGCCCGGCTCAGGATCCGCTGAACCGTCCTGCGAGGAACTCGCCAGGGCGAGGCCATCCGCCGCATGGCTATCCAAGGCAGAACCCTCTGCCGCACGGCCGTCGGTACCGGGATCGTCCCGCGGACCGCCGGCCTCTGTCGTAGTCCGGGCCGAGCGTGCGGACCTCAGACCGGGTATGCAGTACGGCCGCCAGCACGCGGCGGGTCGGGTTGGCGAAGCCGTAGGCGGTGTAGCAGTCTGCGCCTTCGACCCCGGCGGTCGCGGAGCGCCAGGCGGGTACCCGCCGGACCCGCGTCATCCGGGTCCCGGAGACCAGGCGCGTGACGATTACCACGACGGCCAGCAGGCCGGGCATGGCGATCCACAGCCACGACGGGGAGAGGATGGAGAACCCGCCGAACACGGGCTGCACCACCCAGGGCGACTTCAGTGCCGCGGACGTGAGCGCAGAGGGTACCACCGGGGACACCCCCGCTGCGATCACCCTGATGACCAGCGGCAGCAGCGCCGCGGTTAGCAGGCAGCCGGCAGCCAGGATGACGAGGCCGGCCCGGCCTAGCCAGCCATAATCCCGTGCTTCGCTGGCCCTGTCCCCGTCTCTCCGGGGAGCCCTGTCCTGCCGGGACTGGTGCCTCCCCAGGACGACAAAGCCAATGAGCCGGACGAAGGTGACCCCGGCGAATCCGGCGGTGAGCGCGACCGCCGCGCCAGCCAGCGCGAGGACCAGCCGGTAGCCAAGGCCGGGTACCCGGAACTGCTGCATCAGCGATTCGAGCAGGAACCATTCGGACACGAACCCGGCGGTCAGCGGCAGCCCGGCCAGTGTCAGCGAGCCGATGGCCAGCCCGGTCCCACTCCACGGCAGCCGCCGCGCTGTGCCGTTCAGGGAGTCCAGGTCGCTGGTCCCGGTCTGCGACTCGATCATCGCGCTGCTGGTGAACAGCAGCGACTTGGCCGCGGTGTGCGCCACGATCTGCAGGGTCGCGGCGAGGAGCCCGGCCGCGACCAGCCGCCGGTCATGGACTGCCGCGCCGACCAGGGCGACCCCGAACCCGGCCAGGATCAGGCCCGTGTTCTCCACGCTGGAGTAGGCGATGACCCGCTGCAGGTTCTGCTGGACCGCGGCGTGCGCGATGCCGAGCAGCGCGGTCACACCGGCCAGGACCAGCACCGTTCCGGTCAGCCAGGCGGGCGCCTCGCCGAACAGGCCGAGGGTGCGCCACAGGCCGTAGAACCCGACATTGACCGTCACCCCGGCCATGATCGCGCGGGCCGGCCCGGGCGCGGCCGGGTACCCGCGCGGCATCCACACCTGGAACGGCACCAGGCCGACCTTGACCGCGAAGCCTGCGAATAGCAGGGCCTCGGCGGCATCGCGCGCGGGGCCTCCGGGTACGTGCGTGAACGAGGCCAGGCTCAGCGAGTGCGAGTGCGAGCGCGCCGCGAGCAGCAGCAGCCCGAGCAGCAGCGCCGCGCCGCTGACCCGGCCGAAGACCAGGGTGATGAATGCGCCTTCCGGCCGGCCCGGCCGGCCCCGCTCGAAGCCAGCCATCAGGTAGAACGCCACGGTCAGCGTCTCCCACGCGAACAGCGCGGTGAAGGCGTCGGTGGCGGTCATGAATATCGCGACCGCCCCGAGGGCGAGCGCATAGCTCGCGCCCAGGCCCCGTCGCTGCACTAGCGTGCGACCCGCGCCCGTGAGGCCGGGGCCTTTTTGCGCCGCTGCCGCCGGGCTGGCCGCCCAGTTCGCGAAGGCCAGCGATACACCGGTGGCGGCCACGAACGAGATCAGAGGAAAGGAAGCCGGTCGGCGGCAGGAACAGCCCGGACAGCCGGTCGGCGACGAGGCCCTGGGTTTGCGTGCTCAGCGGGCCTGACCCGAGCCAGCCGCCAACAGCCAGCCCGGCTGGGCGGCTCGTCAGCACGACCGCGCCGGTCGCGGCGAGGCAGCCGGATCCGGCTGCGCCCAGCAGGTAGGGCACGCTCATCAGCTGTGGCCAGCGGGCGCCCGCCCCCAGGTCTACGGCGGCCGCGGCCGCCAGCAGGATCAGGCCGGCCGCGAACACGGCGCTCACCGGTGGGCCTCCTCGCGCGCGGGCAGCCGGCCGAGGACCAGCAGCAGGGCGTGCAGGATGGCGAACGGGCTGGGCGGCGATCCGGGCAGCCAGGCGTCCACGCTCACCGCCTCACCCACCCCGCCTGTCGTTGCGTAGGACGGGCTGATCAGGCCGCCGCTGACCGCGTCGGTGCCGACCGCGATGACCAGCTTGGGGTCGGGCATGCCGTCGAAGGTCCGGCGCAGCGGCCCGATCATGCCGCGCGCGCCCGCGCCGGTGACCAGCAGCACGTCGGCATGGCGCGGGCTGGCGGTGAGGAAGATGCCGAGGCGGTGCACGTCGTACACCGGCCCCAGCAGCGCCTGGATCTCCTGTTCCTCGGCGCCGTCTGACCCCGCGTCGACATGCCGCAGGTGCACAGACCGGCGCAGCGCCGCGGTCCTCAGCCGCAAGCTACTGCGGATCGTGGCCAGGTTTTCGGCTGTCTCCGGGATCTCGGGCACGACCAGGCCGCGACGGGTCAGCGCGGCCGCGGCGGGTCCTTCGGACCAGCCGAACTGCTCGGGCTGCGCGGCCACGCAGCGCCCGCACTGGATGCACTTGCCCTGGTCGAGGCGGACTCCGGTGCCCGGCTCGATGCTGATCGCCCCGGTCGGGCAGAGCGCATCCAGCCCTTCTGCCCCGGTCGCCGCGGCAGGGGCCAGGACGGTGGCCGGGCCGCGCCAGCTGCTCGCGTACGGGTCGGGCCGGGCGGGCCAGGGGGTGGTGACCACCCCGTTGCGCAGGCCGCGCAGCACCCAGGGACTCACAGCGCCACCCCCGCGACCGAGAGGCCGAAGCTGGCCTCGATGAACGGGAAGTCGGTGAGGATGTCCCCGGCGAACACCTCGTGGAACAGGACCAGGTTGTGGAACGAGGCCGACCGGGGGCGGCATCGGGTGATCCGCCCGTCCTCGACCCGCAGGTCGTACAGCACCTCGCCCTGCGGCGCCTCGGCCCAGCCCACAGCCCGGCCGTCGGTCACGGCGCAGTCCGCGCGCAGCCCGCCCCCGGCCCGGGCCAGCCCATCCCCCTCGGTCAGATCGCTCACGCCGGCCAGCTCCTCGGCCGCCCGCCGGAGCAGGCCTATCGCCCCGGACACCTCATCCCACCGCACCCGCAGCCGGTCCATGGTGTCACCCTCGTCATGAGCAAGCCGCTCCGGAAGGCTGCGCGCGGCGTAACCGTCGTACGGGCGGGCCCGGCGATCGTCGTCGTCGTAACCTGACGCCCGGCCGACCGGGCCGAGCGCGCCATGCTCGCGGGCCCGCTCCGGCCGCAGCGGCCCGGTGCGCCGCAGCCGGTCCAGGAACGACGACGTACCCATGAGCGCCGTGACATCGCCGGTGATCGCCCGCTCCAGCCGGGCCAGGTCGGCCAGCAGGTCAGCCGGGCCCAGCCGGGGCAGTGCGGCCACGCCGCCCGGCACCACCACTCCGCGCCCGAACCGGCTCCCGCACATCCGGCTGACCAGCCGGAGCACCGTTTCCTTATGCAACGCAAACCTGGCCGTGGCCACGGCCAGGCCCGCGGCGTCACACAGCCTCATGGCCACGTCGAGGTGGCCGGCGAGCCGTTCCAGCTCGGCGTGCAGCACCCGGACCAGCGCGGCCGGCCAGGGGACCCCGGCGCCGGCCATCTGCTCGATCGCGTGGCAGTAGGCCAGCGCGTGCGCCACCGACGCGACCCCTTCGGTCCGTTCCGCGAGCAGTACCCCGTCCGCCAGGGTCATCCCCTCGAACCGTTTCTCGATGCCCCGGTGCTTGTAGAAGACCCGCATGTTCAGGTGCGGGATGTCCTCGCCGGGCGTCTCGACCAGGTACTCGATGGACTCCATCACCCCGGAGCGGACCGGGCCGTGCGGGATGGTGAACAGTCCCGGGCCCGTCACGTGCCGGGGCAGCGAGCGCGCGTCGGGTTCGATGACGTGCGGGCCGCCCGGTGCGCCGGGCCGGGGCCGCGGAGCCCCGCCGTTATGCAGAGGCAGGACCAGGGGGGCCAGCCCCGGATGGCCCTCGGGGGTGAGGCCGAACAGGTCGTGGATCAGCCGCTCGTACCAGAACGCGGCCTGCAGCCGGGGGGTCAGCGCGGGGTAGGTGTCAGCCCCGGCCGGCAGCCGCGCCTCCCGGATCACGATGCCCGCAGGCTCGGCCAGGTGCACAGACAGGAGCACGCCGTCTGGCTGCTGGGTAGCCATCAGCCCGGCGAACCGGTGGCCTGCGGCGACGTCCCGGGTGACGTCCTCCCACAGCGCGCTGACGTCGGCGGCTGGCCTGATCACGGCCGGGCCCGTGGTCGCCGTCATGCCCGGCCGCCCAGCTGGGCCACCGCGCGGGCGAGCAGCCCGGTCAGCTCACCAGGGGGGTGCAGCCCGAGGACCAGGAGCGCCACCAGGCCGGCGGCGACCGGCGCAACCATCCAGGCGCTCGGCTCCCCCCGGGTCAGCGCGCGATCGCGCTCCTGACCGGGTGGGTGACGCGGCGGGGACAGCATCATGCGGTTGGTCGCCAGCGTGAGGCCCAGGAACGCCACGGTGACCAGCACGACCAGGATCACCGCGGGCACGTTGGCGCCGGTGGCGAGCCCGCCGCGGACGATCTCGAACTCGCTGCGGAAGATCCCGAACGGCGGCATCGCGCACAAGGCCAGGATGGCCGCCAGGAACAGCGGCCCGCTCCACGGCAGCAGGTCCAGCCCGCCCCGGACGCTGCTGATCTCCTTGCTGCCGAACTTCCGGAGCAGCACGCCGGACCCCATGAACGCGTTCCCCTTAGCCGCCGCATGCGCGAGGACATGCAGCAGCACGCCCGCCAGCGCGATCGGGGCGCCGAAGCTCACCCCGATGGCCAGGATGCCCATATGCTCCATGCTGGAGTAGGCCAGCAGCCGCTTGTAGTCCCGCTGGTCCAGCAGGTACAGCGCGGCCAGCAGCAGCGTGGCCACACCGAACACCAGCAGCACATCGCGGGGGAAACGCGGCCCGAGCGCGGCCACCGCGACCTGGTAGTAGCGCAGGATCGCGTAGAAGCTGACCGCCAGCAGCGACCCGGACAGCAGCGCGGACACCGGCGTGGGCGCCTCGGAGTGCGCGTCCGGCAGCCAGGTGTGCACCGGGAACAGGCCCACCTTGGTGCCGAAGCCCAGCACGGCGAGCACGAACGCCATCCGCACCGGGGTGAGGGGCAGGTGGCGGGCCGCCTGCAGCAAGGGGGCGAACGCCATGCTGTAGTGCGGCCCGAGCACCTGGGCCCCGGCGTAGTACATGAAGATGGTGCCGAGCAGCGCGATGCTCAGCCCGGCCGAGGCGATCAGGATGTACTTCCACGCCGCCTCGGCGGCACCGTCGGTGCCCTCGATGGCGACCAGCAGCGCGGAGATCACTGTGGTCACCTCGACCGCGACCCAGAGCAGGGCCAGGTTGCTCATCAGCGGCGCGGCCAGCATGGACCAGGCGAACAGGTTCAGGCCGAGGGAGAACCGGCGGGTGTACCGGGCGGACACGTCATGGCCGTGACCGCCGCGCAGGTAACCGATGGAATAGACGGCCACGGTCGCGTATAGGAAGCTCGTGGCGAGCAGGAACACCACGCTGAGCGCGTCCACCCGGACGAACCCGAAGTAGCTGGCCGCCCGCCGGGAGGCGTCCGGGATCAGCACCAGGACGAGCGCGAAGCTGGCCACCCCGGTTACTGCAGTAATGGCCTGGCCGGCGCGGGGCGGCGCGGCGAACGCGGCCAGCCCGGCCAGGAACGGGATGATCAGCAGGAGTGCGGCGACGACGCCCATGGCTCACCCGCGCAGTCTGGTCAGGTCGGCGGTGGACAGCGTGCGACCGCGGCCGTGATGGATCCGGATCAGCAGGCCGAATACCACCACGGCGAGGAGCAGGTCGAACAGCAGGGCCACCTCGAGGATGAGCGGCAGGCTGGCCGCGACCACCAGGGCGGCCAGCGAGATGCCGTTCTCCAGCGAGAACAGGCCGATGGCCTGGGACACCACGTCCCGCCGGCAGATCATCAGGACGAACGCCACCAGCACCACGGACATCGAGACGGACAGCGCGGTGACGCGGCGCGGCGTTGCTGCGGATCCCCAGCCTGCTGGCGGCGAAGAACCCGAACGCCGCGACCACGATGGCCAGCAGCACGGTACTGGCCACGCCGAGACCGCCGCTGCCCGCGATATCGGCGCCGCCGGCCGGCGCGCCCACCGGGCCGGTCTCGCGCAGCAGCCTGCGCAGCAGCAGCGGGATCACGATCACCTTCAGCGCGACGGTGAGGGCGGCCAGTACGTACAGATCGGGGATGTGCCGGGCGGCGGCCACGACGACCGCCAGCACCGCGATCAGGCCGGACTGGGCCATGTACAGCCGGATGTGGTCGCGCAGCAGCGCCTGGCGGAGCATGCCGAACTCGGCCAGCAAGATGAGCACCGCGATGACGTTCGCGCCCCCGGTGAACACGCCGGGCGCCTGGGTGGGCAGCGATTGCGCGAGGTGCATCAGCCACCCCCGAGGTAGAGCGTGAACACGCCGAGCACGGCGAGCAGGAACGCGGCTGACACGAACTCGGTGATCTTGAACAGGCGCAGCTTGGCGAAGGAGTTATCGATGACCGCGACCACCACGCCCAGCGCGGAGGCCTTGGCTAGCAGGGCCACGATGGCCAGCAGCACCGCGCCTGCCTGGGTGCTGGCCGCCAGGCCCCACGGCGCCACGAACACGTTGATGAGGATGGTGTAGAGGATCAGCTGCTTGGCTGCCGATCCCCACCGCAGCCACGCGAAGTACGGGCCGGAGTGCTCGAACGGCCGGGCTTCCTCGATCATCCCGAACTCGTTGGTGCCGGTGTGCGTCTCCACCGGGATCCGGCCGGTCTCGGCCAGGATCACCATGAACAGCGCGGCCGCCGCGAGCGCGTGCGCCGGCCGGATGATCTGGCCGGCCGAGGACCGGACCGTGGCCGCCAGCGCGTACGGCAGGTCGGTTCCGGTGATGAGGCCGACCGTGAACACCACGAACAGCACGACCGGCTCGGTGATCGCGGAGAACGTCTTGGCCCGGCTCGCTCCCAGCTGCGCGTACGGGCTGCCGGTATCCGAGGCGGCCACCGCGACCAGGAAGCTGGCCAGCGACAGGATGAACCCGCCGCCGAGGATGTCTCCCATGTAGCCGAGCGGCAGCCCGTAGGTGGTCAGCACCGGGATCAGCAGCGGGACCGTCAGGTAGCAGGTGAACGCCGCGAGCGGGGCGGCCAGGAACACCCAGCTGGCACCTTCCGGGGCGAGCGCTTCCTTGCGGAACAGCTTGGCCAGGTCATAGTAGGGCTGCAGAACCCGGGGGCCGCGGCGGCCCTGGAGCCGCGCCTCGACCTTGGCGATGACCCCGGAGATCCCGGGCGAGCCCAGCGCGATCGTGAGGACCTGGAACAGCTGGATAACCGGGACCGGCAGGGCCGCGCTCACTCCGCGGCCCCCGTATGGTGGCCCGCGGGCTCCGGCGCGTCGTCGGTCATGATCGGCTCCTTACCACTGGTGCGAACACGGTGGTAGAAGCCATCAGCAGGACAGCCGCCCTGCGGTTACGGCGAGCTTCATCGCCTGTGAACATTGTGGCCGATGAGATCCCCGGCCGCAAACCCACCCGGTCATCCCGCCCAGCCCGGCGCAGGCACCCGGACGGCCGGGACGGTTTGGCTGGTGACCAGGCCCCGCCCGGCGGTGAGTTCGTCGATGACGGCGAAGGCGGCGGGAATGCGGCGGGGAGTGTCGATCACGATGGTGACCGCGGGGACGTGACGGCCCAGGCGCAGCGCACCGTCGCCGTGCGGGGCATGCTCGCCGTGATACCCCCACACACCGCGCAGCGTGGTCACGCCGCCGACGCCGGCGGCGAGCAGGCGCCGGGCCAGGGTGCGGTGAACCGGCTGGCCTTGATGCAGGGCCGCCGCTGACGTGTAGACGGTCAGTTTCTGCCACAGGTCCATGCCGTGCTCCCCGGTCCCCGGTGAACGGTCGGGGACGCCCACGAACAGGCCGTCACGCTTGCACACCCGCACCGGCTCGAGGGTCAGCAGCGGATGGCGGAGCAGGCCCGTGATGTCGGGAAGGACACGCGCGATCTCATCCCGGGAGCCGACGGCGATGACCATCATCGGATGCCCGGCCTGACGGCTGAGCAGCCGGGGCCGCTGGCGGCGGCCCCGGCTGGTGCCGTCCACGCCGAGCAGCGCCGTGGCACCCGCGATGCAGCGCCGGTACAGCAGGTCGCAGATGGCCTCGAAGGCCGGCAGCTGGTAGGCCTGATCGTGGCGGCTGAGATGCACTGTGAGCTTGACGTCGTCCTGCGGGCCGGCCGGCAGGCTGCCAGGGTTCCCGTCGCCGTCGATCAGGCAGACGGGCTCCAGGGTCACCAGCCCCGGGCTGGTTATCGTCAGGGTCTGCTCCAGTACCGCCTCGATGCGCGGGCGGGCACCGACCGCGACGGTGAGCAGTGGCAGGTCCTCGGACAGTGTCAGTGAGCGGTCGGTGCGCAGAAGCTGCCGTAACCCGAATCCCTGCGTGCCCCGGAGCAGGATGCTGGCCGCGATCTCCTTGCCCGCGTAGAGATCGAGCAGGGCGTTCCCGGTGAGATCGTGGCCGCTGCGGCGCCGTTCCCCGAAGTAGCTGGTCAGCCTGAGGCTCTCCACCGCGGCAGCTCCTTCTACATCGGCAACCTGATGTAGAGGCCATCAGCCGCGGACACGGCAGTCTGTGAGGTCAGTCCTCACGCCAGGGCATCATCTGGCAGCGGCAAGATTACTTGGCCACGGCGATCCCCGCTAGCCCGCACGCCAGCGCCGCATGAAGGGAGACCGGCCGCCGGCGCCACGCAGCAGGATTCCGCCCTTGACCAGCAGCCGGCGGACCGAATCGGAGGGCTGGCCGGTCAGCAGCTCGATGTGCCGGGTGGCCAGGCCGCAGGACATGTACAGCTCGCAGGCGACCTCTCGATTCAGCGGGACAGGTGCCGGGAACCGCTGCCAGATGGGGCCGCCGGCCGGGACCTGCGGCAGACCGTGACGATGAAGCACCTGGCGCACCTGCGCGTCGGCGTAAAGGGCGTTGAGGAGCTCTATCTCGGCGGGCCCGCGGCCGGGCGGCGGGCCACCCACCCGGACCGGGAAACCCTCGTCGTGGGCGGTGCGGAGCACTAGGTGGCGGGAGACCCCGAGAAGCTTGCCGGTCTCGTCGGCGGGCAGGCCGGCCCGCACGTACAGGGCAGCAAGCCGGACTGGATCCAGCACGGTCCGGTCTTCCCGGTTGGAGCCTCCCCGGGTCCGCATCCGGACTCCCGAGGCCACCAGCCGGTCCCTGATCGTACGGGCCGGGATCCCGGTCACCGCAGAGATCTCCGCACAATTCAGCCGGAGCCGCTTGTACAAGACGGCCAGGAATTCCGGCGGGTACTGCCCGCCGCCGCTGGCCCGCCGCCGCCCGGCACCCGGGGCTTGACCGCGACCCCAGCCCGGTGCAGCATGCGCGTCACCCGCTGGCGGCTGATCCCGGCCAGGTCAGCGACGCGGTACGTGGACAGCCCCTGGCAGGCATACAGGTGACCCACCCGCTCAGGCATCGGCCGGCCCGGTATGTCCGGAGGGCATCCTTCGGGGCGTGTCCCCCGCGGCTGGGCCGGCGCATTATCTGGATGCGGGCAGCAGCCCGCCGGGCAATCCTGGGACACGCCGCCAGCCTTTGAGTCAGGCAGGGACCGTTGGCGGGATGTCCGCGGTTGACGGCGAGCCCCTCCGCCGTGAGAGCAAGGATAAACGACCGGCATCCGCGCGTAAGGCTCATGGCGATCTTGCCGCACGCGGTGAGCCTCGGCACAAGAAGCGCCTGCCCCGCGATGGACTCCTGTTCTGGGTTCTCCTTGGCATGTGGAAGTCGGCGGTAAGAACATCAGGCTGTGTCCTTGGCCCAGATCAAGCCGGGCGTGCCAGAGATGGGCCAGGCGCCCGCGTGCGGCACCGCCTTGACCTGCACGGTGGCGACAAGCGCCAGCAGGCCATGGCGGACACGCTGAGCCAGCTTGCCAGCGACGAGCTCGAGCGTAGTGCCAAGCGCCCACCGGGCGGCGGAACACAGGCATGCCACCGGCACGGCTGACGGGACCGGCGCGCTAGACGTCCGTGCTTCCATCCCACCCGGGTGTTATCACATGGCGCCGGAACGCTTAGCCAGTCCGCCAGTCTGTATGACGGTAAGGTCGTACGTATGAGCGATCGTTCCGATGTCGTGGCGAGCCTTGATGCATGTGCGGTCCGGATGGTGGACCGGGAGCGGGTTGCCGCCGTGCAGGAGACGATGCCGTCGGATGAGGATGTCGAGCAGGCGGCGGATGTGTTCGCGCTGCTGGGTGACCCGAACCGGCTGCGGCTGCTGGTGGCGTTGCTGGCGGGCGGCGAGATGTGCGTGTGCGACCTGGCGGCGGTAACGGGAATGAGCGAGTCGGCGGCCAGTCATGCGGTGCGCTGGCTGCGGGCGCACCGGATCGTGTCCTCGCCCCGCCGGCAGGGCCGGATGATGTACTACCGCCTCGATGACGCGCACGTCCGGATGCTCCTGGACCTCGCCCTGACCCATAGCCAGCACACGCTGGCCCTGCATCCCGAGCGGGATGACATATGACTGACTGCGAGGCTGATCATCCGGAGTCGGGGCCGCACCAGCACGAGCATCCCGGCGGGACGGACGAGTACGGTCATGGTGTCACCGCCAGTTCCGATGGCCGCCTGATCACGATCGCGCTCGCGCTGATCGTCGGCTTCCTGGTCTTCGAGGTCATCATGGCCTTCGTCGGTCATTCGCTGGTGCTGCTGGCCGACGCCGGGCACATGCTCACCGACGCAGGGCGCTGGGTGCGGGCCTGCTGGCGATCCGCCTGGCCAGGCGGCCCGCGTCGGGTGTGTGGACGTTCGGGTTCAAGCGCGCCGAGGTGCTGTCGGCTCAGGCCAACGGCATCACGCTGCTGGTCATCAGCGCCCTGGTCGCCTTCGAGGCGATCAGCCGCCTGATCCATCCCCTGGCGGTGTCCGGCGGCATCGTGGTGACCGTCGCGGCAGTCGGCGTGGCCTTGAACGTGGCCGCCACCTGGGTCCTGGCCAGGGCCAACCGCGGCTCGATCAACGTCCGGGGCGCGTTCGCGCACATCGTCACCGACCTGTACGGCTTCATCGGCACCCTGGTGGCGGGGATCGTGATCATCGTCACGGGCTTCGAGCGGGCCGACTCGATCGCCTCGCTGATCGTCGTCGGGCTCATGCTCCGCGCCGCCTGGGGCCTGCTGCGCGAGACCGGCCGGATCCTGCTGGAAGCAGCGCCCGAAGGGTACGCGCCCGGCGAGATCGTCGCGGCGATCACCGGGCAGCCTGGTGTGGCCTCCGTTCATGATGTGCATGTCTGGCTGATCACCAGCGGCTTCCCGGCTCTGTCCGCGCATGTGCTGGTCCGCCCCCGGCCGACTGTCATCAGGTCCGCCGCGAGCTGGAACAGCTCCTGTGTGAGCGGTTCGCCCTGGATCACACGACCTTGCAGGTTGATCACGCCCCCGGTGAGCCGCTGACCGTAGGCGGCACGGGTTGACCTGTACCGCGAGCGCGCCGGGAGTTGCGCCCGTGCCCGGCCTGCACCGCCGGTCCGCCCGCCTGGGGCAGTTCCCGGTCGCGTGATGCTGATCGAGGCAGGCGTGGCCGTCACGGCGGGCATCATCGCCGGTTCCCTCGCCCTGACCAGCTTCGGCTTTGACTCGGTCATCGAGCTGGTCTCCGCCATCCTGGGTTTGGGCGGCCCGCGCCGGAGAGCGCGAAGACCCGCGAGAGGCGAAGTCGCTGCCGCGCACTGATCGCCTGGCCCGCTCCGAGAGCGGCGGCCCCAGCGAAGGAGTCCAGGCCCGGCGGAAGCACGAAAGCCAGCAGCTTCAGGCTCTCACGGCCCCGGGCCTGTGCCGGTGTGGCCTGCAAGACTGGGCTGGTGACCTCTGCCGGTAGCCCGCCGCAAGGCGCTCTGCTGCGCCGGGGGTTTGCGCTGGAGTACGTGACGCTGGCCTGGAACGTCGCCGGGATCGTCGTGCTGGGGATCGCGGCTGTCGCGGCCCGGTCGGTGGCGCTCGCGGGGTTCGGCCTGGACTCCCTGATCGAGATCGGCGCGTCCGCGGTGGTGATCTGGGAGCTGTCGGGTACCGGCGCGGAGCGCCAGCGTCGGGGCCTGCGGCTGATCGGGTACGCGTTCGCGGTCCTGGCGGTCTACCTCCTGGTGCAGTCCACGGTGGTGCTGGTCGCCGGGTATCACCCGCGGCACTCCGCGCTCGGCATCGCCTGGACCGCGATGACCGCGGCGGTGATGTTCGCGCTGGCCTCGGGGAAGGCCCGGACCGGCCGGGCTCTTGACAACCCCGTGTTGCGCACCGAGGGCCGGGTCACGATGATCGACGGGGTTCTCGCCGCCGCCGTGCTGGTGGGCCTAGTGCTGAATGCCGGGCTCGGCTGGTGGCAGGCCGATCCTGTCGCCGGGTACGTCCTCGTCTACTACGCCGCCCGCGAAGTACGGGAGATCTTCACCGCACATCACTAAGGCAACAATCGTCGCTGACCCAGGTCGGCGGTCTCGTTGCCTCGCGCAATTAACCAAGGTCCGCCTGAGAGCCAGGCAGCCGGGCCCGCCGCCCGCTGCCTGCCGGTGCCTGGGCTGAGCAGGGTCAGCCCAGGCCTGACCACAGGTACCGGGCGCCGACCGCGATCACCAGGATGCCGACCAGGCGGCGGATCAGGAGATCGGGCAGGCGGGACTGGATCCGGGCACCGGTGTATGCACCGGCCAGGCCGCCGACGCCCAGGGCGATGCCGGTTGGCCAGTCGGGGGCCACGGAGCCGTGGTGGTGGATGGACAAGATGGTGAGGGTGATGACGCCGGCTACTGAGGTCACGAACGTGGCGGCCAGGGCGGCGGGGCGACCTCGGCGGGACGTCTGCCGGAGCCGATCAGGATGGGTGCCAGGATCGACCCGCCACCGATGCCGTAGATTCCGCCGACGCAGCCCACCGCGGCGGCCAGGACGACCAGGACCGGGACGGGGATCAGCCGGGCCGGCCGATCGGGGTCCCGTGGGCGGAATGGCCTGGTGAGCGCCAGCCAGATGCCGAGTGGTATCAGGACGGCGGCGACGACCAGGTCGAAGACGTGCGGGCTGGGGAGCAGTTCGACCCGGATGACCGATCCGGCGACGACGCCGGGCAGGGTTCCGGCGATGAGCACGAGGCCCAGGCGCCCGCCGGTCTGGTGCTGCTGCCAGTACCGGTACAGCGCTCCTTGGGGTGGCGACGACGTTGTAGAGCAGGTTGGTGGGGGTGACGGCCGGGCTCGGGGTGCCCAGCACGCTGACCTGAAACGGCAGCAGCAAGACCGCGCCGGAGATCCCCGCCGGAGTCGCCAGCACCGCGACCACATACGCCGCGGCCAAGGCGACGGCTTCAGTCCAGCCGCTCCCGGGCATCCCGGTCACGTTAGCGGGTCTTTTACCTGGTCAGAACCCCCTGACCGGTCAGCCGCACCGGGCTGTGAACGGCAGGTGCGGCGGTTGCCAGCCGCTGTGATCGCCTCTGCGCCACCTCCCCAAGAAGTGCGCCGCGTCTGCGTTAGAGTCCGAGGATGCCGACTTTCCGGATCAAGGAGGCGGCCAGTCTTCTCGGGGTCAGCACGGACACCTTGCGGCGGTGGGCGGACGCGGGCCGGATCGGCGTGACCACCGACGCCTCCGGGCGGATGGCCGTCGAGGGGACAGCGCTCGCCGGGCTGGCGCAAGAGCTGGCCGAAGCGGCAGACCATGAGCAGAACCGGGTGGTCGTGGCGTCCTCGGCACGGAACCGGTTCAGCGGCCTGATCAGCCGGGTTACCCGCGACGGCGTGATGGCTCAGGTAGAGATCCAGGCTGGGCCGCACAGGTTCGTGTCGCTGCTCAGCCGCGAGGCCGCCGACGAACTCGGGCTGGAGCCAGGGATGCTCGCGGTCGCCGCCGTCAAAGCCACCAACGTCTCCGTCGAGCTCCCCAAGAGCACCTGAGCCGGGCTGGACGAATCGGGTCCGGTGGTGCGCTCAGCCCAGCAGGCGTGTCCCGCCAGGCCCGGTGACTTGCTGGAGCATGGTGTGGGCGAGTTGCCGGATTCTGGTTGGAAGGGGTACGTAGCTGGTGGCGGCGGCGTAGGCCTGGCCGCTGTGGGTGAGCCAGTCCAGGAGGCTGACGAGTTGCTGGCCTGTGGTCTGGCTGGGCTGGTGGGCGTAGACGAGCGCCCAGCTGTATCCGGTGATGGGGTAGCTGCTGGCGCCGGGCTGGTTGACGATTGAGAAGTCGGTCGGCGTGATGGCGGGTTTCTGGGCCGCGTCCGCGGCGGCGGACTGGATGGATGGGATGACGTAGTGGCCGGCCTTGTTGCGGATGGCGGCGGAAGGCAGGAGCAGGCCTTTCGAATATGACTGCTCGACGTACCCAATGGAGTATGGGGTGCGGTAGACCGAGGCGGCCACCCCGGCATTCCCTTCGGCTCCCTCCCCGGCTGGCCACTTGAGCGTCTTGCCGGCGCCGACCCTGGCGGCCCAGGCCGGGGAGGTGCTGGAGAGGTAGTTGCTGAAGATGTAGGTGGTGCCGCTGCCGTCGGCGCGGTGCACGACGGAGATCCGCGCGTCCGGGAGGTTGATGCCTGGGTTGAGGGCGGTGATGGCTGGGTCGTGCCAGCTGGTGATCTGTCCGAGGAAGATGCGGGCGAGCACTGGGCCGGTCAGGTGCAGTCGGGCGCCCGCCGGGAGGGGCAGGTTGTAGACCACTCCTTCAGCGCCCAGGTCGACGGGCACCTGGACGACCGGGCCTCCCTTGGCGGCGGCTTGTTCGGCGGCGGTCATGGGCACGTCCGAGGCGCCGAAATCGGCCTGTTTCGCGGAGAATGCGGTGATCCCCGCACCGCTGCCCACGGCGGCATAGTTCACGGTCACGCCCGGGTGCTGCTGGTGGTATCTGGCAAACGCCAGGTCGAAGAACGGCGCGTCGAACGTAGATCCCGCCCCGGTGAGCGTCATGTGCGGGCTGCTGGCCGCCGCAGCGGTCGTGCCCGGTGCGGGTGAGGAAGTGGCGTTGGTCGTGCAGGCGGCCAGCGCGAGCGCGATGATCGCGGCTCCCGCACTGAGAGTCCTAGTTCGTGTGCGGTGAGTAGCGTGGTGATGCCGTCCGTCGTTGGCTGGCATGGTTCCCCTGCTGAAAGTGAGAGTGGTTAGGAGCGGCTGGCTTCGCGGAGCCAGGCCTGGGCGCCCATCTGGATGGCGTCCCAGGGGCTGCCCAGCGGTGGGGTGTAGGACAGGTCCAGGTCGCTGAGCCCGTCCACGGTCATGGTGTGGAAGATGGCGGTGGCGGCGATGTCGACGCGTTTGGCGATCTCGGCGTGCCGGTGGCCGAACAGCTGGACGCCGAGCAGCCGCCTGGTGGTGCGGTCGCCGGTGAACCGCATCGTGATGCGGTGGCTGCCTGGGTAGTAGGCCTTGTGGTCGTCGGCTTCGGACTGGACGGTGACCGGGTCGTACCCGGCCGCGGCGGCCTCGTGGTCGCGGAGCCCGGTGCGGGCGGCGGCCTGGTCGAAGATCTTCACCACCTGGGTGCCAAGGCTCCCGGCGAACTCCCGGGTCCCGCCAAGAGCGTTTTCCCCCGCGACCCTCCCCTGCTTGTGCGCGGTGGTGCCTAGCGGCAGGTAGGTCTCACCGACCAGCCGATGATGGGTGACCACGCAGTCCCCGGCGGCGAACACGTCGGGGAGATTGGTCCGCATGCCCCGGTCCACCGCGATCGCACCCCGGACACCCAAGGTCACCCCGGCGCTGGCCGCCAGGGCAGTGTCCGGGCGGACACCCACGACGACCACCACCATGTCGGCCACCCTGGTCACGGCCGAGCCGCTAGCTGCGGTGGCGTCGACCTGGAGCCGTTCCGCTTCGCCGCTGGTGCGGGTGATCTGCCGGACCGTGGTGCCGGTCAGAACCTCGACACCATGCTCGGCGAGGTGGCCGTGGACCAGGGCGCCGAGAGGAGGGTCGACGGTGGGCAGCACCTCGGGGAGCTGTTCCATCTGGATGACGTGCAGGCCGCGGGTGGTGAGGGCGTCGGCCATCTCCAGGCCGATGTACCCGGCGCCGACGATGACCGCGCTGGCCGGGGCGGTTTCCTCCAGCGTGCGCATGACGGCGAACGTGTCGCCCATCGAGTGCAGCAGGTGCACGCCGTCATCAGGGCCGAGAGTGTCCAGGCCGCCGATCGGGGGCCGGACGGGCACGGCGCCGGTGCCGATGACCAGCCTGTCGTAGGCGAGCAGTTCTTCATCCCCGGCGGGGCCGGTGACCAGGAGTTTGCGGCCAGCGACGTCGATCCGCCGCGCAGTGGTGTCCAGCCGCAGGGTCATCCCGGTGGCTTCCAGGTCTGCGGTGGTGCGGTGCGCCAGGTTGCGCCAGTGCGTGACCTCGCCGGAGACGTAGTAGGGGATGCCGCAGATCGAGAAGTTCGGGAAGGCGTCCGCGACGACCACGCTGACCTCGGCGCCGGGGTCGAGCTCGCGGGCCCGGAGCGCGGCGCTGATCCCGGCGTCGCTGCCGCCGATCATGACCAGGTGCATGACTGGATCCCTCCAGGTCGGGTGCTCAATGAGGCGCGTCGCGGCCGGCTGGTGAGGTGGCGCCGTCGTAAGCGGCGTCTTGCACCGCCTGGGGCTGACCGGGGTGGTGGGGGACGATGATGTCGGACGCTTCTTCGGGAGTGAGGCGGGGATACAGCGCCCGGATCACCACCACGGCCAGCGCGCCCCCGACGATCTGGGCCGCAATGAACGCCGGGACCGACGACGGGGCGATACCGGCGAAGGTGTCGGAGAACATCCGGCCGACGGTGATGGCCGGGTTGGCGAAGCTGGTCGAGGACGTGAAGAAGTACGCCGCCCCGATATACGCGCCGACCGCGGCCGGGGCGGACCGGCTGCGCCCGGAGCGGGCCAGGGCGAAGATGACCAGGATCAGGCCGAGGGTGGCGATCACCTCGGACAGGAAATGCGCCGGCGTGGCCCGGTGCTTGGCAGAGATGCTGACTGCCGCCTGGGCGAACATCAGGTTCGCCGCGACCGCGCCCAGGATGCAGCCTGCCACCTGGGCGGGCAGGTAGGCGGCGGCGTCGCGCCAGCGCAGCCCGCCGAACGCCGCGTCGGCGAAGGAGACGACCGGGTTGAAGTGGCCGCCGGAGACGGGGCCGAACATCAAGATGATGGCGAACAGCCCGGCTGCGGTCGCTGCCGCGTTCTCCAGCAGCTCCAGGCCGGTGGCACCCGGGGACAGGCGCTGAGCGGCGATCCCCGACCCGATCACCACCGCGGCGAGGAACGCGCTGCCCAGCAGCTCAGCCAGCAGGCGCCGCCACAGCGCCACAGGTTCCGGTGGTGGTGTCCTGGTCATGGCGCCCATCTTGACGGATCAGGATAGATCAGTCAAGATTGAGTCAATGAACATTGAGCAAATGGCGGACGTTGCGGACCGGGCCGCGGTGCATGCGGCGCTGGCCGATCCGGCCCGGCTGCTGATCACCGACACCCTGGCCCTCGGCGACGTCTCCCCGTCGGACCTGTCGGACATGCTCGCGATGCCGTCCAACCTGCTCGCCCACCATCTGCACGTGCTCGAGCAGGCCGGATTGCTGACCCGCCGCCGTTCCGAAGGGGACCGCCGCCGCAGTTACGTGCAGCTGGTACCGGGCGCGCTCGATTCGCTCATCCGCCCGCCGTCGCGCAGGGCGCGGCGGGTGCTGTTCGTGTGCACCGCTAACTCGGCGCGCTCGCATCTGGCAGCCGCCCTGTGGCGCCGGGCCAGTAAGGTCCCCGCGGCATCAGCCGGAACCCATCCCGCGGCAGCGATCGCGCCCGGTGCGATCGCCGCCGCCGGGCGGCATCACTTGCCGCTGCGCCGCCAGCGGCCGCGGCATATCAGCCACGTACGGGAGGACGGCGACCTCGTCGTCACGGTGTGCGACCGGGCCCGGGAGGAACTCGGTCCGCTGGCGGCGGTGCACTGGTCAGTCCCCGACCCCGTACCAGCCGGCGACCCCGGTAGCTTCGATGCGGCCCTGGCTGAGCTAGGTCATCGCATCGAACGGTTCGCGCCGGGCCTCGCGACAGCTCCCTGAACCTGGTGGGCCTGCCGGTGTGCGCTGCACTCAGCGGTTCATCCTGGTCCAGGTGCTGGCAGTCACGGTGATCACGCACGTACTGGTGCTGCGGCGCTGGCCCGCCGACCACGGCTGGCAGCAAATCAGCCTCACAGAGTCACGCGGGGAGGTGGTCGAGGCCAGGTCGGCCAGTCCGGCTCAGCAGCTGCAGTCTTCACCGTGCCAGGCGCTGGCGCCTTCTCTCACCGCCACGGCCGCGATGCCGAGGCCGATTGCTGGGTCGAGCCACCACGCGGCGGCCCAGATGGTGGTGATGGCCAGCACGAGTAGCACGGCGGCGGCTTGCGCGGCGCACAGGTAGTTCTGGGTGCCCTCTCCGGTGGTGGCTCCTGAGCCCAGCCGCTGCCCGAGTTTGTGCTTAGCCCGGCCCAGCAGCGGCATCTCGAACAAGGCGACCGCCGTCAATGCGATCCCGATCGCAGTGCTCTCGGGGTGGTGGCCGGTAAGGAGATCGGCAGTCAACTGCGCGGCGACGTAAGGGGCGAGCAGCCAGAACGAGATGGCCACGGCCCGCTGCGCGCGCAACTCTGCGGTCCCGGACAGGGTGCGTGATCCGGTGAAGCGCCATATCACGATGACGCTGGCGAGGCCTTCGACCGCACTGCCCAGGGCCCAACCTGTAAGTGCGATCGACCCGCTGGCGAACCCCTGCCACAACCCCACCGCGCCCTCAGCGCACATCCAGGCCAGGCTGGCCCAGGCCAGAAGGCGCGCCTGCCGGGCTGCCCGCAGCCATCCGACATCCCGGACAGGTCCCCCCGGAGACGCCACCGCGGCACTGCCGTTCGTGCATCCATCCCCGGCCTCTCCGGCTCCCAGCGCCCGGATAGCCAGTGACAGGGAGGTGCCCGCTGCTGCGCCCTTGGGCTCATTCACCAGACCCTCCGTGTCGTTGCCCGTGGTGCGCGGGCGCGTTGCCGGACTTCGGCCCCACGTCGGTGGCCAGGCCGTAGGCAGGGCACAACGCGACGGCGTTGCCGGTCCCCGCTAGCACTCTTTCGGCGGCGGACAGCAGGTCCAGCAGTTGCGGGCAGGCCAGCCGGAACATCGAGGCGCGCCCGACCGCGCGGGAAGTCACCAGCCCGCAGTCACGCAAGCAGGCCAGATGGGCCGAAACGGTGGACTGGGCTAGGCCCAGTTCCGTCACCAGATCGGTCACCCGTGCCTCGCCGGATGCCAGCCGCTGGACAATCGCCAGCCGCGCTGGGTCACCTAGCGAGCGGAACAACGCCGCGGCCGGAGCCAGCATTGCCCTAGCACCCGGATCGACCAGCATCGTCATATGCCGATAATAACGAGAAATATCGATGAAGGGGAGGATGCGGCTGCCGTTGAGGCGCACCTGGCCGGAATCCATGAGCGATCAGGCTGCTGATTCGTAGCGGCGAGCCGCAGCCGGCCCGGCTCAGCTGGACGGGGACAGGCTTGAGGCCGGGACATAAGCGCCTGGCTGATCCGGGACTACGGCGGCTTAGCGGCCAGGGCCAGTGCGGCGCTGAGTGTGCCAGCGCCGGCCAGGATGATGAACACTGCCGGGTATCCGCCAACGCTGACCGCCAGCGCTGCGCCGATGGTGGGGCGATCGCGCTGGCGGCTGTGAACAGTGCGCTGAACACGCCGTTCAGCGAGGCGTACCCCGCCGGTCCCCAGTAGTCGCTGACCGCTGTCGCCTCCAGCAGCGTGAACAGGCCGCGTACC
This sequence comes from uncultured Actinomycetes bacterium, assembly GCA_963844695.1. Taxonomy (GTDB): domain Bacteria; phylum Actinomycetota; class Actinomycetes; order Streptosporangiales; family Streptosporangiaceae; genus RYN-230. The sequence goes on from CAWJPL010000002.1 coordinate 631,870, forward strand.
GGGCCGGCGTTGCTGTCTCTAGCAGCACTTAGCCTCGGAAGCGGCCGGGTCTGCGGGCTGGCTGGCGTCGCCGCTGGTGCCGCAACATTCCGGGCCATCAGGGTTTGCGTCGTAGAAGGTCTGGCTGTCGCCCAGGACCGTGTAGATCTCCCAGGACGCGCCGTCCGGTACCCCCTCGACCCAGAACTTGTCCTGCCTGGCGTAGCAGCAGGTCGTGTCCCGCTCATCGACCGAGGCCACGCCGGTTCCGGTGAGCCGGGCCTGGACCGCGTCAACGGCGTCGGTGTCGGAGACCTCGATGCCGAGGTGGTTGAGGGTGCCGCCCTGTCCGGGGTTTTCCAGCAGGACGAGCTTCAGCGGCGGCTCGGCGATGGCGAAGTTGGCGTATCCGGGGCGGGTCTTGGCGGGCTCGGTGCCGAACAGCTTGCTGTAGAACGCGACTGCCTCGTCGATGTCGTTGACGTTGAGGGCGAGCTGCAGACGGGACACGGGAACCTCCTGAGCGAATACTTCGATGAGTGTCTATATCTAGTGCCAGGGCTGAGCTTGCCATGAGACATCGGACTCTGTCAATATAGACACATGCCGAAGTCTGATCTGCTGCTCAGCCCGCCCCAGGCAGCTGCGTGCTGCGACCCCGCCTCACAGGTACTCATGCCTGCCGGGCAGAACGACCCCGTGGCCTGCTGCACACCCCTGTCCCAAGGGGCACTTTCCCTGGACCAGGCCGAGCAAGTCGCGCCGCTGCTCAAGGCGCTCGCCGACCCGGTACGGCTCCGGCTGATGTCCCTGGTGGCCTCCCACCCTGGCGGCGAAGCCTGCGTGTGTGACTTGGCCGACGCGTTCGACCTGTCCCAGCCGACCATCAGCCACCACCTCAAGGTGCTGCACGAAAGCGGCCTGCTGGACCGCGAGAAGCGCGGCGTGTGGGTCTACTACCGGGCCCGCACCCAGACCCTGGCCAGCCTCGGCGCACTGATCGGCTACCCGGCTACCTCTCCCGCCTGACTCTCCGGAGCTGAACCCCGGGCGTTCATCCCTTGCGATGCCCACTTCCATCGCCTATCGTCGATAAACGATGAAGAACGCAGAACCGCTCAGTCGTACTGACGCCGAGACCTACGCGTCCTGGTTCAAGGCGCTGGCCGGCGGGACCCGGGTGCAGATCGTGTCGCTCCTGGCCCGCGCTGGTAAGCCGATGACCGTCGGGCAGATCGTCGAAGCCGTCACTGTCGGGCAGTCCACCGTGTCCGCTCACCTGAAGCAGCTCGCCGCCGTTGGGTTCGTGCTCGCCGAGGACCGCGGCACCGCCCGGCTGTACCGGATCAACGACAACTGCGTGGAATGCTTCCCCACCGCCGCCGACCTGGTCATGGGACGCCGCTCGCCCGCCCCGCCTGCCGCACGATGACACCGTTCGTGGAGGAATCCGTGGCACCTGGCCAGACCCCCAATCCCGGGCAGACCCGGGTAGCCGTCACCGCCCGTTACTCGGGCCTGGCCCGGGCCGCACGCGCCGGGCAGCAGATCACCGACTGCGACCCCGGCCCCTTCGCGGCGGGCTGCTTCGGCGCCGCAGGTTACGACGACACCGGAGAGCTGCCCGAGGGCGCGCTCCGGGCCAGCCTCGGCTGCGGCAATCCCGTCGCCGTCGCCGAGCTGCGCCCGGGAGAAACCGTTCTGGATCTCGGTTCCGGCGGCGGGATCGACGTGCTGCTGTCCGCCCGCCGCGTCGCCCCCGGCGGCAAGGCCTATGGCCTGGACGGCTCCCCGGACATGATCGCCCTGGCCCGCGAGAACGCTGCCCAGGCCGGGGTGACCAACGTGGAGTTCCTGCACGGCCATATCGAGGACATCCCGCTGCCCGACGGCCACGTCGATGTCGTCATCTCCAACTGCGTGATCAACCTGTCCGCCGACAAGCCCCGCGTGCTGGCCGAAGCGTTCCGGGTGCTGCGCCCGGGCGGCCGGCTCGGGATCAGCGACGTCATCGCCGACGATGACCTCGACCCGGTACAGCGGGCAGAGGCCGAGCAGCGGACCGGCTGCACCACCGGGACCCTCACTGTCGGCGAGTACCGGACTCTGCTGCTGGCCAGCGGGTTCACCAGCATCCGCATCACCGCCACCCAGGACTCCGAGCCGGGCCTGCGCTCTGCGATCATCCAGGCCACCAGGCCCGCGGCGCCTCCCGGCTTCCTCATACGGCCCATGCGGGCAGGCGACATTGACCAGGTGCTCGCCATCTACCAGGCCGGGCTGGACACCGGAGACGCCAGCTTCGAGACCACCGCCCCCGACTGGAACGCCTTCGACCAAGCGAAACTGCCCCTGCACCGGCATGTGGCCGTGGCCGCCACTGGCGAGGTGCTCGGCTGGATTGCGGCCAGCACCGTATCGCTGCGGCCGGTGTACCGCGGCGTCATCGAGCACTCGGTCTACGTCGACCCCGGCGCGCAGGGCCGCGGCATCGGGGCCGCACTGCTCGATGCTCTTACCGGCTCCGCTGAAGCTGCCGACATTTGGACCATTCAGACTGGGATCTTCTCCGAGAACGTCCCCAGTCTGCGACTCCACCAGCGCGCCGGGTTCCGCGTCGTCGGCACCCGCGAGCGCATCGGCTGCCATCACGGCCGCTGGCGCGACGTCACCCTCCTCGAACGCCGCAGCACCATCACCGGGACTTGACCGGGGCAGGGAGCATCGACCCGATTCCGATGATGGACATGTTCGATAAGGGCATCCAGCTGCGCATGGGCCAGTGTCACGTGCGGCGGACTATCTGGTCGATGATGAGGTAGGCACCGATCAGGATCAGGCGATTCCTGCGATCTGTGCGGCGCGATCGCGCCATCTCCGGCCGATCCCGCGCGCCGACTTCCAGGCCGAGCTGCGCTGCGAGCGAGGCCCTGGAGGGCGAGGGCCACGATATCGGGGAGGTGGGCCAGGCCGATGGTGACGCCGATGGCCCGCTCGTCCAGGCTGATCCTGATTCCCAGACCGATAAGCGCGAGGCCGTTGCGGGCTGTGAAGCGGCTGGCCTTCTCCTCCTCGTCCTGGTCGCTGGCCAGCGGCATCCAGGCGCCGATAGCGGCAACGGCCGCCCGCCACGTAGCCGGTGACCTGGCCGATGACCCGGGCCAGCACGGCGCCCAGGCCTAGGCCGATGAGCGGCATCCCGCCCTCGAAGAGCACGAAGATTAGCGAAACGCGCAGCCGCCGCACCACCGTTGTGGCCTGGCTGGCCCCGATCGCGGCGGCGACCGCGAAGGAGTCCAGATCCAGCGGAAGGACGAAGGCCAGCAGCTTCAGCGCGGCCTCAGCCTCGCACGAGCCCTGATCGGCGGCCCGAAACAGCGTGCCACACTGGCCTGGTGACCTCAGCGGACACACTGGGGCGCGGAGCGTTCTGCTGCGCCGGGGCCTCGCCCTGGAGTATGTGACGTTGGCGTGGAACGTCGCCGGGATCGTGGTGCTGGCAATCGCCGCTGTGACAGCCCGGTCGGTGGCCCTGGGCGGGTTCGGCCTGGACTCGCTGATCGAGATCGGCGCATCTACGGTAGTGATCTGGGAGCTGTCCGGGATGGGCGCGGAACGGCAGCGGCAGTCCCTACGGTTGATCGGGTACGCATTCGCAGCCTTGGCGGTTTACCTGCTCGTGCAGTCCACGGTGGTGCTGGCGGCTGGGTATCACCCGCGTCATAGTGTGCTTGGGATCATCTGGACGGCGGTGACCGCTGCGGTGATGTTCGCGCTGTCAGCGGGTAAGGCTAAGACTGGCCGAGCGCTGGGGAATCCGGTGTTGCGGACCGAGGGCCGGGTCACAATGATCGACGCGATTCTCGCCGCCGCTGTGTTGCTGGGTCTGGTGCTGAATGCCGGGCTTGGCTGGTGGCAGGCCGACCCTGCCGCTGGATACGTGCTGGTTTTCTACGCCGTCCGCGAAGTACAGGAGATCTTCACCGCACATCCCTGACACCGAACGTGGTCCGGGACAGGCGGGCTCGTTACCTGACGCGGTAGACCGGCATCGGCTGAGAAACTGGCGGCATACCCGTGCGTTGCTGCGCTGTGCAGCACGTCGAAGCCCTGCTAGGCGGCACAACCACTCTGGTCCATGATCATGCCTTGCCTGCTCGATCACCAGGGTGGCCACCGACAGCACGGCGCTGCCGCGCTGAGCTACTCCACCCGCAGTCTCGCCACTCTGCTGTACGCCGCCGAGTTGCAGCGTCTCGAGCCTCTGGCACCGGCCTGGACATCGACATCGCCGCTGGGAGATCAGCAGTCTTGTCCTCCTCCGGCGATCATGTCGCGGATTTCCTGGCCGGCCCAGCATTTGATGGCGGTGGCCAGGGTGCGCCGCAGGTGCCCGGTTACCAGCAGTGTGGTCCGTTCGTGCTCGGGGTCGTCGGTGCAGATCACCAGCTCGCAGCAGGGGTTGAATTCGCATGTCGGGGTGAACGCGATGGTGAGGGGCAGTGACGAGCCGGGGCGCAGCGTGGTCGGGAACGGGTTGTTGACGAGCCGGAACTGGGCGCAGCACTGGCAGGTGCCGCAGCGGCTGTCGTGGTCGTGGCAGAAGTTGCACCGGTCGCGCTCCGGATCTTCGCCATGGCCCGGTTTGGCGTGTTCCGGCTCGTGGGGCCCGTCCTCGTGGAGATGCTCATCATGGTGATGGTGCTCGCCGCATTCGTGGCAGCGGCCCGGCGCGTGATCGCACCCGCGGCGCCCCCCGCAGCCACCCGAGACACACCCGCACGGCCCGAGGGAGCGGAACGCGACCCGGCACACGTGCAGGTCGCAGTCGCCAACGTTGGCCAGGGTGAGCACGGTCTGCGCGGTCAGGCCCAGGTCGACCTTGCCGAAGTCCGTCGATCCGCTGACAGCGAGCACGCCGTGGGGCGCGTGTCCGGAGACGTCGATGGTCCGCGGGCCGCCTGGGTCGTCGCTGACGACGGTGATGGTCGCGGCTTTGGGCCCGTAGGTTCCGGGCTGGAAGCGGATCGGGATCTGGGTGGCGGTTCCTGGTGCCACCGTAAGCGGGAAGATGGCGACGTCGGGGACGAGGAACTCGGCCGACGTTGAGGTGATCGCGGTGACGGTCAGGACGCAGTGGCCGGCGTTGCTGATGGTCAGTGGCTCGTCGCGGAACGAGCAGGCGCAGACCCGGCCGAATTTGCTGGCGTCCGGCAGGAACGTGACCAGCCGGGGCGGCGGGCATGTCCCGCTCAGGTCGACGGACAGGTTCGGTGCGGCGCTGTCTGTCACCACGGTCAGGGTGACTGAGACGGCGCCGAACCCGGACGGTTGGAACCGTACCGGGACGCTGACCGAGTCGCCCGGCGCGATGAGGATCGGGTAGGACGCCCCGGGCGGGATGAACTGCGGATCCGACGAGACGATGCCGAGCACCTGAAGGTCACAGGTGCCCGTGTTGTTCAGGACGATGTCGCGGTCGGTGAAGCTGCCGCGGCAGACTTCGCCGAAGTACCCGTGGTCGGGGATCGCGACGCTCAGCAGCCCTGTCCCGGTGATGGCGGTGGCTTGCAGGTCGACCACGGGAGCGGTCGGGTCGTTGCTTTCTATCCGGATGGTGGTGGTGTCGGTTGCGCCGATGACTGCTGGCTGGTAGCGGACGGTGAAGTCCACTTCCTCCCCGGGCGCGATGACCAGCGGCGTGCCGGGCATGGGCAGCACGGTGATGGTGGCCGAGCCGGTGAGCCGCTGGACGCTGGTGATCACCAGGTCGGCGATGCCGACGTTGAAGATCTGCAGTGTCAGGTCCTCGCGGCCGCCCACGCATACGGTCCCGAAGTCGAGGCCGTCTTGCAGGTTCACCGCGATGACCGGCCCTAGCGCGGTGGTGAACTCGAACACCCCGCGGCCGTAGGTGGCGGCCCGCAGGATCCGCGCGTCCCGCGCGAGCACCAAGTCGGTGACGGGCGCGCGCGGGAAATGGATGTCATCCAGGACGGTCCAGGTCAAGCCGCGGTCGACCGAGCGGAGCACGCCGAGATCGTTGCCCACGTAGATGGTGGAGGGTGTGTCGGCGCCGTCGAGTTCGAGCGCGCCGTACGGGATGTTCACGGCCGGGGAGATGTCCTCCCAGGCTGTGCCGCCTATCGTGGTGCGGAACACATGGCCCTGCTGTCCGGCGCCGAACCCGTCGAAACCGCCGAGCACGGCATACACGACGGTGGGGTCGTTGGGGTCGAAGGCGGCCCGCTGGACGCTGCGCGAGGGCAAAGCGCGGGTGATGTCGGTGAACGCAGGCGCGGCGGCCAGCGCATTGGTGGTGACGAACACCTTGGTGCCCACCGCGACGACGACGTTGTTGCTGTCGGCCAGCGCGACGCTGGTGCGGCCCGCGCCGGAGAAGCTGCCGATGACACGCCAGGTGTTCGCGCCGTCCGTGCTCTGCCACAGGTTCTGGCTGCCGCTGACGTAGACGGTGCCGCCGCTGCTGGGGTCGGTCGCGATCGGCGCGAGGTAGCAGCCGGCGTCGGTCGCGGTGCCCCACGGCGTGACCTCGGACCAGTTGACCCCGTCGTCGGCAGACCGCCACACCCGGGTGCAGGGAGCGGGGGACCAGAAGCCGCTGGTGCAATACATCTGGCCGGAGATGCCGCCGTCGTAGACGACGTCCCACCCGTCCCCGCCGTTCGTGCCCTTCCAGCCGGGCGGGGTCACGCCACTGGTCGTCTCGACCTCGTTGTCCTGCAGCGCGCCGACGATAACGTCCGCGCCCGCGTCGGGCTTGCTGTCGATGTTGTAAAACAGCCCGGTCTGCAGGCCGCCGCTGTTGATGGCCGAGAAGTTCGTGCCGTCGGCCGATACGAACAGGCCGCCGTCGTTGCCGGAGTACACGGTCAACGGCGCACCGCCCGACTGCTGGACGAACGCCCAGGAGTGAGTGTCGGCGTGCAGCCCGCTGACGCCGGTGAAGTTCTGCCCGGAATCCCCCGAGCGGGCCTGCCCGACCGTGCCGAAATAGATGATGTCGCTGACGCCGTCGCCAGGCGAAGCCGGGTCGACGGCGAAATGGAAGCTGTAACCACCCTGCGTGTTCCCCGGCATGCCCGTCGCCGCTTGCTGGGTCCAGGTGGCGCCGCCGTCGGTGCTGACGAAGAACCCGACCGGGTCCGGGGCGCTCCCGGTTCCGGCCATGGAGGCATACAGGACCTGCACGCTTGCCGGGTTCGCGGGCGAGGTGGGAGGGGCGATGTCGACGACCACCTTGCCGATGCCGCCCGCCCCGACCGCGGCGGCGACCGCAGGGGTGGTCGCGCTCAGCACCTGCGCCCAGGTCTGACCGCCGTCGGCCGAGGTGAAGACCCCCTGCCCGGACTGGCCCGCGTGCAATACCCGGGCCGCCGCCGGTGCCGAGGTGTCGAGGACCAGCGAGCGGACGTCACCGGAGATACCGGTGCCTTGTGCCCAGTTCAGGCCGCCGTCCTGCGAGCGGAACACCCCGCTGGTCGAGGACAGGTAGAGCGTCTGCGAGTCGGCCGGGTCAACGATGATCACATTGATCCACTGGCTGGTGAAAATGATCGCGTTGCCGACGTTGCCGGCCGGGTAACCCGAGCCGAGCCGGACGCAGCTGCTGCCGCCATCGGTGGACTTGAACAGGCCGGCCTGCGGCTGCGGGGTGACCCGCTGGCTGGTGCCGACGTAGACCGTGTCGGTGTCGTTAGGGTCGATGGCCAGCGCGGCTGGCTCGCCGATGCCGAGGGCGGCCTGACGGTCGAACTGCGGGATCCAGTGCTGGCCACCGTCGATGCTGCGCCAGACCCCGCCGCCGGCAGTGCCCTGGTAGATGACGCTGGAGTCGTTCGGGCTGACCGCGATCGCCGAGACCAGGCCGTTGTCCTGCCGCGGCCCCTCGCCCATCGGGCTGGGCCCCCGCGGTGCCCAGACCGTGCCGTTGAGGCTCATCGCCAGCGTTCCTCATACGGGCTGTTGTCACCGGGATCGGTGGCAGGCAGCACCCCCTCATACCGCGCCGCCGGCCCGGCCGCGCCCGTCTCGACGAGAGCCTCCGCGACGTGCTCCAGTTCGCCGGCGACCTGCTCGGCCAGCGGGTGGACCTCGCCTGCCGGAGCGCGTACCGCCCCGGCCAGCTGATGCCACTGATCAACGGCGCGCTCGTAGGCCTCGGGGGTGGGGAGTTCCCCGCCGCCGATCCGCTCCTGGACGTACTCGCGGTGGAGCCGCACCGGATCAGCATCGGGATTGCGCCCCAACCTCGGTGTCCGGCCGACCCGGCTTCCGCCCCCTGAACGTCCCGCCGTATCCGCCGGGGGATCTGTCTTACCTGACGCCTTAGTCGGCCCCGAGGACGTGGGGCGCTGGCGTGGTGGCATGCGCTCTTACCCCCTGTTTATCCGGAATCGGCCTGCAACAGCCTCCAGTGGCGGCGGGCGACAGTTCCCATCGCAGCCGAAACCACCAGGAGACCGGCGACGATGAGCCATTCGAAGCTGCCGTTGTGGTGGTCTGGGTCCCAGCCGGTCAGGGCCTCGATCCAGTCGTGCCAGAAGATGGTCACAACCCCCAGCAGGCCCGCCAGGAGCGCGATGGCAGTTTCCAGCCGGACCCGGATCTTCGATGGCCTCATCCCGCCCCCGTTCACCCTGAGTAGCCGCGAGCGATAAGCCAACCTGGTGCGCTACCGCTAACACCCATCCCCGTTCCCCCCGGGCCTCCACGGCCCGCACAGCCCGCACGTGCGCCGCAGCCTCTACCTAGGGACGTATCACGTCCGCAAGGCGGCTGCAATAGCACGATCGGCGATCGGTGAACCGTGGTGGTCGCCGATGTCCGCGTCTCAGACGTAGTGCCTGAGCGCACTGAGGTCCTGGCGGAGGTGCCGCCGTACCGGGCCGCGAGGGTGCGGTGCCCGGATTATCACGAAGTCCAGACGGCTGAGATCTTTTCTGCTAACGGTTCAGCCACGCTTAGCGATCACCGGTTATGTCAGAGTACGCACCGCCGCTAGCGTGATTTGCCGTCAGTACATCCGGCCTGGAGGTACAACTCGTGAAGACTTTACCGCTGATCGCGGCCCTGGGAGCAGTATGTTCGTTCGCCGTGCTTCCGGCGACCGCGTCCGTAGCCGCCACCGCGGCCAGCAGCCCGGCGACTTACCACGGCGCGCCTGGAGCCGCCAAGCGGCTGACACAGACCGCTAGCGTCTCCAGCTTGCCGAAAGTCGCCTCGGCCTTCCGCAATGAGGGCCCGCAAGCGTTCACGCCCCTCGGTCTGGGGAGGCCGTCGAGGGTCGGCGCGAGCGCGGCCCCGGCGAAGAGCGCCAGCACGGCCAGCGGCGATGTGTCCCGCAGCGGGGTGCGTTCCGCCTTCAACGGCCTGAGCGATCTCAACAGCGACAACCTGAACGGCTTCCCGGTGACGCCACCGGACCAGGGCCTGTGCGTCGGCCGGGACAGCACTCTGGCAGGCAGCCCTAAGGCGGTCTGGGAGCCGATCAACCTGGCGACGCGGGAGACCACCCCGGGCGGGACGCTGCTACGGCCCGACGTCAGCCTGGCGACCTTGTTCCAGGATCCCTACGCCGAGGGTGACGTGCGCTGCCTGTATGACGCGGCCACGCAGAGCTTCTACTTCACCGAGATCGGCTTCCCCGTGGCCACCGGCCCGGCGGCTGACGACAACAACACCACCGCCGACGTAGTGGTCATGAACAGGCGCGGCGTTGCCGCCTACCAGTTCGATACCTCACTGGGCGGCCCGAGCGCGGGGGACTGCTTCGGCGACCAGCCGAAGACCGGCTTCAACAACAACGCGCTCGTCATCTCCACCGACGAGTACTGCGGCCCGACCGAGTCGAACTACGAAGGCGCGATCGCCTTGGTCATCTCCAAGCCGCAGCTGGTCTCCGAGGCTGCGACGGTGAGCGATTCGGTGGTCGGGCCTGTGTCCCTGGCCGGTAACCCGGTCGTCGGGATGGACCCGGCGATTGGCACCGGCGGCAACACCGGTTACCTGGTGAACTCGGTCCCGTTCCTGGCCAACGGCGACAACAACCCGGTCGGCCACACGCTGGGCCTGTGGACCCTCACTGGCAGCGCTTCGGTGACGACCGGCCACGGCACGGTCAGCCTGACCGGCAAGGTCTTGCCCAGCCAGCCGTATGCGTTCCCGGTACCCGCCACCAGCACCGGCGACGGTTCCACCACCACCGTCAACGGCTCTGTCATCACCTCAGAAACCGCACTCAACCCGGACGACAGCCGGCTCAGCGGGCCGGTGGAAGTCACCCGCGGCTACGGCGGCCACATCCAGCTGTGGACGGCACTGGACGCCGCGGTGAGCCCCAACGGGCAAGCCGCCCGGGACGCTGCCGCGTGGTTCAAGATCGACGCCACCCGCCAGTACGTGGCCCAGCAGGGCTACGTGACCGCCAGGAACGCCAACCTGCTCTACCCGGCTATCGGGGCGCCGCAGTCCGGCAGCCCTGAGATGGTGTTCACGATCACCAGCGCAACCATCAACCCCAGTGCGGCGTACACCCGCCTGGGTTCAGGCCGGATCACCACGGTAGCCGCAGGCACCGGTCCGCACGTCAGCTTCTCCGACGCGCCGCCCTTCAACTCGCCCCGCTGGGGGGACTACTCCTTCGCCCAGCCTGACCCCGACGGATACGGAGTCTGGCTGGCCACGGAATACATCCCGCCGGCCGCCGACCAGGACCCCATGGACAACTGGGGAACCTACGTATTCCAAGTGAAGTGACCGGGCAGTAACCAGGCCCAGTCCAGGCACGAATGCCGCATGGTTCCAGGTCTTCCCGGCCTGGAACCATGCGGCGTTTTGGCGGGCCGGATGCTCCGATGGCCGGCTCGGGTCTCAGCTGGAGTCTTGCAGCGGCTGATAGATCGCATGGCATTCGAGTTGTCTAACGCTCGTGGAAACTTGCCGCCTCAGCTGATTTGGGCCTGCCCAAAACAAGTTCTGGGTCTGCCCAAAACATGGTCAAAACGATAGCCTGATCCGGTTATCTGGCCCTGTCCGGCAAAGCGGAGCACCCCCACCGAGCTGTGATGTGGGGAGTCCGGGATGTGCGGATGCCGGAAGGGGCCGGGGCGGGGAGCGCCTTCGAAGGGGGATCAGGTGAACGTGTCCCGGGTGGGCTGGGTGGGTGTGGCTGCGGCCGCGAGCCTGGCAACGATTGCAGCAATGCTCGCGCCGACGGTGGCGCAAGCGTCCGCTTTGAGAGGCAGCCCGTCTCCCGCGGTGCGGTACTACACCGGCACACGGGGGGTTGCCCGGCTGATGCCCAGGCACAAGCCGGCTGTCGGCGCGCCGCGGGTGGTCCCGGGAGGGGTTCGCCGGCTGCCGTCTGGCCATTTCTCGGCGGCGGAGGCGGTGCCCGGCGCGCCGGCGCCGGCGTCAGTGGCCGCCGCGGTGGCGGCCAAGGGTTCTGCTCTGGTCAACTTCAACGGCGTCAGCAGCCGGGACAGCCAGGTCACCAACTTTGAGCAAACGTTCGAACCACCGGACCAGGGGCTGTGCGAGGGCAACGGCTTCGTGCTCGAGCCCGTCAACTCCGCGTACCGCATCTACCGCACGACCGGGAAGTCGCTGCGCGGGCCCTTCAACATCAACGACCTGTTCAACGTGGGCGCCAAGGAATTCACCAGCGACCCGCGCTGCTGGTTTGACCCCGCCACCCAGACCTGGTTCGCAACCATCTTGTTCCTGAACGACGCGTCCACCGCGTCGTCCCTACTCATCGCCGTGCGGCACAACGCCGACCCGCGCGGGCTGTGGAACGAGTACTCCATCGACACGACAGACCCGTCCGGCAACGGCTGCCCGTGCTTCGGTGACCAGCCGAGGGTCGGGATCGACCAGACCAACCTGTACGTCACCGCTGATGAGTTCTCGATCCTCGGACCGCAGTTCAACGGCGCGGAGATGTGGGCGATCGACAAGTCCGACCTGGTGAACGGCGTTGCGAGCCCGCACTTTGTGAGCTTCCCCCACCTGACGACCGACACCACGGCGCCCCAGCCCGCCCTGTCCACGGGCCGGCCCAACGCTGAGTATCTCCTCAGCTCGCTGGACCCCAATGGCACCGGAGATAACCGCATCGGTGTCTGGGCCATGACCAACCGGAACCAGGTTGGCCTGGGTGGCATGCCGACGCTGACCAGCGTCGTCGTCAACTCCGAGGGATACGCCGTCCCTCCCCCGGCTCCGCAAAAGGGCGCCAAGGCCAAGCTGGACTCCGGCGACGACCGGATGCAGCAGACCCAATTCGTCGCCGGCACGGTCTGGGGTGAGCTGACCACGGCCGTGCAGCCGGCCGGCGACAGCTCGGTACGCGCGGGCGGCGCCTGGTTCCAGGTGAAGCCGAAGCTCGGCTCAGCTGGGATCGCTGGTGCGTCGATCGTCCGCCAGGGCTACATCGACGCCGCCGGCAAGTACGAGATCTACCCGGCGGTCCAGCCGGACGCAGCCGGGAACGCGGCTGTCATCTTCACCCAGACCAGCAGCGCGCGGTTCCCGAGCGCCGCCTATGCCACCCTGAAGGCCGGCCGCAGCAACTTCGGGCCGGCGGTCGTGGCGGCCACGGGGGCCGGGCCGTACAAGCGGGCCGCGTCGAACGCCCCGCGCTGGGGTGATTACTCGTTCGCGGTCCCGGACGGCACGTCGGACTCCGCGTGGCTGGCCACCGAGTACATCCCGCCCAAGTCGAGCCAGACCACGACCGGGATCCGGAACTGGGGTACGCGCGTCATCAAGGTCCCGCTCGGCTGACGGTCAGCGAGTCCCCGGGACCCGGTCCCGGGGACTCGTTCACGGCTCCTGGATGAGCCCGGTGAAGGAGGCCGCCGCCGACTCTGGGCCTGCCCGCAGCAGCGGCTGCGAGGTGGCCGCAACATCAGTGCCGGTGCTGGCGGCTTCGGGTCAGCGAATACCGCTATCGCAGTTGATATTTGCGCGGACGGGCGCTGGTGATGTGACCGAGACGAGGACGTGAGGGCAGCGCGGGAGGACCTGCCTCGTCGCCGCGACCAGCGCATACCGGCCCTTCCCCAGCCTGAATGAGTAGTGGCCGTCGGTACGGGTACGGGTGCTTGCGGTCACCCCGGCGGGCAGGGACCGGGCCTCGACCCGGACATCACCCAGCGGGCGGGCCTTGCATAGGCGGCTGGGCCGCTCGACCGGACATCCCGGCCTGGCTTCGACTACGCCGGAAATGAGCGTGACCGGGCCGGACGGCTGAGCCGGGCCCGTTCCAGCCTGGTGCACGCCGCAGGAAGCGCTCACCAGGACAAGGGCCGCTGCAGGCAGCAACCACCGGGCCTGCGGGCCAAACCATCGCATCGTGGCCATCTCAGGGCTTGGACGGTTCGCTGGACCGCCCGGTTCCCGCGTCTCCGGCAGCGGGCCTTCGGCGACCTGCAGCGTGTCGATGTCACGATCACGGTGCCGGGGCCGATCAGCCCAGCCCCGGTCAGCGCGACCTCGATGTCTGGTTGCCCGCGCCTTCGCCGAGCCTGGCTCCGGTCCGGTTCAGCGTGACGCTGCCGCAGACCACCAGCTGTGCTCGCTGCATCTGGCCCACGCTCGCACTAGCCGCAGTCCAGGGCCTGGACACGCTGCGCAGAGCCTCCGCTGACCATGACTCAGCGCAACCCAGTGCCTGTCAGGAGCTTGCGCTCAGCAACGCATTAGTTTGCAGCCGCCACCTGAGGCTAAGGACGTCGTGCGCTTCGGGGAGCCGTCTTGCCCCCGTTCCGAGGATGCCGCACCTCGCCGTGGGTTGCGAGGTGCGGCATCCGGTATTTGCTGCGGTTTGTGTTATGGGGTGACGTAATTGACCGACGTTCCCCAGTTGGCGAGACCGTCCCTGGTTCCGCCGCAGGTCCCGATGGTCAAGGTGAAAGACGCCCCCGTGCAGTTGGGGTGTGCGTGCCGATAACCTCGTCCACGTCATGCCACCAGGCGATATTCGTTGGTCAGGCCACCGACCTGAGCGTGTCTTCGGATGCGGTACAGGCCGAGGTCGACCGGCTCGGGTAGCGGTTTCAGCGGCGCGGCGCCGTGCAGGGAGCGGTGCGGCCGGTGCTGATTGTGGTGGGTCTCGTACTGGCGCAGGACCTGCCGCAGATGGGCCTGGTTCCAGACGAGGGTGCGGTCCAGGAGCTCGCGCCGGCAACCCCCGATCCAGCGCTCGATGATCGCATTCATCCGGGGCGTCCGGATACTGCAGAGCACGGTCCGGATCCCCGCATCGGCGAGGACGGCATCGAACCCGACGGTGAAGTTCGAGCCGCGGTCGCGGATCATGAACTTGACCCGGTCGGCCTGGTCGCCGAGATCCATGATCAGATTGCGGGCCTGCTGGGCGGTCCATTCCCCAGTTGGATGCAAGGTGAGTCCGAGGATGCTGATGCGAAGGGTCGCGTGCTCGATCACGGCCAGGACGCAGGCTTGCGTGCCGTCGAGCAGATCGACTGTGAAGAAGTCGCAGGCCAGGATCGACTCGGCCTGGGAGTGCAGGAATTGTGATCAGGTCGGCCCGGTCCGCCGCCGGGCTGGGTCGATACCGCTGGCCCTGAGGATCTCCCACACGGTGGACGCTGCGACCTTTACGCCGAGTCCGGCGAGCTCGCCGTGGATCCTGCGGTATCCCCAGCCGGGGTTCTCGCGGGCCAGCCGACGGACCAGGGCCTGGATGTTCCGCCTGGTCGTCGGTCGGCCGGTCCTGCCGCGCTTGGATCTTGCGGCCCAGCGGCGGCGGACGATGTCCCGGTGCCAGCGCACGATCGTGTCCGGGGTAACCAGCAGCCGCAGCCCCTGGCGGCGTGCTTTCGGTATCACGCCGGGCAGGGCTGCGAGCAGGGCCCGGTCCGCCCAGTTCAGCTTCGGGCGGCGCGGCTGCCGCCGCTGCAGGACGGCAAGCTGATGGCGCAGTATCAGGATCTCCGCTGTCTTCCACGCCTCCTCACGCCGCGACAGCCGCAGCCCCGCGGCGGCCCGCGTGATCAGGAGGAAGACAAACCGCAGGCACATGATCAGTGATCATCACGACCGGACGGCCGGGAGGCAACCCTGCTGGTCAGGACCATGGACGACGTTTTCGGCACGCACAGGTTCAGCTGCCGGTGCACCCCTGGCTGGTGGCCACAAGGCGGACGCCAATTCTGGATAGGTTGGTGGGGGTGATGATCTGCACCCCGGCCCCCACGGGGAGGGCTGAGGGACGGATCGCGAGGATCGCGTGTCCCGGCCCAGGGGCTACTGAGGGGACAACCTTCGGCAGTAGCCCAGCGTGGTTGCCGTGGTACCACTGGCACGGCTCCGGCTGGACGTTCGGCGGGTTTCCGAAGACGACACTGGCCGGTACGCCGTCGGCGCGGAGCTTGCGCTGCAGCCCGGCCGGATCGCGCAGCTGGTTGATCCTGACATAGACCGTGCCGTCAGCGTGTTTGACTACCGTCCACGCGGTCAGGTGGATGCTGGGCCGGACGGTGCCCGAGTGGCCCGGCAGTAGTCCGGTCACGGCGAGCACCGCGGCGGCCACCACGGCTATGCCTGCGGCCAGGCCGGGAATCCGGCGGCGGTTGCGTATCGCGTGGCTGCGGCTGATGATTTGCTCTGCCGGGATCGTCATGTGCACGTCGGTGACGGACGCCTTCACCACAGTGGCCAGTTCGTCGTCGTTCATGATGGGCTCTCCTGCTGTCGTTCGGGCGTAAGGTCGTTGCGCAGCGCGGACAGGGCGCGGGCCATGTGGGCCATGACCGTGTTCGGGGTGATGCCAAGCACGTCCGCGGTGGCCCTGGTGTCCAGATCGAGGAGCAGCCGCAGGGCAATCACCTGCCGTTGCCGGGCAGGCAGCCGCATCAGGGCCGTCTTGAGCCGCGGATCGACGGAACTGTCGGCCACCCCATCGCCCGCAGGCAGATCCGCGACCACACTGGGATCGGGGACCGCCACCTCCCGGCGGTGGCGCCGCCACCGGGAGATGTTCATGTTCAGCGCAGTCCGCACCACCCATGCCGCCGGGGCCGGATGCCTGCTGACAGTGCGCCATGATGCACACGCCCGCGCGAAGGCCTCGGCAACAAGCTCCTGCGCCGTGTCCTGGTCACCGACGCTGATCAGGACGGTACGAAGGCAGTCATCCCTGGACCTGCGGTAGAACTCCGCGAAGTCCAGTCGTTGGGTTCCCACACTCACTCAACGCACAACAGGTTCCCCCGGGATTAGCCGTGCCCGTCGCGTGCCCGATTGAGCAGTGAATCGGAGCGAACAGCGGTCACTTTCGGACAAGCTCATACGACGGCCGAACAGGGACGACGCAGGTAGCGCAGGCGACCGAGACGATCTCCTAGGCAATGCGTCGCTCTGATGAGTCCTGCAGGACAGAGACCGCGTGATACTGGCAGTGGGCCGCGCTGCTTGGCCTCGGGACGAAGAATCCAGCCCGCTGCGGACCAACTGCGGACCACACCAATGCTCGCCGCGAGCTGGGGCCAGCTCGCGGCGATGGTTGCCTGCAGCCTCCGGAGCCGTGTGCTGCGGTACTGCCGAATCTAGCCGTGGTTGATCAGGCGCCCTCGCTGCGCGGAACCGCAGGCCCGGCGTCAGCGCCGGGCTCAGCCTCTGGGGAGGCCCCCGGCCGGCGACCGCGAAGCCACTGATCAGCTAGGCTCAGTCGTCAGGCAGCCGCTGCCCGCACGGGCCGTCTTCGTCGCACTCACCTGGGGTTCGGCGGCTGCGATGACGACGGGTCGGCAGCGGGCAGCCGCTGCCTCAGTCCCTGTGCGGCCCATCACCTTCCATAGCGGCGATGAAGCCGCCGGGGTTGACCAGGCTGATGGTCAGCGAGCTGACCTTCATCTTGAGAAATATCGTGCTGGGTTGCCGGGCGGTGTAGTAGGGCGGCTCGATAGTGAGCTCGACCAGGCCGTTATGCGAGCCGTTCACCAGCCAGCGCCCTCGGCCCCCGTGTACCCCAATCGTTCCCCGGGTCTGGCGGGTAGAGCGGATGGCCGATCGCACCGAGCTGCGAGGGATGTCCAGGTGGAATCTGGCCATCCGCACCCGCAGCATGGTGGAGTCGACCTCCACGCCCCCGCGTCCCTGGTCCTGGTCCTGGTCCTGCAGTCTGGACGCCCTCAGGGAGGCACGGCCCATATCGCTGTAGTCGATGGCGAACCACGCCGAGCTGGAGGACGAAGCTCCGGCTCCGGCCTGCTGGTAATCCTTGATGACCTCGCGACGGGCGGTGGCATACGGCTCGCCTGTTTCCGCCATGCGCTTGCGGGCTGCTGCCTTGATCTTGTCGTGCGACATCGCGCCTCTGCTCCGGTGGCCTTGTCCCGGCGCCTGGCCACCGTGGAGAGGACATCACGATGGAAAGGAAGAATCCACGCGAGGGCTGTGCCGCTCTTATCCTCAGGCACTACCACCAGCGCCGGGCTGGCGTAGCTCGGATCAGGCAGACGTGGCTGCTAACTGGCAGGTTACGCCAGCCAGACGAGGCGTCACAACCGGCGTGCGTAGCAGCGGTGGGAGTACGGCTGGCCTCCACGAACCCGCCGGAGGGAGTATTCACGCCAGGCGGGTTCGGGGGAGGGGTCCAGGAAGAACAACGTGCGGCCGCGTCGTGGGAAGACTGCTCTCTCGCGATGACGAGCACCAGGGCCACTGCGGTCACTCGGCTTCTGTGTGCAGCCAGCACGCGGCCCAGTCCCCGGACGACAGCCTACTAACCTGTACCTCCACCAGTCAGCGCGAGTAGAACGCGTCTTCCGCAGCCTGCGCGCCTTCGGAATCTTGTAAATGACGGATCGCGCACTCTTCAAAAGCATGGGGGCCGTGTCGGGGCGTGTCAGGCCCCGGTGGGGTGGGCCCCGGTGGGCCGTCTGAGGAACTGGTTGCGAGGTCGCTTGGCCAGTGTGGTCGTCCCGGCGGCGGTGTGGCAGAGTCGTCTGGTCCGGCCATGGCGGATCGCTTCGGCGTGGGGGAGGGGGGTCGAATGTCCGGGACTGCGGGTAGCGCGTTGGGTAGCAGATCGGCGTCTGCGGACGTTGTTCTGTGTCGCCCGGCGTCGTTCTGTGTTGGCCTTTTCGCTGGTCACGCCGCGTGGGTGCTGGTCAGTGGAAGTGCCTGCCCTTCATGGCATGCAAGAGGTCAGCGGTTCGAGCCCGCTTAGCTCCACCTGGTCAACCATATAATTCGAACAACCTGAAACGCGATTTCGAACGGCTGGTAGCGCTACCCGGGGCGGCGTCAGAACCGGGTCAGCCGCCGCTGACCACCAGTTCTGCGCCGCGGACCTGAGCGGGTAGCCCGCTGACCTGTTACAAACCCGCATTGGCCGACGGCACGCTGAGGCCACGGCGGGGACTCCGGGGAGTGACATCGGCGGCCGCGCGAGCGAGGCCAGGACGTGCCTGCCGCGCCGTCGGCGCCGGGGCGGGCTCAAGGGCCGCGGTACGCAGCCGCCCGTCGCCGGCGGTTCGCGCCGACGGCAGTTACCCAGCCGCAGCCATCACGGTGCGTAACGGATCACCAGGCGAATCGAAGCAGGCAGTCGAACAGAACGCCGATTCCGTTCTTGTGCTTTCGGTGGGCTCGGCGGCGTGCGGGAGCACAGATCGCCCTCTTCGGTGCGGTACGGACGGCCAGCAGGCTCACCCGGTGCGGCGCATAGCGGCGGGTGGGCGCGCTACCAATTCGCGGCTGTCACACGGTCTGTAACTCCTGCGGGTGCTCACCCGGGGCGGTCGTGGGTCAGGCGCTCGGAATCATTGGCTGCCGCCGTGCTACCCGTGCCAGGTCGAGGAACACCGATAGCACGGTGGATGATTCCGTACACCGTGGAGCCTCAGGCCGCGGGCTCAACGGCGGCGCGGCCTGAGGCGGTCAGGGTTCACCCAGCGGTCGTCGTGACTTGTCCTCGCCGGGCTGACCGTAGGCGGTCAAGGAGCACCGCCAGGGGCGCGGCGAGCAGCGCAGCGCCGGTCGCGATCAGGGTGATCTGCCAGCCGGGCATGCCGCCCCCGGTGAGGGTGCGGACCGGGACCAGCCCCGACTGTGTTCCCAGGTCTCCGACTCCTGGGGGCGGGACCCTCATGGCGAAGGCGGCGGGCGTGGCAGTGGCGTAGCAGGCCAGGGCGGCGGCAAGCCCGGCCAGGAAGGCTACGGAATGACGGATGCGGCGGATGATGTTCATGACGATCTCTTCCTCTGAGACTGCGGTCGACCAGGGTGCTGGCGTGCGCCAGCGCCGATCCTTCTGCGCGGGCCGGCCGATGGCCGGCGAGCTGGCCGGGCATCGATGTGGGCCTTGTCACCGAGAATGCGGCTAAGGCACGGGCACGCGGATCGGGTGATCGCGCCGTTCTGGGGCTGGCGGGTCCTTATATGTGCGCGGACCGGCCTTAGTGACTGCTGGCCCGGAGCAGCCCGGCGCGTTCGGCCAGGGCGGCGGCCTGCACCCGGCCAGAGACGCCGAGCTTGCGCAAGATACTGGTCACATGGACGCTGGCTGTCTTGGGGCTGATATACAGCTCGGCGCCGATCTCCGCATTGGTTCGGCCTGCAGTGAGCAGGCGCAGCACATCCAGCTCACGGCCGGTTAGCCCGTACGGGGTATGCAGGCTGGGCGGGTGCGGTGCCTGGGAGGAGCTGGCAGGCGATGCCTGGAGCGGGATGCGGGCCCGCTGCGCGAGTGCGTGGACCTGGGCGAGCAGCGGCGCGTGGCCCTCGGCGGCGACCGCGGCGGCTTGCAGCGCGATGGCGGCGGCTCGGGGCAGTCCGGCGGTGAGCTGCGCTTCGGCGTGCCGCCACCACGCGTATCCCGCCGGGTGGGGGCAGCCCATTCTCTCCCAGGTTTTCGCGGCCGCGCTCCACGCCTGGGGGTCGTTTGCTCCTGCCAGCCGGGTGCGCTCTGCGTCCCAGGTGGCGCGTTCGGCGGGGATCGTGGCTACGAGCGGGTGGTTGCTGAACGGGGTACCTCCCATCTTGTCCGTCCACGAGACCAGGCCGGCGCCTGCCGCTAGCGCAGCTGCGGCCGCGTGGTCGTCGTGGCGCGCCCGGGCTCTCTCGGCTAGATCCGCGCAGGCACGCATTCCCGTCGCCAGCAGCCGCCCGCAGAAGATCGTCATGTCCGCGACCTCGAACAGTGCGAGCACTCGCCTGGCTTCCTGGAGGGCATCCGCAGGCCGGTCCCCCCACAAGGCCAGCTCCGCCGTCC
The DNA here is from genome assembly GCA_963844695.1 of uncultured Actinomycetes bacterium. Lineage (GTDB taxonomy): Bacteria > Actinomycetota > Actinomycetes > Streptosporangiales > Streptosporangiaceae > RYN-230. Next base: position 652,118 of record CAWJPL010000002.1, read on the forward strand.
GCTGCCCGGCTTCCCGGGCTATGTCGATGATCCCGGAACGGCCGGTGAGTGCGTTGATCTGCTGCTGCCGACCGTCGGCCGCAACGATGTCGCCACGCAGCAGGTCGATCTCGGCGCGCCGCTCGTGCACGACCCGGTGACCGCGATCTGGCGGCCCGGTGGTCAGGGGGTCGATCAGTGCCGCTGCCTCGGCGGTGCGCCCCCGGGCGAGCAGCGCCTCGGATGCGTTGACGGCCAGTAGGAGGGCATCAAAGCTGTCCTCCAGGCCGGTCTGGCCAGCGGCCCGGAGGCCGCGCAGCGCCACCCTGGTAGCGTCCTTGAATTCCCCCAGTTTCAGCAGCGTGTCGCTTTCGATGGCCGCCAGCAGCAAGAGGGTGGCGTCCGCCCCCGGGGTGTGGGCCAGGGCCCGCCCCCGGTCCAGGAGGGCGAACCCTTCCTGGACCTGCCCGCGCATGAACGCGAGGTCGGCGAGCACTGCCAGGCAGCGGGGGATCACGGCTTCAGCGCCGACCGCTTCCGCGATCTGCAGCGCGCGATTTACCGCGGCGGCGCTGGCCGCCAGCCGCCCCTCGCCCAACAGGAAGATCAGCCCGTAGACCAACCAGGTCTCGGCGTGGTCGGCCGACGGCGGTGCCTGCTCGAGCAGCCGCAGCGCCTCCTTGATCAGCGGCAGCCCAGCGGCCGGTGCACCAGACCTCCGCAAATACGCGGCGCGCTGGCAGATGATCGCCGCGGTGGCAGGGTCGGGGTGCTCAGCGAACCGGCGGTATGCCTCCTCCGCCAGTGCACCGGCGCGCTCAACGTCGCCGGATACCTCAAGCGCGTCGATAGCGCGCACGTACAGCCGCGGCACATCGACGCCGGCCGTGACAGCAGCCACGGCCCAGCACAACTCGATTGCCCGCTGCCAGTGCACCGCCGCTTCGGTGAAGCCGAACACCTGCTCGGCGGCCTCGGCTGCCGCCACCCTGGCCGGCAGCTCCTCGGTAGCGTGGCCCGCGGCGGCCCAGTGGCCAGCCACCTCCGCCGCCAGCATCCCGCCCGCCGCCTCCAGCGCCCGCGCCGTGCGCTCATGCAACACCACCCGCTCACCGGGCAGCAGTCCCGCGGCCACAGCCTCGGCCAGCAGCGCATGCCGGAGCCGATGCTCCCCCTCCGCCGTGCTAGCAGCCAGAAGCCGGGCAGCAGTCAGTTCCCGCAGCCCGTCGCGCACCGCATCCACATCCAGCCCGGTGACGTCACACAACAAGCCTTCACTCAGCGGGCGGCCCGCGACCGCCAGCCCGGCAAGCACCGCCCCGGCGTCAATGCCGCAGCCGCCCGCCCGCGCCGCCAGCAGCTCCGCCAGCCGGGCCGGCAACCCGGACGGTGGGCCCAGCCCGCCCCCCGCTGGCTCAGCCAGCGCCGCCGCTGCCAGCTGCTCGGTGAAGAACGGATTGCCCTCAGCGCGGGCATACAGGTCATCGACCAGCCGCCCCGGCGGCGGCCCGCCCACCAGCCCGGCGATCTGCTCCGCCACCTGGGCGCGGGACAGCGGCCCCAGCCGGATCTCCTCGACTCCGCCGCCGCCGCGCACGTGCGCCAGCCAATCGGCCACCTGCGCGTCCAGCGGCACCTCGTCGCTGCGGAACGTCACCACCATGGTCAGCGGGTCCCTCCGGCCCGGCCGCGCCAGGTAGGTTAGGCAGTCCAGCGTGGCGCTGTCCGCCCAGTGCACATCCTCGATCACCACGCCAAGCCCGGACCGCCCGGCCACCGCGCCCAGCAGCTCCGCCACCGCAGAAAACAGCCGTTCCTGCTGCCAGCCCTCACCCCGGCTGCCCAAGCCCAACTCGCCGGCCCCCAGCTGCGGCAGCAGCCGCCCCACCTCCGCCCGCACGTACTGCGGGGCCATGCCCAGTGCGGCCTCCAGCAGCTGGCCGCCATCCAGCCTGCTCAGCTCACCCAGCGCATCCGCGACCGGCAGCAGCGGCAGCTTCCCGGCCAGAGGCAGGCACCCCCCCAAGACCGAGACCATCCCCCCGGCCACGGCCGACCGCATGCCCTCCCCGACAAACCGCGTCTTACCAATACCGGCATCCCCCGTCACCAGCAGCAGCCGCGCGTCCCCACCGAGCGCCCCCCGCAGGCTGGACAGCTCGCGCTCACGACCGACAAAACCCGCCGACCCCGTCACGCACCCAGCCCACCAGCCTCAACGTGTCCAGTCAATGCCATCCCGCCACCAGCCGAATCCCCCGGCGCGCCACCGCCTGGAACCCTCCCTCTGGCCAGCGAACGTCATGGGCGGGCCCCGGCGTACGGTCAGCGAAAACGACCTCCAGAAGTTGCGGCTACTACCCCCGGTTATCGGCGCAACCGAACGTCGCGCCAGCCCGCCGACCATCTAGAGGAGATAGCGCAGAACACTCAGATCTGCGTGCCACAGCCAGCCACACCAGCCAACAGGAATGCCGCACATTAGGCGGTTCGGCGCGCGTTCTCCTGCCCTTCGCGCTCACTCAGCGTGACGCTCTCGGTCCATGCGCCGAGACAGACTCAGCAGTACGGGCGGGCGATCTGCGGGCCGCCGCAGCTGAC
>CAWJPL010000003.1:0-156856 GCA_963844695.1 uncultured Actinomycetes bacterium
CACGCTGGCGACCGACAGCAGAGTGTTGGGATGCTCCCGGCCTAGCACCTGCCGCTGGCGGTCTAGCGTTTCCTCATCCAGTCGGCGTGCGGTGAAGCAGTCACCCACAAGCCGCAGCGAACTGCCCAGATTGTGGGCGGCCGCCAGGGTCCGCTGGTAGTCCTCGCCGAACTGCTCCTTGAAGCTTTCGTAGGTTTCCTGGTCCAGGGCGAGCGCGGCCTGGAAGTCGCCCATCGCGCGCAGGTCGGCACCCAGCCCGTTCGCAGTGATGAGCGCGTGCGGGTGATCCGGCCCTAGCACCTCGCGCTGCCGCTCCAGGACGTAGGTATCCAGGTCGCGGGCGTCGCTGAACCGTCCCTGTGAGCGCAGCACGTTGGCGATATGGAATTGCAGGTGCAGCGTCTGCGGGTCGTCTGACCCGAGCTGGTGGCGCCACAGGGTCTCCAGCCGGCGGGCCAGGGCGAGGCAGGACTCGAACTCACCGTGCTTCCACTGGTAGCGGACCCAGTCGATGAGCAGCTGGCGGGTCCGGGCGTCGTCGCACTCCTCGGCCACGGACGGCCCCAGATGCGGCCAGATGATGTCGTAGGTCGACCAGTTGGCCGGATCATCAGTCTCGCCCTGCCGGGGCCGCGCGCCCACCAGGATCTTGTGCACCTCGTGCCGCGCCTCGACCTGCTGCTCGTCGGTCATCTGGGAGCGGATCACCGCCTGCACGAGCCGGTGGATCTGGAGCGAATTGCTGCCCTGATCCACCTTGACCAGGGCGAACCGGCTGATATCCCGGATCACGCGGCCCAGCATCAGCTTCTCGGTCAGCGTCTCGTCGAACGGGAGCAGTGACTGGTTCATCTCGTCGCTGTAGAGCAGGTCCATGGAGATGGGCCCGGGCGAGAAGAAAGCGCAGAGCTGGAGGAGCCGCACCGCGGCGGGTGAGCGCTGCTTCAGCCGGTCGAAGGACAGGTTCCAGGTGGCCACCACCGGCATCGGGTAGTCCGGCGGCTGGTTCAGCGCCAGGATCCGGGTCGACTGGGTCGCCAGCTGCTCGACGTACACCCGGGCCGGCATCCCCGTCTGCTCCAGCCAGGCGCTGGCCTGCTCGACCGCCAGCGGCAGGTGACCGAGCGCGTCCGCCACTCTCCTGGCGTCTGCCACATCCAAGTCGGGCACGTGGCGGAGCAGGTGCCCGACGCTCTCCTCCCTGGTGAAGACGTCCACTTCCAGCGGCTCGGCCGAGTGCGTCCAGGCCTGGTTCCGGGACGTGATGAGGACATGCCCCGAGCCCGTGGGCAGATACGGTTCGAGCTGCTTGGGGTCGTCAGCGTTGTCGAAGATCAGCAGCCAGTGCGGGGTAGTGTCGCGGCGCAGCTCCTCCAGGGCCGCCTCGGCCGCCTCGGCCACGTTGTCACTGACCTTCAGGCCCAGCTTGCGGGCCAGATCGGCGAGCGCCCCGCTGGTCTCCTCGGCTCGTTCCGAGGGCACCCACCAGACGAGGTCGTAGTCGGCCATGAAGCGGTGCGCGTACTCCAGCGCGAGCTGGGTCTTACCCACCCCGCCCAGCCCGTACAGGGCCTGCGCGACCACGACCGCCCGGCCGCCCCCGGCCAGCTTGTCGCGCAGCAACTCCAGCGTCGCCCCGCGGCCGGTGAAGTCGGCGTTCCGGGCGGGCACGTTCCAGATCGGTGGGATCGTGCCCGGGAACCTGGGCTCCTCGGCCTGGCCTCCCGTTCGTCCCATGGCCTGCGCTGGCCGGTCCAGGGCCCACAGCAGCTTCGCGGTCGCCTGGGCCGCGTCCATCCGGGCCAGGTCCACGACCGGATGCTCGTTGAACGGCTCGGTGATCCGGACTTCGCTGATCCGGACGGGGATCAGCTGGCGGTGCATGTCCGCGGCATCAGCCGATGACAACGTCTTCCAGATGGCTCTGGCGTCGGGCGAGTGCAGGTAGGCGGAGGAAAGCACCGCGATGGCCCGGGGGGCTATCTGGAGCTCGCGCTCGGCCTGGATGCTGCCGCGGACGCCCCCATCACCGCCGCCAGCCGTCAGCACGGTGCTGCGCGGCAGGACGCGGAAGCCGGCCCGGGTCAGCACGGCCTCGATCCAGTCCGCCCACATCCGGTCCTCGGGCACGTAGCTCAGGTAGACCTGGGTGGAGGATGCGGGCTGGCGCCGGGCGAAGGCGTCCTTGTACTGCAGCCGGAGCTCCTCTGGAATCGGCCGCATAGTGCTCACGTGCCCGGCGGTCACAGCGTCGGTAATCCGCTCGAACGAGGCGAGCAGGGAGGCAGGCGAGCCCGGATCGTCCCCGAACGTGGCCAGGGTTTCCTCGAACGCATAGAAGGGCTTGTACGGGACCTCCACCGAAGCCCAGTACAGCGCCGAGCTCTCCGGGGTCATGCCGGTCGGGAACCCCTCGAACTTCATCCGGGCCAGGGCCCGGCCGACGTCCAGCTTCTCCTTTTCCCCGTCCTCGATGCGCATCGGCACCGGGAGCACCCGGATGTTGCGGTCCCGATACCGGCCGCTGATCTGGCGGGCCACGTTGGCCGCGCCCTCGATGCTCTGGTCGCTGAGCGTGAAGCAGATGGTCAGAACGTCGGGAAGCTCGATCGTGCAGATGTCAGCCACGTCGCTCAGCCCGGTGCGGCTGTCGATCAGCACGTAGTCGTATTTCTGCTTCATGTCGTCGCGCATGGCCTTGAAGAAACGCCCGCCGCCGAGCCGGTCGTAGAAGTTGTCCCAGTCGAGTGAGCAGACGGCGGCGGAATAGTCACGGTTCTGGCGCCCGGCCGAGAGGAAATCCAGCTTGCCGCCTTCCGGGAAGGCCCAGTCGAGTGAAACGGCGTGGCGTTCCACGCGGGCGAGTTCCAGATGCCAGTCGTCGCCGCGCGGCCCGGGATCAATGGCGGCGGACGCATAGTCATTGATGATTTCGATCACACCGGGGGTAGCGCTGACCGTTGACTCGTCCAGGAACGGATGGAAGAACTTGTGCAGGCCCGGTGACTCCAGGTCCCAGTCGACGGACAGGACTCGCTTGCCGCTGGTGGCCAGTATCCAGGCCACGTTGGCCAGCGCCATGGTCCGGCCGGTGCCGCCCTTGTAGGAGTAGAACGTGATGATCTGGCCCTCGCCGGTCTCACTCATCGGGCATCTCCGGGATCGTTAGGGTCGGCTCTCCTCAGCCGCGGGCGCTCGATGACAGGACCTGCGGGTGGATGGGCTATCGCTTCTTTACGGAATCTCTTCAGCATGATCATCGTCATCTCAGGCAGGATCTGGCCAAAATCCTGGAGAGTGGGGATTCCGCTCGCGGCCATCCGGCATCGGTGCGGGACGCTGGTCAGTTTGCGCCCGAGATGCTGCTCCAGAGTTGCGCGCAGATCAGCGCGCGCCTCGTGCGTCTCGGAGTCCTGGCTGTTCCAGGGCACCAGGACGCTGACCCAGGGTTCTTCCACCTGGTCCAGGCGACTCAGCTGTTCCTGGTGCTTGGCGGACAGGCTCACCCAGGGATCCACCAGGCACAGGCTGGGCGGCACCGGACGCTCGGCGCTGGACCAGTTGGTGATGTCGTCGTCGAAGGCCCCCACCAGCGGCTTGCAGTCCAAGCACTTCTTGGCCAGTTCCTGCGCATAGTCGGCCAGCGGTTGAGGGTAATCCGGGCGGTACGGGCTCCACGTCTGCGGCGTGGTCCCGTAGTACACGGGTGTCCGGCCGGGAGGCAGGGTGGAGGTGTCGTGGGCCAGCACCGCGATCTGGAGCCCGCCGTCCGCCGTCCGCCGGGCGCTGGCCGGGCCGAACGCACTAGGAAGTGCATCAAAGTCCGACCGCGTGGAAGGGTGGGAAACCGCCTCCTCTGCAAAGGGGATACTTTCGTCACCGATGGCAATGATCCGCTCGGCCAGCCTGTGTACCGCGCGCTGGTAGTCAGTCCGGTAATTGTGCAGTTTCATAATCCCGTAGAAGCCCTCGGTGCAGTAGCGTTCACCGAGGAACTTGTGATCGAACTGTACGGACTGCGCAACGTAAGGCAGCTTATCCCGCAGAAGCTTCGTCCAGAGAGCCGGGACGATGGCGTCCACCATCTGCCGCCCGCGGGCCCGGTGCGTGATTTCCCGGCGGGCGAACGCGAACCATTCTCGGCCGCAGTTGTCACTCTCGAAATATCGCCGCGAGTAAAGCGGGACGAATACCCGGCACCGGGCCAGCGCCGATGTCAGCTCCGGTGACCAAAGGGCGCCGATCTGGTTTTCCCGGTCCATGAATCCGGCCTCTTCCGGCCGGGCGTCGGTCATCTGTAATATCTCGGCGCACAGGTCCTTGTAGAGTTTGTAAACCCAACGGTCCGGGTCATCACGATCGACTGGATCCCGTTTAGGTGTTCGCGCATAGCTGAGGAAGAAGTATGGTCGGTCGTCTCGCCCTGAAGCCATCGGCGCTTTATCCCCCTATCACGCCAGTCTCACCAGTCCCCCTAGCGAGACCAAAAGTCATCCGCCACTCCAAAGCGCCCAGGAGAAACGATGATATAAGAGATTTCTGTTAGTTACCAGGGGGTACCTTCGTCCCGCAGGAACGGCTGGGAACGGCGGACTAACCGTTCAGCCGCTGTGGCCCCTGCTCGGTGGGCTGGTGAGGGCCGGCAGCGAGTCGCGCATCTGCTGGACGAACCGCGCCCCGAGGGACGTCAGCGCGCCTGAGTCCAGCAGGGTGCCGATTGCTTCGCTGGCCTGCGCACGGCACTCGCTGAATCGGCGACCAGCTGCCTCACCCTCCGGACCGGCCGCACGCTGCTGGCTCACGCGCCAGAAGTCCGCGACGGCCAGCAGCGCATAGGCGCCCTGCAGGAGCGCGTCGATCTGGCCTTTGCCTTCTCCCCACGGCACAGGAAAGATGCGGTCGTCGGCCTGGTCGTAGAGGTCGTAGAGGTCGAGGATCGCGCCCAGCTTCGCGTGCTGAAACTCCCGGATGAGCAGCAAGGCAAGTCCGCCCGGCTCGGCCGGCGCCGATGCGGCCACAGCCCCGAACGCGTGCCTGGCCACTGAGCTGACTCCGGGTCTATCGGGAACGGCCGTCAGCGGGGTCAGTGTGGTCAGCCCGGCGGCCAGCGCCGGGGCGTATACCGCGTGCTCGCGCTCGATCTCCTGCCACGCGGCGTCGAAATCGCGCTGCCACCGGACGGCCTCGGCCGCGGTCAGCCGGGGCGCGGCCGGCCATGAACCAGAGTCGCGGTAGGGGTCGATGTCATCGAGTGCTACGCAGAAGTCGCCCGCCCGAAGCATGCGCACTGGCTGCCACTCGGCTGTTCTCATATTCCCGGGGACCGCATCGGCGCGGGCCGTTCCGGCGAGCAGCGCAGCCCGGTCCAGGGTCCAGCAGGATTCCCCGACCCTGATGATGACGGCATTGATGATCACGCTGACCCGCGCCGCTTCTGGTTCGGGCCCGCCCAGCCACCCCCCTTCCTCCGGACCCAAGACGAGCCGGCCAAGTGTAGGCAGATGAACAGCCGCCTCTATGACCGGGATCGTGACCATGGCCCCCATAGCGGCACGGGCCGCGCCTACGGCCGCGACCGCACGGACATAGCCAAGGTTGGCTCCCGGATCCTGGCCGGACGCGGTCTGGAACTCATAGTTACCGGTCGCGGCCAGGTTCAACCGCTCCAGGCAGCGAACGGCCCAGACTCGCAGGTACGGGTGACCAAGGGCGGCCACCAGAGCGTCTGGCTGTTCACGTTCCAGGGCCGCCAGCAGGGACCAGGCGGCCTCCAGCCCAGCCTGTTCGGCCGGCGGGATGGCCGACATACCGCGTGCCGCCCCGTAGACCGCGCCCAGCAGGCCACGCAGGAGGCTGCGCTGGCCTTCGGCAAGACCGTCCACGGCCGCTGCGTCACCACTGCCTGCGGCCAGCGCCCGGAAGTCCGCGTCATTCATCACGTGAACCCGGATCCCAGCCGCTTCCGGAGCCGGCCCCGGCAGGTGCCTGCGCACATGGGAGATCAAGCGCAGCAGGTCCGCGCAGTACACAGACGGATTATCGAAGCCGTTCTGGGCCTGGTACCGGTGGGTGTAGAGGCCGCCGCCGCAACTGCTGACCACCGGGCATTGCTGGCAGGTCGTGGCCAGGGCGGCGATCCCCTGCTGGCGGGCGACGATGCCGGGATGCCGGGCGACCGCGTCAATGGCGTGGTCGAACACGTTCATCCCGGTCTGGGGCGCGCCCTCATACGCCGCCTTCAGGGAATCCACCTGCTCGTAGCTGCCGTCGGTCTCGATGACCACCAGACCGACCGACCCGAGCCCCAGCGCCTCAGTGAAGCTGTCACCGCCACGCAACGTGGACATGATCGAGTCGAAGGTCCGGATTTGCACCGGGCGGCTGTCTGCCCGCCAGCGATCAAAGATGGCGATCAGCCAGTCCGCGTACTCACTATCCATTCCGGGCGCGCGAACGGGCGGACTATCCCATGTGGCGTGGGGCAGAAGAAAATCGATCCGCGAAGGTCGCAAGTCCATGAGGGACTCGTAGACCACCAGAGGGTCATTGGCGATGTTGACCGTACACAGCAGACCGGCGTAGATATCACGAAAACGCGGCGAGCTGAGGAGCCCGAGGGCCCTGAGCACCTTGTCGTAGCTGCTGCGTCCATCTGCGTAGCGGCGGTGCCGATCGTTAGCGGCCCGATCCCCGTCAAGAGAGATGCCGACCTTGACACCGTACTCAGCGAAGAGTTCGCACAAATCTTCGGTGAGCAGGACACCGTTGGTGTGGATCCTAAGATCCAGAGCAGACACTCCAAGGAGTGCCGAGCGAAGCTCGGTCACGACTCGGCGAAGCCGGATGGGACCAGCCAGCAGCGGTTCCCCTCCGTGCAGCACAACCTGTACGGAAGGCAGCAGATGAGAAGCCGCATGATCGGCGATCCGGCGACTTGCCCGCTCAATGACTTCATCAGAGATGACCATGGGACGTCCGCGCCAACTCTGGTCGGCGGCCTCATAGACATAACAATGATCGCAGGCAAGATCGCAGCGGCTGTGCAGCTTCAGCACAACCTGACTCAGAGCGAGCGAGTCGTTCTGAGGGTAAGACGTGGACGGCCTGCTCATGTCAGGCCTTCCCGGGATCAGATGGACGAACTGAATTCCTGACCAGACCGAAGTTCGGCGCCCACTCCAATGCGACGAAGCGCGTCATTGACGGCCACCGTACGTATATTCGAATATTCCGTCCACGGGACACCACGGAAATCTGGGACCTCTGATGCCACAATTGTCACAGTACCGTCGGCCTTCTGCATAACCGGCCCCACCAATCTATGCCCGCGCGAGTAGTTGTCACACTGCGTAACCAAACCTGGCCGAGAGTCTTCGGCGAGGGCATCACACTCTGCGGGTGATCTGCCGGGGACTCGCCTCTGTCGCCACCGGCATGAGGAGGTCGCCCTCCTGTTGACCGACTGCACCGGCCAAGAGTAGGGCCCGAACCCACTCCGCGTCCATTCAAACATCATGCTAGGCAAAACTTTTCTTGCCGGCGGCGAGGCCGATTGCGTGCCTGCCAGGCGGCCTGCGCCATTGCCCACCTGGAGAACTTGGCCACCACCTCGTGGTCTGGGCGGATGAGCCGGTTGTCCGGGGCTAGGCACCGAGACCATTTTGTGACAATCTCGACGTTAAGGTCAGCATGGCCGATTGATTTAGGGAAAGTACTTTTCGATTGGTAGCACCGCCGTGGTCGGGGACCGCCCGCTGACGACTCGGCGGGCGACTGTCCGCTTGAGTTGGCGGGCCGCATGGGTAGTGCCGGCGGTCCTGGGCAGCGCTGTGACGGGGTACCTTGCCTGGGGTGGCTGGGTCTCGGCGGCTGACCGGTCCTGGCTCTACCAGACTGAAGCCTGGTGGCGCGTACTGCTCCGTCCGGGGTATGTCGCTGCACCGCTGGTCTTCGTGGCGCTGTGGCTGGCCGCCCTGCTGTGCTACTGGTACCCGCGGCGGCTGACCCCGCAGGTCGTCGGGATCACCACGGTCGTGACCATGGTCCTCATCGGAGGGGTTCTCACTACGGCGGCCCTGGCCACGTGCCGGCAGGGCCAGACAGCCGGCGCGGTCGCGGGCTGGGTGCTAGACCTGTACGTGGGCAACCCGCCGTCCTTCCCCCAGGGGGCGTGCAATACGCCGCTGCCGCTCGCCTACCAGATCGGCGGCCCGGTGTGCCTGGGCGCGACATTCACCGGGGCACTGACCGTGGCGACCGTCCTGTGGCGACAGCCGCTCGACCGGATGCGGGCCCGGCTGGTCCGTGACGCGACCATCCTTACCGGGCTGGACAGCATGACGATCCCGGTGCTGCAACGACTGGCGCAGGCCTTCCGGCCCGGGAGCATCGTGGTGATCGAGCCCGATGCCAGCCACCCACTGCTGGGCGAGGCCCGGGCCACCGGAGTCCATGTCATGATCGGCAATCCGTCGTCTCCGCGGGTGCTCTTGCCGGTGATCGCGGCGCGGCGCGGCTGCGCGCTACGGCGCTTGTACGCACTGCGGGGCGACGTTGCGGAGAATGAGGCGGTTCTCGCCGCCGCGAGGATGGTCCTGCGCCGCTACCAGGCTGACCCGGACCGCCAGCCTCATCTGGTCGCCCGCATCGATGATCCCCGGCACGCCGATCACTGGCGCGGCTGGCACGCTGGCCGGTCCAGCCGCTGGTTCGAGGACGCCCTCAGCGCCCACGAATCGACCGCTTCCGGACTGCTCGATCAGGTCTTCCGGACCAGGGCCAGGCAACTGCTGCTGTGCGGGGACAGCACCCTGGCCCTGGCCATCCTCCGCGAACTGGCCCGGCGGGCCTGGGAACGACAGGAACTGGCCGACTCCGCGAACGGCACAGCCGACCGTCACCGGCCCGCGCCGCTGCCGGTCCAGCACGTGCTGCTGCTCGACCGGCGGGCTGAAGACCTGCGCCGAGAGTTTCTCGCGACCTCTCCGCCGGCCGTGGCCCGTGCGCTGTGCGACGTCCGGGCGGAGCCGTGTCACTGGATGGACGGGCTGCTCGCCATGCTGGATGCGATGCCTCCCGAAGCCGCGGCCGGGACCGCCGTGGTCGTGGCGGATTCGCTGAGCGAACGCGGCATGCACGAGGCTGGGCGGGCGGCGCGGCTCCACCCCGTGATCCCCGTCTTCGTGCAGACCTCGGAGGGCGGTGGCACGAGCGGCGCGATCTTCGATCTGCTGCACCCATTCCAGCGGGCGCTGCTCGTCAACGGGGAGGTGCCGGAGGACACCTGGACCAGGGTGGCCCGCCACTGGCATGAGTGTTACCGCCTCAGTCATCCGCCGGCGCCCGGTGAACCGAGGACCCTGGCCAGCCGGCCCTGGGACGGCCTGGACGAGTTCCTCCGCCAGGACAATATTCTCCAGATCCGCAGCATCATGACCCTGGTCGTGGCGCGCGGCCGATGCTGGGTGCCGGACCGCGCGGCCGCCCCGGGCAGCTTCATAGAACTCAGTGAGCCCGACCTGGAAGCAGTGGCGCGCGCCGAGCACACCCGCTGGTACCGGCGGCGGCTCTCGGCCGGGTGGTCGCCGGAGCCCAGCCCTGACGGCCGCCGCGCCCTGGCGAACAGCCACTTCCTGGCGAACGGCCGCCATCCGGATCAGAACGCGCTCGTGAACAGCCGTGTGGTCCCCTGGGCCGAGCTTCCCCCCGCCGAGCGGAGCCAGGCCGTCGACTACCTCAGATCACAGCTCGCCCAGATGGAGGACGTGGGCTTCATGCCGATCGTGCCCCCGGGCGGTCCGCCTGGAGCTGCCAACTTCCGGCGCACCGGTACGGTCCGGGCCAGGCGCCTGCACGCCCGCCGGCCATGGACGCGCCGGTCGGGCGACGAACTGCACGGTAACGCCGGGGACTGGCGGGTGGTCGACGACACTGGTGATGAACGCACCGTACGCGACCTGGCCTTCCGCGACAGCCACACGCCGGTGGGCGGGGAGGTCTGGCAGCGGACCGGCACGTTCCGCGCCTGGCAGGTCAGCGAGACGCTGGTGCTGCGAACGATGGAGGGCCGGGCGGTGGCCCAGCCCGGGGACTGGGTAGTGGAAGGCAGCCGTGGCGAACGGTGGCCAGTGACCGACAGCCAGTTCCGCCGCACCTATACCAGCGCCGCCCCGGATTCCTGATCAGCCGCCCAGCGGCCCCCACTGGCCCCGCAGCCACGCCGGGTCGATGATCCAGACCGCGAGGGCCAGCAGCGCCCCGGACAGGATGGGGTCGATGATGAGGATCTCCGGAAGGGTTCCCGTGGTGAAGGCCAGCGGCTCCGGCAGCAGGTGGAAGCGCTGCCTGGACCAGGGGAAGCCGAGCATGCAGCCCGAGTCGGTGAGCATGTCGCCGCTGATGTGGGTAGCGCAGCCGAGCAGGACCGCGATGGGGATGAGCCGCAGGCCGTACCCGTACCAGATCTCAGCGGCGGCGACCGCGACCCCGGCCAGGTCAGCTACGTGGCCGCGGGCCAGGTGCAGGGCCTCCAGGGCGGCGGACACGCTGAGCGTCATCAGCAGCGCGAGCCCGGCCTTGCCGCCCCAGTCCGCCCGGAAGTGGCAGGACGCCCAGGCCAGTGCGGTGAAGACGGCGATGCCCAGGAAGGAGTGCGTGGCGTGCCGGTGCCCGCCGCTCACCCGGCCGAACACCCAGGCGACCGCCTCGGACACGAAGCCGAGCGACCGGGCCGGTGAGGACCCACACTTGTCCAGGTCGGGCAGCAGCGCCATGCCCGCGGTGAAGCCGGCCAGCGCGGCGGTCTGCGGGACAGGCAGGTGCATGAATGTCCCCGCGGCGAGGCCGGCCACCCCGCCGGACAGGGCGTGCGAATGTCCCAGCATCAGCCCGCCCGCCGGTGCCGTCGCCCTGCCCGTGCCATTCCCACCGCCCTCCGCGGGCAGATAGTAACGAAGCCGGGCGAACCCCCTGGGGAGGCGCGCAGCGCGGGCCGTGCCTATCGCTCAGGGAGTGACGCCGGACAGGTTGAGCCCGATCACGCCGGCCAGGATCAGGCCGATCGACACGAGCTTGGCGGCGGACACGGTGTCTCCCAGGATGGCCATCCCGATCGCGGCCGTGCCCGCCGCACCGATGCCGGTCCAGACGGCGTAGGCGGGACCCACCTCCAGCCGGCGCAGGGCCAGGCTGAGCAGGCCGAAGCTGATCAGCGCACAGGCCGCGAAACCAATGGTGGGCCACAGCCGGGTGAAGTGCGCGCTCTGCTTGAGCAGCACGGCGAATCCCGTCTCGAACAGCCCAGCGGTCACGATCAGGAACCATGCCATGGCGCACCTGATGCTGCCGGCCGCGTCAGGCGCCCAGCGGCCGGCCGGTTTCCAGCAGCGTCTTCAGGTCGCTGAGGACCCACGCCCAGCCGCCGCCTGCTGCCGAGTGCCGCCCCTCGGCCAGCGCCGCTGTCTCCGGCGCACCGGCCAGGTCATGGGTGAGCGTCAGCATGTTCACGCCGGAGCTACCTTCCGCTATCTCCCAGCTCAGCCGGGTATCCGGCTCGGCCCGGGTCCCGGCGTCGAGCAGCACATGCCAGGTCTGCACCAGCCGCCACGGCGGATCGGCCTCGATGACCTCGCCGTCGAAGATCACCCCGCTGATGCCCCGCATCTTCATCGTCACGCTGGCGAAGGCCCGGTACGCACCGCCCGGCCGTATCTCGTACTGGGCCGGGGCCCGGTAGCCGTAGAGCTGGCTCCAGCCCGGGCGGGTCAGCGCGGCCCAGATCTCCCGCGGTGTCGCCCGGATGAAGATCTGGTAGGTCCGCACGGTGCCGGCCTGCACGGTGGCGGCCTGCACGGTGGCGGCCTGCACGGTGCGGCCTGCACGGTCGCTGCTGTGCGGGTCTGCGCGGCCAGCAGGTCCTCGGTCGCGGCGGTCATGTCCTCTCCTCTGCTCGGTGCCACGGGTCGCCAGTACCGCGGCGGTATGGGCCGCCCTGATCCGCACCTCGGGGGCGTCGGATCAGGGCGACAGGACGAGGAAATCCTGGGCAGATGCAGGGGCTGTGCGGCTGATGTGGCGGTGCGGTGTAGAAACGCTCGACTCACGCTGAAGGCAGGCTGAGGGTCATCTCGGTGCCCTGCCCAGGCTGGCTGCTGGCGGTCAGCTGGCCGCCGTGAGCCCGGGCGAGTTCGGCCGCCACGGCGAGGCCGATGCCGCTGCCCGAGGTCGGCATGGCCTGCCGCCCGCGCCAGAACCGCTCGAAGATATGCGGCAACTCGTCCGCGGGAATCCCGGCGCCAGTGTCAGTGACGCGCAGCACGGCCTCCGGGCCGGCCGTCTCCGTCTCGATCCTCACCTGGCCGCCGGCCGGGGTGAACTTCAGCGCGTTGGTGAGCAGGTTCGTGATCACCTGGTGCAGCCAGCGCGGGTCGGCCATGACCGGGGCCGGGGCGAGCTGGCGCTCGACGCTGAGGTCGGCCGCCTCGAACCGTCCGGCCAGGCTGTCTATGGCGGCCCCGGTCACCTCGGCCAGGTCGCAGCGGCGCAGCGACAGCTGGAGCGTGGCCGCGTCGGCCGCCGCGAGGGTCTGCAGGTCGTCCACCATGCGCGCCAGCCGCAGTACCTCGTCACGCAGCGAGGTCAGCTGGTCCGGGGTCGCCTCGACCACGCCGTCGAGCAGCGCCTCGTGGCCGGCCTGCAGGATCGCGACCGGGGTACGCAGCTCATGGGCGACGTCGGCGACAAGGTCGCGCCGGAGCTGCTCCTGCCGGTCCAGGGTGTCCGCCATCTGATCGAAGGCGGTGGCCAGCTCGCGCAGCTCCCCGGGTGCCGCGACCGGGCCGACCCGGGCGGTGCGGTCCCCGCCCCCCATGGCCCGCGTCACGGTGATGATCCGTTCCACCGGACGGGTGATCCGCCGGGCCACGGCCAAGCCGGTCACCAGCGCGACCAGCGCGGCCAGCCCGGCCGCCCCGGCGATGGCCCGCAACAGCGCGGTGCGCAGGGTGTGCTCCGCTCCGCCCAGGCCAGATCCGCTGAACTGCATCACGGCCGTCCCGACCCGCCGGTCATCGGCCATGACCGGCCGGCTGAGCTGGGTACCGGAACGCCCCTGGAACCCTGGCGAGGACGCCACCGGCCGGCCTGCGGCGTTCCGGATCTCGACGTCCGCCCCGGTACGTGCGGTCAGGTCCAGTACCGGGCCGAGGTACGCCGTGGCCCAGCTGCTCTTGCGGTCGTAGGCCGCGCCCGCCGCCACCGCGACCGCGGTGGCCAGCTGGGTGCGCTGCCGGGCCGCCAGGGCCGAGACGTCCGCGCCGGAGAACACCGCCGTAAGACCGGCCAGCAGGGCGATCGCCACCAGCGCCACGCCGAGGAACGCCAGCGCCAGGCGGAGGCCGATGGCGTCGCTGCGGGCGGGGGCCGCAGCGGCCGGCGGACCGTCAGCTGTCACTGCCCGTGTCACGGGCTAGGCCGAGCCGGTAACCGCCACCGAGCACGGTCTGGACGATCCCGGGGTCGCCCGGATCCTCCTCGATCTTGCGGCGCAGGTTTTTCACGTGCGAGTCAACCGTGCGCTCGTAACCCTCGAACTCATACCCACGAACCCGATTGATCAGCTCGAACCTGGAGTACACCCGGCCCGGGACGGTGGCCAGCGCCAGCAGCAGGCCCCACTCCGTCGGGGTCAGGCTGACGACGGAACCCCGCACGATGACCTGACGCTGCTGTTCGTCGATGAGCAGGACGCCACCGCCGTAGCTGGCCTCGTGCCCTGCGGCCGCCGGGCTGCTGCGGCGCAGCACCGCCTGGACCCGCAGGACCAGTTCGCGGGGGCTGAACGGCTTGGTCACGTAGTCGTCGGCGCCGAGTTCCAGACCCCGGATCCGGTCTTCTTCGGTGCTCCTGGCCGTGAGCATCAGGATCGGCGTGGAGCCGGACGCGCGCAGCTCGCGGGCCACGGTCTCACCCGCCACATCCGGCAGGCCGAGATCGAGGATCACCAGGTCCGGAGAGGCCGACCCGGCCAGGGTGAGAGCCTCGGCGCCGGAGTCGGTGGTCAGTACGGTGAAACCGGCCCGTTCCAGATAGGAACGGACCAGCTCGCGGAGCTTGCGCTCGTCCTCCACGACCAGCACCGTTGCCGCCATCGCTGCTCACCTGCCTCTCCTGGCCAGCCCACTGTGCCAGCCGTCTGTGCCACCCCCATGTGCTAGCCCGCCGTGCTAGCCGACTGTGCCAGCCCACTGTGCTAACCCACTGTGCTAACCCACTGTGCCTCCATGATCCCGCAGCCGGGGACCGGCCCTCAGGACGGCCGGAAGGCAAGGGGTTCGCGGTCCGGCTCCACACCGCCACCACAACAGCTCCACCTGCCCGGCACGGCCGCCGGCTGCACTGACCAGATGACCGGCAATGACCTGATCGTGATCGCGCCGTGGATCATCTTCGGCGCGGCCCTGGCCGTCGTGCTGGTCCGGCTGCTCAGTTCCCGCCGCCGTGGGGGCCGCTGGTGATCGACCTGGCCCAGCTGGACGTCAGCTCCCCGGTCTCGTATCTCGTCGCGGTACTGGTGCCCGCTCTCGACGCGCTGATCCCGGTGCTGCCCAGCGAAACCGCGGTGATCGCCCTCGGGGTCGCGACGGCGGGCGGCACCGATCCGCGGATCGCGGTGCTGGTCGGGCTGGCCGCGCTCGGGGCGTTCCTCGGCGACAATGCCGCTTACCTGGTGGGCAGACGATTCGGCCCGGCCGTTAGCAGACGGGTTTTCGCGGGTGAGCGGGGGGAGCGCCGCCGCGACTGGGCCCAGCGGTCCCTGGCCAGGTACGGCGTCCGGATCATCGTGGCCTGCCGGTTCATCCCGGGCGGCCGGACTGCCGTCACCCTCACCTGCGGTCTCATCGGCTACCCGCGGCGCAGGTTCGTGTTCGGCACCGCCCTGGCCGGGATCTTGTGGGCCAGCTACGCGTTCTTGCTCGGGCGGATCGGCGGCCAGGCTTTCGAGGGCCGTCCCTGGGCCGGCCTGCTGGTCGGCCTGGGACTCACCGTGGCCGTCAGCGGCGTGATCGAGGCGGTCCGGCGGATCCGGCGCCGGCAACGCCGGCGCCCGGCCCGGGTCCGGGCCGGGCGCTCCGGTTCCGCCGCTGACCCTGCTGCGCAGACCCGGTGCTCCACATCTCCTGCACATGTTCTGCAGGCGAACTCCACCAGGGTCGCTTGTCCTGTTAAGGAAGGACGGGCGAGCGTATGCACCGGCGGGGACGCCGTCCGAAGGGGATGAGCTGGGCGGCGCCCGTACTCGTGGGGAGCGGGCGCCGCCTGGTCCGGTCAGCCGGGGGCCTGACCGGGCGGGCTGGCCGTGTCCAGGACGTACTTCCCGCGGCTGGAGCCGGCCGCATCGGTCAACCGCATGACCGCCTGGGCGGCCACGATCAGCTCGGCGTCCCGGCCGGCTCCTTCGGCTTCCAGCGCCTTGGCCAGCGGGCGGGCCCACCTCCCCGGATCTTCGGCGTGCTGTCTGAGCACCATGCTGCCGTTCGGGCGGCCGCGAAGCCGTTGCCCGGCCAGCGTGATCAGCTCGGCCTGCGCCTCCGGTAACGCGGCCGGAACACGGTCCCCCTGGGGCGTGACCCTGGTTCGCGCGGACAGCGCGGTCACGATGAGCCTGATTGGGTCCATCTCTCTCCTTGGTCGGCTGGATCCGGGGCAGCTTGATCCCGGCCAGTCTGATGCAGTCCGGCATGATGCGGGCCACTCTGATCCCGG
Organism: uncultured Actinomycetes bacterium; assembly: GCA_963844695.1. Taxonomy (GTDB): domain Bacteria; phylum Actinomycetota; class Actinomycetes; order Streptosporangiales; family Streptosporangiaceae; genus RYN-230. Next base: position 15,763 of record CAWJPL010000003.1, read on the forward strand.
CCACTCTGATCCCGGCCAGATTGATCCAGGGTGCCGCCCGGCGCGGGCAGCCCAGGCCGCCCTGGCTCGGGCAGCCGGGCAGGGCCGCTCGCAGACCGGGCGGGCAGCCGCACGTCGGCCGGGTCGGGCAGCGGCGCGCTGCTGACCCGGGGCAGGGTGACGATCGCCGGGTCACATTCCACGGAGGTCAGCACCGGGCCGCCAGAACCCCGGGTGACCAGCAGCAGCGCCTGGTCGGGCAGGTTCTGCAGCACGGCGGGCTCGACCGCGTACTCATACACCCGCTGGCTGGCCGCGGCGTTGCTCCAGTTGGTGCTCTCCGCCCAGGAACGGGCGGTAGACCAGTTCCGGGATACCGACCTGCTGCGGGAGTGCCGCCGGGACTCGTCGTGGCCCGCGTTCCGCGGGCGGTACCGCTGGGCGGCGGCCTTCCATCCGGGGTGGCCGCCGACGTAGATGGTGTCGGTGACGGTCTGGCCCTCGGTCTGCGTGAGCGTGTGCGTGTCGCTGCCGCCCAGGGTGGCGGTGACCTGCGAGAGCACGAACTGGTGCTGCCTGCCGATATAGGCCGCGGCCTGCTCGGCCTCGGCGTGGTGGCCCAGCCGCATGAACGCGGCAGAGCCACCGCCGAGCATGCCCAGGCCTGTGTCGCGCAGATGACGGAACAGCAGTGTCAGCGGAACACCACGCCGCTCGCACGCGCTGGCCAGCCGCTCCAGGTGCGGGCGGCTGATCTCATCCGCACCCACGATGACGACGGCCGGGGCCGGGTCGTTGCTGCCGGTCACCTGGACGGTCAGCCACTGGATCGCCAGGGCGGCCAGGACCTCGGCGCGGGCGCTGCGTGCGGCGGGTTCCAGGGCCAGGCAGGTGTAGTAGGCCGGCGGCTCAGGGGCGGCCGGTGGCTGACCAGGCGGGCCCGGTGTCAGCCAGATCCGTGTGCTGCGCCAGCGCGGTCAGGAAGGCCTCGATACGTACTAAATTCGGCTCGATCTGGCGCCGGTATTCCGGCGGGAACAGCTCGGCCGAGATGAGCGCCTGCTCCGCCGGGCTGAGCACAGCCGGACGATCCGCGTGGCCGAGGGCGGCCCGGACGGCCGCGGCCAGCCGTCCCGGTGTGACGTCCCCGCCGAGCGCGCCGTGCAACTGTTCCAGGACCCGGGTGTCCACGGCCCGTTCCGTGCGGGCCGCACCAGCCGTGCCGTCCACGTGCACCGCTTCGGCCAGGGCGTCGGCGAACTGGGCGGCGGACAGCCCGGCGAGCACGCCCGAGGAACCTAGCTCCGCGGGCAGCAGCCACACCGCGGTCGGCACCCCCGCGGCCCGGGCGGTGTCGGTGAGTTCCTGGCAGATCATCTCGCCGGTCAGGTCCACGGTCAGGACCGGCTGGCTGGCCAGCAACGAGGTCCCGTGCGTGGTGAGCAGGGCCTGCCAGCCGCGCAGGCTCCCGCCGAACACGTCTGTCCGCAGCGTGCCGGGCGGCAGCACCGCGCTGCCCCACTCGTCCACCTGCTCCAGCCGGGCCAGCTCGGCTCGCTGCCAGGTTTCCTCACGCTGCTGCCACGCCGCGAGCGCCCGCTGGTGGTCGCCATCGACCTGGCTCACCGTGGCGGTGGCCCGCCGGGCTTTGCGCCACCGCAGAAAGGTGAGCGTCATGCCAGGCCCGCAGATGACCAGGGCGATCAGGTCGCTGACCAGCGGCGGGCCGCTGCCGCTGATATTGGCCGCGCACCCGTTGGCCAGCAACAGCACCACGAACAGCAGGGTGCTCGGGATCCCGAGGAATTTGCGGATCTTCCGGTACGCCTTCTCGGCCGACTCGGCCTGCTGCGCCGCGGCCTCCCGCATCGCCTCAAGATCGGGTCGCGGCTCCGGGAACGGCGCAGCGAGCTGGCGACGGTCCCGGAATACCCAGCCGAGCCTGGGCCCCGGCGTGAACAGGCTGGCCCGCCGGTCCGCCCCCTCCGCCACCGGTACGGCCGGGAGCGGTGCTGGCTGCGTGCTCATGCCGATCACTCCCCTGGGCCTGGGCGGTCCCGGCCAGGCTGAACGCGGAGCCGCACATCCCTGGTAGGCAAGTCGCGATGCTACCAAATGCTCGCTTCTTTTCCCTGCGACGGCGGCGGGCCTCGTTGCCCACCCGCGCCAGATTTCGATCCGGCCGTGGTGGACGAGGTCGCCGCGGCGGGCATATACGTATGTCCGACCATGAACGTGCACGCGCTCAACGTTGCGCGAGCGTGCCGGCGATGCGCTGGAAAGGTGATCATGGGACTGTATTCGGGCGGTGCGCGGATCGTTGCGGGCACCGACGCCGGTATCGACGAATGACCGCGCTGGCTGAAGCGCTCAACCGCATCACCGTCGCCGAACTGCGCCGCCGGGGCGGCCTGAAGTGGACCTACGCCGGCCCGGACGTGCTCGGGGCGTTCGTCGCCGAAATGGATTTCGGCACAGCCCCAGCGGTCGAGGACGCCTTGCGCGAGGTGATCGCGCGCCACGACTACGGGTACCTCACCCCTCTCGCGGCGCGGCAGATGGCCGCGGCCTGCGCGACGTGGCTGGCCGACCGGAGCGGCTGGCAGGTGGACCCGGACTGGGTCCGCCCACTGCCTGACGTGATCAAGGGCCTGGAGGCGGCGATCACCCTCTTCTCCCGCCCGGACAGCCCCGTGATCCTGCCCACCCCGGCCTACATGCCGTTCCTGACCGTGCCGCCGCTCCTGGGCCGGAAGATCATCCAGGTGCCGATGGTCACGGTCGACGGCCGGGCCGGGCTCGATCTGGAAGGCATCGGCGCCGCCTTCCGCGCGGGCGGCCACCTGCTCATCCTGTGCAACCCCTGCAACCCGATGGGCCGGGTGTACACCCAGGCCGAACTGGCCGGCGTGGGCGAGGTTGTCGAGCGCCACGGCGGCCGCGTGTTCGCCGACGAGATCCACGCGCCCCTGGTCTACCCGGAACACCGGCACATCCCCTACGCCTCGCTCAGCGAGGTCACCGCCGGGCACACCCTCACCGCGACCTCCGCCTCCAAGGGCTGGAACCTGCCCGGCCTCAAGTGCGCCCAGCTCATCCTGGGCAACGAAGCGGACCGCGAACTCTGGGCCGAGGCCGGCCGGCTCATCGAGCACGGAGCGAGCACTCCTGGCGTGCACGCCAACATCGCGGCGTTCACCGCCGGCCAGGACTGGCTCGCCGAGGTGCTCGCCTACCTCGACAGGAGCCGGATGCTGCTGGGGGACCTGCTCGCCGAGTACCTGCCCGGGATCCGCTACCGGCCTCCGGAGGGCACCTATCTGGCCTGGCTGGACTGCCGCGAGCTGGGCCTGGGTGACAGCCCGGCCGAGTTTTTCCTGGACAAGGGGTCGGTGCTGGTCAACGACGGGCCGGCGTTCGGCGAGGCGGGGAAAGGCCACGTCCGGCTCAACTTCGCCACCCCCTGGCCGATCCTCCAGGAGGTCGTCCGCCAGATGGGACAGGCCCTGGCCAGCAGCTGACCGGGACCCGAACGGCCGGCTACATCGGCCGGACGCAAGGGCTTTCGGCCGGGCTGACGTCATTGTGCGCGCGACCTGCTGTCCGGACCAGAACCTGATCGAGCTCAGCCACTACCCCTGAGCAAGATCGGCGGGCGTAACGGTACGGCTAACCGGTCGGCAATTCTGTGAAGCGCGGTGACAATTGGTGCTTAGTGACACAGGATAGGGCGCCTACGGTAGCGTCCGGTTCGGAAGTGACGGGATTCCGGGGCACGGGATCGATCCAGGAGTGACCAGATGGGCAAATCCAGCTCGGCCGGCACCCAGCCGGAAGCCCCGCGCCGGACGATCAGGTTCACTTTTGCCGCCACCGTCGCCATCCCGGCCACCTGCCTGATCTTGCTCTGGGCGCTGGCGGCGGGAGTGCTGCTGGGCAGCTCGCTGCGCGGGCGCGGCTTCTGGTCGCCGGATCACCGTGAGGTCCTCGAATTAACGATTCTGGTGGGTGCGGGCCTCCTCGTCGGCCTGGTCTGCGTCATTCTGGTGGGGCGCTTCTCCGCCAAGCTGTCGCGGGATATCGCCGCATTGGCCACGACGGCCCAGCGCTCCGCGGACGAACAGCTGCCGCAACTGCTGGAACGGCTGCGCAGCGGGGAGACCCCGGCCAGCCTCCCGAACGAACCGCAGTCCCGGCCGCAGCCGAGGAACGCGGAGATCGCCCGGGCCCTCGCGGCGATAGCCAGCCTGGAGCAGACCGCCGTCGGGGCGGCGGCCCGCGAAGCCGGGCTGCGTGACGGCCTGCGCCAGGTGTTCGTGAGCCTGGCCCGGCGCAACCAGTCACTCCTGCAGCGGCAGCTCCGGCTGATCGACGCGCTGGAGCACAAGGCGCCCGACTCCGCAGCGCTGGCCGACCTGTTCGCGCTCGACCACCTGACCACCCGGATGCGCCGCCACGCGGAAAGCCTGGCCATCCTGTCCGGGGCGGCGCCCGGCCGGTCCTGGACCGAACCGGTGCCGATCATCGACGTCATCCGGGCCGCCATGGCGGAGGTCGAGGACTACCGCCGGGTCACGGTGCTCACCACGTCCGAGGACGCGGTGGCCGCCCCCGCCGTCGCGGACATGATCCACCTGCTGGCCGAGCTGGTCGAGAACGCGACGATGTTCTCCCCGTCGGGAACCCGGGTCGAGATCCGGGCGGAACGTGTGGCCAACGGGTTCGCCGTGGAGGTCGACGACCGAGGGCTTGGTATCGAGCCCGCCCAGCTGGCCGAGATCAACCAGCAGCTCGCCCAGCCGCCAGACTTCGACCTGGCCAACGCGGACCGGCTCGGCCTGTTCGTGGGTGCGAAGCTGGCCAGCCGCCATGGCGTCCGGGTCTCTTTGCGGCGGTCCCCGTACGGCGGTACCACCGCGATCGTGCTGCTGCCCACCAGCATCATCGTGCTCGTGTCGGCGTCGGCGTCCCCGGGTCCGAGTGCGCTGCCCGCAGCTCGCCGGGCCACCGGCCGGCCCGCCGCGCTGGACCTCGGCTCCGGTGCCACCCTGGCGCTGCCGGGAGGGCGCGGGCGCCAGCCGTCGCAGGCCGCTGCCGACCAGCCAGCGACCATGCCACAGCGCAGGAAGACCGCACAGCCGTCCAGTACCGCACAGCCCGCCAACGGAGCGCAGCCCGCCAGTACCGCACAGCCCGCCAACGGAGCACAGCCCGCCAGCCGAGCACAGTCAGCTAACGGTGCGCAGCCAGCTAACGGTGCCGCCCCGGTCATCGGGCCGCCGGCGGCTGGGAAGCCGGTCACCGGGCCGCCGGCGACCAGGGAGCCAGCGGCCGGCCCTCCCGACGGCCCGGCCCGGCGTGAGCTGCCGCACCGCACCCGGCAGGCCAGCCTGTCTCCGCATCTGCGGGACAGCCTCGCCAGCGGCCGCCGGCCCGCGAGCCCGGACGCCGCGCCCGACCGCCGCAGTCCCGAGCAGGCTCGCGACCTTGCGGCGTCCCTGCAGACGGGGTGGCGGCGCGGACGCCAGGACGACCTGCCCGAAGCACCGGACCCGGCGGCCCCGCCGCGGCCACGACGCACCGGATCCGCCGCCCCCGACCGCGAGGAGCCGTGATGGCGGAGCAAGGGGCCGCCAGCGGCGCGGGCCCGGACCTGAGCTGGCTGCTCGACGACCTCGCGAGCCGGGTGGAGCATTTCCGGAAGGCCGTGATCTTGTCCCGGGACGGGCTGGCCATCGCCTCTTCCTCCGGCCTGCACCGGGATGAGGCCGAGCGGCTGTCCGCGCTCGCGGCTGGGATGCAGAGCCTGGCCAACGGCGCGGGCCAGCACTTCGGGGTGGGCGAGGTACGCCAGACCATCATCGAGCTGGAACAGGCCCTGCTGTTCATCACCGCCGCTGGTCAGGGCAGCTGCCTGGCCGTCCTGTGCCCAGCGAGCGCCGACGCCGGCCTCGTCGCCTACGAGATGGCGATGCTGGTGAAGCGGGCCGGACCCCACCTGGCCGCCCGGCCGCGGTTCCCGGCCAGCCGCCTTACGGTGGACTGAGTCCGTGATGGGGGTGGGCGGCAAGTGGGTGGACCGGGACTCTGACCCGGTTGTGCGCCCCTACGCGGTGACCGGCGGGCGGACCGAGCCGGCCGACGGCGAGGTCCTCGACCTGATCGCGGTCATCGTGGACTCCGGCGGCCCGGCTGAGCCTGCTGACCAGCTGGGGCTGAGCCCCGAGCACCGGCGGATCCTGAACCTGTGCCGGCGCCCGGCCACCGTGGCCGACGTCGCCTCCGACACCGGGCTGCCGGTCGGCGTGATCCGGGTGCTGCTCGCCGACCTCATCCAGCAAGGCCGGATCAGGGTGCTGCGGAGCCGCCCGGCCGGCCAGAAGCCCAGCGCTCAGCTGCTGCGGGAGGTGCTGCATGGGCTCCGGGCTCTCTGACCCTGGTCCCGAGGGGCCGCTCGCGACGTTCAAGATCGTCGTCGCCGGTGGTTTCGGCGTGGGCAAGACCACGCTCGTCAGCGCGATCAGCGAAGTCCGGCCGCTGCGCACCGAGGAAGCCCTGACCAGTGCCGGGGTGAGCCACGACGACGTGGCGGGCGTGGAGCACAAGACCACGACCACCGTCGCGATGGACTTCGGCCGCATCACCCTCGGCGGCCGCCGGGTGCTCTACCTCTTCGGCACGCCCGGCCAGGAGCGCTTCTGGTTCATGTGGGACGACCTGTCTTACGGGGCGCTCGGCGCCGTGGTGCTGGCGGACACGCGCCGCCTGGCCGACTGCTTCGCGTCCATCGACTATTTCGAGAAACGGCGGCTGGCCTTCGTCGTCGCGGTCAACTGCTTCGACGGCGCCCATCGCTACGACCCCGCCGAGGTCCGGGAGGCGCTCGACCTCGGCCCCGGGGTCCCGGTGGTGCTCTGCGACGCCCGTCAGGCGGAGTCGGCCAAGGACGTCCTGATCACCCTGGTAGAGCTGATCCTGGACAGCACGCCCGACGAGGACTGCGCGATCCGGGCGGCTCCGGGGGCCCCGCCCCTGGTGTTAGGCGTTGCGGGGGCCAGTGATATCACAGATGATCGCGTTTAGCGGCCGACCAGGCCGCGGGGCAGGGGTAGCGGGTTGATCAGCCAGGTACCGGCCGGCGGAGCGGCCGAGTCGCCGGACGGCCAGGCAGTGTGGCCGGTCCGTTCAGGAGTGGTGCCTCCGCTCGCGGATGGGTTCAGCACCAGGCCGGAGAGCGCGCCCCGGCTCGGCGCGGCGCTCGTCCCGGGCAGCGCGGTCGTGCTGGTGCCCGCCCGCAGCGGTGGCCCAGGACCGCAGGACTGGCTGGGATCGTGCGGCAAGACCCAGCTCGCGGCCTTCTTCGCCGAGTCCCTCTGGCGGTCCCGTGAGGTGGACCTGATGGTCTGGGTGTCCGCGACCAGCCGGTCATCCGTGCTGGCCGGGTACTCGGAGGCCGCGGAGGCCGCGCTGGGCACTGACCCCAGCGCCGACGCCGAGGCCATCGCCGAGCGCCTGGTGAGCTGGCTGGGCGAGACCCGGCGGCGCTGGCTGGTGGTGCTCGACGACCTGACCGGCGCGGCCGATCTGACCGGGCTGTGGCCAGCCGGGCCGAGGGGCCAGGTCCTGGTCACCGCGACCAGCGCGGCGGCTCTGCCCGCCGAGTACCGGGCCCTCGTCCTCCAGGTCGGGGCGTTCAGCCCGCGGGAGGCCCTGAGTTACCTGATGGGCCGCCTGACCGCCGACCCGGACCAGCGGCTCGGGGCGATCGACCTCGTCGAGGACCTCGGCCGCGAGCCCATGGCGCTCGCCCAGGCCAGCGGGGTCATCGCCACGTCCTCGCTGTCCTGCCGGGACTACCAGAGCTACTTCACGGCCAGGCGGGACCAGCTGGCCACGACGCCGGCCAGCAAGCCACCCGCCGCCGCGGTCAGCTGGCTGTTCTCGGTCGAGCAGGCCGACCGGCTGGCCGCCGGAGGTGCAGCCCAGCCGGCCCTGGCCCTGGCCGCCCTGCTGGACGGCGACGGGATGCCCGCCACCCTGTTCAGCACGTCAGCCGCCGGTGCCTACGTCACCTCGGATGCGGTCGGGACGCCCGCCGCCCGCGAGCTGGCCTGGAACGCCCTGCCCATCCTGGAGCGGACGGCGTTGCTGGCTCTCAACCGCTCTTCGTCACCGGCGGTGGTCCGGATGAGCCCGGTGATCCAGGCGGCCATCCGCGCGGTCATGCCGGACGCCATGCGTGACCGGGCGGTGCGGGCCGCGGCCGACGCGCTGGTCGAGGCGTGGCCAGAGACCGAACCGCCCTGGCTCGCCACGATGCTCCGGTCCTGCACCACCAGCCTGCAGCAGCACGCGGGGACCATGCTGCTGGCCGACGGGTGCCACCCGCTGCTGCTGCGCGCCGGGCAGAGTCTGGTCCAGGCCCGGCTGACCGGCTCGGCCGTCGCGTACTGGCGCGAGCTCGCCGCGGCCAGTGAGGCAATCCTCGGCCCCGGCCACCCGGACACCAAGGTGATCGACGGACGGCTGGCCGACGCGTACCTGGCCGCTGGCCAGACCGCCGAGGCCGTGACCTGGTTCCAGCGGGTGCTGGCCGGCCGGGTCACGACGCTGGGCGCGGGCCATCCCGGCACCGCCGCGGCCCGGCGAGACCTCGGCCACGCCCTGGTCGCCGCTGACCAGCCCGCCGAGGCCGCCGCCATGCTGGAGGGCGCGGTGGGTGACTACGACCGGGTCCTGGGGCCAGATCATCCCGACACGATCAGCGCCCGAGAGGAACTTGCGGCCGCCTACCGGTCCGCGGGACACGAGTCCGACGCGATCCGGCTCTACCGGCGCACGCTGAACGACCGGGAACGGGTCCAGGGCGCCCGGCATCCGGACACGCTGAGCACCCGGCAGAAGCTGGCCGACACCTACCTGGCCGACGGCAAGCTCAAGGACGCGACCTCGCTCTACAAGAAGGTGCTGGCGGACCGGGAGCGGGTCCTCGGCCCGGACCACCTCGACACCATCGCCACCCGCGGCAGCCTCGGTTCCGCCTACCATTCGGCGGGCAAGATGGCGTCCGCGGTCCACTTGTACGAGGATTCCTGCGCCAGCTATCAGCGCATCGCCGGCCCGGATCATCCCGACACCCTGGCCCGCTGCGCCAACCTGGCCAGTGCCTACTACTCGGTGGGACGGCTGACCGACGCGCTGTCCCTGCTCCGTGACACGCTGGCCCGGTGCGAGCGGATCCTGCCCGCGGGCGACCCGCTGACGGCCGCGGTGCGGGAGAGCCTGACCAACCTGGTCGGGACAGGTCCTTAGTCCGGCCAGGCTCAGCAGATAACGCGCCGTGCTGATGCCCGGCTCGACCGCCAGTTCGGCGTCCGGATAGGCGCCCCGGCCGTCCAGGCTCCCGGACCGGTCCTCGGAGACATGCACGATCTGCCAGCCGTCCACCGACAGCCGGTCGAGGCAGCCCAGTACCTCCCGGATCGGGTAGCCGAACTGGGACACCGGCAGGCCCAGGTCCACGGGCATGTGGTCGGCGCCGTTGAACAGCCAGCCGACCCAGGTGGGCAGCTCCACGACCTGGACGGTCTCCCGCCATTCCGCGAACTGGGCGGCGACGGTCGGCTGCGGTCTGCGGGCCCGGAACTCCTCGGTGACGTAGTCGTGTGCGTGCTGCGGATCCACCACGGTCTCGGTGCCGTCGGGGAACCGGATCCGGGCCACGTCCACCCGGGGACCGCCGTCGTGCAGGCGCTCCTTGCCGACGGCCACGTCCGTGCCCGCCTGCCAGTTCGCCAGTTCGCTTTCCCACGCGTCGCCGTTGCGCTCGAACACGCCGGCGGCTACGGCCCGCACTCGCTCGTCCCACCACCGGCGGGCCGCCTCGTCGCCCGTGTCCTTGGCCACCACCAGGGGCTCCTGGCCCGGGATCTCCACCATGTCGAAGACCGCCCGGGTAATGACCAGCATCGCGTGCCGGACCGGCATACTGCCCCGCCCTCCCGCCTGGTGATTGGCCTGCGCGGCGCGCGGCGCCGCCGCCATCCGCTGGTCCCTGCTACCCAGTGCCGCCCCGATAATTCCCGCTTACGGAGCGGCTGCGGGCCCACGGCCCGGTTACCGGGGGCCAGCCGCCAGGGGAGCCAGCACGATGTCGAACGCCACGCTGGTCCACGGACCGTCGAGGTGGCGCCCGTCCGGTCCGGTGCCCGGCGGGTGCTCGGCGAACTCGGTGATGAGGCTCTCCTTGACCCCGAACACGGCGTCCCGGTCCAGGTACTGGTCACCCGCCACGAAGATGTGCGTGATGAGCGTCCGGTACCCGGGCGCCTCCACCTTGAAGTGCAGGTGCGCGGGGCGCATCGGGCCCCGGCCGGCCGCGGTGAGCAGGTCGCCGACCGGGCCGTCGTCAGGAATCGGATAGGGCGCGGGGCGCACCGACCAGAACCAGTAGTCCCCGTCCGGGGCGCTGCGCAGCCAGCCGCGGCCCCCGATCCGGCCGTCGGGGTACTGGACGTCGTAGAAGCCGTCCTCGTCCGACTCCCACACCTCGATGCGGGCCCCGGGCACCGGCTCCCCGCTGGTACCGCGGACCGTCCCGGACACGTAGCACGGACGGCCCTGGGCCGCGCCGGCGATGTCGCCGCCCAGCGGCACCTCCGGCGATTCCTCGGTGAAGAACGGGCCGACCACCGTCGACTCGGTGGCTCCCGCCGACGCCGGGGCGTTGATCGCCACGGTCAGCATGGACAGCCCGAGCACGTCCGAGAGCAGGATGAACTCTTGCCGCCGGTCGTCGGTGATATGCCCGGTGCGGGTCAGGAAGTCGATGCCCTGCTGCCATTCGGACTCGGTCAGCCGGACCTCGCGGGCGAACGCGTGCAGGTGGCGCACCAGGCTCGACAGGACCTCCCGGTAGCGCGGCTCGGCCGCGCCCCGGAAGGTGGCCAGCACCTCAGCGGTGACCGCCGCCTCGCCCGCCGCCTGGGCCTGGGCCTGGGCGTCATCCTGCACTGGATCTCCGGCCCAGGCCCGGCGCAGCAGCTCCTGCAGCGCCGCGGCGTCCGCCGGCACCGGGTTGTCCGCGGGCACCGCCGGCTCGATCAGCCGGGCCGCCTCGGCGATCTGTTCCGCACCGAACCCGATCTCGCGCAGCCCGCGGGGCAGGCCCAGCTGGCCGGCGAGCTGCTGCAGCGCGGCGGCCGGATCAGTACCGGCCAGCCCAGCACCGTCAAGCCCAGCACTGGCCAGGGCCTGGCCGATCTGGCGGGCCGCGTCCGGCGCTCCAGGCGCGTTGAAGGCCAGCACGTAGGGCAGCATGATCGCGTGGGTCTGCGCGTGCGGCAGGTCGTACCGGCCGCCCAGGATGTGGCAGATCTTGTGGTGCAGGCCGGAGCCGGTGACCGCGAACGCGGTGCCGGCCAGGTAGGCCCCGTAGAGCAGGTCGCCGCGGGCGCCGGTGTCAGTGCCGTCACGCAGCACGGCCGGCAGCGCAGCGGCCAGCACCCTGATGGCCTCCCCGGCGGCCAGCGAGCTGACCGGGTTGCGGCCCGGGGCCCAGAACGCCTCCACGCAGTGCGCCATCGCGTTGAGACCGCTGGCCGCGGACACCGGCCCGGGCAAGGACACGGTCAGCTCCGGGTCGTAGATCACCAGCCTGGGCAGCACCCTGGCGTCCACGCCGGTGGTCTTGCGGTCGCCCTCGGTCAGGCCCCAGACCGGGGTGACCTCGGATCCAGCGTAGGTGGTGGGCACCGCGATCACCGGCAGCCCGGTGGTCAGCGCGACCGCCTTGGCCGTGCCCGTGGCCGACCCCCCGCCCAGGCTGAGTACCGCGTCGGCGCCGATCGCGGCGGCCTGCTTGCGGGCCGCGTCGGCGACCTCCACCGGCACGTGCGGCCGGACCCCGGTGAACGTGCCGGCGATCCGGTCCGCCAGCGGCGCGACGAGTTCGCGGGCGGCTGACTGCTCACTTCCCGAGGGGATCAGCAGCAGCCGGGACACCCCCAGCCGGGCCACCTCGCCGGCCAGCGCGGTCCGCGCCGCGCCCGCACCGAACACCACCCGGCCGGGCAGCGCGTCACGCGCGAATGGCTCCATCAGACCTCCGGGCCTGGACGACGCGGCACAGGCACATTCCCCTAGTCACGCAACCAACTTCCTGGCTCCCGGTGGCCAGGGACGGCTTAGTGCTGGCGTCCGGCGCACCGCCGGACGCCAGCACCAGCGCACGCTACCGGCGCGAGCGCCGCCGCATGCCGCCGGTCAGGCGCAACGCCCCGAGGACGATCAGTACCACCAGGCCCACGAAGAACAGGAAGTGGAGGGCGGAGATCACCAGTGAGATGACCATGAATGCGACAATCACCGCGAGCACGATGAGCAGAAGTTTCCCCATACGCTCACGATATGCCAACCGGGGCAGCGCGGCACCGCCACCCGTCCCCCGGATGTCCAGAGTGTCTCGCCAGATAGGCCCAGCGACCCAAGCGGCCCGCGCGTCCGTGCCCGTCGCGGCGCACCTGCCGCTGGTAGCCTTTCGGCCTCGTGAGCACCCCCGCGACCGCACCCTACGAGGATGGCAGCCGCCCGGACGCTCCGGTCCGGCCCGATCTGCTCCTGTCCCTGCGCAGCTGGCAAAAGGAGGCGTACTGGGAGTATTTCCGCCTGCCCCGGCGCGACTTCCTGCTCGTCGCCACCCCCGGAGCAGGGAAAACGGCCTGGGCGCTGACTATCGCCGCCGAGATGCTCGCCCGCCGGGAGATCGCCTCGGTCACCGTGGTCACCCCCACCGAGCACCTGAAGCACCAGTGGGCGCAGGCCGCGCACTACGTCGGCATCTCCCTGGACTCCTCCTACCGCAACGCACAGGGCCGGGCCTCGGCCGACTTCACCGGGGTGGCGGTCACCTACGCACAGGTCGCCGCGCACCCGATCCTGCACCGGCAGCGCACCGTGAACCGGCGCACCCTGGTGATCTTCGACGAGATCCACCACGCGGGGGACGCGCTCTCCTGGGGGGACGCGGTCCGCGAGGCGTTCGAGCCCGCGCGGCGCCGGGTGGGCCTGACCGGCACCCCGTTCCGCAGTGACGCCAACCCGATCCCGTTCGTGGCCTACGCACCGGACGCCGACGGCAGCCGGCGCAGCGTCTCCGACTACGTCTACGGATACGGGCCGGCCCTCGACGACGGCGTGGTCCGGCCGGTCATCTTCCTGGCCTACTCCGGCGAGATGCACTGGCGGACCCGGGCCGGCGACGAGATCACCGGCACCCTGGGCACGCCCATGCTCGCCGAGCAGCTCGCCCAGGCCTGGCGGACCGCACTGGACCCCCAGGGCGAATGGGTGCAGCGGGTCCTGGAGGCCGCGGACCGCCGGCTGACCGAGGTGCGCCGGGGCATGCCCGACGCAGGCGGGCTGGTCATCGCCGGTGACCACGCGGACGCCCGGGCCTACGCGGCCCTGCTCCGCCGGATCAGCGGGACCAGGCCCGTCGTGGTGCTGTCCGACGATCCGGCGGCCAGCCGGAAGATCGGCGGCTTCGCGGACTCTGCCGACCGGTGGATGGTGGCCGTCCGGATGGTGTCCGAGGGAGTGGACATCCCGCGGCTGGCCGTCGGCGTGTACGCGACCAGTGTGGGCACGGCGCTGTTCTTCGCGCAGGCCGTGGGCCGGTTCGTCCGGGCCCGGCAGCGCGGCGAGACCGCCTCGGTGTTCCTGCCGTCCATCCCGGTCCTGCTCGGCTACGCCGCGGAGCTGGAGGCGGCCCGCGACCACGTGCTGGCCGCCCGCCCGGACGACGCCGAAGAACGCGAGCTGGCTGAGGCCCAGCGCCGCCGGGACAACCCGGACCTGGCCGGCGACCTGCCGTTCGAGGCGCTGCACGCGTCCGCGCACTTCGACCGGGTCCTCTACGACGGTACCGAGTTCGGCACCACGGCCGCGGAAGAGGACTTCCTGGGCCTGCCCGGGCTGCTCGACCCGGAGCAGGTCGCGCTGTTGCTGCGCAAGCGGCAGGCCGAGCGGCTGAGGCAGCGCTCCGCGGGGTCCGGGGCTGGCGGCACCGGGGCTCGCGGCACCGGCTCCCAGCCCCCCGGGCCGGGACGAGGCGTTCCGGCGTGGGCGGCTCCCGTTGCGGCGAATGAGACGGATGCGGCGGCGGACGGGGCAGCCGCCCGCGGCGCGGCAGATGCGGGGCCTTCGGCGCCGGTCCGCCGGGAGGTGCTGGCCGGCCTGCGCAAGGAGCTCAACGGCCTGATCGGCGCCTGGCACCACCGCACCGGGCAGCCGCACGCGGTGGTGCACGCGGACCTGCGCCGGGCGTGCGGCGGGCCGCCGCTGCCCCAGGCCACGGCGGAACAGATCCAGGCGCGCATCGAGACGATCCGCGGCTGGGCCAGGACCGGCCGCTGACGCCGGCCAGCCCGCCGAAGTGACCGGGCTGGCCGGAGCGCTACCCGCAGAGCCCGGCGGGGGTCAGTAGCTGCCTCCGCCACCCGATGAGCTGGACGAGGCGGCCGCGGCCGCGCCGCTCGCCGTCATCTCGTGCCAGATGCCCCCGGACTGGTTGATGCCGTTGCCCTTGGCCTGCCCTGGAGCGGTGTCCGCCACGTAGGTGTACAGCGGATGCCCGTCGTAGGTGGCCTGCGCCGAGCCGTCGGATCGTTTGATGGTGCCGAGCTGGCCGGTCACCCCGCTGCCCGCGGTGGCCGGTCCCTTGACCGGCGGCCAGATGGCGGCGCACGCCCCGTCGCAGTTCGACTTGGTCGAGGTGTCCGGGACGAACCAGTAGAGCGTGCGGCCCTCGGCGTTGGTGAGGACTTTCACCCCGCCAATTGTGGTCGTCCGCAAAGCGGTTCCAGACGAGCTCGCGGCCGCGGACGCAGCCGGGGCAGACGAGCTGCCCGAGCTACCAGAACCTCCCGTTGACGTGCTCCCGCATGCTGCGGTAACGAGTGCGAGCGCCACCAGCCCGCCCGGCACCGCCCATCTGATTTGCATCTTCAACCCCCATTCGAAATGGTCACCCCTTTACTCGCGTTCACGCAACCGGCCGGGTGAGTTAACGATCACGCTGGCCCACGCGCGGCGGGCTGGTCGCGGACGGCCGAGCGGGGTCAGCACCAGGCTGATGTGGTCCTCAGCGTGGCTAGCTCAGCGCCTCGGCGACCCCCGCAGGCCCAGCCCAGTGCCGATCCGGCCGGGCCCGGCGACGTGCTGAACGCGTCGCCCATTGCCGTGATGCCCCGTTCCACCGTCTTTACCCGGCTTTCCCCAGGCCGCCTGCTGCCGCCCGCCCACCCGCAGCGGCCTGGCGCCCTGCGGGCTCCGTTGCGGGATCACCGCTGAACTCCCCGTCCTCGTCGTTGACACGATCCCGGCCTGGACGGTAGGACCTGAGACACTTTCCGCCGAAAACCTGGATGCGCTGATGCCCTCACCCGTGGACCTGCCGCCTGGTGTCGAGTCCCAGCAGATCGAGACCTCGCGCCTGCGGACGCACGTGCTCACGGCGGGCTCACCCGGCGCGCCGCCTCTGGTGCTGGTGCACGGCAACGTGTCCGCGGCCCGGTTCTTCGCCGAGACCATGGCGTCCCTGGCCCGGGACTTCCGCTGCGTCGCCCCCGACTTGCGGGGTTTTGGCCGGTCCGAGCGGGCGCCGGTAGACGCGCGGCGCGGGGTGCGGGACTTCTCCGACGACCTGCACGCGCTGCTGACCGAGGCTGGCCTGCTGCCCCGGGACCAGCCGGTGCACCTGCTCGGCTGGTCCCTCGGCGGCGGCGTGGCGCTCCAGTACGCGATCGACCACCCGGGCACGGTCGGGTCCATCGTCCTGGAGAGCCCGATGTCGCCGTTCGGCTTCGGCGGCACCCGGGACGCCGGCGGCACCCCCTGCTGGCCGGACTACTCCGGTTCGGGCGGGGGCACCGCCAGTCCCGAGATGGTCCGCCGGATCGAGGCCGGTGACCGCGGCGCGGACGACCAGACCTCCCCCCGCCAGGTCCTCACCCACCTGTACGGCAACCCGGTCGCGCTCCCGCCTGCGGTCGAAGACGCCCTGGTCGGGGCGATGCTGGAGATGGCCATCGGCCCCGGCAACTACCCAGGGGACACCGCGGTCTCGCAGAACTGGCCCGGCGCCGCCCCAGGGGAGCACGGGGTCAACAACGCCATCTCGCCCAGGTACTGCGACCTGTCCGGCTTCGCGGCGACCGGGAACCAGCCCGAGGTGCTGTGGATCCGCGGTGACACGGACCTGATCGTCTCGGACACCTCGCTGGTGGACCTGGGCCACCTCGGCGCACTCGGCGCGATACCGGGCTGGCCTGGCGCGGACGTGTTCCCGGCCCAGCCCATGGTGAGCCAGATCCGAGCGGTGCTCGACCGCTACCGGGCCGCAGGCGGCCGGTACACCGAGCGGGTCCTGCCCGGTTGCGGGCATTCGCCGCACCTGGAGCGCCCCGCCGAGTTCACCGCCGCCGTGACGGAGTTCCTGACCACTGCTCCCGCCCCCTAACGCCACCAGCGACGCCAACCGCTCGTGATCATGACTTAGGTGTCGTTTGAGCGACAGCTAAGTCATGATCACGAAGGATGAGCGGACCGAACCTGGGGCCTGTGATCACAACGGGGCTGTGGGGGCAGGTGGTGCGCCCGCTGAGCCCGGCCCGGATCCCGGGCGCGCCCCGCCAGCAGGAGTGCCCGGGCGCGCCCGGGCGCGGCGGCGTTCGGTCAGCCAGGAGGCGAGCGCGAAGACCGGGGTGCTGAGCGCGATCAGCAGGGCGCAGCCGGTGAAGGCGCTCACGATGAACGCGCCGCCGACCCGGGCCACGCCGTAGTAATAAAGGATCACTATGGCCATGAGCAGCAGGTAGCCGCCGATGGCGGTGCCCGCGTAGTGCCGGGCCAGCCGCAGCCAGTCCGGCCGCGGGGCGGCGGACGTCTCGGCCGGCCCGGCGGCCGGGGCCGCCTCCGGGTCCGGCCGGGAGCCGGTGGCCGCGGCGCTCGTCGTGCTGCCGCCGGATCAGCCACAGCCCCGCCCCCAGCGCCCCCATGAGCAGCAGATAACCGACCCCCACCGGCAGCACGTCGTGCCGGATCAGTGACGACGACATGTCAGGCGCGGAGCAGGAAGTGCCAGCCGCGGATGAAGATGTGCCAGCCGAACCACAGCCACAACGCGAACAGCGCCCACCGGGCGAACGGGTAGCGCATGATCACCCGGAACGCGTCGCTGAGCGTGGGCACCCCGCTGATATGGCTGAGCGCCAGGCCCTCCCACGCGAACAGCGCCCCGAACAGCACCACCCAGACGAGATAACCAATTACCGGATGCTGGGCCACATCGACCTCCTCGGCTGGTGGCTGGCTGGCCAGGGCGCCCGGGACCCGGGCCGACCCGGCCCGGGCTGACCTGGGCCAGCCTGGCCGCGGAGCAGGTACCGCGGCCCGCCAACGGTCTATCACTGCCCGGGGCCGGCTGAATGCTCATAGAATCGCGGCGTGCTGCCTCCCGGATCGGCCGCCGCGGTGAGCGGCGGGACGGACGGCGCCCTGGACATCCTGCGCCGGGTGTTCGGCTACGACTCCTTCCGCGGCCCCCAGCAGGAGATCATCGAGCATCTCATCGCGGGCGGCGACGCGCTCGTGCTGATGCCCACCGGCGGCGGCAAGTCGCTCTGCTACCAGATTCCCGCGCTGGTCCGCCGCGGAACCGGGGTGGTCATCTCCCCGCTCATCGCGCTGATGCAGGACCAGGTGGACGCCATGCGGGCGCTCGGCGTCCGGGCCGGCTTCCTGAACTCGACCCAGGAACCGGCCGAGCGGCGCGAGATGGAGGCCGCGTTCCTGGCCGGCGACCTGGACCTGCTCTACCTGGCCCCGGAGCGGCTGCGCACCGAGTCCACCGTGGCGCTGCTCGACCGGGGCACGGTCTCGCTGTTCGCCATCGACGAGGCGCACTGCGTGTCCCAGTGGGGGCACGACTTCCGCCCCGACTACCTCACCCTGTCCGGGCTGCACGAGCGCTGGCCGCAGGTGCCCCGCATCGCGCTGACCGCTACCGCCACCGCGGCCACCCGCGCCGAGATCGCGGACCGGCTCGGCCTGGCCGGCGCGCGTCATTTCGTGGCGAGCTTCGACCGCCCCAACATCAACTACCGGATAGTGCCCAAGGCTGAGCCGAGCCGTCAGCTGCTGAACTTCATCCGCAACGAAAACCCTGGCCAGGCTGGCATCGTCTACTGCCTGTCGCGGGCCTCGGTGGAGAAGACGGCGGAGTTCCTGACCGCCAACGGGGTCACCGCGCTGCCCTACCACGCCGGGCTGGACGCCTTCACCCGGGCCCGGAACCAGGCTCGCTTCCTGCGGGAGGACGGCCTGGTCATGGTGGCCACGATCGCGTTCGGGATGGGCATCGACAAACCCGACGTGCGCTTCGTGGCCCACCTGGACCTGCCCCGCTCGGTCGAGGGGTACTACCAGGAGACCGGCCGGGCCGGCCGGGACGGGCTGCCCTCCAGCGCGTGGCTGGCCTACGGCCTGCAGGACGTGGTCCAGCAGCGCAAGATGATCGAGACGTCGGCCGGGGACCTGGCCCACCGCCGCCGCCAGGCCGCCCACCTCGACGCGATGCTGGCCCTGTGCGAGACGATCGAATGCCGCCGGGGCCAGTTGCTCGGCTACTTCGGCGAGGACGCCGGGGCGTGCGGCAACTGCGACACCTGCCAGTCCCCGCCCGAGGCGTGGGACGGGACCGTCGCCGCCCAGAAGTTCCTGTCCGCGGTGTACCGGCTCAAGCACGAGCGGGGGCAGCGGTTCGGGGCCGGCCAGGTGATCGACATCCTGCTCGGCCGCGGCACGGCCAAGGTGACCGAGAACGGGCACGACTCGCTGACCGTGTTCGGCGTCGGCACGGAGCTGACCGAGTCGCAGTGGCGCGGCGTCGTCCGCCAGTTGCTGGCCCAGGGCCTGCTCACCGTCCAGGGCGACTACGGCACCCTGGAGCTCACCGCGGGCAGTGACGACGTGCTCGGCCGGCGGCGCCAGGTGATGCTGCGCCGCGAGCCCGAGCGGCCGCCCCGGACCCGGTCCGCCCGGCCGGCGAAGACCGCAGCGGTCCCGGACGACATGCCCGCCGAGGCCGCGCCGCTGTTCGAGAAGCTGCGCGCCTGGCGCGGGGCCGCCGCCAAGGAGCAGGGCGTCCCGGCGTACGTGATCTTCCACGACGCCACCCTCCGGCAGATCGCCGCGCTGGCCCCGTCGACCCTAACGGCTTTGTCCACGGTGAGCGGGGTAGGGGAGGCCAAGCTGGCCCGGTACGGTCAGCAGGTCCTGGATGTCCTGGGCGGCGCAGAACCCTAAGCACGGGACCCTAAGCACGGACCCTGACCACCGGACCCTAACCACAGGAGCAGGCATGCAGATCGGTGTCGTCTTCCCGCAGACCGAGATCGGCCCGGACGCCGGTGCGGTGCGGACCTACGGGCAGCGGGTGGAGGAACTCGGCTTCCGGCACGTGCTGGCCTACGACCACGTGGTCGGCGCGGACCCGGCCATTCACCAGGGCTGGGACGGCCCCTACGACGTGCACACCACGTTCCACGAGCCCATGGTGATGTTCGGTTACCTGGCCGCCCTCACCTCGCTGGAGCTGGTGACGGGCATCATCATCCTGCCGCAGCGGCAGACCGCGCTGGTGGCCAAGCAGGCCGCCGAGGTGGACCTGCTGTCCGGCGGTCACTTCCGCCTCGGCGTCGGACTGGGCTGGAACCAGGTGGAGTACGAGGCGCTCGGGCAGGACTTCCGCACCCGGGGCCGGCGCATGGAGGAACAGGTCACGCTGATGCGCCGTCTTTGGACCGAGGAGTCCGTGACCCTCGAGGGCGAGTTCGACCGGATCACCGGGGCCGGCCTGGCCCCGCTGCCCGTGCAGCGACCCATCCCGGTCTGGTTCGGGGGTCAGTCCGAGCGCGCCTACCGCCGGGCCGGCCGTCTCGCCGACGGCTGGTTCCCTCAGGTCAGCCCCGGCCCCGAACTCGACCAGGCCCGGGACGTCGTGCACGCCGCCGCCCTCGAAGCGGGCCGCGACCCGGCCCAGCTCGGCATGGAGGGCCGGATCAGCTGGCGCGGTGACACCAGCAGGCTGGCCGGGCAGGCCGCCGCCTGGCGTGACGCGGGCGCCACCCACCTGTCCGTCAACACCATGGGCGCCGGCCTGGCCAGCCTGGGCGACCACCTCGGCGCCCTGGAACTCGCCGCCGAAGCCCTCGCGCCCCTCGCTGGCTAGCCTGGGCTTGGGCCGAGGTATGCGCCCGGGCCGGGGCACGGCGCATGCAGGTTTCCGGCGAGCTTATGCGCATCGCTGCTGCTCGTAGGGGCCGGGGTGTGGAGGGATCCGGCGGGCGTAAACGATGCGCACCTGCACCACGAGCTCACCGCGGCGCGCTGAGCAACTGAACCATGGGCCAACGCCTGCGAGCCCGCCGGAGCCCCGCGCACCTCGACCCCCAGCCCGCTCGAGCCCGCCGGGTCCCTGCGCACGCCGGCCCTAGCCCGCCGAGGCCGGACGGGCATAATGACCTGGGGCTGGTCAAAGGCCTCCTTCTGACTTGCGGCTGGATGGGACGTTGATGGCGGACTCGGCTGGATCTGGGGACTGGACCGAACCGGGGCTGTTCACCGTGGCTCCCGGCGTGCACCGGATCCCGCTGCCGCTGCCCAACGACGGGCTGCGGGCGGTGAACGTCTACGCCATCGAGTCCGGCGACGACCTGGTGCTGATCGACGCGGGCTGGGCGCTGGCCGAGACCGGCGGCCTGCTGGACGCGGCCCTGGACCAGATCGGCCGCAACTCCACGGAGATCACCCGCTGCCTGGTCACGCACGTCCACCGGGACCACTACACGATGGCGGTGATCCTGCGCCGCCGCTTCGGCACTCACGTGGCGCTGGGGATCGGCGACCGTCCCTCGCTGACCGTGGCCAGCGAGGCCGGGCGCGAGAACATGACCGAGCATGTGCGCCGGATGAAGCGGGCCGGAGCCGAGCCGGTGATCCGCGCGCTGCGCGCCGCCTTCGGCACCGCGCCACCGGAGCGGGAGGACCTGTGGGAGATGCCCGACGAGTGGCTCAAGGATCAGGCCGTCATCGCGCTGGGCGGCCGTGAGCTGCGGGCGGTGGCGACCCCCGGTCACACCCAGGGACACACCGTCTTCACCGACCTCGAGCACAACCTGCTGTTCGCCGGGGACCACGTACTGCCGCGCATCACCCCGTCGGTGGGCTTCGAGGCGGTCATGGGCGAACTGCCGCTGGGTGACTACCTGCGGTCGCTGAGGCTGATGCTCGACCTGCCGGACATGCGGCTGCTGCCCGCGCACGGCCCGGTGACGGACACCACCCACGCCCGGGTGCACGCGCTGCTCGCCCACCACGAGGACCGGCTGAGTGCGTGCCTGGACCAGGTCCAGGCCGGGGCGCACACCGCCTACGAGGTCGCGCTGGCCCTGCCCTGGACCCGGCGCGCCCGCCGGTTCAGCGAACTCGACCCGTTCAACCAGATGCTCGCGGTCCTGGAGATCGGGGTGCACCTGGACCTGCTGGTGGCCCAGGGACGGCTGGCCGGCACGGCGGCCGGCGAGCTGATGACTTACGCGCTCCCCGGATCCGCGGCCAGCTGAAGGGCAGCCCCCCGGCCCGCGGCCGGCTGGGGAAACGCCCCGCCGATGGGCCCGGGAGTGCTACGGTACATACATGCGTATGTATCTAAGTGGGCAGCCAGGCGTGCGGACGGCACGATGACGCTCACTGAGCAGGGACGGCCGAATCCGCGCGGGGAGGCCATGGTGGCCCAGCTCAAGTGGGTCCACGACATGATCCGGCACGACCTCGGCGTGATCCGCCAGATGGCCACCGACACCGAGTCGGGCCGGCCCGCCAGCGTGATCCGCGGCGCGATCCGGTCGCTGGCCTCGGGCAGCGCGGTCTGGCAGCTCAAGGTCAGCTGCCTGCAGCACTGCCGGTTCGTCCACTCCCATCACACCCACGAGTCGATGCTGCTGTTCCCGGCGCTACGCGACGCCGACCCCGCGCTGAACCCGGTGGTGGACAAGCTGGAAGCCGATCATGCGCACGTCTCCGATCTGCTCGACGAGGTCGAGGCCGCCTCGCATCAGCTCGGTGAGGCCGGCGAGCCCGCGGCTCGCGAGCGCCTCGTCACGGCCCTGCGTACGCTGAGCGAGGACCTGCTGGCTCACCTCCAGTACGAGGAGGAGCACATCTCGGACACGCTGCGCACCTGGACCCGCTGGCCCGGCTGGTAAGGCGCGGCGGACATGAAAGCTCGGCCCACGACGGCAGCGGACTCGACGGTGGCGGACATGACGGCCCAGCAGCCCGGCCCAGGGCCGGACGAGCACGCCTGCGCACAGGCGTGGGCGGCCCTGACCGCGGCGCACGCCCTGGTGACCGAGCAGCTGAGCGCCGCGCTCACCCGGACCTGCGGGCTGAGCATCAACGAGTTCCAGATCCTGCTGCGGGTGGACCGGGCCCCGGAAGCGGGAGTCCGGCTGGGTGAACTGTGCTCCGCGGTGCGGCTGACCCAGCCCTCGCTCAGCCGCGCGGTCGCCCGGCTGGAACGGCACGGCTGGCTGCGCCGGGCCGGGGCCCCCGGCGACGGGCGCGGCGTGCTGGTCAGCGTGACCGCGTCAGGCCGCGAGGTGCTCGCGCGGGGCAGCGCCGTGCATACCCAGACGATCAGCGAGCTGATGCTCGACCGCCTCACCCCGGACGAGCAGGACTTGCTCGCCCGGGCCCTGACCCGGGTGGCCGAAGGCGGCCACTCCCCGACCGACCAGGAGCACTCATGGCCAAGCCAGCCGCATTCGGCCTGAACGTCAACCCCAACGCGGGGGGCCTGGCTATCGCCGGGCGGATCGCCGCTATCGCTGACTCCGCCGGCCTGGAGTACGTGGGCATCCAGGACCACCCCTACAACGCGGACTTCCTCGACACGTTCACGGTGATCACCTGGCTGGCCGCCCGGACCAGCCGCGTGCACCTGTTTCCCAACGTGGCCAATCTGCCGTTGCGTCCTCCGGCCATGCTGGCCAAGCAGGCCGCCAGCATTGACGTGCTCAGCGGCGGCCGGTTCGAGCTGGGGCTCGGCGGGGGCGCCTTCGCCGACGGCATCGCGGGCATGGGCGGCCCCCGGCGCACGCCGGGCGAGGCCCGCGCGGCGCTCAGCGAGGCGATCGACGTCATCCGGGCCAGCTGGGCGGGCGACGCCGTTCAGCTTCGAGGGCACCTACTACCAGGCACCCAGCGTGCAGCCCGGCCCGCCTCCGGCCCACCCGGTCGGGGTCTGGCTCGGCGTGCGGGGGCCGCGCGCGGCGGCGCTGGTCGGCGCCAAGGCCGACGGCTGGTCGGTGTCGGCGCCGTACGTGCCGCCGGAGCGGCTGCCCGAGCTGAACGACATCATCACCGGGGCCGCGCTGGAAGAGAACCGCGATCCCGACGAGATCACCCGGCTCTACAACGTCATGGGGCTGATCTCCGCGGACGACCAGGGCCCGTTCGACGGGCCGGTCGAGCGGTGGACCGAGACGCTGGTCAACCTGTACACCGACAACCAGATGAACGCCTTCGTGTTCTGGCCGTCCGGGGACCGGGAACGCCAGTCCCGCATCTTCGCCGAGGAGGTCGTCCCGGCGGCCCGCGAGGCGCTGCAGGACCCGCCCGGCGCGTAACGACCGGCCGCGCGCGGGCCGGTCCCGGTCCGGGCCCGCGCGTCCCTGGGCGGAAGTCAGACCGCCGCGCGGCCGCCAGGGGCGGATGGATAGGGTTTCCCTCGTGGAATACCGAACGCTGGGCAGGTCAGGGCTCCGGGTTTCCGTGCTCACCATGGGCACGATGACCTTCGGCGGCGCCGGGGGGTTCGCGAAGGTCGGCTCGACCGATGTGGACGAGGCCCGGCGTCAGGTGGACATGTGCCTGGACGCGGGGGTCAACCTCATCGACACCGCCAATATCTACTCGGCCGGGCTGTCGGAGGAGATCGTCGGTGAGGTCCTCGCCGGGCGCCGCGACGAGGTGCTGGTCGCCACGAAGGTCCGGATGGCCATGGGTGATGGCCCCAACGACGCGGGCCTGTCCCGGCACCACATCGTGTCCGGCTGCGAGGCCAGCCTGCGCCGCCTGCGGACCGATCACATCGACCTCTATCAGGTGCACGAGTGGGACGGTCTGACGCCGCTGGAGGAGACGCTGCAGGCGCTGGACCTCCTGGTCCGCTCGGGCAAGGTCCGCTACGTCGGCTGTTCCAACTACGCCGGCTGGCAGCTGATGAAGGCGCTCGGCACGGCCAGCCTGCACGGCCTGCCCCGGTTCGTCAGCCAGCAGATCTACTACTCACTGCAGGCCCGCGAGGCCGAATACGAGCTGATCCCGGCCGCCGTGGACCAGGGACTCGGTGTCCTGGTCTGGAGCCCGCTCGCGGGCGGCCTGCTGTCCGGTAAGTACCGCCGGGACCAGCGCCCGGACTCCGGCTCCCGGCAGCTGACCGACTGGAACGAGCCGCCGGTCTACGACCAGGAGAAGCTGTACGACACGGTCGACGTGCTGCTCGGGGTCGGCGCCGAGCACGGGGTGTCCGCGGCCCAGGTCGCCCTCGCCTACCTGCTCCGCAAGCCCGCCGTGACGTCGCTGGTGATCGGCGCACGCACCGCCGCGCAACTGGCCGACAACCTGGCCTCGGCGGAGCTGAAGCTCAGCGACTCAGACCTCGAGCGGCTCGACAAGGTCAGCCAGCCGCCACTGCTCTACCCCTACTGGCATCAGGCCAAGACGGCCCGTGACCGGCTCTCGCCCGCTGACCTGACCCTGCTCGGGCCTCATCTGTAACCGCCGGTACCTTGGGACACAGGTATTGGTGACCGACCGGACCCCGAAGGACCAGGACCGCTGATGACCCTGGACGGAGCCCCGCAACCCGCGGGCGGCCCCGCGCCGCAGCCGGTGACTCAGCCGGTCGCCGCGCCGCTGACCGCTGCGGCGATTTTCCTCGTCGTCACCGTGCGGCCCGGTCAGGACAGCGACGCGGCGGTGCGCGGGCTGTGCGGCGATCTCGGCGGACTGCTGCGAGCGGTCGGGTTCCGTGACCTCGACGCCGCGCTGACCTGTGTGATGGGCTTCGGGTCTTCGCTGTGGGACCGGCTGGCCGGTCCCGAGCGGCCCGCCGGACTGCACCCGTTCCGCGAAATCCGGGCTGGCCAGCGGCACGCCGTCGCCACCCAGGCGGACCTGCTGTTCCATATCCGCGCGAACCGGATGGACCTGTGCTTCGAACTGGCCACGCATATCAGCGCGCGGCTGGGCGAGGCCACCGACACCGTCGACGAGGTGCACGGCTTCCGCTACTTCGACGACCGGGACCTGATCGGCTTCGTGGACGGGACGGAGAACCCGACCGGCCAGGACGCGGTCGAGTCGACGGTGATCGGCGCCGAGGACCCGGCGTACGCCGGGGGCAGCTACGTGATCGTCCAGAAGTACCTGCATGACCTGGCCAAGTGGAACGCCCTGCGCACCGAGGAGCAGGAGAACATCATCGGCCGGACCAAGCTCGACGACATCGAACTGGACGACGCGGTCAAGCCCACCTTCGCGCACAACGCGCTGACCACCATCGTCGACGAAGACGGCGAGGAAGTTGAACATCGTCCGGGACAACATGCCCTTCGGCAGCGCCGCGAACGGCGAGTACGGCACCTACTTCATCGGCTACGCCCGCTCGCCGCAGACCATCGAGCTGATGCTGACCAACATGTTCGTCGGCCGGCCGCCCGGCAACTACGACCGGCTGCTCGACGTCAGCCGCGCGGTCACCGGCAGCCTGTTCTTCGTGCCGTCGGTCCCGCTGCTGGAGAGCCTGGCCGACGATCCCGCCGACGGCGGCCCAGACACGGCCAGCACCGACGCGGCCAGCCCAGACCAGGCCAGCCCAGACCAGGCCAGCCCAGACGCCGCCAGCCCAGACCAGAGCGGCCCCCGCGGGGGCAGCACCGACGCAGGCGGAGACCGGCCAGCCGGGCCGCCCGCACCATCCGACTCCGCCGGATCACTCGGCATCGGCAGCCTACGAGGAGTGACGCAGCATGGATAACCTGCACCGGGAGCTTGCCCCGGTCTCCGACGCAGCCTGGTCCCAGATCGAGGAAGAGGCCACCCGCACCCTCAAGCGGAACCTGGCCGGACGCCGGGTGGTGGACGTGTCCGGGCCCGCGGGCAGCGCGCTGTCCGCCGTCGGCACCGGGCACCTGCACGACATCGAGACCCCGCACGCCGGGGTGCTGGCCCGGCAGCGCGAAGTCAAGCCGGTGAACGAGTTCCGCGTCCCGTTCCGGGTGGACCGCAGCGCGATCGACGACGTGCTTCGCGGCGCCCAGGACTCCGACTGGCAGCCGGTGAAGGACGCCGCCCGGCAGATCGCCTTCGCCGAGGACCGGGCCGTGTTCGAGGGCTACGCGGCCGGCGGGATCACGGGCATCAGGCAGGAGACGAGCAACCCGCCGATGACGCTGCCCGGCGACGTGCGCAGCTACCCCGAGGCGGTCGCCGAGGCGCTCCGCTACCTGCGGATCGCCGGGGTCAACGGCCCGTACTCGGTCGTGCTCAGCGCCGACGCCTACACCGAGGTGAGCGAGACACGTGACCACGGTTACCCGATCTACGACCACATCAAGCGGCTGATCAGCGGGGACATCATCTGGGCTCCGGCCATCGAGGGCGCTTTCGTGCTCACCACCCGCGGTGGCGACTACACGCTGCAACTCGGCCAGGACATCTCGATCGGCTACCTCAGCCACGACGCGTCCAGCGTGGAGTTGTACCTCCAGGAGACGTTCACCTTCGTGGTCTTCACGTCCGAGGCCTCAGTAGCCCTGGCCACGGCGCCCTGAACCACGGGACGCCGCGAGCCTGACGTCCTGATCGGGCGTTCGGCCATGTTCACAGGAACGTTGTTGCTAGCGTTGTGAACATGTCCGTGAAAACCTTCAGCATCAGCATGGGTGAGCGCGCGTACCGGCAAGCTCGCGCCGAGGCTGACCGTGCGGGACTGTCCATGTCGGCGTGGATGACCCGGGCCGCGCGGGAGAAGATCCAGCGCGATGCGGCGAGCGCGATCGCCGAAGCGGACCGGCTCACTGGGCACGACTGGGCGGAGTGGACGGAGGCTAACGCAGGCGACTTCCCGCCTAGCGCCGGCCAGGGCGCCGCGTGAACCGCGGTGACATCTTCGCGTACAAGGGAGTCGCCCGGGCCGGGTACGTGGCCATCGTCAGCAACGACGGCTTCAACGCGATCACCGGCCACCCCGTGGTCGTCAAGGTCAGCGACCGGCCGGACCTGACCGAGACTCCCTACGTCGTGGCGCTCAGCCACAACGATCCCGTCGCCGGGCACCTGGAGTCCTATTCCGCGGTGCGGGTGCGCCGCAGCAGGTTGTCGGGTGACCGGATCGGCCAGCTCGCCCAGGAAACCATGCGCAAGCTGGACGACGCGCTGGCGCTGATCTTCGACTACGAGGCCTGAGCGCCCGGGTTCGCGCCCTCGGCGATCCGGCGGGCCCGTTCCGGGGGCCCGGCCGGCAGGGTCACGGTGACGGTCAGCCCGCCGCCCGGGGTATCGGACAGCGCGGCGGAGCCACCGTTGGAGGTCACCAGGCGGTGCACGATGGCCAGGCCCAGCCCGGCCCCACCCGGCGTGCTGCTGACGAACCGGCGGAACGCCATCTCCTGCTGGCGGGGCGTCATCCCCGGCCCGTCGTCGGACACCACGACCCGCGCCCGGTCCCCGCCGGCGGCCGCGCTGACCTCGACGTGCCCACCCGCCGGGACCGCGTCCAGCGCGTTGGCCAGCAGGTTGTCCAGGATCTGCTCCAGGTGTCCCTCGCCGAGCATGGCCAGCACCGGCCGGTCACCCGGCGGGCGCAGCTCGACCCCGCGCTCCTCGGCCACCGGCCGCCAGGCCGCCACCCGGTCCCGGGTCACCTGATCCACCCTGACGCTGACCGGCTCGACCAGCACGTTCTCCGCACGCGCCAGGGCCAGCAGCCCGTCCACCAGGTGCGACAGCCGGGCGATCTCGTGCTGCGCCCCGGCCAGTTCCTCGGCCGTGTCCGGGTCCGCGTCCTGGGTCAGCACGTCCAGCCGGAGCCGGAGCGCGGCCAGCGGGGTGCGCAGCTGGTGGGAGACATCCGCCATCGTGGCCCGGTTCCCGTGCACCAGGGACTCCAGCCGGCCGGCCATGCCGTTGAAGTTCCGGGCCAGCCGCCGCACCTCGGGGGGTCCGTGCCCGGCGGATGACCGGGTGCCCAGCGCCCCGCCGCCGAGCCGCTGGGCCGCGTCGTCGAGGGCGTTCAGCGGGCGGCTGACCCACCGGGCCAGCGCGATCGCCGCGACCCCCGCCGCACCCAGGACCGCCAGCCCGACCGCGGCCAGCCAGGCCCACAGGACGCCGGCCCGCTCCTCCAGCTCCGCGGAGGACCGGGACAGGGCCACGGCCCCGACCACGGTGTTCCCGCTGTCCCCGAGTACCGGCACCGTCACCTGCAGCCGGTCGTCCTCCCGGGTGTCCACGACGGTCCGGCCGTGCAACGCCGAGGTCAGCGCGGCGGCGGGGATCGCGGCGTCAACGCTGGTGCCGACGAGCACCACCCGCCCGGTGTTGTAGACCAGGACCTGGTCGCCGGTCCGCCGGGCCTGCGTCAGCGCCCGGGCCAGCGCGAGGCGCCCGGCGGGAGGCGGGTCGGAGATCCGGTCCTCGGCGAGCCCGGACAGCGCCCGGGCGGACAGGATCGTGTCCTCCCGGAAGGAGCTCCGCTCGTGACCCGTGGCGATCAGCCCGAGTGGCACCACGGTGGTCACCAGCAACGCCCCGATCAGGGCGAGCATCGTGAGCACGATGCGCCGGACCATCTCAGACCTCGCCGAGCCGGAAGCCCCTGCCGTACGCCGTCTCGATCAGCCCGGGCACGTCGAGCTTGCGGCGCAGCGCCGCCACGTGCACGTCCAGCACTTTCGTCGGGCCGTACCAGTGCGCGTCCCAGGCGCTCTCCAGGATCTCCTGGCGGGTCATCATCCGGCCCGGGTCGCTGGCCAGGCACTCCAGGATGTCGAACTCCTTGGGGGTCAGCGCCACCTCGCGGCCGTGCACGGTCACCTTCCGGGTGCGCAGGTCCACGGTGAGGGGCCCGTGCCGCAGCACCTCCCCGCCAGGCCGTACCCGGCGCAGCACGGCCCGGATCCGGGCCAGCAGCTCGGCCAGCCCGAACGGCTTGACCAGGTAGTCGTCGGCGCCGGCGTCCAGGGCCAGGACACGTTCCGGCTCCTCACCCCGCGCGGTCACGATGATGATCCCGGCGTCCGACCGCGCCCGGAGCCGGCGGCACACGTCCACCCCATCGGCGTCGGGCAGGCCCAGATCCAGCAGCACGACATCCGGGTCGCCGGACGCCAGCGCCTCCCGGCCGGTCATCACGTGGGCGACCCGGTACCCGCCCCGGCTCAGGCCCCGCACCAGCTGAGTGGCCAGGCCCGGATCGTCTTCGACCACCAGGACACTGGGGGTACCCCGGCCGGAGGGCGACCCGGCGCCGGCGGTACTGCTCGCCACGCTCATAGCCACCACCGTAGAGCCCGCTGGCCGGCGCCACGACCAGCACCGCCGAGCAGGCTCAGGGCCGCCTAGCTGGACAGCGGCACGGACACGATCGGCGTGGTGGTGGGCTGGCTGGTGCCGCCGGCCGGCTCGACGGTCAGCGCGACGGCGTCGCCGGGCTTGAGGCCGGACGCGAGCAGCGGCGGGGTCCGGCCGGCCGTGGCGGGCGGGAGCAGCCCGGCCCGGCGGGCGGTCTGGCCCGCCAGGAACCACAGCTCATAGACCTTGCCGCCGCTCAGGGCGGGCAGCCCGGCGGTGCTGATGATCAGCGCGTGCCGGGACTGTGAGGCGACCACCGTGGCCAGGCCGCCAGCCGAGGTGCGGCGCACGGTCAGCCGGGCGTCCGGGGCCGCGAGCACGGCGGCGACGGACCGGCTCTCGGCCTGGGCGTGGCTCAGCTGCTGCTGGGTGGACGACTGGACGACCCCCAGGGCCACCGCCGCCGCCACCGCCGCCGCGGCCACGGCCACCGCGACCCGGGGCAGCCAGGGACGGCCAGCCGGGCGCATCCGGGCCGGTGGCGTCTCGCGCACTTCGGGGGGAAGCTGCCGGGTGACCGAGGCCGCGGCGAGAACCCGCTCACGCAGCGCGAGCGGCGGACTGGCCGCGACCGCCTGCGCCAGCCGCGTCGCGGTCTCCCGGAAGCCGCGGACCTCGTTCTCGCACGGCGGGCAGCGGTCCAGATGATGCTCGAACTGGTCCAGCTCCAGGCCAGTGAGGGCGTCCAGCGCGTACACGCCGCTCAGCCCGTGCAGGTCAGGGCGGCCTTGTTTCACATGGCGGCCGAGTTTCACCAGCTCACCCCCATGCAGTCACGCATCCGGATCAGGCCGTCCCGGACCCTGGTCTTGATCGTCCCGAGGGCCGTGCTGAGCAGCGACGCAACTTCCGGATACGTGTACCCGCCGTAGTAGGCCAGGGTGATCGACTGCCGCTGCAACTCGGTCAGCGAGTCCAGGCAGCGGCGTACCCGTTCGGCGTCCAGCCGCGACTCCACCGTCTCCGCGACGCCTTCCGCGGGCACCGCGGAGAAGGCGCTGACCTTCTGCTCCCGCTGGGTCTGCGCGCTCACCGAGCGGACGCGGTCGACGGCCCGCCGGTGCGCGATCGTCATCACCCAGGTCATCGCGCTGCCCCGGGTGGCGTCGAAGCGCGACGCGGTACGCCATACCTCGAGCAGGACCTCCTGCGCGACTTCCTCAGACTGCGCCGGGTCCCGTACCACCTTGCGGATCAGGCCGTAGACCGGGCGGGCCAGCCGGTCATAGGCGGCCTCGAACGCGGTCTCGTCGCCCCGGGCGACCATGGTCAGCAGCCCGCCCAGGTCCTGCTCGTGCTCGGGCAGGCGCCGGAGCCCAGGGCGGGGTTCGGGCACGTCCTCGGTGCTCATGATCGGTATTCGGAGCCTCCGGCCGACCGGATGGGTCCGCAACGCATACGCGGGGCCAGCCCGGACGGGCCTGGCCCCGCGTGCTGCGGCGGATGCTCCGCCCCGGCTGGTTGTCGTTGCGGCGACTAACGGGTGGCCACGACGGCGCGCGGCCGGCGGCTAGCCGGCCAGATGCGCCAGTTCCGGCACGAAGCGAGCGGCGTTGACGGTGCCCACCCCGGAGGCGAGGTCGTACCCGGGCCGGGCGCGGAACCCGGTCACGGTGTGCACCTTGCCGCCCTGGGGGAACGAGACGGTGTTGTTGCCCTTGGTCACGTCCACGATGCCCGCGGCCGCGCCCAGCGCGGACATCTTGTACAGCGCCGGGTTGATCAGGCCCAGCGGGTGGCCCGCGACCTGGTCAGCCAGAGCGACTACTCCGGCGAACAGCGGGGTGGCCTCGCTGGTGCCGCAGGTCGGGTACCAGCCGCAGGCTGGCCCTTGAAGCTCTGGTACATGTCCACCGCACCGTTGCAGGCGCCGCTCATCGAGATGTCCGGCACGCCGCGCGCGGCGCCGGTCACGCCCGCCACGCTGTTCTGGTACCTGGGCCGGGAGAAGATCACGGACTTCCCGCCGCCGCCCGCCAGCGGGTTGGGGCCCTTGTCGCCGAAGATGAACTGCTGGGTGGGCACGTTGTAGGTGTCGTTCCACACCACGGAGTGCCACGCGCCCTTGGCCGACTGGCGCAGCTGGGTGCCGCCGACCCCGGTCACCAGCGGGTCGCTGTCCGGCCACGAGGTCACCGGGTGCAGGTAGTAGGTGACCTCGTTGAACTTGACGTCCGCCGCGCCGCTGTCGCCGGAGGCGGCCAGCACGGTCACGCCCTTCGCGGCCGCGTCCTGGTAGGCGCCGCGCAGCCGCAGCAGCGACTTCGTGGACGGGAAGGTCTGCTCGGTCGCGCTGAAGCTCTGGCTGATCACCCCGCCGAGGTGGTGGTTGACCACGTACGTCTCGGCCTTGACGATGGCCGGGAAGCCGGTCGTGCCCTCCTCCTCCGAGGTCGGGGTCTCCACCAGGACGATGTTCGCGTCCGGGGCCATCACGTGCGACCACTCGACGTCCAGCTCGGTCTCGCCGGCCCAGCCTTCCCGGGTCGAGGTCGGCCGGTACTTCGCGACCTTGCCGGCCGGCTGGATCACCTTGAGCGACGGCGGGTTGGGCAGGCCGAACTTCTTGTCGAAGAACTCCAGGTCGTGACGCACCGTGGGAGACCCAAAGGAGTCGACGATGACGATCGTCGCGCCCCGGCCGGTAATGCCCTGCTTGGCCAGGGGGCCCAGGTTGTAGGCCTGCCGGACCTGGGCGGGCTGATAGCAGGCGATCTTGAAGTGCGCCTCGCAGAAGGCCGTGGTCGGCGGGGCGGACTCCGCGTCCCGGACATGCACGGCGGCCGGGCTGATGACCACGGTCGCGGTCGCGGCCACGGCGGCGGCGCCGCCGGCGGCGGCTGAGGTACTGCCCGCGACCGCGGCGGCCATAGCGACCGAGCCCGCGGCAATGGACAGGGGGCGGCGCACTCGCATCCGATCTCCTGACGGCTGACAGCCGGGACAGCCCCACCGCCGTCCCGTGGCGCAAACGACACTAACAGTGGCAAGTGTGCGCCGCGAGGGGCACTGGCCAAGGCGTGCGGGCTGGCGCGGCCGCCGGTAGGCTCACGGCCATGATCGTGGTCGTGGCCGGGGTGTCCGCCAGCGGCAAGACAACGGTCGGTTCCCTGCTTGCGGACCGGCTGGGCTGGCCTTTCGCCGATGCGGATGCACTGCACCCAGCGGCGAACATCGCCAAGATGCAGGCTGGCCACGCGCTATCCGACGCGGACCGGCGCCCCTGGCTGGCCGCGGTGGGAGCCCGGATGGACGCCTACGCGGCCAGCGGCCAGTCCGCCGTCCTGGCCTGCTCCGCGCTGAAACGGTCCTACCGTGAGGAGCTGCTGGCCGGGCGGCCCGAGGCCCGCATGGTTTTCCTGCACGTCAACCGGGAGGCGCTGGAAGCCCGGCTGCGCGCCCGGCACGGGCATTTCTTCCCCGCCGCGCTGCTGGACAGCCAGCTCGCCATCCTGGAGTCCCCGGGGCCAGACGAGGACGTGGTGGTGGTGGACGACACCACCTCGCCGGAGCAGGTCGTGGACGTCATCATCGAGCGCCTTCACCTGAGCCCCCCGCAGGAGAAAATGAGTTCATGAAGCTGACACTCGACCTGCACGACATTTACAACCGGGGCCAGGACATCGACCGGGCCCTCCGGGGGATCATCGACGAGGCAGTGGCCAAGAAAGCGCCCCTGGTAGAGATCATTCCGGGCAAGGGTTCAGGCCAGTTGAAAAAGCACGTCCTGAGGTTCCTTGAGCAGAAAGAAATCAAGCAGCTGTACAGCCGGGTCGAGAAGGACTCAAAGAACTTCGGCCGGATCTTCGTGCATTTCCGGTGGAAATAGGCGAGTCCTCAGCCGGCCCACTGCGGGAGCGGTAGCCCGGGCCATTCTGACCCATCGCGGGGGCTTACGGTGCCGGGGCGCGAGCCGCTGAGGCACCCGGGCGTCAGCGAACCGCCCGTCGGGAGGATAAGTCGATTGCCAGACACAGCCCACAGGTACTCCCCCCTCGCCACGGTGCGCGGGCCGGGATCCCTGGCCATTGCGAACTAGCCGTCATCATCCGGGCCGTTTCCCGCGTTCCACTCCCCCGGGAAGAAGGCACCGGGGCCCTCATCCCCCCCATACGCAGACAAGCAGGGGACTACGACTCGTAGTCTCCCGCATCCGCCCGCGCGTTTGTCATGCTGGCATGAACCGTCTTGGATGTCCAGTGAAAGCGCACATTGCAACGCCATTATTAAATTACTAAATTGCTTAGCTGATGTAGATTTATAGACCTATACCCCGGTCTGGCCCGGGCTACACGCACCGGCCGCCCGGGACGTGCGGGCCAGCGCCCGCGGCGGCCCGCGGATACCTCTCATCATGGGATGATCGGCGCATGCGTCTCCTGATCCGGGCGCTGCTCACCGCAGCGGCGCTCGCCGTGGCCACGGCCCTGGTGCCCGGCATTGAGCTAGGCCACGGGAGCACCACGTCCAAGGTGCTTACCCTGCTGGCGGTCGCCGTCATCTTCGGGCTGGTGAACGCCATCATCAAGCCCGTGGTCAAGGCGGTCGGCTGCCTGTTCTACGTGCTGACCCTGGGGCTGATCGGGCTCGTGGTCAACGGGCTGCTGCTCTGGCTGACCAGCTGGGTGGCGGGCAAGCTCACCCTCCCGTTCCATATCACCGGGTTCTGGGCCGCGTTCTGGGGCGCGATCATCGTCGGGGTAGTCGGGTGGCTGCTCGGCGTGCTGATCCCGGAGCCGGCCGACCGCGAGTAGCCGGGGCGGGTTCCAGGAACTCCAGCCGGTTGCCCAGCGGGTCCTCGCTGTAGAACCGGCGCATGCCGGGGAAATCACCGTCCGGGCGCACCGGGTACCCAGCCTCGCGGAGCCGGGCCGCCCAGGCGTCCAGGTCCCGCACCAGCAGGCCGGGGTGCGCCTTCCGGGCCGGCCGGAAGTCCTCCTCCACCCCGAGGTGCAGCTCGATGCCGTGGCCACGGAACCAGCAGCCGCCCCGGGCGGCCAGGGCGGGCGGCTTGGGGATCTCCGCCAGGCCCAGCACCCCGTGATAGAAGGCGCGCAGCGGAGCTTCGCTTCCCGCGGGGCAGGCCAGCTGGACATGATGGATCATGTGTACCTCCAGGAAGACACCGCCGGCCCGGCCCCGGCCCGGCGGCCGTCGGTCAGGTCCACATTTTATCTTGACGTCGAGACAGTATTCCAGGCGGGAGCGGCAGTGCGCGACACCACTACGGCGAAGTTCGAGCTACTGGACGAGCGGTTCCGGCGCGTCCGCGGCGACCGGAAGCTAGAGATACTGCACACCGGATGCCGGTGGACCGAGGGACCGGCGTACTTCCCGGCCGGGCGTTACCTCGTGTTCAGCGATATCCCCAACGACCGGCTGCTGCGCTGGGACGAGACCACCGGGGTGGTGGGGGTATTCCGCCAGCCCTCCCGCTTCGCGAACGGCCATACCGTGGACCGGCAGGGCCGCCTGGTCAGCTGCGAGCACGGCGCCCGGCAGGTCACCCGCACCGAACCGGACGGGTCGATCACCGTCCTGGCCGACCGTCACCAGGGCAAGCGCCTCAACAGCCCGAACGACGTCGTCGAGCGGGCCGACGGCTCGATCTGGTTCACCGACCCCGCCTACGGCATCGACAGCGACTACGAAGGACACCAGGCGGAGAGCGAGATCGGCGCCTGCCATGTGTACCGGATAGATCCGGTCTCCGGCGGCCTGCGCGTCGTGGCCGGCGACTTCAACCGCCCGAACGGGCTGGCGTTCACCCAGGACGAGCGGAACCTCTACATCTGCGACAGCGAGGAACGGCACATCCGGCTGTTCACCGTGACCGACGACGGGACCGGGCTGACCGGCGGAGACGTGTTCGCGCGCTGCGAGGTGGGGACCTTCGACGGCATCCGGCTGGACAGCGACGGCCGGGTCTGGGCGGCCGCCGGTGACGGGCTGCACTGCTTCGACCCGGACGGTACCTTGCTCGGCAAGCTGCACGTGCCGGAGGTCGTGGCCAACCTGACCTTCGGCGGGCCGCAGCGCAACCATCTCTTCATGTGCGGCACGAGTTCCGTCTACTCCATCCGGGTCTCGGCCCGCGGGGCCCGGTACCCAGGCTGACCGAACTGTCGTGCGCCCCGGGCGCGGGACTCAGCGGCCAGGCCCGGAGAAGTCCAGTCCGTCAGTAGAGGTCGGGGCGCCGGTCGGCGAAGAGGTCGTTGCGGGAGTTGATCCGCTTGTCACGGGCCCGGGGCAGGTCACAGTCGGCGGTCAGCAACGCGGGCCGGTCGGCGGTGACCGGCCCGGCCAGCGGGTAGCCGTCCGGCCCGGCGATCAGGCTGCCGCCCACCCAGGCCACCCCGCGCTCGGTGGCGCACCGGTCCGCCACCACGATGAAGACGCCGTTCACCGCGGCCCCGGCCTGCACCTTCACTACCTCTGACGGGCGCTCGGCGGGCGGATGCGGAGCGGCCGGCCAGTTCACCGGGGCCGCGACGAGATCCGCGCCGGCCAGCGCGGCCAGCCGGACCCACTCCGGGAACTCCAGGTCGTAGCAGATCATCACGCTCACCCGGCCGACTGGCAGCGTCACCACCGGCGGGGCCTCGGCGCCCGGGGTGAAGACCAGCTTCTCGGCGTCCCACAGGTGCGCCTTCCGGTACACCGCGCGGATACCGGACGCGTCCACCAGGGCAGCGCTGCTGAACAGACGGCCGTCCGGGCCGAGTTCGCAGAAGCCGCCCACGATCACGGTGTGATGCTCGGCGGCCAGCGCCTGCCACTGCCGAAGCGCCCGGCAGTCGTCGGCCGGGCTGGCCAGGGCGCGGGCTTCCGCGGCACCGGTGAACACGTATCCGCTGTCGCACAGTTCCGGGAGGACCACGAGCCCGGCCCCGGCGCCGGCCGCCGCCTCGACGGCCCCGGCCGCCGCGGCCAGGTTGCCATCCGGGTCACCGACGGCCAGCCCGAGCTGGCACGCCGCGACGACCGTCACGCCCGCGCCTTCACGATGCGGCCTCACCCGGGAGCAGGAGCAATTTCCCGGTCGTCCCCCGGGAGGCCAGATCCGCCTGGGCGTCGGCGGCCTGTTCCAGCGGGTACCGGCCGCCGACCCGGACCGAGAGGCGTCCCTCGGTGATCCACCGGAACAGGTCACCCGCCCGCCAGAGCAGCTCCTCCCGGCTTGACAGGTAGTGGGCCAGCGTCGGCCGGGTGACGAACAGGCTGCCCGCCGGGTTGAGGCGCTGCAGGTCGAAGGGCGGCACCGGCCCGCTGGCCGCGCCGTACAGGACCATGTAGCCCCGGGGCCGCAACGCCGACAAGCCCGCCTCGAACGTCGCCTGGCCGACGCCGTCGTAGACCACGGCCACCCCGACGCCGCCGGTGACCTCCCGGGCCACCCCGGCGAAGTCGGCGTAGTCCGTGACGTAGTCCGCGCCGGCCTGCTCGGCCAGCACCGCCTTGGCCGGGGTGGAAGTGGTGGCGATGCTGACGCCGCCGCGCATCGCGATCATCTGGGTCAGCAGCAGCCCGACCCCGCCGGCGGCCGCGTGCACCACCACAGGGTCGCCCTGGGCCACCGGGTACGTGCTGTGGCAGAGGTAGTGCGCGGTCATGCCCTGCAGCATGGCGGCCGCGGCGACGCTCAGGCCCATGCCTTCCGGCACCGGGACCGCCCGCGCGGCGGGTACCACGACCTGCTCCGCGTAGCTGCCTGGCCCCTGCGTCCAGGCGACCCGGTCACCCACGGCGAAGTCGC
Source organism: uncultured Actinomycetes bacterium (assembly GCA_963844695.1). Taxonomy (GTDB): domain Bacteria; phylum Actinomycetota; class Actinomycetes; order Streptosporangiales; family Streptosporangiaceae; genus RYN-230. The sequence continues at coordinate 53,258 of CAWJPL010000003.1, forward strand.
TCACCTCCGGCCCTACGGCTGCCACCGTGCCGGCCCCCTCGACCCCGGCGACGTACGGCAGCGCCGCCGAGGCGTAGGGAGGCCGTCCCTCCCGCTGGTAGATGTCCATGTAGTTGACCCCGGCCGCGGCCACGTCGACCAGCAGTTGCCCCGGCCCGGGTTCTGGCGGGGCAACCTCCCCGATCTGGAGGACCTCAGGACCGCCGTGCCGACTCCCGATCACTGCGCGCATGAGCCCATCCTCTCCATCGAGCCGCCGACAGTAGCCTAGGCGGCAGAGGGGGGAGGTTCTCGTGGGGATCGGCGAGCGGGTCCGGGCCGTGCACCTCAGCCAGTACTGCGCGGGTGGCCTGGGTTTCCCGGCCGGGGCGCCGGGCTCCGGGCTGGCGGGCACTGATTCTGCGCGCCTTGGTCCTGACCGGCGGGCCGGCCACGAGGCGCAGGCCACGGGCCACCGGTGCGCGCGCTGCCAGCACGAGATCAGCGCCGGGCAGCCGGCCCGCCGCCGGGCTGACCGGGACTGGGTCCACGCCGACTGCCGCTAAGAGCGCCGATCGCGCCGGCCGCATGCCCCGGCCGCATGCCCCCGGCCGTCGCGGGTAGCGGGACGCGCACACCGAGCTGACCATGAACCAGGAGAGATACTCATGATCGCCAGGGGAGCCCGCCGCGTTGGCTGATCCGGTGGCCCTGGTGCGCAGTGAGCTCGGCGAGCCGGGCATCCTCCGCAAACGGCACGGCCGCGGGTTCCGCTACCTCGGCCCGGACGGCACGCCGGTCCGCGACCCGGAGGTGCTCAGCCGGATCAAGGCATTGGTGATCCCGCCGGCCTGGGAAGACGTGTGGATCTGCGAACACCCGGCCGGCCACGTCCAGGCCGTCGGCACCGACGTGGCGGGCCGGCGCCAGTACCGCTACCACGACCGGTGGCGGGAGCACCGCGACCGGGAGAAACACGACCGGGTGCTGGAGTTCGGGGCCGCGCTCCCCCGGGTGCGCACAGTGGTCCTGCGGCACCTGGCAGGCACCGGGCTGTCCCGGGACCGGGTTCTGGCCGCCGCTATCCGCCTGGTCAACCTCGGCTTCTTCCGGCCGGGCGGTGAGGAGTACGCGGCCGAGAACGGCACCTACGGCCTGGCCACCATCCGGCGCGAGCACGTCACCTGCCGCCGGGACGGTGAGCTGGTCTTCGACTACATCGGCAAGTCCGCGAAGCGCCGCGAGCAAGCGGTCGCGGACGAGCGGGTCTGCGTGGTGGTCCGCAGCCTCAAGCGGCGCCGGGACGGCGGGGACGGCCTGCTCGCCTACCGCAGCGGGCCGCGCTGGCACGACGTCACCGCGGCCGACATCAACGACTACCTGCGCGAGGTGTCCGGAAACGACTTCACCGCCAAGGACTTCCGGACCTGGCATGCCACCGTACTCGCCGCGGTAGGACTGGCCGTCTCGGAGCGGGCCGCAGGCTCGGAAGGCACCCGCAAGCGCGCGATCGCCCGCGTAGTCCGTGAGGTGGCCGACTACCTGGGTAACACCCCGGCGGTCGCGCGGGCGTCCTATATCGATCCGCGCGTGGTCGAGTTGTACGAGAAAGGCACCACGATCGCGCCCGCGCTGGGCCGGCTGGGCCAGCAGAGCGAGTTCGGGGAACTGGCCACCCAGGGAGCGGCCGAAGCCGCGGTCCTGCGTTTGCTGTCCGGTCGCGCCGGTTAGCCAGCACTCGACCAACGAGCGCTGGCTAGCCGGCGATCCGCACCCCCGGGGTTAGGCGATCTGCACCCCGGGGGCCGTGTCCCAGCCGACGATGTTCAGGATCGCCCGCAGGTGAGCCGGCACCTGATGGAGCACCACGCCCCGCCGGCCGGTGTCGGCCAGCCCGACGATGACCCGCAATCCGGCCAGGTCGGTGTAGTCCAGCGCGGCCAGGTTCAGGTGCACCTCGTCGAGGCCCGCGGCGATCTCGTCCAGCCTCCTGGCCAGCGCGGGAAAGGCGGCCTCGTCGATCTCGCCGGCCAGGGCGTAGCCCGGACCCGGGCCGGGCATCCGGGTTATCCGCAACGCCCCGTCGTCGTAGAGCGGGGGCTCGTCGCCGAGCTGCGGGGGTTGCGGGCCGTGGGGCGAGATCACCACGCTGGCGCAGACGGCGAGCTCACGTCGGAGGAGCTCACTTCGGGCCAGCTCAGTGGGGTGCGGCTCAGTGGGGCGCGGCTCAGTCCGGAACACACGATGCCTCCTGCCAGCGGTGACGGGAACTGACCTCGCCGACTGCTGCCAGAGGGGGCCGCGGACTCGATCCACGCGGCGCGATGACGAACGTCGAGGTTACGGACGACCGCGAAGTCTGGGCGGTGTCGTGACGACAGTTACGAGTATGCCGGAATCCGGGCCGCCAGGCAAATTCCCCGTCCCAGGATGACAACTAGGGGTTGACATTGACAACCCCTAGGTTGTCAGACTAGGGCCATGAACCCGTCAGGACGTACCCCCGCCCAGCAGGACACCATCCGGCGCCTCAAAGAAGTCCGCGCCGAAGCCCTCGAGCACTTCCGCATCGCCCAGGATCTGGCCCGGGAGCGCCGCGACCTGATCCGCGGCCTGACCGGCGAGGGCGTCTCGCAGGCCGAGATCGCCCGCGAACTCGGGGTGTCCCGCCAGGCCGTGCAGAAAATGCTCGCCGTCTGACGTCACTTGTTCCGCAGAACGCTGATGACCACGTTGTTTGCGGTCGCCGAGATCGACGTGGCCCCGGTGGCGACGACGACAGGGACCAGCTCCGTGCGGGTGCGGCCGTCCCCGACCTGCCCCACATGCGCGACGCCCCAGGCGTAGACCTGGCCGGTGGTCGAGATCGCGTAGGAGGTCGCCGACCCGGTGGCCAGGTTCCGGTAGACGACACCGGGCGGGGCGTGGAAGCGCATCGGCCGCGGCTCCGCGACCGTGGCCCCGTCGCCCAGCTGGGCCGCGCGGTCATTGCCCCAGGCCCACAGCGAGCCGTTCGAGAGCTTGACCAGTGTCTGGCCGTTGTCCCAGATGGATCCGCCCTGGGCCACCTGCACGACCCGGTGCCGGAGGTGCACCCGGACCGGGACGTCGGATGAGCGGCGCACGGACCCGTCACCGAGCTGGCCGGTGCCGTCGAAGCCCCAGTCGAAGTAATGCCCGTCGGACAGCAGCGCCCCGGAGTTCGCGAACGAGGCCACCAGCGTGGTGACGGGCGAGCCGTGCAGGCGCTTCACTCTCACCGGGACGGCGCTGCTGCGCCTGCTCCCGTCGCCCAGGTCGCCGTCGACGTTCTGGCCGCAGGCGTAGACGGTGCCGTGGGCGTCGTACAACGCATGGTTACTAGCCCCGGCCAGGGCAGTCACCCTGGTAAACGGGAGCTTGACCGGGGTTCGGTAGAGCCGGGAATTGCCCAGGCACAGCTCGCCGCCGCCGTTCACGCCCCAGCCCCAGACGTTTCCCCTGGTGTCCACGGCCAGGCCGGTGTCGTACGGCATGACGTCGGGCGGAATGGACGCGATCCGCACTCCGGCCGGAAAGCGGACCTGGACCGGCCGGGCGAAGGAGTTCACCTGGCGGCCATCCCCCAGCTGCCCGTCGGTGCCCAGGCCCCAGGCGTAGAGGCGGCCGTCGGTCAGCAGTGCGTACTCGGTGGAGTTCGAGGTGCCGATCTCGGCCACCGTGCCGGGCACGGTCACGGTGACCGGTGACTTCTGGACGTCGAAGTTGCCCCGGAGGCCACCGAAGAACGACCCCCAGTGCCTGACCATGGACGTCGTCTGCGGCCTGGCTGGCGCCGCGGACGACGCTGAGCTGGACGGGGCGGTTCGGGACGCAGCAGGCCCAGACGACGCCGAGCAGCCGGCCGTGACGAGCGCAGCGGCCGCCACGCACAGGCCAACCCGGGCAAACGGCAGTTTTTGCCGGGTAAAGCGTGACTGTTCGTGTATCAGTGGCACACCGGGGACAATAGTGCCCTTCCCGAGCGAGGCCCCCAGGGAGGCCGGCGGCAGGCGTCACCGGTGGCCTGAGCGGCCGCTGGTCAGCCGTGGCCGGGGGTGGCCTGTCCGGCTGGGCGCCGCTGGCCTGCGGCGTTATAGGCGGCGAGGTTCTCCGGGGCCGCAGCCAGTAGCGCTAGAAGATGACGATCCGGGGGTTGACGCTCCGCACCACCACCTCACCGCTGACAACACTGCAGGCGGCAAGCTACCCGCCGGCCGGGGGCTCGCCGGTTAGCTCAGGGTGAGCTGATGGACTTTCCCGGACGGGATGTCGAGGTCCTCGCTGCGCAGTGAGCGGGGCATGGGCACCTCGGCGGTGACCGAGACCGAGGTGATCCGGTCGGTGCGGAACGCGCGCAGCGTGCCGCGCAAGCGGCACCAGGCCATCAGGTACCAGTAGGTCGCCGTGCCGACGTAGCCGAGTGGCTCGATCTCGCGCATCGTGCTGACACCCCCGCGGTCGACGTAGCCGATCCGCAGGACCCGGCGGGTATACAGCGCGTTGGCCACCATCCTCGGCACCGACGGCGTGGTGCCCGGGTCACCGAGCAGGTGGATGCGGCCGGCCAGGTCGTGGGCCGCGGCGGCGTCGTCACCCTGCATCGCCGCGACCAGTTTGCGCAGCGCCGAGCCCGCGGTCGCCCGGAACGGCGTGCCTTCCAGCCGCCGCAGCGCCAGTGCCATCGCGACGGCCTCGCCGGGCGTCAGGTTGACCGGCGGCAGCGTGCGCGCCTTGTCCAGGCAATAACCGCCCCTGCGCCCGGGCTCGGCGTAGATCGGCACCCCCGACTGCTGCAGCGCGTTGATGTCCCGTTCCACCGTGCGCACGCTGACCTCGAAACGAGCGGCCAGCCAGCGCGCACTACGCGGGCGGGGCGCGACGGCCCGCATCTCCTCGACCAGGGCGTAGAGCCGATCGGTCCGGTTCACGTGCGCCAGCCTAGAGGCCGGGTACGACAAAAGGCCTGCGTGGCTGAGGCCTGCGGGCGTCACAGTCGGGTGTGCTGTCTCGTCGACCTGGTAAGGGACAAACCTGGTACGGGACAATGCGACCAAGGGGAGGCCGGCACCATGAGCAGCCGATCTGGGCCAGGAGGCGGCCAGCCCGATCCGGGCCTGGCCGCGATCATGGGTGAGCGGCGCCAGCTGATCAACGTCGCCTACCGGCTGCTGGGCTCGCTGGCCGAGGCTGAGGACGCCGTGCAGGAGACCTACGCCCGCTGGTACGCCATGACCGCACAGCAGCAGGAAGCCATCAAGTCTCCCGGCGCCTGGCTGACCACGGTCACCAGCCGCATCTGCCTGGACCTGCTCGGCTCAGCGCGGGCCCGGCGGGAACGCTACGTGGGCGAATGGATCCCCGAGCCGCTACCCGGCCCGGCCGGATGGACCAGCGGTGACGCGGGCGGCGGCCCAGCCGACCCGGCCGACCGGGTCACCCTCGATGAGTCGGTGACCATGGCGTTCCTCGTCGTGCTCGAATCACTGACCCCCGCCGGGCGCGTCGCGCTCATCCTGCACGACGTCTTCGGCTACCCGTTCACCGACGTAGCCCAGATCACCGGCCGTACGCCAGCGGCGTGCCGCCAGCTGGCCTCCTCAGCCCGCCGCCGCATCCGCGCCGCGCAACCTCCCCCGGTGCCGCCCGCCCGGCAGGCCAGCCTGGTCAGGGACTTCAAGAACGCGTGGGAAGCCCAGGACGTCAGGGCCCTCGTCGCCTTGCTCGACCCGGACGCCACGGTGGTCGCCGACGGCGGTGGCCTGGCCAGCGCCGCGCTCTCCCCCATCGAGGGCGCCGGGCAGATCGCCCGCTACCTCACCGACCTCGCCGTCCGGGCCCTCGGCAACATGACGATCGTGGAACGCACCGTCAACGGCCAGCCCGGCCTGATCGCCCAGCAAGACGGCGTCACCGTCACCGTGTTCGCCTTCGACGTGGCCGGCGACCGGATCACCCGTATCTGGGCCGTGCGCAACCCCCAGAAACTCCGGCCCTGGACGGCGGGCTGACGCCTTCGCCCGGTGGTGAGAGGCCGCATCAGGCGGCGGCTGACCTATTCCTCGCCCGAAAACCGCTCCCATGCCGACTGGCGAGTCATCCCGAGGGCCTCTCCGATCCGCGCCCAGGTCGCCCCCAGCGCACGCGCCTTGTGCACCCACCCGGCCAGATGCTGCTCCACCTGTGCGCCCGCGGCCGCTATCCGGGGCAGGCTGGCCAGCGCCTCCTCGACGCTGATCACATGCTCCCAGGCGGCGAGATGGGGCGTCGGAGAAGGCGGGCCGTCAATCAGCTGCGCGCACAAGGCCACGCAGCCATCGCAGATGAACACCCCGGGCCCGGCCACCAGCCTCCGTACCTCGGTATTTGGCTTCAGGCAGAACGAGCACGCGGCGATCATGGGCTGCCCCGTCACCGCAGACATCATGCGACCTCCGTGTCAGGCTACACCTGACACCGTAAGGCAGACCCTGACAAACATCAAGGTCAACATGCTCATCCGCGGGCCGCGAACGTCGCAGGACGGTGCGGGGCCGAGGCTAGGCTGCGCGGTGTGAGCGAAGGCGAGCCGCTGACCGGGGATGGCGTCACCCAGGGGATCGTGCGGATCGGGGACACGGTGCGGCGGCCGCTGCGGCCGTTCAGCCTGACCGTGCAGGCGTACCTGGCCCACCTGCGCGACGCGGGGTTCACCGGCGCGCCGCTTCCGTTCGGCGTCGACGAGCAGGGGCGCGAGATGCTGTCGTTCGTCCCAGGTGACGTGCCGCGCAACCCCCTGCCGCCCGAGACGGCGGGCGACGACGTGCTCGTCGCCCTGGCCCGGCTGATCCGTGCGCTGCACGAGGCGTCGGCCGGGTGGATACCGCCGCCCGGCGCGGTCTGGGGCGGGACGCCGGCCAGCGCGGGACGCCCGGTCAGCGAATCGGCCGAGCTGGTCAGCCATTGCGACTACTACCCGGGCAACGTGGTCTTCCGCGACGGGCTGCCCGCCGCGCTGATCGACTTCGACCTGGCCCACCCGACCACCCGGCTCTACGACATCGCGAACGCGCTGTGGTTCTGGGCGCCGCTGCGCGATCCGCGGGACCGGGCGCCCGCGTTCGCGGACGCCGACATCCCGCACCGGGTCGCGGTGTTCGCGGACGCCTACGGCATGTCGGCGCGGCATCGCGCGGAGCTGGCGCCGTTCGCCGTCGACATGGCCCGGCGCTATCACGAGGACTCCCGCGCCTCGGCCGAGCTGGACCCGGTGTTCCGCAAGCTATGGGAGGACGGCGCCCGGGAGGAGCTGCCGCGCGCCGAGGCGTGGCTGCGCGAGGCGGCCCCGGCGATCACCGCGCGCCTCGGCCAGCCGGGCTAGGCCCGGACGGCTGTGATGCCGGCGAGGACGAGGTCGATGCCGGCCAGGAATTGCTCGCGGTCGTCGTGGTCGGGCAGCTGGGTCGCCACCTGGCGCACGAACGGGTACTCGGCGGGGTCGAGCTGTGCCCACTGTGCGGCGACAGCCGTGAGGAAGGCCGATCGATCCGTGTCGCGCGGGAGGAGGCGGGCGGCCGCGGCGTACTGCCCGGCCAGGCCGAGAACGTAGTTCACGAGCGCGGACGCGCAGTCGAACTGCGCTCGTTCAGGGACACCGAGCGCCTGGAGCTGCCCGCCGACGCTTTCGAAGATCTGCAGCATCGCGGACTGCCACGGCTCACGGGAGAGCTGGGCGCCCACCCAGGGGTGCGCGTCGATCGCGTCGAACACCCCAGAGGCGATGGCCCGGATCGCCTCCCGCGGCTCCGCCCCGCTGACCACCCCGGTCATGACCCGGGCGATGACGTCGTCGGCGGTCGCCGCGAGCAGATCGTCTTTGCTGGCGACGTGCCAGTAGATCGCCCCGCTCCCGGTGGCCAGGCGAGCGGCGAGGGCGCGGAAAGTCAGAGCGCTCTCGCCGTCGGTGTCGAGGATCTCGATCGCGGCCTCGACGATTCGTTCCTTCGAGAGCGCGTCCGTGCGCCGTTCGGTCCGCTGAGTCTTGGCCGCCATGAGCACCATCTTGACACGGCTGGAACATCGTTCCAAGATGTATCTATGGAACAGCGTTCCAACCAGCTTGCGAAGGGGAACATGATGACGACACCAGTCACGATCGTCGGTGCGGGCCTCGGCGGCCTCACCCTGGCCCGCGTCCTCCACGTCCACGGCATCCCCGCGACGATCTACGAGGCGGAGCCCTCGGCGGAGGCCCGCACGCAGGGCGGCCAGCTCGACATCCACGAGCACAACGGGCAGCTCGCGCTCGAAGCGGCCGGCCTCACCGACGAGTTCCGCGCGATCATCCACGAGGGCGGCGCGGCGACGCGCATGCTCGACCAGCATGGCGCGGTGCTGCTCGAGGAGCCCGACGACGGCACGGGCGGGCGTCCCGAGGTGCTCCGCGGAGACCTCCGCCGGATCCTGCTCGACTCCCTGCCCGACGAGACGATCCAGTGGGGACGCAAAGTCACCGGTGTCCGGCCTCTGGGCGAGGGCCGGTACGAGCTGACCCTGGCCGACGGGTCGACGGTGAGCACCAGCCTCCTCGTCGGTGCCGACGGCGCCTGGTCGAGAGTCCGCCCGCTGCTCTCGGCCGCCGAGCCCGAGTACGTCGGCACCGCGTTCATCGAGACCTACCTGTACGACGCCGACGAGCGGCACTCCGCGGCGGCCGGCGCGGTCGGCGACGGAGCGATGTACGCACTCGCCCCCGGAAAGGGGATCGTCGCCCACCGCGAGGCGGGGGACATCCTGCACACGTACGTCGAGCTGAACCGCCCTGCCGAGTGGATCGCCGGCATCGACTTCACCGACGCCAGCGCCGCGACTGCCCGAATCGCCGCCGAGTTCGACGGATGGGCGCCGGAGCTCACCGCGCTGATCACCGACGGCGAGACCGCACCGATCCTGCGCGCGATCTACGCACTCCCGAACGGGCACCGATGGGACCGCGGGCCCGGGGTGACACTGCTCGGTGATGCCGCGCACCTGATGCCGCCCGCCGGGGAGGGCGCGAACCTGGCGATGTTCGACGGCGCCGAACTCGGGCAGGCGATCGCCGCGCACCCCGGCGACGTCGAAGCGGCCCTCACCGCCTACGAAGGGACGCTGTTCCCGCGCAGCGAGTCCGAGTACGCCGACGCGTACGAGATCCTGGATCTCTGCCTCGGCGACCGCGCACCGTTCAGCCTCATCGACTTCTTCACCGGCGCCTCCGAGGAGGAACACGAAGGAGCAGCGCAGTCCTGATCCGTACCGCCGTCGTCCGGTCCGCGGGCATCAGCTGGACCCGCGGATAGGAGAGCCGACCACCAGCACGAGCTTCCCGCGCACCTGACCGTCCTCGCTGACCCGGTGCGCCTCGGCGACGTCAGCGAGCGGGAAGGTCTGCGCGACCGGGAGCGAGAAGCGCCCGGACTCGATCAACTCGCCGATCCCGGCGAGCGCGTAGAGCGCGCGGCCAGCGTCCCCGCTGCTGAACCTCACCCCGTGCTCCTGCGCGCCACCGAAGTCGGCGATCGTCACGACGTGCCCCGGGCCGCCCGCGAGCTCGATGAGCTCAGGCAGGACGCCGCTCCCGGCGACGTCGAGCGCGACGTCGACGCCGTCAGGCGCGAGCGCGCGAACCCGCCCGGCCAGGCCCTCGCCGTAGGCGACGGGGTCGGCCCCCAGGCAGCGAAGGTACTCATGGTTCGCCGGGCTGGCGGTGCCGATCACGCGCGCACCGCGCACCACGGCGAGCTGAACCGCGGCACTGCCGACGCTTCCGGAGGCGCCGTTGATGAGCAGCGTGCTGCCGCTCCCGACACCGAGCTGGTCGAGCGCGCGCGCGGCCGTCTCGACGGCGGCCGGCAGCGCGGCAGCGCCGGGGAAGTCAAGCGACGGCGGGATCGGCGCGTGGGAGGACAGCACCGCCAGCTCGGCCTGGGCCGCCCCCTCGGCGGAGAAGCCGAACACGCGATCACCGACGGCCACGTCCGCCACGCCCTCGCCGAGCTCGTCGACGACGCCCGCCGCCTCGTAGCCCATGGTCTGCGGGAGCTCGTCATCCATCAGGCCCTGGCGCTTCTTCCAGTCGCTCGGGTTGACGCCGGCCGCGCGCACCACAATCCGGACCTGGCCCGGACCCGGATGCGGATCGGGGAGATCCACGATCTCGAGGACCTCCGGGCCCCCGAACTGGCTGAAACGGACTGCCTTCAACGTTCGCTCCGATCTCGGCTCAGGGTGTCACGGTGGCATACTTGCGAGCTCCCGGGCCACTGCTCAGCCGATGGGAGCACGATGCCTGCCCGATTCCAGCTCGTCATCGACTGCAGGGACCCCGAGCTGCTGGCCCGGTTCTGGGCGGCTGCCCTGGGATACGTGCTTGAACCGCCCCCCGAGGGGTTCGCTAGCTGGGACGACTGGCGGCGCGACATCGGGCTTCCCGACAGTGAGCTGGGAATCGGCGCGGACAGCATCATCGATCCCCGCGGCGAGGGCCCCCGCGTCTGGTTCCACGTGATGCCGGACGCAAAGGTGGTCAAGAACCGCCTCCACCTCGACATCCACGCCAGCGGCTTCCCCAGCCGTTCGGACCCGCTCGCCACCCGCAAGCAGCGAGTTGACGCCGAGGCCAGGCGGCTGACGGATCTCGGGGCCACGCTCACCGTGGTCATGAGCGAGGACGGCCTCGATCACTACGCGGTGGGGATGAAAGACCCCGAGGGCAACGAGTTCGACATCAACTGACGCACGCCAGCGTCATTCGCGTCCGCACAACACGGCGCCGCGTCGTTCGGTGCCCCGCAGCCTGACGGCTACCCGGACAGGCCGTCGTAGGCGGCCATCACGATGTCGAATGCCCGGCCGTCGCCGCCCTGGTCGAGCATCTGGTTCATCACGTAGGACACGGCCATCCCGGCGTCCAGGTCGACGACGACTATCGAGCCGCCCCAGCCGCCCCAGAAGCAGGTCCGCGGGTTGGGCAGCCAGCCGCTGTTCAGGCCGTAACCGTTGCCGTAGCGCATGGGCATGCCGAGGACGCTGTCCGGCCCGCGGTACTGCTCCACCAGGGCGCGCTCGCAGCCCTCCGGGGACAGCAGCCGGACGCCGCGCGCCGTCCCGCCGCAGGCCAGCACCGACTGCACGGCGCCGACCGAGCGGGCGTTGCCGTGCCCGCCGGCGGCCGGGACCTCGGCCCGCCGCCAGGCCACGGTGTTGGCGTCCGAGGGGTCAACCGGCGGGTTGCCGCGTCCACGCGGGGCGGCCTCGGTCTCGTCCTGCCCGCCACCGGGCGCCGTCGGCTCCTGGTCCGCGGCCGGCGGCGGGGGCGGCGGGATGACGGGGATCACGCGGCCGTCGTGCTCGGCGGGCAGGCCGATGTGGAAATCAGCGCCCAGCGGCCCGGCCACCTCGGTCGCGAAGAACGTGCCCAGGCTGACGCCGGCGACCCGGCGGACCACCTCACCGACCAGGTGGCCCTGGGTCACCGCGTGGTAGCCGGCCTGCGTCCCCGGCGCCCAGCGGGGCGCCTGCGCGGCCAGCCGCGCCGTCGCCTTCGGCCAGTCGTACAAGTCGGCGACCGTCATCGGCTCGTCCCAGGTCGGCAGCCCGGCCGTATGCGACAGCAGGTGCCGGACCTCGACGTCCTGCTTGCCTGCGGCGGCGAACTCGGGCCAGTACCTGGCCACCGGCGCGGTCAGGTCGAGGTCGCCGCGGTCGGCCAGGATCAGCGCGCACAGTGCCGTCATCGTCTTGGTGGTGGACCAGGTGTTGAGGATGGAGTCACGCTGCCAGGGCATGGTGCGCGCCGCGTCGGCGTAGCCGCCCCACAAGTCGACCACCGGCTCGCCATCCAGGTACACCGCCACCGAAGCGCCGACGTCCTGCGCCTCCAGCGACTCCTCCAGGGTCTCCCGCACTCCGCTGAACTGGTCGGGGCACGTGCCGTGAGTCTGGGCCATGGACGGACGGTAACCCGCCGCCACCCGCCAAGCCACCGGTTAAGCCCTGGGCCCCAGCCCAGCCCGCCAAGGTCGCGGTCCCTCAGAAGCCGATGGCTTCGCGGAGCAGCAGGACGGTGCCGCGCCCGGGATGGAGTTCAGCGTTGAGGACGAGCAGGCGGTTGACGGCGCTGGGGGATCCGTAGGCGGTCTGGGTGCGGGCGCTTTCCAGCGGGAGGCAGTGGTCTTCGACGCGGCGCAGTGCGGCGGGCAGGTCGGGAACCAGCTTCTGCGCCCCGACGATCCAGATCGCGTGGGCGGCGCCGCCGGCGTAGGCGGGCAGCTGGCTCCCGGTGCCCGAGGCGGCCACGAGAGAGCCGGTTTCGGTGACCGCGGCGACGCTGCCCACGACAACGTCGGGGACGGCGCGCATCCGCCGGATGTCGCCCGCGGCGGTGACGCGGTCCATGGCCAGGGTCTGCGGCTTGATGGCCTGGTAGCGCCCGCTGGTGTTGATGTCGGCGTCGATGCCGGACAGGCGGAGGGTCTCGCTGGCGCCGGTAAGCACGCTGGCACCCTCGGGTATCAGGTCTTTGACGCGGATACGGGCCGCGGCGGCGTTGTCGAGGATCTCGGCGGCGAAGCCGTGTGACCTCAGCGCGGCGGCTGCCTGCTCCAGGCGGTGGGCGGGCGCCGGGTCGGTGAAGAGCGATGCCGGGATCGGGGTGGTCATAGCGCCTCCTGGGCTGGTGGTGGCGGGCCGGATGATGTGCTCGTCTGACTAGTTCGACAACGCAACCCGCTGGAATGTGAAGCGGCGCGCCATCCTCACATTCCGGTGCGCTGTCTTGTCGAACGGATGAGGGACGATGCGACCAAGGAGCCGCGACACCATGACCACCCGATCCAGGCGAGGAGACGGCCAGCCGGACCCGGGCCTGAACGTGGCCATGAGCGAACGGCGCCGGCTGACCAATATCGCCTACCGGCTGCTGGGTTCCCTGGCCGAAGCCGAGGATGCCGTGCAAGAGACCTACGCCCGCTGGTACGCACTGTCCCGCCAGGAGCAGCAGGCCATCGAGAACCCGCCTGCCTGGCTGACGACGGTCGCGAGCCGAATCTGCCTCAACCTGCTCGGCTCCGCGCGCGTCCGGCGGGAGCGCTACGTAGGCGAATGGATTCCCGAGCCGCTGCCCGAACGCACGGAGTGGATCACCGGGCGGCCCGACGGCACCACCACCGACCCAGCCGACCGGGTCACCCTCGACGAGTCGGTCGGCATGGCCTTCCTCGTCGTGCTGGAGTCGCTGACCCCGGCCGAGCGCGTCGCGTTCATCCTCCACGATGTCTTCGGCTACCCCTTCGCCGAGGTAGCCGAGGTCACCGGCCGGACGCCGGGCACGTGCCGCCAGCTGGCCTCCTCAGCCCGCCACCGCGTCCGCGCCTCGCAGGCTCCCGCGGGCCCGGCAGCCCGGCAGGCCGGCGTCGTCAGGGCCTTCAAGCAGGCCTGGGAAGCCCAGGACATCGACGCCCTCATCGGCCTGCTCGACCCCGATGCCACGGCCATCGCCGACGGCGGCGGCCTTGCCACTACCTTCCTGCGCCCCATCGAAGGTGGCGAGCAGATCGCGCGCGCCTGGATCGAAATCGCCCAGCGGACCCCCAGCAACATGACGTTCCTGGAACGCTCGGTCAACGGCCAGCCCGGGGTGGTGGCTCAGCAAGACGGTGTCACCGTGACAGTGTTCGCGTTCGACGTCACAGGTGGCCGGATCAGCCACATCTGGGTAGTGCGCAACCCCGAGAAACTGCGGCCCTGGACGAGTGGCTGACGGGCGTCTCCATCCCATCGGTCCACTGAGAGCCGCCGCTGCCAAGTCCCGTCCTGGCCCGGAAGTGGGAAGCAGCTGATTTCGGCTTTTACCATGGCATTACCAGCTACCTCGACAGGCCGGGTATGGGACAGGCATGGGGGATAGCTGGGGCGCGGCGGGCGGCTTCTTCGCGGACGCTGATTTCGACTACGGGTCGCGCATCGTGCTGGCGCCGCTCGCGGCGGATGTTTCCCCGGCCCGACGACCCTAGGTGGTTCCCAGGCATGAAATCACTGACCCTCGTCCTCGCCTTCCTGCCCCTGATCCTCTTCTCGGCGCTGGCCCGCTTCCTGCCGGACGGGTACATAGGCGTCGCCGGGCTGGTCGCAGCGGTGGCCGCCCTCATCGCCATCCTGATCAGCCACCCGATCTGGCCGCCGAAGATCATCAACAGCTGCTCGCTGGTGCTGTTCACCGTGACCGCCATCCTCGGCTTCACCCTGGGGAAAGACGACGACCGGTGGCTGGCCACCTGGGGCGGTGCCGGGGTCGGCATCATCCTGGGGCTGATCATCTTGGTCCTGGTCCCGGTCATCCCGTTCACCGAGCAGTTCGCCCGGGAAACTGTCCCCCAGGCCGAGTGGTCATCGCCGACCTTCAAGAAGATCAACCGGGTGCTCAGCGCCGCGTGGGGCGTGGCCATACTCGCCATCGGCCTGGCCCGGGTCGCAGCCGCGGCCCTCGACCGCCACAACCCCCACCGCCTGCTGGAACTGCTGGTCGGCCTAGGCGTCCCGCTGGCGATCATCGTGTACATGCTGAAGTTCTCCGCAAGCTACCCCGACCGCGTCGCCCATCAGCCACCAGGCGCTCCCGCCAGTCCCTGAGCGACCGGCCGGTCGTCGAGCGCGACTGCGGCTGCCGGAAGGCCGTGCGGTGATGCCAGCCCGACCGCCGGTCTCGTGCAGGCACCCTGGGCGGCGGTCCGCGCAGGCACCACAATGGCGGTGTCGGGGGGCAACAGGCACCTCGGGTACCTGCCGAGCGGAGCACAGGGGATGGCCATCGCGCTGGTGTGCTGGCGGTCGATGCTGCGCGCCTCCTGGCGTCAGGCGGTCGTGGTCACGCTGCTCGGCGGCGTGCTCGGCGCGGTGGCCCTCGCCGCTCTGGCCGGGGCCCGGTCAACGGCGGGGGCCTACGGCCGGTACCTGAAGGCCATCCACGCGAGCGACGTGCAGGTAAACGTGCCGGGCACGCTGCCGGGCCTCCCGGCTATGGAACCAGTCAAGCGACTGTGGTCGCTGCCCGGCGCCGTCTCGCACGGCACGTACGTCGGCCTGAACGCCCTGCCGGTGGTCCGGGGCAAGATCGACGACTCGTTCATCACCGAAAGCATCGACGGCAGTGTGGACGGCGCGGGCTTCAACCAGGACACGATGACGGTGGTGTCGGGCAAGCTGCCGCCGCAGGCGTCCACCACCGGCATCGTGCTGTCCCCGCAGATCGCCGCCCTGTTCGGCGTCGGTGTCGGCGGCCGGGTGACCTACGTGTTCCTGAGTGGCAGCCAGCGGCGCCCCGCAATGGACTACCGCTCTTTCCGGGTCGCCGCGATCGCGTACACCCCGCCGGCGCTCGTCGACCAGGCCGACAACCCCGAGGGCGCCACGCTTCCCCCTGGCGCCACCGCGCAGCTCATCGGTAAGTACTTCGGCTACGCCTGGGTCGGCCTGCGCCTGAGGGCCGGCGACGCCGGAGTCAGCGACCTGCGGAGCCAGCTGCCGGCGCTGGTCTCCAGCCTGGAGACACAGTCGGACCGTGTTGCCCACGCGCAGGACTCGGGCCTGACGTTCAGCGTCAAGCGGACCAGGGCTGTCCAGGACGAGGTTCAGCAGGCCATCGAGCCGGAGGTGATCGCGCTGACTGTCTTCGGCGCGATCACGGCGACGGCCGCGCTGGTTCTGACCGGCCTGGCGATGGCCCAGCTTCTGAGCAGGACCGCGCCGGACGCTCTCAGGCTGCGGGCGCTCGGCGCCAGCCGCAGGCAGTCCGCCCTGGTGGCGGCTCTGCCGGGGGTGATCCCGGTCGTGGGCATCATCGTGATCACCGCCGCGGGCGCGGTGGCACTCTCCCCGCTGTCACCGGTGGGACCAGTCCGCTTCTTCGCTCCCGGCAAGGGCCTTTACGCGGACCCCCTCGTCCTCGGCGCGGGCCTGCCCGCGCTGTTCGTCTTGCTTTCCGGGCTGCTCGGCGTGCTGGCGCTGCGCGCGGTCCGCCCGGCCAGGCAGGGCGCGGGCGCCGAAAGGTCTGCTGTCACGCGCGCGGCCATCGCGGCCGGACTGCCGCCTGCCGCGGTGGTGGGCACGAGGAACGCGCTCAGCGGCGGCGTCACGGCAGGCGCCGTGCGGCAGGCCAGCACGCTGGGCGGCTCGGTCGTCGCCGTCGCCGCGATGGTCGCCGCCGTGGTGTTCGGCGCGAGCCTGGCCGGTCTGGTCAGCCACCCGGTGCGGTACGGCTGGAACTGGGACGTGCTCGTCCAGGCCGAGGGAAGCTACGCCAGCTTCCTCGACCAGAACCTCGCCAAAGACCCTGTGGTTGACCTGCGCCAGGACGCCATGGTCGGCCTGCTGGCGGGCCAGCCGACGGTGGCTGGCTGGTCAGAGTTCGGCTTCGGGCAGATTCCGGTCGGCGGACGGCCCAGTCTTCCTGTGCTCGGCCTGGAGCGCCACCTCGGCGCGGTCGAGCCGCCGACCACCAGCGGCCAGCCGCTGTCCGGGAACGACCAGATCGAACTGGGCGCAGTGACCCTGAGGCAACTGGGAAAGAAGGTCGGCGACACTGTCACCGTCGGCGGCACCAAGTTCGCGCGGCGGCTCACCATTGTGGGGACGGTTACGCTGCCCTCGTTCGGCGTGGCCTTGGCCGATCATGTCTCACTCGGCCAGGGTGCGATGCTGTCTGAGAACACGCTGCTTGCCCTTACCGGCGCGGCTTCCGGGCCGGCGGCCGACGTGTCGCAGCCAGTCTTCCCTTCGGTCGCGGCTATTGACCTGAAGCCAGGGACCACGCCCGCGCAGCGGGCCGCGCTAGTGCACCGCATCGTCTCGGCCAACCCGGACGGGACGGACGGCGGGACCTACGAACTGCCGCCGCAGCTCGCGTCGTCGGTGCTCAACGCGCAGCAACTCGGCGGTCAGCCGCTCGCCCTCGCGGTGGGCCTGGCCGCCGCGGCGGGCCTCTCGCTGGCGATGACAGTGCTGGTCGACGTCCGCCGCCGGCGGCACGAGTTCGCCGTGCTGAAGGCGCTGGGCATGACCCGCCGCCAGGTCTGGGCCGCTGTCGCCTGGCAGACCACGCTCACCCTGCTGATCGCGGTCCTCGTGGGCGCCCCATTGGGAGTCGCCGCGGGCCGCGTGGGCTGGCGCGGATTCGCTGATTCCCTAGGCGTCGTGCCGTTCACCGAGATTCCGCTGCTCACCCTGATCGCGGCGCTGCTGGCGCTAGTCGTCGCGGGCAACCTTCTCGCGTCCGTCCCCGCGACGATCGCGGCCCGCACGCGCGCGGCCCTGTTCCTGCGGGCTGACTGAACCGCCCTGTTCTTCCGGCCGCCGTCAGGGTGATTCTCACGAGCCCTGATAACTACCCTGATGCCATGACTGATTCGCCGGTACCGGGCGCGAATGCCCCTGGCGGCGCCGGTCACTCCCAGGTCTACCGCAGCACGCCGGGCACCCCTTCCCAGGCGAGCTTGATGACAACGTTCGACCAGTTGGCGACCCGGGTGTACATAGGCCTCCGGGACGGCGCCCTGGATGCGGAGGCTACGTTCGATCTGGCCTGCTTCCTGATGGACTGGGGACCTTTCAGCTCGACCGTGCATGAGTTGGCCGAGCAGAGCGTGGGGGGAACTGATCCCGCCCGGCTGGCTGATCTGGCCGGACGGGTACTGGAAGAGTCAGAGTTCGAGCCGGGTTTCGACGCGGAGCCCCGGCTGCTGGCTGAGCTTGAGCTCGCACTGGAGGCGGTCAAGGCGGACATGCAGGTAACGGGCATGGCCGGGCCGGTTCGCGTGACCTTCGTGGACGCCCCGGGCAGTGACCTCCGGAACACGTTCGCCAACTTCCGCGGCTCCTTCAGCTACACGGGCGGCATCGCGCCCAGTAAGGGAAGAGACCGGCTGAACGCGCTCTTGGCAGTCGCCGACGACGTACAAGACGCGATTATGGGTTCCATCATGAGCGTGTGGCCCGTGTGCCCGGATCACAGTCTCGGCGCCCACCCACGCGAATTCGACAACCAAGCCGTGTGGTGGTGCAACGCCCCCGGCAGCGGCCACATCATCGCCCCCATAGGGCACTGGGCCGGTTGAGGGTGTAAAAGTACCTGCTCGCAAATCGTCGGGATCGCCCGAGCCATGCAGCACGTGGCGAGTAGGCCTTGTCGCGTCGAACACGGCCGGAGTGAGTACGTCTTCTGATTTTCCGCGGTGGTGTCGAATGGCCTCGGGCCCGTTCGTAGCCAAGGTGAGAGGCCGGCAACGGGCCGGTCGTCACCGCGCCGGAGACCGACCGTGTCCATCATCATCACCGCTCCCGCGAAGCCCACGAACAACCAGCCCGCCGCAGACCAGGAGAACGTGAGCGCCACCCTGACCGTCACAGGGCCCGCCTCGCGGGTGTCCGCCGTGCTGGCGGACCCGACGACCCATGCTGCGATCGATGGCACCGGCTGGGTTCAGGAAGCTGCCGACCGGGCGCCGCTGACCGAGGTGGGGCAGATTTTCCGGATGGACATGTATCACCCCGACCATCCAGACGGTGACTACCAGGTGGTGAACCAGGTCCAGGTGCTAGATCCGCCGCGCGCCATTGGCTGGCTGACGGGGCAGGAGAAGGGCGATGGTCGCCTGGAGTTCGGCGGCTGGATCTGGCGTTACGACCTGGCGCCGCTCGGTCCGTCCGAGACTGAGGTCACGCTCACCTACGACTGGTCGGCGGTGCCGCAATTCATCCGCGAGCGCGGCATCCAGTTCCCGCCGTTCGGGCCTGAGCATCTCACCAACTCGCTGCTCCACCTGGCCGAGCTCGCCGCGCCGACGTCCCGGGCCTGAACGCCCGCGGCTAGACACCTGACGGACGGCCGCAGGAGAGATAGTCAAGACCGGTGAATCGGCGTGCCACGCTCTACTTCCCCCGACGTGGCGCTGACCTTCGCCGCCGTCTTGGCCGGCGACGACCTGCACAAAGGCAGGCCGCGCTGGCCAAGCTCCGGCAAGATCGCTTAGCTGAAGTCGCCCGGCCGCCACATGGTATTGACAACGGGTGCACCCTCCGGCAGGCCCAAGGCGCCGGTGACGTGGAAGCCGAAGTGCTGGTAGAGCGGCACGTTATCCAGATTCGAGGATTCGAGGTAGGCGGCCAGCCCTTCCTCATCGCACCGCCGCAGCCGCGAGCGCAGCAGCGCTGCGCCGATCCCGCACCCTTGCCGGACCGGATCGACCCCGATGATTGCCAGATACCAATGCGGCTCTTTGCGCGGATGGGCGTGGACCGCCACGGACTGATACTGCGCGACGATGACGAACCGACGGCCGAAGGCCCGCAGATAGCCGGGGAGGGCGGACGCTTCGGTCCCTGACCAGGTGCCGGGCGGGAACCACACGGCGGCTCCGGCTACGCGCCCGTCGGCACAGGCTACTTCCACTGCGCCGTGGCGAAGCGACTCATGGTGCAGTTCGGTCACGAAATAACGTCGCAGTCGCCGATGCCGCGAGCTCTCAACTGGCAACAGCCAACCGAACACCGGATCGTCATGGAAGGCGCGGGCGAGCATCTGAGCGGTCTCCGCCGCATCTCCACGCCGGGCCGCCCGTATCTCAAGACCAGCCACGCACGCCAGCGTAGGCCGCTACCGGATTCCCACGGCTCGCCTGCGAAACGAAGGACCGACTCCCGGGCTCGCGCTGTCTCGGGCTGTTGTGCGGACTCAGTGCGGACCGTCCCGGCCCGGCGGGACCGGGTTGGGACGGGCCTTGAATCCCGGTTCGTAATTTCGCCGGGCGCTTCATGACTCTCTGCGAAGATGTGGCCGGTGGGATGGGAGGCACTCGAGCAGTGGGGTGACGACGTCGTTCGCATCGAACCGCTCAGTGGCGGAGTTGGCGTCAACGAGGTGTGGAGCGTGCGCGTCGGCGGGCACCTCGCGGTCGGTCGTCTCGGCCAGCGCAGCGATGCTGATCTCGCGTGGGAGACCGGCCTGTTGCGGCACCTCGACCGTGAAGGGATGCCGGTGCCGGTGCCGATCCCAACCGCGGACGGCCGGCACTTCGCCGACGGTCTGGTGGTGATGACCTACGTGGAGGGCCGATCGCCCGAGACCGAAGCCGACTGGCATCGCGTCGCCGGCACACTCCGCCAGTTGCACCGGTTCACGCACGGCTGGCCCCAGCGCCCGGGCTGGCGATCGTCGACCGACCTTCTGCACGCCGAGACCGGGACCAGGGTCGACCTCGGCGCGATGCCGCCTGAGGGTGTCGTCCGGTGCCGGGCCGCGTGGGCGCGACTCACCGGCCGCACGACGTGCGTCGTCCACGGCGACCCCAACCCGGGCAACATCCGCATGACCGCCGATCGCGTCACGATGATCGACTGGGACGAGTCGCACGTCGACGTCCCCGACCTCGACCTGGCACTGCCGCACAACGCCGCCGGTCTCGACGACGACGTGTACGACGTCGCCGCGCAGGCGCGGGCCGCATGGGAAGCCGCCGTCTGCTGGGACCCCAGCGGGATCGACCAGTTCGCAGTCAAGCGGCTCGCCGAAGTTCGAGCGGCCTGAGCAGCAGCGAACCGGCAGAGCGCACCTAACGCTGCACGATCGCGCACGTCCAATGCAGCGCCCGGCGACTGCTGGCTCGATGCGCTCGCCGACGCGATGCGCGTCACCCCGTGGATGCCGACCAGATGGCGGTGAGAGGTCCCATTCTCGTGTGCTTGGTGCCTCGCCTGGGTCAGGTTCGGTACACGTCGCGCCGATGGCCAATGTTTACCATGGTGACCACTCGGGTCTCCTCATCGATCCGGTAGATGACCCGGTAAGTTGACTTGCTGAAACGATGCTCGATGATGCGCGGCAAGTGGCGGCTTTGAGCGTCGTTGTGCGGCCAAATCCGGCTAGCGTGTTCCACTTGCCACGTCAGGTCGGTTGGCGGCTGGCTGTCAAGCCGAAGTTGACAGCACTTACCAGCCTGGCCTCATGATTTCGGAGGCGGCAGTCGTCGGGTCGAGGTCCACTCCGCGACAGTGGCGGCGTCTCGGTGCCGACCTAGCCGGTAACTCCCGGCGGCACCGCCTGCGAGCGTGATGATGCCACCGAAGACCACCCCGGCCAGTACCTCGCCGCGAGCGGACCAAATGATGAACCAGATCGCGCCGGCGGCAGCTGCGGTCAGCCACACTTGCCAGTAGTTCTTTGGCTGCCACCGGAAAAGCCGCCTGACGTTGGCTAGCCAACGTCCACAATGGCCCATATCGGACATGGGCACACTGTAACGGCGGCCACAGCCTGCCAGGGGCACCCGGCAGAAGTGAGTTGCCCACTTCTCCCCCGTCTGTACGGCCATCTCTACCCAGCCGACATGGACCTGTGGACAGACCGCCTCGACGCGGCCGCCAAGGAGGCCGGTACGGCCAGAATCCGGCCAGATAACGAGGACGACGACCCCGATGCCGGGGATGCAGCGCGATGACTTGGGAAACTTCGGCGCGCTCGGAGGGACTCGAACCCCCAACCTTCTGATCCGTAGTCAGATGCTCTATCCGTTGAGCTACGAGCGCTGGATGCCCGGATAGTCTACGACACCCTGGGTACCGCCGCGGCGTGTCACCTCGGCGAGGTGAAGTTGCCGCGCGGGAGCGCCTGGCCGACCGGGGTCACTGCTTCAGCGGCTGGCCCCAGTCCTCATCGGTGTCCAGCTCGTGCCGCCACGGTGGTTCAGCGCCGGCCCTGGCACAGGTCAGCGATGCGACCCGGGCCGCGGCGGTGACGGCGGCCAGCAACTGCGGGGAGTGCGCCAGGTTCTCGCGGGCCAGGCCGCGTTCCGTCCACCAGGCCAGGAACGCACCCCCGAACGCGTCGCCGGCGCCCACGGTATCCACCACCTCGACCGGCGGCACCTGCACCGCGACGTGATCACCGCCGGTGAATGCGTGAATCGACGAGGGACCGTCGGTGACGAGTACGCAGCGGGCGCCCCAGCCGAGCAGGATCCGCGCAGCATCTTCGATGCCGCACCCCGGCACCAGGAATGACAGGTCCTCGGTGCTGGTCTTCAGGATGTCGGTCCGGGGCAGGAGGCGGCGGAGCCGGGCCCGGTGCGCGTCCGCGTCCGGGATGGCCTGGGCCCGCCAGTTCGGGTCGAGGAAGAGCAGCACGTCCGGTGACAATCGCTGGACCAGTCGCTCGAGCTCGGACGCCATCGGGTCCACGACGAGGCCCAGGGAACCGACGTGCACCGCCGTGACGTCGGCCTGCAACGCCTGCTGCGCCGTGGGCTGGTCCAGCGCGAAGGTGGCCGTCTGGGTGACGTGGAACCAGTACTCGGGCACACCCAGGCCGCCGAGCGCCACGATGGCCAGCGCGGTTGGTTCCGCGACCTGGCCCGGGACGGCCAGCTCTACCCCGTCCTGGGCCAGCTTCCCGCTGAGGATCTGGCCGAACGGGTCGGCGGAGAAGCGGCCCAGGAAACGCGCGGGCTGACCCAGCCGGGCGATGGTGCGGGCCGCGTTGAACGGGCCCCCGCCGGGGCTGGCGTGCACCCCGCCGTCCGATCCGACGATCAGATCGATGAGGCTCTCACCGGCGACCAAGATCATGGACCGCTCCCGTGACTCACGCACTCGGACAGCAGGCACCGTGGTGTACCCGCCTGGCCAGCCGCACTCAGCTGAGTCCAGTATCCCGGCATTTCTTCGGGACCAGGCGAGCATCCGGGCCGTTCACGCGTCGGCTGCCACCGCCTGGACTTGCTGGCCCGGCACGAAGGGAACGGTGTCAGCCGCCGCACGCCGAGCCGCGAGGATCGCGCGGGCGGGTGCACCAAGGGGTATCCGCAGCGGGAGCTGCGGCGACTCGGCGGCGTCCACGACGCCGGCGGCGAGCTCCTGCGGCGTCATCATCTGGGCGCGCGCCCCGCCAGACTCACCGAGCGCCCGGTACGGGTCGTCCGGGAGCGCGTAGGTGGTGACGTCGTCCAGTGCTCCGGAGCTGACTTTGCCCGGCTCCAGCAGCGCGGCTTCGAGCCCGAACGGGGCTACCTCGATGGCGAGCGACTCGACCAGTGCTTCGAGCGCCCACTTGGTCGCGGCATAGGCAGCGCCCGGGGGCAAGACGACGCGCCCGGCGACGCTGGACATGAAGAGCAGACGGCCATGTCCGCGGGTGCGCATGCCCGGGAGTACGGCCTGGGCTACGCGGAGGGCTCCCACTGTGTTCAGGTCAAGCAACTGCGCGAACTTGTCGGGCGGCGTGGCCTCTACCGCGGCGTAGAAGATCTCCCCGGCGTTCGAGACGAGGACGTCGATCTCGCCAGCGGCCTGGACCGCGGCGGTCACGCTCGCCGGATCGGTAACGTCGAGCGGCAGCCGCTGATCGACGTCGAGGCCGGCGAGCGACTGCGGGTCACGCGCCGTGGCCACCACCCGGTGACCGCGGCGAGCGAACTCCGCCGCCGTTGCGCGGCCGATCCCCTTTGATGTCCCGGTGATCAGTACCGATGCCATGACTCTCTCCTGTCGGTTCAAGAATTGAACTCACTGGCACGAGGTACACTAACACAGTGAGTTCAGAGTTTGAACCTAACGGGCGGCGGGTGTGCCCGATCGCCGACGCGCTGCAGGTCATTGGTGACCGGTGGGCCCTGCTCGCCATCCGGGAGCTGGGCTTCGGGGTGACCCGCTTCAACGACATCCAGGCCAGCACCGGCGCACCCCGGGCCAGCCTGGCGGCGCGGCTGCGGGAACTCGAGGACGCCGGCCTCGTCGAACGGCGCCGCTACAACCTGCGGCCGCCCCGGGACGAGTACGTGCTCACCGCGGCCGGCCGCGACCTCGGCCCGGTCCTTCGGGAACTGCGAGTCTGGGGTGAGCAGCACGCCAGCTCAGGGCCGCCGGCGAACCCGCGCTGACGCCGCCCCGGGCTCTTGTAGGAAACGGATCTACCTGAGCAGCGCGAGCTGGGGTTTTCGGGCTGAGCAGCGCTCAGGTCGGTCGGTCCAGGTGACTGAGCATTCGGCTGCTCCCCTCGCCGAGCGTGCGATTCGGCCGAGGAGGCACGGCCGCCTATCGGCTACCGGACCCTCGCATAGGCACGCATCTGTTCGGCCGTCTGCTCGAGTTCGGCCGCCTCCGTGGCAGGCGTGGCGTTGTTGAGTCCGCTGTGTGCTGCTGTCGGGCTTCGCAAGAAGCGCCGCAGCATGGCCGCGAGCAGCCTTTCCGGCAGAGTCTGCAACGCAGCGAACCCGCGGGGGACCGGCGGCGTCGGCATGGCGGCCAGGTTCTGCCGCATGAGGTGGATCATGGCGCGGACCGCGTCCGGATCGGCGGCCAGCGCTACCGGGCCGCCCGCCGCGAGCACCGCCTGCCCGAGTGGCACCGCGAACGCGGCGTGCGTCTTGAGCCAGGCATCCATCTGCGGCTCGGCCTTGGCGTTGATCCCGGCGGCGCGGAGCGCCCGCACGATCTGTTCCAGTCGCGGGGTCGCACGGCCGTCGGGTTCGCCGATCGGCATCGGGATCCGGCGGGTCATGAAGTCGGCCGGGCGGTAGCGGACCACGTCGCCGTCCATCGTGCCGGCGTCCGTGGGGAAGCTGAGCAGCACCCGCTCGTGGCCGATCACCGCGCCCAGCGGCTCCGGGCCGGCCGCCCAGTTGAGTGCGAACAGTACGTCGCCTTCGAGGCCGGCGAGTGACTCCAGCACCGCGTCCACCTGATGGGCGCGGACGAAGACGGCGATCAGGTCGTACCCGCCGGCCGGGTGCCCGACCACCGGCACCGGCACCCGCCTGACGGCCGGGCTGTCTGCCTCGGCGAGCTGCACGCCGTGCCGGCGCAGGGCGGCCAGGCGCCCGCCCCGGGCGAGGAGCGAGACGTCGTCCCCGGCCTCATGCAGGCGGGCGGCGAACAGGCTGCCGGTAACCCCGGCGCCGTATACGAGCAGTTTCACGGCAATCCTCTTTCGCACGTTCGTTTCAGTCATACGTTCGTTTCATTCAAACGTAGGTATAGTACGCACCCATGGCGCCACCCGACACCCGCACCCGGATCCTCGACGCGGCCGAGCGCCTCTTCGCCGAGCGCGGTTTCCGCGGCACCTCGGTCCGCGCGATCACCGACCTCGCCGGGGCGAACCTGGCCGCCGTCGGGTACCACTTCGGCTCGAAGGCGGAACTCCTGGCCGCGGTCGCCCGCCGCGTTACCGAGCCCATCAACGCCGCGCAGTGCGCCGGGCTCGACCGGCTGCTCGCCCGGACCCCGGACCCGTCGGCCGCCGAACTAGTGGCGGCATTCGCAGGGCCGCTGTTCGACGAGATGCCGGCCGGCGACGAGGACGGCGCCCGGACGTCCCGGCTGATCGTGACGATCATCGCCGACCCGGCTGAGGAAGTGCGCAGCTGGACCGGCCCGGCCGAGGACACGGTCCGCGATCGCTATCTGGCGGCCTTCGGGCGCGCACTGCCCGGCCTTTCCCCGGAGGAGCTGTGGTTCCGGATGCGGGGGATCCTCGCCGTGGTGGCTGTGGACCGCGTCGAGGTCTACAACCAGCCCACCCCGGGCTGCGTGACCCCGGTAACGGGCGAGGCAGCCCGGCGCTGGGCGATCACGTTCCTGGCGGCAGCGATGAGCGCGCCACCGACCGGGACCTGACAACTCGAAACGGACGCGGCCGGCTGACGACGTCGTGACAACCTGTGACCGTGAAACAGCCAGTGCTCAGGTATCCGGCGCGCTGCTCACGTAGTGCTCAACTACGGCACCGAATGCTCAGGTATATCCGTTCCCTACAGCTCTATCTCAGCCCGGGGCCATGTCCACGAAGCGGCTGTAGTGCCCCTGGAAAGCGACAGTCACGGTGGCGGTCGGCCCGTTACGGTGCTTGGCCACGATCAGGTCCGCTTCGCCGGCCCGGGGACTCTCGCTCGTACGCGTCCTCCCGGTGCAGCAGGATGACCATGTCCGAGTCCTGCTCGATGCTGTTGTGCAGGCTGATCCCGTCGGCCACGAAGTTGTGCGTGCCAGGGACAGCCGCGTCGTAGACGGGCTGCTCGCCGAGGCTCTGCACGGACGCGATCTCGTCCCAGAACACGTCGTTGGTGGCCACCAGATCAAGGTCAGCGCCATCAAGGATCGTGGCGACCTGAGACAGCGGTTGCTGTACTGGTGCGGCCGTCAGGAGGGTAGCCCGGTCGAACCCGGGACGTGCTGATCCACGGTCAGATCCGCTATCCCCGAAGGCACGGGTCGCCGCTGCCGTGTCACGGAGCCGGGAAGGATCGCGTTCCATGGCGCCACGCAGCCGCTCCCAGACTTCGCCGGAGACGCTCGGCACGCCGGGGTCATCCCCGGCGTCCGTGAGCTTCTGCCGGGCCAGCTCGGCGATGCGCTCCCCCGCGCCGGGAACCTGGAGTCCGTCCAGGAACCGCACCTGGTCCTCGGGACTGTCCACGATCAGCCGGTAGCAGCGACGGGCCCGGCCACCGCGAACCTGAGCGATCCGCGTCATCACGTTGAACCGCAACAGCAGCCGGGCCAGGTCGTCAATCAGCCGACGGTTCTGGGAGACGTAGTAGATACACGACTCGCCGTCTACGTCCCAGGAGATACATCCGGCGCTGCTCCACAGATGGCGCATGAACAGCGCAATCTGGGTCCGCGGAGCGGAGAAGAAGGCAGCCGGGACGCAGTTCCCGGCGGGCTCGTCGCGCAGCCGGCGAACGAGCGCGATGATGTCCGCTTCCGGCATCGGCTGCAGGTCGATCGGTCCCGGCGTGTGCCGGGGTGCGGCGACCCGGGACCCGGTCTGGAGGGCGCCCAGCGGCTGCCAGCCCTGGTAGGTGAGGAACGGGTGGTTGGCGGTCGCCTCCACCTCGCGGCCGGAGCGCAGCCGGACCCGGAATACCTCCTTGACCCCGCTGGGGAAGGCATGGGTCATGGTCCGCGGGATCAGCCGCAGCCTCTCGTCCAGCGACCAGACGGCGACGTCGCGCTCCCCGCTGGCCACCAGCTCCCCGAGCGTGACCTCGGCCCCGGTGTCAGCCCGCAGGATCCGGGTGCCGGCCGTCAGGCAACCGCTCTCACGCAGGTCTGAGAGAAGAGGCTTCTTGTCGTTGCGCTGTTCCGGCCCGCGATTCAGCTGGGAGAGCGCGACCACCGGGACGTCGATCTCCTTGGCCAGCAGCTTGAGCGACCGGGACATCTCCGACACTTCCTGCTGCCGGTTCTCCACCCGCTTGGGGGAGCTCATCAGCTGCAGGTAGTCGATGATCACCAGCCTGAGGCCCTGACGCTGCTTCAGCCGCCGGCACTTGGCCCGGATCTCCATCATCGACATGTTGGGTGAGTCGTCGATGTAGAGCGGCGCGTCCACCACTTCGCTCATCCGCCGGGCCAGCGTGGCCCAGTCCTCCTCGCCCATCTGCCCGGTCCGCATGCTGTGCAGGGACACCCGCGACTCCGCAGACAGCAACCGCATGGTGATCTCGTTACGGCTCATCTCCAGGCTGAAGATCACCGTCGGCAGATCGTGCTTGATCGCCGCCGAGCGGGCCAGATCCAGGGCCAGCGTGGAGTTGTGCGTGGGAACCATGCCCCGGCCGGCCAAGTACATCTGGTCCGCGTTGTCCACCTGCACACACCGGACCGGCACGGACGGCACCCGCCGCACCTCCACGATGTACCTCCACCGGGTGCGCTGCGGGGAGTGGTGCAGCCGCTCCTTATGCTTCGTTTCCTTGCGAGGCAGGCCGAAGACTTCGTCCGTTGTGGTGAAGTTGACCATGTAGCAGGTAGAGGACTCCTCGTGACGTCCCTTGACCCGCTTGGTGGTCATCGAACAGCGATAGCCGAGGCTCAGCACGAGCTCGCGGACTCCCTCGGCGAGCCGCTGGTTGGTCACCGCGAGCTGCACCGAGCCCGTACTGGTAACGGTCCCGTCCGTATCCAGGATCCCTGCGAGGAGCGCGCGCCGCTGGGTAATAGAGGCGCGCAGGTACTGGACCGGGATGTGCTTGTGCCCGAGCAGGCCTAGCGTGCGCAGTTCGGCCTGGAGGCTGCCATGCGCCAGCCAGCACCGGCTGCAGAGCCCAGTACCTGGGAGCTGCCCCACCCGTGGCTCACCACACCGCCGGCAGACCGGCCTGGGGACGGGCGGGGACGAGAACCGGGCCTTGCCCCCGCACACGCGGCCGCAAGTGCGAGCCTGGTCGTTCTTGGGCACGAACGGTCTTCCCGCAGACGACACACGTGCGTTCTGCGACCTTCACTTTCTCCGCGAGGAACGTCATGCCATAAGTGAGACGGCCGCCCGGCTGCCGGACCGCAACTAGCCCGGAGGCTACTCACGCCTCGACGATCTCCGGATCGGCACTCGTGAAGCGCGCCGAATCCGTAGCTCCATCACCTGTCCATACGCCCAAGGCATACGGCGGGATAGGCAGATCCGCCTCAGGCAGCTCGAGAGGGCTGGCCAGCTGCACCGCGTGATTGGGACGGTGGTCCACGGTCGGGCAGCGCAGCGAGCCCGCGATCTGCTCGGTGGTGACTACCTGAGGCAGGACGGGATCCGTGGAGTACCGCTGGAAGCCCCTGGTCTGCGCGTCGTAACGCCGGGCCGCGCGCGTCCAGGTGAGCCACTGGTGCTGGCCGTCGGCGACGATGACCTCGCCGTCGGAGAACTCCACCTCGTAGCAGGGCCTGCCGTTCATCACCTCGGTGGCGGCGACAACGGCGACCGGGTGGCCATCGGCTCCAATGAGGCGGTCCCCGACCCGGACCTCGCCCATCGTCGTCCACCCGTCGGGCGTGGCGAGCGGCGTGTCCAGGGCCAGCGCCTTCCCGATGGCAGGCCTCGCCGCGATGACGACCATCTGGCCGGCGTGCAGCCCGTTGGTGAGCGAGTCCAGGTCCGCGAATCCGGTAGGGACCCCGGTCATGTTCCCGCCGCGGCTGCCGATGGCCTCGATCTCGTCCAGGGCGCCCGGCATGATGTCGGACAGCGGGAGGTAGTCCTCGCTCACCCGGCGCTCGGTCACCCCGTAGACCTCGGCCTGCGCCCGGTCCACCAGCTCGTCGGCTTCACCGTCACCGGAGTAGCCGAGCTGGACGATGCGGGTGCCGACCTCCACCAGGCGGCGCAGGATCGCCCGCTCGCGGACGATCCGGGCGTAGTACCCGGCGTTGGCGGCCGTGGGCACGGACGCGATGAGCGTATGGAGGTAGCTGGGGCCGCCCACGCGGGCCAGCTCGCCCCGCTTGTTCAGCAGGTCAGAAATGGTGACCGCGTCGGCGGGCTCGCCCCGGCCGTACAGTTCGAGGATGGCCTCGTGGATGATCTGGTGCGCCGGCCGGTAGTGATCGTCGGGCCGGATGGTCTCCATCACGTCGGAGATCGCGTCCTTGGACAGCAGCATCCCACCGAGAACGCACTGCTCTGCGGCCACGTCGTGGGGCGGGGTCCGATCAAAGCTCTCCCCCCGGGGAGCGATTTCGGCCACGCTCATCAGCCATCACCTCCCCGTGGACCAGGACACCCCAGGGCCGCCGCTGTTGCGGCGGCCTCACCCCGTTGTACTAGGCAGGTGTGACAGTTTGGTTCGGCCGGGCGGCCCCGTCCAATCGTGCTGTGCACAGGCCTGTGGACAGCTTGTGCAGACACGCCGCCGGCGCTGTGCGCAGCCTGGGGATACAGCTGGGGACGACCGCCGTTCCAGCGCCACCGATACCGTCACTGCCTGCGGTTATGTCATCCACCGGATGTGTGCGAAAAAAACTGCACCCGCCATTTTCCGTGGACACGGGACGCCGAGTTATCCACATACGGAGGGTGACGTCAAACGTGAGATCCGGTGCTATGGTGCTCGTCCGGCGGCCCGGCGCGGCGGAGCGGCACAAAACATCACCGGTGGTGACCAGGGGGCGAGAGCGGCAGGGGGTCAGTCCGGTAAACAACCGGCGATCATGGAGACCGCCCCCCTAGGATCCGAGCATGTGTTCGATGACCGACCCGCGGCTGGCCATGATCGGAACGGCGATCGACGAGCTCGCGGAGGCGGCCCGGGCCGAGGCGGCCGCGGCCCGGGCGGGTGATAGCCGGCCAGGGACAGCGGACACCATGGCCGAGCGCGTGGCAGGCATCTGGGCGATGGTCGCGGACCTCGACCCAGGCCTCGCGCAGCGGCTGTCCCAGTACACGGATCAGGGCCCGCAGGCCACCACACACGACTGATCGCCGCGTGCCGCCAGCGACAGCACGCGGCGATCACCCACGTAAACCGGGCTAGCCAGACTCCCAGGGGCCGGTCAGCTCCCGGCGACGTCCACGTCGAGGGTGGCCGTCACTTCGGGGTGCAGCCGGACCGTGACCTGGTGGCGCCCGACGGTGCGGATCGGGTTGGCGATCTCGATCCGCCGCCGGTCCAGTTCGGGGCCGCCGGCCGCGCGGACCGCGTCGGCGATGTCCGAGGCGCTGACCGAGCCGAACAGCCGGCCCTGGGCACCCGCCCGGACCCGGATCCGCACGGTGAGCCCCTTGAGGGTCCCGACCGCGGCCTTGGCGTCATCGAGGCCGCGGATGTCGCGGGCGGCACGGGCCCGCCGGATCAGCTCGATCTGCTTCTCGGCGCCCCGGGTCCACCGCATGGCCAGGCCCCGCGGGATCAGGAAGTTGCGCCCGTAGCCGGCCTTGACGTCGACCACGTCACCGGGCTCACCCAGGCCGGTGACGTCGTTGGTGAGGATCACTTTCATTGGTGCGCTCATGGTGCGACCTTCCCCGGCTTCAGCGCGCCGTGCTCGTGTACGGCAGCAGGGCCATCTCGCGGGCGTTCTTGATCGCCTTGGCGACGTCACGCTGGTGCTGGGTGCAGTTTCCGGTGACCCGGCGGGCCCGGATCTTGCCCCGGTCGGAAATGAACTTCCGCAGCAGCCCGGTGTCCTTGTAGTCCACGTAGGAGATCTTCTCCTGGCAGAACAGGCAGACTTTCTTCCTGGGCTTGCGGATTGGTGCTTTTGCCATCATGGTGCTCCTGAAGAGAGCCCCGCTTGCCGCGGGGATGGTTTGGTTGTCTTCTTAGTGGCGGCCGGGCCGGACGGGCCGGGGCCAGGCCGCCAGGGTGGGTGAGATCAGAACGGCGGCTCGTCCGACGATCCCTCGCCACCGAAACCGGACGAGTCCGAGGCCCAGGGGTCGTCACCGCCGCCACCGCTGCGGCCACCGGCCGACCCACCATACCCGCCGGATCCGCCGGATCCGCCCTGGCCACCGCCGCCAAAGCCGCCGTTACCGCCACCGCCGGAACCGCCCTGGCCACCGCCACCGCCACCAAAGCCACCGCCGCCACCGCCGGAGCGGTTGGACTTGGCGACCTTGGCCGAGGCGTTGCGCATGGACGGGCCGACGTCGTCCACCTCGATCTCGAAGACGGTGCGCTTCTCACCCTCGCGGGTCTCGTAGGAACGCTGGTGCAGCCGCCCCATCACGATCACCCGCATGCCGCGCTGCAGGCTCTCGGCCACGTTCTCCGCGGCCTGCCGCCAGACGTTGCAGGTGAGGAAGAGGCTGTCGCCGTCCTTCCACTCGTTGGCCTGCCGGTCGAAGGTCCGCGGCGTGGACGCCACACGGAAGTTCGCCACCGCCACGCCGGTCGGGGTGTAACGGAGCTCTGGGTCGCTGACTAGATTGCCGACCACCGTGATCTGGGTATCGCCTGCCATCGGGGCCACTCCCGGTAGTTCAGAGGGTTCAGGTGCCGCGGCTGTCGCGGCGAATGGTTCGTGACGCCAGTATTAGTGACGCCGCAGACAGTTTCGCTGCGGTCAGTGCTGCTCGGGCCGCAGGATCTTGGTGCGCAGCACGGCCTCGTTGAGGCTGAGCTGGCGGTCAAGCTCGTGGACCGTGTCCGGCTCGGCGACCATGTCGACGACGGCGTAGATGCCGTCCGACTTCTTCTCGATCTCGTAGGCCAGCCGCCGCCGGCCCCACACGTCGATCTTGTCTACCGAGCCGCCCCCGGTCGTGACCACCGACAGGAACTGGTCGAGGGAGGGCTGGACGGTCTGCTCTTCGAGAGTCGGATCGAGGATGATCATCATCTCATAGCGGCGCATGCTGGAACATGCCTCCTCTGGACTGATGCGGCCACGGTCTCTCCGTGGCAGGAGGGGCCGCGGCGCCACCGGTGCGACATCCCCGGTACCCGTTGCGGCTGGGTCAGCTTACCAGGGCGGACCGACAGGCTGGCTCAGGATTCCGGCGGCCCCGGAACGGGAAAGAGCCCGGACAGGACCAGGTATCCCGGCCGACGTCCCGAGGGGGTGGCCACAGTGCCCGACGCCGCCAGAGCCGCAGTGACCCAGGAGACCGGAGCCGCAGTGTCTCAAACCACGGGACCCGCGGCCGCGACCGCGGGGCGGGCCCGCCCGCACCTCACGCTGAACGACGACGGCCAGCGACACCCCATCATGAACTCGCTGAGTCTGTTCACCCTGGTGGCGGGCCTTGTCGCCTGCGTGCTGGGCTTCCTCGCCAACCAGCACGGCGCAGGGGCCT
Source organism: uncultured Actinomycetes bacterium (assembly GCA_963844695.1). Taxonomy (GTDB): domain Bacteria; phylum Actinomycetota; class Actinomycetes; order Streptosporangiales; family Streptosporangiaceae; genus RYN-230. The sequence goes on from CAWJPL010000003.1 coordinate 85,833, forward strand.
GGGCCCACGTCGGGGCGACGTGGCTCGGGCTGATCGCGCTCGTCGTCGGGCTGCCCGCGCAACTGGTGTCGGCGACCCGGTCGGAGCGGATGCTGATCGTGACCGGCCTGGTGGCCGCGTTCGTCGGCGTCTCGCTGGGCCTGGCGCACGGCGGCCTGCTGCCCTGAACCCTGCTGGCCTGAATTGGGCCCCGCGGGCCGGGCCTGGTACTCCGCGCGCCGCGCAGCCGGGCCGCACTGGTCCCCTGCGCGCCGCGCGCCCGCCGCTCATGCGCCGCAACGAAAACCGCTGACGCCGCTAGTCTCGTGGACATGGTGAGCATCGGACCCCACGTGCACGACGAGGACCCCCTGGCCGCCGCGGTGGGCACGGAGTCCCACGTGGTTCAGTTCTTCCTGGGCGACCCGCAAGGCTGGGCGGATCCGAAGTTCCCCGGGGGTGACGCGGCGGCGCTGCGCGACGCGCTGGCCGGGGCGCAGGTGGCTGCGTTCATCCACGCGCCGTACCGGATCAATGTGGCCAGCACCAACAACCGGATCCGCATCCCCAGCCGGAAGCTGCTCGGCCAGCAGCTCGCGGCCGCCGCGACCATCGGGGCGCAGGGGCTGATCGTGCACGGCGGCCACGTCACCGCCGACGCCGACGTGGCCGAGGGATACGAGAACTGGGCCAAGGCGGTCGCCCGGATCGACCGGGCGGTGCCCATGCTGATCGAGAACACGGCGGGCGGCGATCACGCCATGGCGCGCGGCCTGGACGGGGTGGCCCGGCTGTGGGACGCGATCGCCGACGCGGGCGGGTCGGGCGAGGTGGGGTTCTGCCTGGACACCTGTCACGCGTTCGCGAGCGGGGAGGACCTGTCCGGGATCGTGGACCGGGTGAAGGCGATCACGGGCCGGATCGACCTGGTGCATTGCAACAACTCGCGGGACGAGTTCGGCTCGGGCCGGGACCGGCACGCCACGATGGAGAAGGGCACCATCGACCCGCTGGTGCTGGCCGACGTGGTCCGGGCGGCCGGCGCCCCGGCTATCTGCGAGACCCCTGACCCGCCCGCCGACATCGAGTGGCTCCGCGCCCACATCCCCGGCGCTGACTAACCACGGGCGGACACGGCGGTGGCCGGCTGCCGGCTGCGGCGCGGGCCCAGTCTGAGCACCAGGCGGTCAGGGGCGCCGGACAAGACGCCGCCCGCGGGGTCGTCGGCCCCGCCGGCCCGCACCACGTCGTGGGCGGGCTGCAGGATGTCCCGGACCACCAGGCCGCACAGCACCAGGACGGTGGCGAACCTGGCGATGAGCGCGGTGAAGTACAGCCCGGTGCCGATGCCGCCGACCCCGATGAACGAGGGCCCGGCCACCGACACCGTGATCAGGTAGGCCCAGATCGCGAAGAAGTAGCCCACCTCCGCCGCCTGCCAGGCCAGGTAGGCGCCGAGGCGCGGCCGGGCCAGCACGACCAGGGGGGCCAGCCAGACCACGTACTGCGGCGACCAGACCTTGTTGGACAGCAGGAACGTGGCCAGGGTGAGGAAGAGCAGTTGCGCCACCCGCGGCCGCTGCGGCGCGCCCAGGGTGAGCAGCACGATGAGCACGCACGCGACGCCGAACACGCCCGCCGAGATGACGTTCAGGGTGCTCACGCTGGTCGTGCCGACCACCGGCCAGTGCTCGGTCTCGAAGAAGTACCAGATCGAGCCCCAGTCCGCCGAGCGGGTGTCGCTGAGCTGATAGAAGCGGGCCCATCCCGCCGGGGCCACGATCATCACCGGCAGGTCCACCACGAGCCAGGCGGCCGCCGCGGAGCCGAACGTGATCCAGAACTGCCGCATCCGGCCCGCGCGCAGGCAGAGCAGCAGCAGTGGCCCGAAGAACAGCAGCGGATAGAACTTGGTCGCCACGGCCAGGCCGAGGAGCACGCCGGCCAGCACCCCGCGCCGGGCCGCCCAGGCCGCCACGCCCGCCATGGCCAGGCCCATCGCGATCAGGTCCCAGTTGATGTACGCGGCCAGGATGACCGCCGGGGCCAGCGCCACGCCCAGTGCGGTCCAGCGGCGGGACCGGCCCGCGAGGTAGGCGGTGGCCAGCACGCCGACGACCGCGAACACGGTGAGCAGGACCACGGTCAGGTCGAAGAACTCCCGGCCCCGGGTGAACGGGTTGGCGATGGGCCGGACCAGCCAGGCCACCAGTTGCATGGCCCCGCCGATGAGCACCGGGTACTCGACCGGGTGGTCCACGTAGGGCACCTTGCCCGCCGACAGTCCCTCACCGAAATACAGCGGGTAGATGTCGGTGTAACAGTGCGCCTGAAACTGGGAGAGATAGCCGTTCCACGCGCCCGCCCGGCAGGCCCACTTGCTGGTCAGCGCCAGCGCGGAGCCGAGCAGCGTGGCCGTGACCAGCGCCGTGACCGATCCCGCCAGCAGCGCAATCCGGCCCGCCCCGGGATGCGGCCCAGCCTCCTGCCCGGCCTGCGGCTCCTGACCAGCCGGCCCGGTGTCTCCGTCTGTCACCCACGCTCCGTCATCGGCTATCGGGTCCCGGTAATTCTGCCCCCGTGCGGGCTCCGGCTACCCGATGCTCGGCCGCTGCTTCGCGAACGAGGTAGGTGTCGGGTTCGGGTTCGGGTTCGGGAAGCTGGGCGAGGGGATCGGGCTGCCCGGTGTCGGCGTGGGCGGCGTCGGGTTCTGGGAGTGGTTCCCGAAGCAATGCCCCGCGAAGAAGAAGCCGGTGCACGTGCTGGTCGGCGTGGGCGTGGGCGTCATGGTGGGCTTGGGCTTGGGCGTGTACGGACCGAGCAGGTTCCACGCGGCGCCACCGAAGTCCGGCGTGGGGAAGGCCTTGATCGTCATGTCGCCGAACATCTTCTGGGCGTAGTCATGCCAGATCGTGGCCGGCCACTCGCCACCGTAGCCCGGCAGGTTACCGACGCCGTAGAGGGTCTGCACCCCGGCCGGCGGCGCGCTCTCCTGGTTCGCCGCGGCGGCACAGCCGGAGATGTGGTCAGGGCAGCCCTGCTCGTTGGTGAACATGCCCACCGCCAGGCTGAACTGCGGGATCGCCCCGATGAAGAACGCGGACTGGGACAAGTTCGTGGTCCCGGTCTTGGCGATCAGCTCCCGGCCGTCGGCGAGTCCCGCGTCCGGGGCCGTGCCGCCCGGCTTGTCGTCGAACGACAGCGCGTAGTCCACGTCGGACGCCTCGTCGGGGGTCAGCACCACGTGCCGTTCCGGCTTGGCCATGGTGGTGGACATCGCCTGGCCGGCGCGCTGCTGCTGGATCTCCAGGATCACGTGCGGGGCTACGTACTCGCCGTCGTTGGCCAGCGTGGCGAACGTGCTGGCCTGCTCCTCGACCGTGAGGGACGCCTGGCCGAGCGCGGTGCCGACCTCGTCCCGCTGGGTGTACAGCCCCGAGGCGGTGGTGTTGACCCCGAACTCCTGCGCCATCTTGATCATGTTCTCGCCGTCGTTGCCCGCGACCCGGTGGTACAGGTCGGTGTAGGCGGTGTTGAGCGACTCCGCGGACGCGGTGACCACGCTCACCCCGTTGGCCTGCGCGTCACCCGCGTCGTTGCCCACCTCGTACCAGCCGCCCGAGTCGGCGGGCTGGGTGTGGCTCGCGTACGTCATCGGGTCCGACACCGGCGGGATCCACAGCGGCGAGTGGCCGTCCAGCGTGCTGGTCTTGACGCTCATCCCCTGGGACCGGGCCAGCGCGAGCACGTAGGGCTTCATCGACGACCCGACCTGCTCCCGGTTCTGCAGGGCCATGTCCCACTGGCAGCGGATCCGGTTGCACTGCTTGGTCGGGCGCATCGAAGTTCGGCCCGCTGTACATGGCCCAGATCTCGCCGGTGCCCGGCTGCTCCAGCACCGCACCGACGTGCGCGTAGCTGGGCAGCGCCTTGCCGTCCAGCCGCATCTGGTGCTTTTCGGCGTTCACGGTCGCGTAGAGCTGGTTCATCATCGGCTTGCTGTAGGTGGTGGTGATCTTCAGCCCGCCGTCGTCGATCTGGCCCTGCGTGTAGTGATAGGTGTTCTCCAGCTCGTTGAGCACGGCGGTCATGATGTAACCGCGGTAGCCCGACCAGTTGTTGTTGAACGCCTTGGCGAGCTTCGGGAACTTCTGCGCGTTGGCCTGTGCCTGCGTCAGCGTGCCCATCGAGACCATGGTCTTCAGCACGTAGTGCCAGCGGAAGACCAGCGCCTGGTAGGCCGCCCCCGCCTTCGGGTTGGGGTTGTAGTAACTGGGTGACTGCGGCATGGCCGCGATCATCGCGGCCTGCGCGACGGTCAGCTTGCGGACCGACTTCCCGAAGTACGCCTCGGCGGCCGCGCCGAAGCCGTACATGTTGGTGCCGGTCGGGACCGTGTTCATGTAGTTGGTGAGGATCCAGAGCTTGGATTTCGCCTGGGCCAGCTTCTCCGCGACGAAGATTTCCTTGATCTTCCGGCTGGCCGTCTCCGCGGTGCCGATGCCCGTGTAGTAGTTCCGGACCAGCTGCTGGGTGATGGTGGACCCGCCCTGCTGGACCGACCCGCTGGTGAGGTCGGCGATGGCGGCCCGGGCGATACCGACCGGTGAGACGCCGCCCTCGTCGTAGAAGTGCTTGTCCTCCGCGGCGACCATGGCGTTCTTGACCATGGCCGGGATCTGGTTCGGCTGCAGGATCTGCCGGTCGGTCTGGCCGAACCGGCCCACCAGCGTCCTGCCGTCGCGGAAGTAGACCTGGGACGCCTGGCCGGTGGCGAACTCCGAGGCGACGGGGATGGGGGTAACGGAAAGGGCGTAGAAATACCCGGCCACCAGCAGGATGGCAAAGGCGCCGCCGGTAACCAGGCACATCGCGATGGCCTTTTTCCAGGTCCAGCGGCGCCACCAGTCACCTTTGCGGCGCGGGCGGCCCGACCCGCCGCGGCCGTTCCCGCCGCCGCCATTGCCGCCGCGGCCCCCGCGGCCGTTCCCGTCCTGCATTTCCGCGGCCCGGCCCCGGCCCCGGCCGGACCGCCGCGGGCCGGAGTCGCGGCCGCCGGGGGCAGCCGAACCGGGGTAACCGGCCGACATCGCCAGCCCGGCGGCCGGCCCCGCCCCAGCGGCGTAGTCAGCGGCACCCGCCGCGCCGTAGCCGGCCGCGCCAGGCCCGGCGGCCTGGTCCACGCCGAGCTTGGCGGCCAGCCGGTCCTTCACGCTCATCTCGCCCGCAGCCTGGTTCGCACCGCCGGCCCCGCGTCGTCCCCGGGCCGCGTCCTTGGCCGCGCGGCGACTGCCCCGCGTCACCTGGGCGGCACCGGCGGAGGCCTGGTCGAGACGGCTCTGATCGGCACGCTCGTAGCCCGCACGGCGGTCGTCGGCCGCCCGGTCGTAGCCAGCGCGGTCATAGCCCGCACGGTCGTAGCCAGCACGGCGTTGTCGCACGGTAGGCCAGCACGATGCGTCGTCAGCCCGATGGCTGTCAGCCTGGTAGTTGTCAGCGCCGTGCTGGCCGGCCCGGTGGTAGCCCGGGTCCGATCCGGCGGTACGGTCCCACTCGTAGTCCCGCTCCCGCCGGGAACCGCGGTCTTCCGCATCCCAGGTGCCGCTCGCGCGGCGGCCGCCCCCGTAACGACCCCCGCGCCCGCTGTCACCAGGGCCGCCCCAGCGGCCTGGATCAGCGGGATCCGGGGGGTAGGAGCCGGAAAAGTCTGGGTTACTCACGCGTCCTCGCTGGTTGGGTGAGGCAGTCGTGGGCGAGCAATCGGGCCGACCGCCGGGCCTCACGGTATCCGGTGCCGCGAGCCATCCGGCTCAGGTTAGGAATTCGTCACATCTGCATGGCGCGCTTGGGTCGGGCGGGCTGTTCCGTCTGGTGGTGCCAGCAAGGCGGGCTGGCTCAGCCGCCCGCCCTGGATGGGCGGCAGCTTCCTGCCCCGCCCTTATTCGCTGGCTCGGGCCCGCCTGCTGCGCCGGGCGCGTGGCTCGCCTGTGCCGAGAACGTAGGACGAGGCAAGGTGGTTCCAGGCACAACTTTGGCAGACCTCGACCACATATACCCGGAACTCACCGTATTCGGACGCCATCTCGGCCAGTTCCGGGCCTTGCTTAACCCGGCCGGCATATTGGCCGAGTTCGTCCCCATACACGTAGGTGACGTGGGTCAGCTTGGTCCGGCGGCAGATGGGGCAGGCCGTATCGGTGGCTTCACCATGGAACTTGGCCGCGCGGAGCAGATAGGGGTGCGCGTCGCAGACGTCCGCGACCGTCGTGTGCCCGGCCAGCACAGAGGCGAGCGTTGCCCGCCGGGCAAGCCCGTAATCAACGACCGATCGCCGAACTCCCATCCCCGACAGCGTACGACGGAAGCCGCAGCGCTCCGAGCCCCGGATGGGCTCGTTCGCCGGGTGTCCGCGGGTGGTCCGGGAAACGGCGGGTGAACGGGGAGTTGCGTGGTCTGGCCCTGGCGCATATCTTGGCGATGTATCGGTTCGATACATCGCTTTGGCACAATGCGGGCATACTGCCCCTGGTGGCACGAGACGGGAGGTGCGGCAGGCATGGTCGGGCAACGGTCACGCGTGCTGGAGCTCGCGGTGCTGGGGCTGCTGCACGAGACCCCGATGCACGGATACGAGCTGCGCAAGCGGCTGAATTCGATGCTCGGCGCGTTCCGGGCGTTCGGCTACGGGTCGTTGTACCCCTGCCTGAAGCTGCTCCTGGCCCAGGGACTGATCGCGGAGGAGGCTCCGGACGGCACGGCCAAACCGCTGGCTGGCCGGCGATCCAAGATCGTCTACCGGCTCACCGCAGACGGCAAGGAACGCCTCGAGCAGCTGCTCACCGAGGCCGGCCCGTCGGCCTGGGACGACGACGGCTTCGGCGTGCACTTCGCATTCTTCGGCCAGACCCAGGCCGATATCAGGCTGCGCATCCTCGAAGGCCGCCGCTCCAGGCTGGAGGAGCGGCTGGACGGGGTGCGCGCGGCCATGGCCCGGACCCGCGAGCGGATGGACAGCTACACGCTCGAGCTGCACCGGCATGGCCTGGAATCGGTCGAGCGGGAAGTCCGCTGGCTGAACGAGCTGATCGCCTCGGAACGCCAGGCGGACACGGACCAGGCCGGACCAGGCCGGGCCGGGCCGGCTGGCGGAACTGGCCCGGCTGACTGAACACGGCTGACTGAAAGAGAAATCTGACGCCACCATCGTGCGGCGAGAGAAGGAGTGTGTCCCCATGGGTTCGGTTCGGGTGGCCATCGTTGGCGTAGGTAACTGCGCCAGCTCCCTGATCCAGGGCGTGGAGTACTACAAGAATGCCAATCCTGGGGACCGGGTTCCTGGGCTGATGCACGTGATGTTCGGCCCGTACCACGTGCGGGACGTGGAGTTCGTCGCCGCCTTCGACGTAGACGCGAAGAAGGTGGGCCGGGATCTCGCCGAGGCCATCGGGGCCAGCGAGAACAACACCATCAAGATCTGCGACGTGGCGCCGACCGGGATCACGGTGCAGCGCGGCCCCACGATGGACGGCCTGGGCGAGTACTACCAGGAGATGATCTCCGAGTCGGCCGACCCGCCGGTGGAAGTGGTGCAGACCCTGCGCGAGTCCCGCGCGGACGTCCTCGTCTCGTACCTGCCGGTCGGGTCCGAGCAGGCCGACCGCTTCTACGCGCAGTGCGCCATCGACGCCGGGGTGGCGTTTGTGAACGCTCTGCCGGTGTTCATCGCCTCCGATCCGGAGTGGGCGGAGAAGTTCACCGCGGCGGGCGTGCCGATCATCGGTGATGACATCAAGTCCCAGGTCGGGGCCACCATCACGCACCGGGTGCTGGCCAAGCTCTTCGAGGACCGCGGCGTCGAACTGCTGCGCACGTACCAGCTCAACTTCGGCGGCAACATGGACTTCATGAACATGCTGGAGCGCAAGCGCCTCGTGTCCAAGAAGGTGTCCAAGACCCAGTCGGTCACCTCGCAGATCCCGCACGAGATGGAGAAGGCCGCCGTGCACATCGGGCCGTCGGACCATGTGCCGTGGCTGGACGACCGCAAGTGGGCCTACATCCGGCTGGAGGGACGCGCCTTCGGCGACGTCCCGCTCAACCTCGAGTACAAGCTGGAGGTCTGGGACTCGCCGAACTCCGCGGGCGTGATCATCGACGCGATCCGGGCGGCGAAGATCGCCAAGGACCGCGGTGTCGGCGGCCCCATCCTCTCCGCGGCGTCGTACTTCATGAAGTCCCCGCCGGAGCAGTACAGCGACGACACGGCCCACGAGCTGGTGGAGCAGTTCATCCGCGGCGAGATCGAGCGCTGAGCCTCGAGCGCTACCGCCGGGAGCTGAACATCGGGCGCTGACGCAGCGCCAGCCCGGAACGGCACGTGCCCGCCCGCCTGGCGGGCACGTGCCGTTTCCTGGTTTGAGTCCTTGCCCCGGCCGTCCGCATTGCCCTGGCCATACGGAAACATTAAGCAGCACGCCAGGCACGCCGGGCTCCCGCAGGATCCTCCCCCGTAGCCTGTATGGGTGACCGTCCTGGCCGCCGTGAAGGCGAAGCTGCGCGGCCGGCGAACCGGCTCGTCCTTCGTCGCTGATCTGCGCATTCTCCTGCGGGAACGGGATTTCCGGCGGCTGTTCGCGACCCGGCTGATCTCGCAGACCGGAGATGGCATCTTCACGGCCGGGCTCGGCTCCTACGTCTTCTTCAACAGCACCTCGTTCCCGAACCCGGCCTCGGCCGCGGCGGCGTTCGCGGTGCTCTACCTCCCGTATTCGCTGATCGGGCCGTTCGCCGGGGTGTTCATCGACCGCTGGTCGCGCCGCCAGATCCTGGTCTGGTCAGCGCTGCTGCGCACCCTGTTCGTGGCGGCGACCGCCGCGCTGGTCGCCTCGGGCAACCTGGGCGTCCCGCTGTACGCGGGCGTGCTGCTGGTACTGGGGGTCAACCGGTTCTTCCTGTCCTCACTGTCCGCCGCGCTGCCGCACGTAGTCCCGGAAGACAAGCTGGTCATGGCCAACTCCGTGTCGCCGACCGCGGGCGGGATCATGGCCGCGGTCGGCGGGATCGTCGGCCTGGGCGTCCACGTGGCCACCGGCAGCGGGCGGACCGGATCCGCCGTCACCCTGCTGGTGGCCGGCCTCTGCTACGTGCTGGCCAGCCTGGTGGCCCGGACCATGCCGCGATCGTTGCTCGGCCCCTTCCGTGAGCCGGGCGACGGGCCGCCGGACCGGGTGCTGGGTGAGTTCTCGGCCGTGCTCGCCGGCCTGGCCGCCGGGGCCCGGTACGTGCTGCGCCGCCGCGGGCCGGCCGCGGCGCTGGGCGCCACCGGCGGGAACCGGTTCCTCTACGGGATCTTGTTCCTGATGTCGATCCTGCTCTACCGGAACTACTTCTACCGCGCGGCCGGGGCGAACGCGGCGCTCAGCCACTACACGGTGCTGGTCATCGCCTCCGCGCTCGGGTACGCCTGCGCGGCGCTGGTCACCCCGCGGCTGGCCAGGGTGCTCGGCAAGCCGGCCTGGATCACGGTCCTGCTCGCCCTGGCCGCGATCATCACCGGCCCGCTGGGCGAGACCTTCAGCCAGGTCGCGTTCCTGATCATCGGGTTCACCCTGAACCTGGCCGGGCAGGGCGTGGCGATCTGCGCGACCACGATCTTGCAGGAAGAGGTGGACGACCACTACCGGGGCCGCGTCTTCTCGTTCTACGACATGACGTTCAACGTCACGTTCGTGGCCGGGGCCGGGCTCAGTGCGGTGTTCATGCCGGTCAACGGGCGGTCCGCGGTCATCATCGGGGTAGTCGCCGTCGGGTACGCGGTCACCGCCGCGGCGTACTGGATGGCCAGCCGGCTGCCGGCCGCCGGCCGCGGTCAGCCGCGGGGCGGGTCGGACGCGTCGGGCGGATCAGGCGGCGGCGGCCAGAGTCCTTCGGCCTCAGCCCAGTGCAGCAGTTCCTGAGTGGCCCGCTCGGGACCCAGCGGGCCGTGCTCCATCCGCAGTTCCAGCAGGTACTGATAGGCCCGGCCGACCGCGCGGCCCGGTGGCAGGCGCAGGATGGCCATGATCTGGTTCCCGTCCAGGTCGGGCCGGATCTTCTTGAGTTCCTCCTGGGCGCTGAGGGCCACGATGCGCTGCTCCAGGCCGTCCTGGGCCCGGGCCAGGCGGGCGGCCTTGGCCCGGTTCCGGGTGGTGCAGTCGGCCCGGGTGAGCACCTGCAGCCGGGTCAGCAGCGGCCCCGCGTCCCGCACGTAACGGCGGACCGCGGAGTCCGTCCACTCACCTGGCCCGTACCCGTGGAACCGCAGGTGCAGTGCGATCAAGGTGCTCACGTCGGCGACCACCACGGACGAGAAGCGCAGCGCCTTCAGCCGGGACCGGGCCATGGCCGCGCCGACCACCTCGTGATGGTGGAAAGCCACCCGCCCGTCCGGAAGCAGCGAGCGCGTCTTGGGCTTGCCTATGTCATGCAGCAGCGCCGCCAGCCGGACCACCAGGTCCGGCTGCAGGCCGTAGTGCTCCTCCAGCTCGATAGCCTGCTCCAGGACGATCAGCGAGTGCTGGTACACGTCCTTGTGCCGCATGTGCTCGTCGGTTTCCAGCCGCAGCCTGGGCACCTCGGGCAGGACTACGTCCGCTACTCCGGTGTCGACCATCAGCTCGACCCCCCGGACCACGTCGTGGGAGCGCGGAGCGAGCAGCAGCTTGCTGAGCTCGTCGCGGATCCGCTCCGCGGAGGGAACCGTGAGCCGGGGCGCCAGCTCCGCCATGGCCACCGCCACTTCCGGGGCCACGGTGAAGCCCAGCTGCGCGGTGAAGCGGGCCGCGCGCATGATCCGGAGCGGGTCGTCGGTGAACGACTCCTCCGGGCTCCCCGGGGTGCGCAGCACCCTGTCCCGCAGATCCCGCAGGCCGCCGAACGGGTCCACCAGCTCCAGGGACGGCAGCCGGGCCGCCATCGCGTTCACGGTGAAGTCACGCCGGCGCAGGTCAGCCTCCAGCGAGGTGCCGTACCGGACGTCCGCGGGTTTGCGGGAGTCAGGCCCGTACGTCTCGCTCCGGTAGGTGGTGATCTCCAGGATGACGTCACCCTTGCGCAGCCCGACGGTGCCGAACTCGATACCGGTCTCCCAGACCTTGTCGGCCCAGTCCCGGGCGATGGCCAGGACCTGCGGCGGGGTCGCGTTCGTAGCCAGGTCCAGGTCACTGTGCGCGCGGCCGAGGAACGCGTCCCGGACCGGACCGCCCACCAGTGCCAGCTCGTACCCGTTCCGGGCGAAAATGTGGCCCAGGTCGGCCGCGGGCGCAGCCGACCTGCGCAGCAGCGCTGCGGCGGCCTTCCGCTGTTCCGGGCCGATGGGCGTGGTATCTGGCACGGGCATTGAGGGTAGGGGGTAGTGGTGGGCCGGGGGAAATCCACGGCTCCCGGACTCATCTTGGAAGAGCACTCAGGGAACGGCAATAGCATTTCCGGCATGCCGCGTCAGTGCCCAACGCAGCGCGACCAGAGGCCTGCCAGGCCGGCGTGGCCTCGGCTGGCCCGGCGCTGGGTCCTGGCGTGCGCGTTTGTCGCGCTGATGGCCGGCGGCCCCGCGCTGGCCGGGGCCGGCCCGGCCAGCGCAGCCACTGCGGCCGTCACGGACGCGGCGGGGGCACGCTCGGCCGCTGCGGGCTCCCAGCCGGTGACGGTCGGCATCACCTCGGTAAACCCGCAGGTCGCCAGGCCCGGGCACCCGGTCACCGTGCAGGGCACGGTCAGTAACCCGACCCGGAACGCCGTGTCCGGCCTGACGGTCCAGCTCAGGTCGTCCGTCACCCCGCTCTCCAGCCGGACCGCGCTCAGCGAGTACGCCGCCGGGAAGCTGGCGGCGGCCGATGTCCCACTGCTGCGCGCCGTGGCCCGGCTGCCCGGGACCCTGGCCCCCGGAGCGGTGCGCGACTGGACGGCCACCATCCGGCCCGGCGTCCTCCCGCTGACTACCTTCGGCGTCTACCCACTCGCGGCCGAATTGGACTCCGGCGGCGCCGCGCTGAGCACCGACCACACATTCCTGCCGTTCTGGCCGGGGTCCAGGGCGGCGGCCGGGCTCACCCAGCGGATGAAGATCGCCTGGATCTGGCCCATTTTCAGCGCGCCCGAGCAGGCCGCCTGCCCGGCACTGCTCAACAACGCCCTGGCCAGCAGCCTGACGGCAGGCGGGCGGCTCGGCCGGCTGCTCGCGGCGGGCAGTACGCCGGAGGCCGTGCGCGCCGACCTGACCTGGGCTATCGACCCGAGCGTGCTGTCCAGCGCCGCGGTCATGCGCCAGGCCTACCAGGTGGGCGGGACCGCCACCTGCTCTGGTGCGGTCACCAAGCGGGCCAGCCCGGCGGCCCGCAGCTGGCTGGCCGGGCTGCGCTCGGTCACCGCGGAGCAGAACTACTTCGTCACCCCGTACGCGGACGTGGACGTGTCCGCCCTCACCCATGCTGGCCTGGTCACCGATCTGCAGCGGGCCCAGAACGAGGGAGCTTCCGTCGCGGGCAAGTTCCTCGGCGGCACGCAGCGTCCGGCCGTCGCCGGCGGCGGCACGATCGCCTGGCCGGCCGCCGGGGTCGCCGATTTCGGGGTTCTCGGCAACCTGGCCGCGAACAGGGTGAGCTCGGTGATCCTGAACAGTTCCCTGATGCCACCCAAGACGGCGCCGCCGTACACGCCCAGCGCTATTACCAGCGCCCTGGACGGGGTCAACGCGGGCGTGCACGTGGCCCTGACCGACAACATCCTCAGCCAGGTCCTGGCCGACGGGCCGACGGCCGGACAGGCCCGCAGGGCACAGGCCCGCACTCAGTCAGCGACCGGCCGGTCAGCCAGCGGCCAGTCAGCCGGCACCGTGGCCGCGGCCGCCGCGGCTGGCTCGTTCGCGACCGAGCAGCGCTTCCTGGCCGAGACGGCGATGATCGCCGCGGAGTTCCCGGCCATCCCGCGTTCGGTGGTGATCGCCCCGCCCCGCCGGTGGAATCCGACCGACAGCCTGGCCACGGCCCTGCTGGCCGAGAGCGACGACGCGCCCTGGCTGAAGCCGGCCAGCGTGTCCACCCTGATCGCCGCGAACTCCGCGGCCGGGCAGGTACCGCGGGTGCGGCCGCCCGGGACGAAGTTCGGCCGCGGCGAACTGCACCGGTCCCTGCTCCGCAAGGTCAAGGGCCTGGAGGACAATATCCGGCTGCAGGCCAGCATGTTCGGCGTGAAGCCGCCCTCCGCCTACCTGGCCGGCGCCGTGGCCGCGGTGGAATCGTCGGCCTGGCGGGGCCACCCCCACCAGGCGAAAGCCCTGCTGGCCTCGGTGTCTGCGTACCTGGCCGCGCAGGAACGGCAGGTCCGCATCATCGACACCGGGCAGGACACCCTGACCGGGAAGTCCGGCCCCGTCCCGGTTTCGATCAGTAACCGGCTGGGCCGGACGGTCACGGTCCTGCTGCGGGTGCGGGCGCCCGCGGGCCGGATGACGGTCCATCCCGCTGTCACCACCGTCACTATCCAGCCATACCAGCAGCGGACCGTAGTGATCAAGGTACGCTCCGCAGTGGTCGGCTCCACGGTGCTCAGGCTGAGCCTGGCCGCGCCGAACGGGGCACCACTGCCCGGGACCCAGGCCACGCTGACCGTGGACGCCACTCATTTCGGCACCACGGCCCTGGTGATCGTGGCCATCGCCATCGCCGTCTTCGTGGTCACCGCGATCGCCCGGGCGATCCGCCGCGGCGGGGCCAGCGGGGCCCTGCTGTCCCCACGTCGCAGGCCCGGGCCAGGTCAGGACGCGAACGGTGCGGAACCCACCGGATCGCCCGGCGAAACGGATACCGTCGTGTCCGAGCCCGCCCGTGATCAGCAGACACCCGAGGAGCCGGATGAGTACGCCAGCGCCCCAGGCCGGGTGGACCGCCCCTGATGGCAGACGGGGGCGCCGCCGCGCTTCTGGCCGGCATCACGGCGGGAGCCACGCGGGGGGCGCGGGCCATGCGGGCAGCGGCGTGATCGCCGACCGCGACCGCGGCCCCGCGGAACCCGGCCAGGAAGTCCCCGGCGGGGGCCACGGCCACGCGGGCCAGGGCGGCGCGGGCCACGGCGGGCGGCGCTCCCGGCGGCGGCGCTCCCGGCGGCGGCGCTCCCGGCGGCGGCGCCGGGCGGCCCGCTCCCGGTCCTGAGGGCGGCAGCCTGCTCCGCTCCAGCTCGGTGATGGCCGTGGGCACGCTGGCCTCCCGCGGGACCGGTTTCCTGCGCACGCTGATGCTCGTCTTCGCACTCGGCGTGACCGGCGTGGCCAACGCGTACAACAACGCGAACACGCTGCCCAACGCGGTCTACGACCTGCTGCTCGGCGGCATCCTGACCAGTGTCGTGGTCCCGCTGCTGGTCAGCGCGGCCAAGCGGGACTCCGACGGCGGCGAGGCCTACGACCAGCGGATGTTCACCCTGGCCACCAGCGCGCTGCTCGGGATCACCGTGCTGGCCACGCTGGCCGGGGGCCTGCTGGTCAACCTGTACGCCCACGCCATTACCGGCCCCGAGCACCACCTGATGGTGATCTTCGCGTACTTCTTCATCCCGCAGATCTTCTTCTACGGGGTGAGTTCGCTGGCCGGCGGAATCCTGAACGCGCGTGGTCACTTCGCCGCGCCGATGTGGACCCCGGTCATCAACAACGTCGTGGTGATCGGTGTCCTGCTGCTGTTCATCGCCACGGGCGGCATCGGCACCGACCCCTCGGCCATCTCCGCCAGCCAGGTCGAACTGCTCGGCTTCGGCACCACACTGGGCATCGTCGCGCAGACCGCGGCCCTGATCCCGTTCCTGCGCCGGGTGGGCTTCCGCTGGCACCCGCGGTTCGACTTCCGGCGGGACGAGGTCAGGGAGATCCGCCGGATGGCCGCGCCACTGTTCGGCTACGTGCTCACCACCCAGGTGTCCTTCCTCGTAGTGCAGAACGTGGCCAACGCGGCGTCGGTGCGGCCCGGCGCGGCCTACGACTCGTTCTCCACCTACAGCTACGCCTGGCAGCTGTTCCAGTTGCCGTACGCGATCATCGGGGTGTCGGTGATCACCGCGCTGCTGCCCCGGATGAGCGCGCACGCCGCGGAGCGCCGCTACCCGCTGGTCCGGGACGACTTCTCCACCGGGGTGCGCCTGTCGTCGGTCATCGTGGTGCCCGCCGCGCTGCTGCTCCTCGTGCTCGGACCCCCGCTCGCCGAGTTCCTGATCGCGCACGGCAGCACGACCGTGGCCGAGGCCCGCTACATCGGTGAAGTGTTCGCCATCTTCTCCCTCGGCCTGGTGCCGTACATGATTTTCCAGCTGCTGCTGCGGGTCTTCTACGCGCTGCACGACAGCCGCACTCCCATGTTCGTCGGCGTCGCGGTGATGGCGGCCAACATCGGCATCAGCCTGCTCGTGCTCAACGTGGTCCCGACCGGCCACGTGGTGGAAGGCCTGGGAGTCTCGTTCGGCGTGTCCAACGTGGTGGGCGCGGTCGTGTCCTGGCGTATTCTCAGCCACCGCCTGGGCGGCCTGGCCGGCCGTCAGATCGCGGACAGCCTGGGACGGATGCACGTGGCCGCCGTGCCGGCCCTGCTCTTCGCCTGGGCCGTGACGTTCATGGTCGGCGTGCTCTTCGCGCCCGGCCCGGTCTTCGGGCTCATCACCGTGGTCCTGGGCGGGACCGGCGGCCTGCTGCTCTACCTGCTCTTTTCCCGGGCGCTCGGGATCAGGGAGGTGACCACGCTGACGTCCACCGTGAAGACCCGGCTGCATCGGTGAGCAGCACTTCACGGACACGGCGGGTAATCCTGGTCATACCCGCACCGAAGGTCCGGGCAGGGTTATCGGGAAGCGAAGCTGGTGTCTCTCACATGTAACGGTTTTCGGCAGCGGGGCAGGCGGACACCTCCCGGGACCCCCAGCGGCTTAGCATGGTGTCCAGCACCACGAATACGCGCTCGTCAACGTCCGCATGTCCGGGGGCTCGGAAGGAGGGTCGAGGGCCTGCCCCGCTCTTGACTTCAGGCCTATGAGCACCTTCATCTCGGAACCGGGTACCCGGCTCGGCGGTCGCTACCGGCTCGAGGACCGGGTCAGCGACGCCACTGGCTGGGCGGCGTGGAAGGCCATCGACGAAACTCTGGCCCGTCCGGTCGCCGTGCTGACGTTCGCCCCGGGTTTCCCGCGGATCCGCGAGGTGCTCACCGCCGCGCGCGCCGCGAGCAGGCTCACCGACGCGCGGCTGGCCCAGGTCTTCGACGTGGAGGACGACTGGGATTCTGCGTACGTGGTGATGGAGTGGGTGGCCGGTGACTCGCTCGACGACCTGCTCGCGGACGGCCCGCTCGATCCCGCCCGGGGCGCCGAGATCGTGGCCGAGGCCGCCGAGGCCATGGCCGCCGCGCACACCTCCGGGGTGCCCCACCTCTGCCTGACCCCGCAGTCGCTGCGCTGGACCCCGGGCGGCGGGGTGAAAGTGCTGGGCGTCGGCATCGACGCCGCGCTGTCCGACACGACCGCGGACGACCCGGCCCTGGCCGACACCCGCGGCCTGGCCATGCTCCTGTACGCGGCGCTGACCCGGTACTGGCCCGGGCCAGGGATGGGCACGCTGCCCCCGGCTCCGCTGGCCGACGGCAAGCCGTGCAGTCCCCGGCAGGTATGCGCGGGCGTGCCAGCCTCCATCGACGAGGTGGCGTCCCAGGCCCTGTTCCAGCGCCAGCGCCGCCACGGCCCGCCGCTGACCACCCCGGCGCTGTTCGCCGAGGCGCTCGAGGAGGTGATCCCGGCGCCGCTCGCCCCACCTCCCGCAGCGCCGGCTCCGGCCACCCGGGCGGGCAGCTACACCCGGCCCGGGCAATACGGCGGCTCCGCGCCCTACGGCGGGGAACCGTCGTCTGACTACCCGGGCACCGCCGGCTGGACGCCGGGCGGCGGTGGTGGCGGGTCTTACCCGCCGCCGCGGCGCAATGACAGCCGGCCGCTGGTCACCCGGCTGGCCATCGTCCTGGTCGTCTTGCTCGTCCTCGCGGCCATCGGGACCGGGGTGTACAGCCTGACCCGCTCGCACGGGGGTTCCTCGGCCAGCCAGGGGAAGTCAGGCGGCGGCTCGGCGTCCCCGTCCACCGCGGCCCACACCGTGCTCACCCCGGTCGGCGCCGAGGGGTTTGACGCACTCGGCCTGGCCTCCGACCCCGGGGACGAGGACAACGCCGGGGCCAAGTTCGCCATCGACGGCAGCACGTCCACCGCCTGGCACACCCAGTTCTACCTGTCCAGTCCGCTGCTCGGCGGCCTGAAGAAGGGCACCGGCCTGCTGCTGGACATGGGCAAGGAGGTGAGCCTGAGCTCAGTGCAGATCACCTTCGGCCCGACGGCCGGGGCCAACGTGGCCATCGAGCTGGGCAACAGCAACGCCATCTCCCCCACCGGCCTGGCCTCGTTCACCAAGGTGGCCAAGCGCAAACACCTAGGCGGCGGCACCCAGACCTTCCCGACCAGCAGCACGCACAAGGGGCGTTATCTGTTGATCTGGTTCACCAAGCTGCCGCCTAACAACGCCGGCCAGTTCCAGGCCTTCGTCTACAACGTCGTCGTGCGGGGATCGGGCTGAGTCGTGCCCGGCCAGCCCGGACCGGCGCGGCCTGATCCCCGCGGGGTATCACAGGCGGACCGCTCCGACCGCGACCTGCTGCGCAGCCACGTCCAGGGCGACAGCGAGGCTTTCGGCGTGCTGTTCGTCCGGCACCGGGAACGGCTGTGGGCCGTGGCCCTGCGCACGCTGGGCGACCAGGAGGAAGCGGCGGACGCCCTGCAGGACGCGATGATCTCGGCGTTCCGCCGGGCCGGCGACTTCCGCGGCGACTCGGCCGTCACCACCTGGCTGCACCGCATCGTGGTCAACGCCTGCCTGGACCGGATCCGCCGCCGCGCCGCGCGCCCGGCGGCCAGCGGGATGGACGAGCAGACGCTGGACGTCCTGGCCCAGGGCTCGGCGCTGGCCGATCCGGGGATAGACAAGGACACCGCGCTGGACGTGCTCGCCGCGCTCCGGACGCTGGGCCCGGACCAGCGGGCCGCGCTCGTCCTGGTGGACATGCTCGGCTACCCGGTCGCCGACACCGCCGAGATCCTGGGCATTTCCCCGGGCACGGTGAAGAGCCGCTGCGCCCGGGGCCGGGCCCGGCTGCTGCCCTTGCTGGCGCACCTGCGCGGGGCCGGCCCGGCCCCGGCGGGGGCCGGCGGGAATGCCCCGGCGGCCGGCGGGAACCAGCCAGCCGTACCGCGCGTCTCACCAGCCGAGGGAACGGGCGAGATCCAGGCATGAGAGGGCATGTGGACACGGAGTCCCTGGCGCTGTGCGCCGAAGGGCTGCTGAGCAGGCGGCAGGGCGAGCGGATCCGCGCCCACGTAGCCACCTGCCCGGAGTGCGCCGCGGCGCAGGCCCGGCTGTCGCAGGTCCCGGCCCTGCTGGCCCAGGTCCCCCCGCCCGCCCTGCCGCCCGGGATCGCGGCCCGGCTGGACGCGGCGCTGAGTGCGGAGACCGCCCGCCGCGCCGCGCAGGCTCCCGGGCTCGCGCCGGAACAGGCGGCGCCCGCCCGTTCTCCCCGGGCCGTCCCCGGCCCGCGGGCGCCCTGGTGGCGCGGGCCGCGGCTCCCGGTGGCCGCCCGGGTGCTGGCGGCGGCCGGTGTGCTGGTCGTGGCGGGCGGGGTCGGTTACGTGGTGGCCCAGTCCTCCCCGTCCACCTCGACCTCGTCCTCCTCCGTCCCGGGACCAGCCGCCGGGGTGACGCACAGCGGCGCGGCCCGCAGCGCCGAAGCCCGCCCGAACCTCAGCGTCCCCGCCTTCGGCGGCACCACGTTCACGGTGACCCGCAGCGGAACCACCTACCATCCGCACACGTTCGCGGCCCAGGCGGCCAGGGTGCTCGGCCACCCCTCCACAGGCCTGATCCGCCCCGGAAGCCAGGCTGACCACTCCCAGCGCTCCGGCCTGGCGCTGACTGGGTGCGTGACCAAGGTGGTGGGTGCGGGGCGCGTCAGTGACGTGAAACTGGTGGACCAGGCCCGATACGCGGGGCATCCGGCCACGATCATCGTGGTGGCCGCCACCCCCACCCAGCCCGGCAGGGTCTTTGTGGCCGGGACTCCCTGTTCGGCCTCAGACGCCCGAATCCTGGCTCAGGCACCGCTGGGCTGATCCCGCCGCACCCGGGCCCAGCGGGTCCGGGGTGGCCTGGATCCGCATGCCGGGAACATGCGAGCCCTAGGATCGGTTGAGGGCGTAGCAAAGTTCAGCGAAGGGCAAAGCAGACGTGACCGAAGTTCGGGATGTCATCATTATCGGCTCAGGTCCGGCCGGCTACACGGCAGCGATCTATGCGGCGCGGGCCAGGCTGGCCCCGCTGGTGTTCGAGGGATCGGTCACGGCGGGTGGTGCACTCATGCAGACCACCGACGTGGAGAACTTCCCCGGTTTCCCGGACGGCGTGCTCGGTCCGGACCTGATGGACTCGCTGCGCAAGCAGGCGGAGCGGTTCGGCGCTGAGCTCGTGCCTGACGACGTGATCGAGGTCGACCTGGCCGCCACGCCCAAGGTGGTGAAGACGCACAGCGAGACCTATCAGGCCCGCAGCGTGATCGTGGCCACCGGATCCCGGTACCGCGAGCTGGTCGTCACCGGCGAGAAGCGGTTGTCCGGCCACGGCGTGTCCTGGTGCGCGACCTGTGACGGTTTCTTCTTCCGCGACCTGGACATCGCGGTGATCGGCGGCGGTGACTCCGCGATGGAAGAAGCCACCTTCCTGACCCGGTTCGCCAAGTCAGTGACCGTGGTGCACCGCCGGGACCGGCTGCGCGCCTCCAAGATCATGCAGGACCGTGCCTTCGCCAACCCGAAGATCAGCTTCCGCTGGGACAGCGAGGTGGCCGAGGTCCTCGGTGAGGGCAAGGTCACAGGGCTGCGGCTGCGGAACACCAAGACCGGCGAGGAAGAGACCCTCAAGGTGAACGGCGTGTTCGTGGCCATCGGCCATGACCCGCGGAGCGAGCTGTTCACCGGCCAGCTGGAGACGGACAGCGAGGGTTACCTGAAGGTCGAGCACCCGTCCACCCGGACCGGCGTGGATGGCGTGTTCGCCTGCGGTGACGTCGTGGACCACACCTACCGCCAGGCGGTGACCGCGGCCGGCACGGGATGTGCCGCCGCGATCGACGTCGAGCGGTGGCTCGCGGACCAGGCGGACCACGAGTCCTGACCCGGCCCAGACCCATCAGCCTCAAACCCAACCCGACAGAGCGGAAGGAGCACCCACCGTGGGCGCAACCAAGGTCGTGACCGACGCGAACTTCGACACCGAGGTGGTGAAGAACGCCAAGCCGGTCATCGTTGACTACTGGGCCGAGTGGTGTGGCCCGTGTCGTCAGGTCGCCCCGGTCCTCGAGGAGATCGCGCAGGAGCACGGCGACAAGGTCAACGTGGTCAAGCTGAACATCGAGGAGAACCCGCAGACCGCCCAGAAGTACGGGATCATGCTGATCCCGACGCTGAACGTCTTCTCCGGTGGCGAGGTCGTCAAGCAGGTAGTGGGAGCCAAGTCGAAGTCTGCGCTGCTCAAGGAGCTCGCTGACTTCATCTGAGCTGCCGACCTCCGCCAGACATGAGTCACGACGGGGACCCGGACATCCGCACGGTCACGTCCAGCGTGATCTACGCGGACTCATGGATGTCGCTGCGCCGGGACGAGATCGAGCGCCGGGACGGCAGCCGCGGCGTCTACGCGGTGGTCGACAAGCCCCACTTCGCGCTGGTCATCCCGGCCGATTCGGGCCGGTTCTGCCTGGTCGAGGAGTATCGCTATCCAGTGCGGCGCCGGGCCTGGGCCTTCCCGCAGGGCGGCTGGCCCGGCGGCCACACGGGGGATCCCGAGGACCTGGCCCGGCTCGAACTAGCCCAGGAGACAGGGCTGCGGACCGGCGGCCTGACGCTACTCGGCTTCCTGCACAGCTCGCACGGCACGTCCAGCCAGGGCTTCCACGTGTACCTGGCCACCGGGCTGACCGAGGGCGAACCCGACCGGGAACCCGAGGAGCAGGACATGCAGCAGCGCTGGGTGTCCCGGGCGGAGTTCAAGAACATGATCCGCGACGGAACCATCACCGACGACTCGACGGTCGCCGCGTACGCCCTCCTGGTGCTGCACGAGGAGTCGCCCGGCAATCCCGCCTGCACGGCTCCGTAGCCGTCGCTGGTGGCCTCCGGCTGTCTAGGCGAGGCGCAGGGCTCGTTCGGGGCTGACCGAGCCCAGCAGGCGCTCCAGGGCTACTTCCACGTCTTCGCGCCAGGACACCGCGGTCTTCAGTTCGAGCCGCAGGCGCGGGTAGTGCAGGTGCGGGCGGACGGTCTTGAACCCCACCGCGAGCAGATAGTCGGCGGGCAGCACGCAGGACAGGCCCTCCGAGCGCAGGTCACCGAACGCCTCGATCGCCTTCACCCCGCGCCGGGTCAGGTCTTTGGCCACCGACTGGACCAGCACCCGCCCCAGGCCGCCGCCCGAGAACTCGCTGAGAATGCTCGCCGTCATCAGCAGGACCGCGTCCGCGCTCACCGGGCTGGTCGGGAAGGCCAGCGAACGCGGTACGTACATGGGCGGCGCGTACAGCACGTAGCCGGCCGGCGCCCCGTCCACGTACACGATCTTCCCGCAGCTGCCCCAGTCCAGCAGGGTGGAAGAGATCCAGGCTTCCTTCTCCAGGGCCGGGTCCCCGACTTCCTGCGCTCGCGCGTGACCCACCGGGTCAAGCTCCCAGAACACGCACCGGCGGCAGCGTTTGGGCAGGTCGTCCAGGTTGTCCAGGGTGATACTGACGACTCGGCGCGGCACGGGCACCCCAGGATTTCAGAAAGCGCTGCGTTGAGAAGCGCTACGGCTTGGAACGCTTACCCCCACCGGGCACCCGGCCCGTACCCGGACATGGTACCTACCGGCGCGCCGGGCGGACCTGCCATCGCTGGAGCCGATCCGGAGTTAAATTGCAGACGCCTCACTGGTCTCTATAGCCCCAGTGGTCTCTTGCTGAACACCGTTCACCGCGGACGGCTGGCCCGGGAGTCGGCCAGCCTGCCGAACTCAGCTGGCGGCGGCCCAGAGGAGATGGCGGCGCAGACGGCCCACCTGATCGGCCAGGTCCCCCTCCGCCAGCTCCGGGGCGTTCCGGAACACCTCGTCCGGGAGCGGCCGTCCCGGCGCGGGGTCGTCGGGGTACCGGGGCATGATGTGCGTGTGCACGTGCGGCACCGCGTTCCCGAACGTCATGTAGTTCAGCTGACAGGGCCCGTAGACGCCGTCAATGACTTTGGCGGTGGTCCGCACGTCCGCCCAGTACCCGGCGAGCTCCTCGTCGGTGAAGTCGCACGGATCCGCCACATGCCGCCCACCCCGGAAAACGACCACGGATGTCCCCGGCTGCGGCGGCTCCCGCAGCAAGTAGGCATCAGCCCATGAGCCCTTGAAAAACCTGACCCCCCACTGGTCCTCATCGGGGCGCCCCTCCGCACACTTAGGGCAGCCCTGGCCCCCCCGCCGCTCATCCCAGTCATTCGGCCAAGTCCTCGCCACCCACCCAGGATGACACCAGCGCCGGAGCACTTTCGCATACGGGCCATAGCCCAGCCACCATCGTCTGCTCCTGGAGCCGACGCACGGGTCGCCCCCTCCCACCTATCTGAGCGAGGAGGCGCTACTAGGCTCTCCAGGCGTGACGACACGGAAGAGCTTCGGCAGCGACAACCACGCGGGCGCCCATGAGGCCGTCCTGCGGATGATGAGCCTCGCCAACGAGGGGGACGCACACGCGTACGGCGACGATCCCTGGACCGAGCGGGTAGCCAGGGAACTGTGCGACCTGACTGGCGCACGTGCCGCTTACTTCGTGTTCAACGGGACCGCCGCGAACGTCCTGGGCCTCAGCCTGATGCTGCGCCCCTACGAGGCGGTGATCTGCGCCGAGACCGCGCACCTGAACGTGGACGAGTGCGGTGCCGCCGAGCGCCTGCTGGGCAGCAAGCTGCTCACGGTGCCGACCCACGACGGCAAGCTCACCCCGGACCTGGTGGCCACCCGTCTCGGCGGCCGCGATGACGAACACCGGGCGCAGCCCCGCGCGGTGTGCATCACCCAGGTCACGGAACTGGGCACCTGCTATTCACTCGCGGAGCTGCGGGTGCTCCGGGAGTTCTGCCAGGGTCACGATCTCCGCCTGTACATCGACGGCGCGCGGCTGGCGAACGCGGTGGCCTACCTGGACTGCACCGTGGCCGACATCGCCGCCCACGCTGACGTGCTCAGCTTCGGTGGTACCAAGAACGGCGCGGTCGCTGCGGAAGCCGTGCTCGTGATGGCGGAGGATCTGCTGGGCTCCGTCCCCTTCCAGCGCAAGCAACTCCTGCAACTGGCCTCGAAGATGCGCTTCCTGGCTGCGCAGTTCGCCGGGCTGCTGGAGGACCAGACCTGGCTGCACAACGCCGCGCACTCCAACCTGATGGCGCAGCGGCTCGCCGCCGGCCTTGGGGATCTGCCCGGGGTTTCCCTAGTCCAGGCCGTGCAGTCCAATGCGGTGTTCGCCGACCTGGACCCCGGCATCACCGGGCCGCTGCAGCACGACTGGGGTTTTTACGTCTGGGACGATCAGCGGAACACGGTCCGGCTGATGACGGCGTTCGACACCACGACTGACGATGTGGATTCATTCCTGGCCAGCATCCGTGCGGCCAGTGGTTCCCGCGTCTGACTCCGCCGTGTTTCACGTGAAACACCCGCAGGGACTAACCCGGAATTGGCTCGGGCCTCCGCGGGCTGTTTCACGTGAAACACCCAGCGCCTAGGCGCTCAGGGACCCCGTGCCGAGCGGGCCTGCGCCGAGGGACCCGGTCCAGTCCGGAGACATGGTGCTCACGATGCGCTCCAGATCCTCCAGGGAACCGAACTCCACGACGATCTTGCCTTTCCGTTTGCCCAGTTCGACTTTGACCCGGGTCTCGAAGGCATCAGACAGGCGGTCGGCCAGATCGTTCAGCTCGGGTGGCGATGACTGCTTGGTCGCCGGACGGCGCTCCTTGGCCGGGCGCACGCCCATGGTGACGATCTCCTCCACCGCGCGAACAGACAATCCTTCGGCGACAATGCGGTGGGCGAGATGGTCCTGCGCGTCAGCATCATCCACGGCCAGCAGCGCCCGGGCGTGCCCGGCGGTGAGCACTCCGGCTGCCACCCGCCGCTGTACGCCGGGTGACAGGTTCAGCAGCCGGAGCGTGTTGGAGATATGCGGCCGCGATCGTCCGACCCGCCGGGCCAGCTCCTCGTGGGTCGCCCCGAAATCATCCAGCAGCTGCTGGTAGGCGGCCGCCTCTTCCAGCGGGTTGAGCTGCTCCCGGTGCAGGTTCTCCATGAGAGCGTCACGCAGCAGGTCGTCATCGGTGGTCGCCCGCACGATGGCCGGGATCTCGGTCAGTCCCGCCCGCTGGGAGGCCCGCCAGCGCCGCTCGCCCATCACCAGCTCGAAGCGCCCAGGGCCCACCTCCCGGACCACGACCGGCTGAAGCAACCCCACTTCCTGGATGGAGGCCACCAGTTCGTCCAGGGCGTCCTCGTCGAACACCTGCCGCGGCTGGCGCGGGTTCGGGGTCACCGCAGCGATCGGAAGCTCCTGGAAGTAGGCGCCCCCGACCGTGGCCGGCTGGTCCGCAGCGGGAGCAGAGATGCCCGGGGCGGGCATCGCCACCCCGGTGGCGCCAGGTCCACCAGGGACGGCACCACCAGCCGGGGTGACCGGACCGGTGGGGATGAGAGCACCGAGCCCTTTGCCGAGCCCCCGCTTCTGCTGAGCCATCGTCTCTCCTTGCCGCTGCGTACCCGGTAACAGGTCACGCGGTTAGCCGACTGCGCCGGGCCGTCCCGTCGGGCATCCCGGGAGACACGGTCGGCGTCCAGATGACCCGCGCCCGGATGACCCGCGCCCGGACAAGAGCATGCCATCCCCGGAGACTGCGCGGGACAGCCCGGCCGCAATGACCCGCTTGGGCCCAGGAGCAGCCCTCGTGCCCCAGGGTGCCACCATCCGCCCGCCTGCTGCCCACCGGGCAGGGCTTCCTTCACCCGATCCCAGTCCGTACCGTGCGCACTGTGAGCAGGTGGCCGCACGTGCTGACCAAGTGGCCGCACGTGCTGACCAGGCGGCGGCGCTGGCGACTTCCGGGCCGCCGGTTAGACCGGTCTGCAGCGCTGTTCCTGTCCGGGCAGGCTGTCTCGGTACTCGGCGACGGTCTCGCTGTGCTGGCCATCCCGCTGATGGTGCTCGATCTGACCCGCAACCCGCTCTTGTCCGGCCTGTCGGCGGCCTCGGTGACCGTGGGCTACCTGCTGGTGGGGCTGCCCGCTGGCGTTCTGGTGGACCGGCTGGACCCGTGGCGTGTGCTGATGGCCATGGACGCGGCCCGCGCGCTGCTGTTCGCCGCGCTGTACGCACTGTCAGCGGCAGGTGTGCTGTCCGTATGGCTGCTCTTCGTCCTCGCGCTGCCCGCCGGGGCCTGTGCGGTGTTCTTCGAGTCCGCCCTGGTCGTGGTGGTCAAGGACCTGTTCGCCGTCTCCGGCCTGATGGGTGCGAACTCCGCACTCGAGCTGGCCAGCCAGATCTCGCTCATCGCCGGCCCCGCGATCGTCGGACTGCTCGCCGCAGCCGGCGGGCTGAACCTGGCGCTGCTGGCTGACGCCCTCACGTTCGCGGTCTCTCTGGCCTCTCTGGTCACGGTGTCCGGGAACCGTCCCGGATCCGCTCGAACCCGCCGTCCCGGACTCCTGCGGTCCGGTGGGGCCGGGCCAGTGGGCCGGGCCTGGCCCGAATTCGTGGCCAGCCTCCGGGAAGGCCTGCGCTACCTGCTCACGGCGCGGACTCTGCTCATCCTCACCGCGGTCCAGACGGTGGTGAACCTCTGCCTGTCCGTGGAGAAACTGATCATCTATGACGCCCGGGAGACGCTGGGGCTGAGCCCGCCACTGGTGGGCGTGGTGGTGGCCGCAGGTGGCGCCGGCGGCCTGGCGGGCGCGCTCGGCGCCGCGCCCCTGGCCCGCTGGGCGGGTGAGATGCGCCTGGTGCTGCTGGCCATCGCTGCGGCGGGCGCGTCGGTGGCCTCCATGTGCCTGGCCTCTTCGGCCGTCACCCTGGCCACGGCGAATCTGGGCTACGGGGCTGCGCTGGTGGTGGCGAGCCTGGTCAATCGCACCCAGCGGCAGCGACTGGTACCCAGGGATCTCCTGGGCCGGGTGACCAGCACCGTACGGGTCCTGTTCCTGGCGGTGGATCCGCTGGGGGTGGTCGCAGCGGGGGCAGCCACGGTAGCGCTGGGTGGTGACCCGCGGCCGGTCTTCCTGGTCGCGGGCGTCACGGTCGTGGTGGCCGCAGCCGCGGGCTGGGCCGGGGGCCTGCGGGCCGCGGGCGGGCACTCCGGTCCACCGACGGCAGGACCAGCCCTAACCTGCGGCGTTCTGCTCCGTGGCTGCTCAACCTCCGGCGGACCGCTCCGGGGCTGCTCAACCCCCGGCAGACTGACCTGGCGCCGAACGGTGCGCCATTTCCCGGGCCGCATCCAGGTAGGCCACCGCACCGCTGGACGCCGGGTCATACGTCATCACCGACTGCCCGTAGCTGGGCGCCTCGGAGACCCGGACGTTCCGCGGGATGATCGACTCGAGGACCACCTCACCGAAGTGCTGCCGGACCTCGTCCGCGACCTGCGAGGCCAGCCGGGTCCGCCCGTCGAACATGGTGAGCAGGATGGTTGATACCGCCAGATCCGGATTCAGGTGGCTCTTGACCAGATTGACCGTGCGCAGCAGTTGCTCGAGTCCCTCCAGTGCGTAGTACTCACACTGGATCGGGATCAGCACCTCGGCCGCGGCCACCAGGGCGTTGACCGTCAGCAGCCCGAGGGAGGGCGGGCAGTCGATCAGAATGTAGTCAAGCTGTGACTCATCGTAGGCGCGAAGAGCGCGGGAGAGCCGGCCTTCCCGGGCCACCATGGGCACGAGCTCGATCTCCGCTCCGGCGAGGTCAATAGTGGCCGGGGCGCAGTAGAGCAAGGGGATGTCCTCAACCGCGTGGATGATCCCGACCAGCGGCTGGTCTTCGACCAGCACGTGATAGATCGAGGTGGTGCCCACCCGGTGCTCGACGTCCAGCGCCGTGGACGCGTTGCCCTGCGGATCCAGATCGATGACCAGCACTCGCGACCCGTGCTGGGCCAGGGCAGCCGCGAGGTTGACCGCCGTGGTGGTCTTGCCCACGCCGCCCTTCTGGTTGGCGATCGTGATCACCCGGCAGGAGCCCGGCCGGGGCCACGCTCGTTCTGGCCGGTTCGCGCCCGCGGTCCTGTCGCGGGCGGCCTGCCCAGTCTCGATCTCTGCGTCGGGCTGCCTTGCCGCGGGAACCACCAATTCATGCCTTCCACCGCCGGTGGCCACGCCCGCCCCTGCGTCGCCGGTGCCTAGCTCGCCTCGTGCCCAGCTCACCTGGGCCTAGCTCACCTGTGGTCAGCTGACTCGTGCCCAGCTGGCTTGTGTCTGCCTGGTCCTTGTGCTGGCCGCCTGCCCGAGATCCGTCCGCAGACGCGGCCGCCCGCGCCTCGGTTCCCCCGCCCGACCGCGCGGCGGCTCCTCGGCGCCTTCCCATGTCCCCCTCGTTTCCATCGGCATAGGCGCCGCCCCCGACCGGGACCGGAACCTGTGCTTCACGCGAAACCGCGGCCCCCGGCCAGCCCAGGCCCGGAGCCCCGGATGGCTGCGGCAGCACCCCGCCCGCAACGCCATCCCCGGAGTCAGCTCCGGCTTCGCCTGGCCATCCCAGGCCCGCTGCGGAAACCACCGCGGCGCTCCTCTCCCTGCCCGACGCCCGCGCGCTCCGGTCCCGCTACCGGCCAGCGACCATCCGCACGACTGTCGCGGCCCGATCGACCTTACCGTCCCCGGCCCGCACAACGGCCACGTCCCGCATACCCAGCCGGCGCAATACTGGCCGGGCCCGGGCGACCTCCTCGGCGGCGGTCGCTCCTTTGATAGCAAGTATCAGCCCGCCGCGGCGGACCAGGCCCGCGGCCAGGCCCGCCAGGCGGTCCAACGGCGCCACCGCCCGGGCGGTCAGCACGTCCGCAGCCTGCTTACCGGCTAGTTCCTCCGCGGTGGCCCGGCAGACCTGCGCATTGCGCAGGCCCAGTTCCTGGATGCATTCGCCCAGGAAGATAGTGCGGCGCTCCATTCGTTCCAGCAGGGTCACCTGGACGTCAGGGAGCAGCAGGGCCAGCACGATCCCCGGAAGGCCGGCTCCTGAACCGAGATCGATCAGCGTGGCCGGCCTGGGCACCAGGTCGGCGACCGCCGCGCAGTTGAGCATGTGGCGGGTCCACAGCCTGGGGACCTCGTGGGGCCCGAGCAGTCCCCGGGTGACCCCGGGCCCGGCGAGCATCCGCACATATCGCTCTGCCAGCGGAAGGGTGGTCCCGAAAACGTCAACTGCTTCCGGAGGCGGAGCCGGTATCTCACCAGGCGGCAGCTCCTCCGACGACGCGGCGGCCCGGGGATCCGGTCCGGAGGTCATGAAAGGGTCAGCCCACCGGGAAGACGACCACCCGGCGGTTCGGCTCCTCGCCCTCGGATTCGCTGCGCAGCCCGGCGGCCGCGATCGCGTCGTGCACCACCTTGCGCTCGAACGGAGTCATGGCGTCCAGTCGCCGGGGCACGCCACTGCTCTTGACCTCTTCTGCCGCGTCCTGGCCCAGTTCGGTGAGTTCGACCCGCCGACGGGCCCGGTATCCGCCCACGTCAAGCATGATCCGGGTGCGGGCTCCCGTCTGCCGGTGCACCGCGAGGCGGGTCAGTTCCTGCAGCGCCTCGAGGACCTCACCACGCGGGCCGATGAGTTCCTGCAGCGTGGCACCGACGACAGAAACGAGGGCCCGGTCGCCCTCGACATCCATGTCGATGTCGCCGTCGAGGTCCGCCACGTCCAGCAGGCCTTCGACGTAGTCAGCGGCTATCTCGCTCTCCTGCTCGAGATCCGCCAGGTCGACCTCAGCGGGGGGCTCATCGGCACCAGCCGGCCCGGAACCTTCCTCGTCGGCCTCGTCGGCCTCATCTTCCTCGTCGGCTATGGCGTCGTCCGCCGCCACGTCCAGCTCTTCTGGCGCCACATCCTCCGGGCCGCCGACCCCGGTACTCACCGGTTCGCCGCCCCCACCCGCCAGCGCCTGGCCTGCAGTATCACCGCTGGCGACGGTGCCCGCATTCTCCGCTTGGCTCACCACCGGGGTTCCTCCTCGTTCCGGGTGCTCACATGCTGGCACGACAACTCCCACGGTCGTGCCTGGCCTTGGCTTTATCGCTTGCCCGAGCGCCGGCTACGGGACTGCCGCACCGGCTGCTGCCTGACGATCTTAGTCTCGGGCTCGGGGGCGGGTGCCTCAGGTTCGGGGCGGCCCTTGACGAGCCTGCGCAGGCCGCCACCGCTGCCGTTCGAGCCGGATCCGGCTCCCTTGGTCCCCCCGGCCGCGCTGGTGGACTTGGCGGCCCCGTTACCTGCCTGCTTACCCTGGGCCGGCTTGGCGGGCGCCGACTTGGCGGGTGACTTGCGCAGCTGGTTGATGGGCGGCCGGCTGGACTGGGCTGCGGCCGGCTTGGCCCCATTGCCCGCTGCGGGCTGCGAGCCGGCTGCGGGCTGGGACCCGTCGGCCTTCGCCGACTGGGCGGCCGCCGCCTTGGCTGCGGCCTGCTGCCGCGCCGCGGCCCGGCCCGCAGCGGTCACGTTCCCGGCTGGCTTGGCCGGGGCACCCTTGGCTGCCGGACGGGCGGCGGACTTGCCGCCGGTGGTGGCCGGCGCCCCGCCCGCCGGGGTCGCCAAGACCGGCGGCGGGAACCTCTTGAACAGCACGTACTGCTGGCCCAGCGTCCACAGGTTGGTAGTGACCCAGTACAGGACCAGGCCGTACTGCCAGTACAGCCCGGACAGGGCGAAGACCGGCACGATGTACTGCATCATCTTCTGCGACGACGCCATCGGGTTGCTCGGGTCCACCTGCGGGGTCATGCCGCGCTTCATGCTCTGCCGCACGGTCATGAACGTGGTCGTCGCGCTGACCACGACGGTCAGCAGGATGACGATCTTCGGGGCCGCCCCGATGGAGGAGAACGTGGGCGGGAGAATCGTCGTCAGCAGCCGGTCCGCCACGGTGACGACCCCGAAGATCTTGGCGTGCTGCGCGCTCGCCACGACCGCCGGGGTCAGGCCGTACTTCGGCTGGTCCTCGGCGATCGCCCGGAGCACGCCGAACAAAGCGAAGAAGACTGGCAGCTGCGCGACCACGGGAAGACACCCGGCGAGGGGGTTCGCGCCGTTGTCCTTGTACAGCTTCATGGTCTCTTCGTTGAGCTTCTGCTTGTCGCCCTTGTACTTCTTCTTCAGCTCAGCGACCTGGGGCGCGAGCGCGGTCATCTTCCGCGTCGCATGCATCTGCTTGATGAAGAGCGGCACCAGCAGCAGCCGCATCAGCACGACGAGGATGACGATCGACAGCGCCCACGCCGCCCCACTGGAGTCGCCGAAGATGGCACCCAGCCCCGCGTGCAGGCGCATGATCACCCATGCGACCGCGTCGTACAGGGGGGTAAGCGGGTTGGTCACGACCTCGCTCCTTGTGCTGGGGGCGTCAGCCGCCCTGCGCGGCGGGGCGGCACTGGGTCAAAGCCGCCCCGGTTAAAGGGATGGCAGCGGCCGATCCGGCGGACCGCCAGCCACGAACCTCGCAGCGCCCCGTGCACCCGCACTGCTTCCAGGGCGTAAGCGCTGCACGAGGGCTCGAACCGGCACCGCGGCCCGAGCATCGGGCTGATGAAGCGCCGGTATGTACCGATCAGGAGCAGCAGGACCCGGGCGGCTGCCGACGGCTGGTCCGGCCGCCGGCCGTCTGGGCTGGTCTCGGGTGAGCTGATCATCGGCTCAGCGCCCCCACCTGCCGCCGCAGCAATGTGTTGATCACCAGGTCGAGTTCTGCGGCTAGTTCCGACTGGCTTGCGGTCGCGGCCCGCGGATTGGCGCGAACCACAAGCAGGCTACCTTGCGGCAGTGAGTCCACATACCCACGCATGAGCGCGCGCAGCCTCCGCCGTACCGTGTTACGGACCACCGCGCCGCCCACGGCCCGGCTCACCACGAATCCCGTCCGGGCCGGCTCCTGCGATCCGGGACGGACTAGCAGGTGCGCGGTCAGCAGGGGACGGCCGGTCCGGCTGCCGCCCCGCACCGCGGCGGAGAAGTCCTCACGCCGCCGCATCCGGGCCGCCGCGGGAAGCAAGGCTGACCTCCCTGGTCCTCGGCCGGGGCACGCAGGTCAGACACTGATCCGCGCGCGGCCCTTACGCCGGCGCGCGGACAGGACTGCGCGGCCTGCCCTGGTCCGCATGCGCAGCCTGAACCCGTGCGTCTTGGCACGCCGTCGGTTGTTCGGCTGGAACGTACGCTTGCTCACAGGAACTCCAGGTACCGATCTGGGCTTTTGGGCCCGCGAGGGCGATAAGCGCGCAGGCGGGATTGGCCACTGTGGAAGTGGCTGGGTCTGTTCACGTTACGCGCCCCCCTGGCCACCGGTCAAACCAGCGGGCGGCCCCCGCCGGGCTGGCCACAGCGCGCCAGAACAGACGGTTTGCCGAACGCCCGCCAGCCCCGGGACTTAGGCTGTGGACAACGCTCCGGCCGGGGGTGGTCGGCGCCGGGCACGCGGGTCCTGTCCACAGGCACTCTTCCCGCGCGATCCGTGCACACCGTGACATCCGGCGTGCACAACCTGTGGACAAAGCTGTTGATCACATCTGGGGGCGCGAGGGATGGACAACCAATGAGTGAAACAGACCTCGCGGAGGTGTGGGCCCGGTCGCTGGACGAGCTCGCGACGATGCAGATCGAGCCACACCAGCGGGCGTGGCTCAAACTGACCCGCCCGCTGGGGCTGGTCGAGAACACCGCGCTCATCGCCACACCCAACGAGTTCGTCAAGGAGCAGCTGGAGACCCGGCTAAGAGCGCTCATCACCCATGCGCTGTCCCGCGAACTGGGCCGCAGTATCCAGCTCGCGGTCACGGTGGACCCCACAGCCATCACCGCGGCGACGGTCTTCCCCGCCGCTGCCGTCGAGCCGGGCCCGGGGGACCACGCCGCGGGCCAGGACGACCACGCCGGGATGCCCAGGCCGCTCGGCAGCCCCATGGACGGTGCCCCAGACGGCCGGGTCCCCCGGCCCGCGGATCCGCTGGGTCCCGATTCCCTGGGCAGCGCGGGTTCCCTGGGCAGCACGGGCCTGGCCGGCGCGACTGGCCCCGGGTCCCCGCTGGCCGACGGGCAGCCGGGCCACCTGGACCAGCCCCGGGGGCCCGCAGGCCGGGCACCGCTGGGCGGCGCCGTCCTGGGCGGGCCCTTCGACGCGCTGGCTGGCCGGCCACAGCACGCGGGCGGGCCGCCCGGGCCGCTGCCCGGCGCGCCCCGGCCCACCCAGGCCCGGCTGAATCCCAAGTACACCTTCGAGACCTTCGTGATCGGCTCGAGCAACCGGTTCGCGCACGCCGCGGCGGTCGCGGTCGCTGAGGCGCCGGCCAAGGCCTACAACCCGCTCTTCGTGTACGGCGACTCCGGCCTCGGCAAGACCCATCTGCTGCACGCCATCGGCCACTACGCGCAGAGCCTCTACCACGGGGTGAAGGTCCGGTACGTCAGCTCCGAAGAGTTCACCAACGACTTCATCAACATGATCAGGGACGGCAAGCAGGACGGCTTCCGCCGCCGGTACCGGGACGTCAACGTGCTCCTGGTGGACGACATCCAGTTCCTGGAGAACAAGGAAGGAACCCAGGAGGAGTTCTTCCACACCTTCAACACGCTGCACAACGCCAGCAAGCAGATCGTGATCTCCAGCGACCGGGCCCCCAAGCGGCTGGTCACCCTGGAAGACCGACTGCGCAGCCGGTTCGAGTGGGGACTGATCACCGACGTCCAGCCGCCGGAGCTGGAGACGCGCATCGCGATCCTGCGGAAGAAGGCCGTCCAGGAAGGCCTGAACGCGCCGCCGGAGGCCCTGGAGTACATCGCCAGCCGCATCTCCACCAACATCCGGGAGCTGGAGGGGGCGCTGATCCGGGTGACCGCGTTCGCCAGCCTGAACCGGCAGACCGTGGACCTCCAGCTCGCCGAGATCGTGCTGAAGGACCTCATCCCCGAGGCCCAGGGCCCGGAGATCACCGCGGCGACGATCATGGGCCAGACCGCTTCTTATTTCGGGCTGTCCATCGACGACCTGTGCGGCACCTCGCGGTCCCGGGTCCTGGTGACCGCCCGGCAGATCGCCATGTACCTGTGCCGCGAGCTGACCGACCTCTCGCTGCCCAAGATCGGGCAGCAGTTCGGCGGCCGCGACCACACCACCGTGATGCACGCGGACCGGAAAATCCGCAATCTGATGGCCGAACGGCGATCCATCTATAACCAGGTGACAGAACTCACCAACCGAATCAAACAGCAGGCGCGGTCCGGGTGAACAAGCACAGAACAGCGCCGCCCGTCACAATCAGTACACACAGGCTGTGGAAATCTCTGTGGACAGCCTTGGGACGAACAGAGGACAACCCAGGGAAAGCGGTGGGCAGCCGCGACGGAATGCGCTGGGACCGGCCCGCCGTCCCCAGCGCGTCCCCCGCCCCGGCCCCGTCAGGCACAGCTACTGTGGACGCGCATTCCGGCTCTGAGCTGCGAGGATGCCGTCTATCCCCAGCGTCCACCGAACCTATTGCGACTACGTACTTCTATTCATCAAAGAAACTAACAACGCAACAGGCAAGCTCTGGGCCGCTCACGCTCACGCGCCTACTGCAGCTGTTCCGACCCAGTCGCCGGAACAGATACCCGCGCGGCAGGCAGCTCCAAACCGGTGCCCGAGCCTGAGCAGATAAATCTCCAGAAGGGGAGGCAGTTTCCGGTGAAGATCCAGGTAGAACGCGATGTGCTGGCCGAAGCCGTGGCCTGGACGGCCCGCGCCCTGCCGGCCCGGCCCGCGGTCCCCGTCCTGGCGGGCATCCGCCTGCAGGCGGCCGCGGCCCTGACCCTGTCCAGCTTCGACTATGACGTCTCGGCGCAGGCCCGGGTGCCGGTTGAGGCGGAGGAGGAAGGCGAGGCGCTGGTCTCCGGACGGCTGCTCGCGGAGATCACCCGGAGCCTGCCCGCCCGCCCGGTGGAGATCACCACCGATGGCGCGCGCGCCACGCTGACCTGTGGCAGCGCCACCTTCACGCTGCTCACCATGCCGACCGAGGACTATCCGAGCCTGCCTGAGATGCCGCCACCAGCGGGGTCCATCGGGAGTGACGCGTTCGCGTCGGCGGTGGCCCAGTCCGCCACCGCGGCCGGGCGGGACGACACGCTGCCCGCACTGACCGGCGTCCGGATCGAGATCGCGGGCGAGACCCTCACCCTGGTGTCCACCGACCGCTACCGGCTCGCCGTCCGCGAGCTGCGCTGGACCCCGGCCCGGCCGGACCTGTCCGCGGCGGTGCTGGTCCCGGCCCGGGCGCTGGCGGACACCGCGCGGGCCCTCACGGCCGGGGCAGAGGTGTCGATCGCGCTCGCGCTGCCGGGTGAGGACGGAGGAGCCGGCGAAGGGATGATCGGCTTTGAGGGCGGCGGACGCCGGACCACCACCCGGCTGCTCGGCGGCGACTTCCCGCGCTACGAGTCGCTGCTTCCCAAGCAGGTGAATGCGGTGGCCGAGCTCTCGACCGCGCCGTTCGCCGAGGCGGTCAAGCGGGTCGCCCTGGTCGCCGAGCGCAACACGGCGGTCCGGCTCTCGTTCTCCGCCGGCCAGCTCGTGCTGGAGGCCGGGACGGGTGACGAGGCGCAGGCCGAGGAGGTCATCGACGCCAGCTTCGAAGGCGACGACATCCAGATCGCCTTCAACCCGCAGTACCTGCTGGACGGGCTGACCGCCCTGGACTCCGACGTCGCCCGGATCTCGTTCACCGAGTCGGGCAAGCCCGCGCTGATCACCGGTAAGCCCGCGACCGACGAGCAGCCCGACTTCCGGTATCTGCTCATGCCGATCCGCCTCGGCAGCTGAGCGGCCCAGTAGTCTCCAGATGTGCACCTGACCCGCCTCGCGCTTACTGACTTCCGGTCCTACGCGGCGGCGGATCTGGCTCTGGACCCGGGTGTGAGCACCCTGCTGGGCGCGAACGGCCAGGGGAAGACCAACGTGGTCGAGGCCGCGGGCTACGTCTCCACCCTGGGCAGCCACCGGGTCGGCACCGACGCGCCGCTGGTACGGCGGGGCGCCGACCGGGCCATCCTGCGGGCGGCGATCACCTCGGCCGAGCGCGACAGCCTGGTGGAGATCGAGATCAACCCGGGACGGGCCAACCGGGCCCGGGTGAACCGGGTCGCGGCGCCCCGCCCCCGGCAGGTGCTGGGGATCCTGCGCACCGTGCTGTTCGCCCCCGAGGATCTGGCCCTGGTCAAGGGTGATCCCGACCAGCGCCGCCGCTACCTCGACGAGCTGCTGGTCGCCCGGGCGCCGCGGTACGCCGGGGTGCGCAGCGACTACGAGCGGGTGGTCCGGCAGCGCACCGCGTTGCTCAAGTCGGCACGGTCCCGGACGGGATCCCGCGGCTTCGCCCGGTCAGCCCGCCCGGCCGGGACGGCCTGGGCCGGTGAGCCACGCGGGGATGGCGACGAGCAGGACGTCCCGGCGGGGATGGGCCTGGCGGGTGCGCTCGACGCCTGGGACGAGCACCTCGCGGTCAAAGGGGCGGAACTGCTCGCCGGCCGCCTCGAGCTGACTGCGTCGCTGCGGCCGCTGCTGACCACGAGCTACGCCGCGGTGTCCGGCGACGACGTGGCCGCCACCATCGTCTACCGCCAGCGTGGCAGCACGAAGAGCGAGGCCACCGCCGGTGACACGGCTCAGCCGCTGGGCCGCGCCGAGCCAGCGGCCGACCGCGCGCAGCTGGCCCAGGGCCTGCGCGAGGCCCTGGCCCGGTCGCGGCCGGATGAGCTGGAGCGCGGGGTCTGCCTGATCGGCCCGCACCGGGACGACCTGGAGCTGGAGATCGGGGAGCTGCCCTCCCGCGGCTACGCCAGCCACGGCGAATCCTGGTCGATGGCCCTGGCCCTGCGGCTGTCCGGGTATGAGCTGCTTCGCGCGGACGGCGACGACCCGGTCCTGCTGCTCGACGACGTGTTCGCCGAACTGGACGCCGGCCGCCGCGACCGGCTGGCCAGCCTGGTGGCCGACGCGGAACAGGTCCTGGTCACCGCCGCGGTCCCCGAGGACGTTCCGGTGGCCTTGCGGGGGGCACGGTTTTTCGTTGCGGATGGTGAGGTGACCCGTGCCGACTGAGGACCCGGGCCAGGCCAGCCCGGTCGAAGCCAGCCCAGCCCAGGCCAGCACCGGCCAGGCCAGCCCAGACGAGGCCAGCCCAGATCGGGGCGCCGCCGAGCCCGGGCCCCTCTCGCCGGCTCAGCGGGCCCGGGAAGCGCTCGCCCGGGCGAAGGCCGACGCCCGCGCGCGCGGTGAACTTCCCGCCGCGGGCAGCGCGCGGCCGCCCGCCCGGGGCCCCGCGGGCCAGGGCGGCCGGCCCCGGCGGCCCCGGCGTGACGACCCGCAGCCGCTGACCATGGCCATCCGCGGCCTCATCGGCGACCAGGGCTGGCAGACCGAGGCCGCGATGGGGTCGGTCTTCGGCCGCTGGCCGCAGATCGTCGGGGCCGATCTCGCCGCGCA
This sequence comes from uncultured Actinomycetes bacterium, assembly GCA_963844695.1. Taxonomy (GTDB): domain Bacteria; phylum Actinomycetota; class Actinomycetes; order Streptosporangiales; family Streptosporangiaceae; genus RYN-230. Next base: position 122,679 of record CAWJPL010000003.1, read on the forward strand.
CACCCGGCCGGACCGGTTCACCGACGGCGAGCTCCTGGTGATCGCCGACTCCACCGCCTGGGCCACCCAGGTCCGGCTGCTGGCCGGAACCCTGGTGCGCAGGCTGAACAGCGAGCTGGGTGAGGGCACCGTGACGAAGGTCAAGGTCCGCGGCCCGGAGCAGCCCCGGCGCCCCGGTGAGTGGCGTGTGCGAGGTGGTCGGGGGCCACGCGACACGTACGGCTGAGACTGAAGGTTCTCCCAGGTAAAATAGGAATGTGCCGCTGGGCAGCTCAGCGGGTCCGGCCCGCTGTCGCCCCGGTGACGCGTTATGTCTTCCATGAGGAGCTTGCTCTTGTCCTACGACGCACGTTCGATCACGGTCTTGGAGGGGCTTGAGGCAGTACGCAAGCGTCCCGGAATGTACATCGGCTCCACCGGCGAGCGCGGCCTTCACCACCTCGTGTACGAGGTCGTGGACAACGCGGTGGACGAGGCGCTGGCCGGATTCTGCGACCGTATCGATGTCACCCTGCTGCCCGACGGGGGGGTCCGGGTCATTGACGACGGCCGCGGTATCCCCGTTGACGAGCACCCGGTGGAAAAGCGGTCTGCCGTCGAGGTGGTGCTGACCACACTGCACGCGGGCGGGAAGTTCGACGGCAAGTCCTACGCCGTCTCCGGAGGCCTGCACGGGGTGGGCGTGTCCGTGGTCAACGCCCTGTCCATCCGGCTGGAGGTCGAGATCCGCCGGGACGGGTTCGTGTGGCGGCAGACCTACGAGCGCAGCCGCCCGGTCACCACGCTGACCCAGGGCGAGCCCACTGACGAGACCGGCACCACCATCGTCTTCTGGCCGGACCCGGCCATCTTCGAGACCACCGACTGGGACTACGAGACGCTGTCCCGGCGGCTGCAGGAGATGGCGTTCCTCAACCGCGACCTCGAGATCAACCTGACCGACGAGCGGCCCGACCACTCCACGATCGAGGATGACGACGCTGATCCCGGGCAAGCCGCGTACCGTGCGCTACCGCTACGCGGGCGGCATCGCCGACTTCGTCCGGCACCTGAACGCGTCGAAGGAGCCGGTGCACTCGACCGTCATCGACTTCGGTGAGGAGGGTGACGGGATCTCGGCCGAGATCGCCATGCAGTGGAACAGTTCGTACGCGGAGTCGGTGCACACCTTCGCCAACACGATCAACACGGCCGAGGGCGGCACCCACGAAGAGGGGTTCCGGTCCGCGCTGACGTCGATCGTGAATCGCTACGCCAAGGAGCAGAAGCTGCTCCGGGAGAAGGACGACAACCTCACCGGGGAGGACGTGCGCGAGGGCCTCGCCGCGATCATCCACGTCAAGCTGGCCAACCCGCAGTTCGAGGGGCAGACCAAGACCAAGCTGGGCAACACCGAGGCCAAGTCGTTCGTGCAGAAGGCGGTCAACGACCATCTGCGGGACTGGTTCGACCGCAACCCGGGCGAGGCCAAGGACATCATCACCAAGGCCACCCAGGCGGCGCGGGCCAGGATCGCCGCCCGCCAGGCCCGCGACCTGACCCGGCGCAAGGGCCTGCTGGAGAGTAGTCTCGCTGCCCGGAAAGCTGTCCGACTGCCAGTCCGGCGATCCGGAGCGCTGCGAGATCTACGTGGTCGAAGGCGACTCGGCGGGCGGTTCGGCCAAGCAGGGCCGGAACCCGGAGTTCCAGGCGATCCTGCCGCTCCGCGGCAAGATCCTCAACGTGGAGAAGTCCCGGATCGACCGGGTGCTGAAGAACAACGAGGTCCAGGCGATGATCACGGCCCTGGGCACCGGCATCCACGACGACTTCGACATCGCCAAGCTCCGCTACTACAAGATCGTCCTGATGGCGGACGCGGACGTGGACGGCCAGCACATCACCACGCTGCTGCTCACCCTGCTGTTCCGGTTCATGAAGCCGCTGATCGAGGCCGGTCACGTGTACCTGGCGCAGCCACCGCTCTACAAGATCAAGTGGGAGGGGCGGGGAGCTCACCCTGACTACGCCTACTCCGACCGTGAGCGCGACGCGCTCATCCAGGCCGGCATCGCCGCTGGCCGGCGGGACCCCCGCCCGAGGGACGGCATCCAGCGGTACAAGGGTCTCGGTGAGATGAACGCGACCGAGCTGTGGGAGACCACCATGAACCCGGCGAACCGGGTGCTCCGGCAGGTGACGGTGGATGACGCGGCCCAGGCGGATGAGCTGTTCAGCGTGCTGATGGGCGAGGACGTGGAGGCCCGCCGGGCGTTCATCCAGCGCAATGCCAAGGACGTCAGGTTCCTCGACATTTAGGCGGCCTGGCGGACCGCGCCTCGCGGCCGCAGTGCCCTGGAGATCCTGGCCGACTGCCAAATGATGGGAAGAGGTTGACACGTGACCGACGTGGACTCGGGAGGCGCTCCGCCGCCGCAGCATGACCGGACCGAGCCGGTCGACATCCAGGTCGAGATGCAGCGCAGCTATATCGACTATGCGATGTCGGTCATCGTCGGGCGGGCGCTGCCGGATGTCCGGGACGGCCTCAAGCCGGTGCACACACGTGTGCTGTGGGCAATGTATGACGGCGGCTACCGGCCCGAGCGCGGCTACTCCAAGTGCGCGCGGGTGGTCGGCGAGGTGATGGGCAACTACCATCCGCACGGCGACTCATCAATCTACGACGCGCTCGTCCGGCTGGCCCAGCCCTGGTCGATGCGGATGCCCCTTATCGACAGCCAGGGCAACTTCGGCTCGCCGGGCAACGACCCGCCCGCAGCCATGCGATACACCGAGTGCCGCCTGGCCCCACTGGCCATGGAAATGCTCCGGGACATCGACAAAGACACCGTCGACTTCCGGCCCAGCTACGACGGGCGCGGCGGCGAACCCGTGGTGCTGCCCAGCCGGTTCCCCAACCTGCTGATCAACGGATCGCAGGGCATCGCGGTCGGGATGGCGACCAACATCCCCACGCACAACCTGCGCGAGGTGGCCGCTGGTGTCCAGTGGTACCTGGACAATTTCGAGACCACCGACGAGGAGCTGCTGGAAGCGCTGATCGAGCGGGTCAAGGGACCCGACTTCCCCACCAGCGGGCTGATCGTCGGCAGGCGCGGCATCGAGGACGCCTACCGGACCGGCCGGGGCTCGATCACCATGCGGGCCGTGGTGGACATCGACGAGGATGCCCGCGGCCGGCCCTGCCTGATCGTCACCGAGCTGCCCTATCAGGTCAACCCGGACAATCTGGCGCTGAAGATCGCCGAGCTGGTGCGGGAGGGCCGGGTCAGCGGCATCGCCGACGTGCGGGACGAGAGCAGCGGCCGGACCGGGCAGCGGCTGATCATCGTGCTGAAGCGGGACGCAGTCGCCAAGGTCGTGCTGAACAACCTGTACAAGCACACCCAGCTGCAGGACACGTTCGGCGCCAACATGCTCGCCCTGGTCGACGGGGTCCCCCGCACGCTCCGCCTGGACCAGCTGATCCGCTACTGGGTCGCGCACCAGATCGAGGTCATTCTCCGGCGCACTCGGTACCTGCTCCGCCAGGCCCAGCAGCGGGCCCACATCGTCAGCGCGCTGCTCAAGGCGATCGACCGGATCGACGAGGTCATCGCGCTCATCCGCGGCAGCGAGTCCGCGAACGCCGCCATGCAGGGCTTGATGGACCTGCTGGAGATCGACGAGGAGCAGTCCCGCGCCATCCTCGACATGCAGCTGCGCAGGCTCGCCGCCCTCGAGCGCCAGGCGCTTACCGACGAGTACGAGGACCTGATGGCGAAGATCGCCGACTACGAGGCGATCCTGGCCTCACCCGAGCGGCAGCGTCAGATCGTCAGCGATGAGCTCGGCGAGATCGTGGCCAAGTACGGCGACGAGCGGCGCACCCGGATCATCCCCTTCGACGGCGACGTCACCGACGAGGACCTCATCGCCGAGGAAGATGTGGTCGTCACCATCACCCGCGGTGGCTACGCCAAGCGGACCAAGACCGACCTGTACCGGGCGCAGCGGCGGGGCGGCAAGGGGGTGCGCGGCGCCCAGTTGCGCACCGACGACATCGTGGACCACTTCTTCGTGACCACGACGCACCGCTGGATCCTGTTCTTCACCAACAAAGGGCGGGTGTACCGGGCCAAGGCCTACGAGCTGCCGGACACGGCCCGGGACGCCCGCGGCCAGCATGTCGCGAACCTGCTCGCGTTCCAGCCGGACGAGCGGATCGCCGAGATCCTCGCGATCCCGGACTATTCTGTCGCGCCCTACCTGGTCATCGCCACCCGTTCCGGGCTGGTCAAGAAGTCGCTGCTGACCGACTACGACTCCACCCGGTCCGGCGGCATCATCGCGATCAACCTGCGCGAGGATGACGAGGTCATCGCGGCCAGCCTGGTCTCGCCCGAAGACGACCTGCTGCTGGTCAGCCGGAAAGCGCAGTCCATCCGGTTCCACGCCACCGATGAGACGATGCGCCCGATGGGCCGGGCCACCTCCGGCGTCATCGGCATGCGGTTCACCGACGGCGACGAACTGCTCGACATGCACGTGGTCCGGGAAGGGGCCGACGTGCTGGTGGCCACCGGCGGTGGCTACGCCAAGCGGACGCCCTCGGATCAGTACCCCGTCCAGGGCCGCGGTGGCCGTGGTGTGCTGACCGCGCGCGTCGTCGACTCCCGTGGCGAGCTGGTCGGGGCGCTCATGGTGGACCCCGACGACGAGGTGTTCGCCATCACCTCCTCCGGCGGGGTGATCCGGACGTCGGCCGGCGAGGTCAAGTTGTCCGGCCGCCAGACCATGGGCGTGCGGCTGATGAACCTCGCCTCCGGGGACAGCGTGGTGGCCATTGCCCGCAACGCTGAGTCCACGGCCGAAGCCGAGGCCGAGGTCGGTACGGATGAGCCCGGTACGGACGAGGTCGAGGCCGATCCCGACAATCAGGGTAGTGTGGACGATCCGGGCAGCGCGGAGCCGCGCACCGAGCCGGGGAACGCAGGTCCTGACCTGACGGGGGATGATTCCTGAGGCGTCCGGGTAGGGATCGGGAGACCGGGCTGGATCGCACAGAAGGTCACGGTGCGGTGACGGCCGGACTATTGGAGGCAACGTGGGGAGCGTCGGTGACGTCTAATGAGTATCCACTCGGAGGACAGTCACAAACCCCGAGCGGGGACGTACCCTCCATTCGGGGATAACCTCGAAGGAAACCTTCCCGAGGAGGACGGGGTGGAACAACGCGCGGAACCGCCATCGTGGCTGCCCGACAATGGGCAGTCGCGGACGGGTGCGGCCGCCGACTTGCGAAACCCTGAGGCCGACGAGGCCGCGGTGGGGACGTCGGACGGCGACACCGAGTACAACTTTTCCGGGAACACGTCGTACTCGGACAGCCAGGACACCACGTTCGGCCAGGCGGGGGCGGCGGTCGGCGGGTACAGCTACGACCCTGGATCGCCTGCGGACACCACCTCGGTCGTGCCGCCGTACCCGGCTTCGCTCACCGAGCCGGCCGCCGGGTCGGCGAAGACCAGCACCCCCTCCAGCACGAACTCCTCCACCACGGGCTCCTCCAGCCACGGGCACGACCAGTACCGGCAAGACCGGCACCGGCCAGGCGAGCCCGTCCCTGAGCCCGGGCGCCGACGGGGACAGCCCCGCGGCGGCGGTGAAAGATAACTCACGCAACCGCACCTCGACGTTCTCCGCCGTCTCGCGGGGCCGGTACAAGCCGGGCCCGGGCACGTCAGCGGGCGCCTCGGCGGCGGTGGGGGCCAAGGCCGGCAGCCAGGCCCCCGCCCGGCGGGCCGACCTGGTCATCTCCCGGCTCGAGCCGTGGTCGGTGATGAAGTTCAGCTTCCTCATGTCGCTGGTCGCCTGGGTCGTGCTGTTCGTCGCCGTGGCCTTCCTGTACTTCGTGCTCTCCAGCCTGGGTGTCTTCACCTCCATCGAGCACACCCTGGGCAGCGTCACCTCCAGCTCGGGCTCGTCCGCGGGGTCCAGCATCAGCCACTGGTTCGCGGCCTCCCGGATCCTCGGCTACACCATGCTGCTCGGCGCGGTGAACATCGTCCTGATCACTGCTTTGTCCACGATCGGATCCATGATCTACAACCTCGTCACCCACCTGGGTGGCGGTATCGAGGTCACCCTCCGGGAGACCGACTGACGGGTTCCCCGGATAATGCGATAGCCTGTCCCGTCGGCATTTCCCGGGAGTCAGTGCCGCGCATCCCCGGGAAGCCGCAAGGGCCTGTAGCTCAGCTCGGTTAGAGCGCTTCCCTGATAAGGAAGAGGTCGATGGTTCAAGTCCATCCAGGCCCACCCAGGTCACAGCACTAATGCCCGGCCCCGTGCCGGGCATTTTGGCTGTAGTGACAGCAGAAGTGACAGCAGGCGACGACATGGCTGAGCGAATGCGGTGGAGCAGAATGAAGCCATGGATACGTAGCACCGAAGGACAACTGCGAGTCATCCGGAAGGTCATATCGGTCACGGAGGCAGCCGGTATCCCGGCGTGGCTTTTCGGAGGCTGGGGCCTCGATCCGACCCGGGTCAGGCGCTGGACTGGCATAACGTCGACCAGGAGTTCGGCCAGTTCCCGCTGGCGCTAGCTTCTAGAGGCCGGCACCTTGGGGTTCGGCAGCGTGACCTATGAGGGCATGGCCGCTTTCTGGCCCACGCCCGCCGGCGAGGAGTCCGACCCGGAGGTCGCGAAGGCGATGAACACCACCCCCAAGATCGTCATCTCGCAGACTCTGCCTCAGGCCACCTGGGCCTGGCATGCAGATCATCAGCAACCACGCCGAAGAGGAACTGGCCAAGCTCAAGCAGCAACCCGGCAAGGACATCGTGATCCCGGGCAGCTCAACGCTGACCGCCAGCCTGCTGCAGACAGGCCTGCTCGACGAAACTGGGTCCATGGTCCTGGCGACTGAGCCACCAGAGGAGTCCTGCGAGTTCACCTGGGACGATCGTTCCGTTCAGCACGGCCTATTTTTGACCGTCAGCCAGACGGTTCGATCAGGGAGCCCCTGGGACGGTTCTCCGACTGGCTTATTCACGCGCTGCTCGGCCACTTCGTGGACCAGGCCCGCGGTCGGGAGCGACCTGGAACGAGACCGACGAGGCCATGGGCGTGACCAGGCAGGTCAGCACAGATAGCGCATCATCATCGGGTTGTCAGGGCGACATCGGGCCTTCAGCGAGCGCGCCCGCTTCAGCCATGGCCTTCGCCAGCCGCCTCGCCAGGAGGCTCCGACATTGGCGCGCCACCACGGATCCGACAAGCACCGCGACCCGGCGGGCATCGCAGCCAAGATGAGTCGTCCAGGCTGGCCTGACCACCGGCCAGGTCTATGCAGCCCTGCGGGACCGGCCGCCCCCGCGCAGCGCTGGGTCCGCGATGAGGTAGTCAAGCTCGACGGACTGGCCGACCTGGCCACCGTCGATAACTGCCGGGAAGAATCAAATCCGTGAGATCGCTGGGGGTAGTCGCAACAATCGCACCGAGCAGCTGCTGCTCGGCATGATCGACGCGGGCGCCCCGCCGGCGCGCGCTGGCGGCGGGCCACGGCCTCACCGGCGAAACCGCCCGTGAGAACATGAAGGCCGATTGGCCGAAGTCAGGCGAGACGCGCCGAGGGGACGAGCTGACGCTAGTCACGCCCCGCTGAACTGCGTCAGTCCGGTGTCAGTCGTAGCTGGAGGCCCGGTGGGGCCTGATGTCGCGGCGGGCGGTGCGACGGGGTGCGACGCCAGTGGATTCCCGCCGGGCGGCCGGGCCAAATACGGCCGGTTAACGGAACCGGTCAACCCCCTGACCGTAGTCGCGCTCCCAGCGGTAGGCCGCCAGGTAACCCCAGCAGTCCGGCCTGCTGCGGTCGGTGTCGGTGAAACCGTAGGCGTCCGCGAACTGGCGGGCGCTCACGACGGTGCCCGCCCAGCGTTCGGCATCCGCCGCCGTGGCCAGCGCCGCAACGCCCCGGCCGACGTAGGCTGACTCGGAGATCGCGAAGCCGGGTGTCGTGCCGCAGGCCTCGCGCCAGGTGTCCTCGGTGACGCCGAAGTTCTCCAGCATCCGCTCGAGCGCATCCAGCCGGGCGTGACACCGACGGCCTACCGGATGGTCCCGAACTCGGCGCTCAGGCCCTTCACGATCCACTCGACATTGGCCTTGACCAGGTCATAGTAGAAGCCACACGGCACCGGAACTCCGCGTTGGCCTCCGCGTGCCATCGGTCACCTCGATCACCAGGCCGCGTGTGCCGCCCGCCGTGGCCGTGCGCAGCAGCAGCGGAATGGCAGCCGCGCAGGTGAAGAGGTGAGGGTGCACGTCCATCTGGAGCATCCGCAGGCCCACCAGCCAGTCGTGCACACACCGGGCTTGGTAGTCGGCTAGCGTCACCGCCGAAAATGTCAGTGACCAGGACATCAGGCGGCCGCTCAGCCGATGGTGGCGAGGCGTCCCCGGGCCGGGTTCTTGCGGCGAGATGGCCGTGCAGCAGGCCAGTGGACTGGCCGACCTCGATAAGGTACCCGTCCGGGTCCCGCACGTAGCAGCGGATCTCCGCTCCCCGGTCGATCGGCGGCGTGACGAACTCGGCCCCCTTCGCCTTCCAGTCCTCGTAGCAGGCGTGGATGTCGGCGACCCGCAAGTTCAGGAAGATCGAGGTGGTGTCACCGGGCTGGTAGTCGACCACCGTGATGCCCGGCTTGTCGGGGGTCGGCGGCCCGCCCGGCCAGGTATTCATGATGATCCACGAGTTGGACAGCCTGACCGTGCACGGGTTCTACCTCCAGGATGACGGTGCCGCCCAGGACGCGGGAGGAAGTCCCGCAGATCGGCGTCCGGCCGACCTTGACGGACGTGATGAACATCGCCACCAGGATGCCCGCGGCGCCGGGGCGGGAAGCTGGCGAAGTCGTTTCGGGGCTGGGGTTGTCATGGCTGCTCTTTCCGGCGGCGTTGGCGGACAACGGCAGGGTTCCCGGCCGGTGCCAGTTCATGCCGGGGCTGCGGCGGGGGTCAGCGTGCCGCCTCATGGGACGCAGGGCGCGATCCCGCCCCGCACCGGGGAGAGCCCATGAGTTCGCCCGAAGTAGCCGTGCACCGCCGGGCCGGGATGATCTGATCCCGGAGAGCTGAGCGCCAGGAAGTAGCGGTGGCTGACCGCAACCGTCCAGGGCCGGCCAGTCAGCTGGGCCGATCCGTGAGCGTCGGTCCGGCCCGCCGCCCAGTCGTGGACGGGGGCGTCGCCCGCGCAGTCGCCGCCGAACAACTCGTACCTGACGTCTGGCCGCCCGCCGGTGAGCTGCACGGTCACCACGACGCGAGCCAGGCCGGCCGACGAGCGGACCGCGAACGCGGTCACTTCGCCCGACAAGGGTGGCGCTCCAGGCAGCACGGCCGTGCTGGTGGACAGCAGGAGAGACGCGATTCCGGCCTGCGCGGGCCTGGTCGCCGACTGCAGCTGCCGGTGCGCCGCCGTGGCCTCGTCGCGGTAGTGCAGGGTCGTCACGACGGCGACGGCCAGTGCCGCGGCGAGAAGCGCCACCACCAGCCTCCAGGCCGGCCGGAGGACCCCGGATCCGGGGTCAGCGGAGATCACGTCGGCAGGCTCCTGCCCCGGACCGCCCGCGTCGTAGCGCCAGTCCCGCATCTCCCTCACCAGCCAAGCTCGGTGAGGCGGTCGTCATCGATGCCGAAGTGGTGGCCGACCTCGTGGATAACCGTCCGGCGGACCTGCTCCACCACCTCGGCCTCGCTGTCGCAGATCGCGCAGATGGCCCGCCGGTAGATGGTGATCCGGTCGGGCAGGACCCCAGCGTACTGCGAGGTCCGGCTGGTCAGCGGGATGCCCTGGTATAGCCCCAGCAAGCCGGGACGTCCCGGGCCGTGCTCGACGGTTACCGCGACGTTGCGCATCAGCCGCCCGAGATCCTCGGGCAGACTGTCCAGCGCAGCCACGACCATGTCCTCAAACGCGTCCGGCTCAACCTCGATCACCATCTCATTGTCTGCCGTCGCGCTGAGTTGTCTGCCGTCGCGCTGAGGGGTAGCTCTGGATTCCTTCTGTAAGGGCAGGCCGTGGGCGTGTCTCCCAGCCGGGCACATAGCCTGTCTTCTGACAAGATCCCCCGATTCGCCTTCCCCGCACGAGGGCTGCCCTTGCTGACCAACGAAGTGCCGGACGCCTCCGCCGGGACGGCAGACGATCGTGCCCCGCGCCGCCGCAAGCGGCGGATAGTCGTGATCGGGGCCATCGCCGCCGTGTTCCTGGCGTTCTGCGGGCTGACCGCGCGCCTGTTCGTCTTCCCCGCCTCCGGGATGCCCGCCCACGTGGACGCCATCGTGATGATGGCCGGCCCTGGCGACCGTTTCCGGACCGCGCTGGGGCTGGCCGTCCAGCACCGCGCGCCGGTGCTGGTGCTCTCCAGCGGAGACCCGGGCCCCAATGGATCCGGCCGGGACCCCGGCAGGCCCTGCGGGCCGCCGATCCCGGGAGTGCGGACGATCTGCTTCAACCCCAACCCGGACACCACCCAGGGCGAGGCCGAGTACGCGGCCCGGCTGGCCCGGCAGTACCACTGGCACTCCGTCGCCCTGGTCACGATCACGGCCCAGGACTCCCGCGCCCGGCTGCGGATGGAGCGCTGCTTCAGCGGCCACGTGTACGTGATGACCGCGCCGACCCCGGCCAAGTACTGGCCCTACGAACTGGCCTACGAGTGGGCCGCGACGATCAAGGCGCTCGTGGTCAACCGCAGCTGCTGAGCCGGGCCGTTCTGGCGACGGGCCGCAGCCGTGCCGTCGCCCGATAAGAGAACGCTTAATCCGAGGTCGCCTGAACCGGGCCGGCGAATTAGAGTCAGCCCCAGGACACCGGGAAGGTATCTGATTATGAGCGATCAGCCTGACGAGGCCCTCGAGGTGCTGCGCGGGGTGTGGAACGCACAGCAGCAGACCGCGGCCGACCTCGACGACGACTGTGGGACCAAGACCTGCAAGAGGATGGCCGACGTCGGCTTCGGCGGCATGGCCGGCCCCGAGGAGGACCTGCGTACCGCCTGGCGGAACCAGCTGGCCCGTGAGGGCAAGCTGAAGACGGACGGACACAGCGTCGCGGATCTCGTGCTCGGCCCGGCTGAGGGTCACTGACCGCTGCATGGAGTATCCCGACACCGTCGCCAAACTCACCGAGATCTTGCGCCAGGGCGGCTACCTCGCCGACCGCGGCCTGGCTACCGCGTTGTTCGTGGGACTCTCGCTGCACCGGCCCGTCCTGCTGGAGGGCGAGGTCGGGGTGGGCAAGACCGAGGTCGCCAAGGTCATGGCGGCCGCGTTCGGCCGGCGGCTGATCCGGCTCCAGTGCTACGAGGGCATCGACACCAGCCAGGCCCTCTACGAGTGGGACTACGCCCGCCAGATGCTCTACATCCGGGCGCTCTCCGAACGGTCCCTGTCCGAGCGGGAGGGGGCGGAGGAGGACGCGGTCAACAAGGTCTTCGGGCCGCGGTTCCTGCTGGAGCGGCCGCTGCTGGAGGCGGTGCGGGCCGGCGACCAGGCGGTGCTGCTCATCGACGAGGTGGACCGGGCCGACGACGAGTTCGAGGCGTTCCTGCTCGAGGTGCTCTCCGACTTCCAGATCAGCATCCCCGAGGTCGGCACGATCAAGGCGGACCGCCCGCCCTTGGTGCTGCTGACCTCCAACCGGACCCGCGAGCTGCACGACGCGCTGAAGCGGCGCTGCCTCTACCACTGGATCGGTTACCCGCCGCCGGAGCGCGAGGTGGAAATCGTCCTGGTCCGGGCGCCGGGCGTGTCCGAGGTGCTGGCCGGGAAGGTCGTCGCGGCGGTCAACCGGCTCCGCGAGATGGAACTGGCCAAGCCGCCGGGGGTGGCCGAGACCATCGACTGGGTGCGGACGCTGGACTTCCTGGGCGAGACCGGGCTCGATACCCAGGTCGCGGAGGACACCCTGGGCGCGGTAGTCAAAGAACGCGACGACCTGGAGCTGGTCCGGGACAACCTGGAAGAGATCACGTCCGGTGCCTGAGCGCGCCCCCTTCATCGCGCTGCTGGTGAACTTCACGGCGGAGCTCCGCTCGGCCGGCCTGTCCATCGGCTCCGGTGACGTGCTGACCTACTGCGCGGCCGCGGGCGCGCTGGACCCGACCGACCTGCTGGACCTGTACTGGGGTGGACGGACCACGCTGGTGACCCGGCGGGAGAGCATTCCCGTCTACGACCGGGTGTTCCGGCGGTTCTTCCTGGACGGCCGCGACCCGGTCCGGGAACTGCTGAACCTGCAGCATCCCGAGCACACCCGGGCCGAGGGCGTGGTCCAGATCCCGGCCACCGACCCCGGGGAAGAGCTGCAGGAACAGGTCTCGCTGGGCTTGGTGGCGTCGGACGCCGAGACGCTCCGGCACAAGGCGTTCCCGGCGTGCACCCCCGAGGAACTCGCGGCGCTGCGGCGGATCATGGCCCGGATCCGGCTCACCCCGCCCCGGCGGCGGACCCGGCGGACCACGACGGCGGCCGCAGGGCGGGCCCCGGACCTGCGCCGGATGGTGCGCCAGTCGCTGCGCATGCACGGCGAGCCTGCTGAGCTGGCCTGGCGGCGGCGCAAGGTCCGGCTCCGGCCGCTGATCCTCATCCTCGACGTGTCCGGGTCGATGGCCGACTACTCCCGGCACCTGCTCCAGTTCGCCTACTCCGCCAAGCGCGCCACCGCCCGGGTCGAGGTGTTCTGCTTCGGCACCCGGCTCACCCGGATCACCCGGGCCCTGGACCACCGCAAGCCCGACGACGCGCTGGAGCGGGCGGCTGGCCTGGTGTTCGACTGGGAAGGCGGCACCAGGATCGGGGCGAGCCTGGACGCCTTCGTGCGCGACTGGGGCCGCCGCGGGCTGTGCCGCGGCGGGATCGTGGTCATCTGCTCCGACGGGCTGGACCGGGGTGACCCGGAGGTGCTGGCCATGGCGATGGAACGGCTGCGGCGGCTCAGCTACCGGGTGGTGTGGATGAACCCGCACAAGGGCAACGACCCGCACTTCCGGCCCAGCACGCTCGGCATGCTGGCCGCTGCCCCGAGCGTCGACCTGATCCTGTCCGGTCACGACCTGAGCAGCCTGGAGGAACTCGCTACGCTGCTGCCAACTCTGAACTAAACGCTGAACTAGGAGTGCGCGGTGCGGTGGAGCGTAGGCGTTGAGGTCGACGGTGGCCGGGTTCTGACCCGCGAGGAAGTGGTCGAACTGGCGGACGCCGTGGCGGCCAGCGACGGCATCGCCACCGGGATCGGGACCAGCCGCTACGGCGCCCAGCTCGTGGTGGAGGCCGGCACCCGCGAGGAGGCCGTCGAGAAGGCCACCGCGGAACTGCGCCGGGCCGCCGCGCAGGCCGGCCTGCCGCCCGGCCCGGTGCTGCGGGCCGAGGCGATCAGCGAAGAAGAGGACGCGGCCGGATGATCCGGCTCGGGTCGCTGGCCGGGTACCCGTTCGAGGGCCCGCGCGTGCTGGCCGGGTGGACCGCGCCAGCGGCCGCCGCGGTCTACGTGATCCTCTGCAAGCCAGATCCGGACACCAAGCCGGAACGGTACGCCGTCATCTACGTCGGGCACAGCGACGACCTCTCGGCCGAGCGCTTCCCCTTCCGCCACCCGGCCGCGCCGTGCTGGGTGCGCCGCGCCGGATCCCGGTGGAAGGTCTACATCGCCACCTACGAGGTGCCCGGCGGCACCCCGGCCCACCGGGAGCAGATCAGCCGCGAGCTGACCGCCGTCTACCAGCCGGGCTGCAACGCCCAGCAGTACGACCAGTCCTGGCGCGAGGAATGGATCGGCGGCCCCGGCAGCTCCTGACCGCCGGCTACCGGGCCGCCGCGCCGCGCCGGTTCTGCTTACGTCGCCGCAACGAACTACGCGTGCGGCGTGAAGCCCACCGCGTCGTGCAGCCGGGACCGGCGCCGGCCGGAAGCGGGCCGGGCCGGCTCGGGGACCAGCGGCAGGTTCGGGAGCCGGGGTGACGTCGGTGACGATCTCCTCGGCCATCCCGTACAGCAGCGGGAGCGCCCCGGCGACCACGCCGCCGGTCCGGTTGATGTGCTCGACCCCGGGCCCGATGAGCTTCGCGTGACCCACGATGGTCGCCACGATGTCCGAGGCGCCCTCCAGGTTCCCGGCGATCCGGGTGAGCAGCGTGCCCACCCAGAACAGGTAGAAGGCCAGGCCCGCGATGAGCAGGAGGATCACGAGGACGGTCAGGACGACCAGCACGGTCATGACTTCACCTTCCCGAGCACCCGGCCGAGGAACAGGTGATGCTGGAGGCCCTCAGCCAGGACCGCCTCCACACCGTCAGCGACCTGCGGGATCAGCACCGTGTCGGCGGTGTTGTCCGCGGCCGCCTGCAGCGTTCCGCCGATCTGGACCACCCGGCGGTCGATGATCTTCACCAGCCAGATCAGGATGGACAGCAGCGCCGCGACGGCCAGCACCACGACGAAGCCGAGGATGATCGCGGTCACCCACAGGGTGTGCTCGGTACCGGACATGGCCAGGACATGTGGCTGCATGGTCACCCTCCCAGCCGGGCGCGGCCGCGCTGCAGGCCGCCGATGATGACGGTGGCGTACTCGATCGTGGTGCGCAGCGCGCCCAGCGGCGCGGTGTTGTGCACCGCCTCGGTCAGCGCGTCGTTGATCTTGGGTGCCTCGTTGCCGATCGACCGGGCGAGCAGCAGGATCGGGACCACCAGCGCCACCACCACCAGGACGACCACGATGCCGATCGTGTAGCCGATCACCCAGCCGGTCGTGGACGTCCCGGCCGCGAGGACGGTGCCATGGATTTCCATCAGTAGCTCCTCACACCGTCTCGCAGAAGTCACGAACCGGCTTGAGGCTCGCGTTGACCGACGTCAGCCGGGGCGGCACCGGGCTGGTGAGCTGGGCGACCGCCTGCACGCCGCCGGTCACCTGGACCAGGGTGGCGCGGATGGCCCGCAGGTGGAAGATCACCCGCAGGAGGCCGACCGCGGTGACCGCGATAATCAGCGCCGCGACGATGATCGTCATCCAGGCCGCTGCTGGCATTGGCTGTCTCCTAACCCAGAAGTTTCGCGACGGAACCGGCGTACCGGACGGCCCCCACGGACACCTCGCGGACCGTGGTGTCGGTCTGGGCCAGGCCGTCGGGGACGCCCTGCAGCTCGCCGACGAGTTCGACGCCGCCGGCCAGGATCTGGTCGGCCGCGCCGCGGATCCGCTCGAGCGCGGCGAGCACCCGGTTCAGCAGGAAGATCACGACGGGCAGCACCGCGACCAGCAGCACCACGTTGCCGATCCACCACAAGACCATGACGGACTCCTTCTCAGCTCGCGGCGTGGTACGGGACGAAGAAACGGCGGAAGACCCGGCTCAGCGCCATGACCGCGGCCCGCAGCCCGAGGGCCAGGCCGCTGGCCGAACTGGCGCCGGAGGCGGCGATCTGCTCGGCGGACTCACCCCGCTCGACCCGCTCGATCCGGTCCTGCATCGTGGTGGCAAAGTCCCGCATCAGCACCGACGTCACGTCGGAGATCATGCCGCGGCCGTACTGGGCGGCCGCGCCGGACAGCTGGAGATCCTGGGTCACGTTGACCTTGGTGCCGCGGCCGGAGCGGACCAGCGTCGCGGTCACCACCATGCTGGCCTGGCCGCGGCCCTTGGCCTCGGCGCCAGCCGCGTTGAGGACCAGCCGCTTGGCCGCCTCGTCCCGTTCGGCGATCTCCGCGGTGCCAGCGAACAGCATCCGTACCGGGCCCATCCGGACGGCCACCTGGCCCTTGTACTTCTCGCCGCCCAGGTCCTCGGTCAGCTCCGCGCCGGGCAGGCACGTGGCCACCTGCGGGATGTCCCCGAAGAAGTTCCAGACCTTCTCGACCGGCTGGGCGACCTCGAAGTCGTTCTTGATCAGCATCGGCTCTCCTTCAGATAAGCCGCCGGGTTCTCCTGGAACGACCGGCGGCAGCCGACGCAGCAGAAGTAGTAGGTCACACCCTCGTGCTCCACCGGGTAGCTGGACGCGTCCGCCCCCACGGTCATCCCGCACACCGGATCTCTGTTAGCCCGGGGGGGCGACCCCCACTCTGCCCCCCGGGGACTACCCCCGGAACCCCCGGCCCCCGTAACTTCCCCGCTCGGCGGGGACACGCCTTCGGCGCGCCGCCCCTCGGCGGGGAACGCTCCCGCATCATCGCCCGTCGCTACGGCGCTGCGTCCTCCCGCACCGCTGCCCGTTGTCAGCAGCTCGCCAGCGGCTCGCAGCTGGACGAGTTCGGCCAGGATCGCCACCGCGATCTCGCGGTGCGACGTCCGGCCCAGGTCCAGGCCCGCGGGCACCCGGACCCGGTCGAGCTGGTCCTGCGGTACACCCCGGTCGGCCAGGTAGCCGAGGACGGCCGCGCCCCGCTTGGCCGACCCGACCAGCCCCAGGTAGGCGGGGTGGGCCGCGACGGCCTGCTCGACGGCGTCCTCGTCCCCGTGACCCTGGGTGGCCACGACCACCATGGAGCTCTCGGCCGCGTCGGCCGTGGAGAACGCCCCGCGGTCCAGCACCGTGGTGCGCCAGCCCAGCGCCCGGGCCAGGTCGGCCAGGGTCGTCACCATCGGCGAGCGGCCGACGACCACCAGGTGCGGCGCGGGCAGCATCGGCTCGATGTAGACCTCCAGGGCGCCCTCGCTCTGGCAGGCGATGGGCACAAACGTCATCCCGTCCGGCATCGCCCCGCCGATCTGGGCTTTGCTGGCAAACTGCTCAGGGGTGCCGAGCAGGAGCAGCCGCGGGACACCCTCGGTGATCACCTGCCGGGCCTCGCGGATCACGACCGGCTCGGCACACGCCCCGCCGATCCAGCCGTGCAGGTCGCCGTCGGCCGTGATGATCGCCCGGGAGCCCTGCTGGCCTGAGGACGGGCCCTGTCGCCAGACCACGGTGGCCAGCGCAAACGGCTGGCCCCGGCGGGTCAGCTCGCCCGCCTCCTCCAGCACGTCCCAGCTCTGCATGATCAACTCCCCTCGGGGACCTCTCGCACTCGGTCCGCCCGCGCTTAATAAGTCGGCTCTCAGTCAGTCCGGACTGGCGGGGCACCGGAGACGTCGTGGCGCTGGGTGATCGCCTCCCAGACCCGGTCCGGGAGCAGCGGCATGTCGATGTTGCGCACCCCGGTCTGCGACAGCGCGTCCAGCACCGCGTTCACGAACGCGGCCGGGCCGCCGACCGCCGCGCATTCCCCGATGCCCTTGGCCCCGATGGGGTGGTGCGGGCAGGGGGTGACCACCTCACTGTGCAGCTCGAAGCCGGGTGTCTCCCAGGCGCTGGGCAGCATGTAGTCCATGTAGTTCGAGCCGACGCAGTTCCCGTCCGCGTCGAACGTGATGAACTGCATGTTGGCCATCGCGTACGCCTCAGCCAGGCCGCCCATGATCTGGCCCTCGACGATCATCGGGTTGATCCGGACCCCGCAGTCGTCCACCGCCACGGTGTTCAGCACGTCCCAGACCCCGGTCTCCGGGTCGACCTCCACCGTGACGATGTAGACGGCAAACGGCCAGGTCAGGTTGGGCGGGTCGTAGTAGGCGGTGTTCTCCAGGCCGGGTTCCATGCCGTCGGGCATGTTGCTGTAGGCGGCCATCGCGCATTCCTGGATGGTGACCCCGCGGTCCGGCGCGCTGCGCACGTAGAACCGGCCGAGCTCCCACTCGACGTCTTCCTCGGACACCTCCAGGAGGTGCGCGGCCAGCTTGCGTGCCTTGGCCCGGATCTTGCGGGACACCATGGAGACCGCCGCCCCGGCTACCGGGGTGCTCCGGGAGGCGTACGTGCCCATCCCGAACGGTGCGGTGTCGGTGTCGCCTTCCTCGACGACGATGTCCTCCGCCGGGATACCCAGCTCGTGGCTGACGATCTGCGCCCAGGTGGTCTCGTGCCCCTGGCCCTGGCCCCGGGCCCCGGTGCGCACGATGGCCTTGCCCGTCATGTGGATCTTGAGCTCGGCGGAGTCGAACATCTTGATGCCGAGGATGTCGTATTCGCGGCTGTTGCCCGCGCCCAGCGGCTCGGTCATGGTGGAGATGCCGAGGCCGAGCAGCCGGCCCCGGGCCCGGGCTTCCTCCTGCTTCTTGCGGAAGTCGTCGTAGCCGACGGCCCGCAGGCCGACGTCCAGGCACTTGCCGTACTGGCCCGAGTCGGTCAGGAAGCCGAACGGGGTGCGGTGCGGGAAGTCGTCGTCGCGGACGAAGTTCATCCGCCGGAACTCGGCCTGGTCCATGCCCAGGTCCTGGGCCGCGGCCTGCATCATCCGTTCCTGGAAGAACATGGCCTCGGTGACCCGGAACGAGCACCGGTAGGCGACCCCGCCGGGCGCCTTGTTGGTGTAGGTGCCGCGCGTCGTCATGTGCGCTACCGGGACGTCGTAGGCGGCGAACGCCGAGTGCATCAGCCCGATCTTGAACTTGCTGGGCTGGGCGTCGGAGAAGAACGCGCCGTGGTCGGCCTGGGTGCGCATCCGGACGGCCAGGATCTTCCCGTCCCGGCGCAGCGCGATCTCGCCGTCCAGGTACACGTCCCGGGCGAAGTGGGTGGAGATCAGGTTGCCGGACTTGTCCTCGATCCACTTGACCGGCCGCTCCAGCAGGATCGAGGCCAGGATCGAGCACACGTAGCCGGGGTAGACCGGCACCTTGTTGCCGAACCCGCCGCCGATGTCCGGCGAGATGATCCGGATCATGTGCTCGGGCAGCTCGGCGACCATGGCCACCGCGGCCCGGATGATGTGCGGCGCCTGGGTGGTCATGTAGACGGTCAGCTTCGAGGTGGCCCGGTCGAAGTCCGCGACCGACCCGCAGCACTCGATGGGGGACGGGTGCGAGCGCGGGTAGTGCAGTTGCAGCCGGGAGACCAGGTCCGCCTGGGCGAACGCGCGCTCGGTGCCCTCGGCGTCGCCGACTTCCCAGTCGTAGATGACGTTGCCGTCCTGGCCCGTCTTGTCGTCCCGGATGACCGGAGCGCCCTCGGCGACGGCCTGGAACGGGTTCACGATGGCGGGCAGCGGCTCGTACTCGACGTCGATGACCTCGCACGCGTCCTTGGCGATGTACGGGTCATCGGCGATGACGCACGCCACCTCCTGGCCCTGGAAGCGCACCTTGTCGGTGGCCAGCACGGCCTGGGTGTCGTAGGACAGGGTCGGCATCCAGGCCAGGTTGCGGGTGGCCATCATCTCGCCGGTGAGCACCAGGCGCACGCCGGGGATGTCCCACGCCCGGCTGGCGTCGATGGACTTGATGCGGGCGTGGGCCATGGGGCTGCGCAGGATCTCCATGTGCAGCATCCCGGGCAGGGTGATGTCGTCGGTGTAGTTGCCCTTGCCGCGGATGAAACGGTTGTCCTCGACACGCTTGCGGCTGGCGCCGAGCCCGCCGATCTTGATCTCGTCCAGTGCCTGCGACACGAGGTCAGCCCTCTTTCTGGAGCTTGTCGGCGGCCCACAGCACCGACTTCACGATGTTCTGGTAGCCGGTGCACCGGCAGAGGTTGCCGGACAGCGCCCAGCGGACGTCTTCCTCGCTGGGGTCGGGGTTCTCGTCCAGCAGGGCCTTGGCGGCCATCATCATCCCGGGGGTGCAGAACCCGCACTGCAGGCCGTGCTCCTCCTTGAAGCCCTCTTGCAACGGGTGCAGCTCACTCGCGGTGGCCAGGCCCTCGACGGTGCTGATCTCGCGCCCGTCCACCTGGACGGCCAGCATGGTGCAGGACTTGACCGGCCGCCCGTCCACCAGCACGGTGCACGCGCCGCAGTTCGTGGTGTCGCAGCCCATGTGCGTGCCGGTCAGCCCGAGCCCGCGGCGGATCAGGTGGGCGAGCAGCAGCCGGGGCTCCACCTCCGCGATCTTCTTCTGGCCGTTGACCGTGAACTTGATCCGCCGCATGGGGATCTCGGTCCCTGCGGCGTCATCGCTATGGTCCTCATAGACAACTGTCATGTCAGGCTGCCCTTTCCGCGGTGCCGCCCAGCAGAGTGGGCCCCTCAGCGGTGCTACCGCCCGCCTGGTTCAGGATGCGGGTCACGAACGTGCGCACCATGTGCCGCTTGTACTCCGCGCTGCCGCGGTGATCGGTCCGGGGCCGGGACGCGTCCGCGGCCAGCCCGGCGGCCATCTCGATGGTCTGGCTGGTCAGATGCTGGCCGGTCAGGGCGGCCGCGGCCTCGGTGGCGGCGATGGTGGAGCCGCCCACTCCGGTCAGCGCGATCCCGGCCCTAGCCACGGTGTCTCCCGAAAGCTCCAGGGCCACCGCCACTCCGACCGTGGCGAAGTCACCAACCCGGCGCTCGAGCTTGAGGTACCCGCCGGCCCGGGTCCCGGCGACGGGCGGGATCACGGCCTCCACCGCGATCTCGTCGGGCTCCAGGACGGTCTCGAACGGCCCGGTGACGAAGTCGGCGAGCGGGATGGCCCGCCGGCCGCGCGGGCCCTGGGCCACCACGGACCCGCCCAGCGCGAGAGTCACGGAGGCCCAGTCCCCCTGCGGGTCGGCGTGGCAGAGCGAGCCCACCAGGGTGCCCCGGGTGCGCACGATGGGGTCGGCGATGAGCGGCGCCGCCGCGGCCATGGTGGGCTGCGACGACTTCAGCAGGGCCGAGCGCTCCAGGTCGGCGTGCCGGCACAGCGCCCCGATCCGCAGCGTCCCGTCCGGGTCGGTGCGGTGGTAGTCGAGGCCGGGCACGTTGTTGATGTCCACCAGCAGTTCCGGCGAGGCGAAGCGCAGCTTCATCATCGGGACCAGGCTCTGGCCGCCGGCCAGCACCTTGGCGTAGTCCCCGCCATCGCGCAGCGTGGCGATGGCCTCATCGAGGGAACGCGGTGCCTCGTAGCGGAACCGAGACGGATACATCCGATCCTCCAGTGTCCTGTCCGGACGGCACTGTCCTGCCGGACGCGGTTCAGTCGTCGTCGCCAGCGGTGTCCGCGGTCCCCGGGTTTGAGGCATCCGTGGTCGTGGCATCGTGTGCGGGGCCGGTGCCTGCGGCACTGGTAGTTGCGGCACTGTCAGCCCCGGTGCCGGCGCCCACCGCGCCGCCATCCGTGTCACCGATGGTGGGGGCACCGGGCCGGGAGGGGCTTCGTTGCGGAGAACTTTCCGGATCAGCCACCGCGACGGGCAGCGTGTCCTCCTCCGGATCGGGGCGCGGCTCCTGATGGGGCGGCCAGGGGCCGGCGACGGGCTGGCCAGCGATCTTCAGGTAGTTGACGAACTGCGGCCAGGCCCATACCGTGGGGCTCTTGCCCTCTTTCGGGGCGTTCTCGATCAGCTCGTACAGGCGCGGATTGCCGCGGCTATGCCCGTCGGATTCCATCCGCATCAGCCCACTCCTACCCTGGCTTGGCTGCCCGCACGCGCTTGTGTGAGGTGAGCCACATGATCCGCTAGCCGAGCACGTGTGCGCAATACGTAAATAAGTGCTTGCTTAACTGCCGCTTGCGGTCCCGGGCGGACCTGTCCGGACAGGTGGGCTAGCTCCAGATGGTCACGTAGACCGGCGGCCGGAACCGCGACGGCGGCACGCCAGCGGTGGGCGCGCGCATCAGCTGCATCGCCTCCGGGGTGGTCAGGAAGCGGCGCAGTGCGCTGGCCACCGTGCTCCGGTGCTGGCGCTCCAGCAGGGTCACGTGCCAGCACCCCTCCACCGGTGCTCCCGGCACGTCCACCAGGGACAGCTCGCCCCGGCGCAGCTGCTGGGTGACCAGATGCTCGACGGCCGGCGCGACCCCGGCCCCGTCGGCGGCCGCGGCCCACGCGGCGGTCTGGTTGGGGAACACCCCGATCTTGTCCTCCGGGATCCGGAGCGCCGCCAGCAACTGCCCGGTGTCGCTGCCCGGGATCGGTGCCGGACGGGTCCACCAGCCACCGCCATTGCTGGGGGGTGCCGCGCAGCCGGGACTGCCCGGCGGTGACCACGACCAGGCGGTACCGGAAGATCGGCTCGCTCACCACCGGCAGGCCCGGGTCGTCGGGAACCTTGGGGCCGATGGCCACGTCGGCCAGCCGGTTGCCGACCAGGACGCCCATCTCCTGGGTCACGGCCACCCCGGCGGACACCTCGAGGGGCCCGGCGAAGCGGCGCCGGAACGCCTCGGTCAGCGGGCTGGCCACGAATTCGGCGAAGGTAGGCGAGGCCACCACGCGGAGCTGCTCCGGTGCGCCCTGGGCGGCCCGGACCGCGGCGTGTGCCTCGGCGCCAAGCACCACGATCTGCGACGCGGTGGCCAGCAGCCGGGAGCCGCCCGCGGTGAGCGTCATCCCGCTGGGCCCGCGGCTGACCAGCTGGTCACCGAGATGCTGGCGAAGGGCGGTCAGGGCTTGCGAGACCGCGGACTCGCTGACGCCGAGCGCGTTCGCGGCGGAGGTCACCGAGCCCAGCCGGGCGACCAGCACGAACGCGTTGAGCTGTGTAAGCGTCATAGCAGTGTCTTATCTGTGCTGGCGATGTCCAGACACGACCCGCACCGACCGCTCGCCCGGGCCTGGCGGCCCGGGCTCGCTCGCCGGTTCTGGATATCGCTCATAACCTTCTGATTATTACCGCTGGCCAGGAGCACTCGTACACTCGCAAACAGCGGTTACCCCGAGGGAGAGCGTATGCAGGTTCCGGCCTACGTCGAGTACGAGAAGGCCACCAGCGTCGCGCACGCCCTCGCCCTGCTGGCCCGGTTCGGTCCGGAGGCGCGGATTCTGGCGGGCGGGCACAGCCTGATCCCGATGATGAAGCTGCGGCTCGCCCAACCCGAGACACTGATCGACATCAACGCCCTGACGGAGCTTTCCTACCTCACGGTGACCGGCCATGAACTGCGGATCGGCGCGATGACCAGGCATGCCCAGCTACTCGACTCAGCCGAAGCGGCCCGGCACTTCGCGATCCTGCATGACGCGGAGCAGGTGATCGCGGACCCGGTGGTGCGCAACTGGGGCACGGTCGGCGGGTCGCTGTGCCAGGCCGACCCGTCCGAGGACCTGTCGGCGGCCTTCGCCGCGCTCAAGGCGACGATGGTCATCGCCCACCCGGAAGGCACCAGGACGGTGCCGGCCCGGGACTTCCACACCGGGCCCTACGAGACGGTCGTCGCGCCGGGCGAGATCCTGACCGAGATCCGGGTCCCGATCCGGCCCGGCGGCGGCAGTGCGTACGAGAAGGTCGGGCGTCGGGCCGGCGACTGGCCGGTGGGCGCGGTCGGGTCGGCCCTGTGGCTGGAAGGCGGGCTGGACGGCGGCGGCCTGGACGGCGGCACCATCGCCGACGCGGGCATCGGGCTGACCGCGGTGGGTGCGCCGCACTTCTCCGCGGCTGAGGCCGAAGAGTTCCTGCGCGGCGCCCCGGCTACCGAGGAAAGCTTCGCCCGGGCCGGCGAGCTGGCCGCCGCGTCCTGCCGCCCGGTGTCGGACCAGCGCGGCCCGGCCGACTACAAACGCCACCTGGCCTGTGAGCTCACCGTCCGTTCGCTGCGGCGCGCCTGGCGACGTGCTGGACGACCTGCTGGGCGACCTGCTGGGCGACCTGCTGGGCGACGCGCCGGACAGCGCGCCGGACAACAGAGTGCAGGCTGAGCACAGACGACATGCAGATAACGATCACCGTCAACGGCGTCGGCCACACCAGGGACGTGGAGGCCCGGCTGCTGCTGATCCATTTCCTCCGCGATGACCTCGGCCTGACCGGGTCACACTGGGGTTGTGACACCTCCAACTGCGGCGCCTGCGTGGTGTGGCTGGACGAGACGCCGGTCAAGTCGTGCACGGTGCTAGCGGCCATGGCCGACGGGCGCCGGGTGCGCACCGTGGAGGACCTGGCCCATCACGGCCGTCTGGACCCGGTCCAGCAGGGCTTCGCGGAATGCCACGGGCTGCAGTGCGGGTTCTGCACGCCGGGCATGATGATGACCGCCCGGTGGCTGCTCGATCACCACCCGGATCCGTCTCCGGCCGAGATCCGCGAGGCGCTGTCCGGCCAGTTGTGCCGGTGCACCGGGTACGAGAACATCGTGCGCTCGGTCCGGTGGGCCAGTGAGCACGAGGCCAGCCAGCACGGGGCCAGCCAGCACGGGGCAGGCCGGCCCGGGGAGGGACGATGAGCACAGCGGCTGATCCGGCCCTGGACGGGGCCTACGGCTCGGTCCGGCGCAAGGAGGACGCCCGGTTCCTGCGTGGCCAGGGCACGTTCGTGGACGACATCCAGCGGCCCGGCATGCTGCACGGCGCGATCCTGCGCAGCCCCCTGGCGCACGCCAGGATCGTGTCGGTGGACACCGCCGCGGCGGAGGCGCATCCCCGGGTCCGCGCCGTCATCACCGGCGAGATGCTTAAGCAGCGGAAACTGGCCTGGATGCCCACCTCTGTCCCGTGACGTCCAGGCCGTTCTGGCCACTGACAAGGTCCGGTTCCAGGGCCAGGAGGTGGCGTTCGTCGTCGCCGAGGACCGCTATTCCGCGCGGGACGCGCTGGAGCTGATCCAGGTGGACTACGAGCCGCTGCCGGTGGTCGTGGACGCGACCCGGGCGCTGGACACCGGCGCCCCGCTGATCCGCGACGACGTGGCTGGCCAGCAGGACAACCACATCTTCGACTGGGCGGCCGGGGACCGGGCCGCCACCGACGCGGCGTTCGCCGCCGCCGACGTGGTCGTCACCCAGGACATGCTATTCCCGCGCTCGCACCCTGCGCCGCTGGAGACCTGTGGCGCGGTGGCCGAGATGGACCCGGTCACCGGGAAGCTCACCGTGTGGGTCACCACGCAGGCGCCGCACGCGCACCGCATGCTGTACGCGCTGATCGCCGGGCTGCCTGAGCACAAGATCCGGATCGTGTCCCCCGACATCGGCGGCGGGTTCGGCAACAAGGCCCCCGTCTACCCGGGCTACCTGTGCGCCGTGGTCGCCACCATGCTGACCGGCCAGCCGGTGAAGTGGGTCGAGGACCGGTCGGAGAACCTGATGTCCACCGCGTTCGCCCGGGACTACCACATGCACGGCGAGATCGCGGCGACCCGGGACGGGCGGATCCTCGCCTTGCGGGCCCGGGTGCTGGCCGACCACGGCGCGTTCAACGGGGCGGCCCAGCCCAGCAAGTACCCAGCCGGGTTCTTCCACATCTTCACCGGGTCCTACGACCTGCAGGCGGCCCACTGCGAGGTCACCGGCGTCTACACCAACAAGGCCCCAGGCGGGGTGGCCTACTCCTGCTCGTTCCGGATCGCGGAGGGCGTGTACCTGGTCGAGCGGATGGTCAACCTGCTGGCCGGCGAACTCGGCCTGGACCCGGCCGAGCTGCGGATGCGGAACCTGCTGCGGCCCGAGCAGTTCCCCTACACCTGCCCGACCGGATGGGAGTACGACTCCGGCGACTACCCCCGGACCCTGCAGGTCGCGATGGACCTGGCCGGGTACCCGGAACTGCGGCGCGAGCAGGCGGAACGGCGGGCCCGCGGCGAGTACATGGGCATCGGGCTGAGCTTCTTCACCGAAGGGGTCGGCGCGGGGCCGCGCAAGGACATGGACATCCTCGGCCTGGGCATGGCCGACGGCGCCGACCTGCGGATCTACCCCACGGGCGTGGCGGTGCTGAGCATTTCCTGCCAGACCCAGGGCCAGGGGCACGAGACCACTTTCGCCCAGATCGTCGCGCACGAGCTGGGGCTGACCCCGGACGACGTGGAGGTGGTGCACGGAGACACCGACCGGACCCCCTTCGGCCTGGGCACCTACGGCTCCCGGTCCACGCCCGTGTCCGGCGCCGCGGCCGTCGTGGTGGCGCGCAAGGTGCGCGCGCGGGCCCGGGTGGTGGCGGCGGCCATGCTGGAGGCCGCACCCGAGGACCTGGAGTGGGCCCACGGCCGGTGGCAGGTCCGTGGCGACCCCGAGCAGGGCCGGACCATCGCCGAGATCGCGATGGCCGCGCACTCCTCACTGGAACTGCCCGACGGCGTCGAGGGTCACCTGGATGCCGAAACCGTGTACAACCCGCCGAACCTCACCTATCCCTACGGCGCGTACATCTGCGTGGTGGACGTGGACCCGGGTACCGGCGCGGTCGCGGTGCGCCGGTTCATCGCGGTGGACGACTGCGGGGTCCGGATCAACCCGATGATCGTGGAGGGGCAGGTGCACGGTGGCCTCGCCGACGGAGTCGGCATGGCGTTGATGCAGGTCATCACCTACGACCAGGACGGGAACTGCCTCGGCGGCTCGTTCATGGACTACCTGCTGCCCACCTCGGTGGAATGCCCGTCGTGGGAGCTGGGCCAGACCGTGACCCCGTGCCCGCACCACCCGATCGGCGCCAAGGGCGTGGGCGAGTCGGCCACGGTGGGCTCCCCGGTCGCGGTGGTCAACGCGGTGATCGACGCACTCCGCCCGCTGGGCGTCCGGCACGCCGATATGCCGCTCACCCCGGCCAACGTATGGTCCGCGATCCAGGGCCGCCCGGTGCGGGCCGACCTGGCCCTGTGACCGGCCCAGCTCTGTTACCCGGGCCGGTCACACCTTCAGGATGTTGACCGCGCGGGCGATCACGAGGGCGCCTATGCCCAGCGATACGCACGCTTCCAAGATCATGAGGAGCTTGGCCCACGGCTTGATCGCGGAGGTGTCAGTCGGGCTGAACGCGGTCGCAGTCCAGAAGGCCAGCGAGAGGTAGTCCACAAACCGTGGTACCCAGGCCGCCGGCGCGTACTGGGTGTGCTGCATCTCCGGGAAGACGAACCCCGGGTCAGCGCGGGGGTGATGGGCCCGGGCGGCGGCCCCGCCCCGGTCCAGGTCCCAGTACCACAGGGCGAACGCGATCACGTTGGTGACCCAGACGACCCCGCCGGTGGCCAGCAGCCCGATGGGGTTGTTTGCGAAGATCTCGTTGGTGGTCAGGATGTCTGCGATAAGCCGGGCGGCGGCGAACAGGTTCGCCACCGTGATGAAAGCGATGACGATCCTGATGACGGCCCGCAGCCAGGGCTTCTGCCGGTCGATGCGACCCGGATCCCCGATGATCAGAACGGCCAGCAAGACGAGCAGCACAACCGGGACCACCCATCTGGGGTTCACCCGGTACGACGCGGGCAGCGCCACGTGCAGGGCGCCTGTGGCCAGGATCGCCAGCGCCACTGGCCACCAGTGCTCACCCCGCTCGGTGGCCGCAGCCTGCTTGCCCGGGGCTGGGCCCTCGGGAAGGAGATCGCCCGTGTCCATGTGCTCCCCATGCCGAACACGACGACGGTCTCATCTGCCCGGCCTGCGGGGATCACCCGCAGGGGATGGTGCGGGCTGGCCGCCGCCCGCGCCGCGGGACCCAGCCGGTATATCCGTTGCGGGGCGCGCCGCCGCCTGGTTACCTCGGCTGAAGGCATCACCGGCAGCCAGGGGGGATCAGGGTGGGACACGTCGAGGTGGCGCATGTGCATCACGCGCTGCCGGACGGGCGGGTGCTGCTCGACGACGCCTCGTTCCGGGTTGGCGAGGGCGTGGTCGCGGCGCTGGTGGGTCCGAACGGCTCCGGGAAGACCACGCTGATCCGGCTGATCGCCGGGGACCTGACCCCGCAGTCCGGCACCGTCACTACCAGCGGCGGGCTGGGGGTGATGCGGCAGTTTATCGGGGGGATCCGGGGGGTCGCCCCCCCGGGTGAGCACAGCATCGGGGGGATCCGGGGGGTCACACCGACTGGTGAGCACAGCGTGGGGGGGATCCGCGGGGACGACGCCCAGATTGAGCACGCCCTCGGTCGGCCTGGCGCGGAGCTGGTGGTTCGCGACCTGCTGGTTTTCGTTGCGGAAAAAAGGGTGCGGGAGGCTGCGGCGCGGCTGGACGCGGCGGAAGGCGCTATGCGGGCGCGGGGAGACGAGCCCGCACAGCTGCGGTACGCGGCCGCACTGGCGGACTGGGGCGACGCGGGCGGCTACGAGGCCGAGGTGCTGTGGGACGCGTGCACGGTCGCGGCGCTCGGTCTCGGCTATGAGCAATGCCGCGACCGGCCGGTGGGCACGCTGTCCGGCGGCGAGCAGAAGCGGCTCGTGCTCGAGGCGCTGCTGCGCGGCCCCGCCGAGGTCCTGCTGCTGGACGAGCCGGACAACTACCTGGACGTGCCGGGCAAGCTCTGGCTCGAGGAGCAGCTGGCCCAGACGCGCAAGACGGTCCTGCTAGTCAGCCACGACCGGGAACTGCTGGCCAACAGCGCGAAGCGGATCGTCACCGTCGAGGACGGCAGCGTGTGGGTGCACGGCGGTGGGTTCGCCAGTTACCCGCAAGCCCGGCAGGACCGCAACGACCGGCTCGACGAGTTGCGGCGGCGGTGGGACGAGGAGCACGAGAAGCTCAAGGAGCTGGTCCGCACCCTGCGGCAGAAGGCCTCGTACAACTCCGACATGGCCTCCCGGCTGCAGGCGGCGGTCACCCGGCTGCGCCGGTTCGAGGACGCGGGGCCGCCGGAACTCGCGCCCCGGGAGCAGAACGTGCGGATGCGGCTGCGCGGCGGCCGGACCGGGAAGCGCGCAGTGATCTGCGAGGACCTGGAGCTGACCGGGCTCATGCACCCCTTTGATTGTGAGGTCTGGTACGGCGACCGGGTGGCCGTGCTCGGTTCCAACGGATCGGGCAAGTCGAGTTTCCTGCGGCTGCTGGGCGGGTCTGACCTCCCGCACGAGGGAGTGGCCCGGCTCGGGGCCCGGGTCGTCCCGGGGCTGTTCGCGCAGACCCACGCCCGCCCCGACCTGGCCGGCCGGCGTCCCGCCGAGATCCTCATGACCGAGCACGCGATGCAGCGCAACGAGGCCATGGCCGCGCTGTCCCGGTATGAGCTGCAGCACTGCGCCGAGCAGCCGTTCGCCACCCTGTCCGGCGGGCAGCAGGCCCGGTTGCAGATCCTGCTGCTCGAGCTGAGCGGGGTGACCTTGCTCCTGCTCGACGAGCCGACCGACAACCTCGACCTGGCCAGCGCGGAGGCGCTGCAGGCCGGGCTGGAGTCCTACCAGGGAACGGTCCTGGCTGTCACGCACGACCGCTGGTTCGCCCGGTCCTTCGACCGCTTCCTCGTGTTCGGGGCGAGCGGGGACGTCTACGAATCAGGCGATCCGGTGTGGGACGAGACTCGTGTGGCCAGGCCCCGGTGACGGAAACGCTTGCTAGTCTGCATGGAGCGTAAGGAGCCAGGTCGCCCCTTCCGGGCCGGCTCCGCGATTGTCGAGGTGAAGGGGTCCGCACCGTGAAGAAGTTGCTGCTGCTCGCTCTGGCGGGGCTTGGCGTGTTTGCCGTCTGGCGGAAGGTCCAGGCGGACCGTGCCGAGCTCGATCTGTGGACCGAGGCGACGACCAGCGACGACTAGGCCAGGCATCGCCCGGCCCCTGAAGTGAGCGCGGCCGGGCTGAAGACGGGGGTTCGGTGTGAGCAGCGCGACACCAGTCACGCTGTTGTGTTGTGGCCTGCTCGGAGTCACCGCGGACGACGGCGGCATCCTGGAGCGGGCGTTCACCGAGGCCTTCGCCACCCAGGGCATCGTCCCCGGCACCGCGGCTTACGCCCGCAGCATGGTCCACGTCCACCAGACCCGCGGGCAAGCCGCCGTCGACGTGTTCCGCGCGCTGTTCCCCGACGCCCCGGGCCGTGCTGAAGCCGCCACGCTGGCCTTTGACCGCTCCTACCGGCTGGCCGTCGACCGCTCCGGGCTGGTCCCCATGCCAGGGGCATCCGAGGCGCTGCAGCAGATCCGCGGGTCCGGGGTCCGGGTGTGTTTCATCACCGGGCTGTCCCGGGGCCTGCTCGGTCTCGTACTGGATACCCTCGGCTGGCGGCGGCAGGTCGACTGGGTGCTGTGCCCCGAGGACGCACCCCGCGGTTACCCGTGGCCCGACCCCATGCTGTGCGCGATGCTGCGACTGGGAGTCACCGATGTCCGCGAGACCGCCTACGCAGGAGGCACCGAAAGCGGCGTCCTGTGCGGCCGGCGGGCTGGTGCCCAGATCGTGGCGGGGATCCTGACCGGAGGTCACACCCGCGACCGGCTACAGCGGGCGGGCGCGACCCATCTGCTGGGTAGCTTTGCTGAGCTTCCGGGAGTGCTGGCTGAGGCGGCCGATCCGGGGCGGGGGACGCCCGGGCCCTCTGCGTCTGCCGGGTCCGGGCCTGGTTCGCGGCCTGGATCTGCGTCGGGGGCACGGCCTGGATCTGCGCCGCCCGCGACCGCTTCGCCGGCGCCGCCCCCCTGACGGAGAGCCTCTGCTGCGCCGCCCTCTGGGTCGGCGCCAACCGGGTACCCTTGAACCGCTGTGGTGCGGGGCTATAGCTCAGCTGGAAGAGCACCTGCTTTGCAAGCAGGGGGTCAGGGGTTCGAGTCCCCTTAGCTCCACTTCCCGATTTCTGGTATCTGGCCAGGTCAGAGGCTGTTAATTCCGGTTCTCCTCGTATCGCGAGAGTGCCTCGCGCGGGCCGCCTGGGGCGGTTGGGAGGAATTTGGGAGATCACGCTCGTCTCCGGTGTCGCCTGATTCCGGTGGTCACCTGCTGCGGGTCGTCGAGTGCGGAGGGCGATGGCGGCGCGGTCGCGGAGCGAGTCTTCCCATCGTGTCTGGAGTGCGTGCATGAGGTCGTCGCGCATCCGGTCACTGGCGTGGGCGTAGAGGCCGCGCATGCCGGGGACCTGGTGGCCGAGGCGTTGTTCGGCGAGGATCTCGGGGATGCCGTCTTCGGCCATCCAGGTCTTGTGCCCGTGCCGCAGCCCGTGCACGGTCAGGCCCGGCTTGATGGGAAGCCAGCAGGCGAGGGCTGTGTCGTCGCGGATGGCCTGGATGCCGCGGCCGCGCGGCGGTGCGTAGTCAGTGGACGGGTCCGCGGGTGGCCAGGCGGCGATGGGGACGCCGGGCCAGGTGGTGGCGTCGGCGATGACAAGCTTAGCGGGACCGGCCCTCTTTGGCTTCGTGGTGGCCGTCACAGGCGGGGCGGAAGACGCGGCGGGCGTAGTTGCTGCGCCGGTAGTGGCCGCCGTCGGGGCCGAGGAAGAGGTACCGGCCGCTTCCGCCGTGCTGGGCGGCGCACCCGCAGGGTGGGTGTGGGTGGTCCTGGATCTGGCGGGTGAGCAGGGCGGTCAGGAAAGGCGGCAAGTCGACAGGGAGACTCGGCTCCCAGGCGGGGCTGCGGTAGGAGTCGTCCTTGGGCGGGAGCCGGTGGAAGCGGCCGTTGAGTTCGCGGAGCTGCCACTCGACGTGGATCTCGCCGGGGTGCAGGTAGGCGTATTCGAGGCCGATCGCCTCGCCCCAGCGCAGGCCCGTGTAGCCGATGGTGACGATCAGGGTGAAGTCCTCGTCCCGGCCGGTCGTCAGGGCGGCCCGTTCGGCCAGTAAGAGGGTCTCCAGCGGGGTGGCCCAGGCCCGCTGAGGTGTGAGCTGGAGCCGTCGGCCGGTCCGGCGGCCCCGGTTACGTGGCCGGAGTGCCGGGTTGTACGGGATGAGCGGCGGCCTGGTGGTGGCGGCGTCGCCCAGGATGGTGCCGAGCAGGGTGCGGGCGGCTCGTGCCGTCCGCGGTGAGACCCCGGTCCGGGCGGGCAGTGCGTTCTCCCAGCGGGTGATTTCCTCGGTGCTGAGGGAGTGCAGTGGCGTCTCGTCCCAGGTGGGCCGGATGAAGCGGCGGAGCAGGTAGTCGCGGTGGTCCACGGTACTGATGCCGACGTCCTGGGTGGCGAGCCACCGGTTGATCCATTCGCCGACGGTGAGCTTCCCGGCGTTCGGGTCGGTCCACCGGCCTTCGCGGATCCTGGCTTCCTGGTCCCGTCCCCAGGTGAGCGCGGCGGCCTTGGTCTCGAACCCGGACTCGCTGATCTCGATGCCGTTGGGCAGCGTGTACTTCACCCGCCACGGCGCCGGGCCCTTCCCCCGCTTCTCCGCATAAGCCATGTGATCTCCCGGTAGCGGCCGGACTGGTCAGGCGGAGCCGGGGCGGGGCCTGGGCTCGCGGGACGAGACAGGCTGGCGGGCCCCAGCCTGCATGATCGCGGCAATGTCGTCCTCGCTGAACCGCAGGTGCTTACCGATGAACGTGCATGGGATGACGCGGGCGGCGGCTTTGGTCTTGAGCCAGGATTCGCGCACCTTGAGTATTCCGGCTGCCTCTGCTGGAGTGTGGAGCTGACCTGCCATTCTCATCACACCTAAGCTGACCCGAAGTGACCTGGTTCCCGTTGACTGGCCCCTCGCCTAGCTGGGGTGACGGGATGGTCCTTCAAGTTATGCCGATACGTCATCAGCTGAGTCAAATGGCATTTGCGGCATCGGGTTGCGGTTTGGCTGGTGATTATTGCTGTCGTGTCCCGGACGGTTCCGTCGTGGGCCATTCTGTGTCACGAAATTCGCTGGGAGAATTTTCCGGCCGTTGCCCGGGTAGTCGTTTGGCAGGTGTCAGACGGCTGGCCGCAAGGTGGTGGATGCCGGGTCGTCGCCGAGGGCGAGAGCAAGCCGGGCCAGCGTGCGGCAGCGGCACCGCGTCCTGGCTTGCCGTTCCAGCCGGGCCAGCGTGGTCACGCTGATCCCGGCCGCCCCGGCCAGTTCGGCCTGGGACAGCCCATGCTCGCGGCGGGCCTGGCGCAGCCGGGTGCCATCGACGGTGGTTGTCCAGGACCGGCTGGCCGGGACGCTGGCTGTGCTGTCTTGTGCCCTGACGGCAGGCTGGCCTGCGGTCATGAGCACGGGTCCAGCTCGAACCAGGTGATCCAGCCGGTTGCGGCGTTGCCGCTGCGTCCCCAGGTGCTGGCCAGTCGGTCCACGATCAGTAACCCCCGCCCGGTCTGCCCGTCCGCGTGCGCGGTCTCAGCCCAGGGTCCGCCCTGGTCACAGACCTCCACCCGCACGTGGTCATCGCGGCGTTGGACGCGCACGGTTAACCAGCCGCCGGGCTGCCGGGACCGGCTGTGGATAGTGGCGTTGGTGACCAGTTCAGACAGGCAGAGGATGGCGTCGTCGGCCGGGTGGCCGTCGAGGATCGCAGCCAGGAACCGCCGCGCTTCCCCGGCCTGCCCAGGGGTGGCGGGAAAGTTGCGGGACCATCCGATCAGCGGAGCGGTGCTGGTCTTGCGCATGCTTTCTCCCGATGCCGACGTCGCAGGGCTTATGAAGCGATTACTGGTAGTCATCTTGTTCAGGCAGGCCCTAGGATCGCTAGCCAAGACAGGCTGTCGTCAGGGCGTGTCCGAACGTCACCCCCGGGTGGCGAGAGCGTCCGGAAAGCGGGGCTGTGGTGCCGCTGACACGTGAGCTTGACCCCACGGCGGGGCCCTTAGATTTCTTCGGCGCTGAGGTTCGCCGCTGGCGGACCGCGGCCGGGTTGAGCCAGGAACAGCTGGGTCAGAAGGTTGGCTACTCCGGCGCCCAGGTCGGCAAGGTCGAGACCGGCGAGCGCACGCCCTCCCCCGACTTCGTTGAGTACTGCGACCGGGCGCTCCCCGATGCCGGGGGCCTGTTCGCACGAATCTACGAGCTGGCCCGCCGCTGGGACGGCAGCTATCCGTCCTGGTTCACCGAATGGGTCGAAGCCGAGCGGCGGGCCATCTCGCTGCACACCTGGGAACCCTTGCTGATCCCTGGACTGCTTCAGACGCCCGACTATGCCCAGGCGCTGTTCAAGGCGTGGCGGTCAGCCGGTAGCGACGAGGAGCTGGACCAGCTCGTCAGTGCCCGCATCGAGCGGCAGGCCATCTTCGAGCAGCCCAAGCCGCCATCTCTATGGGCAGTCATCGACGAAGGAGTGCTTACCCGCTGCATCGGCAGCGCGCAGACCATGCATGGCCAACTGGAGCACCTGATGGACGTGTCCGATCGGTACAAGATCACGGTCCAGGTCGTCCCCGTCGCAGCCGGCGCGCACGTAGGGCTGTTGGGCGCGTTCGCCATCGCTGCCTTCGAGAACGCGCCGGGTATCGTCTACATGGAGTCACCCGATGTGGGCCACACCACGGAGAAGTCATCCGTAGTGGCGAAGGTCAGCGAAACCTTCGACATGCTGCGAGCAGAAGCGCTGCCCCGCGGGCCCTCACGAGACTTGATCAGGAAAGTGGCAGAGGAACGATGGACCTGAGCAACGCCACCTGGCGAAAGAGCAGCTACAGCGGCGGGAACGGCGGCAACTGCGTCGA
>CAWJPL010000004.1:0-139642 GCA_963844695.1 uncultured Actinomycetes bacterium
ACGCTGCTCGCCGGGGCCCGTGAGGTCGCCGGGCAGCCGAGGCCGCGGCTGCTGGTGAGCCTGCTCACCGCCCAGTACGTGGTGGTCGGATCGCTCGACGTGCTGTTCGTGGTGATAGCCATTCAGGTGCTGGGCCGGGGCCAGGTATGGGTCGGCTACCTCAACACGGCGTACGGGGTGGGCGCGGTCGCCGCCGGACTGCTCACCGCGCACCTCCTCGGGCGGCGGCTCGGCCGGGCCCTGCTGATCTCCCTGCTCGCCCTCAGCCTGGGCCTGATCCTCACCGGTTTCACCAGCGCGGCCGGCCCGGTGGTCACGCTCGTCGTGGTGGCCGGCGGCGGCCGGGCGGTCCTGGCCGTGTCCGCGAACACCCTGCTCCAGCGGGTGGTGCCCGCGCAGCTGATCGGGCGGGTGTTCGGGATCGTCGAAGGGCTGTCCGGGCCGGCCTGGCGGCCGGCTCGCTGCTGACCCCGCTGCTCGTCGGGCTGGGCGGGGCCCGGCTCGCGCTGGTCGCCGTCGGAGCGTTGCTGCCGGTCACCGCGGCGTGCGGGCTGCGGACCCTGCGCCGGGTAGACCAGGGCCCGGGCGTACCCGTGACCGAGGTAGCGCTGCTGCGCTCGCTGCCGCACTTCGCGGATCTGCCCGGCCCGGCGCTGGAGACCCTGGCCGGCGCGCTGGAGCGGATTGACGCGGTCCCGGGCCAGGTACTCATCCGGCAGGGCGAGGCCGCAGACCAGTTCTATGTCATCGCCGACGGCGAGGTCGCGGTCTGCGTGGACGGGCGGCCCCGGGGGGTACGGGGCCGCGGCACCGGCCTGGGCGAGATCGCGCTGCTCCGGCGGGTTCCGCGAACCGCGACGGTCACCGCGGTGGGTCCCGCCACCCTGTTCGCCCTGGCGGCTGATACGTTCCTCGCCGCGGTCAGCGGGCACGCGCCGACCAGGCGGCGCGCCGACCAGGTCGCCTCCCGGTGGGTCACCGCGGACGCCGGAGAGTAGGCCCGGAGAGCAGGGCGGCCAGGCCAGGCCAGCACGTGGCGGATACGGCGCCCTTGGCCGTGACCTTTTTTGCCCCGGCGGTGATCGGATGGCCGGGTTCGTGCGTCGTACGCGTATAGGCCGGGTAAATCAGGCTCCCCGCATGTCTGCACAAACGACTAAGACACCTGCGCCGTGCACCCAGGCCTTTCGGCTGTGGGCCAGGTGCGCCCGGGGGGCTGGCCGGCCATTGTTCAGCGCACCGGACACAGGACGCGGAGACCCGTCATGAATAGTCATACGCCGGCGCCGGCAGAGGCCCCGGCGGGCACGCTCGTCGCCGGGCGGACCGCTGCGCGCCGGGACGACCAGCCCACCAGGTGGCAGGTGCCCAGCGGGTGGCCGCTGCTCCCGGTACTCGTCGTCCAGGCGCTGCTGACGCTGCGGCTGGTCCGGGCGGACACGGCCTACCAGGACGAGGGACTGTATCTGTGGGCCGGGCACCTGCAATGGGCGGACTGGCTGCACGGCACGGCCATCCCGCCGTTTCCCTATTACTTCTCCGGCGCCCCGGTGATCTACCCGCCGCTCGGCGCGCTCGCGGACCACGTCGGCGGCCTGACCGCGGCCCGGGCCCTGTCCCTGGTCTTCATGCTCGCGGCGACCACCCTGCTGTGGAACGCGGCCCGGCGGCAGTACGGGCGGCGGGCCGCGTTCTTCGCGGCGGCACTGTTCGCGGTGCTCGGCCCGAGCCTGCACCTGGGCGCGTTCGCCACGTACGACGCCCTGTCGCTGTTCCTCGTGGCGCTGGCCGCGTGGTGCGTGCTGCGCGTCGGTGACCGGGGGGTAGCACCGGGCCGCATGATCGCGGCGGGCGCGGTCCTGGCCCTGGCCAACGCCACGTCCTACTCCACGATCCTGTTCGACGTGGTCGTGCTCGTGCTGGCGGTGCTCGCCGCGTACCCGGCGATGGGTGGAAGGATCGCGCTGCGGCGGGGGGCTATCCTGCTGACCACGGTCATCGCACTGCTGGCCGCGGGGCTGCTGATCGGCGGGAGCAGCTATCTCAGCGGATTCAAGCGGACCATCCTCAGCCCGGTGGCGCACACAAGCTCGCCCCTGTCCGTGCTGTCCAGCACGTGGTACTGGGCGGGCATTCTGGTCATCCTGGCCGTGGGGGGCGTCGTATTCAGCGCCGCGCGGCGGGAGGGACGGGCCCGGACCTGGCTGCTCGCCGTCCTGGCCGCCGCAGCAATCCTCGGACCGGCCGAGCAGGCCTGGCTGCACACCGGTGCGCTGCTCAATGTGCACGTCGGCGTGGGCGCCTGGTTCGCGGCCATCGCCGCGGGCTACGCGGCCGACCGGTTCATCGCCGCCGCGCCGGCCGGGCGGGAGCAGGCGTACGTGAGCGCCGCCTGCGTGATCGCGCTGGCCTTCCCGGTATACCTGGGCGCGGTGCAGTCCTGGTCGTTCGCGACCAGCTGGCCCAATGCGAAAGCCTTCGTCGCGGTCTTGCGCCCGCTGGCCGACTCCGGCCCCGGACGGCTGCTGGTAGAGGATCCTTCGGTCGCCAAGTACTACCTGCCGGCCGGGCTTGAGTGGCGGCGCTGGTCCAGCACCCGCAACATCGTCCTCCCGTCCGGGGCCAGCACCGGGAGCCCGACCGCCACGGCGGGCATCCTCGCCGCGGGTGACGCCAGCACCTTCGCCAGGTACATCACCCATGGCTACTTCTCCTACGTGGCCCTCAACTTCACCGATACCAGCGCCCTGGACCACGGCCTGGCCACCTTGCTGCACCACAACCCGCACTACCACACCATTTCGGTCGTCCCCTACGGCATCGAGGTCCCGCCGTACGGCCAGGGCACCTATGTGATCTGGAAGTACGA
This sequence comes from uncultured Actinomycetes bacterium, assembly GCA_963844695.1. Taxonomy (GTDB): domain Bacteria; phylum Actinomycetota; class Actinomycetes; order Streptosporangiales; family Streptosporangiaceae; genus RYN-230. Next base: position 2,870 of record CAWJPL010000004.1, read on the forward strand.
GCGCTAGCTAGAACTCCACGCGCTCGTCGGAGTTCACAGCCGCGTCTTCGCCGAGGGTCCAGCGCGGCCAGCGCGGTCATCTCGGCGTCGGCGAGGCAGAATCCGGAGATGTCCAGGTTGGCTTGCTGGCGCTGCGGGCTGGCCGACTTAGGGATCACCCCGATGCCCTGCTGCACCGCCCAGCGCAGCACCACCTGGGCAGGGCTGACCCCGTGTGCGCGGGCCACGGCGGTCACGGCGGCCGATCCGGGCACCTGGTGACCGAGCCCGAGCGGCCCCCACGCCTGGGTGAACACGCCGGCGCCGCGCAGGTAGGCGACGGTGTCCCGGCGCGGCAGGGCCGGGGACAGCTCGATCTGGTCCACCGCCGGGGCCACCCCGGTCGCCTCGATCAGTGCCGCGACGTGAGCGGGCTTGAAGTTGGACACCCCGGCCGAGCGGATCAGCCCCTCGGCGGCGAGGTCCAGCATGGCCTCGTAGGACTCGACGAACAGGCCGAGCCGCGGCAGCGGCCAGTGGATGAGATACAGGTCCAGGTAGTCCAGGCGCAGCCGGTCCAGGCTGGCGGCCAGCGCGGACCGGGTCTTGGCCCGGCCGTGGTCGGCGCCGCGGAGCTTGCTGCTGACGAAGAGCTCCTGCCGGTCGGCCCCGCTGCGCCTGATCGCCTCGCCGACCGCCCATTCGTTCCCGTACTTCGCCGCGGTGTCCAGCAGCCGGTATCCGGCCGAGATCGCCCCGGCCATCGCCGCGGCGCCCGCCGCGCCGTCCATCGGGTAGGTGCCCAGTCCCAGCAGCGGAATCTCAAAGCCGGTGTTCAGCCTGCAGGTAGGTATCACGACGGCGGCTGGCCAGGCCCAGGGCTCGCCGGCGTCGGCGGCCGGCCCGGTTAACTCGTGCGTCCCCGAGCCCACCTCGAACACGGCTTCCTGGGCCCCGGCGGCGCCGGGGAAGCTGGCGATCCCCGCGGGCCCGCGGCCGGTGGCGTCCCGGACAGCGGGCCCGTCCGCGCTGGGTATCCGGACCGAGGCCGCCGCGTTAGGAGGAATCTGGATCTGGAACCGGAACTGGCCTTCCTCCAGCTGCCACGCGCTGCTGATCAGCCCACGCACCGAGCGGTAGCTGCCGCGGGCCGAGCGGAGCGAGCCGCCCGGGTGCGGGCGGATGAGCAACCGCTGGAAGCCGGCCGATCCCGGCTCCTGGCCGATGCCGAGGACGAACAGGTAGAGCCACTCGCCGACCGAGCCGAGGGCGTAGTGGTTGAAGGAGTTCATCGAGGCGGACTGGAAGCCGCGATCGGCGGTCCAGCCGTCCCAGCGCTCCCAGATCGTGGTCGCCCCGTGGCCGATCATGTACCGCCAGGACGGCGCGGACCGCTGTTCCAGCAGCCGGTAGGCGACGCAGTTGTGCCCGGTGGAGCTGAGCACCGGCAGCAGGTAGCCCACGCCCACGAACCCGGTGGACAGATGCCAGTCCGCCGACCGGATCGCGTCCACCAGATGGCTGGCCGCCGCCGCCCGCAGTTCCTCGGGGATGAGCTGCATGTGCAGGCCGAGGACGTAGGCGGTCTGCGTGCCCGACACGATCTGGCCGTCAGCCGCCACGAACGCGTCGGCGAACGCGGCCCCGATCTTCGCCCGCAGCGCCGCGCGCCTTCATCACCGGAAGATGGGCGGGCCGCTACTGATGCAGGACGGCGGTGTGATGGCAGAAGTGCACCCGCGCGGCGCCTAGCGCGTGCATCCGCGCCCGCGACTCCTGCCACGCCGCGAAGTCGGCGGCCTGGCCGTCCGGCAGGCCCGAGCCGCCCGGGCCGGGCGGTTCGCGGTACTGGCGCGGGGTGTACGCGGCGTCGCCGGTGAGGAGGTCAGCGGAGCCGTCGCCGGCGCGCACCACGACGGACTGGTGGCCCGCGGTGTGGCCGGGCGTAGTGATGACCGACAGCCCGGGCAGGATCTCGGCGTCACCGTCGAGCAGCTCGAACGACGCGTTCATGAAGCCGAGCCAGTCGCACAGCTGCGGCGCCTCGCGCTGTGCCCGGGCCAGCTCGGCCCGCTGCACGTAGACGGGCGCGTGCGCGAAGACCGCGTTCTGGCCGCAGTGATCGAAGTGCAGGTGCGTATTGATCACCAGGCCGATGTCGGCGGGGCTCATCCCGATGCCGGCCAGCGCGTCGGCGGCGGTGCGGTTGACCACGCGCCAGTCGCTCAGCAGATCATCCGGGCCGCCGACGCCGGTGTCGACCAGGGCGGCCCCGCCGGGGTGGACGACGACGAACCCGTGCACGGGCCATTCCCCGCCGTCGGGCCCGCGCAGGGCGGCCAGGTGCAGCCGCCGGATCTCCAGGGTCATCCGGTCTCCAGGGTGGTGAGCACCAGGCCGGCGACCGCCGCCATCCCGGCCGCGTTGGGATGGTACGGCGCCCCGCCGCGCAGCGACAGGTGAAAGCGCCGCGTCCAGGGTGTGGCCGACCAGGCATGATGATCGGCCGACGCCGCTGAGGCCGCCACGTATTCGGCGCCGGCGGCCTGCGCCGCGGCGTGGGTCGTGGTCGCGAGCCGGGCCGCGATGGCGCGGCCCCAGTCCGCGATCCCGGCCGGCGGCGGCGGCCCGGCACCCTCTCCTGCTGGCGGCAGGATGGTCAGGTAGTCGACGAAGAGCACCCGGGCGGCCGGGGCCCGGTCTCGCACACCGTGCACGATCGCCCGGAGATTGCAGCTGACACCCGCGAACCGATCGTCGGTGGCGGCGGGGTCACCGAACCCGGCGATCTGGGTCCGGGCCTTCGGCAGGGTCCGCAGCGGCCAGGGCAGGCTGGCGAGCGTGAGCCGGGGTAGGTAGCCGACGTCGTTGCCGCCAGCGGTGAGGGTGACCAGGCGCGTGGCCGGGGTGACGGCCTCGAGCTGGGCGAGCTCCCCCCGGGCGGACGTCCGCAGGACGTCGTCCGTGGTCGCGCCGGAATAGGTCACGTCACACAGGTCCAGTCCCAGTGCGCGGGCCACCAGGTGGGCGTAGTTACCGGCCGACCGGCCCGCGCGGCGCGGGCTCCCGGGCGCCCGGGGCGTGAGACCAGGCCCGGCCCCGAACGAGCTGCCCATCGCCACGTACTGGCTTCCAGCCGGGATCGACGCCATCCGGGCCCCCCTCCGTCATCATCAACAGAGTCTCCATGATCCTGGTCACTTTCTGACGCATCACACCAGTAATTGGCCGGGATCCTGGAAGTGCCGGGTCTGGCGTTAGCGGGCGGCCAGTGACAGGCGGGCCGGGGTGACGGCCTCGCGCCGGGCTGAGGGCAGTCCGACCTGGATGGTCAGGCAGTCCGAGTCGCGCCGGGTGCGCGCCGCGGCCCAGTGACCGGCGATCATGCCGAGCACCTGGTGGTTATCCGGCAGCACGTCCATGCAGAGCGACGTCACGCCGCGGGCCTGCGCCCGGCCGAGCAGCGCGCGGACCAGGGCCGAGCCCACGCCCTGGCCCTGCCAGGCGTCCGCCACCACCACACCGATCTCGGTCAGGGATTCACCCGCGGCGTCCCGGTCGGCGGCCATGGCGTGGCCGATGATGACGCCGCCGTGGGTGGCGAGCAGGACGTCGGCGCGGCCCGCCGGGCCGGCCTGACCGCACGCGCTGCGGACCAGGGCCGGGGTCGGCCGGACCGGCGCGAAGAACCTCTGGACGCGGGTCCGGGTGGAAAGCCCGGCCAGGAAGCCGGTGAGCGCGGCCAGGTCTGCGGCGTCTGGCGGCCGGATCGTCACGGCCCCGCGGGCCGGAGCCTGGTGTACCTGGGTTCGATTCACAGACTCAGCATGGACTCCGGTTGCTGAGTCTGTCAACCAGACTTAGCCTGGGCCCATGGAACGTACCTGGATCATGGACTACGACCCCGCCAACTGCGCGATCGGCGCGGCGGTGTCGATCATCGGCGAGCGGGCCACGTTCCTCGTGCTGCGCGAGGCGTTCAACGGCGTGCGCCGGTTCGCAGACATGCAGCACCGGACCGGGATCCCCCGGCAGGTGCTCAGCGACCGGCTGGGCCGCCTGGTGTCGGAAGGACTGCTGCGCAAGGTGCCCTATCAGGACAGCGGCCAGCGCAGCCGGCACGAGTACCGCCTCACCGAGAAGGGCCTGGACCTGTATCCCGTGCTGGTCGGGCTGATGGAGTGGGGCGACAAGCACGCGGCCCGGCCGGACGGCCCCCCGGTCCTGCTCCAGCACCGCGACTGCGGGCAGCCGGTGCAGTTGCAGCTGTCCTGCCAGGCCGGCCACGTCCTGGAGTCCGCGCGTGAGGTCTCTCCCGTCCCGGGCCCGGGAGCCCGCAAGGTCGCGTGAGGAGAAGGTCGCGTGAGGGCGCTAGTGGTCGGCGGGCCGCAGCGCGCGCTGAGCGGCCATCCGGGTGGGGGCGTTAACCGCGCCGTATCCGGCGTAGTCCCCGAGGCGCTGAACGACCTCGATGAACAGGCGCGGGCCGAGCGGCGCGGTGTAGAAGTGGAAGAACTCCCCCCGGACGTCCCGGTCATAGAGGATGCCTGAGCCCAGCAGCCGGGTGACGGTCCGCTCGTCCAGGTCGAGTCGGGCCTGCAGGTCCTCGTAGTAGTTGTCCGGAATCACCAGCAGCGGCGCACCCGCGGACCGTAGGGCGGAACTCACGGCGAAGACGTCGTCGCAGCTGAACGCCACGTGCTGGGCGGCCGGGCCAGCCCGGCCCCCCAGCGGCGGCATGTTCAGCGCGATCCGCACCCCGCCGGCGTACCCATCCGCCGCGGCCAGGACGCGGCTGCGCACCAGCCCTCGCGGGTCGGCCAGCTCGAGGTCCTCGCCCGGTTCCAGGCCCAGCACCGCCCGCAGGAAGAGGACCGAGTCATCGAAGTGGTCAAAGGACGCGGCCAGGGCGACGTGGTCGATCCCGGTCAGCAGGCCCGGAGCGGGTGACCGCCCCGGCTCCAACGCTGGCCCGGATTCCAGCCCCGGCCCGGAGTGTAGCCCCGGCTCAGGCCCCGGCGCGGTGGTGAAGTCGCCGAGCCATTCGTCATCGTTCTGGCAGAACAGCAGCTCCGCCCCGGTGGGGATCCGGATCGAGGGCAGATCGGCCTCGCCGCTGCCCCGCCGGCGCGGAAGGACAGGAGCGAGGTACTGCTCGGCCCGGTCCGCGAGAGCGGCGCTGTCGGTGGTGCGCAGGCCCAGCGCGGTCAGCTGCGGGTCGCGCCGGAATTCGTCCGGGCCGGCGGCCCCGGCCGGGTCGGTGTTCAGGACGAGGTACGCCGCACCGTGCCGCCACAAGATGGCGTTCTTGGTCCGGTGCCTGCCGGCCCGGGTGAAGCCCAGCGCGCGCAGCGTGTCGGCCAGGGCCGGCGCGTCCGCAGCGGCCGCAGCGATCTCTGCGAAGGCCAGGCCGGACTGGACCGGAGCGGGCTGTCCCGCCGAAGGCGACATGGGAGCGGGGGGCGGCGAGAACAGGCCGAGCGGTCCGGGCAGGTGCCGCCGCGGATCCTGGGAGGCGCGGACCCCGCCGTGCTCCAGCCGGACCCGAAGCGTCTCCTCCAGGTAGAGAAGCGAGCGCATCGCGTCCAGGGCGGTGGATTCCGGCTCGGCCTGGCGGAAGGTGTCGCTGAACACCTCCAGCGAGAGGGGTCCCCCGTAGCCGGCGGCCAGCACGTGCCCGACGAAGCCGGTCAGGTCGAAGCCGCCCTGACCAGGGAAGCAACGGTGGTGCCGGGACCACTGCAGCACGTCCATGCCTAGGACCGGCGCGTCGGCCAGTTGCAGGAAGAAGATCTTCTCGCCGGGCACGCGGCGGATCCCCGCGGGATCCGAGCCGCGCGAGAGGATATGAAAGCTGTCGAGGCACAGGCCGAGCGCCGGATGGCCGGCCGCCCGGACGATCTCCCACGAGTGCTGGTACTCGCGGACATGCCTGCCCCAGGCCAGTGCCTCGTAGGCGATCGTCAGGCCGCGCGCCGCGGCCCGTTCGGCCAGAGCGTGCAGGTGCTGGGCGGCCAGGGCGTCGTCGCCGATCGCGTCCGGGGACACGTTAGAGCACACCAGCAGGGTCTCCGCGCCCAGGCGCTCCATGACGTCGAACTTGCGCTCAGCCCGTTTGAGGTTGGCCGCGAAGCGGTCGGGAGGCATCGCCTCGAAGTCGCGGAAGGGCTGGTAGAGCTCGATCGCCAGGCCGAGGTCGGCGGCCTGCCAGCGGATCCGCTCGGGCGGGAACGGCGAGTTGACCAGGTCGCTCTCGAAGATCTCCACGCCGTGGAACCTGGCCTGAGCGATCGCGGCCAGCTTCTCCGGCAGCGTGCCACTGACTGACACGGTGGCGATCGATTTGCGCATCCGGGATCCGCTCCTTGCGTCGCGTGGGATCAGCGGTAGGGGTTTGCGGGCAGGTGCCGGTCCGGTCGTCCGGCCCGGGTGCCGTGCCGGACGACCGGACCGGACCGGCGTCAGGCCGCCGGGTAGTAGTACTTGGTATAGGACGGATCCCGCGACTGGGCCGTGGTGACCAGGACGTTCGGCAGTAGCACCGACGTCTTGATCAGGGAGGTGTGGCCGGTGAGGGCGTCGTTGGCGTACTCCACGCCGAGCTGGCCTTCCAGGGCGGGCTGCTGGATGACCAGAGCGCTGATGGCACCGGACTTGAGCAGAGACACCGCGGACGGGTCCGCGTCGTAGCCCACCACGGTGAGCTTGCCGGTGTCTCCGAGGGAGGACAGGGCCTGCGCGGCGCCTTCCGCATTGGTCTCAGCCGCGCCGAACAGCGCTTTGACCTGCGGATGGGAGGTCATGACCGCCTTGGTGTCGGTCTCCGAGACGGTCTCGGGCTGGCCGGTGAACTGGGACGAGACGATGGAGACGCCCGGATAGCGTGCCAGCCCCTCCTTGAGGCCCTTGACCCGCTCGACCTGGGTGGTGGTGGTCCCGTCGATGCTGAACACGGCGACCTGGCCGTGCCCCTTCAGCGCCTTGCCGATCACGTCGGCCGCCGCTTCCCCACCCTGGATGTTGTCCGAGCTGATCGCACTGACCAGGCCCGAGGTATTGGACAGGCCGGTGTCCACGCTCACGACCTTGATCCCGGCGTTCAGGCAGGTCTGGATCGCGGGGCGGAGCGCGACCGGATCGGTGGGCGCGACCAGCAGGATCTTGGGGTGCTTGGCACAGACCGCGTTCACCACCGGGGTCTGCGCGGCGGGGGTGAAGTCTGGCGATCCCTGGTACAGGAAGCTGTAACCCAGCTTGGCCGCCTCGGCCTTCGCCCCGCCCTCCAGCGCGTCGTAGAAACCGACTCCGGTGGCGCCGGGAATGAACGCCACCAGGCCGTGGCCTGCCGAACCGGAGCCGGAACTGGAACTGGTGCCGGCGGGGGAACTGGAACCGCAGCCGGCCAGCGTCGCGGCGGCCAGCAGTGCGGCTGCGGGCAGCGCGATCATTCGGGTCGTGACTAACATCGTTATCCCCTGTCGTGACGAGGCCGGGTCCTGAGTGGCCGAGGGTGGGGTTGGGGGGATCGGGGCCGCCGGCGCTAACCGGGCCGGCGACCGGTGTACTGGTCGATGTAGACGGCCGTGATCAGCACGACGCCCACGGCGACCTCCTGCCAGTACGGCGGGACGTTGACGATGATCAGGCCGGTCAGCAGGACCGAGATGATCAAAGTTCCGATGATCGAGCCGAGGATCTTGCCGCGGCCACCGAACAGGCTGGCGCCCCCGATGACCACGGCCGCGATCGCGTTGAGGTTGTCGGTAAGGCCCGAGGTGGGCGACGCGGCCCCAAGCCGGCTCATGACCAGGACGCCGTCGATGCCGGCCAGCAGGCCGGAGACCGCGTAGATCTTCACCAGATGGCGCTGCCAGCGAAGGCCAGCCCGGATCGCGGCCTCACGGCTGTCGCCGATGGCGTAGGTGTTGGAGCCGTAGCGGGTCTTGGCCAGGGCGAGACCGGTGATGACGCAGAGGACGGCGGCGATCAGCACCGGTACCGGGATCCAGCCCAGCAGGTTCGTGTTGCCGAAGACCCCGACCCAGGTCGGGATGGCTGAGATCTCCTGGCCGTTGTAGACCAGGTCGCCGAGGCCGGTGGCGATGCCCAGCGTGCCGAGGGTGACGACGAAGGCCGGGATGTTGTGCCGGGCGATGAGCCAGCCGTTCAGCAGCCCGAAGGCCAGGCCTACGGCCAGCGCGGCGGCGAACCCCGCGGCCACGGTGAGCGCGACCACGGTCCCGCCGGCCATCAGGTCCGACATGACCCAGCCGCCGACCATGCCCGACAGGCCCAGGACCGCGCCGACGGACAGGTCGATCCCGCCGGCGATGATGACAAACGTCTCACCCAGGGCGAGCAGCAGCACCTCGGTCGCGGTGGACGAGGTGTTCAGCCAGTTCAGCTTGCCGAAGAACTCGGGCGACCAGAGGGCGAACCCGATGACGAGAGCGACCAGGACCACCCCGGTCCAGCCTTCCCGCAGCAGCCAGGCGCGGCGCTCGGCGGCCTTCGCGTCCGCCAGCGCCCGGGCCGGCGGGGCGGCCACAGCGTCGGGCACCGCCTTGACTTCGCCCATGACCTATTCACCGCCCGTCTCGGCCGGCCTGGCCTTGGCGCCCGTGATGTAGGCGATCAGGTCGTCCACGGAGACGTCCTTCCTCGGCACCGCGGCGACGACCGAACCGAGCCGCAGCACGGTGATGCGATCGCACACAGCGAGCACGTCGGGCATCTGGTGGCTGACCAGAATCACGGCCGTGCCCAGGTCGCGCACCCGCCGGATCAGGTCGAGCACCTCGCGTTGCTGTTCGACGCCGAGCGCGCTGGTCGGCTCGTCGAGCAGCAGGACCCGCTCGCACCAGGCCGAAGCCCGGGCGATGGCCAGGGCCTGGCGCTGGCCTCCGGACAGGTCCTTGCACCGGGCGTCGATGTTCGGGATCCGGGTGTGCAGCTTGGCCAGTTCCTGCGCGGTACGCTCCCGCATCGTGCGCCGGTCGAGCCAGCCGAGGCGCCGCCCGAGCCAGTGGCTGACCAGGGTCTCCCGCCCCAGGAAGAAGTTGGCGACAACATCACGTTCCATCGCCAGGGCCAGATCCTGGTAGACGGTGCTGATCCCGGCGGCCGCCGCGGCGGCCGGGTTCGTGAACTCCATCGGCTCGCCGTCGATGGCCACGTGGCCCAGGGACGGCTGCTGCACCCCGGCGATGATCTTCATGAGGGTGGACTTGCCGGCCCCGTTGTCGCCCACCAGGCCGACCACCTCGCCGCGGTTGACGTGCAGGCTCACGTCGCGCAGGGCCTGCAGTCCGGCGAAATGCTTCGACACCCCGCACACGCTCAACGTCGCCGCGTCAGTCATGGCTCGCTCCTCGATGGCCAGGGGGAGACATGGGCAGGCCCGGCCGATCGGCCGGGTCAGCTGGGGAGGCCGGGCGGGCCGGGCGCGTCAGGGAACGGAAGTGGCGGAGCATGCGGTCAGCGTCGGCCCGGAGGCCGGTGAAGAGGCGGAAGGCCTCGACCGCCTGGAAGACGGCCATGCCGCCGCCGTCGAGGGTCCGGCAGCCCAGCCTGCGCGCCGTGCGGACCAGATCGGTGTCGATGGGGAGGTACACGACGTCGGCCACCCAGAGCCGTGGGTGGAGCAGCCCGGCGGGCAGGGGCAGGCCGGGGTGGGCCGCCATCCCGGTCGGGGTGGCATGAATCAGGCCATCGGCGCTGGCCAACACCGAGGCAAGCGCCCTGGGTTCGGCGCTCCGGGCCCGGCCCGCACCGAACCGGCTGCCGAGGTCGGCCGCCAGGGACGACGCCCGGTCGCCGTCGAGGTCCACGATGGTCAGCAGGTGGGTGCCGAAGGTCAGAGCCGCATGCGCGACCGCGGCGCCCGCGCCGCCCGCCCCGAGCAGCACGACCTGGCTGGCGGGGACGCCGGCCAGGCCGCGCGCGAAGCTCTGCGCGAATCCGGACCAGTCGGTGTTGTGGCCCACGGCCCGCCCGTCCTCGAAGACGACAGTGTTGACCGCCTGCAGCGCGGCCGCGTCAGGGGAGAGTTCGTCGAGGTGATCGAGGATGACCTGCTTGGACGGATGGGTGATATTCAGGCCGTCGAATCCGAGACGGCGCGCGGCGGTGAGCAGTTCGGGGGTGTCCGCCGCGGTCAGGCCGAGTTCGTCGAGGTCGATGATGCGGTAGAGGCAGCACAGCCCCTGGGCCCGGGCTTCGCGTTCGTGTAAGGCCGGGCTCAGCGACCCGCGGATGCCACTGCCGATAAGGCCGATCAGCCGTGACCCGGAGCCCGCGGAGGAGGCCGGGGCCGCTAAGGCGCTCACGGTCTCGCGCTCTCTGGCCGCCTGCCCAGGTACTCCATCGTCCCGCCATCAGACCGGGTCAACACACGCCTCCCGAGTCACCTAATGTACGAACTAGAGGGTTAATAGTAAGTGGAGGCCCGGGTGAACGGAAGGCCCCGGCGTCATGTAATGGCCGAGCACGCGCAATTAGGCTGGAGTGCGGCCAGAACCAACGGCCAGTCCAGCTGATCAGGAGCCGTTTTGACCCAAGCCACCAGCAAGGGCACCGTCACGAGCACGAAGCCTGGGCCCGGCGAGCGCCAGCGAGACAAGGACCGGACCCGGGCGGAGATTCTGCGTATTGCGGCCGAGGAATTCGCCCGGCAGGGGTACACGGGGGCACGCGTCAACGAGATCGCGGCGCGCACCAGCACGACCAAGCGGATGATCTACTACTACTTCGGCGGCAAGGAGCAGCTGTACGTAGCGGTGCTAGAGCAGGCGTACTCGCAGATCCGCGACGCGGAGCTGGCTATAGACGTCGAGCGGCTGGAGCCGGTCGCGGCCATCCGCCGCCTGGCCGAGCTGACCTTCGACCACCACGACGCGCATCCGGACTTCATCCGCCTGGTGAGCATCGAGAACACCCACGAGGCGGTCCACCTGGCCACCCTGCCCACCCTGCACGAGCTGCGCGCGCCGACGATCGAGATGATCTCCCGGATCCTGGACGCGGGCCGGGCGGAGGGGGTCTTCACCGCGCCGGTAGATCCGCTGGACGTGCACATGCTGATCAGCTCGTTCTGCGTCTTCAGGATCGCTAATCGGTACACGTTCCGCGCCCTGTTCGGCCGTGACCTGACCGATCCCGCCCGGCGGGCAGCCCAGCGCCGGATGCTCGGTGACCTCGTGGTCTCGTACCTGACCAGCGGCTGAGCCAGCGCCGGGCCGGGTGAGCCAGGTCGCGGCCCGCCCATCACCGGCCGCGAGCAAGTGCTCGGGTGCAGCTCGGGGCCGCGGTCATTCCTGTCCTGGCGCTCTAACTTCCGGCGCCGCGGCCGGCCCCAGCACCTAGCCGCCTCAGCATCGAACGGCACGCGGAATCCGTACTGGAATTCCAAGGCCGGCAGCTGAGTCCCCTGGAATCGGCAATGACCGCCGATGTCTGGCCACCCTCCTGCGCCTGAGATTAGGAGCAGGCAGCAACGCCTGCGAACTGGCCAAGACTGAGGGAGTGTTCCAGATGTTCAGTTACCACATCCAGGCCGACCTGGCATCCGCGCGGCGTAAGGCCCTTCTCACGGAGGCGCAGACGGCTCACCGGGTCAGGGACGCGCGGTCACGCCGCCAGCGGGCCGGCGCGTCCACGGCCAGCAAGTCGCCGCTTTTCTCGCGGGCGGGGCGGCTGATGTCCCGTGGGATCAGCAGGCGGCGCGCGCCGCGATATACGGCGGACAGCAGCAACGTGGCTTAGCCGCGGTGCTTTACGGAGCGCCGACATGATCAGGAGGCTTCTACACTCATCGTGTGAACCGGGGGATTCTGGAGCGCGACGCCGAACTGTCGGCGCTGGCTGACGCCGTGCAGGCGGCGGCCAGCGGGGATGGCTCCGCGGTGCTGATCAACGGCGAGGCAGGGATCGGGAAGTCAAGCCTGGTCAACGCGTTGCGCGCGCGACTGCCCGCCGAGGGCCGGATGTTCGTGGGCTATTGCGATGATCTCGCGACCCCGCGGACCCTGGGGCCGTTCCGCGACCTCGTGGGCAGTGTGGGCGCAGAGCTCAGCCGGGCCGTCACGGACGGCGGCGACCGCGACCGGGTGCTCGCCGCGCTGCGCGCGGAGCTCGACTGGGCCGAGCATCCGACTGTGCTGGCCATTGAGGACATTCACTGGGCGGACGACGCGACACTTGACGCGCTGCGCTACCTGATCCGGCGGATCGCCGACCTTCCCGCCGTTCTGGTCCTCACCTACCGTGACGATGAAGCGGACCGCGGGGGGGCGCTGTACAGCCTGCTGGGCGAGGCGTCGCGGAGCAGTCATGTCCGGCATCTGGCCCTGCGCCGGCTGTCACACGAAGCGGTGCGGCAGCTCAGCGCGGGCAGCCCGGTCGCTGCGGACAATCTGTTCGCGCTCACCTCGGGAAATCCCTTCTTCGTCGGGGAACTGCTGGCCTCGGCGCAGGGTGAGCGCGTTCCCCGCACGATCGTGGACGCCGTGATGGCGCGGGTCAGGCAGCTGGACGCGCCCGTCCAGGACGTCCTTGAGCAGCTGGCCGTGGTGCCGTCCACGCTCGAGCGCTGGCTGGTCGATGCGCTTGTGCCCGACGGCCCAGGCGGGGTCGCGGCGCTTGCGGCAGCCGAGCAAGGTGGTTTGCTCACCGTGTCCGCCCGCAGGATCTCGTTCCGCCACGAACTGACCCGGCGCGCGATCATGAGCTCAATACCATCGGCGCGGCTCATCGCACTGAACCAGCGGGTGCTGGCCGCCCTGGTCGAGCGGGGCGGGTCGGACGTGTCGCAGATCGTCCATCACGCCGCGCAAGCCGGCGACGAAGACGCCATCGTGCGCTACGGCCCGGCCGCTGCACGGGACGCCGCACGCGCTGGTGCGCACCGCGAGGCTGTCGCCCATCTGGGTCTGGTCCTCGAGCACGCCGAGCGGTTCTCCGCAGCAGAGCGAGCCGGACTACTGGAGCAGTACGCGATCGAGTGCTACACGAGTGGCGCGGCGGAAGAGAAGGCGGTCCGGGCCCAGCAGCAGGCGGTTGACCTGAACCGCACCCAGGGCGATCTGCGGGCCCTGGGCTCCAGCCTGCGGTGGCTGTCGCGAATGAACTGGTGGGCCGGCGACCGCAGCGGCGCCGAGCAGGCCGGCCGCGAGGCCGTCGACGTTCTCGAGCGGGCTGCGGATACCCGCCTGCTGGCCCTGGCGCTGAGCAACCAGTCGCAGTTGTGCATGCTCGCTCATCGGCTCCCCGAGAGCATCGCCTACGGTGAGCGGGCCGTGGCGCTCGCCCGGCAGGTGAACGATGCGGCGATCATCTCGCACGCCCTGGCGAACATCGGGTCCTCGAAGTGCAGCCTGGGCGACCCGGCCGGGGAGCGCACGCTCGACGAGGCCCTCCGGGTAGCGCTGGGGGCCGGCGACGTCGAGGACGCGTCCCGCGCGTACGTCAACATCGTCTGGATCATGCTGGACTGGTTCCGCCTGGACGAAGCCGAGACCTACCTGATGCCGGGGATCACGCTCGCCGAGGAGTCCGAGTTCCTGGGCTTCCTCTCGTACATGCGCGTGGAGCAGGCGCGGATTGAGTTTTCGCGCGGGCGGTGGGACGAGGCCGCGCGGCTGGCCGAGGCAGGCCTGGATGCCCAGACGCCGACGCGGTGCACCGCCCTGATGCTGCTCGGCCGGGTGCTGGTCCGGCGCGGGCACCCGGACGCGGCCAGCCTGCTCAGGCGGGCCTGGGAACTGGCGGCCAAGGTCGACGAGCTGCAGCGGACCGGCCCGGCCGCGGCCGCGCGCGCTGAGGCCGCATGGCTTCACGGCGACCAGGCCGCCGTTCACGACATCGCAGCGCCGGTCTATGAAGAGGCCGTCCGGCTCGGCGATCAGCCCCACGCGGCGGAGCTCGGGTACTGGCTGGCCAAGACCGGGCAGCACGTCCAGCCGCATTCCGACCACCCTTACGCGGTGCAGGCGGCGGGCCGGTGGCGGGAGGCCGCCACACTCTGGGAGGCCGCGGGATGCCCGTACGAGCACGCTGCGGCGCTGGCGGAGAGCCCGGACCCGGAACACCTGCTGACCGCGCTGGCCGCACTGGACGAACTGGGCGCCAAACCGCTGGCCGCCCAGGTTCGCGGGCGCCTTCGCACGCTGGGTGTGACCCGGATTCCGCGCGGGCCGCTGGATGAAACGAGGGTCAACCCGGCCGGGCTGACCGCCCGTCAGATCGACGTGGTGCGCCTCCTCGGCAAGGGCTACACGAACGCCGAGATCGCCAGCGAGCTGGTGGTCTCCGTGCGCACGGTCGACAGTCATGTGGCTGCCGCGATGGGCAAGCTGGGCGCGGCCAGCCGACGCGAGGCGGCGGCCCGCGCGGCTGAGCTAGGTGTTCTCGACGCCGGGGATAGGTAGTTCGCGGCGCAGACTTCAGTGGTGGCTGCGGATTCTCCGGGCTGTCCGCTCGCGTACCTCTGGGATCAGGCCGAAAACGTCGTGGCCTGACCGGGCGGCCTGACCGGCCGGACCGGGCCGCCAGGGAGGGATCAATGGAGATCGACCAGGACAAGCTGATGGAGTTCCTGCACAAGTTCGTCGGAGACCTCGGCGCCACGATGGCGGCGGGCAACGTCGTCGTCGGCGACCGTCTGGGCTTGTATCGCGTGCTCGCTGAGCAGCCGATGCTGCCCCATGAGCTCGCCGAGCGCACCGGCACCACCACCCGCTACGTCGATGAATGGCTCCGCGGCCAGGCGGCCGGCGGCTACGTGGAGTACGACCCGCACACCGGGACGTACTCGCTGACCCCGGAGCAGGCCTTCGCCCTGACCGACCCGGACGGGGCCGTCTACGCGCCGGGCGCGTTCGAGCTGGCCCTCGGGACCCTGAAGTCAGAGCAGAAGGTCACCCAGGCGTTCCGCACCGGAGCCGGCGTCGGCTGGCACGAGCACGACGAGGGAGTGTTCTCCGGCTGCGAACGCTTCTTCCGGCCGGGATACGCGGCGAACCTCGTGGCGAGCTGGCTGCCGGCCCTCGAAGGTGCCGAGGCTAAGCTCCGCGCGGGCGCGAGGGTCGCCGACGTCGGGTGCGGCCACGGGGCGTCCACCACGCTGATGGCCCGTGCGTATCCCAGCTCGAGCTTCACCGGCTCTGACTACCACGAAGGGTCGATCATCCAGGCGCGCAAGCAAGCCGCCGACGCAGGCCTGGGTGGCCAGGTAACGTTCCAGGTCGCGTCCGCGCAGACCTTCCAGGGCGGCCCTTATGACCTGGTGACCAGCTTCGACTGCCTGCACGACATGGGCGACCCGCTGGGCGCCGCCCGTCATATCCGGCAGATGCTCGTGCCGGACGGCAGCTGGATGGTGGTCGAGCCCTACGCCGGCCAGAGCGTGACCGACAACCTCAACCCGGTCGGCCGGGTGTACTACTCGTTCTCCACGTTCCTGTGCGTCACGAGCGCGCTGTCCCAGGACGGTGGCTACTCACTCGGCGCCCAGGCCGGCGAGGAGCCGATCCGGCGGCTCGCCACCGACGCCGGGTTCACCCGGTTCCGCCGGGTGGCCGAGACGCCCTTCAACATCGTCTACGAAGCACGCCCGTAGGAGCCTGGCTGGAGGAGTCTCCGTGGCCGCTGCGGCTGGGGGGAGCCTGCGGCGCTACGGCTGGGGGGAGCCTCCGTGGCCGCCGCGGCTGGGGGAGCCTGCGCGGCGCACGGCTGGGGGCGCCGCGGCCGCCGGTCTGGGCCGCGGCGGCTACGGCGGTCGCGGCGGTCGCGGCCGTCCGGCTATTCGGGCATAGGGCGGCCTGCCGGAATGCGTTAGGGTCTGCGCATGGGGGAGGCCGGCGAGCAGGCGCTGGAATTCGATACTTCGGCCCCGAACGTCGCCCGGATGTACGACTACTGGCTGGGCGGCAAAGATAACTTCGCGTCCGACCGGGAAGCCGCGGATCGCCAGGCGCGTGCTATCCCGCAGCTCCCCTGGCTCGCCCGCCAGAACCGTGATTTCCTTCAGCGGGCCGTGGATTTCTGCGCCCGCAAGGGGGTCACGCAATTCCTGGACATCGGCTCCGGGCTACCCACCAATGAGAACGTGCATGAGATCGCGCAGCGGGTCAACGCGGACTCCCGCGTGGTGTACGCGGACCACGATCCGGTGGTGGTGGCGCACGCCAGGGCGCTGCTGTCCGGCGCCCAGACCGCGGCCGTCCGGGGAGACGCCTGCCGCCCCGACGACATCCTCGGCGCTCCCGAGGTTCGCCGGCTGATCGACTTCAGCCGGCCGGTCGTCGTGCTTCTCCTGGCCGTCTTGCACCTCATCCCCGACGAGGCCGATCCGGCCGGATCCGTGGCCAGACTGCGCGAGGCCGTGGCCCCCGGCAGCTACCTGCTCATCTCCCACGCCGACGTATCGCAGGACCACGCGGTCGGGACCGAGCGCCGGAGCGAAACCGCCCGCGAGCTGGTGGACGCCAACCGGGCACTGGTGACCGTGCCCGCTCGCGCCCGCGACGAGATCAGTGCGTTCTTCGGCGACTGGACGCTGGTCGAGCCAGGCCTGACCGATATCTGGGCCTGGCGGCAGCAGGACGGCACGGTCGCGAACACCAGCGGCTTCATGAGGATCCTGGGCGGGGTGGCCCGGAAGGGTCCCGGAAGATATTGACCACCCGCTCCGGGTCACGGAGCGTTGCATCAGCTAACCGGCCGCGTCATGCTGTAGACGTATGCCTGGGTGAGCGCCAGCCCAGCCCAGGCACCAGAGGGGTGGCCCGATGGCCAGTGACCGCGAGGAACGAAACAAGGTGTTCGGGATGCCGCGCGGGGTGGATCCCTATGCCCGGCAGGGCGAGGAACCGCAGCGTGTCCTCGGCATCCCGGTCGACTGGTTCGGCCCCCGTCGACCCCGATCTGCTCCGGGCACTCAGGCATCCCATCAAGGAATGCAAGCGCTGGGCACTGCGCCGCCGCAGTTCAGGCGATCCGCACCGGTGACACCGTGTCCCAGGCGAGCCTGCTGGGGCAGCATCCCGGCCTGGTGCCCGAGTAGATCCGCTGCGCCCGGACACCGCTGCACGTAGCCGCGGACTGGCCTGGCTGTCCGGCGGAGCCGATCCGCACGCCCCCCACCGTCGTCGCCATGCACCGCGGCCATATCGTTAAGACGACGCCGCGATTCAGCTACTCCCCCGTCGCGGTATCAGCTGGTTCTCCGGCCGGGGCACGACACGATCAGAGGCGGAATGGGACAGAGCGCCGGGTGGGACGCGCACCATCCGGTCGGTGTCGTCGGGGCCGGCCTCGTCGGGCTGGCCGTAGCCCGGCAGCTGGCCGAGGCGCACGTCCCGGTGGTGGTCTTCGAGAAGGAGACCGCGGTCGCCCAGCACCAGTCGGGACACAACTCCGGGGTCGTGCACGCCGGGATCTACTACCTGCCCGGCTCGGCTAAGGCAACGCTGTGCCGCCGCGGCGTCGAGCTGCTCAGCGCGTACTGCGCGGACCGGGGCCTGCCCTGGGACGCCCGCGGGAAGCTCGTGGTCGCCCGGGACGACGCCGAGACGGCGAAGCTGCGGGAGATCGAGCGGCGGGCGGCCGCCAACGGCGTCCCCGGCGTGCAGTGGCTGGACGCGGCGGCTATCCGGGAGCTGGAGCCGGAGATCACCGGCCAGGCCGCGCTGCTGTCGCCGACCACCGCCATCGTCGACTACCCCGCGATCGCCCGCTCCTTCGCCGCCGACGTCGTGTCCCGCGGCGGGCAGGTGCTGACGGGGACACCGGTGACCGGGGTACGCCGCCGGGACGACGACGTGGAGGTCAGCACGCCCGCCGGCGGGCACCGGCTGTCCCGGCTGGTCATCTGCGCGGGCCTGCAGTCCGACCTGCTCGCCGCCGAGGCCGGCGACGAGACCGCGCCGGAGATCATCCCGTTCCGCGGCGAGTACCTCCGGCTGCGGCCGCACGCACGTGACCGGGTACGGCACCTCATCTACCCCGTGCCGGACCCCGCGTACCCGTTCCTCGGCGTCCACCTGACCCCGCGCATCGACGGCGAGGCAGACATCGGCCCGAACGCCGTGCTCGCCCTGGCCCGGGAGGGGTACCGCCGCCGCGACGTGTCCGGCGATCAGCTGTCCCGCCTGGCCCACTCGGCGGCCTTCCGCCAGCTGGCCCGCCAGAACTGGCGGGCGGGCGTGCGTGAGATGCGCGGTTCGGTGTCACGGAAGGCGTTCCTCGCCGAGGCCCGCACCTACCTGCCCTGGCTGAGCCCAGGCGACGTGATGACCGCCCCGGCCGGGGTGCGCGCCCAGGCCGTGGATCCCGACGGGGCGCTCGTCAACGACTTCCGCATTCACCGGATCGGCCCGGTGACCGCGGTCCGCAACGCGCCCTCCCCCGCCGCCACAGCGTCCCTGGCCATCGCCGAACGCATCGTGGCCGGCCTTTCGATCTAGATGTACAGGCGCCCGCTCTTGTCGACGTGGTCGCCGTTAAGCGGACAGCTGATTATCTGCTGAGAGAACCGTCTTGACCGGCGCAGAATCGCTATCCGGCTCCCGCGGCGACGGCCGGATTCCGCGGTCCGGATCCATTCATGGCCGTCTCAGAAACTTAGTTAAGGGGCGGTAAAGCATCGGCGCTGAACATCAGGGTCATGCATACCACTGAAGCCATGCTCCGGGCCCCGCGCGGAGCAGTGCCGGCCCGGGCCCCGGGAGAATCCCAGGTCGAGATCGTGGTTCCGGTCCGCGACGAGGAATCCGGCCTCGAACCGGCCGTCCGGCGGCTGCGCGCTTTCCTGGATGACAGCTTTCCTTTCGCGGCCCGCATCACGATCGCCGACAACGGAAGCACCGACCGTACCTGGGCCCAGGCTCTGGCGCTGGCAGCCGAGTTCCCGTTGGTGCACGCGGTCCGTATCGAACGGCCCGGACGGGGCGGGGCGCTGCGCACGATCTGGACCGGCAGCGACGCCGACATCTACGCCTATATGGACGTGGACCTGTCCACTGACCTGAACGCGCTGCTGCCGCTGGTCGCGCCCCTGCTGTCCGGGCACAGCGACGTCGCGATCGGGACCCGGCTGGCGCGGGGCGCCCGGGTGATCCGCGGCCCGAAGCGCGAAATCATCTCCCGCGGCTACAACCTGCTCCTCCATGCATCCCTCGGCACCCGCTTCTCCGACGCGCAGTGCGGGTTCAAGGCGATCCGCGCGGACGCGGCCCGGGCCCTGCTACCGCTCACCGCGGACACGGGCTGGTTCTTCGACACCGAACTGCTCGTGCTGGCGGAGCGGGCCGGGCTGCGCATCCACGAGGTCCCGGTGGACTGGATCGACGACGCCGACTCCCGGGTCAACGTGGTGGCCACCGCCCTGGGCGATCTGCGCGGGATCGTGCGGCTCGGGACCGGGCTGGCCCGCGGCACGATCAGGGTTCCCGCGCTGCGCAGCGCGGGTCCGCCTGGCCGCCGGCTCGCTAACCAGCTGACCCGATTCGTCCTGGTCGGCGTGGCCAGCACCGTGGCCTACCTGCTGCTCTACCTGCTGTTGCGGGGCGTCCTGCCGGCGCAGGCCGCGAACGCCCTCAGCCTGCTGCTGACCGCGATGGCCAACACGACCGTCAACCGGCGGGTCACCTTCGGCATCCGGGGCCGTACGAACGCCGCCCGTCACCAGGTGCGCGGCCTGATCACGTTCGCCATCGGCCTCGCGCTCACGTCGGGCGCGCTGGCCACCCTGCACGCCAGCGCTCCCCAGGCGGGCCGCACCGCCGAGCTCACCGTGCTCCTGGCGGCGAACCTCACGGCCACGCTGGTGCGCTTCGGCCTCTACCGCGGCTGGGTCTTCCGCCACCCCCCGTCCAGCACGGGCACGTCCCGCCCAGCAGGTGGCCCCCGGTGAACCCGGCCTGCACCTAGGAAACGGCGCGGCCGGAGTCCACGGTGCTGGCTGCGGCGACCGCGCCGTCGACGTAGGTGACGGTGTTGGCCGGGATGGCTGGGATCCGCGGCCCGGGCAGCACGACGCTGGTCAGGTTGAGCGGGTCGGCGGCGGAGATCTGGACGGGCTCGCCAGTAGGACGCTGCTTGCGGATGGTGCGCAGCACGTCGAGGGCGTCGGGATGGGCGAACTGCTCCCCGCTGAACCCCGCGACGAACCGGCCACCGCGGACGGTCTCCCGGGCCTCCATCCGCCGGAACGCCCACAAGATCTCGCGCCAGGGCAGGGCCAGATTCTCCCGGGCCACCAGATCGTGGAAGACCACGCCCCAGCGGACCGCCAGCTGCTCGGCCACGGCCTCGGCCAGCTCGTCCCGGTCCGCGTCCAGTGACGGACCCGGGAGCAGTGACCACCGCCCGGCCGACCCGGCCCCGGCGCCGCTGCGGCCGCGCCGCAGCCCGCGCAGCCCGGACGGCCGGGACCGCGGGCTGCGGCGGAGCAGGGAGCGGACCGCCCGGAAGCCGTCGGCGGTGACCAGCCCGCGGGCCACCCCGTCCCACAGCGCCTCCTCCACCTCGCTGGGCAGGCGGCCGGTGATCGCGCCGAGGTCGGGGCGGAACAGCGCCCCGTGCTGGCGGAGGGCGTCGAGCACGTCGCGGGTCCGGCCTGGTCCTGGCTCGGCGGGCGCCAGGTCGCCGCGGGCCGCACGCAGCAGCCAGGGCAGATCGTCGCGGATGGCCAGGGTGATCGGGGTGGCCCGGGAGGGGACCAGCCCGCTGCGCCGGGGGGCCGGGTCGGGCTCGCTCTCCCGCACCGACAGCCGCCCCCAGGTGACCTCGCCCGACAGGCAGGCCTCGTCCAGCCACTCACGCCGGTAGCCGTCCACCCTGGAGGCCAGGACCGCGTTCTCCCAGGCGCCCGCGGCCAGTTCGTAGCCCTGCAGCTGCTCGACCACGCTGACCACGCCGAGCCGCCCCTCGGCCCTGGTGCCGGGGACGAGGTGCTGCCAGCGCAGCAGGAACCGGACGAAGTCCCGCGCGGTGACCGGCTCGATCTCGCGGCGCTGCCGCTGCCGGGTATAGGAGTGGATGCGGGCCAGCAGCCGCCGGGCGCAGAACTCCTCGTCCCGGTCTGAGGTGATGGAGCCCGGGCGGAACCGGCCGCGGAGGGCGAAGCCTTCGGCTTCCAGCCGGGCCAGGGCGATCGTGACGCCGGATTCCGGCAGGCCGGTGGCCTGGGCCAGCTCGGTGACCGTGGCCGGGCCACGGCAGTCCAGGTGGCCGCGGAGCATCTCGGCCGCGGCTTCATCGGGGTCAGCGGGGCCGGCGGAGCCAGCCGGAACCGGGCACGGATGGTCCGGGACCACGGCGGCGTCCGGGAACAGGACCTCAGCGGCGGGGCGGCGTTCCACCGCGCACCACAACTCACCGGCCGGGCCGTGCAGGCTGACGGCGCGGCGGTCCCGGGTCAGCTCCCCGAACCAGGGCCGCCACTCGTCGGCGGGACGCACGGCGGTCAGGGTCATCAGCAGGTCATGCAGCTCGTCGGGGCCGCGGGGGTCCGGGCGGACCTGCTCGGCGACGCGGTCGATGGCGGCGGGATCGAGCTTGCCCAGCTCGTGCGGTTCGACGGGCAGACCGCGGCGCAGTGGCACCGCGCGGCTGCGGCGCTCTTCCAGCGGCGCGTCATCGAGGAAGGTGAACGGCCGCCCGTTGAGGATCTCGTGGGCGAGCACCGAGGGCTCGGTGGTGTCCCGCACGACCACGGTGACCCGGCCGGACTCGATCGCCCCGACCAGCTGGGTCAGGCCGTCGATGTCCATGGCCTCACGCAGGCAGTCCTCGAGGGTCTGGCGGACCAGGACATGGTCGGGAATCTCCAGCGGTCCCGGCGCCACGTTCTCCTGGCAGGCGGCCAGCGTCGGGAAGACCGCGGCCATCAGGTCGTCGGACTCCATCCGCTGGATGGCCGGCGGGTTCTTCTTCCCGCCGCGCATCCGCAGCACCGCCAGGGAGCGGTTCAGGTTCCATCGCCACCGCGACGCGAACATCGGGGAGGTCAGCACCGCCTGCCGGACCACGCCTTCCACCGTCCTGGAGGCCAGGAACCTCGGTACCTGGTCCAGCGGGAAACTGTGCTGCGGCCCGAGGGACAGCAAGATCGCGTCGTCGCTGGCCGCGGCCTGCAGCTCGAAGTCGAAGGTGACGCAGAACCGCTTGCGCAGCGCCAGCCCGAGGGCCCGGTTGAGCCGGGCCCCGAACGGCGCGTGCCCGACCAGCTGCATCCCGCCGCTGTCGTCGAAGAACCGTTCCAGCACGATGGTGTCCATGTCGGGGAGCACCCCGAGCTGGGCCAGCCCGGCGCCCAGGTAGGCCGTGATCGTGTCCGCGGCGGCCTGGTCGATCCCGCACTCGGCCTGCAGCCAGGCGGCCGCGGCCGCCCGCCCGGCCCCGGCCGGCTGACCGGGGGCCAGCCGCTGCGCCACCGCCTTCCGGATGGCGCAGACCTCCTCCGACAGCTCGATCGTGCGGCCAGGGGCCTCACCGAGCCAGAACGGGACCGACGGCGGCGCACCCTGGGCGTCGACCACCCGCACCACGCCCGGCTCGACCCGGCGGATCCGCCACGAGGTCGTGCCGAGCAGGAACACGTCGCCGGCCATGGACTCGATCGCCCAGTCCTCGTTCACCGTCCCGACCAGGGTCTCGTCCGGCTCGGCCAGCACCCGGAAGTCACCCAGCTCCGGGATCGCCCCGCCCGAGGTGAGCGCCGCGAGCCGGGCGCCCCGGCGGCCGGTCAGCCGTCCGGCCACCCGGTCCCGGTGCAGGTAGGCCGCCCGGCGCCCGCGGCCGGTCCGGATCCCGTCGGAGACCAGGTCGGCGACGTCGCCGAAGTCCTCGGCGGACAGGTCCGCGAACGGGGCGGCGCGGCGGGCCAGGTCCAGCAGGTCGTCCTCGGCCCAGTCTTCAGCCGCGCACTCGGCCACCACCTGCTGGGCCAGGATGTCCAGCGGGCAGGCCGGGACCTGCAGGGCGTCGAGCCGGCCGGTCCGCGCCCCGCGCAGCAGCGCGGCGCATTCCACCAGCTCGTCCCGGGACGTCGGGTACAGCCGCCCGGCCGGGATCCCGCCGCGGGTGTGGTTGGACCGGCCGACCCGCTGCAGGAACGTGGCGAAGCTGCGGGGCGACCCGATCTGGCAGACCAGCTCGACCGGCCCGATGTCGATGCCCAGTTCCAGGGACGCGGTCGCCACCAGGGCCCGCAGGTCGCCGCTGCGCAGCCGCGACTCCACCCGCTGCCGCCGGTCCTTCGACAGGCTGCCGTGGTGCGCGGCGACCTGGCCCTCCCCCAGCGTCTCGCCCAGCTGGTGCGCGACCCGCTCGGCCAGCCGCCGGGTGTTCACGAAGACCAGGGTGGTCCGGTGGTCCGCCACGTGCCCGGCGATCAGGTCCAGGATCTCGTCCATCTGCCCGGCCGACGCCACCGCGCCGAGCTCGTCGCCGGGCAGTTCCAGGGCGAGGTCGAGCTCGCGTCGGTGACCGGAGTCCACGATCGCGCACCGCGGGGACCCGTCCGGTGCCGACCGGCCGGGGCCCGCGCCGACCAGCAGCCGGGCGACGGTCTCGATCGGGCGCTGGGTGGCCGACAGGCCGATCCGCTGCACCGGCTGCTCGGCCAGATGCTCCAGCCGCTCCAGGGTCAGGGCCAGGTGGGACCCTCTCTTGTTGCCCGCGACCGCGTGGATCTCATCGACGATGACCGTGCGGGCCGGGGCCAGCATCGCCCGGGTCCGTTCCGCGGTCACGAGCAGGTACAGCGACTCCGGGGTCGTAATCAGGAAATTGGGCGGCTTCTTGAGCATCGCGGCCCGCTCGGCGGGCGGGGTGTCACCGGTCCGGACCGCCACCCTGATGTCCGGGGCGGGCAGCCCGAGTCTCGCGGCCTCCGCCGCGATCTGCGCCAGCGGGGTCTCGAGGTTCTGCCAGATGTCCACGGCCAGGGCCTTCAGCGGGGACACGTAGATGACCTGCGGGCCGTCCCCGGGAGCGGTACCGGGCTCAGCGGTACCGGGCTCAGCCGCGCCGGGCTCAGCCGCGCTGCGCTCAGCGGCACAGGCCTCGTGCGCCCGGTAGATCCGGTCGATGCAGACCAGGAACGCCGCCAGCGTCTTCCCCGACCCGGTCGGCGCCGCGATCAGCGTATGGTTCCCGGCCGCGATCTCCCGCCAGCCGCCAGCCTGCGGGGCCGTCGGCCCGTCCGGGAACCTGCGGCGCGAACCAGCTTCGAACAGCCGGATGAAACGACTCCATCACCTGGTCTATTTTATCCGCAACGCCCCACTTCTCACAGGGACCGGCACCGGGAATCCGCTAGTTCGGGCGTCTGGGGATCAGTCGAAGTTGTTCTTGCGGCCCTCGCGCACGTAGTCGACCGTGGACCTGATGTGCTGCTCACCGTGGACCGCCCGCTTCTTGGCCAGGTGGCCGAACATCTGGATGCCGAACCCCCCGTCGAGGTCGCTGACGATCCGCTGCTTCCAGGGGCGCCGGACGATCTGGGTGGTGAGCCGGCGGATGGTCCTCGGCTGGGTCATGATGTGGTCGGCGATCTG
Source organism: uncultured Actinomycetes bacterium (assembly GCA_963844695.1). GTDB lineage: Bacteria > Actinomycetota > Actinomycetes > Streptosporangiales > Streptosporangiaceae > RYN-230. Next base: position 27,412 of record CAWJPL010000004.1, read on the forward strand.
GTAGGCGCGCGCGACCAGGTCGTCGCGGGGCATGACCTCGTTGACCATCCCCCAGTCCAGGGCCTGCTGCGCGGTGATGGCCTCGCCGGTGAGCAGCGCGTAGGCCGCCCGCTTGACGCCGAGGAGTTCCTGGAACGCGTTGTGGATGCCGTCGGCCGGCACCGAGCCGATGTCATAGTGCAGGTCGAAGAGGGTGGCGTCGTCGGCGGCCAGGGTGATGTCGCACATCAGCACGATCTCGGAGTGGAAGCCGGACCCGTTGAGCAGCCCGATGGTGGGGATCTCCAGGTCGTTGACCAGGGCACTGACGTTGTTGCGGCCGTCCTTGTAGGCGTATTCGTACGCCCAGTACTCCAGGTCGGCCTCCTCGAGGGCGAACCCCTCGGGATCGGAGTCCATCATGAACTCCTCACCCGACCCGGTGAGGATCAGCACCTCGTTCTCCGGGTCGGCGGCGACCGTCCGCAGCATCTGGCCGAGTGAGCGGTGGTTCTGCACGCTGAGCTGGACCGGACCGCCCTGGGTGTGCCCGCGGACGAGCAGCACGCCGTCCTCGCGGCGCTCCATCCGGTAGAAGTCACCGAACGCCTCGGAGTACTCCTCGAAGCGGGGCGTGGGGACGAATTCCTGCAGGGACATGCTCACTCCTCCGGCAGCGTCTGGTTGGCGGGCGGTGTCTGGTCGAGCGGGCGGTGTCTGGTCAGCGGGAAGCGCCGCGCCGGCCGCCTGCAGCTCGTAGAGCGAGAGGAAGTCCTCGTGCCGCAGCCCGGTGCCGATGGCCGTCTGGATCAGCTGATACACCATGGCGCCCACCGGCATGGGCACCTCCAGCGACCGCGCCGCGTCCAGGCCCAGGTCGAAGTCCTTGCGCAGCAACTCGGTGGTGAACGTCGGGGTCCAGTCCCGCCGGACCAGGGCGTCGGTGCGCTTGCGCACCCAGTCGGACGCGACCACGGTGCCGCCCAGGAACTCCAGGAAGGCGGCCCGGTCGGTGCCGCCCTTCTCGGCCAGGCTGGTCACCTCGGCCAGGGCCTGGACCATCATCCCGAGATAGAGGTTGTGGCACAGCTTCACCAGCCGGCTCTGCTCCTCCTCCCCCGCGTGCACGGCGACCTTCGCGATCTCTTCCAGGTACGGCCTGACCCGCTCGAACACCTCGGCGGGGCCGGACGCGACGATGCAGCACCCACCCTCGGCGACCACGTGCGGGTTGCCGCTGACCGGGGCGGCGAGGAAGCCGGCGCCCGCCGCGTTCACGGCCGCCCGCACCCGGGCCGAGGCCTCCGCGGAAACGGTCGAGCAGTCCACGATCACGCCCGGCCTGCGGTCCGCCCCATCCAGGTCTGTGCCATCCCCGCCTGCGCTGAGCAGGCCGTGCTCCCCGCAGACCACTTCCTCCAGGTCGCCCGGGGTGGACACCATGACGAACACGACGTCGCAGCCGCCCAGGTCGGTGATCCGCTCGACGGCCCGCGCGCCCCTGGCCACCAGCGGCCCGGTCTTGGACGGCGTCCGGTTCCATACCGTGACGTCCTCACCGGCGTCGATCAGGCGGGCCGCCATGGCCGCGCCCATCCGGCCGGTGCCCAGCCAGCCGATGCTGCGGGGTTTGGTGCTCATCCGTTGCTCCTCCACCATGGGTCAGACGGGGGCGTACTCGCCGGGCTCGGCGGTGGCGGGCGGCGCCCCGGGGGCCGGCCCAGGCCGGCCGAGGGCCGGCCAGATGGTCTCGATCAGGGCCTGGGTCGACAGACCGTACTCGCCGAAAAGGTACGGGACGGCGGCCGCCCCCTCGGCGAAGGTGTCGCGCAGCCCGACCCGGCGCAGCGGGCGGCCCCGTCCTGCCTCGGCGATCGCCTCGGCGACGGCCGACCCGAGACCCCCGACGATGGAGTGGTTCTCCGCGGTGACCACGATCTGCGCCGCGGCGGCCGCGCCCAGGACGGTGGCCGTGTCCAGGGGTTTGATCGTGGGCACGTTGATGACCGAGACGGACACCGCGTGCTCGCCGAGCGCCCGCGCCGCGGCCAGCGCGGCGGCGAGCATCATGCCGCTGGCGAACAAGGCCACGTCGTGCCCGGGCACGACGACCTGCGGCCTGGCCGAGCCGCAGCACGTGGCCTTCGCCGAAGATCACCGGGATCTCGCCGCGCTTGAGCCGGACGTAGACCGGTCCTGGCACGTCCACCACGGCCTCGACGACCTGGCGGACCTCGACCGCGTCGGCGACATCGACCACGGTCATGCCGGGCAGGGCCCGCATCAGCGCGACGTCGTCGGTGGCCTGGTGACTGGGGCCGCCCGGCGTCGATATGCCGGGCATGAATCCGACGATGCGCACGGGGAGGCCTGGGTACGCGATGGCGTTAGCGATCTGGTCGAAGGGCCGCCGGGTGGCGAACACTCCGAAGGTGTGCACGAACGGGATGTGACCGCAGCGCGCGAGCGCGCCGGCCATGCTCATCATGTTGGCCTCGGCCATGCCGCCGTGAATGAACCGCTCCGGGAGTTCGGACTGGAACAGGTTGACTTCGCACTGCCGGGTCAGGTCGCCGCTGAGGCACAGCACCTCGCCGCGCCGCCGGGCCAGGTCGACCAGCGCCCGGCCGTAGGGCTTGAGCTCGGTGGGGTAGGGCGGCTGACGCACGGCGGGCTCAGGCCTGGGGCGCTCGGGCCCGGAGCGCTCACGCATGGAGGGCCTCCAGCTTGCCGGTGAGTTCCGCGACCGCGGCCGCGGCCAGCTCGGGCGGCAGCTTGATGAAGTGCCCGTCCGCGTCGGGCGGCAGGCAGTCCAGGCCGTGCCCGGTCGAGGTCCGGCAGACCAGCACGCTCGGCTGCCCCGCGTGCGCGGCGGCCTCGGTGAGTGCCGCGCGCGACCGCGTCCACGTCGTGACCGTCGAGGTCCTGCGCGTGCCAGCCGAACGCGGACCACTTCGCGGCGATCGGCTCGATGGTGGTGATGCTGTCGACCGGACCGTCTACCTGGGAGTTGTTGGCGTCGAGCAGCACTGTCAGCCGGTCGAGACGATGATGGGCCGCGAACAGTGCGGCCTCCCAGACCTGCCCCTCCTCCAGTTCCCCGTCGCTGACCATGGTGAAGATCCGCGCGTCGGAGCCGCGGAAGCGGTCGGCGAGGGCGAAGCCCAGCGCCGCGGACAGCCCCTGGCCGAGCGAACCGCAGGTGTAGTCCACGACCGGTGAGCGCTCGGTGCCGATGGCCTCGACCGGCGAGCCGTCCTGCCCGTAGCGCGCCACCGCCGCCTCGTCCAGCAGTCCCAGTTCGGCCGCGGCGGCGAACGGGCCGATGACGTAGTGCCCCGGCGAGCAGACCAGCCGGTCCACGCCGGGACGGGCGCTGGCGAACACGGCCGCGACCTGCTCGGCGGACGACAGCGCCTGGCCGAGATAACCGAACCCGAGCGGGGCGACCATCCGGACGGCCCGGAGCCGGATCCTCAGGGCCAGTTCGCGGGGGTCGGGCACGGTCCAGCGGGTACCGGGGGCGGAGAGGCGCACCGTCTCACTCATCAGGCCTCCTTCCGTCCGCGTCAGCGCGCGTTCTTGTCCGGAGACCATGTACCGAGCCCAGCCGCGCCGGCCGGCCAGCCTTGCCCGGCCAGCCTTATGCTCAGCCAGCCTTGTGCCCATACTGGCGGGCGAGATTGTCCAGCATGGCCGCGGCCTGGTCCCGGTCCTTCCGGAACGATTGCAGCTGGGGCGGGTTCAGCTGCGTGACCAGGGTCCACGGATTGCGTTCCCGGCGGCCGTCAACCCTGGTGAGGCGGTACAGCACCTGACCGTCGGCGCGCAGCACCCATTCCCACGACATGGCCGCGAGCGCACTGTTCGATCTACAGCTGACCTGGGCGATCACCTTGGGGGAGATCAAAGCCATGAGCTGAGCCCTCTCGCCAGGTGGGCCTCGGGGTGGTGCCTCCCGTGTCCGGCCCGGTCACGTTTGCTGTGGCGACGAGATTACCGTGTTGTCCTGCAATGGATTGCATTTTGACCCCGATGTCGGCAACGTCACAGGACCGTGCCCCTGAACCGAGCGATGAGGCGGATCGCCGGGCGCACAATACGTTTACCGGCTAAACACTTGAGATGTTTAGCTGATAGTCTAGGATGATGACACCTAGGGATGTCATCCGGATCATCGAACGCAACGGTGCGGTCCTGTTACGCCAGCGGGGCTCCCACCGTCAGTACGAGGTCAGGCTGACCAGCACAGATGGCACCGAGTTAGTCGCCCGGACCACCATCGCCCAGCGCCCCGGAGATATACGGCCGGGGACCCTGCGGGCGATCGAGCGGAATCTCGAACCCGTCTTCGGGCCAGGATGGTTGAGGAAGAAATGAGCTACCACGTCGTGGTGACCAGGGACGGTGATGGCTGGATGGCCGACGTTCCTGCCCTGCAGGGCACGCATACCTGGGCCAGGACCTTGCGCGCGCTGGACCGCAATGTCCGCGAGGTGATCGGTCTGGTTGAAGATCTCCCGCGGAGCGCTGAAGCCAGGCTTGATCTTGACGTCGAGTACCGCACCGGTGACGCCGTCCTTGACGCCCGGTCGAGCGACCTGCGGACCAAGCGGAAGGAAATGGAGCGCCACGCCGCGGAGGTCGCCAGCGAGACCCGCGAACTGGCCGGGGAACTCGCCGGGCAGTTGCCGGTCAGCGACACCGCGATCCTTCTTGGTGTGTCCAAAGGCAGGATCACCCAGCTCCAGGTACCCCGCCCGCGCACCACGCAGGGGACAGCGGTGATACGCAACCTGCAGTGACTGCCCGGGCTAGCGCCGCTGGGCGGCGCTCCAGGGCTGGGCTGACCCACCCGCCGTCGGCGGGTTGAGGTTGACGCCGGGCGGGACGATCTTGTCGATGCGGTCCAGCACGTCGCTGGACAGCTCGATGTGGGCCTTCCCACGATCTCCTCGGACTCACCATGGGAGTAGACGTCGGCGATACTGAATCAGTTACGACGCCCGCCACTCCCTGACGGCTGCTCCGCTTGACCACCGCCGGCCACCAGAACTTCTGGGTCTGCTGCGTGGTGATGGACATCCGGGTGAAGTGCCCGTTGCGCGGGCGGGTGACGCTCACGACGGACGGCCGCGCCACAGCAGCCGCTGGCTTGCCTCAGGACGCCGTTGGCGATGCCCCCGGTGCGAGGTCCACGAGAACCATTGCAGGCCGCTGACCTCGCGGCCATCCGGCTCGATGAGCGCGATCCGTCCCGGGCAGTGACCAGTACGCGGCCTCGTACTTGTGCCAGGTCCCGTGCTTGAGCACGGTCTCCCCCACGGCCGGCCCGGTACTCGCGGGCGCTGGCCGACGCCGCTGGCGCCGAGGCCAGCCCGAGCGCGAGCACCCCGGCTACCCCCACAGCGGCGATCTGGATTCTCATGTATGTCCCCCCATTTGGTGCGGCTGGATTGCCCGGCTGGCTTCCATTTTCCCGCGTGGTCAGCCCATGACCAGCCGCAGCAGCCTGGGCTTCACTTCCTGCCCGCCGCACGCCCCCATTTCAAACACGCTGCCGGCCAGCGCCCCCTTCCGGCCCCCCGAGTGTGTACCTGCGAGCCGACCTGGGTCAAGAAGACGTACGGACGTCTGGGCTGGCGCGTAGACCCGCAGGCGAGCCGCAGCCCGGGTCAGCAGGACGACCTGGGGTGGTGCTGGGACTGCTGGCTGACCGAGACGCCGCTGCGTCCCAGCGGCCGTGAGCCGCGTGTTTAGCGGTGATTGCCTGGACGCGCCTGATCCCCCTGGAATCGCGCCTTCGCAAGCATCGGATGTACCGGACTGTGCGCCATGCGCGGGCAATTATCGTCGTCACCGCACTGCTTATTGCCTCCGTCGTACTCTTGCGGCTCGTCCGCTGAACCATCGGGGCTGCGGGCTTCTTAATTGCACTGGTGGCGGCTACCGTCGTGGAACAACCGGAGCGAGGGTCAGGGGGGACCAATGAGACTCAAGGGACGCAACACGGCTGCAGTGGCCGCCGCAACGGCAGTGCTGGGTGTGCTGGGGGCGACCACCGGCGCTGCCGCACCGCCTGCAGGCCGGGCGGCCACCGTAGACCGCATCGTCATCTACAAGGGCGACAACATCGCTGGCCCGGTGGGCCCGGCGGGACCGCTGTCTGCCACCAAGTACACGACCTCAGCCACCCCGGCGACCATCAACACCAACGTGGGTGAGTTCGTCGTGGACACCGCGCTGCAGTACTCCGGTGTCACCAAGGGCGGCTACTGGTGGTTCAAGGTGAACCCGAACACGGTCATCTTGCACGCGTTCCACTGGAAGCAGACCAATGGTCACGTTGTGGAGGCGACTGACCTGCAGAATATCCAGAACAATAACAATGCGTGGTTCACGCTGGGCAATGGGGTTATCTCGCCACGGTGCCTGTCTTATGTCCCTCCCGGCGCGATTCAGCCGAAGTTCATCCAGCTCACCAAGAAGGGCGGCGACTGGAAGGCGACGACCAAGCCCTGCACCACGGCCCCCTAACCTGGCCAGCCGCAGAGGGAATAATAGACACTGGGCATAGGCAGGGCTGCAAGCGGCCTGCCCGTGACCGAACGTCCGCCCGCACTCCAGTACACGGGTGCAGCGTTCGTGATCAGGGCTGCCGCGGAGACTAGGTGTCACTTACAGCTGTCCAGCGCCTAACGGCGTGGTGGCTGGGGCAGCATCTCTATCCAGCGGAGGTGGCCGTCCACCACGGCGAGCGTCTCGGTCGCGCCGCTGGGACGGCGGAGCAGCAGGGCGGCGCCGAGACGCGCCGGGCTGGGACGGGGATCCGGGTCCGGGGACTCCTCGATCGACAGATGCCACAACGGCCCGCCGTCACTCAGCTGCGCGATCGCGGCGTCGAAGGCATCGAGCCGGTCCGCGGGTACGTGCATCCGGGTCGCGGCGTGAAAGACCACCCGCGGCTCGCCAGCCGGCAGCTCGCGGCCGATACCGGGCAGCACATCGATGGCATCCCCGGCCCGGACAGCCGGCGGATCCGCGGCGGCGTCGGCCAGGGCCGCGGAGAGCAGCGCGCGCTGCCGGTGGTTTTCCGGCCACACCAGCGCCTCGAGCCACTGGCGCGCGTCGGGGTCGCGCACGTCGAGCGGGTTGAGGTCGACGCCGAGCACGCCCGCCACCGGGGGCAGCACGTCCAGATCCGGCAGGAGCCCCGCGCCGCAGCGGTCGGCGGCCAGCTGGACCGCTGCCGCCGGGTCCCCGAACTGCCGGCCGCCGACCCGGTACCCGTAGCTGCGGAACCGCAGGTTGAGCCCGGCGCTCGCGCCCACCTCGATCAGGTGCACCGGTCCGGGGACGTCACAGGCGATCATGCTCAGGCCCAGGCGGAGCCCGAAGGCCCGCTGGACCTGGCTGGTCTGCACGAGCCTGCTGCTGATCGTCTCGGCCAGTTCGGACTCGAACTCCCCGCAGAACGACACCAGCACCGGGCCAGCGCCGGCGGGAGGCAGCGCCGCGTCCCCCGCGATCGAGGGATAGAAGCGGGCGAGCGGGTGGTCTGCCCCGCGAAGCAGCAGATGGTGCACCGCGCCAAAGAACAGGAAGGTCGGGTACTGGCCCGGACGGCCACGGGAGGCCAGGTCAAGCAGCGGATCATGATCCGCGACGGTCTGGCTCAGCGATCGATACAACGGCGACGTCGTGAACGGTGCCGGATCCTCAAACGCCCCCCGCAGTTGCTCGCGGTCCATCACGGCCACGAGCCTAGCCGGGTTCCCGGGTCAAGCCGAGGTGCGCCCGCCCCCGCAGGTCAGGAGGCGGCTATTCGGCCAATTCGCGACCGGACAGGCGTACGTCCTCGATGTCAAGCCTGGCCTGCACCTGGCGCAGGACGGTGTCGTCGATGCGCCGCTCGTCGCGCAGCCTGACCACCGTGGCCCGTTTGCGGGCGATCCCGGCGAGGCGCAGCGCGGTGTACTGCTGGTCGTAGCGCAGCGCCCGCTCGTCCTCGGTCGGGCCGTCGCTGGCGCGCAGCACGCGCAGGTGCTTCTCGTACTCGCGGCGTACCCGTCCGGCGACCTCGGGGTCGGTGCCGAGATCATCAGCGAGGCGCGGGATCGCGGCCAGCGCCTCTTCGGTGGCGCGGATCTCGGCCTGGTGGCGCTCCTGCTCGAGCGACGTGTCGCGGGGCAGCCGGGCCCAGCGCACTACGCCCGGCAGCAGCAGCCCCTGCGAGCACCAGCGTGACCACGATGACCCCGGCGGTCACGAAGATGATTATGTTCCGGTCGGGAAACGGCGCTCCGGACGAGACCATCTGCGGTATTGCGAGGGCCGCGGCGAGCGAGACTGCGCCCCGGAAGCCGGTGACCCCGCTGACCACCCGGGCCCGGGGGCCGACGCGGCGCAGTCGCTGCTGAGGGCGGCGGTCCAGGATCCGGATCAGGTACGGGGTGGTAAACAGCCAGACGAAACGTACGCCTATCACCGCCGCCGAAACCGCGCCGACCGCGATGAGTCCGCGGGTGAGGGCACCGCTGCCCAGGCCGCGGACCGCCGCCTGCAACTCGAGCCCCACCAGGACGAACAGACTGCCGTTCAGCAGGTACACCGACAGCGACCAGAACGCCTCCGTCTGCTGCCGCGTGCCGGCTTGCCCGACCCGGGGTCCGGCCTGGCTCATGATGAGCCCGCTCACCACGACGGCCAGCACGCCGGAGGCGTGGATCGCCTCGGCGAGCAGGAACGCGGTGAACGGGGTCAGGATGATGGCCACGTTTTCCTGCAGCGGGTCGTGCAGATGGCGGCGTACCCGCACCGCGAGCCACGCGGTCACTATCCCGGCCACGGCCCCGCCGCCGTAGGCGAGCACGAACAGCCACCCGACGTGCGGCAGGCTCAGGTGCTCGTCGCCTACCGTGATGCCCACGGCGAGTGCGTAGATGACCAGGGCGGTACCGTCGTTGACCAGGCTCTCGGCGCGCAGCACGGTCAGGGTGCGGCGCGGCAACGCCCGGGCCAGGACGTTCACCGCCGTCGCGTCGGTCGGCGCCACCGCCGCCCCGAGCACCCAGGCCGGCCCCCATCCCAGCCCCAGGTAGTGCGCCACCATCGCCACCGCCCCGGCCGTGGCGATGACGAGCAGGGTGCTCAGCATGACGATGATGCGCAGGTTGCTGCGGATCTCGCGGAGCGACGTGGTCAGGCTCTCCCAGTACAGCAGCGCGGGGAGGAACAGGAGCAGCACTACCTCGGGCGGCAGGTGCACCCGGCGCAGCACAGGAACGAACCCCAGCAGCGCGCCGCAGGCGAGCAGGAGCACCGGCGGGGCGACCCGGAAGCGGCGGGCGGCGACCGCACACAGCAGCACCGCGAGGCCCAAGACCACGACGAGTTCAAGTCCGAGCATGGCCTGCCTCCCCTGGACCTCTGGATACTGCCATCATCGCGGGTGTCGTCTCAGCCCGGGCGGGCCGTGGGCGGCTGACCGCCGCGCCGCCTTGCCGGGGCAGGCCGCGCCACCGGGGCTGGGCGGGACCGGCCCCGGGCCCCCGCCCGGCCTTGACGAATCAGATGAACGTTCTTTTAATTCCTCTATGGGCCGGATCGCCGGGGTCACCGCGGCTGAGACGCGCGAGCGGTTGCTGCTCGCGGCCGCCGACGTGTTCGCCGAGCGGGGGTACGACGGGACGCGGGTAGCCGACATCGCCGCGGCCGCGGGCGTGAGCAACGGGGCCATGTACGCGCACTTCCCCTCGAAGGCGGAACTGCTCGCCGGCGCGCTGCGCACGCACGGCCGGCGGCTGCTCGCCGAGGTGTTCGCCGCCGACCCCGACCGGTCGATCACCGATCTGCTCCTCGTCATCGGCCGGTGGCTGCCCCGGCGCCGGGACGTAAGCGGATATCTCATCGTCGAGGCGCTGGTCGCGGCCCGCCGGGACGAGGACGTCGCCCGGCCCATGCGCGACTACATGGGCGAGCGTGGCGACTGGCTCGCCGCGCTGATGCGGGCGGCCCAGGCCGGCGCCGAGATCGACCCCGCGCTGTCACCGGAGGCGCTCGCGCACTTCTGCCTGCTGCTGGCCATGGGCAGCGCGCTCGTCACTCCAGACCTGCACGCGGTCAACGACGCAGCCTGGGCCGCGTTGCTGACCCGCATCGTGACGGCTCTCGCGCCCCGGGAACCACCAGCACAGCAACGACCAGCGCAGGCAGGGACAACGTCATGAAGGTGCAGATCAGCTCCGAGCGGTGCCAGGGACACGGCCGCTGTTACGACCTCGCCCCCAGCCTGTTCGGTGACGACGACGAGGGTTACGGGCAGGTCCTCGGCGACGGCGTCGTGCCGCCGGGCCAGGAACGCGAGGCCCGCCTCGCCGCGGCCAACTGTCCCGAGCACGCGATCGACGTCCTCGAGGAGGCGTGACATGCCCGCCGATGACCGCTTCAGCCAGGACTTCCGGGAGCCCCGCGACGGGCCGCCCGGGATCCGCAGCGAGATCGTCACCGGCCCGGTCGCGGACTGGGCGACGGACTTCTCCCATCTCGAACCCGAGTGGTCCGCCGACCCCTACCCGATCCAGGACGACCTGCGGCAGCGCTGCCCGATCGCGCACACCGAGCGGTTCGGCGGCGCCTGGCTGCCCACCCGCTACGACGACGTCGCGGCGATCGCGTACGACACCGAGCGTTTCTCCTCGCGGGCGATCATCCTGAGCAACCTCCGGCCCCCCCGCGAGCTGGCGCCGGTCGGCGGGTCACCGCCGATCTCCTCCGACCCGCCGTTCCACCACGACGCGCGCAAGCTGCTGCTCCCTGCGTTCACGAAGAGCGCGGTCACCCGGCAGGAACCGGCGACGAGGGCGTTCTGCCACTCGCTCATCGACGAGTTCGGCGGCCAGGACGTCGTCAACGCCGCGTCCGAATACGCGCAGCACATCCCGGCACGGGTCATCGCCGACATGCTCGGCTTCCCGCCGCAGGACGGGCCGCAGTTCCGGGGGTTCGTCGAGGACCTGCTGGAGGGCATCAACCGGCCGCCGGACGAACGCATCGAGCGGGTCGGCAGGCTGTTCGACTACCTGGGAGCACAGGTCAGCGACCACCTCGCGCACCCGCGCGAGGACCTCACCAGCTACCTGCTCGACGCCGAACTGTACGGCTACCGGCTCGATCCCTCGCACGTCGTCGGCACGATGGCCCTGCTGCTGATCGCCGGCATCGACACGACCTGGAGCGCGATCGGCGCGTCCTTGTGGCACCTGGCCAAGACCCCCGGGGACCGCGCGAGGCTCGTCGCCACTCCCGGGCTGCTGCCGACCGCGATGGAAGAGTTCCTCCGGGCCTATGCGCCGGTCACCATGGCCCGGCTGGTCAAGGACGATATGCGCTGGCACGGAGCCGACATGAAGGCCGACGACTGGATCCTGTTGTCGTTCCCGGCCGCCAACCGTGACCCAGCCCAGTTCGAGCGGGCGGACGAGGTCATCATCGACCGTGAGGCGAACCGGCACGCCGCCTTCGGCCTCGGCATCCACCGCTGCGTGGGCTCCCATCTGGCCCGGATGGAACTCCGGGTCGCCCTCGAGACGTGGCTCGACCGCATCCCGGACTTCAGCCTGGCTGACCCAGGCGCAGTGACCTGGGCCGCGGGCCAGATCCGCGGGCCGCGCACCCTGCCGCTGCGGATCTCCCGGTAAGGGCCCGGACGTCAGTCCGGGGCCGGCCACCCGCGGGGTCCGGCCCCGGGGCGTCAGGCTGCCGCGGCGTCTGGACGGCGTTCGGGTCCGGGCTGGGCTGGCCCGGGGCTCGCCTGCCGGACCGCCGCTTGAGGAACCAGCGGACGACTTCAACGCCGCCGGTCACCGCGAAGGCGAGCCCGAACGCGAGGATGAGGCCTTTCCAGGCCTCGTTCTCGAACGCCCGGCCGCCGAAGTACCCGAGCAGCGACGCGTACAAGGCCCAGATGAGCGCCGCAATCACGTCGAACACCACGAAGCGCCGCCACGGGAACGCCAGCGTGCCCGCGGCCAGGGTGACGGCGGTCCGTCCGGCCGGGATGAAGCGGGAGACCACGATCAGTTCCCCGCCGCGCTGGGTGAGCTGGCGCTCGGCCCAGTCGAGGGTCTTCTTCCCCTTGCCACCACGGAGGAACCGGTTCGTCGCGCGGGTGCCGAAACGGCGGCCGAGCAGGTAGGCGGCGTTGTCGCCGAGAAACGCGCCGCAGGCCGCAGCGACGATGATCAGCGGCAGGTAGAGGCCGCCGGCGGAGGCCACCACGCCCGCCGTGATCACTGATGCCTCGCTCGGCACCACCGGCACGAGCACGTCGAGGAAGGCGAGGAGGAAGACAATGCCGTACGCCCACCCGGAGGCTTCTGAGACGAGCTGGGTGAACTGGCCGAACACGGCGCTAGCCGCGCCACGCGAAGCGGTGCGCGTCACTCTGGGCACTGGTGGCCATCTCCCGACCATATGCCGCTTGATAGAGCGTGCAGTGGGCAGGCTTCGAACGCGGGCGAGCCGGGACCGGGTGCGGATCGTCCAGCGCTGGACCGACGCGGGCCAGCCTGCCTAGGTGCCCGCCAGCCCACCCGGAGAACCGGACCGCCAAGGAGGTCTCCCCTGATGTCCCGCTCGTTCTCCGACACCAGGCGGTGGATGCAGCAGGGCACGGCGCTGCTCAGCAAGGAAACCGACCTGGACGCCGGCGCTCTCGCCGGCCCGAGCGGGCTGCCTGGCTGGAGCCGCAAGCACCTGCTGGCTCATGTCGCGGCGAACGCCGGCGCGCTCGGGAACCTCATCCGCTGGGCCGCCACCGGGGAACCGGCGCCGATGTACTCCTCGCCGGGGGCTCGCGCGGCCGGCATCGAGCAGGGCAGCCGCCTGCCCGCCGGCGAGCTGACGGCCTGGCTGCGCCGCTCCGCGGACGCCCTCGAGGAGGCGATGACCCGCCTCACCGAGCGACCAGTGGCAGGCGTCCGTGCTCACCGCCCAGGGCCAGGCGATTCCCGCCTCGGAAGTGCCCTGGATGCGGTCGCGCGAGGTGTACGTCCACGTCGTGGACCTGGCCACCGGGGTGTCCTTCGCCGATCTGCCGGCCGGCTTCCTCGCTGCGCTGTGCGACGATGCGGCGAGGAAGCGCGGTGCGGCCGCTACCCCGGCCCTGGTGCTGGAGGCCAGCGATACGGGCCAGCGGTGGGACCTGCCGGGTGACGTCGGGGCCGTCACGCTGGTCGGCCCGCTGGCCGAGGTCACCGCGTACCTAACCGGCCGGCCGCACCGGCTCACCACCGCCGGCGGCGAGCCAGCCCCGGTCCGGCCGGCCTGGCTCTGAACGGCCTCCGGCCGGCGTCGTGAGATGCTGCGCGGCATGGGGCAGGCAGGTCCGGACGGTTCGCTGCTGGCCAGGAAGGCACTGGACTGGCTGCTGCAGACGGCGCAGGAGCGCGGGACAGACCTGGCGTGGACGGGCCGGCCGGACGACGACGAACTCGACCCGACCCTGTACAGCGGTACCGCGGGGATCGTGCTGGCCCTGCTGGAGGGGTATCAGCACTTCGGGGAGGAGCGGTACGCGCAGGCGGCCGTCCGGGGCGCCCGGACCCTCACCGCGGCCGTGGCCCAGGAATGGCCGCTGTCCTCGCTGTACTTCGGCCTGGCCGGCCTGGCGTTCGCGCTGCGCGAGGTCGGCGACAGGCTGGGAGATCGCCAGGCCGCCCAGGCCGCGGTCAGCGCGCTGGACCTCGTCCGCTCGCGGTTCGACGGGCAGCGGTGGGCCGACCAGTTCGAGTTGCTCGGCGGCAACGCCGGCGTAGCGCTGGGCGCCGCGCGGGCAGGCGACCTGGACCTGGCCGTCCTGGCCGTGACGCCGTACCTGGCCGCGGCGGAGCCGACGGCGGGTGGCGTCCACTGGGAGGTCCGCGCCGGGGTCCCGGCCCGGTTCCACCACCTGTCGCACGGCACCCTCGGCATCGTCTACGCCCTGGCCGCCACCGGCCACGCGGCCGGCCGCGCCGACCTGATCGACCTGGCCCTGGCGGGTGCGGCTGACGTGGTCTCGCGCAACGAGGCAGGCCCGGGCGGGTTCCTCGTCCCGCACTCCGACCCGCAGCACAAGCCGGAGCGGATCGAGCGCTACAGCTACGGCTGGTGCCACGGCCCGGCGGGCGACGCCCAGGCCTTCCGGCTGCTGGCCCAGGTCACCGGCGACCCGGCCTGGACCGGACTGGCCGGCCGATGCTGGCACACGGTCACCGGCTCAGGCCTGCCCCAGCGGCTGCGCCCCGGGTTCTGGGACAACAGCGGCCGCTGCTGCGGCACAGCCGGGGTCCTGGCCCTGGCCTGCGACCGGCAGGCCGAACACGCTGACGGGCTGGCCTTCGCGAACGTCCTGGCCAGCGACCTGGCCGCCCGGGCTACCGCGGACGCCGGCGGCGCGCGCTGGAGCAACTACGAGCACCGGGCCAGTCCGGGCGCGCTGGCCCCGCGCACCGGATGGGCGATGGGCAACGCCGGCATCATCCGGGAACTGCTGCGCTACGCCCGCCTCCAGGAGGGCCGGGACCCCGGCTACGCCATTACCTGGCCCGACCACCCGCCCGCAGTTCCCGCCGCCACCTCCCGGCGCAGCGGGGCCGACCCGGCGTGGCGGGGCTAAATAAGTACCAGACCGCCGCCGCAGATTCCGGGCGAGCAGCTACCTTGGTTGAGGTCAACGGCGACGTGCAAAAGGCGGCCCAGTGAGCGATGACATCAGCATTGTCCTGACCGACCGGGCGTATCTGGAGTGCCCTCGCTGGCACGACGACCGGATCTGGGTCTCGGACTTCTACCGGCACGAGGTCGTGTCGGTGACCGAGGACGGGCAGGACCTGCGGGTGGAGGCCGAGGTTCCGCACCAGCCGTCCGGACTGGACTGGCTGCCCGACGGCCGGCTGCTCATCGTCTCCATGCGCGACCGCAAGCTGCTGCGCCGTGAGCCGGACGGCGACCTGGTCGTGCACGCTGACCTGGCTGATCATCTTGGCGAGCATCCCAACGACATGGTCGTCAACGCGCAGGGACGTGCCTACGTCGGCAACTTCGGCTTCGACCTGATGGGCGGCGCCGACATCGCGCCGAGCTTCCTGCTGCGGGCCGACCCCGACGGCAGCGTGACACGGGTAGCCGAGGACCTGTGGTTCGCGAACGGCAGCGTCATCACCGACGACGGCGTCCTGCTGGTGGACGAGACCTTCGGCAACCGGGTCAGCGCCTTCGACATCAAGCCCGACGGCAGCCTGGGCCACCGCAGGGACTGGGCGACCTTCGGCCCGCTGCCCACCGCGCTGGGGCTGAGCGACGCGCTGCCGGGTCTCGTCGTGGCCCCGGACGGGTGCACGCTCGACGCCGAAGGCGCCTTGTGGATCGCGGACGGGCTGAACGGCCGGGTCGTCCGGGTGCGCGAGGGCGGCGAGATCACCGAGCAGATCGCCGTGGGCATGGGCGTGTTCGCCTGCACCCTCGGCGGATCAGACGGCCGCACCCTGTTCATCTGTGCCGCACCGGACTTCGACGAGCAGGCCCGCAGCGCCGCCCGGGAGGGGCAGCTGCTGTCCACCCGGGTCGGCGTCCCGCACGCCGGCCGCCCCTGACCCAGCGCCCTGCCCCAGCGCCCTGACCCACGCGGCCGGTGCTTACCGGCCTGCGGCCAGGTCCGCGATGATGACCATGCGTTTGTGGCCGGCGGTCAGCGCCCGTCCGTCCTCCCCGTAGCCGGCCACCGCGGTGAATCCCGCCGCGAGCAGCCAGTCGCGCAACTCGGGGAAGCCGAACAGCCGTTTGACGAAGTTCACCCGCCGGGTCCGGCCGCTGCGGATGACCGTGCGCTCGGCCTCGAACCGGCCGGTCAGCGCGTCCAGGTGGTAGCGGTCAACCAGCATGTCGCCGTCGTCTCGCGCGGCCACGACGCGCGACTCACAGTACGAGGCGAGGAACTTCGTCAGGTTGTCCAGGTCCATAGCCAGCCGGCCCCCCGGCAGCAGGACACGAACGATCCCGTCCAGCACGGCGCGGTTGGTGGTGTCGTCGAAGTACCCGAACGCTGTGGACCAGCTGATGACCCGGTCGAAGCGGCCGGTCCACGGCATCTGGCGCATGTCCCCGGCCACGTACTCGACGCTGACTCCGGCGGCGGCCGCGTCGGCGCGGGCCCGGTCCAGGAAGACCTCCGAGGAGTCCAGACCGGTGACCCGGCATTCGCGAGCGGCCAGCCGGCGGGCCAGATCCCCGGACCCGCACCCCAGGTCCAGCACGCTCATGCCCGGTTGCAGGTCGAGCAGCCGCCAGGTCAGCTCGGCGGCGGCTTCGGCGGAGGAATCCGTGCCCGGGACGACCGGCCCGTGCGCCGCGAACTCGCTGCGGCCAGGTGGCGCAGCGAAGAAATGCAGATAGTCCTCGTCGTACATCGCCGCGGCGTCGAACAGGTCAGTCATGCGGTGAACAGTAGAGATGACCCTTCGCGGGCGGCAACGGCATTAGCCTGCCCGGTCAGCTGGCCGGCTTGCGGTGCATCCGGTAGTGCAGGACGAGAAAGGGCCTGCCGAACACGGAGAACGCGTGCTCGGCGCGCAGGTCACCGTCGCGTACGTAGACGTCGAGTTGCTCGGCGAACCCGCGAACCGCCACCGCGGTGAGCTCGCCGCTGGCCGGGTCGATATAGGCCAGGTAGTGCCCGGGCTGGTCCAGGTCGCTCCGGCTGGTCAGGACCAGGCCGCCGCCGGGCCGGGCCCGGGGCAGCAGCGTCGCGGTGAAGCTGGCCTGCGGCAGCGGGAAGCCCACGCTGACGTAGCCCCGGCCGCCGAGCCGGTAGGTGGTGTAGATGCCCACGTAGATCGGCTCGTCGGTGTCGGCGAACGAGCGGATCCAGCCGCGGACCGCGACCGCGTCGTCCTCTCCTGACGTGATCACGTCGATCCGGCTGCGGATGCCGCGGAGCGTCTCCCGCTGGTTCATCGGCACGTTCGCCTGCCCCAGCGGGCGGGCGACCAGGGTCCGGTAGAGCAGGTAGCCCGGGCGGACCCAGAGCCGCCATTCCGGCACGATGTCGAGCGAGAACCGGGTGGTGTGCTCGTAGAACTCCCGGACCCGGGGATCCAGGCCGGCCGGGTCGAAGTCCGGGCCGGCCAGCTCCTGCACGGAGGACACGATGCCCATATCGGGTGCGTCCGGAACGTACCGGCCGCCGAGTTCCGCGGCCAGCTCACGCAGGTATCCGGTCCCCACGTACCGGGACCGGGTGGCCCGCGGCACCACGAACGGCAGGTCTTCGGCCCGGACCCGCTCCGCCAGCAGGGTCACCGCGGCGTCCCGGAAGACCAGCGCCGACGCCACCCGGTAGGTCAGCATCGTCGTGCTGGCCACGACCGCGGCGGGGACCGTAGGCTGCCGCGCGCTGAGCAGCCGGCCGACCGCGGCTCCGAACACCGGCCCGGCCAGCACCTTCTGCGGCCGGACCCCGAGCAGGCCACCCAGCCCCCCGGTCACCGCCCCCACCGTCACCGGCCCGGCGCGGCCGGTCCGGCCGGCGGCCCAGCCGATCGGAGCCACCAGGGCCGCGCTGGTCGCGATCCGCTGCCACAGCGGGGGAATCTCACCCGGACGCTGCCGGGCCCGGGCCACCGCCTCGGACGCCGCCAGCAACCCCGCGCCAGCCGCCGCGCCCACACTGGCGGCCCGCAGGCCCCGGTGACCGGTCAGCGCCGCCCCGGCCACAGCGCCGATGCCTGCGGCCCAGATGACCTGCCGCCGCCGCTCCCCCGCCTGCCCCGGCTTGCCCGACTCCACGGTCACAACGTACCGGCTCCGGTATTTTTCCTGACCTGGAACCTATTCGTGATGTTGCCGGACCAGGCGACGCGTCCGGGGACCTGCATCTCGCCGATCGTGTCCGGCTCCTGATCCCGCTGACGACTACTGGGCGGCCGGCTCGCGGCAGGCCTGGACGGCCTCGGCCTCGGTGTCATAGACCGGGAGCACCTTCATCAGGCCC
This sequence comes from uncultured Actinomycetes bacterium, assembly GCA_963844695.1. GTDB lineage: Bacteria > Actinomycetota > Actinomycetes > Streptosporangiales > Streptosporangiaceae > RYN-230. Next base: position 45,422 of record CAWJPL010000004.1, read on the forward strand.
GTGGTCTCCAGGATGTTCCGGGCCTGACGGGACGGCGCGGCCAGGGCCAGGCAGTCGTCGGTGCCCCGGACCCGGTGCCAGACCCCGACCAGGACACCGACGCCCGTCGAATCGATGAAGTTCACGTGGGCCAGGTTCACGACCAGGCCGCGATAGGCCTCGTCGGTGAGCACGCGCAGCAGCCCGGTGCGCAGCTCGCCGCTGGTAGACACGTCAACCTCACCGCTCACTGTGACCACGGCGATGTCGCTGTCAACGCGATAGTCAAGCAACCCATCTGGGCCTTCAGCTGCGCTCATCGCTCACTCCTCCTGGACGGGGGGCCGTTGCCGGATGCGGCGGCCGGGCCTGGCCCGCTGCGTGGCCTCCCCCCACTACCCGGCTGACCAGGAAAAAATCATGGCCGGCCGATCACGGCGGAGTCCACCTAGTCGGTCATAACGCAGTCCACCTAGTCGATCATGACGGAGTCCACCTGGCCACGAACTCGGTACGGTTCGCGCACTGGGTCTTGGCCAGGATGCTGCGCACGTGTGACTCCACCGTGCGCTCGGACAGCACCAGCCGGGCCGCGATCTGCCGGTTGGACAGCGCCTCGGTGAGCAGGACGGCGACTTCGCGCTCCCGGCCGGTCAGCGGATCCGCGTCGTCGCGGTCGGCGGCGAGCTGGGCCGCGAGCCGCCCGGCCGCGGCCACCGGGCCGGGCATGTCCAGCCGGGTTGCGACGTCCAGGGCGTCCTGCGCCAGCGCCGCGGCTTCGGCCCGCTGCGCCCGGTCGCCGTCGCGCAGCAGCCGGGCCAGGCCGAGCGAGGTCAGGGCGATGTCCGGCCGGGCGCCGAGCGCCCGGTTGCGCGGCAGGGCCTCGCGGAGCAGCTCGATAGCCGCCGTATGGTCGCCGAACACCTCGGCCAGCTCGCCGAGGTTCCGGCTGATCGTGCCCAGGAAATAGACGGTGCAGGTGCCCAGCGCGCCCGGGTAGGGCCGGAACGGCAGGAGCTGCCGGTAGACCACCTCGGCCGCCGCGGCGTCCCCGAACCGCTGGATGAGCTCGACCATCTGGGTCAGGACCGCGGCCCAGGCTGGATGGTCGGTCGGATACGGCAGCAGCCCGCACAACCGGTCGTAGACGCTGCGCGCCTCGGGCAGCGAACCGGTCAGCGCCAGCACGTTCGCGCGCTCGACCTCGACGAGAGGCATGGACGGCGCCGCGGCCAGTACCTCGCGGAAACCGTCGGGCAGGCTAGCGGGGTCACCGCGCAGCAGCGCCAGCCGGATACCGTGCGCGAAGTGCATGGACAGCGCGGTCTGGTCGCCGGAGTCGCGGGCGATCGCGAACGCGCGGCGGCTGTGCTCAGAGGACTCGGCGAACTGGCCGGTCAGCATGGTCCGGCTCGCCCGCAGCCGGTGCAGGTGCCATTGCGCCAGCGGCAGGGCGGACCGGCGGGCCAGCCGCTCGATGGCGCCGGCCGCGGCGTCGACGACATCGAGCCGGGCCGACAGGTAGGCCGCGTGGATCCGCCACTCGTGCCCGATCAGCGCGGCGAGCGGCTGCCCGAGCGCCTCGGCCCGGTCGGCCACCAGGTCGCCGAGCGCCATCCGTTCCGGTGTGTCGTCAGGGTGCACGAGCGTCATCTCTCGCGCGCGGGCCGCCTCGATCTCGGCCAGCGGGTCCCCGCTCTGCGCGGCGAGGGCCAGCGCCTCGCGGGCCAGCGCCTCACCCGCCGCGACCCGGCCGGAATCGGCCTCCATGGTGGCCAGCTGCGCGAGGACCCGGGCGCGAAGATCAATTCCGAGATCCGCATACGCCAGGGCGCGCTGGCCCAGCCGGGTGAGCACCTCCGCGGCTTGCGGGTACGTGACGCCCTGCAGCACCAGCACGCTGCGCGCCACGAGGTCGCCCCGGCCCGCGGCGGCGGCCGCGTCCGCGGCGTCGACGCAGTGTTCCAGGCACATGTCGTACCGGCCGGCCAGGTACTCCGCATGCGCCAGCTCGAGCAGCACCTCGGCGCGCTCGACGCTGTCGCCCTCCACTGCGGACATGTCGGCCAGCGCCCCGGCCAGCAGCCGGGCCGCGTCGTCGTAGGCCCGGGCGGACCGCGCCTGCGCCGCCGCCTTCCGGGCCCAGGCCGCCGCCGTCCGCCGGGTCCCGGGATCGGTACCCGCGTGCCGCCAGTGCGCGGCGATTCGCCCCGCCCGGCCGGCGTCCGCCGACGACTCGAGGGCGAGCGCGGCCGCGCGGTGCAGCTCCCGGGCCGTAGCCGGGTCGAGGCGGTCCACGATGCCGTCGCGGACCAGCGCGTGGGCGAAGCGGTAGCGCCGGGTGGCGTCGTCGACCGCCAGCAGCCCGTTGTGCCACGCCGTGTCGAGCGCGTCCGCGACGCTGTCGTCGTGCCATGCGGCCGGACCGGCGGCCGCGGCGCCGCGGCGGCCGCTGACGACGGCGGCCAGCACATGGTCGTCGACGACTTCGCCGAGGACGGCGGCCGCCTCGATGATCTCGCGTTGCGCCGGGGTCAGGGCGGCCAGCAGGCCACCGACGACCACGGCGAGGTCGGCTGACCCGGACCCGGCCCGCACCGCCGCCACCAGCAGGGGCAGGCCGCCGGTTCGCTGGTAGACGTCGGACACCAGGCCCGGATCGACCAGTTCGGCGACCTCGTCGGGGGTGAAGGGCGCGAGCGGCAGCGTCACGGCGCCGTAGCGGCCGAGGCCGGCCAGGCGGATGCCGACCTCCTGCGGCGGCGGGGACCGCACGGTGCCGACGACCGTGACGCGGGGGTCGCCTGGAGCCGCTGCGACCTGCGCCAGGAGGTCCAGCGATGCGGCGTCCGCCCAGTGCAGGTCCTCGAGCACCACGGTCAGCGGGCCGGCCGCGATCAGCGCGTCGCTCATCTGCGCGAGCGCGGCGAACCGGGCCGAGGCCGCCCCGGCCGGCTCGATGTCGGGCTCAGCCGCGATCCCGGCCCCCGCGGGCCTGGCCCCGGCCCGCCGGAGCGCGGCGCGCCAGGGCCACAGCGGCGGTGCGGGCTCCGCCGGGCAGTACCCGCGGACGACCGGCGGAGCCGCGGCGGCCCGGACAGCCTGCTCGACGAGCGTGGTCTTGCCGACGCCGGCCGGGCCGCTGATCAGCAGGACCCCACTGGACGACCGATTCTGGGCGGCCAGATGGGCGGCCAGGACGTCGAGTTCCCGCTCCCGGCCGACGAACACGGCACCCGGCGCGACGGCGGACACGCACCCCAGTATCGCGCAGCCAGGCCAGCAGGGCTCACTGCCGCGGTTCAGTGCTGCGGTTCAGTGCTGCGGTTCAGTGCTGCGGTTCAGTACCGGCACGGATGCGCCCGCCGGGCCCCGATACGACGCTGGCAGGCATGGATATCTCAGTGCACACACAGCCCAGCGCCCACCCGGTCGAGACCGGGTGGGTGGACGACGCGCTCGCGAGCGCCTACGCCGCCGGGGACCCCCTCGGGGCACTGATCGGGCGGCCCTTGACCCCCGGCGACGGAATCATGCTGGCCGGGTGGCCCGAGACCGGACCCGGCCGGTATCACCTGATCGAGACCCGCCCCGGCCGTAGCGCGGGGCCGGCCACCTACATGCAGGTCGTGGAGTTCTCCGGCCCCCGCAGCGAGGAGTGGGTCGCCGCCGAGCAGCGGGCCGCGACGGGCCGTCTGGGCCCGGCCACCGAGGGCATCGCCGGCATCGTCTCGATGATGCGGATGCGCGCCGCGGACAACGCCTACCTGGTGGTAGTCCTCGCCGAGAGCCTGGACGTCTTCGACGAGGCGTCCCAGGCCATCATGTCCACCGACCTGCTGCCCGGCGAGGACCCGGCGTTCCTCGGCGGTCCCGACCGGATCAGCTTCTACCGGCTGGTCCACGCCGACCTGCCGATCGCCGAAGGGAGCCGGTCATGACCACGATGACCTCGGTCGGCGCCGGGATCTGGACCGCCGATCTCACCCGGACCCGGGCCGCGTTCACGGCGCGTCACCTGTTCGGGCAGACGGTGCAGGGCACGATCGCGGTGACCGGCGGGACGCTCGACGTCGGCCCGGACGGGCAGCCCCGCCGGTTCCAGGCCACCCTCGACCCCGCCTCGATCGGCACCGGGAACGCCCGGCGCGACGGCGACCTGCGCGGCCGGCGTTTCCTGGACGCCGGGACGTTCCCCGTCATGGAGGCGGCCGCGGACGGCATCGACGTCGTCGCCGCCGACCGGTGGCGCACCGACGCGGTGCTCCGGGTGCGCCGATCTGAAGCGCCGCTGCGGATCGAGGCCAGGCTGGACATCCTCCCGACCGGAGCCCGGCTGCTGGTGAGCGGCACAGCCCGGCTGGACCTGCGCGACGCCGGCATCCGGGTACCCGGGTTCCTGGTCCGCCGGTTCGTCGACCTGTCGTTCTCGGCCCAGCTCATCCGGCAGACGTGACGGTGCTGAGGTCGCGGTGTCCGGTTCCCGGCGAGCTGGGCGCGGCGGCCTCCCGCTGCTCCCCGGGGGCATGAGCATCCCGCGATGGTCCCGGGACGGACGGCAGCCCTGAACCCCCGGCCCTGGCTATGCTCGCCGGATGGATGTCACCTCGCTGGGTTACCGGACTGACCTGATGATCCGGGCCCTGGAGGGCAGCCAGGTCGTCCACCACCCCGGGTACGTGACCGTCCGCACCCCGGCGAACCCGGCTTTCTGGTGGGGCAACTTCGTGCTGCTGTCCGGGGAGGCGGCGCGCCAGGGGCCCGAGCCGGGCCTGGCGCTGATGCGGTCCGAGTTCCCGGCCTCAGCTCATGTGGCGCTGGGTATCGACGTCACCAGCGCGGCCGCGGCCGGGCTGGACGACTTCGCCGCGGCCGGGCTTGATGTCCACCACGACACGGTCCTGACCGCCGGGGCGCTTCGCGAGCCGCCGCATCCGAACCACGCGGCGGTGCTCCGGGAACTGGACGGTGACGACGACTGGCGGCAGTCGGCACAGTTGCGGGCGATCTGTGACGCCGAGGAGGGAGGCTACCCGCCCGTCCCGGCCTTCATCGCAGCCCGGGACGCGGCCCGGCGCGCGCTGGCCGGAACCGGTCACGGGGCGTGGTTCGGGGCGTTCCTCGACGGTCAGCTGGCCTCGCAGCTGGGCGTGTTTTCCGACCGGCGCGGGGTGGCCCGCTATCAGGAGGTGGCGACCCATCCAGACGCCCGCAGGCAGGGCCTGGCCGCCACGCTGCTGTGCCACGCCGCCCACTACGCCACCGGCCATCTTGCCGCCACGACGCTGGTGATCGTGGCCGATCCCGCAGAGCCCGCCATCGGTCTGTACCGAGGGGTCGGGTTCGCTGACCAGGAGACTCAGGTCAGCGTCTCGCGCGCGCCCTCGTAACATGACGGGGCGATTGCCTGGCTGATTGGGACCTCGGCGGCGTGATCGCGAGACGTCCACCGGGGGAGCCATGCTCACAGAGTTCTACATTCCGTTGTCCGCAGTGTGTTTCACGCTGCTCGGCCTGTGGCTGGTTGTCGTGGCGACACGTCAGGCGGAGTGGCGGCGAAGTCCGCTGCAGCCAGCGGCGGGCCTTCGCCGTGGCGACCCATTTCTCGCTGCCCGGGTTGATGGCCCTGCTGGTCCTGGTCAACCCGGACAGCGGCGGACTCTGGCGGGTGTCGCTCGGCGTCAGTGCGGGCGGCGGGATCGTGGCCCTGATCGCGCTGCGCGCGCCGGCGCCGGGCAAGCTCGGCCGGGCGGACTACGCAGCGACGATCGCCGCCTACGTCGTGATCGTGATACTGGCCATCCACCCGCACATCGTCGGCCAGCTGAGCTTCCCCATCGCGCCGGAGCGCATCGCGGCCGTGCTGCTGACCGGCGTCGTGTTCGCGGGCGTGAACGTCGCCTGGCTGCTGTTGTTCGGCAACGCGGAGCCGGAACCCCAGCCGGACGGCGTCCCGCACGACGCGCGGGCTGGATAACGGCCCGGTAGTCCCGTCTCATGACATCGTGTTGGCGGTGATGGGGGAGCTCACGCTCAGGGTGCGGCTTCTGCCGCCGCTCGCCGCTACCGGGAGCGGGCCCGGGCGTACGCCCGGACGTCGGCGACGCTCCACCAGCTGGTGGTGGACGCGGTCAGCGTGATGCGGACGTAGCGGACCGGCCTGCCGTCCAGGTTGACCGCGGTGATCTGGCCCGATCCGGCCCCGGTCGCCACCGGGGCGCTCCAGTCCGTGCCGTTCAGGCTGACCGTCACCGAATACCCGGCCGGGTAGTCGCCGGTACTGGTCCCGGTATCCAGGACAAATCTGGTCACGGACTCGGGCTGGCCCAGGTCCACCTGCAGGTACTGGCCAGGAGCCTGAGATGTACCGGTGGAGTACCGGGTGGAGGCGTCGTCGTCCACGGCGCTGCTGGCCACATCGCCGGTGCAGCACGGATCGGCCGGCCCGGCGGGCACGGCCGTCGCCTGCCAGCGGGATGGGCTCAGCGCCCTGGTCGTCGCCGGCGGCCCGGGCGGGCGAGCCCAGACGAACGTGGCCAGGGAGTCACCGGGGAGGGCGTCATTGAAGCTCTGCCCGTTCTCGCTGACCGAGAAGCTCTGCGGATTGTCGTTCTCGTTGTACGCGACCAGGACGGTTGACCCGTCAGGGTTCACGAATGCCACGTCCATGATCTGGCCGTTCCAGCCGGTGGTGCCGAACGAGGTGCTGGCGATCCGCACCGCCCCGGGCTGGACAAACCGGCTGAGCTGACCCAGGGCGTAGTACTCGGCGTTGGGGGTCACGGTGTCGCCGGGGCCGACCGTCACGATGCCGGTGCAGTTTCCGCAGCCCCCTACGTGGGGGCCGCCGCTGGGGTCGAGGGCGAGGTTCCAGTTGACGACCGTCTTGGCCCAGTTCCGGGTCGAGCCGATCTCAAGGTTGCGCGCGTGCCATTTGAGCGTGTCAGAGAACGTGTCCGCGGCGACGGCCGACTGGCTGCCCGAGCACTCGGTCTGGTAGATGAGCTGGCCCGGGAACTGGTCGTGCAGTCCGGTCATGGCGCTGGGGTCGCCGTAATAGCAGTGGTAGGCGACGCCGGACACCCAGCGGGCCGCGGAGGACGAGAGCACCTGCTGGGGGTAGTCGTTGGTGTCGGCGGTCTCGTCCGGCGGGGTCGAGGCGATGTCGTTGGGGTGCTCGGCCCAGTTGTGGTCATACGCGAGGATCTTGGTCGGCAGCCCGGCGGCGCGCAGCATGGGCCCGAGGTCGGAGATGACCTTCTCCTCCTGGACCGACGGCATGTCGGTACCCGGGTAAGTGCCGGGCGTGCGGTTCTGCGGCTCGTTCTGCACGCTGATGAAGTTGACGTGGACTCCCTGGGCCCGGTAGGCCTGCACGAACTTCAGCAGGTACAGCGCGTAGGAGTAGTAGATCTTCGGGTCGTCGATCAGGCGGCCACCGATCAGCGAGTCGCTGGTCTTCATCCAGGCAGGCGGGCTCCACGGCGTGGCCATGATGGTGAGCCTCGGATTGATCCGCTCCGCTTCCCGCAGCAGGGGCAGGATCTGCGCCTCGTCGTGAGCGACGGAGAAGTGCCGCTGGAGGTAGTCGGTCTGGCCGGGCGGCATGTCGTCGTAGGTGTAGTCCTGCGCCGCGACGAAGTCAGACGCGCCGATCGGCTGCCGGAGGAAGTCCAGGCCGTCTCCGGTCGCCGGGTCGAACAGGAGACGCATGGCCGCGTCGCGCGCGGAGGGCGAGAGCGAGTAGAGCACCGCTGCCGAGGAGTCAGTGAGTGAGCCACCGAAACCGGTCATGGCCTGGAAGGTGCGGGTGGGATCAACCGTGACGGTCACGTTGGCGGGCGGGCTGGCGGAGAACGACAGCGGAGCCTGCTGAGTCAGTTTCTGCTGGCCGTCGGCGGTGGTGATCCAGGCATTGACTGAGGGGTCGCCAGGGGCACCTGCCTGCACTTGCACCTGCGCTTGAACGGGGGGCGGGACGGCGACGCTGGCCAGCATGGTCAGCGAGGCGGCCGCGGCTGCGGCTGCGGCTGCGGCTGCGGCTAAGGCCAGCGAACACCTGATCCGGGTACCCAGGATGATCTCTCCCTCGCCGCTGAGGCCGATGCGGCTTAATGATTGGCGCTTCACAGTGGTCACGTCAATCCTCTGCTTCCCCCGGCCAGGGGCCTCGGGGTCGGTGTCGGCCGGTCCAGATACGGTCGTAAGGACAGGGAGGTGCTCGCATGTCGCTGACATTGCTCGACTGGCGCCGCAGGGTGGCCCGAATGTACGCGGAGGTTCGCGCGGAGCCGGACATCAGGGCCGCGCACGATCATTGGCGCAAGACCCGCGACGACCTGCTCCGCACCCACCCGGACTCACCCATCCCCGGGCCACAGCGCGCCAGTTACCCCGGGGCGCCGGTCGCGGCCTACGATCCGCAGTTGCGCTTCGACGTCGTCGTGGACACCGACGTGCCACCCCAGCACATGGACCTCGCCACCAGTTCGGACGGTGATCGTCCCGTTCAACCGCATCGGACGTGCGCATCTGCCCGGATACGGGGATCTGGACGTGTGGTGGCTGGGCTCGTACGGCGGGGGCGTCTTCGTCCCGGTGAAGGACGCGAGTGCCGGGGTGACCACCTACGGCGGGGGCCGGTACCTGATCGACACGGTCAAGGGCGCGGATCTCGGCGGCGACGACGGCCGGCTGATCTTCGACTTCAACTTCGCCTACAACCCGTCGTGCGCCTACGACCCGGCCTGGGCGTGCCCGCTGGCTCCCGCGGGCAACACCCTCAGCCGTCCGCTGCTGGCGGGGGAACTTGTGTCTTGATCGCAGAAGAGAGCGGAAGCGCAGTAGCGGACTCGGCAGCACCGGGCCGCCTCCAGATGGCCGTCGCACCAGTGGTGGACTTAGCTGTTAGCTAAGGAGGAGTCATGCCGAGCGAGGCCGCCGCGCAATTCAACATCCACGACGCCAAGACCAACTTGTCCAGGATCATCGAGCGGGTCGAGCATGGTGAAGAGATCATCATCAGCCGTGCGGGGAACCCGGTAGCCAAAGTCGTGCCGCTGACCCGCAGGATCGACCGGGCCGGGCGCGGTTCCTTGCGCGGCAAGCTCGTGGCTGCCGACGACTGGGATTCCGATGAGGTCAACGAGGCCATCGCCCGCGACTTCGGCATGATGCGATGAGCCTGCTGCTGGACACCCACGTGGTGCTCTGGTGGTTGACTGACGATCCGACACTGTCCGATGACATCAAGACCCAGCTCGACCACGACCCGGATATTTACGTCAGTGCCGCGACCGTCTGGGAAGTGACCATCAAGCAGGCAGCCGGAAAGCTCACCGAGCCTGCGGACCTGCCAGAGCGAATCCGCGAGCAGCGGATTCGCCGAGCTGGCCATCAGTTCCGAGCACGCCATCGCGGCCGGACGCCTCCCCCTTATCCACCGGGATCCCTTCGACCGGATGCTGGTGGCACAGGCGCGATGCGAAGATTTCACGCTCGTAACACGAGACCTCAATGCCAGAAGTACGAGGTCGCCGTTCTCCCAGCCTGAGGTAGCGGGCCGGGTAGCCGCCACGGCGCGACGGGTCGCGGGGCCGTCAGCGGCTACGCCCCAGCGGCCGGCCCTGACGGGGACGCGGCTACGCCCGGGGAGTAGAAGACCTCGTCGTAGTAGCTGATGACCAGCGGCTCGGTGAGCATGGCCTCGAACGTGTCGGTGAACCCGCGCGCGGTGCGCCAGGCCAGGTAGTCCTCGTAGTGATGGCGCTCGGTCCACAGCGTGAAGGCGACGACGTGGTCGGGGTTGTCCTGGTCGCGGGTGATCCTGATCGCTTCGCAGCCGTCATGCTTCAGGCTCTCGCCGAGGATCTCCAGGAGCAGGCTCTCGACGTCGTCCCCGCGGCCGGGCCTGGCGTGAAGCTGGGTCACCACGTGCGTACTCATGACGGCATTCCTTCCCCGGCAGCGGGCCACCGGCCGCCGGCTGCGTGCTCGCAGACCCAGTGTTGACCCTCCCCTGGAGGGAGGGTAAAGGCACCGAGCCGGCGCCTTGTCTCACTGCCCGCGGGCAGGCGCGGCAAGGACCATTGACGGACTTGTTGTGAACGCTCACTATGACGGTTACCTCCTGCGGCTGGATTCCGGACCTGCTTGAGAGGAGAGAAGTTAGCGCTAACATCCCGCGCGGGTGGGGGCCACAGTCGTCGAACGCCGATCCCTACCAGCAGTCGGAGGCCAATCCCAACCAGCAATGGAGCCTTGGCTAAGGAAAGGCAGGCATGCACATGAACATCCGGTCACCGCTTCGGTCCATACGACAGGCCTTACTCATCCTGGCCGGTGCGCTGACGCTGGCCGTGGGCGCCCTCGTCGCCGCGGGGGCCGCGCCGGCCGCGGCGGCGTCGCTGCCGTGTGACATCTATGCGTCCGGCGGCACGCCGTGCGTGGCGGCGCACAGCACGACCCGGGCCCTGTACGCCAGTTACGACGGCCCGCTCTATCAGGTGCGCCGCGCGTCCGACAGCGCCACCACCAACATCAGCCCGCTCAGCGCGGGCGGGGTCGCCAACGCTGCGGCGCAGGACTCCTTCTGCGCCGGCACGACCTGCGTCATCACCGAGATCTACGACCAGTCCGGCCACGGCAACAACCTCACCGACGCACCCGCGGGCGGGGCAGCCGGCGGGCCGGACAACCTCGCGAACGCGACCGCGGCGCCGGTCATGGTCGGCGGCCACAAGGCCTACGGCGTCTACGTGGCGGCCGGCACCGGGTACCGCGACGACGCCACCTCGGGCATCGCGACCGGCGACAACCCGGAGGGCGAGTACGCGATCTTCGACGGCACCCACGTCAACAACGGCTGCTGCTTCGACTACGGCAACGCCGAGACCAACAACGACGACAACGGCGCCGGCCACATGGAAGCGATCTACTTCGGCACCGAGAAGACCTGGGGCTTCGGCTCGGGCAACGGGCCGTGGATCATGGCCGACATGGAGAACGGCCTGTTCTCCGGCGCGAACGCGGGCCTGAACTCGGGTGACCCGACCATCGCCGACCGGTTCACCACCGCCATGATCGAGGGCGAGCCGAACCAATGGGCCATCCTGGGCGGCAACGCCCAGTCTGGCGGCCTGTCCACGTTCTACAGCGGCGTCCGCCCCTCCGGCTACAACCCGATGCACAAGGAAGGGGCGATCATCCTCGGCATCGGTGGCGACAACAGCAAGAGTTCCGCCGGCACCTTCTACGAAGGCGTGCTGACGTCTGGCTATCCGTCAGCGGCCACCGAGAGCTCGGTCCAGGCCAGCATCGTCTCGGCCGGCTACGCACCGGCGAGCGCCAGCGGGGCGACCGGGACGATCGTGTCCGGTCTCAGCAGTTCCGAGTGCGTGGACAACAACAACGGCAGCGGCGCCAACGGCAACAAGGTGCAGATCTGGACCTGCGACGGCAACACGGCCGCGCAGAACTGGACCGTCAACAGCAACGGCACCCTGACCATCGACGGTGGCTGCATGGACATCACCGGCGCCAACTACTCCAACGGCACCCTCATCGAGTTGTGGACCTGCAACGGCGGCGCCAACCAGCAATGGGAGGCGCAGAACGGGGAGGTAGTCAACCCGGCCTCCGGCAAATGCCTCGATGATCCCGCCTCGAACACCACCAACGGGACGCAGCTGATCTTGTACACCTGCAACGGCGGCAGCAACCAGCATTGGACGCTGCCTTAACCGTCCCTGGAGGTAACCGGGTGGCCGGCCGCGCGGCGCACGCGGCCGGCCACCCGCCTTCGTCGCTTACCGGGCTGGCTCCGGCGCGCGGACGACGCAGCGGAAGCCGAGGTGGCTCGTGGCGCTGTCGACGGCCTGGGCCTGCCGGGCCGCGGGCCGGTAGCGCAGGCAGTAGTTGGGGGCGCAGAGGTGGGAGCCGCCCTTGATGACCCGGCGCGGGAAGTCTGACCCCGGTTCGGTGGCCGGCCTGACCTGGTGGGACGTCGTGACCCGCGGATTGCGGGGGATGCAGCAGGCGTGGGCCGCGTCGGCCGGATGACGCGGGGAGAACGAATCACCGGTCCACTCCCAGACATTCCCGGTCATGTCGTACAGCCCGTACCCGTTCGCCGGAAACGACCCAGCCGGGGAAGTTCCCTCGTAACCGTCGGTGAGCAGGTTCTGCCAGGGAAACTCACCCTGCCACGTGTTGGCCATCATCCGGCCGCCGGGCGCGAACTCATCCCCCCACGCGAAGACCGCCCCGTCGAGCCCGCCGCGGGCCGCGTACTCCCATTCGGCTTCGGTGGGCAGTTCCTTCCCGGCCCACGCCGCGTAGGCGGCCGCGTCTTCGTAGACGACGTGGGTGACCGGATGACGCTCGCGACCGCGGTCGTCGCGGCCGGGCCCGCGCGGGTGCCGCCAGTTAGCACCGGGGACGTAGCTCCACCAGTTGCGGTAGTCCCGCAGGCTCACCGGCCCGGCCGGGCGGCAGAACACGAGTGATCCCGGGACCAGCAGGGCGGCGTCAGCGTCGGGATAGTCGGCCGGGTCGAGTGGCCGTTCCGCGACGGTCACGTACCCGGTCGCCTTGACGAATCGCCGGAACGCCTCCACCGTCACCGGATGGCGGTCCATCCAGAAGCCGTCCACCGTCACCCGGTGGACCGGGCGTTCCTCCGGATAGAAGTCGGCTGAGCCCATCCGGAACGTGCCGCCCGGGATCCAGCTCATGGCCTTGGTCAGCCGGTCAGCCCGGTCGGCCGGCCTGGGCGTGTGCTTGGTCCTGGTCAACGCAGTGCTCGCCTCAAGACAGTGCTCGCTTCAATGCCGTGCTCGCTTCAACGCCGTGCTCGCTAATGCCGTGCTCGCTCCCGGTATGCCCCGCCTCAGCCTCCTGACGCTAGAGGCGTTCACCCGGGACGGGAACACCCCGCCCGGGTGAGTTGCGTCTCCGCGCGGCCGGGCAGACTCACCCGGCCAGGGGGACGCCATCCGGGGCACCTCTGCTTCATGCTGCGCAGAGACGGCGATAATCTGGAGAGGACGCTCACGATGGCCAAGGAGTTCAAAGGCACGATCAATGTTGATATCCGGGACTCGACCCCGGACTGGTCGCCCTTCGAGCCACCTAAGGCCCCGGACGGGGCGCCGAACGTCGTCTACATCGTGCTGGACGACGTCGGCTTCTCGGCGATGTCGTCCTATGGCGGCCCGATCGAGACACCGAACATCGACCGGATCGCGGCGGACGGGATCCGCTACACCCAGTGGCACACCACGGCGCTGTGCTCGCCGACCCGGTCGTGCCTGCTGACCGGGCGCAACCACACCCGCAACTCGATGGCCTGCATCACCGAGGCGGCCGTCGGGTTCCCGAACGCCAGCGGGACGATCCCGCCGGAAAACGGCATGCTGCCGGAGATCCTGGGTGAGCAGGGCTGGAACACCTACATGGTCGGCAAGTGGCACCTGTGCCCGACCGTGGAGATGAACGTCGCCTCCACCCGGCGGAACTGGCCCTCGGGCCGCGGGTTCGAGCGCTGGTACGGGTTCCTGGGCGCCGAGACCAACCAGTGGTACCCGGACCTGGTCTATGACAACCACCCGGTTGACCAGCCGAAGTCGCCGGAAGAGGGCTACCACCTCACCGAGGACCTGACCGACAAGGCCATCGAGTTCATCACGGACTCGAGGGTCCTCGCGCCGGACAAGCCGTTCTTCCTCTACTACGCGCCCGGCGCCGCGCACGCCCCGCATCACGTGTCCAAGGAATGGGCCGACAAGTTCAAGGGCCGCTTCGACATGGGCTACGAGGCGATGCGGGAGCAGACGCTGGCCCGGCAGAAGCAGCTGGGCGTGGTCCCCGAGGACACCGAACTGCCACCGGTCAACCCGCTCGGCACCCCGGAGACCCGCCAGGGTCCCGACGGCCAGCCCTTCCCGCCGCTGGACTTCACGAAGTCGTGGGACTCACTGTCTGGTGAGGAGAAGCGGCTGTTCGCGCGGATGGCCGAGGTGTACGCCGGGTTCCTGGCCCACGCCGACCATCACATCGGGCGGCTGCTGGACTACCTGGAGGAATCGGGGCAGCGCGAGAACACCATGGTGATCGTCGTCTCCGACAACGGAGCCAGCGGCGAGGGCGGCCCGGACGGGTCGGTCAACGAGATGAAGTTCGCGAACGGCATCCCCGACGACATGCAGTCGAACCTGGCCATGATCGACGAGCTCGGCGGGACCAAGACCTACAACCACTACCCCAACGGGTGGGCGATGGCGTTCAACACGCCGTTCAAGATGTGGAAGCGGTATGAGTTCAACGGCGGCACCGCTGACCCGTGCATCATCTCCTGGCCCGCGGCCGCCGCGGACGCGACCGTGGCCAAGGGCGAGCTGCGCCACCAGTACCACCACGCCATCGACATCGTGCCGACCATCCTGGACACCCTGGGTGTGCAGGCCCCGGCCACGATCAAGGGCCACGTGCAGAGCCGGATCGACGGGGTGAGCATGCGCTACAGCGCCAGCGACCCGTCCGCGCCGTCGGCCCGGCAGACGCAGTTCTACTCGATGCTCGGCTCGCGCGGTATCTGGCACGACGGGTGGAAAGCGGTCACCACGCATCCCACCCTCAGCGGCTGGAGCCACTTCAACGACGACACCTGGGAGCTGTACCACACCGACACCGACCGGGCCGAGCTGCACGACCTGGCCGCCGAGCGCCCGGACAAGCTGCGGGAACTCGTCAACCTGTGGTTCGCCGAGGCTGGCGCCAACGACGCGTTCCCGCTGGACGACCGGTCCGCGCTGGAGATCATCATGACCCCGCGGCCGCAGCTGGCCTCACCGCGCAGCCGGTACGCCTACTTCCCCGACACCGCCGAGGTACCGGAGGCCCAGGCGGTGAACATCCGCAACCGGTCGTACTCGATCGGCGCGCTGGTCGACATCCCCGGCCCGGGCGCCCAGGGCGTGCTGCTCGCGCACGGATCCCGCTTCGGCGGCCATGCCCTGTACGTGAAGGACAACCGGCTGCACTACGTCTACAACTTCGTCGGCATGATGGAGCAGAAGATCGACGGCACGCAGGACATCCCGGCCGGGAAGAACCTGATCCTCTCGGCCTCCTTCGACAAGGACGGCGAGGATCCGCCCGGCGTCTCCACCGGCATCCTGTCCCTCTACCACGGGGACACCAAGGTCGGCGAAGGCCGGATCAGGACCCAGCCCGGGATGTTCAGCCTGGCCGGTGAGGGCCTGTGCGTGGGCCGCGACAGCGGCGAGGCGGTCACCAGCGACTACCCGGGCGAGCATCCGTACGCGTTCACTGGCGGCACGATCAACCGGGTCGCCGTCGACGTCAGCGGAGAGCCTTACGAGAACCTCGAGCGCGAGGCCCAGGCCATGCTGATGCGTGAGTGAGGCGGCCGCGCTGATGCGCGAGTGAGGTGGCCGGCCCGCTAGGGACGAAGGCGGGCCGGCAGCCCGAAGCGGGTGAAGTCGGCGCGCAGGAAGGCGACCACCTCGGCCACGCGCCCGTCGCGCAGGGTCAGGACGTCCAGGCCGCCGGGGACGTAGGCGTCCTCGGCGTCCTCCCACAGGTACGTGCCGAAGGCGAGCTGGCTGTTGGCCGTGGTGGGCAGGAAGCGCCAGCGCGACTGCAGCGGGCCGTCGCGCAGGAAGGCCCGGATCTCGTCCTGGCCGCGGTACCACTGCGGCAGCGGCGGCATGGAGTAGCGCGCGTCAGCGGCCAGCATCGCCACGATCGCGTCGACGTCACCGGCCTGCCAGGCGTCGGTCCAGCGGGTGACGAGGTCAGCGACCGCGGCGTCGCCGAGGTCGCGCAGCACCGCTTGCTGGGTGGGCGCGGCTGAGTCGATCGCCTTGCGGGCCCTTTGCAGCGCGCTGTTGACCGAGGCGGTGGACGTGCCCAGCTGCCCGGCCACCTCGGCCGCCGAGAAGCCGAGTACCTCGCGCAGGATCAGCACCGCCCGCGCGGTAGCGGACAGGTGCTGCAACGCCGCGACGAACGCGAGCTCGACGCTCTCGCGGGCGAGATACTGCGTCTCGGCTGAGCTGCCGGGGTAGGGCTCGAGCCAGCTGACCTCGGCCGGCGGAGTGCCGGGGGTGACGTCGACGGGCAGCTCGCGCCGGCTGCGCTGCTCGATCGCGGTCAGGCACCGGTTGGTCGCGATCGTGTAGAGCCAGGCGCGGACGAAACCGCGTTCGTCGAGCCGGCCGACGCTGCGCCAGGCGCGCGCCAGTGACTCCTGCACCACGTCTTCCGCGTCGTGCAGCGAGCCGAGCATCCGGTAGCAGTGCGCCTGCAGCTCACCGCGATACGGCGCCACCAGCTCCGCAAAGGCCCGGGGGTCGCCGGAGCGCGCGGCGTGGAGCAGCTCGGTGGGTACCGTCATGCGCCTATCTTGCCGGGGGCGATGAGTTTGCGCGCCGACCAGGGTTCCATCAGTGAGGGCCGTCTACCAGGAGGAACCACCATGACCGACGAACAGCAGATCCGCACCCTGATCGAGCGCTGGGCCGCAGCCGTCCACGAGGGCGACCTGGCTACCGTGCTCGCCGACCACGATCCTGACATCCTCATGTTCGACGTCCCGCCGCCCGTACCAGGGCGTCCGCGGCATCGACGCCTACCGCGAGACGTGGCCGGGGTTCTTTGCCTGGCAGGCGTCCGGCGCGGTGTTCGAGATCGAGTCACTGGACGTGACGGCCGGCGCGGACGTCGCGTTCGCGTCCGCCCTGCTCCGGTGCGGCACGCCGGAGCAGTTCGAGCGCGAGCCGGAGCAGCGGCTGCGGCTCACCGTCGGCCTGCGCCAGGCCGGCGGCCGCTGGACGGTCACCCATGAGCACCACTCGTTCGCGGACGCGAGCCAGGACAGCTGACCGCCCGGACCGGCCTGCAGCCGCCCGCCCCGCCCGGCCCGGTTCGGGACGGCGGGACGGGCGGACGGGCGGACGGGTCAGGGTGCGGCGGGGGTGTAGATCAGCTTCTTGTTGACGAACTCCTCGATGCCGGCCGGGCCCAGCTCGCGGCCGACGCCGGAGCGCTTGGTCCCGCCGAACGGCAGGTCGGCCATGGAGCCCTGCGGGCTGTTGATCCACACCATGCCGGTGTCCAGCAGGTCCGCGACTTCTTCCGCCCGGGCCTGGTCCGCGCTGTAGACCACACCCCCGAGCCCGAACGACGAGGAGTTGGCCAGCTCGATGGCTTCGGAGGCGTCGGCGACCCGGTAGACGACCGCCGCCGGGCCGAACAGTTCCTCACGGTAGGCCCGCATTTGCGGGGTCACGTCGGTGAGGACGGTCGGCTCGACGAACGCGCCGGGCCGGTCGAGCCGCTGGCCGCCAGTGCGCAGCGTGGCGCCCTTGTCCACCGCGTCACGGATCTGGCCCATCAGGAGTTCGGCGGCGCCTTCGGAGGACAGCGGCCCGAAGTCCGACGCCGGGTCGGCAGGATCGCCTGGATGCAGTGCGGCCATCGCGGCGCTGAACTGGTCGACGAACTCGCTGTAGAGATCCCCGACCACGATGATCCGCTTGGCCGCGTTGCACGCCTGGCCGGCGTTGAGCATCCGCGCGCCGACCGCGGCCTGGACCGTCTTGGTGACGTCGTCGCTGTCCAGCACGATGAACGGGTCCGATCCGCCGAGCTCGAGGACGACCTTCTTGAGGTTGCGGCCGGCCACCTCGGCCACCGCCGCGCCCGCCCGCTCGCTGCCGGTCACCGACACGCCGCTCACCCGCGGGTCAGCGATCATGTCCGCGATCTGGCTGTTGGTCGCGAACACGTTGATGTAGGCGCCGTCGAGCAGGCCGGCGTCGTGGAAGATCTGCTCCATCGCCAGGGCCGACTCCGGGCACTGCGGCGCGTGCTTCAGGATGATCGTGTTGCCGACCATCAGGTTCGGGGCGGCGAGCCGGGCCACCTGGTAGTAGGGGAAGTTCCACGGCATGATGCCCAGCAGCGGGCCGACCGGCTCCTTGCGGACCAGCGCCGTGCCCCCGGCCCGCGGGCTGAGCGGGACGTCCTCCAGGAGCGCCGGACCCTGGTCGGCGTAGTACCGGTAGATGCTGATCACCAGCTGGATCTCACCCTTGGCCTCCCGGGTGGGCTTGCCCATCTCCCGGGTGATCAGCGCAGCCAGGTCGTCGATTCGTTCCTTGTACAGCTCGGCCACGCGGAGCAGCATCTTGGTGCGCTCGTCCTTGGCCGTGGTCCGCCAGGTCTGGTAGGCGCGCTCGGAACGCTCCAGCACCTGCTCGATCTCGGCATCCGTGGCGGCGGCGAACTCCCGCTCGGTCTCGTTCGTCGCCGGGTTGACGACCTTGTACTCGCTCACTGACCTCGTCCCTTCAGGCTTCGCGCCGCGGCTGGTGCCTGCGCCGAAACCGGCTCTGCACGGCCTCTTCCCGCGCTGCCCACGATAATCCCGGATCGGCCGCCGGATAAGGGCAGGCCCTGGCCCGGCGGCCGCTAGACGAAGTGCACGTCGCCGCGCGGCAGGTCGTCGTCCACCAGGGCGTCGCAGGTCGGGCAGTACCAGCGGGCCTCGATCGGGGTGCCGCAGGCCGGGTGCCGGGGAGCGGTGGACGGGTCGGCGTGCCCGGCCCCCCAGTGCGCCAGGAGGCGGAGCGCGCCGGCGAGTTCCTGGCCCTCGGCGGTCAGCTGATACTCCGACCGCGGCGGCCGCTCCGAGTACGGCCGGGTGGTCAGCAACCCATCCCGCTCGAGCCGCTTCAGGCGCTCGGAGAGGATGTTGGGCGCCAGGCCCGGGATCTGGCCGAGGAGGTCGTTGAACCGGAGCGGGCCGTCGAGCAGCGCCTCCACGAGCAGCAGGGTCCACCGGTCACCCACTCTGGCCAGCGCCTGAGCCAGCGGCGATGAGGCATCCACTCGTTCGGTCATCCCCCGATGGTAGCCGCCAGTCTTGACAGGCTCGAAGTAAGTAGTAACTTGCAAGTTACTACTTAGGAGGCGGGACACTGATGACAGTCCTCGACGAAATACAGGCCAGCATCAAGCAGCTGGCCGAGACGGCCGGCCCCTCGGTGGTCGGCATCGGGCAGCGCTGGGGCATCGGCTCGGGCATCGTGCTGGCGGAAGGACAGGTGCTGACCAACGCGCACAACGTGCGCGGGAGATCAGGTGGTGGTGACCTTCGCCGACGGGCGCACCGCCGAAGGCAGCGTGGCGGGACGCGACATCGACGGGGACCTGGCCGTCATCGCCGTCGACACCGGCACCACCCCGGCGCTCCCCTGGGCGTCCGGTGCCACCAGCATCGGGACGCCGGTCTTCGGCCTGGCTAACCCGGGCGGGCGGGGACTGCGCGTGACGTTCGGGTTCGTGTCCGGCGTCGAGCGCAGCTTCCGCGGCCCGCGCGGCCGCCGGATAACCGGCAGCGTCGAGCACACCGCCGCGCTGCTGCCCGGCTCCTCGGGCGGCCCGGTTCTGGACGCCGGGGGTCAGCTGCTCGGGATCAACACGAACCGCCTCGGCGAAGGCTTCTACCTGGCGATTCCCGCCGACGAGACGCTCCGCAGCCGGGCTGGGGCACTGGCCCGCGGGGAGTCCGCGGCCCAGCCGCAGCTGGGCGTCGCGATCGCTCCCGGGCACGTGGCGAAGCGGCTCAGGCGCGCGGTGGGCCTGCCTGAGGCCGAGGGCCTGCTCATCCGGGACGTGACGGAAGACAGTCCGGCCGCGCGGGCCGGTCTCGCCCAGGGCGACCTGATCGTGGCGGCCGGGACCGGGCCGGTCCGCACCGTGGACGACCTGTACGGCGCGCTCGAAGCGGCCCGCGGCGGCGCTCTCGAGCTGCAGATCCTGCGCGGCGCCGACGAGCGGACCATCCAGGTGACGTTCGGCGAGAGCTGACCGCCGGCCAGCGCGGAGGCCGCCCGCAGCCGGGGCCTGAGCCGGGGCCGCAGCCCCGGCTCAGGCCCCGGCCCCGACTGAGGCCAGGAGCATCGGGGAAGGTAGGTCGCAGGGTCCTGGAAAGGAACACCATGGCGAGCCTGCCGATCGGTGACTACGCGCTGCTGTCGGACTGCCGCTCCGCGGCGCTGGTCAGCCGGGACGGCTCGGTCAACTGGCTGTGCTTCCCCCGCTTCGACGGGCCCTCGGTGTTCTGCCGCCTGCTGGACCCGGCCGGCGGGCGCTTCGCGATCCGGCCGGCCGCCGAGTTCCAGGCCAGCCGCAGATACCTGGACCAGACCATGGTGCTGCAGACCACCTTCACCACCGCGGGCGGCACCGCCGTGCTCACCGACGCCCTCGCGGTGGGCCGCGACGAACGCGGCCACAAGCTGGGGACACACTCCCCCAGCATGCTGCTGCGCCGGCTCGAGTGCACCGGCGGCGAGGTCGACGTGGAGGTCAGCTACGCGCCACGGCCGGAGTACGGCCTCATCCGGCCCATCCTGGTTCCGGTACCAGGCGGGCTCGCCGCCCGGGGCGGCGCCGACCGGCTGCTCTTGTCCACCACGATCAGCTTCCTCGTGGACGGCGCCACCGCGACGGCCCGGTTCCGGCTGGCCGCCGGGCAGACCGCCCTGTTCGCGCTCGGGCACGGGCAGATGTCCGACCCGCCGGTGGCCCCGTGGACCACGGCCGAGATCAGCGACCGGCTGGACGACACGGCGGAGGGCTGGCGATCGTGGTCGGCGATCCACCAGAACTACCAGGGGCCGTGGCGGGAACTGGTGGCTCATTCCGGGCGGGTGCTGCAGGCGCTGACCTTCGCGCCGACGGGCGCGATCGTGGCCGCGCCGACGACGTCACTGCCGGAGTCCGTCGGCGGCGAACGCAACTGGGACTACCGCTACACCTGGGTGCGCGACGCCAGCCTGACCATGGAGGCCCTGTGGGTGGCCGCCTGCCCGGACGAGGCGAACAAGTTCTTCACCTTCCTCGCCGACGCCGCGGCCTCCCAGTTGCAGCGCGGCGCGGACCTGCAGATCATGTTCGGGATCGGCGGTGAGCGGGACCTGACCGAGCGGGAACTGCCGCATCTGGCCGGATGGCGGGGCAGCCGCCCGGTCCGCGTCGGCAACGGCGCGTGGACCCAGCGGCAGCTCGACGTCTACGGCGAACTGCTCGGCGCCGCCCAGCGGCTGATCGACCAGCTCGGCGAGCTGGACCCGGTGACCCAGCAGTTTCTGGCCACGGCCGCGGACACCGCCGCCGCCACCTGGCGGGAGAAGGACCAGGGCATCTGGGAGATCCGCGGCGAGCCCCGCGACTTCCTGTACTCGAAGCTGATGTGCTGGGTGGCGCTGGACCGGGCCATCGCCCTGGCCGGCCACCTCGGCGCCGAAGACCGGGTGAGCGACTGGGCCACCACCCGCGACGAGATCCGGGCGGCCATCCTGGACCAGGGCTGGAACGAGCGAGCCGGGGCCTTCACCCAGGCGTTCGGCAGCGAGGACCTCGACGCGTCTAACCTGATGCTGGCCATCACCGGGTTCCTGCCCGCGGACGACCCGCGGATGAAAGCCACCATCGACGCCACCGCGCAGCGGCTCACCGACCAGCGCGGGCTGGTCTACCGGTACCTGGCCAGCGACGGCCTGGCCGGCCCGGAGGGTACCTTCCTGGTCTGCACGTTCTGGCTGGCCCAGGCCCAGGCCCTGGCGGGCGAGGTCAACGCGGCCACCGTGACCTTCGAGCGCGCCCTGGCCGCCATCAACGACGTCGGCCTGCTCGCCGAGGAGGTCGACCCCGGCACCGGCGAGATGATCGGGAACTTCCCGCAGGCGTTCAGCCACATCGGCCTGGTCAACGCCGCCTGGGCCATCACCCAGGCCCGGCAGCGCACCGGGCCGGCCTAGGCGCCGGACCTGCGGCCTGCGTGGCAGGACGGTCTTCTTTTTACTCCCCAATCACTTTATTCATCCCTATTCACTGGTTATCTGCTCGCTCAGACCGGGAATCATGTTCGCGGGCCGGGCGCGGGCCCGGGCTCGGTCTCGGCTGCGCGAGGGAGAGGAACCGACACCGTGGACACAAAGCTCGAGGTCGTGGTGCTGCCGGTCGCAGACGTCGATCGCGCGAAGGCGTTCTACGCGGCCCTGGGGTGGCGCCTGGACGCCGACTTCCCCGTCGCCCCGGACTACAGGATCGTGCAGTTCACTCCGCCGAACTCGCCCGCCTCGATCCAGTTCGGCATCGGGATGACGACGGCGGCGCCCGGCTCGGCGCAGAACCTGCTGCTGGTCGTCGAGGACGTCGAGGCCGCCCGGGGCGAGCTGGCCAGCCACGGCGCGGAGGTCAGCGACGTCTTTCACGGCGCCGGGCAGAACCCCGCCCGGCGCGTGCCCGGTCCCGACCCGGAGCACGGTTCGTACAAGAGCTTTGCGACGTTCGCGGACCCTGACGGGAACACCTGGCTGCTGCAGGAGATCACGCAGCGGCTCCCAGGCCGGGTGTGGCCGGCCGACGTCGCGGCGCTGGCCGACCTGCTGCACGAGACGGCCGACCATCACGGGGCGTTCGAGGCGGTGGCCCCGCCGCATGACTGGTGGGACTGGTATGCGGCGTACATGGACGCTCGCCAGCGCGGGAGCACCCCGGAGGCGGCGTCCGCGGCCGCCGGGAAGTACATGGCCGAGGTCAAGCACATCGTCGTCTGACCCGACGAGTACGCCTCCTTATCGCAGACTGGGTCACGGACGGGTACCGCGCAGCGGCGGCACCCGGGCCGTGATGTCATCAGCAACCGACGGAGGTAACGATGAGCTCGAGCAATGACTACGACGTGATCGTTCTTGGCGGCGGGGCGCCCGGCGAGCACTGCGCCGCGGCGCTGGCTTTGCGCGGGCTGCACGTCGCCGTCGTGGAGCGGGAACTGGTCGGCGGTGAGTGCTCCTACTGGGCTTGTATTCCGTCCAAGTCGCTGCTGCGCCCGGGCGAGGCGGTGGCGGGCGCGCGCAACGCGGCCGCTACCGCGCAGGTTGACGTGGCGGCCGCGCTGGCCTGGCGCGACTACATGGTCTCGAACTGGTCCGACGCCGGCCAGCAGCGCTGGCTGGCCGACCGGGGCATCGACCTGCTGCGGGGCACGGGCAAGCTGGCCGGCACCGGCGTGGTCGAAGTCGGGGGCGTCCGCCATACCGCGGAGCACATCGTCGTGGCGACCGGCGCCGCCCCGTTCGTGCCCCCGATCCCGGGCCTGCGTGAGCTCGAAGGCGTCTGGGGCACCCGGGAGGCGACGAGCATGAAGGCGGTCCCGCGCCGCCTGCTGGTGCTGGGCGGGGGGGCCGCGGGCGTCGAGCTGGCGCAGGTCGTGCGGCGTCTCGGCGGCGAGGCGGTGATTGTCGAGGGCGCCGACCGGGTGCTTCCCCGCGAGCCTGCGCCGCTGGGCGAGGCGCTCAGCGAGGCGCTGCGCCGGGACGGAATCGAGCTGGTGCTCGGCACGCACGCCACCGCCGCGCGGCGGGAAGGGGAGGAGTACGTCCTGGCCTTCGACGGCCGTCCGGAGCTGCGGGGCGACCGGCTGCTGGTGGCGACCGGCCGGCGCCCGCGGGTCGAGGGGATCGGCCTGGAGACGGTCGGCGTCGAGGCCAATCCGCACGGGATCGGTGTGGACGATCACCTGCGCGCGGGCGAGCGCCTCTGGGCCATCGGCGACGTCAACGGCATCTGGCCGCTGACCCACGTCGGCGAGTACGAGGGCGACGTGGTCGCGGAGAACATCCGCGGCGATGGGCGCCCGGCGAACTACGACGCCGTCCCGCGCGTCACCTACACCGATCCGCAGGCCGCGGCGGTGGGCGCGACGGAAGCTCAGTACAGCGCCACCGCACGCGTGTCAGAGGTGCCGAAGACCGCCACCTACACCCACGCCTACGCCGAGTCCAACGGGTTCCTGACCCTGCTCAGCGACGGCCAGCGGCTGACTGGCGCCTACGCGCTCGGGCCCGAAGCTGGTGAGTGGCTGCAGCAGGCCACGCTGGCCATCCGGGCCCGCGTCCCGCTCGAGGTGCTGAGTGACACGATCCAGCCCTTCCCGAGCTTCTCGGGTATCTACGACGGGGCCGTGAAGACGCTCCGGATGACGATCGCTGACCAGCCGCGGCCAGCCAGCCCGATGGACCCGCAGATGGCGCCCATGCCGGGATGAGCAGGGACTGTGCGGGAGTTCCAGGCCACGCGCCGCCGGCCGCCCGGTGACCGGCCGCCACAGCACCCACCGGAGGCATCATGACCAGCGCGACCACGCCCGTTCCGGCCCAGCGTGAACCGGAGCTGGCCGGGCAGACCGTCGTCCTGATCGGCGGCAGCGCCGGCATCGGGCTCGCGACCGCCCGCCGGGCCCGGGCTGAGGGGGCCGAGGTCGTCCTCACCGGGCGCAACCCCGACCGGCTCAGGCAAGCGGCGGCGGACGTCGGCGCCCGGAGCACGGCGGCCTTCGACGCCACCGACGCGGCTTCGGTGGCGAAGTTCTTCCAGGACCTCCCGGCGCCGATCGACCACGTGCTGATCACGGCCGGCGGCCCGCACTACGCGCCGCTGCTCGAGATGGACGCAGCCCAGATCCGCGAGCAGCTCAGCAGCCACGTCGTGCAGGCCCTCGAGGTCGCGCGGCACGCCGCGCCCAAGATGAGGCCCGGCGGCACGCTGCTGCTCATGGGCGGCACCGGCGGACGGCGCGTCGGCCACGGCACCGGGATCTTCCCCGCCGCCACCGCCGCGCTGCCCCCGTTCACCGCGGCCCTCGCGCTCGAGCTGGCGCCGGTCCGGGTCAACCTCATCGCGGCCGGCTTCGTCGACACCCCGTTGTCGGCGTCGCTGCTCGGAGACCAGCTCGAGGCGCGCCGCAGCGAGCTGCGGGCCACGCTCCCGATCGGCCGCGTCGTCGGCCCGGCCGACGTCGCCGCGCTCGCCGTGCACATCATGATCAACACGGCGCTCACCGGCGCGACCTACGACATCGACGGCGGGGAGCAGTTCGTCTGGTGACGCCGCGCAATCAGCTGACTTCTTCTCCCTAACGCCACCGGGGGCCCAGCATTGGAGTTCCGCCATGTGGACGTGTTCACTGACGCGCCCTTTACCGGCAACGGACTGATCGTGCTGTTCGGCAGCCCGGGACCGGTCCGGGCGCAGGCGCTGATCTCGGTCACCGCGGAGATGCGGCAGTTCGAGCTGATCATCGCCGAGTTCCAGCCGGAGACTGGCCGGGTGCCGGCCAGGATCTTCACGGCCGAGGAGGAACTGCCGTTCGCCGGGCACCCGGTCATCGGCGCGGCGGCGGCGCTGCACGAGCGCTACGCCGCTGGTGAGCCCGGCCCGGTCCTGGACCTTCGTGATCGCGGGCCGGGAGATCACCGTGCGCAGCCGGCCGACCCGGGGCTACTACGAAGCGGAGATGAACCAGGGCTCCCCCGCCCTGGGTCCGCCGCTCGCCGGGCAGGACGCGGCCCGCTTCGCGGGCGCGCTCGGGCTCAGCCCAGATGACCTGCACCAGCTGCCCATGCGAGTGGTGTCCACCGGCCTGCCGTACCTGATCGTCCCGGTGGCTGGCGGCCTGGACCGCGCGGGTATCACGGTCGGGGACTTTGAGCAGCGGCTGGCCAGTGTGGGGGCGAAGTTCGTCTACGTCTTCGATCCCGCCACCCGCGAGGGTCGCAGCTGGGACAACGCCGGGGCCGTCGAGGATGTCGCCACCGGGAGCGCCGCGGGCCCGGCCGCCGCCTGGCTCGCGGCCCAGGGGCTCGCCGCAGACGGCGAGACGATCGTCGTCAACCAGGGACGCTTCCTCGGCCGGCCGAGCATGATCGCGGTGACCCCCGACAGCCAGGGCGACCTGTGGGTGGGCGGGCCAGTCGCCCCGGTCGCCCGCGGCGTGGTGGACCTGCCAGCGAACTAGCGGCCGGCAGCAGGTCCCTGGTACCCGGTCACGGCGCGGGCCCGGACCCGCTGACCGGGGCGGTCAGGCCGGACTCCGGTGATCGCGTCCGCCGCGGCGGCGGGTGCGTCGGCGGGTGCGATCCTCTCGCCCCAGCTGAACCAGTACCAGAGGTCACCAGTAGCGCCGCCTGGCGCGGCGACGATGTCGCTGCACTGCGCGCAGTCGTACGGGTCTTCCACGACCAGGGACGCGAGCCTCCCCGGCGGCGTGGCCAGGTAGGCCGTCCAGCCGCGGGTGCGCAGCTGCGCCGCGAGCACGTCCAGGGACCCAATCGGGTCCCGCACCTGGGTGGCCTGGCCCTGGCCGCCCCGCTTGGCCCCGCTCATCGTGGAAGCAGGTCCGGGACGCAGGCCTGCCCGGCGGCGGGTACCAGGCTGATCTCGTACTCCAGGGTGTCGGACTCACGCCCGACGACCCGGGCGCAGGCGTTGCGCAGTAGCCCGGCGACCGCCACGTTCTCGGCCGCGACCAGCGCGGTGAAGCTCCGGATGTTCTCCTCGCGGGCCCGGTCTGACAGCCGGGCCAGCAGTTCGGTGCCCAGGCCCCGGCCTTGCCACTCGTCGACGATCGTGACGGCGACATCGGCGCTCCAGGGGTCATCGGCCTGCCGGACGTACCGGGCGACACCCACTCCGCGCCCGTCACGGTGATCCAGTGCACCGAGCGCCTCATGGTCGCGGTGGTCAAGGTCGGTGAGGAATCTCAGCTCGGCCGGCGACAGTTCCTTCTTCGGGGTCAGGAACCGCATCCAGCGGGAGGTGGCGCTCAGCCGGGCGAACCCGTCAGCCAGGAGCGGAGCGTCAGCGCTCTGCACCTGCCTGATCAGCACCCGCGACCCGTCGCGCAGCACGGCCTGCGTACCCGGCGGTCCGGAGGCGGCCCGGCGCGGCCGGGCCTGCCTGGCCCGGCGGGCGGCTGCCGCCTCGGCCCGCAGGGTGGCCTGCCGGTCCCGGGCCAGGGCGGCCTGAATGTGGTGATTGATCATGGGTTTACTCCCCCTCGTTTCTGGCCAGCTCACGGCCACTTCGGTGAGGTCCGGCCGCACCACTGCGGGTGGCTCCCCGACCTCGACCGAAAGCTCGTAGATTTCCTGCGCCGGGTGCCCCGCCTGGGCGTGGACCCGGCGTACCGCCTCTTTGGACGGCCCGGACGACAGGCAGAACACCGTGCCTGAGTCGGCGTCAAGCCACGTGTGCTCGAAATGCACGCCGTCAGCGGCTTCCAGCGCCAGATCGCGCCCGACCACTTCGCGCAGCTGAAGCTCGCTCACGCCGATAAATCCGTTATGGATATCCATGAACTTCGCCACGTCAGGCTCCTCACCAGTCGGCGATCGGCATGACTTCAGCCTCGGTGCGCGCGCGCTGCGAAACATCGGGCAGTTGCCCTAATCGGTAGCGAACGGGTACTTACTTCTCAGGGGGGAGGTGGCACAGTGCCGGTTCAGGGGGTCATCCAGTCACCCGTCCTGGTCGGCCGGGACGCTTTCCTCACGCTCATGGAGCGCCGTCTCGCCGGCGCCGCGGCGGGCGCTGGCCGCGTGCTGTTCGTGGCCGGCGAGGCGGGCATCGGCAAGACCCGGCTGCTCGGCTCGATCACGCGGCGCGCCCAGGCCAGCAGCTTTGGCGTCGCCCGGGCCGCGGCCTTCCCCGGTGACGTGCAGTCGCTGGGCGGCTTGCTGCTCGACCTGGCCAGCGACCTGGTGTCCGCACCCGAGCCGGTCCTGGGCGATCTGGGGCAGAGCATCACCGCGCGGATCCGGGCGATCCCGGCCGACGCCGGTGACGCGCATCACCGGCGCCGCCTGCTGGTCCAGGACCTGGCCGACCTGCTCGTCACCGCCGATCCCGGCATCCCGGTGCTGATCATCCTGGAGGACCTGCACTGGGCCGACGAGCTCAGCCTCGACGTACTCGGCCATCTGGCCGGCCGGATCGCCGAACCGGCCCATGCTGATCGCGGGCGCGTACCGCAGCGACGAGCTCTATCCCAGCCTGCCGCTGCGTGACCTGCGGGCCCGGTTGCTGGCCCAGCGGCTGGCCGAGGAGGTCCGGCTGCCACGCCTGGGCCTGGACCAGACCGCGACCATGACCAGCGCCACGCTCGGCCGGCCGGTCCCGGCCCGGCTCGTGGCGGCGATCCACGCGCGCACCGACGGCATCCCGCTGCATGTCGAGGAATTCCTGGCCGCCGTCGACGAGAGCAGCCTCACCTCGCGGCCAGGTGCGGCGGTAGCAGCGGCGGCGGTGCCTGACACGCTGAGCGACGCGGTGCTGAGCCGGGCCCGCCGCGTGTCCACGCCAACCCGCACGGTGGCCTCAGCGGCGGCCGTCATCGGGCGCTCCTTCGACTTCGACCTGCTCACCGCGGTGACCGGCGCAGGTCCCGACGAGGTGGCCGGCGCCCTGCGTGAGCTGCAGGAGGTGTATTTCGTCCTGCCCGGCGCCGACGCGGTCACCTTCGACTTCCGGCACGCGCTGATCCGCGACACCCTGTACGCCGACACCGGCCTGCCGCTGCGCCGCCGCCTGCACGAGCGGGTAGCCGTCGCCGCCGCCGAGCGCGGCTATCGCGGTGCGTTCATCTCGGCCCACTTCGAGCAGGCGGGCTGCCCCGTTCCGGCCTACGAGTACGCCGTCGCCGCCGCCCGCGAGGCCAGTGCGGTGTCGGCCCATGGCGAGGCGGTTGAGCTGTGCCGCCGGGCCGTCCGGAACCTGCCTGCCCAGCTTCCGGCCCTGGATCAGGCCGGGGTGTTCACCGCCCTCGGTGACGAGGCCGCGGCGACCGACGACAACCTGGCCGCCGCGGAGGCGTACCAGAGGGCTCATGAGCTGACCTCGGCGGCCGGTGAGGTGCGTGCGGCCGCGGCGCTGGTCCCCCGGATGGTCGCGGTGGCGCACCTGCTCGGCGCTGGTCTCGACAGCCGGGTCGGCACCCTGCAGCTGGCGCTGGACAGCCTGGACGCGGTGGCCGGCGCGGACCGTGAGCGGGCCCGGCTGCACTCCGCGATGGCCGCTGCCTACCTGGTGGACGACCGCCTCGACGAGGCCATCGTCCACGGGGAACGCGGCCGGGCGGAGAGTCAGCGAATCGGAGACGACGAGGCTGCTCTCAACGCCGCGACCACGCTCGGATCGGTGCTGGTCTTCGCCGGACGGATGGACGAAGGCTGGCAGTTGCTCGAAGAGGCGATAGCCGAGGCCGGCCAGGCGTGCCAGGAAGCGGAGGCGGCCCGCGGGTACCGCATGGTCGGATCGTCCGCGTCAGAACTGGCGGAATACGACCGCGCCGAGCGCTGGCTCACCGAGGGCGTCCGATACGCGGAGAACGCGGAGCTGTGGAATCACCGGCACTACATGGCGGCGCACCTGGCGCATGTCCAGTGGGCGACTGGCCAGTGGGACGCGGCCGCGCAGACCGCGGAGGGCGCCCTGGCGGACGGGCGCGGTGGCATCACCACCCGGATCACCGCGCAATACGTTCTGGGCTATCTCGCGCTGGGCCGCGGTGACTGGGACGCCGCCGGCCAGCTCCTGGCCGAGGCACTCGCCGCCGGGGAGCGGATGGCCGAGTTGCAGCGGCTGTCGCCTCCGCTGTGGGGGCTGGCCGAGGCCGCGCGGTGCCTGGGCGACTACGACACGGCGGTCACCAGGTGCGAGCGCGGATACCAAGCATCGGCCGAGGTCATGGACGCCGCCTGCCTGTTCCCCTACCTGATCACCGGCGTGCGTGCGTACCTGGCCCGCGGCGACGTTGACGCCGCGGACGAGTGGTCGGGCCGGGTCGGCACGGTGCTCACGGCCCGCGCTATCCCTGGCACGCTGCCCGCGATCGGCCACGGCCAGGGACTCATCCGGCTCGCCCGGGGCGATCTTCCCGCGGCGCACCAGGCGCTGGAGTCGGCCAGGGACGCATGGCGGGCCCGGCGCCGGTTCTGGGAGGGCACCTGGGCCGTGCGGGACCTGGCGGTGATCGCCAGCAAAGCGCGGCGCCGCGGCGAGGCGGCCCTGCTGCTGGACGAGACCCGCGCGCTCGCGGCGGCGGCCGGGGCCACCACTCTCGTCGACGACGCCGAGCGGCTCACCCGGGCGTTTGGTCCCGGCCTGGCACGTGGATCCCTGGCACCCGCTGAGCGAACGCGAATACGAGGTCGCCCAGCTGGTGGCGGCCGGGCTCACGAACCGGCAGATCGCGCAGCGGCTGGTGGTCTCGCCGAAGACGATCTCGGCGCACGTCACGCACATCCTCACGAAACTGGGGGCCGGACGCCGGGCGGAGATCGCCGCCTGGTGCGCCACCATCCGGCCGGACCCCCCTCAATAGAGCGCCGCGACTCTCGCCTGCCGGCCACTCCCCGGGAGGCCTGCGGGCGGCTGGTGGGCGGCTAGCGGGCCGGGAGCGATCGCGGCAGCCCGAACGATGGCAGCACGCTGTTCTCGAAGCGGGTCAGGGCGCCGATCCGGTCGCCGGTCAGGCCGATGACGATGAGGCCGGTCCCATGGCGGATGCCGGTAGGGGCGCAGAGGTAGGCCCCGAACGCTGGCTGGCCGTTGGCCCGGGTCGGCACGAGGTCGAACCTCCGGCCCGCACCGAAGATGCTGGCGCAGAAGCGGGCCACCACGTCCCGGCCCTCGTACTCGAGGGGCAGCGGCGGCATCGACATGAAGACGTCGTCGGTCAGCAGGGCCACCAGCGCGCCGAGGTCGGCGGACTCGTACGCGCTGACGAACTTCGCCACGATCGCCTCCTCGGCGGGCGAGCCGGAGGCGGGAGACGGTTCGCGGTCGCCGGTGCGGCCACCGGCGCTGCAGGCTCGCGCGGGCCCGCTTGAGGGCGCTGGTGACCGACTCGACGGTCGAGTCCAGCAGGCCCGCCACCTCGCTGGCGTGGAAGCCGAGGACGTCGCGCAAGATCAGCGCGGCGAGCTGACGGGGCGGCAGGACCTGCAGGGCGGTCACGAAGGCCAGGGAGATCGATTCGGTCTGCTCGTAACGGGCCTCCGGGCCCAGCGGCACGCCGGTCCCACCCTCGAGGAACGCGTCGGGAAACGGCTCGAGCCAGACGACCTCGCCCAGCCGGGTCGGCTCGGGCGGTTCCACCCCTGGGATGTTCCACTCCTTGGCCTGCCTCCGGCTGGCCGAGCGGCGCGCGTTGAGGCACCGGTTGGTGGCGATCCGGTACAGCCAGGTGCGCAGCGAGGCGCGCCCCTCGAACGCTCCGATGCCTTGCCAGGCACTCAGCAGCGTGTCCTGCAGGGCGTCCTCGGCGTCCTGGAAGGATCCGAGCATCCGGTAGCAGTGCACCCGCAACTCCCGCAAGTACGGCTCGGTTACCTCGCGGAACGCATCGCCGTCCCCAGCCTGTGCCCTCGCGATCAGGTCGGCCGTCACCACCCGCACCGTCGCGCCGCCTTCTTCAGCCACCTTGTCCCTCCCGCTTCTCGGCTTGCTTTCGGTACAGACACCGGCCCGGGGCCGAACTGGGCGGTCGGGCGGGCGCCGCTTCCCCGGCTGACCATGGGCGCCCTGGATGACTGGCGCGGGGCGGGTGCGCGGATAGTGAAGGGATGACCACGCCCACCTACGCCGTCACCGGAGCCTCGGGCCACCTCGGACGGTACGCCGTCCAGGAACTGCTCGCCCGCGGCGTACCCGCCTCCCGCGTCGTCGCCGTCGTCCGCACCCCGAGCAAGGCCGCGGACCTGGCCCAGCGCGGGGCGCACGTGCGCGGGGCGGACTACTCCCGCCCGCAGACCCTGGGCGCGGCGCTGGCCGGCGTGGACCGGCTGCTGCTGGTCTCCAGCAGCGTGCCGGGCCAGCGGGCCGCCCAGCACAGCAACGTCATCGAGGCCGCGAAGACGGCGGGGGTCTCACGCATCGTGTACACAAGCATGCTCAACGCCGATGACACGACGAACCCGCTGGCCGGCGAACACCAGGACAGCGAGCGGGCACTCCGTGCCGCGGCCGTGCCGTTCACCCTGCTACGCAACGGCTGGTACACCGAGAACTACACGGACCAGATGGGCCAGTACCTCCAGCGCGGCGAGATCCTCGGCGCGGCCGGCCACGGCAGGATCTCAGCAGCTACCCGCCAGGAGTACGCCGCCGCCGCTGCGGCCGCACTGCTCCAGGACGAGGAGGGCAACCGGATCTACGAGCTCGGCGGGCCCGCTTTCGACCTGCCCGAACTCGCCCGGGTCATCAGCGAGGTCACCGGCACGCCGGTCACCTACCGCGACCTGCCGGCCGGGGAGTACGCCTCGCGGCTGCACGAAGCCGGCCTCGACGAGGAGAGCGCCCACTTCGCAGCCAGCCTGGACGCCTCCATCGCCCACGGCGACCTGGAGACCAGCAGCCAGGACCTGGCCCGGCTGCTGGGCCGCCCGCCCACGCCCCTCACCGACGTCGTACGCACGGCCTGGGGCGGTGGCCGCTGAGCGCGCCAGGCGCCTACTTTTCCGCTAACGATCGTGGCCGCTCCTTCTCCCCGGCCGCGAGCAGTCTCACGACCTCGGCGATGCGCGCGGCCCGCAGGTCTGGCCGGCGGGTTGTCGCGTCGATCCAGCGGAGGTAGGCCTTGCGGTAGAACTGGGCCAGCGTGTCGAAGAACGCCGCCGCGGCCGGGTCGGCCGCGAGCGCAGCGGAGATATCCTCGGCCAGATCACCACGTTGCGGACCTTCCGGGGCCAGCTCGACGACCACCTGCTGGCCGGCCACCAGGCCTGTGCTGCGCATCCACGACGGGCTCAGCGTGAACGCCCATTCGCTGCCGCCCGGCGAAACCGTCCCGCGGACCCGCCGGCCATCGATCGTGCCGCCCACCGGATGCGCGGCCTTGCCACCCCACACCTCGTCCGGGTCAAACGGGACCACGATAACTCCGCGGCCACGAGGACCAGCGGTGACGACGGCGCTGAATCGCTGAACGCGCATATCCCCCCAACTTAACGGGTAGCCATCAAGGCCAGCGGGGGCACGCCGGCAGGCGAGGCCATCGCGCAGGCCGGGTGCTCGCTGGCCAGGCACGATCGGCGGGAGGTGTCGGGCTGTGGATTCGTTCACGGGCAAACTCGCGGTGGTGACCGGAGGCGGCTCGGGTATGGGCCGTGAGCTTGTCTGCCAGCTGGCGGCGGAGGGCTGCTCGGTGGCGGCCTGCGACCTGAACGCGGACACCGTCGCGGAGACCGCAGCCCGGGCGCAGGAGGGCGCCCCGCCGGGCCCGCGGGTCACCAGCCATGCCTGCGACGTGTCCGATGAGGCGCAGGTCCTGCGGTTCCGCGGCGAACTGCTCGAGAGGCACGCCAGCGATCACGTCAACCTGGTCTTCAGCAACGCCGGCGTCGGCGGCGGAGAAAGTTTCGTCACCGGCCGCCGGGAGCTGTGGGAGCGCACCTTCGCCGTCGACTGGTGGGGCGTGTACTACTGCGCCCGCGCGTTCCTGCCGCTGCTCATCGCGAGCGGGGACGGCGTCCTGGTCAATACCAGCAGCGTCAACGGCTTCTGGGCCTCGCTGGGCCCGGGCATGCCGAACTCCGCCTACAGCACGGCCAAATTCGCGGTGACGAGGCTTCACCGAGGCCCTCATCGAAGACCTGCGCACCCACGCACCCCAGGTCCGGGTCGCCGTCGTGATGCCGGGGCACGTGGGCACGGACATCGTCGCCAACAGCCTCCGGGCCCGCGGCCTGCCGGCCCCCGAGCAGATGAGCGAGGCCGAACTGGAGGAGCTGATCCCCCGCGACGCGCAGGCCAGGCTGATCAGCGCGGGCCTGCTGGCTGAGGGTGCGTCAGCCGACGACCTGCGCCGGATGCTCGTGCGGGCGAACACCGACTTCCGGGACAAGGCGCCCGTCAGCGCGGGTGAGGCGGCGACCATCATCCTCGACGGGGTGCGATCGGGCGCCTGGCGGATCCTCATCGGTGAGGACGCCGCGATGATCGACGCGGCGGTACGCGCGAAGCCCGGCGCCGCCTACGACTACGCCGAGCTGTTCAGCGCGGCGGCGCGAACGCCGCAGGAATAGCCGCGGCGCAGCCAGAAACGCCCGACGTCCGTGCCTTTCCGGGCCCGCCGGTTCAGGGCGCCGGACCCCCGCTGTCCAGGGCGTCTGGGCCCCGCCGTCACCGGCGACGGGGACTCTGTGTCCAGGGCAGTGGGCACGCCCGGCCGCGGTACGGTTTACACTTCCTGCACGTTCCATGGCAGGCTAGCTAAAGCACTAGTGGGACGCGGACCTCGCCGCCCATGGCGGGGATCGCGTCAACACCGAAGAAGGTCAAGATGACGCAGGGCACTGTGAAGTGGTTCAACGGCGACAAGGGCTACGGCTTCATCGAGGTCGAGGGTGGCCCCGATGTGTTCGTGCACTTCAGCGCGATCACCGGTGATGGCTACCGCAACCTGGATGAAGGGCAGAAGGTAGAGCTCGACATTACCCAGGGCCAGAAGGGACCCCAGGCGGAGAACGTCAGGGTCATCGGCTAACTCATCAGCCGCGACCGCCTGCCCGGGCGCAGGGCGGTCAGCGGCGTTGGCGGCAGGTGCGCGGCAGCCCGGGAAAAGTGGCTGCTGCGCGCTTTTCGTCTGCCTTCGCGGCCAGGGAGCCGGGGTTAGCCCGTCAGCGGCGGTGATCCCACTTCAGCGGCACCCGGGCTGAGACGTGACGCCATCTGGCGGCACCAGCGCTGAGACGTGACGCCATCCGGCGGCACCCCAGACCTTTAACTGTGACGCCACCCGGCGGCACCAGAGCTCTAACGCCGTGCCCGAAACAAGGAGGGGCAACGATGACCGCACCGCTCCAGGTGATCGCCCTGAGCTTCAGCCGCGACGCCGGTGCCGAGGACCGGATCCTGGCCGAGGTCGACCGGCTTCGTGGCCGGGGAGTTCTCCGCCTGCTGGACATGCTCTTCGTGGCCAAGAGCCAGGACGGCACCATCGAACGGCTGACCATCGGCGCTGACGAGGACTTCGGCGCGCTCCTCGCGGCGGTCATCCCGGTGACCGGCGACGGCGCCGCCGCCCCGGCCCAGGAGGCCGGCCCGGGATCCTTTGACCCGGCTGGTGCGCAGGCCCTGGCCGACTCTCTGCCGCCGGGGACCGCGCTGGCCTTCCTGCTCGTCGAGCATCACTGGGCCGCCCCGCTCTTTGACGCCATCGCTGAGACGGGCGGCACGCTGATCGGCGAGGGGTTCCTGACCCCCGAGGCCGGGCTCGTGGTGGGAGCTGAGGTCGCCGCCATCGAGGAGGCGTCTCAGGTCATCGCCGCGGCTCAGGCCGCTGAGGCCGACGCCTTGCTCACGGCGGTCGCGGCGGGAGCCGCAGCGGCCGAGGCAGTAGCCGAGTCGGAGCTGATCCAGTCCGCGGCCGCTGCCGCCGCCGTCCAGGCGCTGATCACCGCCGGCCTGGTGGAGGAGGCGGCCGCCCACGAGGCCGTCGCGGCGCTGGCCGCCGCCGGCCTCATCACGGCCGCCGCCGGGCAGGCCGCCGCGGACGCCGTGACCGAAGACGCCGCCACCGTGGAAGCCGCCGACGAGCTGACCGCCGCGTCCCTGGCGGAATCCCTCGCCACCATCGCCTCGGCCGACGAGGTGGCCGACGAAGCCACCAGCGAAGCCGAGGCCCGGGTCAACGCCGCGTCGATCACCATCGCCGAGGCCCAGGTGCTGCGCTACCTGGCCAAGCCGCTGCCCTTCTCGGTCATCGCCGACAAGCTGGGCATCTCCCGATCGGCAGCCAAGGAGCGCGCGTCACAGCTGTACAAGCGGCTCGGCGTGCACAGCCGGGACGAGGCGGTCAGCCAGGCCCGCTCCCTCGGCCTCATCCGCGGCTGACCGCCGCCCGCCTTCAGGCGGCCGCGAGAACCGACAGCCGCCTGAAGGGTTGCGGACCCGGCGGAGCCCCGGGCCAGGACCGGTGTTCGTGGTCGGCGGTTAGGCTGCTCCCGCCACGGGGCACCACCTGGTTATGTCACTTATGGCGGGGTATGGCGCGCTTTCCGGCCGCCCGGGCCGGGGGTCAGGGTGATACTGCCCGCCCCCGGGCCGGGAGACGCCGGGCCGGGCGCCCATCCCGTGACGATCACCATTGACAGCGAGCATCCCGGGCCGGTGGTTCCTGATGATTTCGCTGGGCTGAGCTTCGAACGGGGGCCGCTCGGTCCCGGCGGCGCCGGTGTCGCGGGCAACCTCTTCACTCCGGAAAACAGCTCGCTCGTCACCCTCGCTCGTAATCTGGGGCTAGGCAGCCTTCGCATCGGCGGGGGGACGGTGGATCAGTTGATCCCGGCCGGCACGGGCAGCGACGGGTTCGCCGGAATCGATAACCTGTTCGCCTTCGCCGCCGCGGCCGGGGTGAAGGTCATCTACACGCTGCGCCTGCTCAGCGTCCCGGCCAACCCCCTCGGTGACCTGCAAGCGGTGCATGCCCAGGCCGCCGGGCACATCTGGAGCCAGCACCAGGAGAACGTGGCCAGCTTCGCTATCGGCAACGAGCCGGACTGGCATGCCTATCACACCTACCCAGGTCACCCGCTGGATCCGGCCATCTTCGAAGCGGCGCCGGGGGTGCCAGGCAGTGCCTACACGTCCTATCTGGCTCACTGGCGGAACCTGGCCGCCGCGGTCACCGGCGCCGCGCCGGGAGCGGTGTTGTCTGGCCCAGACCTCGGGGCCTATACCAGGATGACGTACACCCCGGACCCGGACGGCGGGGTGTCGTGGACGGAACAGCTCGCCCGTGACGAAAAGGACTCGGGGCGGATCGCTGAGATCACCCAGCATTACTACGTGGGGGACCAGCCTGGGGCGACTACCGCTCAGCAGGCGATCAGCAACATGCTGTCCCCCGAATGGGTGAACGGCACCGTGATCGGGACCCAGCCGGCCGGCACCACCTACACCCCCTATCCCTGGCTGCATGAAAACAATCTCGCTCCGGTGGCCGCGGCTGGCCTGCGCTTCCGGCTCACCGAATCCAATGACTACCTCGGCGGCGTGTCAGGAGCGAGCGACGCGTACGCCTCCGCCCTGTGGGCCCTGGATCACCTGCACTGGTGGGCCGCCCACGGCGCCGCGGGCGTGAATTTCCATAACCGGCGGGGGCTCGGCACCGCCACGATCGTGCCCGATCCGGCCGGTGGCGGGGGCTATGTGACCAATCCGAAGGGATACGGCATCAAAGCGTTCCGGCTCGGCTCGGCGGGGCAGGTCAAGCCGGCCCAGGTCGACAACCCCGACGGGCTCAACCTGACCGCCTACTGCGTCGGCGGGGCGGGCGAGGACTACGTCACCGTCATCAACAAGTCACACGGCGCGGACGCCAGGGACGCTGTCGTCACCATCGTCCCGCCCGGCCCTGGATGGCACGGCGCGCAGACCCTGACTCTCGCGGGCGGCCAGCCGGGGGACGCGCGGGGGGCCAAGGCCACGCTCGGCGGCGCCACCATCACCGGCGCCACCACCTGGGACGGCACCTGGAGCGCCCTGCCCCCGCCCGCCGATCCGAGCGCGGGAATCAGCCTGACCGTCAAGGCCACCACCGCCGCCATCGTCAAGATCCAGAGCGGGGGCTGACGCGCCCCACCGCGGATCTGCCGCTGACCTGGGTACTCATCGCCTGGTTCCCAGAGCCCGCGAGAGGACGGTGACCCGGTCGTGAGCGCCGGTCTTGGTGAAGATCGACTTGAGATGGTCCTGGACCGTGTGCTCGGACAGTGACATCTGCCGCGCCATCGCCCGGGTGTCGCTGCCGGTGGCTAGCAGGCTGAGCAGTTCTTGCTCGCGCGTGCTGAGCGCAAAGGCGCGGCCGAACAGGTCGAGACGGTCGGCGGCGGACGCTTCTTCGATGGTGACGGCGATAGTGCCACCGTCGCCGGCTGGCGCGCCGGGCCCGGGTCCGGAGGAGAGCCTGGCCGCCCGGAGGGTGAGCCAGAAGCCACCAGCCAGATGCGTGCGCGCGTACGCCGGGTGGTCATCGACGCCCTCTTCGGTGGCCAGGAGCTGGGCGGCCACGTTGTAGATGCTGGCCGGGATGGCTTGCTGGCTGGGCTCAGGCGGGAGCAGCACGTCCAGCCACTCTTGCGACGCCGCCGTACGGCCGATGATGTGCAGGTCGTCATCGAGCGTCAGCACGACCGGCCCGATGTCGCGCCGTTGCGCGGCGGCTGGCTGAACGAAGGTTTGCGCCTGGGCCTGGCGCAGCGCACTGGCCAGCGGTGCGGTGAGGCTGGCGACGAACTCGGCGTCGGCGCCGCTGTAGGGTCCGTGGGCTTCGTCCCGCCACAGGTCCAGAAAGCCCCAGCAGCCGTACTGGTCGGCGAAGACCGCCGAGGCCACGTCGCAGACGCCGTATCGGCTCATCACCTCACGCCAGACGCGGCTTCGGGCGAGGTCGCCGTCGACCGCCTCGGTCAGCAGCGCGGCCGGCGGAGGCCTGCCGCCGCAAGGTGGTCCAGCGATTGACCGGGGTGGCGTACTTCGCCTTCACCAGGGCCGGCAACTCGGTCACGCAGGGCACGTCGGCCAGGGGCGCCGAGCCGACTTCAGTGACCGGGTCGGTGAGCAGCCACACATAAGCGCCGAAATCGAGCACGCCGCCCAGAACGGCGAGAACTTCCCGCCGCAGTTCCCTGTCCACCAGCCCGGCTGTGCCCAGGGCCACGATGCGCTCGCGGGCTCGCGTGCGCGTCCAGGCACTGGTCATCGAACGAGCGTATGCCGGCCACCCCGCGCGGCGGCGGGTAACGACCCCCCAGATATCCGGGATACGTGACGCCCGGCTGGCGGCCTAGCGTGACGGCTCAGAGCAAGAAAGCGAATACGGAGGAATTATGGCCACGCTGCGCGTCGAGCATGAGATACACGACTACGAAAGCTGGCAGGAGGCGTTCGACAGCTTCGCCGAGGCGCGCACGAACGCCGGGGTCCGCAGTTTCGCCATCCGGCAGCCCCGGGACGACCCGAAGTACCTGATGCTGGACCTGGAATTCGCCACCACCGGTCAGGCTGAGGCGTTCGCCACCTTCCTGCACGAGCACGTCTGGTCCGCGCCGTCGTCCTCCCCGGCGCTGGCCGGCGTGCCCCAGACCAGGATCCTCGATCTGCGGCGAAGCGAAACACAGTGACTGGGCGGCCTACCGGGGCCGCTGGCGGAGCGTGGCGAGGTATCCGGCGATCGCATCCCTGGTGCGAGCCGACGACCACATCGCGAGGACGGCCTCCTCGTCGCCGCTCCGCGCAGCGATCCGCTCACGTGCCGGTCGCTGCAGCTGGCGCTTGCTGAACGCGAACACGTCGGCCGGGATCCGCGCCATCGTCTGGGCCTGATGGAGCACGGAGTCCAGCAGCGTGTCCGGCGCCTCGACCCCGTCGACCAGCCCGATCGACTGAGCCTGCGGCGGGTCGAGCAGCGCCGCGGTGAGCACCAGGCGGCCGGCCGCCGGGCCGGCCACGTGCCGGAGGATTTCCATCGCGGCCGGCGGGAAGGGGACACCGACACTCAGCTCCGCGAGGCCGATCTTTCCCGACGACATCACCCGCACGTCGCACGCCGCCGCGATCACGCAGCCTCCCGCGATGGCATGGCCGTTGACGGCGGCCAGCACCGGCCCCGGGTGATCGAAGATAGCCATGAACGCCGCGGAGAGCGCGGGCAGGAACTCCTGAACGTACGACGGCCCGCCCGCGAGGATCCGTTGCAGGTCGACGCCGGCGGAGAAGGCGGTCCGGTCCCGGTGATCACCACGGCCGCGCTCTGGTCCACGTCGCGCAGCGCGGCCGTGATCGCCTGCAGTAGTTCGAGGTCGAGCGCGTTGACCTTCCCGTGCCGGAGCCGCACGACCGCCACCCCGGATCGCTGTTCGACGTCTAGCATTCCTTCTCCTGCCCGCGAGGTGGATGGGGCTAGGCGACCAGCGCTGGTTCCGGGCCGGCCGCGGCACGGGTGTCGCCGCTGGCGGTGACGAAGATGTGGGCCGCCGCGGTGTCGCCGATATCGGTCCAGTGCTGCCCGGTGCCGATCCGGGTGCGGCCGCCCGCGCGGCTGACCAGTACCGGGGTGCCTGGCCCGATTCCCGCGCGGCGCAGCCGGGTCAGCAACTCCGTGTCCGACTGAACCGGCTCGCCGATGCGCCGCAGGACCACGTGGGCGGCCGTCTCCGGGACGGCGCTCAAGGCGACCGTGTCCTGCGCAGGGCTGCCCGTCTCGTCGTCACCGAGTTCGCCGACCCCCGGAATCGGGTTCCCGTACGGTGACTGCGCCGGGTGGCCGAGGATATCGAGGACCCGGCGCTCGACGGCGTCGCTCATCACGTGCTCCCACCGGCAGGCCTCGTCGTGGACGAGCTGCCAGTCCAGGCCGAGGACGTCGGCGAGCAGGCATTCGGCGAGCCGGTGCTTGCGCATCACCCGGACCGCCGCGGCCCGGCCCTCCGGGGTGAGCTCGATCCTCCGGTCGGCGGTGACGGTGACCAGGCCGTCGCGCTGCATCCGGGCCACCGTCTGGGACACGGTGGGGAAGGACTGCCCGAGGCGCCCGGCGATCCGCGCGCGCAGCGGGACGACGCCGTCCTCCTCGAGTTCCATCACGCAGCGGAGATACATCTCCGTGGTGTCGATGAGGTCGTCCTCTCGGTGCATGTCTCCACTCTCCGCACTCTCCGCGCTCTTCGCACGATGGATCAGCCGTGGCTGATGTGCCCCCGCCAGAAAGCCCATAACACCCTGGCGCTTGACTAAGGATAGCCTTACCTTACATAGTTTGCGACCCGGTGAGTCTTGCGGCGGTGACTTGACAGCCCAGCCTCCCGTCCGGTTAGGTAACCCTAAATTAGGTATGCCTAACCTTATCTTTCGGTAAGGCGGCCGGGCGTGACAGCCGGGAACAGGAGGCGGGCGGGTGCTGCCCACATTTGTGATCGGGCTGCGTGAGGGCCTGGAGGCGGCCCTCATCGTCGGGATCATCGCAGCCTTCCTGGGTCAGCAGGGCCGCCGGGACGCCCTGCGCCAGGTCTGGGTCGGCACGGCCACCGCGGTCGCCATCTGCATCGCCATCGCCATCGCCCTCCAGGTGATCTCCTCGGACCTGCCGCAGCAGCAGCAGGAAGGACTGGAGACCGTCGTCGGCGCGCTGGCGGTGGTCATGGTCACGTACATGATCATCTTCATGCGCCGGCACGCGCGGGGACTCAAGGGGGATCTGGAGGGCGCGGCCGCCTCGGCGCTGGCTTCCGGATCGAGCCGGGCTCTGGTCGCGATGGCCTTCCTGGCCGTGCTGCGGGAGGGCTTCGAGACGGCCGTGTTCCTGCTGGCTACCTTCCACGCCTCCGGGGACGCCACGACGTCGTGGCTGGGCGCGGTGATCGGGATCCTGCTCGCGGCCGCGATCGGTTACGGCATCTACCGGGGCGGGGTGCGGCTGAACCTGGCCCGGTTCTTCAAGATCACCGCGCATGGTCCTGGTGCTGGTCGCCGCGGGCCTGGTGATGACGGCGTTCCGCACCGCCAACGAGGCCGGCTGGCTGACGGCCGGGCAGGGCCAGGCCGTCGACCTGTCCTGGCTGGTCCGGCCGGGCACCCCGGTGTCCTCCCTGCTGACCGGCGTGCTCGGGATCCAGCCCTATCCGGCGTGGATCGAGGTCATCGCCTGGCTCGCGTTCCTGGTCCCGATGGCCGTGATCGTGGCCTGGCCTTCAGGCCGCAGGCGCCCCAGCCCGGCCGCCGTCAACGCGGCGGCCGCGGCTACGTCAACGACAACCACGAGCTGAGGAGTCCCCAACGTGAGCACCGAGGGTAACCGGGGATGGCTGCGCCAGCGCACCGCGACAGCGGCCGTCGTGGCCGCACTCGCGCTGGCCGCC
This sequence comes from uncultured Actinomycetes bacterium, assembly GCA_963844695.1. Lineage (GTDB taxonomy): Bacteria > Actinomycetota > Actinomycetes > Streptosporangiales > Streptosporangiaceae > RYN-230. The sequence goes on from CAWJPL010000004.1 coordinate 87,196, forward strand.
GCGGGATGCGCAAGCGCCGGCCCGCACGCCTCAGGCAGCGGCTCAGGGCCGGGTCCGGGTCCGGGTCCGGGTCCGGCAAGACGAGCACGGTCACGGTCGCCCTCACACAGCAGGGCTGTGCGCCCAAGCCGGCCAAGATCCCCGCCGGTGAGGTCACCTTCAACGTGGCCAACAAGGACGCCGACGCGGTCTCCGAAGCCGAACTGCGCACCGCGGACCTGACCCACATCCTGGGCGAGCAGGAGAACCTCACTCCCGGGCTGTCCGGGGGCTTCACCCTCGACATCCAGCCCGGGAGCTACAAGATCAGCTGCCCGGGCGCGAGCCAGTCGCGCTGGACCCTCACCGTCTCCGGGACGGCCACCGGCGCCACCTGGCAGTCCAACCCCCAGCTCACCGCGGCCGTGGCCGGCTACTCCAGCTACATCAACCAGAACGTGGCCAGCCTGGTCACCCGCAGCCAGGCCTTCTGCCGGGCCATCGACGACGGCAGCATGACCCAGGCCAGGCTGCTCTACCCGGAGGCCCGCGTCTACTACGAGCGGATCGAGCCGGTAGCCGAGATCTGGGGCAGCCTGGACACCGACATCGACGGCCGGTGGGAGAACCCGGTCACCGTGGCGTCCCAGTTCACCGGGTTCCACAAGCTCGAGCAGCTCCTGTGGGAGGACAACACCCTGGCCGGCGCACCAAGACTGTGTGCCGGCCTGGTCCGGAACGAGCAGCAGCTGCTCACCCTGGTGCACAAGGCGCAGTACAACCCGCTGGAGATGGCCAGCGGCGCCACCGATCTCATCAACGAGGCCGCCACCTCGAAGATCAGTGGCGAGGAGGAACGGTACTCCAACACCGACCTTCCGGTCTTCGAGGCCAACGTGGACGGGGCCATGAAGGTCGTCGCCCTGCTCCAGCCTTACCTGCAGAAGAAAGACCCCGGCCTGCTGTCCCTGATCCGGCAGCGGGACGCCGCGATCACCAAGCAGCTCGGCAAGTACCAGGCCAGCCCCGGCTACGACGGCACCGGCTTCGTCGAGTACTCCACCGTCACCGGCAGCCAGCGCCGCCAGCTCGCCGGGGCCGTGAACGCGCTGGCCGAGGCCATGTCCAAGATGTCCGTGCAGGTCAGCTGACCACCTCGCCCTGGGTGAGGAGCAGGCGGGGACACCACCAGCAGGCAGCCGAGGAGGAACCTGAATGACGGGCCGCAGCACAGGCGGGCCGGCCGCCAGCGCGGAGCAGTCCGCGCCGGACCAGTCCGCTCCGGACCGGGCGCGACCGGGGGCGCCGTCAAGGAGACAGCTCCTGGCCGGGGCGGGGGCGTTCGGCGCGGGAGCCGTGGCCGGTGGCCTGGCCGGCTACTTCGCCCGGCCAGCTGAGGCCAGCCCGGCTGGCGCCGGTGAAGCGGCGGGCGAGAACGGCCTGACCGTCCCGTTCTACGGCCCGCACCAGGCCGGCATCGCCACCCCGGCCCAGGACCGGCTCGCGTTCGGGTCGCTCAACGTCGTCGCCGGGGCCACCCGCGCCGATCTCCGCGACCTGCTGCGCGAATGGACGGCCGCCGCGGCCCGGATGGCCCAGGGGAAGCTGATCGGGGAGGTCGCCTCCCGCTACGCACCCCCGGTAGACACCGGAGAGGCGGTCGGCTCCCCGGTCTCACGGCTGACCATCACGCTCGGCTACGGGCCCTCCCTGTTCGACCACCGGTTCGGGCTCGCCGGGAAGAAGCCCGCCGCCCTGGCCCCGCTGCCGCCGCTGCCCAACGAGAACCTCGACCCCGACTACACCGGCGGGGACCTGGGCATCCAGGCCTGCTCCGACGACCCCCTGGTCGCCTTCCACGCGGTACGCAACCTGGCCCGGCTCGGCATGGGCGTGGTGGAGCACAACTGGATGGAGCTCGGCTTCGGCCGGACCTCCACCACCACCACGTCCCAGGCGACCCCCCGCAACCTGCTCGGGTTCAAGGACGGCACCCGGAACATCAAGGCCGAGCAGACCCACCTCATGGAGGACTACGTCTGGGCCGGCCCGGAGACCGACCAGCCGTGGCTGCGCGGCGGCAGCTACCTGGTGGCCCGCAAGATCCGGATCTTCGTCGAGAACTGGGACCGTGACTACCTCGCCGACCAGGAGAACGTCATCGGCCGCGGCAAGGTGTCCGGCGCACCGCTCACCGGCGGCACGGAATTCACCGCCCCGGACTTCGCCGCCCGGAGTTCCGCCGGGCAGCCCGTCATCCCCCGCGACGCTCACATCCGGCTGGCCAGCTTCGAGCACAACGGCGGCACCCGGATCCTGCGCCGCGGGTACTCCTTCACCGACGGCATCGACCCGCAAACCGGAACTCTCCTCGGCGGCTTGTTCTTCATCGCCTTCATGAAGAACCCCGCCCAGTTCGTCAAGCTCCAGAACGCTCTGGCCGCCGACGCCCTCAACGAGTACATCCATCACACCGGCAGCGCCGTCTTCGCCTGCCCGCCCGGCGTCCGTCCCGGCCAGCACTGGGGCGACGGCCTGTTCACCTGACCGGTCAGCTGCCGCCGGCCAGGCAGCGGCCGTGCTGAACGGCGGGGAGCCTAGAGTTCGCTGAGCGCACCCCGGTAGCCCAGGATGCCTTGCTGGACCTCGGTAAGGGCCGTTCGTACCTGGTCGTCCTGCTGCTCAGCGAGGGCCGCGCCCAGGTGCCCGGCGAGCCGGTCCAGATGCTCGCCGACGATCCGGCGGACCTCCTCGCTGCTGGCGGCCCCATACCAGGGGTTCGATGGTGTCCGGCTCGCCCCGCTCGGCATGACCGCCAGCGGCGACACGCCGAGCGCCTGGTCGGTGTCCGCGAGCAACCGGGCCCAGGCTCTCAGGTCGGCGAACAGCCGGTCGAGCATTCCGTGCAGGGCCTGCGTCCCCGGGACCCTCCGGGAGGCCTGCCTGACGTCCAGCAGCGCGTCGATGACCTCGCTGAGCACCTCGTTGAGGGCGGCAGCCGGATCCTCGGGCGGGGACGTGCTCACCCAGTCACCTTAGCGCCCGCGGCTAGCCGGGTGCTGGCCTCAGCTACAGATGGCGAGGGATGGGCGCGTCGTTGAGCTGCTGGTCGATGTCGACCAGGATGGCGTCGTCCTCGACCTTGCAGGCGTACACCGGGATGGGGCCGCAGGCAAACACGCCGACGGCCTCGCCGGTGGTCAGGTCGTAGCGTGACGCGTGCGAGGCGCAGACCAGCGTGTCGTCGTCCTGCAGGGACCCCTCGTGCAGGGGCTGCTGCTGGTGGGTGCAGGTGTTGTGGATCGCCCTGACGTCCTCGTCGTCGAGGCGGATGAGGCAGATCGGCTCGCGCAGGTCCTCCACGAGCAAGGTGTCTCCGACCTCTAGATCGTCGAGGTTCGCGACGACTACGAACGTCATGGCTGTGTCCTTTCCTTTGCGGGGCGCCGGGGTGCCGGCAGGCTGCCACGCACCTCTATCCAGCCGTTTCGGATCCGGGTAGGCAGCACGGGTTGCGGCTGGTTAGCCGGGCCGCGGCCGACGCGGCCGTCGGCGAGCGCGAAGCGGGCCCCGTGCAGCGGGCAAGTCACGGTCAGGCCGGTGACCGTGCCGCGGCTGAGCAGGCCGCCGGCGTGGCTGCAGACGTTGTCGAGGGCGTAGAGGGTGCCGTGGTGGCGGTAGAGCATGATCTCCAGGCCCTCGGCCTCGACGGCGGTCGGCGTGTCGTCGGGCAGGTCGGCTTCTTGCAGCGCGCGGGTCCACCGACGCGGCCCGATGGCCCACGCCACCCGGTTGACCATCACGCCCTTGCTGAATACGAGATGACCGCCCAGGTAACCGGCCCCCGCCGTGACCGTGAAGCTGGCCGCGGCCAGCGCGCGGGCCGTGCCGCGGTGGCCGGCCATCCGGGTGCCCAGGGAGGCAGCTTGCAGGCCGAGGGCCGCCGTGTTCAGCAGGCCGTGCATGAGCCCGACGCGGCGGTCCTCATCGTTGCTGACGGTCCAGTCGGTGAGGCCGGTCACGGCGGTAGCGACCGAGGCGAGGATGCCGGCCGCGCTGAGCACGCCTGCCGCGTCGATTCCGGGCCGGGGAGCTGGGTCACGGTCCGCGACGTCCAGCACCATGACGCCCGTCCACAGCCCGATGGGCAGGTCGCTGAGGGCTGGATGTATCGGGTGGCCGGCCCATCGCCCGCCATGCAGCAGCTCAAGAACGAGGTTGTCCTGATGCCGTTCACGGACTGGCTCCAGCGCACCGGTCAGCCAGTCGCTCAGCGTCCGGAGCCAGCCGAGCCGGTCGAGCGAAGCCACGAGATCGCCGTGCCAGGTGACCAGACGGGTGGTAGCGGACGGGGACCTGGCCGCCGGCCCGGCCTGCTGGCCGGCTGCTGGCGGATCGCCGGCCTGGTCGCTGCCAGTTCCCATGAGGTTCCTCCACGGCTCAGATGGCCACCAAGGGCACCGTAGCCGGGAAGGGGCGGCGCTGAACGTGCCAGATTGACACAGTCGCGGGCGCCAGCCGCAGGTACCGTGCCATCGCCCGGTTTGGGCCGCGGATCCTCCTTCCCCTCCCCCGGCTGAACCAGCACCTGGCCCCGGACGTGTCCTCAACGGGGGTCTGGATGAGGAAGCCGTCGTGGGGAGCGCCGCGGCAGGCCGCCCGCCAGGGCCGGATGGCCCGGCAGAGATGGCCACCCGGTCCTGATCACCTCCGGCTCCGTCTTGACCGGGCCAGTGAGCTGACCAGACCCCGGCGTGGGGTGGGCAACCCCGCTCACAGCAATCCACCCCACGCCGGTCCGGCCGTTGCCTCATGTGCCGCGGCCTGCCACCGGACTGTTACCGCTACCGCTTGGACACGACCGGGGCGTTCACGAGCATGGACGTGTGCGTGACCGTCAGCTTTCCCTTCCTGGCCAGGGCGTTGATCATGTCGTCGCTGGTCAGCACCGTGGGGGTGACCCCGGGCTTCCATCTCACGACGACCGTCCGCCACAGCGGCGAGTAGTTGCTCTCCCCCGGCTCTGCGCCCAGCACCGCGAGCTGTCCCGCCGCCGCCGGCCCGCGGACGATGTACCAGAGGGGCTGCGACGAAAACTTCACCGCTGCCAGTGACGGGGCGAAGTTCGCGTGGAACATGGCCGCGGCCGGTTTCGGGAACGCGTCGGTGACCACGATGTCGTCCTTGTGCGCGTCGTAGTAGGCCGGGAAGGCCGGCACGGTCTCCTTCTCCTGGGCCGGAAGGCTGTGTGCTCCGAGCACGTTCGCCGCAGCCGACGCCGACGACACCGGCGTGCCCCTGACCGACAGGACGGTGGAGTTCACCACCATGGCGGTCTTGGTGGCGGTGAGCTGTCCCTGCTTGGCCAGGCTGTTGATCATGTCGTCGCTGGTCAGCAGCTTCGGCGAGACGCCGGGCTTCCACTTGACGATGACCGTCCGCCACAGCGGCGAGTAGTTGACTCTCCCCCGGCTCTGAGCCCAGCACCGCGAGCTGTCCCGCCGCAGCCGGGCCGCGCACGATGTACCAGAGGGGCTGCGACGCCGCCTTTACTCCCGACAGCGCCGGGGCGAAGTTGGCGTGGAAGGTCAGCGCGGCCGGCTTCGGGAACGCGTCGGTGACCACGACGATGTCCTGGTGCGCGTCGTAGTAGGCCGGGAAGGCCGGCAGCGTCTGGGCCGTCTGCGCCGGGAGGCTGTGCGCCCCGAGCTGGCTCATGCCCGCGGACTGGGTGGACACCGTGGCGGGGGTGCCCGGCGCGTTCGTCCCCGCGGCTGCGCCCGGGCTGGTTCCCGAGCTGCATGCCGACGCCGCGAGGACCAGGACGATACCCGCGGCGAACCCAGGCACCACCTTCCCGGCATGTCCCGTGCCTCGCGGGCCGGGCCGGTCAGCGGAATGTGCGTTCGATCGACGAGCCGGATAGATCACTTGTCCCCCCTAGATCTTGGCCAGAAGCTTCGGAAGCCACGAAGTGGCAGATAGGGGCCGGAAAACAGCAGCCACGACGGTCAGCTGCCGCTGGTTACGCTCCGCCCTCATGTAGATACGGAATGTAAGCAAGGAGGGTTCACGTGGATCGCCAGCGAAACCGGGCCGTGACCGGCGGCCCGGTCTGTGCGGCCGCCGCCGTGTTCTGCTAGCCGAGCAGGGCGGTCACGGCGGTGTAGATACCGAGGGCCAGCAGGATGGCCGCGGTGATGCGGCGCACCCAGGCCATGGGGACGAGCTCGAGGCTCTTGGCGCCGAGGTTGACGGCCAGCGCCGCGATCAGCCAGAGCCCGAGAACCGCCCCGGCGAAGACGGCCACCGGGTTGTTGCGGGCGGCCAGGTTCGCCGCGGTGATCTGGGTGATGTCGCCCCACTCGGCCAGGAAGACGACACCGAAACTCGTGCCCGCTATCCGCAGGAACGACGCGGGCGGCCCGCCCTGCCGGGCCGCGTCAGTCCCTTCCGGGCGCTCCTGACGGAAGCTCGATATCCACAAGTACGCGGCCCCGGCCAGGAACAGCGCGGCCACGATCCCGTCCACCAGGTGCCGCGGTAGCAGCGCCAGCAACTGCCCGGCCGTCACGGCTATGGCCATCTGGACCGCAAACGCGGCGGCGGCCCCCGTCCACACGTACAGCGGACGGTAGCGGGTGCCCAGCACCAGGGACGCGAACAGGGACTTGTCCGGAAGCTCACCCAGGAAGGTAAGCCCGAACGCGATGGCAGCAGCAGCCAGGTACGACAACGCGGAAACCCTTCGGTCGGTCGCCTATCCGACCCGGGGTTCTCCTTATGTCCCTTCGGCCGGATGCACTCAACAGCCGAAGGTCTCGTCCGCCACATCACTGTGACCCGGTGGCCGGGCACGCATCGCGCGCCAGCATGTCGACCAGCCGAAGAAAGGACTACTCCCCTTCGCCTTCAACCTACCACTGGGCCGCCTCGCCACGACCGGGATCCGGGAGATGGCGGGCGGCCTGAACCCGGCCGCGAAGGCCGCGGCGGGCCGGCCTCGCCAGTCCGTTGACATGGCCAGCGAATTATGGGCTGACCTGAACCACCCGGCCTGCGCGGACGTAGCTGGCCGTAGGGACCGGACGGGGGAGAGCTGCGTGCTGGGCAATCTGATCAACAGGTACGACGCGGTGCGGCTGTACCGCAAGCTACGCCGAGGGCATCTGTCGCAGATCGCAGACAAGCTGCGGACCCCGGAGCGGCAACGGGTCATGGACTCCTGGTCAGCGCCCGGACCCGGGGCCGACCAGGTGCAGTGGGACGACATACCGGCGGTCCGCCGCCGCTGGCACACGTTCGGCGGCCTGGAGACCGGGTTCGCCGAGCACGTAACCCGCCGCTGGCTATCCGGCCGGTCAGGTCTGCGGGTCCTGTCGCTGGGCTGCGGATCAGGCCACCAGGAACTCGAGTGGGCCCAGCTGGCCGTGTTCGCCCAGATCACCGGCGTGGACATTTCCCCCGACCAGATCGAGCGCGCCACCAGGAACGCCAAGGAAGCGGGCCTGGACGACACGCTGAGCTTCCGCGTGGCCGATGTCCGCGCGGCCCTGCGCGAGGCCGACGGCCAGTACGACGTGATACTCGCGCTGGACTCACTGCATCATTTCAGCCATCTCGAGGAGATCATGCGGCTCACCGCCCGGGCACTCGGCCCCGGCGGCCTGCTGATCATGGACGAGTACGTGGGCCCCTCGCGGTTCCAGTGGACCAGCGGGCAGATGCGGGCCGCCAACGCCCTGCTCGGAGCCCTGCCCGAAGGGCACCGGACCCAGCTCGACGGACAGGTCAAGCGCCGGGCGGTGCGCCCGAGCCGGCTGTCCATGCGGCTGGACGACCCGTCCGAGGCCGTGGAGTCCACCGGCCTGATGCCCGCCGTGCAACGGTATTTCGCCATTCTGGAAGAACACCCCTACGGCGGCATCTTGCACCTGGCGCTGCACGGCATCGCGCACAACTTCCTGGCCGGACGACCCCGGTACCGTCCGCTCGCTGGGGCTGTGCCTGACCGCCGAAGACCAGGCTCTGGCCCGCCTCGGGTACGACTTCACCTACGCCGTCTGCTCGGCCCTGGCCAACCCCGTGCGGACCTGAGGACAGCCAGCGCTGAGCAGCTCGCGGGGCGGGCAGCCGGACTCTGGGGCCAGACGCTGGCCGGGTCGCTGGGCATGACGCCACGAGTGGCTGCGGAGGGATGCCGAGCTGGGAAGACCTTCAGGTGGTACTGAACGGTGCGGGCGCTGATGAACAGCCGGGCACCGATCTCGGGGTTGAAGCCGCCGGGCAGCCGGGCACTGGCGGGGGTGTGCGGGCGGGCGCGGGTGGGGGTCTCGCGGGGCGCGCGCGCGCCGGGCCCCGCAAGGCGCGGCGCCACGCCAGCAGCCTGGGCCGTCGCAGCTGCCGCGCGCGCGGCGCGGGGCGCGCGGCGCGCACTCCGTACAGCAGATGGGCGCGGGCAGGTCGACGCGGAGCCGGGTCGGCGAGGTGGCGATCGCGCGGCGGCCGGGCCCACTGAGAGGCGCGCGACCGGGCCGGATCGCCCAGTGGTGGCGCGCGTACCTGAGCGTATAGGCGCTGGCGCGGCTTGGGGGGGGTAGTGTGGGGTGGTGGGGTGGGGGGCGTGCCTCCGGCGACTCGAGGGCGGGAAGACCGGCGCGGTCGCGGTGCTCGGAAGCTGGGGTTCACCGTCCAGCACAAGCAACGGCCGCCGGTAGGTCCTTATGCGTCAACGGCCGGGCGTACGTCTAGGCTGGGTAAGGGCTGGCCTGCCGCTGAAGGCGCCCGTCCGGGCGGCACGACGGCAGGACGCGACCACCGCGAGCGGCCACAGGGCCTGCGCCGCGCCGAAGACGCGCTCGGCCAGGCCAGCCTGCCCGCCCCCGGTGATCAGTTCCGCGCCGAACCAGGCCAGCAGGATCAGCAGCACCGCCACCACAGCAGCGGACACCGCCGGCCGCAGGCCCCAGGGCACCGACGGCCCGCGCCGCCATGCCCCGGCCGGCCAGGCCACCAGCGCGGCACACCCGGCGGCGGCCCAGATCATGTGCGGCAGCGGAAAGTCCGTCCCGGGCTGCTCCGGGCTCGCCGCGACCAGCAGGCCCGCCACCGCCCCGGCCATCAGGATCAGCCGCCCCGGCGCTCTGGCCGGCCGGAGCGCCAGCCCGGTGACGAAGTCACAGGCGCCGACGACCAGGAACGTCAGCGTCATCACCCAGCGGTCGGCAGCGCCCGGCGCGGCCAGCGCGCTGACGGTCTGGGCCACGGGGTCAAAGGAGTGCGGCTGCAGCCCGGCGGCGACCGTCCACCCGCCGACCGTCAGGACCAGGGCCGCGGCCGACGAGATCACGCCCCACCACGGCACACCCCGCACAACCACCACCGTAGCCGCGGGTTCAGCGCCGTTCCAGCGGCCGACGGCTGCTTCGGGCAGCAAACCCAGGGCTCCGGGCCGTGGACTGCGGACCCGGCTTCGCGATAACATTGACTGAACGATCAAACAATAAATGAATGCTCAGTGAACTGATCGTCATCGGCAGCACGCTCCCCGGGAGGCACCCGCGATGACTGGGCTTCACCGACTTGGCCTGTCCAGCGCGCTCGCGGCCCTGGTGTGCTGCACCGCGGCGGTGGTGGGCGGACCTCCCGGCACCGCGCTGGCGGTCTCCGGAGGGACGGTCTCCGGAGGCGACGGTCTCCGGCACGGACGGTCTCCGGAGCGGACGCGGGCGGACCACCCCGCGGCCCGGCCTGGCGCCAACCTGCTGGCCAATCCCGGCGCGCAGGCCGGCGCGGCCTCCGCGCGGGGCTGGGACAGTGTCACGATCCCGGGCTGGCAGGTAGCCAGCGGCCTGCCGACCGTGGTGCGGTACGGGACCGCCCACTTCCCGGCGGCCACCGGGAAGTCACCGGCCCGGCCGGGCGGGCAGATGTTCGCCGGCGGCGCAGGCGGCACCGCCCGGCTGCGGCAGGCGGTCCCGCTGCGATCGCCGGCCGGCTCGCCCGCTGCCCGGCGGCACGCGCTACCGGCTCTCCGCGTGGCTCGGCGGCACGGCCCGGAGCCAGGCCTTCGTGACGGTGGCGTTCGTGTCCGGGTCAGGCCGCGTGCTCGCGCGGCACGCCATCGGCCCAGCCGGCTCCGCGTCCGCCCGCACCGGGCTGATGCTCCGGGCCGCCACCGGAACGCTGCCGCGCGGGACAGCCAGCGCCCGGGTCACGCTGGTCCTGGCGACGTCGCTGACCAACATCGACGGCCCGGACGCGCCCGTACGTGGGCTACGACCGCGCGGTCGCCGACGACCTGCGGTTCACCGTCGCGGGCCCGGTCCGCCAGCCCCCGCCGCTCACCCCGCCCGCCTCCCGCGTTCCCCGGTACCAGCACGTATTCCTCTTCTATTTCGAGAACGAGGGGTTCGGCTCCATCATCGGCAACACCCGGCAGGCTCCCTACCTGAACGGCCTGCTGCCCAGGGCCAGCCTGCTCAGCCAGTTCTTTGCCGAGGAGCACCCGAGCGACGGCAACTACCTCGCCCTGGCCGGCGGGAGCACCTTCGGGATCCCGCTTGACGACCCGCTGGAGGAAAACCCTCAGTACACCATCCGCGCCGCCAACATCGGCGACCGGATCGGCGCGGCGCACGAAACCTGGAAGGCCTATCTGCAAAGCGCGGCCGGCCCGTGCGACAACACGGTGCACGGGGACTACTGGGACGACGACCAGCCGATGACCTACTTCGCCGACGTCATCCACCGGCCCGGGTACTGTGCGGCCCACCTGGTCCCGCTCCAGTCACTGCAGACCGACCTGGCCAGCGCGGCCACCACGCCGAACTTCGCCTGGGTCAGCCCGAACGACTGCACCGACATGGAGGGGTGCGGGATCCGGTCCGGGGACCAGTTCCTGGCCCGCCAGCTGGGCGACATCATCCGCTCGCCGGCCTGGCGGACCCAGCGCTCGCTGGCCATCATCACCTTTGACGAGGACGGCTACGACCACCAGCGCCCCGCCCAGCGGGTGCCGACGCTCGTCCTCGGGTCGGCCGGTGTCCGGCAGGGCTACGTGTCACACGTCCGCTACACGCACTACAGCCTGCTCCGTACCATCGAGGGCGCGCTGGGCCTCGGGACCCTGACCGGCAACGACCGGTGGGCCCAGCCGGCCAACGACATATTCGGGGACAGCCGGGTCCCGGCGGCGCCCGCCCAGCCCGCGCGCGCGGCGGCCCGGCCCGCACCCCGGCCGGAGACACCTGGCCCGGCCAGCGGCCTGGCGCTGACCGCAGCGGGCCGCCAGCCCGCGCGAGCGGGCGCGGACCGCCCGGCGGCTCGCGGCCAGCAGCCGACGGCCTTCGTGGTGAACTCCGGCTCGGGCTCGGTGACCCCGATCGACCTGGCCACGCGGCGGGCGGGCCGCCGATCAGGGTCGGGAAGCACCCGCTCGCCATCGCCGTCCGGCCCGGCGGCAAGACCGCCTACGTGGTCAACAGCCGTTCCGGCACCGTCACGCCCATCGACACCGCCACCAGGCGGGCGGGCCCGCCGATCCCGGTGGGGCGCGACCCGCAGAGCATCGCCATCACCCCGGACGGCACGACCGCCTACGTGACCAACAGCGGCTCCGGCTCTGTCACCCCCATCGACCTGGCCACCCGGCGCCCAGGCCGGGCGATCAAGGTGGGGACGGACCCGCAGGCGATCGCGGTCACCCCGGACGGGCGGACGGTCTACGTCCTGGACTGGGGCGGCGCGGCGGTGACGCCGATCGATACCGCCACCGGCCGGCCGGCCCGCCGATCCAGGTCGGCAGCTACCCCTACGCGATCACGATCGCGCCGGACGGCAGCACCGCCTACGTCGCCAGCTACGGCTCGGACACCGTCACCCCGATCACCGTCGCCACCGGGCGGGCGGGCCGCCCCATCCCGGCCGGGCAGGCACCAGACGCTCTCGCGGTGACCCCGGACAGCAAGACGGTCTACGCGGTCGGCGGCGACTCCGACGACGTCACCCCGATCACCGGGGCCACCAGGCGGGCGCGGCCGGCCATCCCGGTCGGGTACTCGCCAGCGGCGATCGCGATCTCCCGCTCCGGCGCGGACGGCGTACGTGGTCAACACGATCTCGGGCACGGTCACCCCGGTCAGCACCACGACCGGCCGGCCGGCCCGCCCGATCCGGGTCGGGACTCTACTCCTACCCGACCGCCATCACGCTCGCCCCATCCGGCACACGTCGGAGTGGTGGTCGGAACCTACGCCGGCCGGGTCGCGCTGATCAACACCCGCACCCGGCACACGGTCGCCTGGATCACGGTCGGCAGCTTCCCGGTCGCCGCCGCTGTCGCCGGGTGAGCGAGACCGGCCCGCCCGCGTCCGGTCCAGCGGGAGGACCGGGTTTTGGCTGTATCGTCCACCCGGGGGGTGAGAGCTTGACCCGGCTTGGTGTCAAAGACGAACTGCTGGACGCCCAGACACTGCGGACGGCCGGTTCCGCGCCGTACGGCGGTGCTGACATCGGGGAGTGCCTCGCGGCGGCCGGTCAGGTCCGCGGCACCGACCTGACCAGCTGGCACGACGCGTGGGCCTCGGCCGCCGCGTCGGCGCTGGCCGTCGCGCAGGGCGCACTGGACGCCGGGCGGACGGAAAGCGCGCGGCTGGCGTTCTGGCGGTCCTCGAGTTACTCCCGCACGGCTGGCGTGATGCTCATGGGCACGCCGCTCGACTCGCGGCTGGTGCAGAGCAACGTGGCGCAGGCTGAGGCGTTCCGCCGCGGCGCGGCGCTGCTTCCCGTCCCCCCGGAGATCGTCCAGATCCCCTACCAGGACACCACGCTGCCGGGTTACTTCTTCCGGGCCGCACCGGGGCCGGAACCGCGGGCGACGGTCATCCTGACCGGCGGGTATGACGGGACCGCCGAGGAGCTGTACTTCTTCAACGGCGCGGCGGCGCTCGCCCGGGGCTACCACGTGCTCGCGTTCGACGGGCCGGGCCAGGGGGCGGCCCTGCTGCAGCAGGGCCTCGTCCTGCGGCCAGACTGGGAGAACGTCGTGACCCCCGTGCTGGACTACCTGCTGGCGCAGCCCGGGGTGGACGCCGGGAGGATCGCCCTCATCGGGCTGAGCCTCGGCGGCTACCTCGCGCCCCGCGCGGCAAGCGCCGAGCACCGGCTCGCCGCCTGCGTCGCCGACTGCGGATCCTATGACCTGTTCGACTCCGCGCTGGAGCGGATCCCCGGGCCGCTCGCCGCCGGCCTGGTCGAACGGCCGGAGCGCCTCCACCGCTGTGCTGCGCCGGATTCTCGCCGCGCTGGAGCGGAAGCCCACCGCCGGATGGGCGTTGCGGCGAGGCCTGCTCGTGCACGGCGCCCGGACCCCCTGCACTATCTCCTGGCCCTGCGCGACTACTCACTGAAAGACCGGGCCGGCGACATCACCTGCCCGGTATTCGTCTGCAACGCCGAAGGCGACGACATCAGCAAGTCCGCGCCGCAGCTCGCCGACGCGCTGACCGGCGACAAGGAATTCGTCACGTTCACCGCAGCCGAAGGCGCGGGCGACCATTGCGAAGCAGGCGCACGCACCCTCTACCACGCCCGGTCGTTCGGCTGGCTCCGCACCGGCCCGGCCTGCCAGCCGCGGCGGCTGGCGCACGGCCGCTTCAGCGCCAGTGCTCCACGGGCAGTGGCCCGCGGCTGAGCACGGTGCGGATCGCGAACGTGCTGCGCGCGTCGACGATCGACGGGATGGTCAGGATCTGCTCCAGCAGGAGCTGTTCGTAACTGGCCAGGTCCGGCACCGCGGCCTCGACGAAGAAGTCCGCGGAGCCGGAGACCACGTAGCAGGCCACCACGGCGGGGATGGCGGTCAGCGCCTGCTCGATCCGCGCCGCCGACCCCTTCGAATGGCCCTCGACGCGCAGTTCGATGAAGACGGTCAGGTCCAGCCCGGCGCGGATCCGGTCCACCTCGGCGCGGTAGCCAGCGATGATCCCGTCGGCCTCGAGGGCCTTGACCCGCCGCAGGCACGCCGACGGCGACAGCGAGACCGCGTCGGCCAGGTCGACGTTGGCCAGCCGCCCGTCCACCTGCAGCCGGGTGACGATCGCACGATCGATCCTGTCCCGCTGGGGGCGTGGCACAGAATGATCATAAGCGACTCTAACGGCAGGAAGTTGCGTCGCCTGCCGGGATCGGCGTCATACTTGCTATCGCGTGCGAGGCGATTTCGGCCACGCTGGGGTCATGACCCAGACCGTCTCGCCCGTCCGGTCCCAGCCTCAGCCGTTGTCCGTCCCGCGGGGGGCGGCCCTCTACGTCGGCGCGCTGCTCGGCCCCGGGTTGCTGCTGCTGCCCGGGCTGGCCGCCGCGCAGGCCGGGCCCGCGTCGATCCTGGCGTGGCTCGCCCTGCTCGGCATCTCCGGGCTGCTGGCGGTGGTCTTCGCGGCGCTGGGCAAGGCCTTCCCCTCGGCCGGCGGGGTCACCGGCTACGCCGCGGCCGGCCTCGGCCCGCGGGCTGGTGCGGCGGCCGGCTGGTGCTTCCTCGCCGGGGTGATCTGCGGCGCCCCGGTCGTGTGCCTGATCGGCGCGAGCTACGTCGCGGACCTGACCGGCGGCGGGCAGTCCGTGCGGTGCGGCGTGGCGGCCGCCCTGCTCCTCGTGGTGCTCGGGCTGGCCCTCGGCGGGGTCCGCGCGACGACCACCGTGCAACTGGTGCTCGTCGGGCTCCTGATCACCGTGGTCGTCGTCGCGGTCGCCGGGTCCGCGCCGTCGGCGCACGCCGCCAACTGGGCTCCGTTCGCGCCGCATGGCTGGCCTGCCATCGGCCGCGCCGCGTCCACCCTGATGCTCTCGTTCGTGGGCTGGGAGGCGGTCGCCCCGCTGACCGCCCGTTTCGGCGACCCGGCCCGGCAGCTCCCCCGGGTCATCGCCATCGCCTTCGCCATCACCACCGCCCTCTACCTGGGCCTGGCGGTGGCCACGATCGCCGTCCTCGGTCCCGGCGCCGGGACCGAGGTCCCGCTGGCTGACCTGCTCCGGCAGGCCGTCGGCCCGGCCGGGCGCGCCGCCGCGGCCGTCGCGGCGGTGCTGCTCACCCTCGGGGCGACCAACGCGTACCTGTCCGGCGCCGCCGCGATGGCCGCGGAGCTGACCGGCCGCCGGGCCGCCGGGCGGGGCCGGACGCCGGCCAGCGAGCGGCTGGCCGGCCGCGCTGGCCAGCTGGAGGGGGTCAGCCCGGCCGCTGCTGGCCCTGATCGCCGCGGCGGGCCTGCTCGTGATCGGGCTCTACGCGATGCGGGTCGTCAGCACGGCGCAGCTGGTCGAGATTCCGACCACCCTGTTCCTCGCCGTCTACCTGGCCTGCACGCTCTCTGCGGCCCGGACGCTGGCTGGCGGGGCCCGCCGCGCCGCCCTGCCCGCGGTGCTCGCGGTCGCCGCCGTCCTGGCGTTCTCCGGGTGGGCGCTCGCGATCGCCGCGGCGGTGGTCGTGACGGCCGCGCTCCGGTACCGCCCGTCCCAGGAGAGGCGACGGGCTAGCGGCCCGGGCGGCTGCGCTCCGGCGGCAGCTTGCGGAAATCCCAGCTGGTGATCTTGACCGGGGTGACGCGCAGCCAGCCGTGCCGCCCGTCGTGCCACATCGAGTCGCCGCCGGCGTACTTGCGGGCGAACAGCAACTCCGGGCCGGCGAGCAGGGCGTCCGGGGCGCCGCTGCGCGGCACCTCACCGGCCGGCTCGGCCGTGCCCTTGATCTCCGCCCCGCGCAGCTCGTGATATTCCTCGCCGGCGTCCACCACGACCGCGACCCGCGGGTCACGCGCCAGGTCAGTCCAGCGCTGGCTGCGCACCAGCGAGCTCAGCCACAGCGCGCCGGCGGTCCAGACGAACCAGAGCGGCGCGACGTGCGGGCCGCCCGGCCCCATGGTGGCCACCCGGCACGTCCGGGCCTGCGCGAGGAAGTCGTCCAGCTCGGCCGGGGTCATGGCGATCGCCCGGCTCCGGCGCTGCGATGAGATCGCCACCCTGTGCTCCGTTCTTCTCGTGCTGCCCGTCGTGGCTCTCCGCGGAGCAGCGGTCTGCCGCGGATGACGCCGGTCGTGATCAGCCTGCCCCGGTGCCGGGCGCCGAGCCCGCCAGGGGTGTGGTGTCGAGATACCTGACCTCGAAGACGCGCTCGGTGAACTTCCAGCCGTCGCCGGTGCGCTGGTAGCGGTCGTGGTAGATGGCGAAGTTCAGCTCCGTGCGGCCGTCCCGGCCGCGGACGAGCTCCTGGATGTAGGCCCGGCCGGACGCGGTGTCGCCGTCAAGCTGAACGGTGCCCGGGTGCGTGGTCTGCACCAGGTAGTCCACGAGATCCGGGACCCGCTCGCCCCAGGCGCGGATCTCCTCCTGGCTGGCGAGCTCGGCCGGGATGTTGGGCATCCGCAGCGCGCCGTCGGGGGTGAACAGCAGGGCGAGGCGCTCGTAGTCGCGCATCATCGCCGCGTCGGTGAACTCCCCGCGCAGCGCCTCGATCTCGACGCGGTCAGCGATGGCCTGAAAGTCACTCACCGGTTTCCTCCTTGTCGCCGAACCCGGACGCAGGCGGCGTCGGCGGTTGCTGGCTGGTGCGTCCGTCTCAGGCAGTACGACGACATAGCCCGCCGGTGTGTGAGGGCGCCCGCGGCGGTTTTTGCTCACCCGGCGGGGCCGGCGAGGTCGAGCAGTTCCTCGTGGAAGCCGCCGATCTGCCGACCCCGGTCGACCAGGTGGACTTCGAGGATCCAGTGGCAGGCGCGGCCGGTGCGGTCGGTGCGGCGCATCGGCTGGCGGGACCCGGGCATGATGTAGTTCCCGGCCCGGTCACCGGCGATTTTCTCGTGCGGGAACTGCCCCACCAGGTGCCCGGCGATGGTCCCGCCGAACTCCCAGCCCGCTTCCCGGCTCAGCTCGACCACGTGCGCGAACAACTCGCCGCCAGTGATGTCCGGGTGGGTGTCGAACCATTCCCGCCCGGCGTCCCAGATCACCGGCAGTGCGTCCCGGATCGCGACCTTCGCCGGGTCGTCGCCGAGCACGAACGTGCGGCCGAAGTCAGCCTCCCACTCCTCGAAGATCGGGCCGAAATCACAGAACACGATGTCGTCCGCGCCGATCACGCGATCCGGCGGGTTCTCCCGGTACGGCTGCAGCGTGTTCGGCCCGGCCCGGACGATGCGCTTGTGCCACCAGCCGCCGATCCCGAACATGTCCGCGGCCAGATCGCGGATCGCGTCGCTGGCCTGCCGCTCACCGATCCCCGCCGCGATCAGGCCGCGGGTCTCCACCTCAGCGAACAGCTCGGCCGCCTTGGCCTGCGCGTCGAGCAGCCGCGCCGACCCGCACGTCCTCGTCTTCTACCAGCTCCGCCACACCATGGACGCTAGCCGGTGGCCCGGTCTCCACGTCACGGGCCGATCTGCGTGTCGCCGGCGCCTATCAGGGGCGCCCAGGGCGGCCTGCCTACCAGTCGGCCGGCGATCGAGCAGTTCCTCGTGGAAGCCGCGACTGGCGAACCCGGTCGACCAGGTGGACTTCGAGGATCCACGTGGCAGGGCGGCCGGTGCGGTCGGTGCGGCGCATCGGTTCGCGAGACCCGTCATGAGGATCGCCGCCCTGGTCCACGCCGCGCTCGGCCCGGCCCGGACCGTCCTCAACGTCGGCGCCGGAGCCGGCTCCTGACGAACCCGAGGATCGCGACGTCACCGCGGTGGAGCCGTCCGCGTCGATGCGCTCGCAGCGGCCGCCGCACCTGGGGCCGGCGATCGACGCCACCGCCGAGCACCTGCCGTTCGCCGGAGGCCAGCTTCGACGCCGCGATGGCCATGGTCACCGTGCACCAATGGGCCGACACCGACCAGGGGCTGCGGGAACTGCGCCGGGTCACCCGGGGGCCGGTCGTCGTGCTGACCTTTGACGGCGACGCCCTCGACCTGCTCTGGCTGGCCGACTACGTGCCTGAGCTGATCACCGCCGAGCGGCGGCGCTACCCGGCGATCCGAGCACATCAGGGAGGTCCTCGGCGGCACCAGCACGGTCACTCCGGTCCCGGTGCCGGCCGACTGCGTGAACGGCTTTACCGAGGCGTACTTCGCGCGGCCCGAACGATTCCTGGATCCCGCCGTACGGCAGTCCGCAGTCCGCGTGGGGCTTTGTCGAGCAGGCCGCCGATCGAGCGGGGCGTGGCCCGGCTGCGCGCCGATCCTTGACTCAGGCGCGTGGGACCGCCGCTACGGAACCCTCAGGACCAGCCGGAGTTCACCGGGTCGCTCCGGCTCGTCACCGCCCATCCCGGCTGACCGGTCCCCAGGTGGCCAGCCTGGTCAATCCTGAGGCGGCCACACCGGGATCTGGCCGCGGCCGGACGGGAACCGGATGTTCTTCGAGCGGACGAACTCGTGCAGCGTCTCCACCGCGTTCTCGCGGCCGAAACCGCTGCCTTTCACGCCGCCGAACGGTGAGCCGAGGAACGCGCGGCGCATGTAGTTGTTGACGAACACCATGCCGGCCTCGAGCCGCTGCGCGATCTGGCCGGCCCGCGCCACGTCAGTCGTGCAGATGGCCGCGGTCAGCCCGTACGCGGTGCCGTTGCAGATCTCGATGGCCTCGTCTTCGGTCGAGAAGCGCATCACGCACGCGATGGGCCCGAAGATCTCTTCCTGCGCGAGGGTCATGCCCGGGGTGACGTCAGCCAGGACGACCGGCGCGACCCAGTAGCCGTCCCTGAGCCGCTCGTCCCCGGGCAGCGTGCCCTGGGTGACCAGCCGGGCCCCCTCGTCCAGGCCGGTCTGCAGGTAGGCGAGCACCTTGTCGCGCTGGGCCGCGTCGACCATCGCCCCGATGTCGGTGGCCGGGTCCAGCCCGTCACCGACTACCAGCCGCTCGGTCGCACGGGCGAAACGGTCCAGGAAGTCGTCATGGATCGAGTCGTGAACCAGGATGCGCGCCGTCAACGTGCAGGCTTCGCCCTGGTTGTAGAACATGCCCTCCAGCGCGACGTCGACGGCCGCGTCCAGGTCGGCGTCGGCCAGGACCATCAGGGCGTTCTTGCCACCCAGCTCCATCGTCGCGTACGTCACGTTGCCGGCGGCGCTCTTCAGCACCCGCTGCCCGGTCGCCGTCGCCCCGGTGAACGTGATCCGCTCCACCTTCGGATGCGCCGTCAGGGCCGGGCCCGCCGCCACGCCGGGCACGGCGTTCAGCACACCCGGCGGCAGCACCTCGTTCGCGAGTTCGACCAGCCGCAGCACGGTGAGCGGCGCCTGCTCGCCGGGCTTGACGACCACGGTGTTGCCTGCCGCCAGCGCCGGTGCGCATTTCTTCGTGAAATGGATCGGCGGCCAGTTGAACGGCAGGATCGCCGCGACCACGCCGTAGGGTTCGTAGATCACCCTGGCCTCGATAGGGCCCTGGTCGACGATCTCGCCATGCAGCGTGTCGGCGAGCCCGGCGTAGTAGTCATACCCGGCGTGGCAGTAGGACAGGTCGAAGCGCAGGGCGTCACGGCGTGGCTTACCCACCTCGCGGGCCTCGAGTTCGGCCAGCTCCTCCACGTGCGCACGGATCTTGGCGGCCACCAGGCGGAGCAGCCGGCCCCGCTCACGAGGGGACAGGTCACGCCAGGGGCCGTAGGCGCGCCGTGCCTCGGCCACCGCCCGGTCCACCAGGTCGGCGCCGCCGCTGACGACCCGCGCGATCTGCCGTCCGGTCGCGGGCTCCATGACCGCGAACGTCTCGGCGTCCCCGGCCTCGACGAACGCGCCGCCGACGAACGCACCCCAGACCTCGCGCCCGGCGTAGCCCGCCGTTCCCGCGCTGGACGTGACTGCGGTCATCGGGACTCCAATGGGTCGAGAACGCCTTAATGGGTCGAGAACGCCTTGAGACACGAAGCGGCACAGCGAACCGCCAATTGCGCAGTCTGCCATTCTGCAATCGATTGCCGAGATTATCCGGGCCCCCGTCCGCCGGTCAAGCCGCCGCAGTCTGGCGCTCGCCTCCTGGACGCCTGAGCAGCCGCAAGCACGCGATCACGGATACGAGGGCACAGCCGGATAACCGGGGCCCACGCCGCGGCCACATCGCCGGCGGCGTCCATCGCCGCGCGGCCGTCCGCGCCCGCGGTCCCCGCCGGTGACCGTGGGCGCGGCCCCGCAGCGATATGTTCCAGTTCGTCAACGACGAGGTCGTCGTCGCGCTCGGCCGCCAGCTGGCTCGCTATCCGCCCGGCAGCAGCGCGATAGCGGGAGTCATCGATCACCTGGGCGGTGGCCACGCGCAGAGCGCGGACGCTGGCGTTTTTCCGCAGCCGGACGCCCGCGCCGGCGTAGGCCACCCGGGCTGCGTTGTCCGGCTGGTCGCGGCCCAGCGGCACGACCACCAGCGGTACCCCGGCGGTCAGGGCTTTCATCACGGTGCCGTGGCCCCCGTGAGTGACGATCACCGAGCAGCTGGGCAGGACGTCGGCGTGGCGCACCCACCGGGTGACGGTCACGTTGGGCGGGGCGGCGATCAGCGCCGGGTCCACGGCTGGCCCGGTGGTGATGAGCCCCTGCACTTCCAGTTGCCCGAGGGCGTCAGCGATCCGTTGCAGCAGGCCTTCCTGCCGCATGACGGTGCTGCTCAGCCCGACCAGCACGAGCGGGCGGCCGGATGGGATGGCCCACGGACTGCGGGAGGCCGCGCTGGGTACGTCATCGAGCTGCGGCCCGGCGTACCGGGCGTTGCCCGGGATCGAGCTGGGTGCGAAGTCAAAGCTCGGGCTGCTGCAGACCAGTATCCGGTTGCACGTGCCCATGAGCTCCCGGGCGTCCCGCATCGGCGCCAGGCCGACTTCGGCCCGGACCTGATTGAGGGCGGGCAGAGCGCTCCGGAAACCGCCCAGCGCGAGCGCGGCCGCGGACCGGTCACGCAGGCGGCCGAGGGTCCCCCGGGCAGGCATGAGACCGGTCCCGAGCGGTGGCACCTCGGCCCGGGGAACCATATACGGGCCGTGCATCACAATGACCGCCGGGACCCCGGCGGCCTCCGCGCCAAACGTGGCCGACGGGATCATGGTGTCCACGACCACGACGTCGGCCGCCTCCCGGCGCAGTTCCTCGAGCACGTCCCGGCAGAACTCCCTGGCCGGCCCGACTAGCAGCCGGTCCCGGATCCGGCCCCACAACCGCAGCGGATTGCGCACCTCCCAGTCCTTCACGAGATCCGTCTCGGGCCACCGCAGATCATTGTCGGGGGCGTACCGATACCGCCGGAACTCCGCCCCTGCCGACTCGAACCCCGATCGCAGCCCTTCGGTGCCGAGCACCCGCACGTCATGACCGCGGGCGACCGCCTGCCGTACCACGGCCTGGACGACTTCCACTCCCCCGCCGCTATCCCAGCTGGCCACCAGAATCTTCATCCCGCAACTCCCCGTGAGCCACGGCCGCCGCCTCCTGCGGACGACCGGCCCACCTGCCAGTCTCGAAGACGTACTGGCCCCGGCCAAGGTGGCTAGCATCTTCGGCGCCCTGGGTGCTAGCGCGAAAACACCCCGCCGGCGCTTCGCCTGACGTTGCGGGGGGCTGTGTCGTCGTACCAGCAAGGAGCACCGACCGCGGATGCCGTCCCCGGCACCCGCCCCGCCTTGCGCACCGCAGCCCCCCGGAAGAGGAAGAACCATCATGGAACCGCGTCTGGACCTGCTCGGCAGCACCGTCACGACCAAGTTCGTCAAGTACCTCGTCTCGGCGGGCAAGGTGGTGACCGACTCGGCCCTGCCGGCCGCGACCCAGGAGCTGGTGAAGCTCCGGGCCAGCCAGATCAACGGCTGCGCCTTCTGCACCGACATGCACACCAAGGACGCCCTGCAGGCCGGGGAGACGCAGCTGCGGCTGAACCTGGTCGCGGTGTGGCGGGAGGCGACGGTCTTCACCGAGGCCGAGCGGGCCGCCCTGGAACTCGCCGAGCAGGGCACCCGTATCGCCGACGCCGCCACCGGCGTCACCGACGAGGCCTGGGCGAACGCGGTCAAGCACTACGACGAGGACCAGCTCGCCGCGCTGGTGTCACTCGTCGCCGAGATCAACGCCTGGAACCGGCTGAACGTGATCACCCGCCAGCCCGCCGGTGACTACCAGCCTGGCCAGTGGGGATAGCACCGCCGGCTACCGGGCTGGGTGCGCGGGGCGGGGCAGGCCGGGGGCGACGGTGCGGGCCAGGATCCCGAGCGTGGCCCGCAGCGCGCTCTCCGGGACCACCGGGAAGATGGCGGCGTCCTTCCAGCTCTGCTCGGCCGCCGACCAGTCGTAGTAGGACGTCACGAGCGTGCCCTCCTCGATGGGCTCCAGCCGGTAGCCGTACACGTGGCCGAGGTTCAGCTGGCCGCGGACCGTCCAGGCAATCTCCTGGTCCGGCTCGAACGTGACGATTTCGACGGTGACGTCGTACAGGCCGAGCGGATAGTCGTTGAGGGCCTCCCGGTCCATGTGCACGACGAAGGTGTCGCCCGCCTTGGCGACGACGTCCCCGCTGGCCTCCATCAGCATGCCGGAGCTGTCGATGGCCACGTGCCCCCGGGGGTCGGTGAGCACGGCGAAGATCTCGCCCGCCGACGCGGCCACAGCCCGCTGGACCTCGAGTCGTTCCGGCATCTGCCGATTGTCGCACCCCGGCCGGTATCGGCGCCGCCGCCACCCCGCCCGCAGCCGGGCCGGGCTGGGGCCTGCGTTGTAAACTTTGACTCCGCAGGCCGGCCAGCCGAGCGGAGAGCCTGAAGGAGCTGACATGGCTGATCACGGCCGTCATGGACGTGGATGCGGTCACTGCCACCCAGAGTCATGACCAGCCCGGCGACCGTGCTGGTAAGCCGCCGCGAGACGTTCAACGCTGCGCACCAGCTCCGGAATCCACGCCTGTCCGACGACGAGAACCGGCGCATGTTCGGGAAATGTGTCAATCTGCACGGCCACAACTACGCACTGGACGTCGTGGTGGCCGGAAAGATCGACGACACCAGCGGCTACGTGCTGGACCTGAAGCGGCTCTCAGAGGTCATATACCAGCAGATCATCCAGCACGTCAACCACACCAACCTGAACACCGACGTTCCGTGGCTGGAAGGACTCATCCCGACGGCGGAAAATCTCGCGGTGACTTTCTGGGAACGGCTCCAGGACGAGCTTCCCGAGGGGGTGCTGCGGTCGGTCCGGGTCTCGGAGTCCGACAAGAACTGGGCCGAGGTCGGTGATCACCTCTGAGGACCCGGCCCGCCTGGGCCGGGAGCTGAGCACCCGTTACACGACCGCGGACCTCAAGGTGCTCACCCGCGACGAGGCGCGGCGCTTCGCCCCGGACGGGGGCGGCGATCCGCGGGCCGACCTGACCTTGGCCTGGGAACTGCTGTACCGGCTCGAACCGGAGCTGTACGAGCGGATGGCGACCGCGGAGCGGCTCCATCCGGGGATCGCCGACTGGCTGCCGCGCTCCGCGGACCGGATCGTCGAAGTTGGCGCCGGCTCGGGGCGGCTGACCCTGGAGCTCGTCAACCGGGGCCAGGAGGTGGTGGCCATCGAGCCCGCGGCCGGGCTGCGCCAGATACTCGAGCGGAAGCTGGCCACGGCCAGGCATGGGCACCGCGCCCGGGTGCGGCCCGGGTTCTTCGACGACCTGCCCGTCCCGGGCGGCTTCGCCGACCTGGTCGTCGCGTGCTCCGTCCTCACCCCCGCGCCCGGCCACGGCGGCGACGCCGGCCTGGCCGAGATGGAGCGGGTGTGCCGGCCCGGTGGCTGTGTCGCCGTCGTCTGGCCGAACAACATCAGCTGGCTGGCCGCCCGCGGCTACCGCTACGAAAGCTTCGCCGGGCCGATGGCGGTGGAGTTCGCGAGCCACGCCGAGGCGGTGGAACTGGCCGGGATCTTCTATCCCGACGCGGTCTCGCAGGTGCGCCGGCGGGGCAGCCGGCGGGTCCCCTACGAGGTGCTGGGCATCAATCCGCCACGCGACCTCGCCTTCAAGGTGATCGCCGGATGAAGGTCGCGATCATGGCGCCGCTGGTGTCGGCCATCCGTGAGCCGCAGGGGGGAGGCTCGCAGGCCTTCGTGTCCGATCTGGCGCGGGGCCTGGCCGGCCGGGGCCACGTGGTCCACGTGTACGCGGCCACCGGCTCGCAGATACCGGGGGTCACGGTCGTCGACACCGGGGTCGATCCGGGGTCCCTGGCCGCCACCTTGTACCGGGCCTCCGGCTCGGCCAGCCCCGACCCGGGCCTGGCTGAGCCGGCCTTTGCCCGCGCCTACTCCGCGGTCGGCGAGAACCAGTACGACCTGATCCACAACCACGCCTTCGACGCGCCCGCGATCACCCTCGCCGCGGGAGTGGGCCCGCCAGTCGTGCACACGCTGCACCTGCCACCGGACGCGGCGATCGCGGCCGCGCTCCGCCAGGCCGCGCTCCGCCAGGCCGCACGGGGCGGCCAGCCTCCGGCGGTGGCCTGCGTGTCCGCGTCCCAGGCGAGCCTCTGGCGCGCGGTCGCCTGGGTCAACGCGATCCTCCCGCCCTATGTGGCGACGCGTTCGGTCCCCTGGTCGGACGCGGCCGGGGACGGCGCTGTTTTCGCTGGCCGGCTAAGTCCCGAGAAGGGAGCCGCCGAGGCGATCGACATCGCCCGGGCGGCCGGAGCCCGGATCGACGTGTACGGCGACGTCTACGACGCCGGGTACGCGCGAGACCAGATCGCCCCCCGGCGGGACGCGCCCGGCGTCGCCGTGCACCCGGGAGTGCCCCGCACGTCCATGTGGGCGGCCATGGCCCGCGCCGCGGTCGTGCTCTGCCCGGCCCGGTGGGACGAGCCTTTCGGCATGGCGGCCGCCGACGCTGCGGCGTGCGGGACGCCCGTCGTCGCGTTCAGGCGCGGTGGGCTCGCCGAGATAGTCGTGGACGGCGTGACCGGCTTCCTGGTCGCGCCCGACGACATCCAGGCCGCCGCGGAGTGCGTGCGGGAGACGGCCCGGATCTCCCGGGCGGCCTGCCGGGATCATGCCGAAAAGCATCTTGACCTGGAACGGAGCCTGGATGCTCACGAGCAGTTCTACCGGCGAGTCATCAGCCCGGCCGGCCGGACGGCAGTCCATGACTGACCCCGGGCACTGGCTGGCCGGACGGGTCGCCGTGGTCACCGGGGCCAGCCGGGGAATCGGGGCGGCCACGGCCGGGGCCCTGGCGGGCGCCGGGGCGCATGTCGTTCTCGCGGCCCGGGACCGCGACGCACTGGCCAGCGTCGCCGGCCGGCATCCAGGCGGCCGGCGGCGCAGCCACGCCGGTACCCACCGACGTCAGCAAGACCGACGAGGTCGAGCGGCTGTTCGCCACCGCCGCGCAGGCCGGCCCCCTCACCGCCCTGGTCTGCGCGGCCGCGGTGCTGACGTCCGTGCCGTTCGGCGAGACCACGCCGGACATCTGGGAAGAGACGCTGGGCATCAACCTGACCGGCTCGTTCCTGTGCTGCCGCGCGGCGTTCACCGCCATGTGCGCGGCCGGCGAGGGACGGATCGTCAACATCGCCTCGCTGTCGGGCGTCTACGCCACCGAGAAGTTCCCCGGGCTGGCCGCCTACAACGTGTCCAAGTACGGGGTCATCGGCCTGACCGAGGCGATCGCGGTCGAGGGCCGGCCGCACGGGATCAGCGCCATCTGCGTGAGCCCGGGAGCGGTCGACACGGAGATGCTGCGCCGGGCCAATCCCGAGCTCCGCCCGGGCCTGACCCCCGGCGACGTCGCCGAGCTGATCCTCGCGCTGCTCGACAGCCCGCTGGCTCCGGCTAGCGGCGCGAACATCCCCCTCTTCTCTAACGCCTAGGTGAGGCGAGCAGCCCGGGCAGGCTTATGCCTCTTTCCCCAGCGACCACAGGTCCACCTGCTCGTCAGCGAGCTGCCCAGGCGAAGGCTGGGCCTGGCCGGCCACCAGGCGCGCGGCGGCGGCCATCTCCGACCCGGTGTCCAGCTCGGGGTCACCGCCGCGGTCGAGCCCTACCGCGGCCCGCACCACCCCGTTGACGAGGTAGAACCCCACCAGCTTGCGGTCCGGCAGGCTCCCCCGGACCACGAACTCATCCCACTTCGTGACGTGGCCGACGTACTCGAGCTTGTGGTCGTACTGATCTGACCAGAAGCTGTAGTTGTAGTCATAAGGAGCCGTCGAGCCCAGCATCGATCTCGCCGCGGCGGCACCCTGTTTCTCGGCGTTGTTGTAGTGCTCGACCCGGACCCGGCCGAAGAGCGGGTGAAGAATGTTCGCGACGTCGCCGGCCGCGTAGACGTCGGCGGCGCTGGCCCGGCACAGTTCGTCGACTAGCACGCCGTTGTCCAGCGCGACCGGCTGCCCCGCGACGGCTGGGATCACGGGCTCGATCCCGACCCCCGCCACGGCGAAGTCGCACGGGACGCGAACCCCGCTGGCGGTGGTGACCGCCTCCAGCCGCTCCGTCCCCTCGAACGCGGCCACCTGCTCTCCGGCGAGCAGCTCGACACCGTTCCCGAGGTGGATGGCACTGAATACCGCGCCGACTTCCTCGCCGAGGACCCGCTCCAGGGGGAATCTGCCGGGGAAGATGGCCGTCACGTGCACCCCGAGCTGGGTCAGCGAGGCCGCCACCTCGGAGCCGATGAAGCTCATGCCCACCACGACCGCGCGCCGGCCGGCCACGGCTTCGGCCTTGATCGCCTCGCACTCAGCGACCGTCCGCAGATAGTGCAGGCCAGGCAGGCCGGCCCCGGAAGCCCGAGCCTCCGGTTCTGCCCGCCGGTGGCGATCAGGACCTTCTGGTACGGCAGCTCCTGGCCCGAGTCGAGGCGCACGGTATGCGCGGCGGTATCGATGACGTCAACCGTGGACCCCACGAGGCGGTCCACGTCGTGCTCCTCGTACCAGCTGGCGGGCCTGACGTACCAGCCCGTGAGGTCTTCCTCCGACCGCAGGTACGTCTTGGAGAGCGGAGGCCGGCCAAAAGGGACGCCCGCTTCCCGGCCGATCAGGGTGACCCGGTCCCGGTAACCCTCCTCCCGCAGGGTTACGGCCGCGTTGCCCCCGGCCATGGCGCCGCCTACGATCACGATTCCGGCCCCGCCGGCCTCCTGGGTCATGTACCGCGCCTGCCCGCTCCGGAGTGGATGGAAACCCGCTGTCCCGGCTGGCCGGGCTCAGCGGGCGACGGATTGCCCGGCGTCCGGTCCATCCGCCCAGGTGTTCCCGGACCAGACATCCCCGGCCCAGACGTGGGCGGCAGGACCGAAGGTTCCCCCGCCCCGGAAGTAGACCGTCGAGAACACATTCCCGGTGATCCTCACTCCCGGAGTCGATGAGGCACCCTCGTTACCGGACAGGCCGCCGTACAGCGCGTAGTCGCCGCCGGCCAGCAGGTTGTTCTCGATGGTCACGTTGCGCACCTGGCCAAAGTCGGAGAACAGGCAGATCGCGCACGTCTGATTGAGCGGGTCCAGCACCGTGTTGTGGTTAATGACCAGGCTGGTGCTGCCTGAGTTGACCCCGATCCCGTCGTTATGTTCCGACCCGCACTGGGTGAGGCCGTGGATGTAGTTCCCCTGGATCAGGCCGTTGCCGATGCTCACCGGCCCCGCGGTGTTCCAGATGTCGTCGCCGATAATCTGCGTGCCCGTCGAGTCGCCGTAAATGTCGCTGACACCCTCATACATCTGGGCGGCGCAGCCGGGCGGGCCGTAAATGCTGTCGGCCTCGATGGTGACGTTCTTGTCGTGGCGGAGGCTGATGCCCCACTGGGCACCGACTCCGTAGATCTCATCGTTTTTCACCGTGACATTACTCGCGGAGGTGATATCGACATTGAACGGGATGTACAGGCCCTCGAGCGTGACGTTGCTGCCGGTTACCTCCACCCAGCCACGCGGCTGGTACACCCAGCCCGGGCCCCTGGTCAGGCCTCCCGGGCCGACCTTGGTCAGCGCGGTGCCAGCCGGGACACCGGTGTCGGACGCGCCGGGAAAACCGGTCGTGCTGACCCCGGGCATGGTGCTGGCTTTCGGACTCGGTGACGGTGACGGTGGCGGCGATGGCGGCCGGCTGGCGCTGACGGTCCTGCTCGGGGAGGGGCTCGGAGACGGCTTCGGGCTCGGCCGCGCCCGATGACGGTGACCATGGGGCCAGTGCACCCGGTGCGCCGCGAGCTCCTGCGAGGCTCCGGGGCTGCGGCCGTGACTACCGCCTGCCGTCAGCGTGAGCGTGAAGACCGTAGCGAGCACTGCCGTAGCCGCGGCTGCGGCGAAGCTGAGTCTCTTCCTGCTGTTCCTGGTCTTACGGTGACTGGACATCAGCTCTCCCCCAGGGCCGGCCACACGGGAACTCCTGGCCGCCAGCGCCGGCCAGAATTATGTGCCCCGCTCGACACGACACCTTCCCCTTTTGTGGTCATTGCTCTCAGCCGAACACATTAGCCTCACCGTTACCCGGGTGATGCCGGTTCGAGATATGTGCTTCTAGTTCCGGCTCCCGGCCTGCCGGCGAGAGCACCCGGCCACCAGACCTCCGCCACGGCAGCCAGCACCATCGGGCGGGTCCCGCCGGTCATCGACCTCGCCACGAGGATGCAGCCGGCGGAGCCCGGCGGGCGGCGGGCCGCGACGTTGCTGCTCCTGCGTTGCGCCGCCTACTTCAGGCCGAGCGTTGAGTAGTTGTACATCCCGTAGTAGGACTGGACGAACACGTTGGTCAGCTGCGGGGAGCGGTAGAGCAGCGACTTGGCGTACACCTCGGGCAGGATCGCCGCGTCCTTCATCACCTGCATGTCGATCTTGGCGGTGTAGGAGTTCCGCACCGAGGCGCTATTGGTGACGGCCATCTTGCTCAGGTCGCTGTTGACGACTGGATCGTTCAACTCCGCGACGTTGTAGTTGCCGGCTGGGCTAATGGTGTCGCCGGCGGTAATGAAGTTGAAGAACCCATATCCGTCTGGCCAGTCAGGTGCCCAGCCGCCGAAGGCGATGCCAAGGTCGTGCGCGTGCATGTATTTGGGCACGCCCGCGAAGTTGGCGTAGTAGGTGCCGGTCGGGTAGCCGTGCAGCATGGTTTTGATCCCGACCTGGGCCAGCGAGGCCTGCATGGCCTGCGCCGCGGCAACTTCCTTGGGCCGGTCGCTGCGGTAGGTGATCCCGGTGGTGAACCCGTTCGGCTGCCCGCAGAGCTTCAGCTGCGCCCTGGCCGCGGCCACATCGCCGTTCGGCTTGCTGACGGCGTCGTACAGGTCGAAGTGCTTCTGGCCGATGACGTTCGGCGGGGCCACCGTGCTGGCGATCGCGCCGCCGGCCACCGGGCCACCGTAGGCGGTCTGCAGGTTCGTCTTGTTCGCCGCGTACTCGATCGCCTCACGGCAGTGCACGTTGTTCAGCGGCGCCACCATGGTGTTGAGGTAGGCGAACCAGAGGAACCCGGAGATCGGGTCGTCCGAGGACGCCTTGAGCGTCGGGGCAGACAAGATCCTCGCCCGCGCCGCCGCCTGCACGCCCGTGCCCGCCGCGTCCACGTCCAGGTCACCGGCGAGCAGCCGGTTGTCGATGTCGTTCGCGTTCATGTTCATGGTGACAGTGATCTTGCTGGGCAGCTGCTTGGCGTTCGGGTCGGTGGACGCCTTCCAGTACGGGTTGGGCACCATCGTCAGCTGCTTGGTGAGCTGGTAGCTCTGGAACTTGTACGGCCCGGTGGAGATCGGGTGCAGCTGGTAGTTGGCGCCCGTGTCCTTGTTCGGCGGGACCGGCGCGGACTGCGGGATCGCGGCCACGTAGTTGAAGTCCGCGAACGGCTTGGCCAGGTGGAACACGATCGTGGTCGCGTTCGGCGTCTGCACCGCCTTCAGGCCCATCAGGTTCTTGGACCGGTCGGTGTAGGGGCCCGGGTAGGCGGGCTTCTGCGGCGCCAGCAGCAGCGGGTAATAGGACGGGCCGAGCGGGAACAGTGAGCGGTCGAAGGTGCGCTCGACCGCGTACTTGACGTCCGCCGAGGTGACCGTGGTCCCGTCCTCGAACTTCACGTCCGGCTGGATGTGGTAGGTCCAGGTCAGGCCGTTGTCACTGACCACGCCCGGGCCGGTCGCCAGGTCGGGGACGACCTGCAGGCCGCACTTGCCGGGGCAGGACTTGTAGGTCATCAGCGGCATCGTGTACAGCCGGGTCAGGTTCCACATGAACGCGTAGTAGGTGTTGCCGGGGTCAGTCGAGTCCGGAGTGCTGCTGAGCCCGAACGACAGTGTCCCGCCCTTGTGGCTGGATGGATTGACCACCTTCGTGGTCGCGGCGTTGAAGACCGCCGGACTCGATGTCCCGGTGCCACCGCTGCTTCCGCCGCCGCAGGCCGCCAGGGCCAGCGCGGCCAGCCCGCCGGACGCGGCCAGCCAGATGATTCTGCGTCTATTCAAGACGAACGGCCTCCCGTCTTATTCTGGTTACTGGAAGGACCGGCATTTGCCCACCGCAAATGGCCGTTACTTACCTCGGCCATTCACCGGTGGTACACCAGGATCAGGGCTACCGGCCGGAGGGTTCCGGAGCATGAAAAGCACGCCAGAGGTGCTCGCAGCGCTTCCGGCACAATTACGTCATAGCTGCCTCGTTATGCGATATGGTCGCCTCCGTTACGCCTCCGTTACGCGATCAAGAGGCTCTACTCGTTACGATGCGACGGTGGCAGGGACTCAGGCAATCCATTCGGACCTCGCCGAAAGGCCGCGGCGCGCTGGCGCCGGGTCTGCCGGACCGGATCAGCTGACGCGAGTCCGCTTCAACACCGACGACCTGCTGCTGACCCGTTTCGGTGAAGCCCCGGCGCCGCTCGCCGAAGTGTCGGCTGGAATGCTCGAGCTACGGCGCCCGTCGGCGGGGAGAGCGCCAGGCCGCTGGGGCGTCCGCGCCCGGCGAGCCTTCCCCGCGACCGCCCGGCCGCTGCTGGATCTGATTCCGGCGACGCTGCCATCGCCGATGTTCGTTGACCCGGTGGTGCCGGGCCTGGACGAGGGCCTGGAGATCGTGCGCGCGACCCCCAGGGCGGTGCTCCGGGAGGAGGTTCCTGCCTCGTGGCGGGGGGCCGGCCGGCCCCTTCCTGGCTTCGCGCGCTGGTGGACGGCGACCGGGAGGCCATGGAGACCGTGGTGCGCGCGCTGCGCGATTTCTACCTCGCCTGCGTCGCTCCCTACTGGTCACGCATCGTCGCGACGTTCCAGGCCGACGTGGCCGAGAGGATTCCGGTCCTGGCGACCGGCGGTCTGGCCGGTGTCCTCAACACCCTGCACAATGACCTCGCGTGGCGTGACAACACGCTGGTGCGATCGTGGCGGACCGGCGATTGCTCGCTCGGCGGCGAGGGCCTGCAGCTTCTGCCGTCCGCGTTGTGGACTGGACCTCCGCTGGTGTCCAGGCACCGGCGGGAATCCGGCGGGAACGCGCTCATCTACGCGGCGCGGTCAGCGGTCCCGGTATCCGGGGCCGGCCAATCCGGCGACCTGGCCGGGCTCATGGGGCACACCAGGGCGGCCGTGCTCCAGGCGCTGCGCAGTCCGCGCAGCACGGCGGAACTGGCGGCGTGCGTGGGCACGAGCGCGCCGTCCGCCTCCGAGCACGCCGCGGCGCTGCGCGCCTCCGGCCTGGTGCACACGGTGCGGCGCGGCCGCGGCGTCAGCCATTCCCTGACCCCGCTCGGCCGGAGCCTGCTCAACGGCAACCTCAACGCTCATTGAGACTGCTCCTGGATGATCAGGGGATGGGGCGCCCAACCCGGCGTCAGACCCAACCGGAGGGCCCATCATGCCGGCTTCTCAATGGCACAAGTTCTACACCGCCCTCGTCGCGGCGCCGCCTCGCGTCCTGTTCGGGCTGCTGGCTGACATGCCTCACTACGGCCGCTGGCTGCCCGGCTCCCAGCAGTTCGGCCAGACCACCGACGTCGCGCCCTACCCCGTTCAGCTGGGCAGCCGTTATCACGACGGGAAACCGGGTGAGCCAGGCAAGGACTGGTGGGGAACCGTCACCGGATTCCAGCCGCCAGGGTCACTGGACTTCCACCACACCATCACGGTCGCCCAGCTACGGGCGACGGTCGACGTGCACATCCACTACTCGTTCGAACCCGAAAACGACAGCACCCGGGTGAACCGCTGGCTGGTCCTGGACATCAGCATGCCTGCCGTCACCCGGCCTCTCCGCAGGCTGATCGTCAGCGGCTTCGACCAGGAAAACCTGCGGACGATGGCGGCGGTCAAGAAATACGCCGAGGCGAACCCCGGCGGCGCGCCCGGCGGCTGAACCAACGCCGGAGCCTGCCGGGCTACCAGGCCACGGGGCCACTGGCGGTGAAGTGCCCCCCGGTGGGGCCGTCCGGGCCGATCTGGGCCATCCGGACGATGATCCCGGCGCCCTCCTCGACGGTCTGGGTGCCGGTGCGGCCGTTGAGGTCGGTGGCGGTGTAGCCGGGATCGACGGCGTTGATCCTGACGCCGGGGAACGCCTTGGCGTACTGGACCGTGATCGTGTTGACCGCGGTCTTGGAGGCTGGGTAGGCGACCCCCGGGTAGAAATGCACCGGCCCGTCGGGGTTCGCCAGGTCGGCCGTCTTGGACAGGCCGCTGCTCAGGTTGACCACGACCGGGGAGGCGGAGCGCTGCAGCAGGGGCAGGAACGCGTGCAGCATCCGGACGACGCCGAACACGTTCGTGTCGAACAGGGCCTGCATGTGCGCGGCGGTCTCGTCCGCGGCGCCGATGACGACGTTGTCCGGGGTGCGGCCTTCGACGCCCGCGTTGTTGACCAGGACGTCCAGCCCGCCGTCGGCCTCGATCAGCTTGGCCGCCGCCGCGACGGAGGCGTCGTCGGTCACGTCGAGCTGGACAAACCGCGCGCCGAGCCGCCCGGCGGCCGGCCGGCCGAGCTCAGGATCGCGGGCCCCGGCGTAGACCGTGTGACCGGCCGCGATCAGCTGGCGGGCCGCCTCATAGCCCAGGCCCTTGTTCGATCCGGTGATCAGTGTCGTGGTCACGAGTCCTTCTCCTGTCTCATCCTGCGGAGCCGGCGTCCCCGTGCGGTAGCGGCCCGGGGGTTGACTAACTAGTTACTTAGCCTAGGAGTTGGATAACCAGTTAGTCAAACCGTAGGCTGAGCCCGTGAGCGCAGAGCAGACCAAGGCGCGCATCCTCGACGCGGCATTCCGGGAGTTCGCCGAGCACGGCGTGGCCGGCGCGCGCGTGGACCGCATCGCGAAGAGCGCCGCGTGCAACAAGAACCTGATCTACGTCTACTTCCAGAGCAAGGAAGCCCTGTTCGCCACGGTGCTGGACCAGCAGTTCTCCGACCTCTACGCCGGCCTCCCCTTTACTCCGGAGGACCTCCCGGGCCTGGCCCGCCGCGTGTTCGACTTCGCCCAGGCCAACCCCGACGTCTACCGCCTGCTGGCCTGGGCGACGCTCGAACGCACCGCCGCCCTGCCGCCCGCGCGCGAACGTGAGCACCACCGCGCGCTGCCAATCATCCAGGCGGAGCAGGAGTCAGGCGCCATCCAGACCGACGCGCCACCCGCGCTGATCCTGATGTCGGTGATGGCGCTGGCCACCGCGTGGTCCCCGGCGTTCCCCTTCGGCGCGACCGCCAACCCCGCCACCGACCTGTCACCCGGCACCATCCGCGACACCATCGCAGCGATGGTCGCCCGCATCGTCGGACCCGGATGACAGCAGGCACGGGCGCGGCAGGCAGGGAGAAGGACCTCATGATCAAAGGTGTCAACCTCGGCAACTGGCTGGTCTTGGAGAAGTGGATGAGCCCGGACTTGTTCGCCGGCACGGACGCCGAGGACGAGACCCAGTTGTGCTCAGACCTGGAAGACGTCGCCAAGCGCGAGCGGTTCACGGTGCACCGCGACTCCTACGTCACCGAACGGGACTTTGCCTATCTCGCGAACCACCGCATCGACGCGGTCAGGATCCCGGTGCCGTTCTTCGTCTTCGGCGACTACCCGCCCTACCTCGGCTGCGCGGAGTACCTGGACCGGGCCTTCGACTGGGCGGAGAAGTACCAGATCAAGATCCTGATCGACCTGCACACGGTGCCGGACGGGCAGAACGGCTTCGACAACGGCGGCATGTGTGGTGTCTGCAAGTGGCACAAAAACCCGGCCCACGTCGAGTTCGTGCTGACCGTACTCGAACAGCTCGCCATCCGTTACCGGGCCCGCCCGGCGCTCTGGGGCATCGAGGTCCTGAACGAGCCGATCTCCCAGGAGCTGTGGGACGTCATCGACCTGCCCAACCGCTACCCGCCCCGCGACCCCGACTACGCGCGAGGGTCTGAGCCCGTCCCCACCGGCTTCCTGAAAGACTTCTACCTTGAGGCGTACCGGAGAATCCGGGCTCAGTCAGACGACGTCACCGTCGTCTTCCACGACGGGTTCCGGATCCGGGAGTGGGATGGGTTCTTCTCGGGTCCCCCGTTCGAACGGATCGTCGTGGACACCCACCTGTACCTGATGGAGTACACGCCGGAACCCGGGGACGAGGGTCTCGGCGGATACCTGGGCCACATCCGCGAACAAGTTCAGCCGGACCGTGCAGGAGATGTCACGGCAGTTCCCCCTCATCGTCGGTGAGTGGTGTCTCGAGCCGATGTCCCCCGGGGCGGCTGCCCTGACCCGGGAGCAACGGCGCGGGTTCTACCGCAGCCTGGCCTACGCCCAGCTGGCGGCCTGGGACGGCGCGGCAGGCTGGTTCTTCTGGAACTACAAGCTGCTCGTCAACGGCTGCCACCTCGACGGCTGGGACCTGGGCAAGTCAGTCGAGCTGGGGTACCTGCCCGGGACCTTGGGCCAGAGGTGATCCGCCGCTCGCCGATCGGCTTGTTCGTCAGGCCAGCTGCTGCGAGTGCGACCCACAGCGCGGCGCCATGGCGTGTTCCTGCCTCTTGTGCGGGTGCCGGACAGTGGTCGTCTTGGTCG
This sequence comes from uncultured Actinomycetes bacterium, assembly GCA_963844695.1. Taxonomy (GTDB): domain Bacteria; phylum Actinomycetota; class Actinomycetes; order Streptosporangiales; family Streptosporangiaceae; genus RYN-230. Next base: position 122,159 of record CAWJPL010000004.1, read on the forward strand.
CAGTAGACTGAATCGCTTTCGATCGATCGATCACCAACGCGATGGAGCGTCATGCCGCGGCGGCAGCCAGTTGCACGAGCAGCAGTCCCGGCCGATCCGGCCAGGTCTCCCCACCAAGCAACGCATTGAGCAGGCGGCGCTGCAGCTGTTCGCGGCCAAGGGATTCGAGGCGACCGGGATCCGCGACATCGCCGACCGGGCGGGCCTGTCCACGTCCGCGCTCTACCACTACATGGGCAGCAAGGACGAACTGCTGGTCGCGTTCATGGTCGAGAGCATGACCGAGCTGACCAGGGTGGCGTGCGCCGCCCTGGACGGCGCGCCAGGGCCCGGCCGCGCAGCTGGCAGCCCTGGTCCGCGCGCACGTCGGCTTCCACACCCTGGACGCCCAGCGCTCGCTGGTCGCCGACGACGAGCTCCGCGCGCTGTCAGATGCTGCGTTTACCAAGGTCATGCAGCTGCGCGATGGATACGAACGGCTGTGGGCCGAGACGCTGGAGCGCGGCATGCGCAGCGGCGAGTTCAGCCTCGGTGATGCCCGCATCACCCGGCTGGCGCTGCTGGAAATGTGCAACGGGGTGGCCCGCTGGTACTCCGACCGTGGACCCAAGCACCCGGTGGAGATCGCTGAGTCTTTCGCCGATCTCGCCCTGGCGATGGTCGGTGCGCGCCGGGACGGGCGGTCTCCGCGGACGCCCGCGATGCTTGGCCACACGACCAGGGAAATCCTCGCCCTGGTCGATGACGAGCTGCGCGGGCCCGGTGGCAGCTCGCCCGACGGCGCCGTCGCAGAAGTCCGGCGCCGCCCGCTGAGTCCCGGCCGGCGGCCCGCGGCCGGCTCTCCTTTTCTCGATCAATCCTGGCCCGTCTCACCCATTGATGTCCGATCGATCGATCGGTAACATCGGGCACACTTGCCGTCGGCTCCACCCCGAGGGAGGCCGCGATGTCAGTGCGACCAGGATCAGCACCGTCTGGAACGGCACGCCATCGGCTTGCCCGCCGTGACCGCCCAGTCCGCAGCCCTCATCGCCCCGGCAGCAGGCTCGGTAGCGGGACTGGTGTTCATCGTGGGCTACTCGGGCGCCGCCACCCCGCTCGCCTTCCTGATCGGCCTGCTGGTGTGCGTGTGCATCGCCCTGGTGATCGGCGAGTACGCCCGCCGGCTGCCGAGCGCGGGCTCGTTCTACACCTACCTGACCAGGACGTTTGGTCCCAAAACCGGGTTCGTCACCGGCGTGGCGCTGTTCGGTGCGTACTTGCTGCTGTTCCCGTTCCAGCTGGACTTCTTCGGCAATTTCGTGTCATCGCTGCTGGCCGCGTCCGGCGTGCACATCGCCTGGTGGGTCTTTTCCGCGGCGCTGATCATCTTGTCCACGACGCTGGGCGTGCTGGGCGTCAAGCCCTCGCTGCGCACCGGGCTGATCGGCCTGGGCTTTGAGATGCTCATCCTGACGATCTTCGCGCTGGTGATCATCTTCAAGGGCGGTGCGGCCGGCAACACGATCCAGGCGTTTGACCCCAGCCATAGCCTGAAGGGCTCCGGGGGCCTGCTCACCGCCGTGGTCTACACGATCTTCGCGTTCGTCGGCTTCGAGTCCGCCACCACCCTCGGCGACGAGGCCCGCAAGCCACGGCGGACGATTCCGCGAGCGGTCTTGCTCACGACCCTGGTCGTCGGCGTCTTCTACGTGATCGTGTCCTACGCCGTGACCATCGGCTACGGGGTTTCCGCCAAGCACGTCCAGGCTCTGGCGACCGCGGCCACCCCGTTCAACACCCTGGCTGACCGGTTCGGCGATGGCACGCTGAGCCTGTTCGTCAACCTGGCGGTCATTTCCAGCTTCACCGCGCTGAACATCGTGACCGTCGTCGCGGTCAGCCGGATCTTCTGGAAGATGGGCCGGGACGGCCTGCTGCCGTCGGCGTTCGGCAGGCTGAACGCCCGGCAGTCACCGCATGTCGCGTGCCTGTTCGCCGGGGGGCTGGCGCTGGTCGCCTCGATCTTGTTCGGGGCGATCTGGGGCGCGCTGAACTTCGCGTCCTGGCTGTCCTACTTCGCCACGCTGTTCTTCATCGCCGCGTACCTGTTGATCAGCGTGGGGCTGATCCGCTTCATGTGGCGGGACCACCGGCCGGAATTCAGCTGGATCAAGCACGCGCTGCTCCCGGTCATCTCGATCGCCGCGATGATCTGGGTGCTGTGGGGCAACATCCATCCCTACCCGCCCGCGCCGCTGCGATGGTTCATCTACGCCACCGTCGGTGTTCTGGTCATCAGTGCCCTGATCGCGCAGTGGCTGGACCGGACCAGGCCAGACACGATGCGGCGGGCCGGGCATGCTGCTCGCCGACGTCGAGGCCGAGCGTGAGGAAGCCCTGGCCGGATCAGGCGAGGCCGACAGCTAGATGGCCATCATCTTCGAGTCCCGCGAGGGCATCGCCACGGATCACGATCAACCGGCCGGACGTGCTCAACGCCCTGGACCCGGAGACCTACACCGAGATCACCGAGGCGTTCCGGCCGGATCGACCGCGACCCGGACATCCTGGTCGGGATCGTGACCGGGGCCGGGGAGAAGGCGTTCACGGCCGGCGCTGACCTGAAGATCATGCACACCGGGGCCGCGGACCTGGGCGAGCTGGACTCCGTGGCGGCCGGACCGCTGGGACTTCGGGGCGACTCCGGCCAAGCCCCTGATCGCGGCGATCAACGGCTACGCGCTGGCCGGCGGCCTCGAGCTCGCCCTGGTCTGTGACATCCGGATCGCCGCGCCGAACGCCGTCTTCGGCACGCCCGAGGTGAAGTGGAACCTGCTGCACGGCTTCGGCGCCTATCAGCTGCCCCGGATCATCTCGCTGTCGCACGCCATGGAGATGCTGCTGACCGGCGAGTTCATCGACGCGGTCACGGCCGAGCGGATCGGCCTGGTCAGCCGCGTCGTCCCGGCCGGCGAGCTGCAGGCTGAGGCCGAGCGGATCGCCCGGGTCATCGCCAGCAACGGGCCGATGGCGGTGCGGATGACGAAGGAACTGGTCCGCAGCGGACTGTCGGCCTCGCCGCCCGAGCATTTCCGGCTGATGCACGAGTACTACAGCCGGGTCGACGCCACCGCCGACCAGGCCGAAGGCCTCACCGCCTTCGCCGAGAAGCGCAAACCCCGCTACCACCACGACGACCAGGCAGGCGACGCCTGACCGATCCGAGCCGGCCACCGGAGGACACGACCATGAAGATGTTCGCTTTCCACTGCGGCGGCGAGAAGACGCTCCGCTCGGTGTTCGACCCCTTCGACCCGGACTGCGGCTCGACGATCCATGTGCCGTACTTCTTCTACCTGATCCAGCATCCCGACGGTGACGTGCTGTTCGACAGCGGCGCGCACCCGGGCCTGCTGGACGACCCGCGCAGCCGCCTCGGCGACGCCGCCGACTTGTACGAGATCGTGATGAGCCGCGGCGACGACGTCCGCTCCCGGCTGGACTCACTCGGGGTGGACGCCGAGGGCATCGGCCACGTGGTCCAGTCCCACCTGCACTATGACCACGCAGGCGGCCTGGAGTTCGTCCAGGACGCCACGGTCTACGTGCAGCAGGAGGAGCTCAGGTTCGCCTACTGGCCGCCGGTCTACCAGCGCGACGTCTACGTCCGGCAGGACTTCGACCCGGTCAAGGAACTGGAAGCAGCTGCGCGGCGAGCACGACATCTTCAACGACGGCCGCCTGATCATCTTTCCCACGCCCGGCACACGCCCGGGCATCAGTCGATGCTGGTCCGGCTGGACAACCAGGCGTACATCCTCGCGGGCGACGCGGTGTACGACAGGGAGAAGATGCAGGCCCGCTGCCTGCCTGGCCTGCTGTGGAGCCCGGACGCGATCATCGAGAGCTGGGAGAAGATCGAGGAGATGCAGCGGCGGTACGACGCCCGGCTGATCGTGACCCACGACCTGCACTGGGAGGACAACGTCAGGCTCGGGCCGCAGGAGTGGTACGAGTGACGTCACCGATCCCCGACGGGCGCCCGGCCGGCCTGCCGGGCAGCGACCCGCCCGCGCGGGACCTGGTGGAACTGGTCCGCGACGCGTGCCAGGCAGATCCCGGGCTCCCGGCGCTGATCTTCGAGGACGGGGTCAGCGTCAGCCGGGCCCGGCTGTGGGCTGAGGCCGAGTCGTTCGCAGGCTATCTGGGCTCGCGGATCGAGCCTGGCGACCGGGTAGCGGTCATGATGCCGAACCGCGCCGAGTTCATGGTGACCTGGCTGGCGGTGGCCGCCTGCCGCGGCATCCTCGTCGCGCTCAACCCGGCGGCCCGCAGCCACGACGCCGGTCACGTCCTGCGTGACTCGTCGGCCCGGATCGCCGTCGTGGACGGCGCGTACGCCGCGTTGTTCGCCGAGCTCCAGCCAGCCTGCCCCGACCTGGCGGAAATCATCGTGGCCGCGGACAGCGAGCCGGGCGGGCCTCAGCGCCTACGCCGGGGCCGGCCTGCCCGAGCGGCCGGACGAGGCCCGCGGGGACCTGACCAACATCTTCTACACCTCCGGGACGACCGGCCCGCCGAAGGGCTGTGCGGTCGGGCCACGACTACTGGGTCAGGTTCGCCGACCTGATGGCCGGGCTGTTCAGCATGACCGCTGCGGACCGGATGCTCTGCTGCCTCCAATTCTTCTATAACGACCCGCCGTGGATGCTCCTTCTCGCGCTCCGCGCCGGGACGTCGATGGTGGCCATGCGGCGGTTCAGCGTCTCGCGCTACTGGCAGGTGGTCCGCGATCTGGACGTCACCGTGCTGTTCGGGATCGCCTCGACCGCCAGCCTGCTGCTGAAGGCCCCGGCCAGCGACGACGACCGGCGGCACAAGGTGCGGCTGTCGATCCAGGTGGGCATCCCCGCGCTGCTGCACCAGGATCTCGTCGACCGCTGGGGCGTGCCGTGGGTGGAAGCGTACGGCCTGACCGAGACCGGGGTGATCGTCTCGACCCCGGTCGCAGGAGGCGGCCCGGATGATCGGCTCGGGTTCCATCGGCGTGCCCTGCCCGGGCGCAGACGTGCGGATCCTGAACCCGGACGGCACCGAGGCCGCCGAGGAGCAGCCCGGTGAGATCGTGGTCCGGGCGCCCGGCCTGATGCGCGGCTACCTCAACAAGCCGGCCGAGACGGCCGAGACCTTCCGCGGCGGCTGGCTGCACACCGGTGACCTGGGACGCCGCGACGCCGCGGGCTACCTGTACTTCGCGGGCCGGATCAAGGACGTGATCCGGCGGGCGGGCGAGAACGTCGCGGCCGCCGAGGTCGAGACCGTGCTCCGCTCCCATCCCGCGGTGCTGGAGGTGGCCGCGGTCCCGGTCCCGGACGACCTGCTCGGCGAGGAGGTCAAGGTGCACGTTCTGCTGGGGGACGGGCAGAGCGCGGAGTCGCTGCCGCCGGCCGAGCTGATCACATTCAGCGCCGACCGGCTAGCCCGGTACAAGGTGCCCCGGTACGTCGAGTACCGCACCGAAGACTTCGAGCGGACCCCCTCGATGCGGGTCAAGAAGGAGAACCTGGACCGCTCGGCCGACCCCGGCCGGGTCTGGGACAGGTCCGCGAGAGCTGAACTGGTGAAGACGTCCCGCGAGGAGGCCAGGTGTCGCACGTCATCGATTTCAGGGTCCGGTTGCCGCTTGAGCTGCGCCCGGCGGAGGATCTCCCGGCTGACTACACCGACCAGTACGACAAGGTCCTCGACCTGTCCGCGAACCGGCACCGGACCGTGGCCGACCTGCTCGCGGACATGGACGGCCAGCGGGACCACGCACGCGGTGGTGCACGCGGAGTACGAGTACGGCGATGACGCCGACGCGCTGAACGAGGCCGTCGGCAAGCTCGTCAGCGAGCAGCCGGGCAAGTTTTCGGGCTACGGCACCATCTCGATGAGCCCGGTGAAGATCCCGCGGGCGCTGGCCCAGGTCCGCCGGGTCGCGGAACTGGGGCTGACGGGGCTGAGCCTGCAGCCGTCGTTCTTCGGCATGGCGATCGACGACCGGGTGCTGTACCCGGTCTACGCCAAGGCCGACGAACTCGGCCTGCACGTGGCCCTGCACACCGGGATCAACTACACCGTCAGCTTCCCGATCCGCAACGACCAGCCGATCCAGCTGGACCAGGTCGCCTGTGACTTCCCGGGCCTGGTGCTGATCGCCTGTCACGCCGGCTGGCCCTGGGTGGCCGAGATGGTGGCGGTGCTGCGCAAGCACCCCAACGTCTACGCCGAGTTCGGCGGCCTGGCTCCCCGGTACGTCTGCGAGCCGAACACCGGCTGGGAGGTCATGAAGCGGTTCATGAACAGCCTGCTGAGCCAGCAGGTACTGCACGGCACCGACTGGCCGGTGTTCCCGATGGACAAAGCGCTGGCCCAGTGGCGCGCGGGCGGCCTGCGCGACCACGTGCTAGAGGCCCTCACCGGCGGGAACGCGGCCCGGCTGCTCGGCCGCGAGGAGCGGGCCGGTCGCTGACGGCCGCGACCGGCCCGGCTGGCGGGGCTGCCGATCGCCGCCTCAGCTGGCCACGGACCTCAGCGGCCAGCCGAAGAAGCCGTCCAGCGTGACCCGGCCGCCCGCCGAGCGCAGCGGGTCGATGGCCGTGTAGGTGGTGATGTAGGTGTCGGTCCCCTGGTGCACGAGGGCCGGACGCTCGGCGCCGATGGTCGCTCCGTCGGGCCAGGTGGCTTTCCGGATGCCGGCGTCAGAGCTGTAGCTGCCGGTCTGGGTCAGGACACCGACCAGCCAGTATCCGCGTCCGCCGGCCAGCGGCAGGGCCAGCGTGGGGTCGGCGGTCGGGGCGAACTTCTCCGCCAGCGTCGCCCCGCCGGCGCGGTCCTGCCTGATCTGGGTGGCGGACTGGGCGGTGAACGAGCCCGGCCCGGTGAAGAACGAGTTCACCGCGAACGGTGCCGCCGCGGCGGCGGTCTCCGTCGCCCCCGTCGCGGCGTGGTCCAGCGTCCGGGCCAGCGCAGCCGCATAGCCGGCGGGCGCCAGGACGGCCGGGGCTGTGGTCCCGGCTCCGCCCCGGCACAGGGCCGGCCAGGCGTGATGGCCGCTGCCCGAGGACTGATTCACGATCGCAGCGAGCTTCCACGCGCCGCCGACGCGCTGGAACACCAGGGCCTCCGGCTGCAGGGACTGCCCCAGGGTGAAGACGTTGGTGTCACCGTAGGCGACGAAGGTGGCTGCGGCGCCCTGGTGGCACGGCACCGTGATCGATACGCTGGCGAGCCGCAACGGCTTCCGGCCCGCCGGCCCAGGGTCGCTCCTGGTCTGGTTCTCCTGGGCCAGGTAGGCGCTTCGCGCCTCACCCGTCGTCACCTGGTCCACCAGCGAGAACTCATTCCTCGTCCACATCTGGTTCGTCTTGGCCAGCCACCTCAGCGTGGCGGCCCGTTCCGTCGCGGTCTGCCGTGACGCGGGGGGCGCACCCACCGCCGGGGCTCCCCCTCCCCCGCACGCCGCCACAGCCAGGGCAGACGCGGTCACGATCGCGGCGAGCAGCGGCACGGTCCGCCGCCTCCCGGTTGCGTCCATCTGCGTTCCCTCCTCGCGAGCGCCGCGGTGTTCCGCGCTCAGCTAAGGCCGACGCTAGGGACGCCAGGGCTGGCGGTCATCGGGGCGAGCCCCCGTCCGCCGCCGGGCTATCCCTGAGGTGGGTCGGGGCTAGCCCTGAGGCCATCCGGGCCGCGCGGTGTGACACTGGAACGGTGCCAGCATCTGCCGCCATCCTCGTCGTGGATGACCACGACGGCTTCCGGGCGTTCGCCAGGATGCTGCTGGAAATGGCGGGGTTCACGGTGGCCGAGGCGGCCAGCGGCACCGAAGCGACTCAGGCGGCCCTGGCCATCCGGCCCTGCCTCGTGCTGCTGGACATCCAGCTTCCCGACTTCGACGGGTTCGAGGTGGCGAGGCGGCTGGCGGCGCAGGAGCACCGGCCGGTGATCGTGCTGACGTCCACCCGCGAGGCGAGCGACTACGGCGGCCAGATCGCGGCCAGCCCGGCGGCCGGGTTCCTGCCGAAAGACCAGCTGTCCGGGGCCGCACTGCGCGGCTTCCTCGATGCGGACCCGCCATGAGCCCGCGGCTGAGGGCGGCCCTGATCGCCGGCATGATCGCGGCGACCGTGTTCAGCGTGGTCACGTTCTACGTCAACAGCTGGCCGTTCCCGCCTGGCCCGCCGATCTACGTGATCACGCCGACGCTGGTCCTGCTCGCCTACCTGGTCGTGGGCCTGATGGCCTGGCAGCGCCATCCGGCCGAGCGGATCGGCTTGCTGTTCACGATCGTCGGGTACGCGTGGTTCCTGCCCGCGCTGACGCGCGTGCACGCTCCGCTGCCGTTCACGATCGGCTGGCTGGCCGGGAGCCTCTACCAGGCAGCCCTCGCCCACCTGGCCCTGGCCTGGCCCTACGGGCGGCTGCGATCCCGGCTCGACCGGGCGGTCGTCGCCGCGAACTACGCCTGGAACATCGGCAACAACATCGTGCAGATGCTGTTCTGGGACCCCCGCACCAACGGCTGCGGTCCCGCCTGCCCGGCGAACCTGCTCCTCGTCCATCGCTCCGCGCGGCTGTACAGCACGGTCGGCACAGTCGCCTCGATCGTCGGCATCGGCCTGACCGCAGCCATCGTGGCCCTGATCGCCTGGCACTGGCGGTCGGCCCGCGGCTATGCGCGCCGCGCCATGACGTCGCTGATCTGGGTGGCCCTGCCGATCGGCGCCTACATCATCATCCTGGAGACCCCGTCCGATCTCGGGCTCTCCAGCCTCATCACGCAGGGGATCGGCCCGCTGATCCTGATCGCCGCGCCCGCCGCGTACGCGATCGGGATGGCGCGGGCGCACAGCGCCCGGCGCGCCGTCGGAGCGGCGCTGGTCAGACCTCGAGCCCGGCCCGCCGCCCGGCCGGCTCCGCGACGCGCTGGCCGCCGCCCTGGGCGACCCGGCCCTCCAGCTGGCCTTCCGGGTGCCGGGCCAGAGCCGACTACCGGGATACCAGCGAGCAGGCCGTCGACCCCGCGCGGCTGCCCGCCGGGCGGATGCTGACCGCGCTTGACCCGGCCGGCGATGCCGTGCTCATCCTTCATGAGGAGCTGCGGCACGAGCCGGACCTGGTCAAGGTCACCGTCACCGCCGCTGGCCTGGCCCTCGAGCATTCCCGGCTCCAGGCCGAGGTGCAGGCCCAGCTGGAGCAGGTCCGGGCCTCCCGGGCGCGGATTGTCCAGGCCGGCGACGCCGAGCGGCGGCGGCTGGAGCGCGACCTGCATGACGGCGCGCAGCAGCGGCTGGTCACCTTGAGCCTGGCGCTTGGCCTGGCCCGCAGCCGGGCGGCCGGGGCGGACCCCGAGCTCGTGTCGCTGATCGAGTCGGCCGGGAAAGAGGCGCAGGAGGCCCTGGTCGAGCTGCGGGAGCTGGCCCGGGGCATTCATCCCGCGGTCCTGACCGAGACCGGGCTGGCCGGGGCTATCCAGGCTCTGGTGGAGCGCTCGCCGGTCGCCACGACCATCGTCGCGGTGCCAGCCGGGCGGTTCCCGGCCGCGATCGAGGCCACGGCCTACTTCGTGGTGTCCGAGGCGCTCGCCAACGTCGCCAAGCATGCGCTGGCGGGCAGCGCCCAGGTAACGATCCGGCAGCTGCCCGGCCGGCTGCTGGTCCAGGTCAGTGACGACGGAGCCGGCGGCGCCCGGCCCGACGGCGGGTCCGGGCTGCGCGGCCTGGCCGACCGGGTGGCGTCGGTGGGCGGCGTGCTGCGGATCGACTCCGAGCCGGGCTGCGGGACCCGCCTGGAGGCGGACCTCCCGTGTCCGTAACGCAGCCCGCGGCGCCGCTGCGCGTGGTCATCGCCGAGGATGCCGTGCTGCTGCGCGAGGGGCTGCGCCGGCTGCTCACCGAGGCCGGCCTGGACGTGGCGGCCACGGCCGGGGACGCGGCCCGGCTGCTTCATCTCGTCGCTGCCCTGCGCCCGGATGTCGTGCTCGCCGACATCCGGATGCCACCGACCCAGACCACTGAGGGCCTGCGGGCAGCGGTAGCAGATCCGCCGTCAGTGGCCGGGTACAGCGGTCCTCGTCATGTCGCAGCATGTCGAGACCGAGCACCTGTTCGAGCTCCTGGCCGATGATCCCCGCGGCGTCGGCTACGTGCTCAAGGAGCGCGTCGCTGACGTGGCGCAGTTCACCGACGCGATCCGCAGGGTCGCTGGCGGCGAGTCGGTGATCGACCCGCAGGTCGTCTCCCGGCTGGTGGCCAGACCGCGGCGGGACAGCCCGCTGCAGACCCTGACCGATCGCGAGCTAGCCGTGCTGGCCCAGATGGCCGAGGGCCGCTCCAACCACGCGATCGCCCGCCACCTGCACATGTCGGCCAAGACCGTGGAGACCCACATCGGGAGCATGCTCGCCAAGCTGGGCCTGCCGCCCGCACCCGAGGATCACCGCAGAGTCCTCGCGGTCCTGACCTACCTGCGCCGTTAGCTGGCCGGCCTAGGACTAACCGGCGGTACCCGGCCAGCCACGCTGCGAAAGGGCTCAGTTCCAGTTGCGCCGGTGGAGCAGGACGACGGTAGCCGTAACGCAAGCTGCGCTTAGTCCTACGCCGAGGATTAGGAACGCCGGCCAGCCTTTTTCGAGATGTCCGGTGAGGACGCCGAAGTTCTGCCCCCAGAATCCGGCCAGAAAGGAAATCGGCAGGAAAATGGTGGCTACTGCCGCGAGGCGCCGGCTGCACGACCGCCAGATGCTTTGCTCGCCAGGCGAGGCGTGCAGACCCAGCAGGGCGGCGCATCGCTCCTCCGTCGCGGTCGAGGTCGGCGACGGCCTGCTGCAGACTGGTCATCGATGTCTATCCGCGTAGAGCAAGGTTTGGCTGGTGGTGCCGGGTAGGGACTGGATCAGCGGCATCCGGTCCGCGAGGTCCCGGCCGCGGGGTGCAGGTGATCCTCCGGGTCACCGGCGGCACGATGCCGTATCGCGGTGATCTCGGCCAGTTCCTGGTCGTCGGCCTCGCGCAGCGACTTGCTGCTCGAGCGCATCAAGTCGTTGGTCCGGCGACTGAGCGAAGAGCGCAGAGAACTGCGGTGTATACGCGAGCACTCGATCACCCTGGGGGTGCGAGCCTCGGCGACGGTTTCCCGGTAGGGAGTGTCGATCTCCAGGAACTCCCGGACCGGAACGCTCCCCGGCGTGCCGAGGGCGGCCCCAGGGCCGGGCATCCCGGCGTCCGCCGCGGCGCATCGTGATCAGGAAACCGGTCGTGTAGTAGCAGATGCACTTCGACCGGCTGGATGGAGTTGCCTCGTCGAGCGCCATAGCCGACGAGCATCGCGCCGTCGTGGTAGACCTGCAGCTTGCGCACGCTGGCCAAACTGTTTTGAGGCCGCTATGGCCAGCGGAGGCAGCTCCAGGGCGGCGGCCAGCTGGTGCCCAATCGAGCTGGTCGGTCGGCCGACTCTGCTGCCGATGCTCGCACAGCCAGAACCCGGCTGGCCCTGCCGCGCAACGAGCTGAGCCCTTCAGCCCAGCGACATGGGATGAGGGATCGCCGGTAGCACAGCACTACGCCGCCGTGATCTAATCCAGCTGCGCACGACGCCAGCCCGCCGCAAGTAGGCGACGAAGTCAGCGGGCGTGAACATCGCTTCCTCGGCGTGCTTCGGCGAGGGCTCGCTGCACGCTGACTGCGCATCGCAGTCCCTCTTTCCGATGATCTTGAGCGTTATCACTGCAACGGAAGCTACCATCACCGCACGAGAAGCCGCCGCTGCTGGCCAAACCCGTGTGGCTATCGCATTATTGGCGGCACACGTTGGCCGGGGGCCAGGTGCTGCAGATTCGCTCGGCGGCGCCGGGCCTCACGGCCTAGCCTGCACCGTGCTATAGCCCGCATCGATAGAAGGAAAGACGTCACCGTCTTGGCCCGCAACCAGCCGAAGGAATCTACTCAGATCGACAGACGCGGCAATCCAGCTGTCCGCGAGGAGGTGACAGACATGGCGGAGTTCCAGCTCGCCGACGGAGTGAGGGACGCGAGCGGCGGTCCTCCTGGGCAGCTGCGGGCGGCCCGACGGGAGGCAGCCGGGGAGGACTGGCGGGTCATAGCCGCGTGCCAGTCCGTTGATCCGGAGTTGTTCTTCCCGATCTCGGTCGCCGGAAAAGGCCTGGAAGAGGTCGCGGAGGCCAAGAGGGTCTGCGCCCGCTGCCTGGTGCAGGCGGAATGCCTCGACTTTCGCCCAGCGGACCGGCCAGGTGCACGGGATCTGGGGTGGCCTGACCGAGGAAGAGCGCACCCGGGTGAGGCGGTCGAGGCGGCGGGAACCCGCTGCGGGCCTACGCAGCGGGCTCGTCCCTGATGTCACGCTCGCCCAGCACCTTCTGAAGCCTGGTGATCCCGACGATCCGGCGGGCACACGGTGACAGCGCGACCACGAACAACTGTCCGCCGCCTTGCCGGGCCGCCCGGCAGCTGGCCACCAGCGCACCCACCCCGGCACAGTCGATGAACCGCACGCCCGCCAGGTCGAGAGCCAGCACCGGGCCGCGGGCCTGCAGCAGCGACCGCAGGCATCCGGCCAGGCACGGTCCGGACTCCAAGTCCAGCTCCCCGCCGACAGCTACCACCGGAACCGGGGAGCCAGAACGTAGCTGCACCGACAATTCCATCGTAAACCTCTTAATTTCATAATGGTCCGCACCTTGTACTGCCCGACGGCAGCGCGCCCGGCCGAATCCCCCAAATTCCTGATCGGCAGCCGGAGGCGGAGCTCGCTTTGGATCTAGTCGAGTCCAGTGCAGCGCCGGTTCGCTGGCCAACAGGCACTGCCAATAGCGCGATAGGCAAGCTGCAGCGGCGAGGCTGCCGGGGCGGCCGGGATTGGGCCCGGGCACCCTGGTAATACCTGCCGGGAGGATATAGCGCTGATCGATATCAGGAAAGGCGCCATCTTTTTTGCCCGCGCTCCACAGGCGGGATCTACTGAGATCACGGGGGCGACCCGCCGGCCAGCCGATCCAGGAAGGACCAGTCCCGTGGACAAGACCATGGACATCCGCGACGCTGTCGAAGCCGAACTCGACTTCGATCCGCTCGTTGACGATGGCAACGTTACGGTCAAGAACGTGAGCGGAGAGGTAGCGCTCAACGGAACCGTACCCAGCTACCCGCAGTACCAGGAGGCGGCTGCCGCTGCCCAGCGCGTCCAGGGCGTGACCAGGGTGCACAACCACCTCGAGGTGGTCCTGCCGCCGGAGAGCTACCGGGACGACGCGATCCTGACCACGATGGCGAACAACGCGCTGGCGGCGAACATCTCTGTGCCGGCCACGGTGGAGGCGACCGCGAGCAACGGCAACGTCATGCTGTCCGGCACGGTGCGCTACGGCTCCGAACGCGCCGCGGCCGAACTGGCGGTCGCCGGGCTCACTGGCGTGCGCAACGTCGGGGACGAGATCGAAATCGCCTCGGACGCGGACCCGGCTGACGTCACCCTCAGGGTCCAGGAGGCGCTGGACCGCAACGCGCTGATCCTCGACGACAGCGACGTGGCGGTGGACGCCGACGGGAACACGGTGAACCTGTCCGGCCACGTCCGCACGTGGGCCGAGCACGAGGCTGCGATAGACGCCGCCTGGATGGCCAGCGGTGTCTACTTCGTCCAGGACAACGTGTTCGTCACCGGCTGACCCGCAGGACCACTGCGAAAGGTCATGCGACGGGCCGCCCCGGAGATCTGTCCGGGGCGGGCCCGCCCGGCCTGTCCGGCTGCTCCGCGTCATGGAGAGCGCACACCGTCGAGACCCTGTCACTGCCGCGCTGGCCAGCCCGCGGCGGGGCCCCGCGTTAGGCTGTTGGCAGGTTGCGCTGGTCGGGAGGCGCTGGTGACCACAGGACGCAGGGAACGTGAGGCAGCGGGGGCGATGGGCCGTGGCCGCCTCCGGGCCTCCGACGCCGACCGTGAACAGGTGATCGACGCCCTCAAGGCGGCGTTCGTGCGGGGCTGGCTGACCAGGGACCAGCTCGGCGTGCGGGCGGGCCAGGCGCTGGCGTCGCGGACCTACGCGGAGCTGGCGGCCGTCACCGACGGCATCCCGGCCATGCGGACCGGCGCCGGGGGGCCGCCCGCACTCCCGGTGGGCGGCGCCCGCAAGCCGGCGGGCAAGAAGGTGGCTGCGTGGGCGGCGTGCGTGATCGTTCCGGCCGGGCTGGGAGCCGCTTTCCTCACCTACTACGGCGGATTCGTCGTCCTGTTCTTGCTCGCCTTTACCGGGTTGACGGCAACGACTAAACGCTGACCGCCGGGCTCAGGCCGGCATACTTGCTCTCATGAGCTGTGAGGTCTCCTGGTTTGCCGCGCTGTGTGACGACGACTACGAGTTTCTCGGCGTGCCGGACGGCAGGCTGCAGTCGAGCTGGGAACACTGCCGCGACATCGCACTCGGCGCGGAGCAGGCCGGGTACGACAACCTGCTGCTGCCCTCCGGCTACGCGATGGGGATCGACCCGATAGCGTTCGCCGCCGGGATCGCCCCGCTGCTGCGCCGGATGCAGCTGCTGGTCGCCGTGCGGATGGGCGAGATGTGGCCCCCGCAGCTCGCCCGGCAGCTCGCCACGATCGACCAGATGCTCGACGGGCGCCTGACGATCAACATCATCTCCTCCGGCCTGCCCGGCCAGAGCCTGGAGTCGGCTCCCCGGTACCGCCGCACCCTGGAGTTCATGCACATACTGCGTGACCTGCTCAACGGCAAGCCCGTTCGACTTCCACGGCGAGTTCATGAACATCACCCTGGACCCGCCACGCCTGCGCCCGGTCCGGGGTGGCTGCCCCCCGCTGTATTTCGGCGGCCTGTCCGAGGCGGCACGCGAGGTCGCCGCCCAGGCCGCCGACGTGTTCTTGATGTGGCCCGACACGCTGTCTGGAGTCGGGACCGTCCTGGAGGACATGCGGGCGCGCGCCGCCCGCTACGGCCGCAGCCTGCGGTTCGGCTACCGCGCCCACGTCATCGTCCGCGCCACCGAGGCCGAAGCCCGGGCCGCCGCGCAGCGCCTGGTCTCCCGGCTCGACGACCGCGCCGGCGACACCATCCGCCGCCGGTCCCTGGACACCAGCTCCGCGGGAACCCAGCGGCAGAACGAGCTCCGCGACATCGCCGACGACGACGGCTACGCCGAACCGAACCTGTGGACCGGCATCGGCCGGGCGCGCTCTGGCGCTGGCGCGGCCATCGTCGGTGACCCCGACCAGGTGCTCGCCAAGATCCGCGCCTACGCGGACCTCGGCATGGACGCGTTCATCCTGTCCGGCTACCCGCACGCCGCCGAAGCCGACTTGTTCGCCAGGCACGTGCTACCCCACCTGGACCACGCACCGCTGCTCCCGCGCTGAACCCGCAGTGTCTTCGCGGCCGGCTTCAGCCGCCTGGCGCTGGCCCGGCGCCGGCGCCGGCGCCGGGCGAGGCCGGGGCTGGCGCCGGGGATGGCGTGGACGAGAGGTCTCGGATCAGCGCCTCACGGTAGGCAGCTGTGCACATGGCCGCGAATCGCCGGGGCTCAGCGCAGCTCTTGGATGCGGATCAGGTTGCCCGCGGGATCGCGGAAGGCGCAGTCGCGGACGCCATACGGCTGCTCAGTCGGCTCCTGGACGACCTCGGCGCCGGCCTGCAGCCGGGCGAAGGTGGCGTCAAGGTCCTTGGTGGCCAGCAGGATCCAGCCGTAGGTGCCCTTGGCCATCATCTCGGTGATGGTGCGGCGCTCGTCGTCGGTGACGCCGGGGTCGGCGGCCGGCGGCGCCAGCAGGATGGACGTGCCGGGCTGGCCGGGAGGGCCGACGGTGATCCAGCGCATCTTGCCGGATCCGACGTCGGCCCGGACCTCGAAGCCGAGGGTGTCGCGATAAAAGGCCAGGGAGGCGTCCGGGTCGTCGTGCGGCAGGGCGCTGGCGTGAATGGTGATGTCCATGGTCGTCACGCTAGTCGTGGCCCGGTGACCGGCGCTTCTCGATTCCTGACCGGTCCGCTCACGCCGCTGGGTGCAGCGCCCAGGCCGGCGGCTACCGGCCGAGTTCGTCGGCGAGCTCAAGCGCCTGGCGGGCCCAGCGGGCGTTGAACAGCAGTACCCGGCTGCGCTCCCGGAACTTGAAGCCGGCGTTTACCTCGCCGCCGCCCCCGTAGCGGTACTGCCGCTGCTGGAAGACCTGGGCCAGGGTGAAGGCGGCCATCCAGTCGTACTTCACCGACGAGGACCACATGCCCAGCCGGACCAGGCGGGGGTCGTCCCGCCAGCCGGCCGCGTGCAGCCCGGCCAGGTAGCCCTCGTAGACGGCCTGCTCCAGAGCCGGCATGTCAGCGGCGGGCACGAAGTGGTCGAGCACCGCGTCCGGGACGAGGTTCCCGGCGTCCTCGCCGACGGCCCCGAGCCCGGCGAAGGCCCAGTCGATGAGCACGATCTGGCCGTCCGGCCGCCGGAACAAGTTCTGGGGCCAGAAATCGAGGTGGCACAGCGTGCGCGGCAGGGCTTCGCTGATCCGGTACAGGCGCTCCCGGCTGGCGTGCACGAGCCGCACCCCCTCGCGCAGCCCGGCCGGGAAGGTCTCCCGGACCACGGGATGCTGCCAGACGTCGTCATCGTCGAGCAGGTCCCAGCTGGCTGGCTTCTCCGAGCTGTAGGCGCGCAGGAAGCCCCGGCTCAGCCAGGGCACCGGCGGCAGCTCCCGGCCGAGCAGGAACGGCGCCTGCGCCCGGCCCAGCGCCTCGGCGGCCGGGCGGTAGCCGGCGACCGGCCAGGACTCGCCGGGCCTGCCGTCGGCCCACTCCAGCAACAGCGCCGCCTCGGTGTCGCCGACGTGCACGCCCAGGCAGGCGGGCGCGGTGATGCCGCTGCCGGCGTAGGCGCGCGGCAGGCCGTACTGGTAGGCCAGCGGCTCCCGGCTCCAGTACGTCCACCGGTGCGGGTCCAGGTCCCCGGCCGTCCAGTGCGCGTCCCAGGGCGTCTCGCCGCGGCTGCGGGCCGACTGGGTGTACTTGAGCACGGCCTGGCCGCCCGCTGCCGGTGCGGATCCGCCAGACTCCGGGGCTCAGCCAGCGGTTGTGCGGCAGTTCCGCGGCGGTGGCGCCCGCCGGATCGACTCCGAGGCGCTGCAGCAACTCGCCGGGCGTCGGGATCATCCCGGCCATTACTGTACACTGGCCGCCCAGCGCTGGCCACAGCCTTCCGCTCGCGCCAGGCGAGCGGGACTACGGCGAGGATCAGCCCGCCGGTCAGGGCGAACGCCACCGGGTAGCCGGTGGCCACGCAGATCAGGCCGAAGACGGCCGGGCCCGCGCCGTACCCCGCGTCGTAGGCGAAGTTCCACAACGCGCTGGCCCTGGCCTCCGGCAGCTGCTCGATCAGCAGCGCGAACGTCGCGTTCTCGATCACCCGAACCCGGCGCCGAACAGCACCATGGCGGCGAAGATCACCACAG
>CAWJPL010000005.1:0-142870 GCA_963844695.1 uncultured Actinomycetes bacterium
GAGGTCACGAGGCCCGACCTAGAGCATCCGCAGGGCGCCCCCCTCGCCGAACAGCGGGCACATCGCGAGTTAGCCACCCTCGCCCGCCAATGCCCGGACCACCTCCTCGGCATGGAGTGCTATCCAGGCCGCGCCCGCAGGTACGTCGCCCGCGCCAAGCCCGGCACAACCGCCACTCCCTGGGTCGTCATCACCACAGACATCAACGAACTCCGGGCGGCACTCACCGGGCCACCTCCCGGGTAGCTCACGCTCCAGCAGCCAGGAGGCCCCGTCCTAGCCGCGGAACCTGCACCAGGTCGGCGACACCAAGTGAGGGAAATGCTACGAATCACGAACGTCCGCACACAAACTGTGCACCACCTGATTACCCTGAGGTTCAAGGCACTCGGCCGAAGGAGCCTGGGGACATCGATGACGGGGACGGCGTGGCAGCGGCTGTCTGACCTCGACGCCTGCCGGGTGACCCGGATCCCCCGCCGCTCCCAGGACGGGGCCGCCGATCCGGCCCGTCCCGCCGACCGTGACACCGGCCGACCGCAACGCGCCGCCGCGCTGGCCTCCGCCTACCACGCGGGGATCAGCCGGCCAACAGACGGGAGCCCCGTCGCCGTGGGCTGGGTCCGGGTCGCGTCCGGCGGCCCCTTGGACGTCCTGCTGGCTGGCTCAGCCCTCCGCGGCAGCCCCCGGCCCGGGCCAGGCCACGAAGTCTCGCTGGCCTTACCGGCTGGGGCGTTAGGCCAGGTCATCGCGCCCGGGGGTATGGCCGCCGCGATGAACGCCCTGCCCTGCTGGACCCGGATCAGCGGAATCGCCGACGGCCTGCTGGCCGAGGAAACGACCGACCTCCAGCTGGATCGCGCGTCGCTGGAGGAGTGCCTGCTCGCCGCCTGGGACGGCCCCTTCGCCTGGCTGATCCTGGCCGACCCCCTCGCCCCCTCGGAGATCGCGGACTACGCCGCCCAGGTGGCCGCCAAGCAGCGACTGGCGGCGGGAATGGCCGAGCGGGACCCGGAAAAGGCCGTCCAGGCGCGCCGCCTCGAACAACGTCACACCGAATTACGCCAGGCCCTGTCCTCGGGCCTGTGGCAGCTGCACGTACTGGCCGGCGCGCCCGACCCGGCGGCCGCCGCCCGCGTCGCCGGCCTGTTCTGCGCCTCCGCGGACCTGCACGGCCTTCCGTACACGCTTACCCCTTCAATTTCCCTAACGGAACCGCTCCCCGAACTCCTCGGCACGCAGCCTGATGTCCTTGCTCCGTCCCGGACGGATTCCTCGGCGGCCTTCCCCTTCCACGCGAGCACCCTGGTGCTGGCCACGCTGGCCCGGGTGCCCGAGGTCGAGGTCCCCGGTGTCCGGCTGGCGTTGCGGCCTGAATTCGACGTGACCCCGGAGCCCCCGCCTGGAGACGAGAACCAGACAGCGCCGCTGCCCCTCGGCCAGGTACTGGACCGTAACGGCGTCCCGGCCGGGAACCTGTCGCTGCCGACGGCCTCGCTGAACCGGCACGTCTTCGTCTGCGGCGCGACAGGAGCGGGGAAGTCGCAGACCGTGCGGGCTCTGCTGGAGGGGGCGTCCCGAGCCGGCCTCCCCTGGCTAGTCGTCGAGCCAGCCAAAGCCGAGTACCGGCTGATGAGCGTCCGGCTGAACGGGACGGCCGGCGGGGTGGTGCGGATCCGTCCCGGTGAGGCGGACCAGATCGCCGCCGGGATCAATCCCCTGGCCCCGGCCGTCGACGCGGCGGGCCGGCGCTTCCCGTTGCAGGCGCACGCCGACCTGGTGCGGGCGCTGTTCCTGGCCTCGTTCGCGGCCGACGAGCCGTTCCCGCAGGTCCTGTCGGCCGCGGTCACCCGGGTCTACGAAGAGGCGGGCTGGGACCTGGCGCTGGGCGAGCCGGTTACGCCGGGCGTCCAGCCCCGGTACCCGACCCTGGGTGACCTGCAGGCGGCCGCCGAGCGGATCGTGTCTGAGATCGGCTACGGCCGCGAGATCACCGACAACGTGCGCGGTTTCATCACGGTCCGGGTCTCCAGCCTGCGCCTGGGCACCACAGGACGGTTCTTCGAGGGCGGCCACCCGATCGACTTCGGGAAGCTGATGGCCCGCAACGTCGTGTTCGAGATCGAGGACGTCGGCGACGACCGGGACAAGGCGTTCCTGATGGGCACCGTGCTGATTCAGCTGACCGAGCACCTGCGGCTGCAGGCCCGGACCAGCGGCGCGGCCGCCGCGCCCGCGTTGCGGCACCTGTCGGTGTTCGAGGAAGCCCACCGGCTGCTCCGCCGGCCGGAGGAACACCGCAGCGGCACAGGCGCCACCGCGCACGCGGTGGAAATGTTCGCCGGGCTGCTCGCGGAGATCCGGGCGTACGGCGAGGGCCTGATCATCGCCGAGCAGATCCCCGCCAAGATCATCCCCGACGCGGTCAAGAACACAGCCGTCAAGATCGTCCACCGACTCCCCGCGGCCGACGACCGCGAGACGGTCGGGGCGACCATGAACATGACGGACGCCCAGTCCAGGTACCTGGTCACCCTGCCGCCTGGCCAGGCCGCGGTCTTCACCGACGGGATGGACTACCCCGTGCTCGCGGCGATGCCGGACGGTACCGCCCGGGAGGCTGCCGCGCCGGCGGCCACGGCGTCCCCGGCCGGCATCGTGTCGCCGCGCTCGGGCACCTGCGGGCCGGACTGCCGGGCCGCCCCCTGCACGCTGCGCGATATGCGGGCCGCGCAACGGACCCTCGCCGCAGAGCCTGGTCTCGTCCTCTGGGCCGAGGTAGCGGTACTGGCCCACCTGACCGGATGGCTCATGCCGGCCCCTGTTCCCGACAGCGAACTCGCCCGCCGGATCGCCGCCTTGTCCGCTGACGTGCGCGCCCGGGACTGCGCCGTGTCACATGCGGTCGATGCGGCGGTAGCCGCACGAGCCAGCACGTTCTCCGCGCGGGTCAGCGCGGACGCCCTGGCATCGCACGTGGCGGCGGCCCTGCGCCGGTGGATCGCGGACGGCGGACAGGAGTGCGTCTTTCCCGAGCCGCAGTGGCTGGCCCCCGCTTTTCGCTGGGCCCTGATCCTGGATGACCTGAAAACCCTGGACCGGAAGACCCCCGGATCCGGCCGGCATCCGCGGACTGCCGAGTGGGAAGCCAGCACCGGGCGGCCCATCTCCGGCGAGACCTGCGCCCGGCAGATCGGCGTGGTCCAGCGCTGGTACGACGCAGACCAGCGCAACCCGGCTGATGTCCGGCGGATCGCGTTCGGGACCGTGCGGCCCGCCGCCGTGGAGACGGCAGTCGGCGCCAAGTCCGGTGACGAAGACTGGGAGCAGCGCCTGTCCGAGGCACTCACCCAACTCCACGACTGCCGCTGGCCCCTGGACTACCTACGGGGCGCTACGGGCATCACCGCTTCTGGAGTCGGAAGGTGAGGCATGAACGTTGACAGGCTCCCCGACGGTGGAGACGACGACCGTGAGCACCCCATGGAGACTCCCCGATCGACCGAGCCGCGCCCCACCAGAAGCTCCTCCCGCGCCCGAGGCCTCCCAGCCGAAGGAGGATCTGCCAGCAACAGAAAAGCCGGAACCAACGGAAAACACCGTCCAGGCCGACGACTCCCCCGAAGCCTCGGACACAGCCGCCCCGCCGCCAGACCCAGCCGAAGCCCAAGAAACCGCCGAACCCCGAAGCCGCCAAGAACACGCCGACCAACCCCCGCACCGACGAAGACCCAGGCCGGCAGACGCCGGAGCGGAAGATCGAAAGCGATCGCAACAGACGGAATCTGCAAGCGATCTTCCTCACAGCACGGATGTCACTCGTGAAGGCGACGACGACGAGATTGGGATGGCATCCGAGAACCCGATGCCGGACAGTGTGCCCAGCCAGGAGGACAGCACAGGTCATGAGGCGACGGAGGACGCCGATCGGAGCTCCCCGAGCAGGCAAGACGCTGCTGAACCACGATGCTCAAGACTACGCGCCTGCCGACGACGATCGAATCCTCCCACTGACCGACAAGGAATGGGCAGAACACGTCACCGAAGTCCGCGACACCCTAGACAAGGCCCGCGCACGAAGGACTCACCACTAACCGCCTGCACACAATTGATCCTGAAGGGTGAGACTGGTCGAGTGAACGCGACCGTCCTCCATCGATTCGCTCATCGATGATATTTACGCAGAGCCGGCAATGTACCCTGCGACCTCGAAGCCATATCGCCGGAGGACTCGGTGGAGCAGGAAAGACCACGGTTCTGAGCAGAACACGCGGAGCATTGACATGTCACAACTATCTAACGATCAATCCGGACGACATCAAGGAAGAGATGGCACGCCGAGGGATGATCCCGAAGTCGAGGGCACTCTCCCCATGGAAGCTTCTGACTTGTGCACGAGGAGTCTTCGTACATTGCCACGTCAACTTGCCATAGTGCTCTGGCAGACGGCAAGAATATGATCTGGGATATCACGATGTCATCGGAAGAAAGTACCGAGGACAGACGAATCACAAGCTGCGGGAAGCTGGCTATAGCCACGTCGATGGGTTATTCGTTCAAATCCCCCTCGGAGACGAGCCTCAGGACGAACCGAATCACGACATCGGAAGGACCACGATAAGTGGCTGACCGGAGAAGGCTTAGGTGGCAGATTCGTTCCCCCTGAAGTCATCGAGCGCCAAGAACGACCCTGAATGGGGAAGCCAGAACAGCGAAGACTTACGAGGCATAAGAGGAGCTGTTCAATAAGTGGTCCATCTATGACAACTCGGTAGATGGGCGCTCGGCCACGCTCGCGTTGATCGAGCGAGTCAGAAAACGTCGCGGCAGACAACGAACGGAGGGAGTCAATGAGCACTGAGGTTACTGAACTCATTGAGCGCTGTGAAGCGGGGACGATGAGCCTAGAGTGAGGTCGCTCAGCGATTCCGTGAACGATCTTGGCCACGAACTCGTGAGACTCGAACCGCAGACGTACCTTGGAACTAGCTGCCGCCGCCCAAGAGGATCCCGACCATATGTTCCTGGATCATTCGACGAGGTGGCTGCCGCCTACGATCGCGGCGAGTTGACCCGTGAGCTGAGTACCGCATGCTCGCTGAGGCTGCAGCCGAGGGGATCAATGCGGGAAGAAGACGCATCGTTGAAACGCGCTCAACTACCGTGAGCCAGTGGCGCTCAGTAAGGCGGCTGCGGCGCCAGGTCGCCCGGACGCCACCGTCTCCGCAGGAGCCGTCGTCTGCTTCCAGGCGCTGGGCCAGACCTGGGACCTCTGCTCTCCATAGTTCCACTGGCTCGCGGTCCACGTGTCGCCGCCATACGACACCATGTCGCCCGAAACGTAGGACTGGTTGAGAGCCAGGGCGGCGCCGCAGAGCAGCCCGCCGAACCGGCCGACGGTCGCTCGGCGGGCCTCGAGCGGGCCGCCGATCCAGGCGTCCCCCCGCGGCCTGATCCCGCAGCGCCCAGTCGCTGATCTTGGCCAGCGCGCCGACTTTTCCTGCATAACGTGCGTCCTGGCGGATGTTTTGTCCGGTTGGGCGCACGGCGAGCGTGAAGAGTCGGCGGGAGGGGCCAGTGTGACTGGAGGGGACAGGCGGCGGAGGTCACGGCACGGGCCTTCGCCGCGGCGGTACTGGCTGGAGCGGCGCGGCGCGCATGATTGCCGGGCCACGGGCGTGGCGCGCATGCTGCCGGTCAGTGGGCGGGGCCGGCCAGGCCGTGCAGCAACAGGTTGGTGAGGGCGTCCAGGATCTGCGTGTCCGGGTAGCCCGGGCCGCCGGAGACTGGGACGTCCGGATTCTCGGGGAGCAGGGCGTAGGCGAGCATCGACAGCATCCCGCCCATGGCCGCGGCGATCAGGGTGGGATCGCCCGGCAGGGCATGCCCCTGCTCCCGGAGGTACTCCAGGTGCTGGCGGAGCATGCTGGTGTCCTCGGCGAGCCGCTCCCATAGCGCACCGGAGCTCGGCCCGGCGGCCAGCGCTGACTCGAACAGGGCGGTCATCACCGGGCGGTTGTCGCGCATCACACCCCACGCCGCCGCTAGGTGCTCGCGGAGCTGAGCAGGGTCGGTGAGGTCGTGGGGCGGATGGTCGCCGGCGTCGAACGTGTTGCCCGCCTGCTCATGCATGTCCGCGAGGAGGACTTGCAGCAGGTCTTCCTTACTGGCGAAATGCTGGTAGAACGACCCGGTAGCACGGTCCGCGGCAGCCGTGATGTCGCTGATCTTGGTGTTCAGGTAACCGCGCTCGGCGAACTGGCGCAGCGCCGCTGCCTTCAATGCTGCCTCGGTCTCGGCCGCTTTGGCCTTCCGCACTCCCACTGCGCGCCCCTTCCACTATCTGGCCCACCGTCGGCCGGCCTACCGTCGGCTCGCCGTCCACGTCGGCCGCTGCGCTCGTCGGCCGCTGCACTCGTCAGTCGTTGCGCTCATCAGTCGTTGCGGGCAGCCGCCGGTACGGTAACCGCCTTGACATGATGCCCGCATCCGCCAATACTGAACCAAGATTCACTGAAATTAGATTCAGTGAACGTAGTTTCGGTGAAGGAGGCTAGCATGCGAGCAGTGGTGATAGGCGGCGGGGTAGCCGGATCGGCGAGCGCCATCGCCCTGGCGCGGATCGGCGCCGACGTGACCGTGTACGAGGCCTATGAGGATCCGTCCGGGCCGGTTGGCTCGTACGTCAGCCTGGCCGTCAACGGGCTGCGCGCGCTGGACGCTCTGGGCTGTCTGGCGCAGGTACAACTGGCCGGGTTTCCCGTCGCACGCCAGCGCATGTGGTCCGGCAGCGGAAAGCTGCTGGGCGACGTGGCACGCGGCCGCCGCCCAGAGGACCCGCTGCACAGCGTCACGCTCATGCGCGCCGACCTGATCACCGTGCTGCGCACCGCGGCGCTGGACTCAGGCGCCACGATCATCACCGGCCAGCGGCATGACGGCGAACCCGATGAGCGCACGGCGGACGCCGACCTGATCGTCGGGGCCGACGGCATCTGGTCCGCGACCCGGCGCGTCCTGGACCCGGCGGCACCTGAGCCGGTCTATGCCGGTATCTACTCGGTCTCGGGCACCTCCGGCAGCGTGCCCGGCCGGACTGCCCCGGGATGGCTTCAACTGGATCTTCGCCAAGCACGGGGTGTTCATCTTCCTCCCCGTACCCGACGGGACCGTGTGGTGGACCGCCCAGGTCTCCGCCGCCAGGCCGCCGCGCGACCCGGCCGCGATCGGCGTGGCCGAGCTCACCCAACTGTTCGGTACCGAGGCGCAGGCCACGGCCGTGCTGGGGGCCGCCACCGCAGTACGGGCGGCGAACCTGGGTCACGTGCTCAAGCCGGTCACCCGCCGGCACGGCGGCCGGACTGTGCTGCTCGGCGACGCCGCGCACCCGGTCGGCGCCGGGCAGGGCGCCTCCATCGCGATGGAGGACGCGGTAGTCCTGGCCAGGCATCTCGTAGGGGCCGAGGCAGGTGCGATCCCCCAGGCACTGGCCGCCTTTGACCACGAGCGGCAGCCCCGGGCCGGCAAGCTAGCCAAGATGGAGACCAGCAACCGGGACGCCAAGACGGCGGGCCCGATCGCTGCCCGGATGCGTGAAATGGTCATGCCGCACGTGTTCAACCGCTTCTACGAGAAGGCGACCGGCTGGCTCTACGACTTCGACCCCGGCACGCTCCCCGTGACCCGGGGGCGCTGACGCGACAGACGCTCAGCCATGCGCCGCACGAGGCTGGGGAGAGTGTCCGCTCCGGGCTCGTCCGATATCGTCATGGCTGCCTTAAGCATCTGCCGACGGGCTGGAGGCGGCGTGACAGTACGTGTGGTGGCCCTGGACGACTACCAGGGGCTGGTGGAGCAGTACTCGCTGGCGGGCCGGCCGGACGGGGCGGAGTGGGTGGCCGTCCGCGAGCACCTGACCGGGGACGCCTTGGTGGCCGCGCTGGACGGCGCCGCCGTGGTCGTGGCCATGCGGGAGCGGACCCGCTTCGACCGCGAACTCTTCGCCCGGCTGCCCGACCTGAAGCTGCTCATCACCACCGGTATGCAGAACGCCTCCATCGATCTGCAGGCCGCCGCGGCGCAGGGCGTGGTCGTGTCCGGCACCAGCGGCCCGCGGACCACGAACACGGCCGAGCTGACCTGGGCGCTCATCCTCGCCCTGGTCCGGCACCTGCCCGAGGAAGCGGACTCGGTCCGGGACGGCGGATGGCAGCACACCGTGGGCACGGATCTCCTCGGCAGCACTCTCGGCTTGGCAGGCCTGGGCCGCATCGGCCACCAGATGGCCCGCATCGGCCAGGCGTTCGGGATGGACGTGATCGCCTGGAGCCAGAACCTGGATCCGGCCGTGGCCGCCGAGGCGGGCGTGCGCGCGGTGAGCAAGGCGGACCTGTTCGGCTCGGCCGACGTGATCAGCGTCCACCTGATGCTGTCCGACCGGACCCGCGGCCTCATCACCGAGCGCGACCTGCGGGCCATGAAGCCCACCGCCTACCTGGTCAACACCTCGCGGGGGCCGATCATCGACGCCGCGGCCCTGTTGCGGGCGCTCAACGAGGGCTGGATCGCGGGGGCCGGGCTGGACGTGTACGACACCGAGCCGCTGCCCGTGGACGACCCGCTCCGGGTGGCGCCGCGGACGGTGCTGACTCCGCACCTCGGCTACGTGACCGAACGCACCATGAGGTTCTGGTACGAGGACGCGGTCGAGGACATCGCGGCCTGGCAGCAGGGAAAGCCGGTCCGCCTGCTGACCCCAGGGTGACCCTGCTGACCCCCGGGCTGAACCCAGTTTGTCAGCGTCCTGAAAGGTCGCGGCAGGAAGTGGCCGCGACCTGTCAGTGAGCTGGCCGTGACCTGTCAGCGCCGCCGGCGACTCTGAGGATGTCCAAGCGACTCATGACGGGGAACTCAGATGACAAACACGATCGAGGCCGAGGGGCTGACCAAGAGCTTCGGCCAGACGCAGGCGCTGCGCGGCGTTGATCTCGCGGCCGGGCCCGGCACGGTACTGGCTCTGCTGGGCCCGAACGGGGCTGGCAAGACTACGGCGGTACGGGTGCTGGCCACGCTGCTGACGGCGGACGCCGGGCAAGCCCGGATCTGCGGGTACGACGTGGTCACCGAGGCGGTGCAGGTCCGCCAACTGATCGCGCTGACCGGCCAGTTCGCGTCGGTAGACGACGAGCTGACCGGCACCGAGAACCTGCTGATGATCGGCCGCCTGCTGGGCTTCAGCCGGGCCAGGGCCCGGGCCCGCGCGGCGGAGCTGCTGGAGAGTTTCGACCTGACCGGCGCCGCCGGGCGGGCGGCCAAGACCTATTCCGGCGGCATGCGCCGCCGGCTGGACCTGGCGGCCAGCCTGGTCGGGCAGCCGCAGGTGCTGTTCCTGGACGAGCCGACCACCGGGCTTGACCCGCGGGCGCGCATCCAGGTGTGGGAGACCATCCGCGGCGTAGTCGCGGGCGGCGCCACGGTACTGCTCACCACGCAGTACCTGGAGGAGGCCGACGAGCTGGCCGACCGGATCGCGGTGATCGACCACGGCCTGGTGGTGGCGGACGGCACGCCCGCGGAACTGAAGTCGAAGACCGGCGGCCAGACCCTGGTCGTCCGGGCGGCGGACCGAACCGAGACCGCGCAGGTGGCGGCGATCGTCGGGGACGTGACCGGCACCACGCCTGAGATCACCGAGGAGACCGGCCTGGTCACCGCGCCCGCCAGCAACCCGGCACTGCTGCCGGCCGTGGTCCGCCGGATGGACGACGTCGGCCTGATGGCCGCCGAGCTGGCGTTCCGGTTGCCCAGCCTGGACGAAGTGTTCCTGACCCTGACCGGCCACCCCGCCGAGGACACACCCGGATCCACCGAGTCACTGATCGACGATGATGGGAGGGCAGCATGACCACGCTGCAGATACCGGCCACGACCGTGGCAACGCCAGAAGTTCCGCTGCGCCGCCGGATCAGCGCCGGCCAGGCCCTGGCCCACTCGCTCACCCTCGCCTGGCGCAACGTGACCCAGCTCAAGCACTCTCCGGAGAAGCTGCTCGACGTCGTCCTGATGCCGATCGTGTTCCTGGTGCTGTTCCTCTTCGTCTTCGGCGGCGCGGTGGCCGGCAGCACCCATGCCTACCTGGAACTGCTGCTCCCCGGCCTGGTCGCGCAGATGGCCGTGTTCGCGACCATGGGACTCGGCACCGCGCTCTGCGAGGACATCCACAAGGGCGTGTTCGACCGGTTCCGCAGCCTCCCGATCGCCCGGTCCTCGCCCCTGGTCGGCGCGGTACTCGGCGACACGGCCCGGTTCGGCGTGGTGATGGTGGTGCTGACCGGGTTCGGCTCGCTGCTCGGGTTCCGCTTCCACACCAGCGTGCTCGCGGTGCTGGCCGCGTTCGCGCTGGCCTACGTGTTCTACCTGGCGGTGTGCTGGATCTCGGTCCTCATCGGGCTGGTCGCGCCCTCCCCGGAGACCGTGCAGGGGATCGCGTTCATCTTCATCATGCCGCTGGTGTTCGGCAGCAGCATCCTGCTGCCCAGCACGCAGACCATGCCGGGCTGGCTGCAGGCCTGGGTCAAGGTCAACCCGGTCACCTCGCTGGCCGACGCGGTGCGCGGGCTGACCGTGGGCGGCCCGGTGGCCAGCCACGCCATGTACGCGCTGGCCTGGGCGGCCGGCATCGTGCTGGTGGCCTTCCCGCTGGCCATGCGGATGTACCGCCGCCGGGTCTGAGCCCGGCCGCCAGATGGCAGAGCAGGCCCGGCCGACGCCGTGGCGCCCCGGACCGGGGAGGCCGGTCAGGGAACGAGCGCCACGGCGTCGGCGCGGGTGAGAGACCGGCCCCCCGCGTAGGCCGCGTCGAACGCCCCGGTCCCCAGCGCGGTGGTCGCGGCCTCGGCCGTGCGGGCCACTTCCAGGCTGGCCGCGTCGCGGAACCCGTGCAGCGTGTGGGCCAGGCCCAGCAGCTCGGCGGCCCGGCCGGGCTCGCCGCGGGCGGCGGTCAGCGCCGCGATCCCCTCGACCAGCTCGGCCAGGATTGGATGGTTGGGCACGAAGATCTCCGGACTCCCGGCGGCCAGGGTCATGGCCTTCGCGTGCCATTCGGCCGCCCCGGTCACATCGCCCTGCTGCTCACCCAGGCAGCCCAGCTTGCTGTAGGCGGTCATGACGACCGTGCTCATGCCCGGACGGCGCACGTGCGGCTCGGCGACTTCCAGGGCGCGTTCCACGAACTGCCGCGCCTGGTCCAGGTGGCCACCCTGGCGGGCCAGTTCGGCCAGGGCCAGATATCCCTTGGCCTCGTCGTCATGTTCGCCGATCCGCTCGGCGATTTGTACCCCGCGCTCGAGGTCAGCGCGGGCGCCCTCGAGGTCACCACTCCGGGCCCGGGCCAGGCCCATGGGGATGAGCATCATGTCGGAGAAGTTGCCGTGCAGCCCGCTGGCCGCATGGCCGCGGGCCTCGCGCAGGATCCGCAGCGCCTGGTCGGGATGATTCCGGGCCATCTCCACCTCGCCGAGCCCGGACAGGCACAAGATCATCCCCCAGCGGTCGCCGATAACCTGAAAGTCCTGGTGACCACGGGTAAGGTTAGCGGCCGCCTCGTCCACCTGACCCACGTTCATGGCCAGATGCCCGCGCAGCGCGTGCTGGGCCGCACGCACCCACGGATCAGGGTGGTCCCCGAGCAGGCTCAGCTCACTCTGCACCCGCTCCCGGTCCCCGCCGAAGTAGGCCAGCATGGGCTGGGCGATCAGCAGCAGCGGATGGCGGGGAGCCGGACCGGCGATGGACGCGGCGGTGGCCAGCGTGTCCGGCAGCAGAGTGGGCGGCGGGTCCTCAGCCTGGGCCGCGGCCGAGATCACCGCCAGGATGTAGCAGATCGCGTACGCGTCAGCCAGCCCCGGCGGTGCGGACCCGCCGGCCATGTCCCGCACGGCGGTCGCCCACTCCCCCGCTTCCGCCTCGTAGTCGCGCATGATCCAGAACCAGGCCAGGGCGGCGACCAGGCGCAGTCCGGTGCCGGTGTCCCGGGCGGCGATCGCGGTGCGGAGCGCGGCGGCGAAGTTGTCGTGCTCCGCGGTAAGCCGGGCCAGCCAGGTGAGCTGCTCGCGGCTGCGCAGCATCGGCTCGCCCTGCTCGGCCAGGTCGAGGAAGTAGCGGACGTGGGCGGCCCGGACCTGCTCCTCCTCCCCCGCCTCGGCCAGCCGCTCCGCGGCGTAGGCGCGCACCGTCTCCAGCAGCCGGTACCGGACCTCGGCCTCGCCGGTGGCGGTGACCAGTGACTTGTCCACCAGGGAGGCGATCACGTCGATGAGGCCGGCTGAGTCGCCGGCCGGCCCGCACACCTGCTCGGCGGCCGCCGGGGTGGCGCCGCCGCTGAACACCGACAGGCGCCGCAGGACCGTGCGCTCCGCCTCGTTCAGCAGGTCCCAGCTCCAGTCCACGATGGCCCGCAGCGTCTGGTGCCGGGGCAGCGCCGTCCGGCTGCCCGCGGTGAGCAGGCTGAACCGGTCGTCGAGGCGGCTGGCCACCTGCGCCGGGGTCAGCGACCGGAGCCGCGCGGCGGCCAGCTCGATAGCCAGCGGGTTGCCGTCCAGCGCCCGGCAGATCCGGATCACCGGCTCCGCGCTGACCTCGTCGATCGTGAACCCGGGCCGGACCGCGGCGCCCCGCTCGGCGAGCAGCCGGACCGATCCGTACTCCTGGGCCGCCGCCGGGGTGGCGTCTTCCGGCGGCAGCGGCAGGGACGGCACCGGGCACAGGGTCTCCCCGGTCACGCCGAGCGGCTCCCGGCTGGTGGCCAGGATGCGCACCCCGGGCGCCTCGGCCAGCACCCGGCCGGCCAGCCGGGCCACCGCGCCGACCAGGTGCTCGCAGTTGTCCAGGACCAGGACCAGCTGCCGGGTGGCCAGCATGTCGGCCAGCCGGTCCAGCGGGGGCAGGACGACCCGGACCGGGTCCGCGTCGGGTACCCAGATCGGGTCCGGCGGCCCGATCACGGACAGCACGGCCTGGGGCACGTCCAGCGCGTCCCCGACCGGGGCCAGCGGGACGAACCAGACGCCGTCGGGCATCTGGTCCGTGAGCCGGGCCGCGGCCTCGATGGCCAGGCGGGTCTTCCCGGTGCCGCCCGGGCCGGTCAGGATGACGAGCCGGGATTCGCCGAGCAGTTTGCTGACCCGGTTCAGCTCCTCGTCCCGGCCCACGAAGCTGGTCAGCTGGGCGGGCAGGTTGCTGGTCCGCGGGGTAACCGGGACGGGATCAGCCGGCGCGGGCCCCGCCGGGGCAGGATCAGCCGGGGCGGGCCAGACCAAAGCCGACGCCGGAGCCGGTGACGCCGGGGCCGACGCTGCCGGGGCCGACGCTACCGGAGCGGGTGCTGCCGGGACGCGCGCTGCCGGGACGGACCCGTTCCCGGCGGGATGGCCGAGCTCCGGGTCAGCGCGCAAGATGGCCAGGTGCACGGCGGACAGCGCGGGAGACGGGTCCACGCCGAGCCGCTCGGCCAGGACCCGCCGGGTGTCCTCGTAGACCGCGAGCGCGTCACCCTGCCGCCCGGCCAGGTACAGCACGCGCATCAACTGGCCCCGCAGCCGCTCCCGGAGCGGGTGCGCGGTGGCCAGTTCCTCGGCCTCCGGCGCCAGTTCCGCGCCCCGGCCGAGGGCCAGGTCCGCCTCGATCCGGTCCTCGGTCGCGGCCAGCCGCAGTTCCTCGAGCCGGGCGACCGGGCCGGCCGCGAACCCGGCGTCCTCCACGTCCACCAGCGCCGGGCCGCGCCACAGGTCCAGCGCCCCGCGCAGCAGCGCGGCGCCGGCTCCCGGGTCCCCCGCGGCCAGGGCCGCGCGGCCCTCGCCGACCGCCCGCTCGAACTGGGTCGCGTCCACGTCACCGGGATCCACGGCCAGCAGGTAACCGCCCGCGCGGTGCTCGATGATGCCGGGCCCCGCCGCGTGCCGCAGCCGCGACACCAGGGCCTGCAGGGCGTTGCCCGAGTCAGCCGGGGCGGCCTGGTCAGGGCCGTCGCCCGGCCACAGGTCCCCGGCCAGCCGGTCCGCCGCGACCACGCGCCCCGGGTCCAGGGCCAGCCGGATCAGCAGCGCACGCAGCCGCGGGCCGCCCAGCCGCACGAGCTGCCCGGCCTCGTCCCGCACCTCCAGCGGGCCCAGGATCCCGATCCGCACCATCCACCTCCTGCTGCCATTGTCCCCGTTCCGGGGAACACGTGGGGAAGGTGCGAGGGCCACGGCGGTTTTCGTTCCGGGGAACACGTGGGGAAGGTGCCGGGGCCGCAGCGGTTTTCCTTCCGGGGAACACGTGGGGAGGGTGCGAGGCCGCGGCGGTTTTCGTTGCGGCGAATTTTGGCGGGACGGCGAACGGTCAGGCGCGCTGCCAGGGAGCGCCGGAAGCAGACGGGGCGGAATCAATGCCCGCAGCGGGGAGTTCACCCGGTATGGCTAAAGGGCACACGATTACCACGACCCCGGCGACCGCGCACGTCGTCGTCACTCCTCGGCGGCGAGAAGGTCGCCGAGACCGACCGGCCGGTGCTGCTGGACGAGACAGGCCTGCCGACCCGCTACTACCTGCCCCGCGAGGACGTGCGCACCGACCTGCTGCGGGCCACTGACCTGCACACGACGTGCCCGTTCAAGGGCGAGGCGTCGTACTGGTCGGCTGAGGTCGGCGGCCAGGTCTTCAACGACCTGGTGTGGAGCTACGAGACGCCGATCCCGGAAGCCGAGCAGATCGCGGGCCTGATGTGCTTCTACCCGGACCGCGTCGAGCTGACCGTGGACGGGCAGCCGGCCTAGCCCGACCCGCAGGTCCGGCCAGCAAAACCGGGCCGGCTAGCGGTAGGTCTGCGGGCGGCCGATGCGGACGTGCACCCCCGGCGAGTAGTGCACCAGGGGCTCGCCGCTGGGTTCGGGGAGCCCGGCCGCGCTGATCAGGCCGTCGTCCACGGTCAGGGCCTCCGCCCGGTGCAGCGGCCACGGCGGGTGCTCGGCGCGGGCGAAGAACTGCCGTCCGGCCAGCATGCTGAACAGCACCCACCGGGCGGTCAGGAAATGGTCCCGGTCACCGAGTTCGCCCGGCTGGTACGGCGCGCCGGTGCGGACCCGGACCTGGCTGGTGGCCGTCCGCGGGCCGGGCAGCCGCCGGTGGCAGGAATAGGCGACCTCCAGGCCCCCGGCGGGCTGGGCCTGCGAGGCAATCCGCATCGAGGACCAGAAGTAGGGCAGCTGGTAGCTGGCCCGGGCGACCGCGACCGCCCCGAGGCGCGCGGCGTCCAGCGACAGGAACCAGATGCCGGCCCGGCCTTCGCGGTCCCGCGCGTAGGTCCGCACGTTGGTCTCGCAGAAGTTGGAGACCCAGGGGACGCCGCGGTCTCCCGGCGTGTGCACCTGCATGTAGAACGGGACCAGGCCGACCCAGGCCACCCCGTCGAAGGTGTCCACCGTGAGGCCGGCCGGCAGCAGCCGCTGCACCACGCCCGGGTCGTAGGCCCAGTGCAGGAACGTCAGCCGCTCCCACCGCTGCCGCATGACCGGCTTGTCCACGGTGAAGGGGCAGACCCCGGAGTAACCGGCCTGCCCGCCCGCGACCAGCTCCCCAGTGTCCATCCCCCCATCATCCGCCCCCCTGGTTCACCGCACAGCGGCGGATACCCGCGCGCCGCCGGCCCTGTTCATCTCTAACGCCTCCTGGTGCCGCGCCAGCCAGCGCGGCGAAGGCTCAGGCGGCGTGCAGGTCCAGGACGCGGTCGCACCGCGCGGCCACCTCCGGGTCGTGAGTCGCCACCACCAGAGCGCCGCCGCCGGTGACCACGTCGAAGATCCGGGCCAGCACCACGGCCCGGGCGGCCGGGTCGAGCTCGGCGGTCGGCTCGTCAGCGATCAGCAGCTTGGGCTTGAGGGCCAGCGCGCGGGCCACGGCGACCCGCTGCTGCTGGCCGCCGGACAGCTCCTCGACCAGCTGGTCCGCGTGCGCCTCCAGGCCCAGGTCGGCCAGGGAGGTGCGGGCCATCCCCGGCGCCGCGGCGGCCGGCCGCCCGGCGGCCCGCAGCGCGACCTCGATGTTCTCCGCGGCGGTCAGCAGCGAGACCAGGCCGTAGCCTTGCAGCACCAGGGCCACGCCGCTGGCCGGCCCGGCGAACCCGGTGAGCGGCGCGCCGTCCAGGTACACCTCGCCGGCCGCGGGCCGGACCAGGCCCGCGATCACGGCCAGCAGGCTGGACTTGCCGGACCCGGACGGGCCGGTCACGGCCAGGCTCTCGCCCGGGTCCACGGTCACGTCCACCCCGGACAGGATCGACTGGCCGTCCCGGACGTACCGCAACCCGCGCGCGTCGAGCATGTCAGCCCCGTCCC
The DNA here is from genome assembly GCA_963844695.1 of uncultured Actinomycetes bacterium. Lineage (GTDB taxonomy): Bacteria > Actinomycetota > Actinomycetes > Streptosporangiales > Streptosporangiaceae > RYN-230. Next base: position 16,371 of record CAWJPL010000005.1, read on the forward strand.
CGGTCCGGCCCGTCAGCACGGGTGCCCCGCTCCAGGTCGACCCGCCGCAGTACCACGCCGTCCGGGGTCGCCACGGCCCGGGCCAGCGACCCGGGCGGCAGCGAACCGTGCAGGATCTCGTCCGGCAGCTGCACCGAGCCGTCCCGGGAGACCACGAGGTAGTCCTCACCCTGGTGCCCCTCGGCCCCCACCCGCCCGTCGCGGATCGTCACCGTCCGGCCGAGCGCGCTGCCGACGTCCGGGTCGTGGGTCACCACGACGACGGTGGTGCCGAGGTCCTCGTTGGCCGCCCGGATCAAGTCGACCACCGCGCCGGCGGATTCGCGGTCGAGCTGGCTGGTCGGCTCGTCGGCCAGCAGCAGGCGTGGCCCGTTCGCCAGTGCGACCGCGAGGGCGAGGCGCTGCTGCTCGCCGCCGGAGAGCCGGCCCGCGGTCCGCCGGGCGGCCGGGCCCAGCCCCACCGCGTCGAGCAGGCCCGCGGCGCGGCGCCGCTTGACCGCCCGGGAGCGGCGGGTCGGGCCCTGCGCGAACAGGACGTTGCCCAGGGCCGTCTCGTTGTGCAGCAGGTTGCGGCCCGGGTTCTGCAGCACCACGCCGACGTCGCGCAGCCGCATGTCCGCGGCGGACCGGCCGGTCAGGTCGCCGACGCGCCGCCCGCACACCTCGACCACGCCGGCCGTGGGCCGCAGCAGGCCAGCCAGCAGCCACAGCAGGGTGGACTTCCCGGCCCCCGACGGGCCGAGCAGCGCGAGCGTGTCTCCCTCGGCCACGGCGAGATCCACTCCGCGCAGCGCGGTGATCTCCTCGCCCGGGTCGCCGTACACCTGGACCAGGCCTTCGCAGCGCACCATGACCGCCACGGCCCCGTCGCGCTCACCAGGGGCCGGGGCCGGGCCAGCCGCGTCACCCGCGAAGCTTCCCCCAGGGCCGCTCATGTCGGAGTCTCCCGCAACTGGTCCAGGCTGACGCTGCGGACCAGCAGCAGGCCGGCCGTGCCCGCGGCGGCGGCCAGCAGGACGACCGCCACCCCCAGCAGCACGACCAGCGGCGCCGCGGACGGCACGTAGGACAGCGGCAGGGCCGGCGCGGTCACGAACTCGGGCACGGTGCGCAGCGCCAGCACCGCGGCGAGCAGGCCGGCCCCGATCCCGATGAAGACCCCGAACCCGAGCACCAGGGCCATCTCGCTGAGCACGGCCCGGCGCAGGGTGCCGCGGTGCACCCCGGACGCGGACAGCGCGGCGTACTCGTAGCGGCGCCGCCGGGCCGACAGGTACAGCCCGAGGATCGCGGCGCCCGCGGCCAGCAGCGCGGCGGCGGCCGCGTCGGCCAGGAACAGCACGCTGGCCAGGGCGGGTCCCTGCCGGGCGAATCCCGCGGCCACGGACCCCTCGCTGCGCACCGACAGGATCCGCAGGCCCGCCGCTTTCAGCCGTGGTTCGACGACGCCCTGCGCCCCGGGCGCGAGCCAGACCTCCTGGCTGGCGTCCGGGAAGTTCTCTCCGGCGGCGAGCTCGGCGTAGCGGCGGTCCACGATGACGCCGCTGCGCAGGGTGCTGGGTACCACGCTCGCCGCGGCGATCACCCGGTAGTCGAGTGCGCTGCCGTCCAGTCCTATCCCCGACGCGAGGCGCTGCCGGGGGCTGAGCATCGCGCCGGAGACCACCGCGGGCAGCGGATACGGCCGGTTGGCGGACAGCAGCATCGCTCCCTCGTGCGGCCGCCCGACGAATTTCCAGGTCAGCCCCGCCGCAGACGCGGTCAGCCGATCGGGCGGGTCATCGACCCGCCCCGGCCGCCACCGGCCTGCCGCGGACAGCAGCCCGGCGCCCGCCGGAACCCAGCCGGAGTGTCCGTGGACCTGCACCCCGGAGATGGTGATCGACCCGGTCACCGGGCTCTGCAGCACCCGCGGCGGCGGGCTGAGATCCAGGTCCTGAAGCACGCAGGGACAGCCGGTCAGCGAGCCGGTGAGGGTGGCCGGGCCGTGCGCGGGCAGGGCCCCCAGGCTGACCGGCGAAGCCCCGGTGGTCACGTCGGCGAACAGCAGCGACCCGGCCGGGGAGAGCCCGTGCACGGTCACGGTGACGCGGACCGCGCTGCCCCGCAGGACCACCGCGGCCGGTGCGGGCGGCGCGAGCCTGCGGGCCAGTTCGCTGATCGGCTCGCTGGCGTAGCCGGGGCGCCACGCCGCGACCCGGGCGAACCGCTGCGGATCCACCGCCAGCACGGTCAGCCCGGCGGTGCCGCTGGACGTGCTGGTGTAACGGTCCACGGCGGCGGCCCGCCGGCCTCCCGGATCGGCTCGGTCGACGATGGCCCCGAGGTTGCGGCCGGGCGGTACCCCCACCGTGAGCACCGTGGGCGCGCCGACCTCAGCGGCGGCGACCAGGTGCTGGTTGTCGCGGCCGACGGTCCAGGCCGTCACCGCGAACGTGCTGAGCGCGAAGGCGGTGGCCAGCACGATCGTGGTCCGGGTGCCGCCGGGACGCCGGGCCACATGCCGGAGCGCGAGGAACAGGCCGAGGCCGCCGCGGGTGCTGGTCCGGGTGAACGCCGCCCGGCAGGCCAGGGGCAGCAGCCGTGACGCGATGACCGCCACGGTCAGCCCCAGCAGCCCGGGGACGAGCAGCCCGAGCGCGCCGCGGTGCGCGGAGCCGATCTGCCCGCTCACCGCCAGTTCGAGCAGCCCCGCGGCCGCCGCGGTGGCCAGCACCGCGTCGACCACCCAGCCCCGTCCGGCCGGGCTCCGGCCGGACCGCCGCCACTCGTCGACCACGGGACGGCGCAGGGTCCGTCGCGCCGCGAGGACCACGGCCAGCAAACCACCGGCGGTGGCCAGCAGGGCCGTGGCCCAGGCCAGCGGCGGCAGCACCACCGCGGTACCCGGGCGCAGCAGCACACGGCAGAGCGCCGCCGTCGCGCCCCAGCCGGCCAGGACCCCGACGGGCAGCGCCACCGCGAGGAGCAGCACGGGCTCGGACATCCCGAACACGATGGTGCGCCAGCCGCCCCGGCCGCGCAGCTTGGCCAGCGACACCTCGTGCCCGCGCGCGTCGATGGCGTCGGTGACCGACAGGAACAGCAACAGCAGGCACGCGGCCAGCAGCTGGGCGGTGATCAGCACGACCGGGATCTGCACCGAGCGCCAGCTGGCCTGCACGGCCTGGAGGGTGGCCGGGATGCCGGTGAGCACCAGCACCTGCTGCCCCTGGAGCGCGGTGGACTCGCCGAAGGCGGTCATGGCCGAAGCCAGCTGCGGGACCTGGCCGCCGGTGAGCCGGGATCCGTTCAGCAGGTCATCCACGACCGCGGTGCCCTGCTGCTGCGGGGGACCTTGTTCCAGGGTGGCCCGCGGGGTGAAGAAGGCGTCGATCGGGCTGACGGCCGAGAAGTAGATCGAGCCCCGGCCGAACCAGTACCCGCGGCCCTGGCCGGGTGTCCGGTACAGCCCGGTGATCGTGAAGGCCGGCCAGCCGGCGAAGTGCACCCGCTGGCCCAGATGCCAGCCGGTGAGGGCAGCCATCCTGCGGCTGACCAGCACTTGTCCCCGGGCGGCCGGGCAGCGGCCGCTGATCCGGAGCTGGTCGCAGACGCCGCTCCGCCAGACCAGCGGAATCAGACGTCTGGTACTGCGGATAGGTGATGGAGGTCTCGACCGCCTCGACGGGCGGGGCGAACAGGCCCTGGCCGGCCAGGCCGCCGAGGTCGTGGTCGAGCTGGCCGCGGACCGCGGGGGCCAGCTGGCCGAGCAGGCCGGGGACCGCGCCGGTCTCGTTGGCCTCGTAGCCGCGGCCGCTGAACCCTGCGCCGGCCACGGTGTCGCGCAGGATCGAGGTCCGGGCGGCCTGGTAGTAGATGGGCCCGGCGGCGGCCGCCGCGGTGGCTACCAGGGCCACCGCCAGGATCATCACGGTGGTCCCGCCCCGCTGCAGCATCCCGCGGACGACCGCGGCCAGCCGGATCATGGCAGCCACGCCACGGGAGACCCGGGCCCGCGCGCGACGGCGGGCGGCCCGCCGGCCGTGGGGACGACGACCCACTCCGACCCGCCGGCCGCCGGGCACAGGACCGACCGGCCGTCCGGTGACCACACGCACGTGCCGTAGCGGCCGGCTGACGACGGGAGCGGGTGGATGGCGATGCGGCCGCCCCCGGACCAGACACTCAGCGCCGGAGCACCGCTGCTCATGGCGCTGAGGTAGGCCAGCGCCCGGCCGGACACCGGACCAGACCGGGGCGCCCAGGGCGGGTCCTGTCACGCCGCGGGCCGGCAGCCTTTTGATGATCCGGCCGGAGCGGCTGAGGATCACCAGGCCGCCGTCCGACCCGCCCGCCGCGGGCCGGACGGTGACCGCGACCTCGGTCCCGCTGGGAGCGGGGTACACGGCGAGCGACACCGGGAGGCTGCGAGGCAGGCCCACGGCATGGCTGAGAGCGCCGGCCGTGGCCAGCACGGCCTGCGGGCGCCCGGCGTCGCGCAGCACCACCCGGGCGTCGGGGTTGCCGGTGAGTACGGCCGCGGACGCACGGGGCGGCGCGGTCAGCGCCGCGAACACCCCTTCGGCCGCCGGGTCCCCCGCCACCTGGTCGCCAGTGCCCAGCGACACCGAGTGGCCGGTGGCGACCGAGATCACCGAGATGGGGTTGCTGGCCGACTGCCCGGGGTCGCCGTAGTCCAGCAGCCTCACGACGAACCGCTCATGACCGGCGAACGGGTCCGGCAGCGCGACGGTGGCGTTGCTGCTGAGCGGGACTTTGGCCGGGTAGCTGGCCAGCACCGGACCCCGGCGGACGCTGATCACCTGCCCGTTGACCAGCGACAGGTAACGGTTGTCCGGCGAGGCCGCCAAGGCGTTGCCGACGACCCCCAGGCCGCTCGCCCGGGCCAGATGGCTCCCGTCGGGGTCGGCCACGGCCAGTTCGCCGGACTGGGTCACGAAGACGACCCGGCCGCCCGCCCGGACGGCCGGTGCCGCCGGCTGCCGGTGCCCCGGGTGGCCGGCCGCGGCCGGCCGGCCAGGGGAACCGGCGAAGACCGAGGGCAGCCAGCGGGCCGCCGTCACCACCACCGCGACCCCGGCCAGTACGCACACGGGCACGATCAGCCGCCGCCACCAGGGTGGAGGCGGCGGCTCCGGGTCGAGCGCCGGGAATCGCCGCCGGGACACGTCGTCCCGCTCAAAACCCGCCACGCTGTCACTCTAGGTGGCCTGCATCACGAAGGGATGAAGCCAGCTCAGCGCCCGGCCCGCGCGAAGTCCAGCGCTTCCCGGGCCAGCGGCAGCCAGGCCAGCTCGGACTCCGGGTCCAGGCTGAACCATTCCTTCATCGGCGTGCCCTTGTTCGCGTCGAACCGCACCCCGTCGCCGCCGGAGACCAGGGCGTCCACCCGCGGCGCCGGGAGCTTCACGACCAGCCGCCCGCGGACCAGCATCGCGAAGATCTTCCTCTCCCAGCGCAGCGCGCTGCGGCCGAAGCCGCTGCCGCCGCTGGGCGGGGTCACGCCCGGGGACCCGAGCAGCTCACCGACCAGATCCTCGAAGCGCTCCGCTGGAGACCCGAGCTTTACCGTCACAGGGCCAGGCTAAGCGGCACCACCGACAACACGGAGCGTTCTCGCCCGGGCTGCCGTGCTGGCGCGGGTTCAGTCCGGGGAGCAGAAGGTGACCTCGGGGTAGCGTGGTGACGGCTGGTCCAGCAGGGCTTGCGGCCTGCTCCGCAGGTGCTGGTCGAAGAAGGCCCGGACGTAGCCGCGGGTGATGTCCAGGGACCGGGCTCCGGAGAGGCCGGCGCCGGCCTCGATGCCGAGCTGATCGGCCAGCAGCGCGAGGTCGGTGAAGGAGGCATGCACGGCGCCGGCGACCAGGAGCCACCGCTTCCAGCCGGTCAGGAGTTTCCAGTCACGCTCCCAGGTGCTCGCGGGGCCTGGCTTCCCGGGGATATCCCCTCCGCTTCCCGGGGTGTAGTTGGACTGCTTGCCCAGGAAGAGAAACGGCCGTGACAGGCCGTCATCGGGGATCTGGGCGTGAGTGGCGCCGTCCATGTCGATGCCGGCCCGGATGCGGGAGTCGGCCAGCATGGCGGAGATGGCGGCTGCGCCGCCGGCGGAGTGGCCAGCCATCGCCATCCGGGACGGGTCGATCAGCGCGGCGGCCGGCCAGGCCGGGTGCGCGCCGGTCAGCTCGCCGAGCACGAAGGAGACATCTGCCGCCCGGCCTGCCGCTACCTTCTCGCCCCGGCCCGGGCGGGGTGCCTCACGGGCCAGGCAGGTGGCGATCCGCCCATCGGGAAAGGCCGTGGCGTCACTCTCGTAGGTGTGATCAACTCCGGCCACGACGTAGCCGTGGCTGGCCAGGTCCTCGGCGAGGGCGGTGAGCGTGCTGCGGGGCGCGCTGAAGCCGGGCGAGAGCACGACGAGGGGAAGGCTGCGCTGACGCCCGGCCGGCGTGGCGTCGCTGACCGCGTTGGTCCGGACCGTGCTGAGCGCGTCCTGCGGCAGGCTGGTCAGGCCCCTGCTCGCCAGGAGGAGACGGGACTCGGCTGGCGTCATGTACCGGGCTCGGCGCCCGTCCGAGGGCGTCGCCGGATACCACAGTGAGACCATCAGCTCTCGTGCGCTCACCCCCGCGGCCCAGGGATCGGGACGGGAGGCGTCGCTCAGGTACAACGACGTGGTCCCGACCGGGCGCGGACCCGTCGGCTCAGGCAGGTACGGCACGTGCCCCCGCCCGGTCCGCGCGTCACCGGCGTCCGCGGAAGTTCCCACGCCGCCAATAATCACCCCTCCGGCCCGCCGCACCGCACCACCCGGAACCCGGAAGCCCGGCGACCAGCATCTCCCGCTGCTCCGTCACGGAACCAGGCGAGGGCCGGCGGCCGACAGCCAGCCCTGGGCCGGCGCGCCGCGGTGGCGTGGCGGACACTAGGGGGATGCGCTATCTGGCCACTGGCACCGCCAAGCAGATTTCCAAGATCGGGCTGGGTACCTGGCAGTTCGGCTCGAAAGAATGGGGCTACGGCGACCCCTACGCCGAGCAGGTGTCGCACGCCATCGTGCGCCGGGCCCTCGAGCTGGGCGTGACCCTGTTCGACACCGCCGAGATCTACGGGTACGGACGCAGCGAGCGGATCCTGGGCCGGGCGCTGGGTGCGGACCTGAACTCGGTGTTCCTGGCCACCAAGATCTTCCCGGTGCTGCCGCTCACCCCGGTGGTGGAGCAGCGCGCGGTGGCCAGCGCGAACCGGCTCGGCGCCCACCACCTGGACCTGTACCAGATGCACCAGCAGAACCCGTTCGTCAGGGACGGCCCGGCCATGCGGGGGATGCGGGCTCTGCAGCACGTCGGGCTGGTCGGCGAGGTCGGGGTCAGCAACTACTCGCTGGACCGGTGGCGGGCCGCCGAGGCCGCGCTGGGCGGCCCGGTACTCAGCAACCAGGTCGAGTACAGCCTCGTCGAACGGTCCCCCGAGCGGGACCTGCTGCCCTACGCCGAGGCCCAGGACCGCGTGATCATCGCGTACAGCCCGCTGGCCCAGGGCCTGCTGTCCGGCCGGTATCACCGCGACAACCTGCCCGCCAACCGGGTCCGCGGGGCCAACCCGCTCTTCCTGCCGGAGAACGTGGAGCGGGCCAGCGAGCTGATCAGCGTGCTGCGCGGCGTGGCCGGCGCGCACGGGGCCACCCCGGCCCAGATCGCGCTGGCCTGGGCGATCCGCAGCCCGGCCGTGACCGCGATCCCGGGCGCGTCCAGCGTCGAGCAGCTGGAGAGCAACGTGGCGGCCGCCGACATCGAGCTGAGCGACGACGAGGACCGGGCCCTGCGGGCGGCGTCAGACGGCTTCCAGCCGATCACCGGCCGGGCGGCCGTGCCCGGCCTGCTCCGGGCCCGGTTCAGCCGCTGAACTGGCCCGCTGCGCTGGCCCGGCGAGCTGATCCCGGAGCTGGCCCGCTGGACGGCCGGGCTCAGCCCCGGCCGATGAACGGCATGGTCGTCGCCGTGATGGTGAGGAACTGCACGTTCGCGTCCAGGGGCAGCCCGGCCATGTAGAGCACCGCCTCGGCCACGTGCTCCGCGCCGAAGGTGGGCTCCGGGGCCAGCGATCCGTCGGCCTGCAGCACGCCCTGTCCCATCCGCGCGGTCATCTCGGTGGCCGCGTTCCCGATGTCGATCTGCCCGCAGGCGATGCCGAACGCCCGGCCGTCCAGCGAGATCGACTTGGTCAGCCCGGTCATCGCGTGCTTGGTGGCCGTGTAGGCGACGGTCCTGGGCCGGGGCACGTGGGCGGAGATGGACCCGTTGTTGATGATCCGGCCGCCGCGCGGGTCCTGCTCCTTCATCATCCGCACCGCCTGCTGCGCGCAGAGGAACGCCCCGGTGAGGTTGGTATCGACCGCCCGCCGCCAGTCCTGCACCGAGATCTCATCCACCGCGCCGCCCGGGCCGAAGATCCCCGCGTTGTTCACCAGCAGGTCGACGCGTCCCCACCGGCCGCGCACGGTTTCGAACAGGCCCGCAACGGAACCCGGTTCGGTGACATCAGTCACCACGGGCAACGCGGCGCGGGCGCCCGCGGGCAGCCCCGGCCCGGAGACGGCCTCGCGGAGCGCGTCCTCCCGTCGGCCGGCCGCGGCCACCCGCCACCCGGCCCCGAGCAGCGCCCGGGCGATCTCCCGGCCCAGCCCGGACCCGGCCCCGGTGACCACGGCCACCCCGGTGGTGCTCATGCGGGTTCCGCCGGGGCCCACTGGTAGGGCGTGGTCCGGGCCAGGCGCCGGAAGCCCAGCCGGCGCAGGATCGGCTCGCTGTCGGCGGAGGCGTCCACGTTCAGGTAGCGGTAGCCCCGGCCGGCGGCCAGCCCGGCCCGGTAGCCGGTCAGGGCGCGGTAGACGCCCCGTCCGCGCCAGGCGGGCAGCGTCCCGCCGCCCCACAGCCCGGCGAACTGCGTGCCCGGCGGGAAGTCCGCCCGGGCCGAGCAGATCGGCTCGTCCCCGGCCATGGCCAGCACCATGGCCACGCTCTGCGGGGCCTCGCGCAACTGGGCCAGCAGGTGCTGGCGCAGCCGGGACTGGTCCCCGCCGAAGACCCGCTCGTGGACCCGATGAGCAGCCCCACCTCGGCTTCGGTGGTCACCTCCCGGAGGGTCACTCCCGCCGGGAGCGTGACGTCCGCCGGCACATCCGAGACCTCCGCGACCATCACCGCCTCGTCCTCCTCCGGCACGAACCCGGCCGCCGTGAGCCGGGCACCCAAGTCAGAAGGCTGATCGTAGTCGTAGAGCTTCCATTCGAACGGCAGCCCGAGCGCGCCGAAGTAGCGGACCTGCGCGGCGATGGCCGCGTCGGCCTCAGCCGGGCCGGCCAGGTCGGACCAGGTGACGCCGGACCAGCCACGCCCGCCGGGCGCGACCCGGCGGACGACCGGGCCGTCCGCCTCGGCGCGGGTTCCCGGGCCGTCGTCGCGGGTACAGCGGCGGACCTGCTCGTCGAACGTGGCCCGTAGCTCAGCGTCATCCATCCCCGCAGATCACCATCACGGACCCGGGTACGCAAGTGGTTTGCGGCCTCGCGCCTGGCCGCCTGCGGGCTCGGTCAGGTCCGGCAGACGAAGATGCAGTTCTGCGGCCGGGGCGAGTCCAGCATCTGCACCTGGCTGAAACCGGCCTGGGCCAGCATCTGGCGGGCCAGTTCCGTGCCCCACATGGCCCCGAGCCCGGCCCCGCCGCCGTCGAGGCCGACCGGGGTGCAGTACAGGAGACTGATCGCGTAGCACAGGGCCGCCAGCGGGTTCCCCATGTTGGCCACCAGGTGGCTGGAGAACTTCGCGTCCACCATGACGAACACTCCGCCGGGGGCCAGCGCGGCGCGCACCCGGCGCAGTACCTCCTGCGGGGCTCGCTGGTCGTGCACCGCGTCGAACGCGGTGATCACGTCGAACCGCGGCCGGGCGGGCAGCGCCGCGGCGTCACCGATCACGAAGGCGGCGTTGTCCAGGCCGAGCCGGGCCCGCCGGGACTGCGCCGTGGCCACCGCGTGCCCGTCGATGTCCAGGCCCAGGAAACGTGCGGCGGGAAACGCCTGGGCGGCCACGGTCACCGCGTGCCCGGTCCCGCAGCCGAGGTCCAGCACGGCGGCGCCCGCGGCCAGCCGGGCCGCCAGCCCGGGCACGGCCCCGAGGAAGCCGCCGACCAGTTGCTCGTCGTAGATCCGCCGCCAGGTGTCACCGGGCTCCGCGCCGGCCGCCGCGAAGTGCGGCGTGAACGCTCCCGGGGCCAGCCCGCCGCCGGTCCGGAAGCACTGTTCCAGTTCGGGCAGCGCCCCCGCGAACGCCTGGAGCATGGCGGCCATCGGGGCCGCGTTGGCGGCGCCCGGGCCGGTCAGCAAGCGGGCGTGCTCCGCGGGCAGGGCGTACTGCCCGGTCGCCGCGTCGTAGCTGAAGAAGCCGCCGGTGACCATGGCCCCGAGCCATTCCCGGACGTAACGCTCATGCAGGCCGGCCCGGTCCGCCAGGCCTGCGCTGGTCGCCGGGCCGGCCGCGGCCGCCTCGAACAGGCCGGTCCGGTAGCCGAGGCTGATCAGCATGGTCAGCGCGCCGCCGGTCAGCGTGCGCACCAGGTGCCCGGCGAACACGCCGGGCGGCTCACTACCCACCGGCCCATCGTGGCACGGGCTCATGGCGGTACCGGGTCATCGCGGCGCAGGATCATCGCGGCGCGGGATCATCGTGGTGCCGGGCGATTCCGGAGCACCTAGGCTGGGGAGATATCCGTCGCCGGGCGGGCGCCCGCGACGGGCGTCGCTGCGCAGGTGTCGCTGGATGGGGCTGCAGGGCATGCGGCCGCGACAGTAGGAGTGGCCGCGGGTGACCCGGCCGCCGGAGGCAGGAGGTCAGCATGGCTGAGGCGGCGTCGGGACCGGAGAGTCCCGAGGACGACACGAAGCGCAAGTTCCGCGAGGCGCTGGACCGCAAGCGCAGCAAGCAGGCGGACCTGAACGCGCGGCAGTCCGCACGGGACGGCGGCAAGGTCCAGGGCGCCCATGGCCCGGCCCAGAGCAAGCGCGCGTTCCGCCGCAAGAGCGGTGGCTGAGAGCCCCCCGGCCCGCCCCCTGGAGGCCCGCCCGGTGCGGGCGGCCCCGGCGGTGCGGGCGGCCCGGTGACGGCCCGGCTGACCCCGCGACCCGGGGGACCGGCCCGGCTGCGGGCGCTGCTGGATTCCGGCGAGACCATCGTGGCCCCAGGGGCGTTCGACCCGCTGGCCGCGCGGCTGGTGGAAGAGGCCGGGTTCCCGGCCGTCTACATGACCGGGTTCGGCACGTCGGCGGCCCTGCTGGGCCGCCCGGACGTCGGCCTGCTGACCATGACCGAGATGGTGGACAACGCCCGCCGGATCGCAGACTGCGTGGACATCCCGCTGATCGCCGACGCGGACACCGGGTACGGCAACCCACTGAACGTGATCCGGACCGTCGGCGCCTACGAGGCGGCCGGCGTGGCCGCGATCCACCTCGAGGATCAGGTGGCCCCGAAGAAGTGCGGCCACATGGAGGGAAAGCTGGTCATCCCGGCTGGGGAGATGACGCAGAAGATCCGGGCCGCGGTGGAGGCCAGGAGCCAGCCGGACTTCGCGATCATCGCCCGGACCGACGCCCGGGCGGTGGAGGGCCTGGAGCGGGCCCTGGACCGGGCCCGGCTGTACCGCGAGGCGGGCGCCGACGCCCTGTTCATCGAGGCTGTGACGTCGGAGGCCGAAGCCGCCGAAGCCGCCCGGGCCTTCCCGGACGTGCCGCTGCTGTTCAACTGGGCCGAAGGCGGGAAGACCCCGCCGATCAGCCTGGACCGGCTGCGGGAGCTGGGCTACCGGATCGTCATCTTCCCGATCAGCACGCTGCTCGCGGCGACCGCGGCGATGCGCCAGGTGCTCGGTGAGATCGCCCGGGCCGGGACCCCGGCCGGGGTCCTCGCTGACCTGCCGGCCTTCGGGGACTTCCTGGACTTCATCGGGCTGCCGGCGGTACGCGAGGCGGAGCAGCGGTACGGCTCCTAACGCCGGCCCGCAGTCCTGTGGCCGGGCCAGTCCAGCCTGGCCCAGGCTTCCCAGCCGGTGAACATGCTCCCGGCCACGCCTGACTCACTGGCCAGCCGCCGCACGATCTCCAGGCCGTGCACCCGCCCGTCCGGAGCCGGCGGCCGCCACAGACCGCCCTGGTCGGCCACTTCCAGCCAGACGTAGTCGCCGTCGTGCCGCTCCACCCGGACGGTGAAGACACCCCCCGGGCAGCCGCTCAGCGAATGGCTCACGCAGTTGCCGGCCAGCTCGGACACGCAGAGCACCGCGTCGTCGGCCACGGGAGCGCCGGCCAGCAGGCGGGCCACGAAGCGGCGGGCCGCTCCGACCTGCTCGGGTCGCGCCGGGAAGACCCGCTCACCGGAGCCCGGCGGCATGGCCAGCGCCGCGCTGCCTGAACCGCACAGGCCCGGTCCGGCAGATGTCATGCTTCCTCCTCGCAAATCGGGTCATCGTCTCCTGCTCACCAATCGGCCCGGCAAACCCCCCGGTGTTTGCCCCCTGCCCCGTGGGGGAGGCTGGGCGCGTGCACACGGCATTCGTTCTGGGCGGCGGCGGCATCCTCGGCGCGCACGAGGTGGGCATGCTCCGCGCCTTGTCTGAGGCGGGCATCCGGCCCGACGTGGTGGTGGGAACGTCGGTCGGCGCGATCAACGGCGTGCTGCTGGCGGCCGACCCGGCAGGAGCGGCCGCACGGCTGGCCGACTTGTGGCAGGGCGACGAGCTCCAGCAGGCGTTCAGCGAGAGCGTCTGGGGACGGCTGGCCCGGCTGGTCCGCTCCGGCACCCACCTGCATTCCCTCGAGCCGCTGGGGCGGATGCTGGACGACGTCCTGCCCGGGAAGGATTTCGCCGATCTCGAGCTGCCGTTCCAGTGCGTGGCGGCCAGCATCGAGCACGCCAGCGCCCGCTGGTTCACCGCCGGGCCGATCGTGCCGGCCGTGCTGGCCTCCTGCGCGGTACCGGGGCTGCTGCCCCCGGTGGAAGTGGACGGCGAGCACTACTTCGACGGCGGGCTGGTCGACTCCATCCCGGTCGGCCGGGCCGTAGCCCTGGGCGCCAGGACCATCTACGTGCTGCACGTCGGGCGGATCGAGCGCCCGCTGACCGTGCCACGCCGTCCCTGGGAGGTGGGCCTGGTGGCGTTCGAGATCGCCCGCCGGCACCGGTTCCACGAGGAGATGTCCGCGCTGCCCAGCTCGGTGACGGTGCACGTGCTGCCGTCCGGAGGCGATCCGCGCCCGCCGGATCTTTCCCAGCTCCGGTATCGGGACAAGACTAAGGTCAGGGTGCGGATCGAGCAGGCTCATCTCGCGTCCGCGAACTATCTCGCCAGGCTGGCCGGGGGCTGACCCGGTCACCGGGGACCGGAGGAGCCGGCATGGTCCCACCCAGACTGGTCCGCCGGATCGTACTGGCCCCCCTGCTGATCGTGATCGCCGCCGCCGTCGTCGTGCTGTTCCTCCCACTCGCCCTGCTAGCCGTGGTGTTCGGGCTGGCCCGGGGCTCCTGGCCGGGCCACTCACGGTCAGCAGAGCCGGGGGCGGCACCGGCCCCCGAGCGGGCCCGGGGCTCCCGGCTGGGCCGCCTGCGGGCCCTGCGGCTGCTCAGCTTCGCGCTCATCTGGCTGGTCGCGGAGACGGCCGCGCTGTTCATGTGCCTGGCGCTGTGGATCACCAGCGGATTCGGCGGCCGGCTGCGGACCGAGCCGTACCAGAGCCGTCACTACGCGATCATGGACTGGTATCTGGGGCGGCTGTACGGTGCGGCGGTGCGCACTCTCGGCCTGCGGATCGAGGTCCACGAGCCAGAACTGACCGCCGGCGAGCAGGACGCCCGGCTCGCCCGGCCCGTCATCGTGCTCAGCCGCCACGCCGGGCCCGGCGACTCGCTGCTGCTCGTGCATCACCTGCTCGCCGTGTACCACCGGCGGCCCCGGATCGTCATGAAGGCCGCGCTGCAACTGGACCCCGGGCTGGACGTGGTCGCCCACCGGGTGCCCAACGTGTTCATCTCCTCGCGGCAGGCCGGCGAGAAGATCTACACCGACCAGATCAGGCGGCTGGCCGCGGGCCTCGGCCACGACGGCGCACTGGTGATCTTCCCCGAAGGCGGTAACTGGACCCCGGGCCGGTGGCGGCGTGGCATCCGGCGGCTGGAACGGCAGGGCCGGCCGGACCTGGCGGCCCGGGCCCGCGACATGCCGCATCTGCTGCCGCCCCGTACCGGCGGAGCCCTGGCCGCCCTCGCCGCGTGTCCCAGCGCCGACGTGATCTTCGTCGGGCACGCCGGGCTGGACCAGCTGGCCAGCGTGGCCGACGTCTGGCGGGCGCTGCCGATGGATCACGTCGTCGAGGCCCGGTGGTGGCGGGTGCCCGCCGACGCAGGTACCGCGGGCCGCCGATCGTGACGCCCAGGAGCGGTGGCTCTACGACTGGTGGGCCCGGATCGACGCGTGGATCACGCAGAACACGCCACAACCCGGCACGCCCCGGCCCGGCACGCCCCGGCCCGGCACACCGCCGCCCGGCCCCGGTCCGCTGGACGAGACGCTCACCTGACGGGCCAGCCGCCGGGGTAGCTAGTCCCCGGCGGCAGGCGGCGGGATCGCCTGGCCTAGGCCGAGAAGGTTGCCCTCGCTGTCGCGGAACCAGGCGGCCCGCTCGCCGCCGCCGCCGGCCGAGGGATAGTTGCCGGTGACCTCGGCGATCCCGTTCACGGTTCGCAGTCCGGGGACGTCAACCTCCTCGAACACCACGCCGCGCTGCCGCAGTTCAGCCACGGCCGCGCCGAGGTCGTCGACCTGCCAGGCCATCTGCGTGTGCTCGCCGGATGGGCGCCCGGCCGACTCGAAGAGGGAGAAACTTGCGCCCCGGCACTGGTAGCGCAGGCCGCCCGGGCGGGTCTCGGCGGGCTCCAGGCCCAGTTTGTCGGCGTAGAAGCGCCGGGCCCGGTCGAGGTCCCGGGCCGGCAGCCGGGCCGAGACCGCCGCACCGGCCAGCGGGCCCTGGCCAGCTTGGCGGGCACGCTGCTGGCGGGCCGCCCAGTACGCGGCCGTGAGCTCGATGATCTGCACGTAGTTGCCGTCCGGGTCGAGCACGGTGCCGAACCACGCGCCTGCCTGCTCGCGGTACTCCAGCGGGGCCAGCCAGGCCACCCCCATGGCACCGAGATGCCGTGCGGTCGCCTCGGCGTCGTCCACGTGCAGGTTAAGGATCAGCCGGCCCGGCTCAACCGCTTTGGCCATGACGTCGTCACGACTCTCCACCAGCAGGTCAACCTCACCGAAGGGCAAGAACCCGTCGGCGTCAGCGGTCACGCCGAACGCGCGCTCGTACCAGCCGCGCAGACGGCCAGGGTCGGTGCTGGCCAGCAGAAAGCCGCCGACGGTGGGCAGCGGGGCCGTGAGCTCAGCCACGGGTCCTCCTCGGGTCGTGAGAGCGGTCAGCAATACAGACCGCAGACCACTGGCAGACTCATCGGCACTGCGGCCTTGATCTCGGCGCTGCTGCGAGATGGCCGCTACGCACTCCTTGCCGATAATTGGCGTGCTCCGAGCACTATTGATAATGCCAGCGTGGCCGGAGCCACCCTTCCGCGACCCGCGCCGCAGGAGCCCGATTGACCAGCGAAGACGCGCCAGGAACGGTCAATAGCCCGGCATCCTCGCTGCGGCTGGCTGGGACGGCCGGTCACGCAACAGCTGAGAACGCCGCGATGTCCGCCCGGCGCGGCCGTCCGAGCCGCCACCCGGGCGCAGGCCGCCGGGGCGGCGTCGGTTATCGGCCTTTTAGGCACTGAGCCGGCATCTTCTGCCAATTGTGTTAAGCGAAGTAGCCGCGGTGCTACGCTCCCCCGGAACCATTTCCCCTGGATGCGTACTGCGGCCAGGGCATGCGGCGCAGGAGGCGCATGGTGCAGAGGGCAAGCGACGGGGAATGCGACCTGAGGTGCCGTGGCTGACCGCCAGCGGCGACCCCGGACCCGGTCCATGCGGGTCACGCTGGCGGGCTTGCTCGTCGTCCCCCTGGTGTCCCTGGTCGCGCTGTGGACCTTCGCCGCGAGCATCACCCTCGGCAACGCGCTGCACGAGCACAACTACAACCGGCTGGTGGCCCTCAGCGCGGCCCCGACCGACGAACTGGCGAACCAGGTATCACAGGAACGCCAGCAGACCTTCACCTGGCTGAGCACCGACCCGCGGCCCCCGGCCGCGCGGCTGGCCGTCACCCGGGACCGCACCAGCGCCGCCGTCACGGCCTACCGCCGCCTCGTCCAGCAAACCCGCGGCCTGCGCCCGGCGTCGGCCGAGGCCGCCCAGGCCACGTTGATGACCCTGCTGTCCAGGCTGCCGACCATCCGGGCCTCGGTCAACGCCGAGGTCCTCAGCCCGGCCGCCGCGTTCGGCGCCTACAGCAACATCATGAGCGCCATCTTCGCCGTGTACAGCGCGTCGGAGCAGGTCAACAACGATCTGTCGGTGGACAAGCAGACCGACGCCAGCCTCGACGCCGCCCAGGCACTGGAGTTCGCCAGCCGCGAGGCGACGCTGGTCGGCGGGGCGGCGGCGGCGCACGGCCAGATGACCACCGGCGACCGCCACCTGTTCGCCAACGCGGTGACCAGCCAGCGCCTGCTGATCGCCAGCGCATTGGGAGAGTTCGACGCGCAACTGCGCGCCCCGTGGCAGCGGGCGTACACCTCGCCCGCCCATCACCGGTTCGCGAGCCTGGAGAACCGGATCTCCGGGAGCATCGGCAGCCGGGCCCCCATCCCGGTGAACGTGGGGACCTGGCAGGCGGCCTCCCGCGCGTTCCTGGCCGAGATGCAGCAGGCTCAGCTCCGGGACGCCCCGCCGCTGGCCGCCATGGCGAGCCGCCTCAGTGACAGGCTGGTGCTGGAGGCCGCCCTCGCCGGTGGCGTCGGCCTGGTGGCGGTGCTGCTGTCCATCTTCGTGCTGCTGCGCTACGGCCGCCGGCTCAACGGCGAGCTGACCACCTTGCATGACACGGCTCAGGGCATGGCCGACCGGCGGCTGCCCGGCGTGGTGGAACGGCTGCGCCAGGGCGAGCACGTGGACGTGGACGCCGAGTCCCCGCCACCGCCGCCCGGGACTATCACCGAGGTCGCCAGGGTCGCGCAGGCTTTTGCCACCGTGCAGCGCACCGCGGTGGAGGCCGCGGTCGGTCAGGCCAACCTGCGGCGGGGAGTCAACCGGGTCTTCCTCAACCTCTCCCTGCGCAACCAGTCGCTGCTGCACCGCCAGCTGGGCATGCTCGACGCGATGGAGCGGGCCACCAGCGAGCCGGCCGCCCTGGGAGATCTGTTCCGCCTCGACCACCTGACCACCCGCATGCGCCGGCACGCGGAGAGCCTGATCATCCTGTCTGGGGCGACACCTGGCCGCGGGTGGCGCGACCCGGTGCCCGTGATCGACGTGCTGCGGGCCGCGATCGCCGAGGTCGAGGACTACGTCCGGGTGGACGTGGCCAGCGACTCGCAAGACGCGGTGGTGGGTACCGCGGTGAACGACGTGATCCACCTGGTCGCCGAGCTGGTCGAGAACGCCACCACGTTCTCCCCGCCCACCACCCGGATCGAGATCAGGGCCGACAGCGTCGGCAACGGCTTCGCGGTGGAGATCGAGGACCGCGGGCTGGGCCTGCCCGCCGGCGAGCTGGCCGAGATCAACCAGCGCCTGGCTAGCCCGCCCGAGTTCGACCTGGCCAACAGCGATCAGCTCGGCCTGTTCGTGGTCGGCCAGCTGGCGGGCCGGCACGGCATCACGGTCTCGCTGCGCGACTCCCCTTACGGGGGAACCACGGCCATCGTGCTGATGCCGCACAGCCTGATCGTGCGCGCCGACGAGACGGCCCAGCCGGCCATTGCGACCGCCGGCACGACTGGCCCGGCCAGCATGGCCTGGGCGGCCAGCCCGACCGGGCCAGCCAGCATCGCCGGACCGCCGGCCCCGGCCAACGGCAATGCCTTCCCGGCCGGCCCGATCGGGCAGGAACGCGCGAGCAGGGGGCCACCTTCAGCCTGACCGGGCGGCACCAGCCCGGCGGGAAGTCACCGGAGACCCCACCTGACCTGGACCCAGTCCGCTGGCTCCCGGCCCAGGCCCGGCTCCACCCGCAGGCCCAGGGACAGGCTGCCGCGCCCTCCCTGCCGCACCGGGAACCGGCCCCGCCCGCCGCGCCCGGCGAGTCGTCCGGCCCGACGTTCCGGGGCCTGCCGCGGCGGGTCCGCCAGGCGAGTCTTGCCCCGCAGCTGCGCGAGCACACCCGGGCTCAGCCCCCCGCCGACCGGGCCGCGCCCGCGAGTGTGCCGCTCCGCTCGCCGGAGGAGAACCGTGACCTGATGTCCACGCTGCAGCAGGGATGGCTGCGCGGGCGGGTGGACGACCTGGATGACCCGGACGACACCGGACGACTGGCCGGGCGGCCTCTCTGGTGCCGCCGCGGACTCAAGCGACGGCGAGGCTCCTGGATGACCGAGGAAAGCACGGCGGGGCAACTGAGCTGGCTGCTGGACAGCCTGGTCACCAAGGTGGAGCACGTGCGCCAGGCGGTCCTGCTGTCCCAGGACGGGCTCGTGGTAGCGACGTCGCTCGGTATGAGCCGCGAGGACGGCGACCACCTGTCAGCCCTGGCCGCCGGAGTGCAGAGCCTGGCCCGCGGGGCCGGGCGTCATTTCGAGGGCGGGACTGTGCGGCAGACCATCATCGAGATGGAGTCGGCTTTCCTCTTCATCATAGCCGCAGGTCAGGGTACCTGCCTGGCCGTGGTCAGCTCCGCCGAGGCCAACGTCGGGGTGATGGCCTACGAGATGGCCATGCTGGTGCGCCGGATGGGCAAGTACCTCACGGCTCCGCCGAGATTTCCCCACCACGAACCTGCGGCGGGGTGAACGGGCATGATCGCCCCGAAGGACCAGTGGCTCGACCGGGACGCAGGACCCGTGGTGCGGCCTTACGCTATGACCCGGGGCCGTACCGGGCCCGCGGCGGGAACATCGCTGGGGATGATCGACGTTGTGGTGGCGGCGGGCGTCCAGCCCCCCGCCGGGGTCCGGATGACCCCTGAGCACCGCCGGATCCTGGCTCTGTGCCGGGAGCCGATGACGGTCGTCGACCTGGCGTCCGACATCGACCTACCGGTCGGCGTGATCCGGGTGCTGCTCAGCGATCTGAGCCAGCACGGCATGATCCGGGTCCTCGTGACACCCAGGGGGCCGGTAACCAACGAGCGGCTATTGAGGGACGTGCTCGATGGACTACACGCACTCTGAGGCCGGCGCCGACGAGCTGGTCCCGCCGACCACGGCGAAGATCCTCATCGCCGGGGGATTCGGTGTGGGCAAGACCACCCTGGTGAGCGCGGTCAGCGAGATACGGCCGCTGCGGACCGAGGAGACGCTCAGCGACCGGAGCGTCGGCGTCAACGACATCAGTGGCGTGGCCGGCAAGACCACGACCACCGTGGCCATGGACTTCGGCCGGATCACGTTCCGCTCTGACCTGTCTTTGTACCTGTTCGGCACGCCCGGCCAGGAACGGTTCTGGTTCATGTGGGACGAACTGGCCTACGGTGCGCTCGGTGCGGTGATCCTGGCTGACACCCGGCGCCTGGCCGACTGCTTCGCCTCAGTGGACTACTTCGAGCGGCACGACACCCCGTTCGTGGTGGCGGTCAACTGCTTCGACGACGCCCCGCACTACGACACAGACGACGTCCGGATCGCGCTCGACCTCGATCCCGGTACGCCGGTGCTGCTCTGCGACGCGCGCGACCGGGAGTCGGTCAAGGACGTGCTGATCACCCTGGTCCGGCACGTGCTCACCCGGACCAGTCCGGCGGCCGAGTACCAGAGCGCCCCGCTGCCAGCCAGCTAATCCACGGCTGGCGCCCCTACCGGCCGGGGAATCGCCGGCCGGGATTATCTGGCTACCTGGCGGCGTTGTGCTGTATGGTCGCAGTAGGCGATGTCAATTCCGCCTATACGGTGAGTGTGCATGACGAGCCCGGCTAGGTCTCTCGACTAGCTGTTCCAGCTGGCTCAGCGACCCGCGAAAGGGTTTCCTCCGGCTCCGTCTTCCTGGGACTAAGTCCAGGTCCAGGCGTAGAGCGGCTCCGGTACCAGCTAGTGAACGCCGGTTCCCGGATAGCCCCGGTGTCATGTACGTGCGTATTACCGCGGCGCCGCCCGGCGCTTTATCTTGGCGTACCCATTTGCGGGCCCGCCTCCGAAAGGAATTCTCTTTATGACCACAAGTACCACCCTTCCTCCCACCGCGGCCCCGCCGCGGAACACCCCACAGCAACAGCGATCGCGCAAGCAGTCTGCGGCGTCTGGCCAGGCCCGTAACGCCACCCGGCCGCCCGCAGCGGCCCCGGTCCAGGAAAGCCCCGCGCAGCCGGTGTCAGGCCTGCTGGACATCACCGACGGCCGGGCCTTCCTGCGCCGGGCCGGTTACCAGCGCGGCCCGGACGACGTGTACCTGTCCCAGGCTCAGGTCCAGCAGTACGGCCTGCGCAAGGGCGATGCCGTGGAGGGCACCGCCCGGCCGCCCCAGCCCGGCAAACCGGCCGGCAAGTCGTCTGCTAACCGGGACCGGCCGTCCAGCAACCGGGACCGGCCCGACAAGTACCCGGTGCTGGCCACGGTCACCGCCGTCAACGGCAGCGACCCGGCCCAGGCCGCGCACCGCCCTGAGTTCGCCAAGCTGACCCCGCTGCACCCGCAGGAGCGGCTCCACCTGGAGAACAGCTCCGCCTCCGGTTCGGCGACGGGCCGGATCATCGACCTGGTCGCCCCGATCGGCAAGGGACAGCGCGGTCTCATCGTGTCGCCGCCGAAAGCCGGCAAGACCATGGTGCTGCAGGCCATCGCGGCCGCGGTGGCCGCCAACCACCCTGAGGTGCACCTGATGGTGGTGCTGGTCGGCGAGCGCCCCGAGGAAGTCACCGACCTGCGCCGCTCGGTACGCGGAGAGGTCGTCTACTCCACCTTCGACCAGTCCGCCGAGGAGCACATCCAGGTCGCCGAGCTCGCCATCGAGCGGGCCAAGCGGCTGGTCGAGCAGGGCCGCGACGTGGTCGTGCTGCTCGACTCCATCACCCGCCTCGGCCGGGCCTACAACCTCGCCGCGCCCGCCAGCAGCCGCATCCTGGCCGGTGGGGTGGCCGTGGGCGCCCTGTACCCGCCGCGGAAGTTCCTCGGCGCCGCCCGCAACGTTGAGGACGGCGGCTCGCTGACCCTGCTCTGCACGGCCCTGGTGGAGACCGGGTCACGGATGGACGACGTGTTCTTCGAGGAGTTCAAGGGCACCGGGAACATGGAGCTGCGGCTGCGCCGCGATCTCGCCGAGAAGCGCATCTTCCCCGCGATCGACCCGGCGCCTTCCAGCACCCGCCGCGACGACCTGCTCATGACCGCGGAAGAGCACGAGGTGATGGCCAGGCTGCGCCGGGTCCTCGCCGAGCTCGACCCGCAGCAGGGCATCGAACTGCTGCTGGACCGGACCCGCAACACCGCCTCCAACGCCGAGTTTCTGCGCCAGATCCAGCTCAGCGCCTGATCAGCACTGGGCGAATCGCCCGGCCGTGCCGATCGCGGCCCCGGCCGTGCCGGATCCGGGATCGCGCCGGAACCCTCTTGACCACGGGCATCACGACCCATATCGTGACCCAGGTTGTCAAAGAAATTGTCGCCAATGATGGCGTTTCGTCGCGGCCATGCTGGCGTTCCGCCGGCGGGCTGGAAGCGACCGGCGCTGGAAGCGACCGACACTGGTCAGGTAGCCGATGCGTGATGGCCTGCGGGTGACCGCGACGTGCTGAACTCGACCAAGCCGAGCGAGTGGGCCCGCCTGCTGGTGCGCGGCGCGTACGACCTGCACGTGCACGTGGAGCCCGACGTGATGCGCCGTCAGGTCACCGATCTCCGGCTGGCCCGCCGCTGCCGGGACGTGGGACTGGCCGGATTCGCCCTGAAGTCGCACTACGTGCCGACCGCGGAACGGGCCACGGTCCTCAACGAGGCACTGAATCACGAGGTACCGGGGGGCAAAGTCCGGGTCCTCGGGGCGCTGACCCTGAACGCCTCAGTCGGCGGGCTGAATCCGATCGCGGTCGAGATCGCGGCCCGGGAGGGCGCCCGGATCCTGTGGATGCCGACCCTGGACGCGGCCAACCACCGGGCCAAGCACGCCGACCTTCCCCCGGGCGCGACCCCGCCGATGTGGCTGGCCCTGCAGCGCGACCTGGACGCCCAGGGCGTCACGGTGCCGGTGGTGGACGTCCTCGACGAAGCCGGGCGGCCGCTCCCTGCTGCCGTGGAGGTGCTCCGGCTCGCCGCGCGCCACCAGCTTGTCGTGGCCACCGGCCACCTGTCCGCCTACGAGAGCCGGGTGATAGCCGAGGCCGCCTTCGACGCCGGCGTCCGGCACGTCATCGCCACCCACCCCGAGTTCCCGCAGCAGGACATGAGCCTGGACGACCAGCTGGCTCTGGCCGGGCAGGGGGCCTTCCTGGAACGCTGCTTCACCACGCCGTTCACCGGCAAGTACGAGTGGGCCCGGATGGTCGACAACATCCGGGCCACCGGCGCGGAGCACACCATCGTCACCACCGACCTCGGCCAGCCGGACAACCCCCCGGTAGAGGACGGGCTGCCGCTGATGGCGGACGCGCTGCAGGCGGCAGGATTTACCGACGAGGAGATCATCACCATGATCGTGTCCAACAGCCGCCTGCTGGCTGGCGCCGATCCGCCCAGCCCCAGCGAGCCCAGCCCCAGCCCCAGCCCCAGCCCCAGCCCCAGCCCCAGCCAGCATGGAGACACTGCGTGACTACCACGGACGGATTCGGGCGGCTGCTCGTCGTCAGCGCCCACGCGGCCGACTTCGTCTGGCGGGCCGCCGGTTACATCGCCGTCGTCACCGCGGCCTTCGGCCAGGCCCACGTGGTGTGCCTGTCCTACGGCGAGCACGGCGAGTCCCCCGGGGCCTGGAAACAGCCGGGCATGACGCTGGAGCGGGTGAAGGAGATCCGCCGGGCCGAGGCGGAGGCAGCCGGCCAGGTGCTGGGAGCCACCATGCACTTCCTGGACCAGGGCGACTATCCGCTGCCGGACACCCAGGACCTGGTGCTGCAACTGGCCGGCCTGATGCGCGAGCTGCAGCCGGGGGTAATCCTCACCCACTCCCGGGTCGACCCCTACAACTACGACCATCCGCAGGCCGCCGACCTGACGCTGCGGGCCCGGATGGTGGCCCAGGCGCAGGGCCGCCCGTCGGCATATCCGGTGATCGGCGCGCCGCCGGTGTTCCGCTTCGAGCCCCATCAGCCCGAGATGTGCGAGTTCCGGCCGGACGTGCTGGTCAACATCACGCCTGTGTTCGACCTGAAGCAGCAGGCGATGGCGGCGATGGGCTCCCAGGAACACCTGGTCAGCTACTACGCCGACCTGGCCGAGCGGCGCGGGGTGCAGGCCAGGCGGAACGGCGGGCCGGCCACGATCCGCTACGCGGAGGCTTATCAGCGAGTCTTTCCCCAGGTGAGCGGAGTGCTGGCATGAAGCCCGTAGTGATCATGAACCCGCCGCGCGCCGACGCCGCAGTGGTGGACGAACTGGGCGACCTCGGCGTGGCCACCGTGCACGAGGCCGCGGGCAAGACCGGGCTGCTCGGCACGGCGCTGCGGCCGGCCTGGGCCGGGGCCCGCGCGGCTGGTACCGCCCTCACCGTGCTGTGCGGGCCGGGCGACAACCTCATGCTGCACGTGGCGATAGAGCAGGCCCGGCCGGGTGACCTGCTGGTGGTCACGACCACGTCCCCGTCCAGCGACGGCTTCGTCGGCGAGCTCATCACCACCTCGCTCGCCGCCCGCGAGGTGCGCGGGCTGGTGACCACGACCGGCGTGCGCGACGTCGCCGAAATCACCGCGGCGCGCTTCCCCGTCTGGTCCCAGTTCATCAGCGCGCAGGGCACCCAGAAGGCCTTCGCGGGCGCGGTGAACGTGCCGGTCAGCATCGCCGGCACCGTGGTGCGGCCGGGGGATGTGGTGGTCGCGGACGGCGACGGGGTGGTCTGCGTCCCCCGGGAGTCCGCGGCCCAGGTCGCGGCGGCCGGGAAGGACCGGATGGAGCAGGAGGACGAGGCCCGGCTCGCTTTCACCCGGGGGGAGCTGAGCCTGGACCGCTATCAGCTGCGGCCGGTGCTGGAACGGCTGGGCGTCAGCTACGTCCGGGCGGACCACGAAGAGGGGTAGGCGTGACCGACGAGGGGGCCGTCCTGGAGCCGCTGCGCGACGCCATCCTGGCCGGAGAGTTCGCCGCCGGGCAGCGCCTGGTCGAGGTCGACCTGTGCGAGCGTTTCGGGTGCAGCCGGTTCGCGGTGCGGGCCGCGATCCCGGTGCTGGCCAGCGAGGGGCTGGTGGACGTGCAGCGGCACCGGGGCGCCCGGGTCCGGGTCATCCCGCTCAGCGAGGCGATCGAGATCACCGAGGTGCGGCGGCTGCTCGAGGGGCTGACCGCCGCCCGGGCCGCGGAGCGGGTCACCCCGGCCCAGGCGGCCGAACTGCAGGACATCGTCGCCGAGATGCGGGTGGCGGTGGGAGCGGCCGAGCTCCTGCGCTACAGCGACGCCAACGCGCGGCTGCATGCGCGGATCCGCTCCATCGCCGCCCACGACACCGCCACCGCCATGATCGAGCGGCTCCGGGCCCAGCTGGTCCGGCACCAGTTCAGCGTGTCCCTGATCCCGGGACGGCCGGCCGTGTCCCTGGCCCAGCACGAGCAGATCGTGGCCGCCGTGGTGGCCCGCGACCCGGTCGCGGCGGAGGCGGCGATGCGAGATCACATCACCAGCGTCATCGAGGCCCTCAGCAGCCTCGCCGGGCAGCAGGCCGGTCCCGGCAGATCGACCCGGTCCATAGCCCGGTAACGAGCGAACAGAGAGCGCCAGGAGGTAATGCGTCGTGTCCCCGCAGCGCTGCCGTGATATCGCCCACGTCTCGGCGGTGGAACTCCG
Source organism: uncultured Actinomycetes bacterium (assembly GCA_963844695.1). Lineage (GTDB taxonomy): Bacteria > Actinomycetota > Actinomycetes > Streptosporangiales > Streptosporangiaceae > RYN-230. The sequence continues at coordinate 41,472 of CAWJPL010000005.1, forward strand.
CACCCAGGTCCCAGCCGAGACCGTGGACTTCTTCGTCCGGCTGATGGGCCTGTCCGAGGTGGCCCGGGCCGGAGCCCGTACCTACCTGCGCACCTGGGACGACTACGAGCGGTTCACGGTCTGCGTGGTGGACGCACCGGCCTCGGGCATCGGCCGGACGTGGCTGCGCGCGGCCGGGCCGGAGGCGCTGGAACGCCGGGTGCGGGCCATTGAGGACTCCGGGCTCGGCCTCGGCTGGGCCGACGGCGTGGAGGGTATCGGGCCCACCTACCGGTTCACCGACCCCGACGGGCACGAGTTCGGCATCTACTGGGAGAGCGAGTGGTACGAGCCGCCCGAGGGGCAGCGTCCCGCGCTGAAGAACCAGGCCGCTCCCTTCCCTGGCCGCGGCGCCAACGTACGGCGGCTGGATCACGTGAACTACCTGGCTGCCGACATCCCGGCCGTCACGCGGTACCTGCCCGAGGTTCTCGGGGCTGAGCTGACCGAGCAGATCGTTATGGATGATGGGGTTCCGTCAGCAGTCTGGTACCACGTCGGGGACAAGAGCTACGACCTGGTGTACACGTCCGACTGGACGGCCAGCACGGGCCGGCTGCACCATGTGGCGTTCGCCACCGACCAGCGCGAGGACATCCTGCGCGCCGCCGACGTGATGCTGGAGGCGGGCGTCCACATCGAGACCGGGCCGCACAAGCACGCCATCCAGCAGACGTTCTTCCTCTACGTGTACGAGCCGGGCGGCAACCGGATCGAGCTGTGCAACGCGGGCGCGCGGCTGGTGCTCGCCCCGGACTGGCGGCCTATCTCCTGGTCCCGCGCGGAGCGGGCCAAGGGCCAGGCGTGGGGGCTGAAGACCATCGACAGCTTCCATACGCACGGGACGCCCCCGGTGGACGCAGGACCGGACCTGGGAGCCGACCTGCCCGGGACCGCCCGGTGACCGCCGGGATGGCGCCTGCCGCGCTGACCGTGGCGGTGCTGGGGCTCGGCGAGGCCGGCGGCACGATCGCCCGCGACCTGGCCGCCGCCGGAGTCCAGGTGCGCGGGTACGACCCGGCCGTGCCTGCGCCACCCGGCGTGACGGCGGCCGCCAGCGACGCGGACGCCTGCCGGGGCGCCGACCTGGTGCTGAGCCTGACCACCGCGAACGAAGCGGAGCGGGCGCTGGAGCAGGCGCTGCCCGGCCTGGCCGGGACGGGCGGCCGGACCGTGTACGCCGACGCCAACACCGCGTCCGCTGGTCTCAAGCAGGGCCTGGCCGTGATCGCGGACGAGGCCGGGGTGCTGTTCGCGGACATCGCCCTGATGGCCGCGGTGCCGGGGCGAGGACTGCACACCCCGATGCTCGTGTCGGGGCCGGCCGCGGAGGACGTCGCCCGCCTGCTCGGGGCGTGCGGGGCCACGGTGAGCGTGCTGCCCGGGCCGGCCGGGGTCGCGGCCACCCGGAAACTGCTGCGCAGCGTGTTCTACAAGGGGATGGCCGCGGCGGCCATCGAGGCCCTGCACGCCGCCCGGGCGGCCGGCTGCGAGGACTGGCTGCGCGAGCACATCGCGGCTGAACTCGCGGCGGGGGACGAAGGGACGCTGGCCCGGCTGGAGAAGGGAACCTACCAGCATGCGCGGCGGCGCGAGCACGAGATGGCCGCGGCCACCGACCTGCTCAACGAGCTCTCGGTCCCGCCGCGGGTGACCCGGGCCAGCCAGCGGTGGCTGAATCAACTGGCCACAGAAGGCTGACTGAAGGTACAGTCCGGACTCGGGGGCCGAATCCGGGAAGACTGGGGCCTGACGCTGCGGCCCCGAGGCAGGGCTACGGCGGCAGCCGCACGGGCGCGGCAGATCGGGTAGATAGCGTGTGCACGGCGTGACGCGGGCATGACCTCTGCTCCGCCCGTCCTCACCCGGCCGAGGCTGCCGACCCGGCTGCGGGTGCTGATCGGCTTCCTGTGTGCGCTGGTCCTGGTGGACACGGTCTTCTTCACCGCACTGACCCCCCTGCTGCCGCATTACACCCAGTCCGCCGACCTGTCCAAGGCCGGCGCGGGGATCCTGGTCGCCGCCTACCCGCTGGGCACCCTGGTCGGCGCGCTGCCCAGCGGAGTGCTCACCGCGCGCCTCGGCGACCGGGCGGTGGTGCTCATCGGGCTGGCCCTGATGAGCGTGTCCACGCTGGTCTTCGGCTTCGCCACGGCCGCCCCGGTGCTGGACGCGGCCCGGTTTGTCCAGGGCCTGGGCGGGGCGTGCACCTGGACCGCGGCCATGGCCTGGATCGCCAACGCCGCGCCCGCCGAGCGGCGGGGAGAACTGCTGGGTACCGGCCTGGCCGCCGCGGTGGTCGGCGCGCTGTTCGGGCCGGTGGTCGGCGCGGTCGCCGGGCAGGTGGGCACGGGACCGGCCTTCGCCGCGGCCGCGGTGGCGGGGGTCGGCCTGATGGTGGTGGCGTTCTTCGTCCCCGCCCCGAAGCGGTCCGAGCCACAGCGGCTGCGGGCCGCGCTGCCCGCGGTGCGCGACCGCCAGGTCGGCGCGGGCATGTGGCTGACGTTGCTGGCCGGACTGGCGTTCGGCGTGGTGGACGTGCTGGTCCCGCTGCGCCTGGCCCAGCTGGGCGCGACCACACTGATCATCGGCGGGACGTTCCTGGCCGCCGCGGCGATCGAGTCGGCGCTGTCCCCGCTGGCCGGGCGGCTGTCTGACCGGCGCGGTGCGCTGGTCCCCATCCAGATCTCGCTGTGTGCCGCCGTGGTGGTCAGCCTGCTGGCGCCGCTGCTGGCCCCGGCGGCGGCGCTGATCGCGCTGCTGGTCCTGGGCATGCCGTCGTACGGGACGCTGTTCACCCCGGCCTCGGCCCTGCTCAGCGACGGCGCGCACCGGCTGAACCTGAACCAGGGCCTGGCCTTCGGGCTGGCCAACCTGGCCTGGGCTGGCGGCCAGACGGTAGGCGCGGCGGCCAGCGGAGCGCTGGCCCAGGCCACCTCCGACGTGGTCCCGTTCGTCCTGCTGGCCGCCGTCTGCCTGGGCACGCTGGTGGTGCTGCGCGCCCGGGGCGCCCGCTTCCGCTAGCCCCGCCCGGCGAGCCAGCCGGTCAGGCCGGTCAGGCTCAGCTGGTGAACCTGTGGCCCAGCTGGAGGGGTTCCCGTGCTCAGCGGTAACGTTCCCGGAACGATCCGGGCGTAGCGTTGCGTGCGTGACGGCAGACACCGCCAGCCACCGGACGCCAGGGCGGCCCGGCAGGCACCCCCGCCGGCTGGCGTCCCCGGCGACCGCGTCGGTCCTGGGCGCCTTGCTGCTCGTGCTGGCGGCCGCACTCTTCACGCTGAAGGACTTCGATCATCAGCTGACGACCAGCGGCACGGGGTGGGGGTTTGCCATCCTGGTGATCTACGGCGGTGTGGGCCTCGTTGTTGCACGACGCCAGCCGCGCAACCCTATCGGCTGGCTCCTGCTCATCTTCATCGTGCTGTACGTGCTTGCCGCCGGTGCCACTGAGTACGCGGTGCTGGACTACAGCCTGGGCCATCGGGGGCTGCCGCTGGCTCCGGTAGCTGTGGTGCTCGACACGTTGCAGGCACCTGCGCTCGCGCTGTTCCCCCCGGTCATCTTGCTGTTCCCGGACGGCCGGCTGACGTCGCGCCGCTGGCGGCGGGTGCTGTGGGTCTATGCGGCGCTCGCGGCCTCCGCGGTGGCGGTCACCGTCGCCCAGGCGATCGCCGCAGTCGCCGGTCACGACATCCGCCTCGGCACCAACGGCAACCTTACGGACACGTTCAATCCGCCTGGATGGCTGACTGTTCCCATCCTTGTCTCGATCGGGGCGATCTGGCTGTCGTTCGTGGCCCGCCAGGCGCTCAGCTGGCGGCGCGCCGGAGGCGAGCGCCGCCAGCAGCTGAAGTGGCTCGCCAGTGGCGCCGCGATCGCGATTTTCTCGATCCTGCTGGCGGACCTGCTCGGCTCTAATGTCCTCCTTGTCGGGCTAGCCGCACTGCCGGTCGGCATCGGCGTGGGGATCTTGAAGTACCGGCTGTATGACATTGACCGGATCATCTCCCGCACCCTGGCGTACGCGATCGTGACCGGCCTGCTGGTCGGGGTGTATGCCGGGCTGGTGCTGCTGACCACCCAGGTGTTCCGGGTCCACACGCCGGTGGCGGTGGCCGCCTCCACGCTGGCAGCCGCGGCTCTGTTCAATCCGCTGCGGCAGCGGGTGCAGCGAGCGGTGGACCGGCGGTTCAACCGTGCCCGGTATGACGCCGACCAGACCGTGGCCGCGTTCGCGGCCCGGCTGAAAGACGCGGTCGACCTGGACGCGGTCCGCGATGACCTGGCCAGTGTTGTGCACCAGGCCCTGGAACCCGCCCACGTATCGCTGTGGATGAGCCAACGCGACTGAGTATGGCGTTGGCCTGGACGAGCTGGGTCGTCAGTTGTTCGGGGTACTCGCGGGGAACACCAGATGGGTGACCCGGTCTCCCTGCACGCAGACAGTTGGGTCGCCGAGCGGGACGTCCTCCAGCGAGACCTGCCCGAAAAACGGGCGCCCCGTCCCCATCACCACTGGCACCAGGTCTACCGCGACCTCGTCGAGCAGCCCGAGCTCCAGACACTGCCCGGCCACCGTTCCAGCGGCGACCGCCACGACGCGGTCCCCGGCGATCTCCTGCGCCCTCGCGACCGCCGCCTCGACTCCGCCGGTGACGAAGTGGAACGGAGCGCCCGGATGCGCCTCGACCCAGCCCGCGGGCACCTGGTGAGTGACGACGACGACCGGCACGTCCATGGTGTGCCGTCCCCCCCACCCGTCGGTGAAGTCGAACAGCGTCCGCCCGCAGACCAGCGCACCGAGCCCGGAGACCCACCGTCCCCAGTACTCGGCGCTCTTCGGGCTCAGGTGGAACGTGATGCCCTCCGTCGCCGTGAGGAACTCCACCTCCCCGCTCTGATACCAGTCGAACAACCGGCCGATCGTGTTGTCGTCCTTCGCGATGTAGCCGTCCAGCGACATCGACGCCGACGCGACGACCTTTCCCATCTCAGCCCTCCTTCGATCGCGAGAGTCCCTGTCACTACTCCGACATGTGGCCTGGCCCAAACTCATCGGCTGTCCCGAAACGAGTGCCACCTCAGCCTTTGATCGCCGCGATCACATCGTGGGTCGCGCGGGCGCCGACGCCCTCACCAGCGAGTCCCGCGGCCAGGTGCCCGGGTGGCACTAGCGGTCGAGAAGGGCGGCCAGCCGGGCCGGTGCGATGACCCGGTACGCGTCCTGGCACAGCTCGGCGATCTCTGCCCAGTCCACGTCGCCGTCGAGCCGGACGCCGATCCACCCACGGCCGCCCACGTAAGGCGGCCGGAAAAACCGATCGGGTTCGGACGTCTCGAGCTCGTGCTGGGCCCCGGGCAGGCCCGGCACACCACAAATGCGGAAAGTCATTGGCGTGGTGGCCCCGCGCCCACAGCGTCACAAACGCCTTCTTGTCCTGGACGAACCAGGTCGGCGCGCCGTGGCTGGGACGCTCGGCCACCTCCGGCAGCGCGAGGCAGATGGCCCGGACCTCGCCGGCCAGATCGGCGGTCACCGGGTCTCCTGGTCCAGGTCGGCGACGACGGCAAAGTGGTCCGACGGCCAGACGCCGTCCACCGGGGCGGTGCCGCCCAGTCCGGCCCACCGGACCTTGCCGCGGCCCTGCCGGGGCAGCCCGGACAGGATGTAGTCGATCCGCGAATCCGGGAGCAGGGTGTCGGCCTGGTAGCCGTTGCGGTGATCCCAGGTGAACCCGGGGTCGCCGGGGTCGGCGTACCGCCAGGCGTCCACGAGCACCAGGCCGGGCACGGCCGGGGCGGTGAGAACGCCGCCCAGCAGCCGCAGTTCGTCCGACCCAGGCTCAGCGTTCAGGTCGCCGGTGACCACGGGCGGGTAGGCGCAGTCCGTGGCGTGTTCCGCCACGAAGGCGGCCAGCGTCCGAACTTGTTCCGTGCGGACCTGCGAACGGCCCACCCCGTAGGTCAGGTGGGTAGTGAACAGGGGCAGTGCGCCGCCGGGCGCCTCGATCCGGGCATGCACCGCCACCCTGGCCTCACCAGCCAGCCCGCCAGCGGGCAGGGTGACCTCAGCCTGCGCGGCGATCGGCCATCGGCTGAGGATCGCGTTGCCGATCGACAGCCCCTCGCGGCCCTTGGCGGCCTCGGCCCAGCACCAGTGCATCCCCAGCCGCCCGGCCAGGTCGGCGGCCAGGTTCTCCCCCGGCGCCCCCCATACCTCCTGCAGGCCGCACAGGTCGGGCCGGGCCTCGGCCAGCATGGCGGCGATCGCCTCCCGGCGCTGCTCCCAGGGCCCGTAGCGCCACCACAGATTCCAGCTCAGGATCCGCATCGTGGGGGCCGGCCTCCTCTCACCGCGGCGCCGCGTCGTCCGGTGGCATCGAGGCCACCATAACTGGTCGCCTGCCGGGAGCCCCGGAGACGATCTGGCGGCCCGGTAGAGTCCGGGCATGGTGCCTCGCGGGACGCGAGCGAGGCGGCCACGCTGGCCCGCGTCGCAGAGGCTGAGATCGGCCCGGACCTCAGGCCGCAGGTACAGGCGCTGTTGCAGAGGTGCTTCCCTGGGTATCCCAGCCGGACCTACTTCAAGCTCCCGCCCCATTTCCGTTACCTGGCGACGGCGCAGGGGGCCTTGGTGGGCCAGATGGGCGTGGAACTCCGGGTGATCCGGGTGGGCAGCGAAGTCTTCCGGACCTTCGGTGTCGTCGACTTGTGCGTGACGCAGGGCGAGCGGTCGCATGGCCTGGCGGCCAGGCTGCTCACGGAAGTCACCGAGCTGGCGCGCTCCTGCGGGATGGACTTTGTCATCCTGTTCGCCGACGACGACCGCGTCTACGCCCGGAACGGATGGGCGCGCGCGGGGAACCGCTGCACCTGGGTGAAGATCCACGAACACACCACGCTGGGGCTGGCCAGGGCGGCGGACACCGGTGCACTGATGGTGAAAGCGACCGGCCAGCGGGCCTGGCCCGAGGGTGAGGTAGACCTGCTGGGTCACTTGTTCTGAGCTGGCGGCTGTTCCGCGGTCAGCTGCCGGGCCCAGCGTGGTGCTCGACCTCGGCAGGCTCGATCCGGGTGAGATCGGCCGACGTGGTGATGAGCTCGTCGGTGACCCACCGTGCGACGCCGGCGGGGTAGGGCGCTGGCAGTCCGAGGACGATGTGCCGGAAGCCGGCGTCGATCGCTTCGCCGATCGCGTCCCGGGTCCTGCCAGGCTGGTCGTAGGAGACTGACAGGTGAATCGAGCGGGTCACCGAGGCGGGGTCGCGGCCGATTTCGGTGCAGTAGCGGTCCAGCAGCGCGCTGCGGCTGATCACGTCGTCGATGTCGCCGCCGGGGATATTCCACAGATCGGCCTGCCCGGCGACCACGCGGAGCACGGCAGCCGAGCGTCCGCCGATGAGGATCGGCGGGTAGGGGCGCTGGACGGGTTTGGGGTTGCAGAACGCCCCGGTGAGCTGGACGTAGCTGCCGTCGAAGTCGAACGGTTCCGTCTCGGTCCACAACCGCCGGATCACCGTGCACGCTTCGGCCAGGCTCCCCACGGAATGGCCGAAGTCATGGTAGGGCAGGCCGTTTGCTTCGTACTCGCGCCGGGCCCACGGGATGTCGGGCCGCGAGCCTGCGCCGATGCCGAAGTCGAGCCGTCCGCCGGAGACGATGTCGACGGTCGCGGCGATCTTGGCCAGCATCGCGGGCGGCCGGAAGCGGTTGCTGGTCACCAGCAGGCCGAGGCGCAGTCGCTGGGTCTGAGCGGCGAGGGCGGAGAGCAGTGTCCAGCCTTCGAAGATCGGTCCAGCCGGGTCGCCGCCGATCGGCATGAGGTGATCGAACAGCCAGGCATGCTCGATCTGCGGGATCGAGTCCGCCTCGCGCCAGACTCGCAGGATGTCGTCGTAGCTGACCTGTTGCGGGGCGGTCGCGATCCCGAAACGGGGCTGGGGTGGTTGCGGCATGGGCCTGTTCGTCCTTTCCAGTACGGGTGGGTACGGCGGTCAGCGACGTCGCAGCGCCGGGTCAAGCAGGGCCGGCGGCGTGTCGAGCTTCTCGTGCGCGGCCAGGTCGACGCCGGGAGCGACGATCGCGTCAACCGCGTCGAGCACGTCGGCGGAGAGCACCGTGTCTGCGGCGGCGAGCTGGGAGTGCACGTGGTCCACCGTGCGGGGGCCGATGATCGCACTGGTCACGGCGGGGTGCGCGGTGACGAACCCGAGCGCGAGCTGGATCATGGTCAGGCCGGCCTCGGCGGCGACCTTGGCCAGCCGCTCGACGGCGTCGAGCCTGGCCCGGTTGGCCGGGATGGCGGTGTCGAAGCGCTGCGGCATCAGCGCCGAGCGGCTGGTGGTGATTTCCTGGCCCTCGCGGACCGCGCCCGACAGCCAGCCCGAGGCCAGCGGGCTCCACACCAGCACGCCGAGTCCGTACTGCTCGGTCACGGGCAGGACGTGGGTCTCGATCCCGCGCTGCAGGATCGAGTAGCTGGGCTGCTCGGTGACGTAGCGGCTCAGGTGGTTCGCCCGGGCGGCCCACTCGGCCTGCACGATGCGGTACGCGGGGAACGTCGAGGACCCGAAGTAGCGAATCTTTCCCGCGCGCTGCAGGTCGGTCAGCGCCGACAAAGTCTCCTCGTCGCTGGTACCCGGGTCCCACCGGTGGATCTGGTAGAGATCGACATGGTTGACGCCCAGGCGGCGCAGGCTGTTGTCCAGCTCAGTGACCAGCCAGCGGCGCGAACTGCCCTGATGGTTACGCTCGCCGCCCATCGGCAGGCCCGCCTTGGTGGCCAGCACGATGTCGTCGCGCCGGCCGGCGATGGCCTTGCCGACCATCTCCTCTGACTCGCCCTGGCCATACATGTCGGCGGTGTCGATCAGGTTGATCCCGCCCTCCAGGGCGGCGTCGACCATGGCGGTGACCTCGTCCTGGGTGGTACGTCCCAGGCTGCCGAAGTTCATCGCGCCGAGCACGAGGGTGCTGACCTGCACACCGGTGCGGCCCAGAATGCGGTACTGCATGACTGTCCTCCTTGAGCGGTGAAGCGAGTCCGCCGGGGCGTGGCTTGGTCCTGGCTCGCCCGGTGTGGCATCCTGGGCAAGCGGAACCTTGTTCCGTTAGCCAGCATACGGAACACGGTTCCGTTTGCCAAGCTGGAGGGACGGGGGTAGCGGCGCCGTGGTCGACATCGGCAGCGGATCAGGGTCGTCAGTCCCGCGGAAGCGGGCCGACGCGCGGCGTAACGAGGAGACACTGCTGGACGCGGCCGCCGCGGCTTTTGTTACTTCCGGCGTCGACGTGCCCGTGCGCGACATCGCGGCCAAGGCCGGCGTAGGCGTGGGCACGATCTACCGCCACTTCCCGACGCGCGCCGATCTCATCGTCGCCGTCTACCGGCACCAGGTCGAGGCCTGCGCTGAGGCCGGTCCGGTACTGCTGGCGAACAGCAGCACACCGCACGCCGCGCTGGCGAAGTGGATCAACCTCTTCGTCGACTTCCTGGTCACCAAGCACGGCCTCGCCAGGGCGTTGCAGTCCGACAAGGCCGCCTTCGAGACCCTGCACGCCTATTTCCTCGACCGCCTCGTCCCCGTGTGCGCCCAATTGCTCGACGCCGCGGCCACGGCGGGCGAGATTCTCCCCGGCACGGATGCCTACGAACTGATGCTTGGCGTGGGAAATCTCTGTATCGGCGCGGACAGCAACCCCCGCTACGACGCACGCCATATGGTCGAACTCGTCATCGCCGGACTGCGCGTCCACTAGGAAGAGTCAGCCGCGAGTTCCTCACGTGGCGGCGGAACCCGGTGGTCCAGCCGTATGACCAGAAGGCGGAACTAGGGCGTCAGGCCACGTCAACCATCAGAGTCAGCTCGTCCGGGGCGCCAAACTCAGCGATCAGGCCTTCGAGTGCCTCGCGCAGGTCCGCAACCGCAGCCTCAGCCTCAGCTGTCTTGCCCTCGCCGTTACCCCCCACTCCCGGACCAACTGTGCGTGAGCGCACCAGATACCGTCTTCGTCCTGCTCGACGGTGCAGGAACATGGACAGCCCGGCTCATCGCCGCTGACTCCTCCCGAAGAGGCTCCCTCAGTCGTAGCCTGCCGCCGCTGGTGATCCCGATCGAGGCTGGTGCCGCCTTCGCTATCCCGGTCACCGCTGCACCCGGCATTAAGGTAGGGATTGTGCAGGTGCAGGTAAGCCCGGAAGCTGCCGAGCTGGTCGCTGCCCGGGGCGGGAGGCTGTGGGTGTGGGCTGCGCGCCCGCGCATGTGCTGTGCGGGCGCGCCCGCGTACATGCACGCCGCGACCGGAGCACCGCCAGGCCGGTCAGGCTTCACCCGTATCCCGGCGGCCGGGCTGGAGCTGTGGTTCCGGGCTCCGGCCGGCCCGCGTCCTGACGTTCTGGAGATCGGCCTGCGGGGTAAGCGCCGCCCGCGCGTCGAGGCCTACTGGGACGGGTGCCTGTTCGCGCTCGGTGCCTGACACCGGTCCACCAAGCCAGCGAGGTCAATCAGCGGGCGGCAGAGACTCGCGCAGGCCGCTGACCGCACGGCTTACGCCTCAGGGGCAGCGGGCACCAGCTGGACTTCGATGACCTCGGTCTTCGAGATGGCCTTGTCCCGTTCGCCAGCGAGCGACTGCCGGCGGTCGTCGGTCATGTACGCGTCGAGCGCCTGCGCTGAGGGGAACTCCAGGAGCTGGACCTCCAGCGGCTGCCCCGCGGTTCCGTTGCCCCGGGCCCGCTGCAGGACCCGCCCACCGTGCTCAGGGACAAGGCGCAGGACGCGGTCCTCATAGGCGATCAAGCCGTCCTCGGCCCCGGGCCGTGCCCAGAGCAGGGTACATAGCGTCAAGCTCATGCTAATGATCTTGGCACTACGTTCCCCGCATTCCTACCGGATTTCAGGGCTTCCGGCCGAGGCCACCGTAGACGGAGACAGCCGCATCAGTCGGCCGGCCGGGCTGGCCGAGGTCGTTTGAGTCAGGGCGCCATCTCGGCAGTGACACCACACCGGGGTCCAGGAGATCCAGGCCGGCGAAGAACCGCTCGACGGCGGCCAGGGGACGGACCTGCATGGTTACCCCGCTGCGCCGGTAGACCGCGGCCACTCCTTCCCACGCGGCCGGGTCGAAGTCCCCGGTGAGATGGGACAGCGCCAGGTAGCTGCCAGCGGGCAGTTCCGCGAGCAGCTGGGCAGCCAGGTCCCAGGGATCGTCCTCGTCGGCGACGAAGTGCATGACCGCGATCAGCAGCAGCCCGACGGGCCGGGTCATGTCCAGGGTCTGCCGCAGCTCAGCGGAGTCCAGGATTCTGCCGACGTTGCGCACGTCGGCGTCGATGTAGGCGGTCTTGCCCACCGGGCCGGAAGTCAGCAGCGCCCGCGCGTGCGCGAGCACGATGGGGTCGTTGTCCACGTACACGACCCGGGCCTGCGGATCTGCGTCCTGCGCGATCTCGTGCACGTTGGGGGAGGTCGGGATGCCCGTACCGATGTCCAGGAACTGGCTGATGCCCGCGTCACGGGCGAGGTAACGCACCACGCGGCGCAGGAACGCGCGATTCTCCCGGGGCGGGATCCGTGAGTTGGGATTGGCCTCTATCCCGGCCTGCGCCGCAGCGCGGTCGGCGGCGAAATTGTCCTTCCCGCCGAGCAGGTAGTCGTAGACCCGGGCCGGGTGCGGCCGATCCAATTGCAGGTCGACCTGCGGCTCCCCCGCGTCGGCGGGATCCCCGTTCATCCAGCCATCCTCCGCCATTCTGATTTCGCCTGCCTAAGACCGTTGACTACCCCCGCGCCAGATCGTGACCAATGATAGGGCCGTGCTGCCCCGGGCGGAGTTACCGGCTCAGGCGGAGCGGTGGGCGTGCGCGAGGCAGCCACCGCGTGCGGCGTTGGACGAGCGTTGAGTCAGTTGCCTGCGGGCTGGCAGGATTGTCCGGTGCGCGTGCTGATCCCGCTGCCTGACCGGGACTTTGACGTTACCGAGGTCGCCGTGCCGTGGCGGATCCTGCGGGACGCCGGGCACCAGGTGGTCTTCGCCGCCGAGGAGGCGGGCACCGTCCCGGCCGCTGATCCCCGGCTGCTGGCGGGCGTGCTGTTCGGCCAGCTCGGGGCCGCGGCGCCGGCCAAAGACGACTACCAGGAACTCAGCCGGGCTCCGGAGTTCGCCGCGACGGCCGGGTGGGCCGGGCTGGAAGTGGCCGGCTTCGACGGGTTGCTCCTGCCGGGCGGGCATGCCCCCGGGATGCGCCAGTATCTCGGCTCCGCGGTGCTGCGCGATCAGGTCGCCCGGTTCTGGAGCCTGGGCCTGCCGGTCGGCGCGATCTGCCACGGGGTGCTGGTGCTCGCCCGCGCCCACGACCTGGCCACCGGCCGCAGCGTCCTGGCCTGCCTGCGCACCACCTGCCTGCCCAAGTACATGGAGCGCTCCGCCTACCTGGCCACCGCCTGGCGGCTGGGCCGCTACTACCGCACCTACCCGGCCTACGTCGAGGACGAGGTCAAGGCCGCGCTCGACGACCCGGCCGCCCAGTTCCAGCGAGGACCCGTCACCCTCAGGCGCCGCGGCACCGCGGTCAGCGACGCACCCGCTTTCGTGGTGCAAGACCGCAATTACCTCTCCGCGCGCTGGCCCGGCGATGCCTATCTGTTCGCCCGCCGGTTCTGCCAGCTACTGCAATCCCGGCCTCCAGCCAGCCAGTGAACCAAACATCCTGTAGTTCACCGGGCGTCCCACCGAACGGCTCGAGGTGGTCGCGGTACGGACGGCACGCGTTCAGGCCGGGGCCCGGTCAGTGAAGCGGAGGTAGTAGCCAGCGGGGTCGAGGATCCGGAAGTCGGTGAGCCCCCAGGGGCGCTCCTGGAGATCTTCCTCCAGGGGCCATCCCGCCGCTAGCACCCGATCGCGCTCACCGACGACGTCGTCCACCTCGAGCACCAGTTCCACGCCGGCCGGTGGCCGCCGGGCCGCCCGGGCGTCCGGGATCTCTCTCCAGGCCGCCCCGACCCGCACCGTGCCCCGTCGCAGCGAGAGGTAGGGGGCTGAGCCGTGGCGCTGATCGGTGACCAGGCTGAAGCCCAGAACGCGCTGGTAGAAGTCCGCGATGACGTCAAGGTCGTCGGGAAAGATCTCGAACCGCAGCGTCATGTCCATTCTCGCGATGGTGGCACACCCACCGGGTCGGCTGTCTAGCCCATCTGCTCGAGGGCGCCGCCCCCGAAGTTGCGGTCGTGGTCCATCGTCATCCGCATGAACGGGTAGACGTAGTCGCGCATGTCCTGCTCGAAGACGCCGATCCCGGCCACCAGCCCGGTCTCGCCGCGCGACGCCCGGGTCAGCTGCTCCAGCAGCCGGCTGGCGTCACGCAGGGCCAGATTGGCCCCCAGGCCGAGGGTGGGCAGCATGGCGTGCGCGGCGTCGCCGATCAGTGTCACCCGGGACGGCGTCCAGGCCGGCGCGGGATCCAGGTACCCGAACGGGATCACGAAGATCGAGCTCAGGTCGATGCGTTCGACGACGCCGCGCAGCGCGGGATCCCAGCCGTCGATGGCCGCGAGCATGGAGCCGCGGAGCAGGGCCGGGGTCTCGCCGGTCCACTCCCCGGCCGGGGGGATGACGGTGCCGGGGGCGACGCTGCAGCTGACCATCAGGTAGTCCCCCACCGGCTCCAGCGTCACGTCCGGGGCCAGTTCCGCGGCCGCCTCGGCCGCAGGCCGGCGGGGCTGGAACGCGGCGAGCAGCATCCGGGAGCCGCGCCGGTCGGCGGCGATGATGACCCCCTGCAGCAGCAGGGACGGCAGGTTCTCCCGCACGTCAGGAGTCAGCGGCGACCGGCCGTACACCCCGAGCCCGCGGATGCCGGCGTCGATCACGGGGACCCCGGGCAGGCGCTGGCCGCGGACGGCTGACCGGATCCCGTCCGCGCCGACCAGCACGTCGCCCTCGGCCGTGCTGCCATCGCCCAGCCTCAGGCGGACCCCGCCGGGCTGCTCCTCGTAGGAGACGGCGGTCCGGCCCGGCCGGAACGAGTCGCCGAGGCGGGCCAGCAGGATCTGGCGGAGGGTGCCGCGGTGCACGCCGGTATGCGGCCGGGGACCCTCGTTGGGCGGGCCGAGGTGGGGTTGCGAGCTGAGCACGTTCAGCTGGTCGTCGAGCACGATCGACTCGCGGCGGTCAGGAGTCTGGCGCGACGTCTCCGCGTAGAGCTCGAAGAGGTCGCCGGGCAGGCAGCGGCGCAGGGCCTCGCCGCCGTCGGCGTTCATGTGCAGGTAGTAGCCCCGCCTGCGGCTGAGGTCCGCGTCGCGCTCGAACACCTCGCAGGTGTGGCCGTCCTTGAGGAGGCCCTGGGCCAGGCAGAGACCACTCAGGCCGCCGCCCGCGATCAGTACGTGCAGCGGCCTGTCCGTCATCATCTACGGCCCCCTCACCACCCGGCTGCGAGCCGGTAGGCCCGTCTCATGAAAGTGTAGTTTGCAGGCTGAAAGCACCCTCTGGCAAGGCGGCTAGCGCTGACATTTCCCGGGCGACGTGCGTCCGAGCGGGTAATTTGTCCGGTTCCGGCGCACGTCGCGCGGGAAGAGTGGGCCAGAGGGGCCAGTGTGATTGGGATGGGGCGGAGAAGGCACGGCGCCCCGACCGCACCCCCAGGCCTGGGTCAGGTCTGGGGGGGCGAGGCGAGGATCTGGGCCAGATGGGTGCCGCGGACGCCGCCGAGCTGGTCGGCCTGGGTGCGGCAGGAGAACCCGTCGGCCAGGAAGACCGTGCCGGGGGCGGCACCCCGCAGCGCGGGCAGCAGGGCCAGCTCCGCGACCGCCGCCGAGACCTCGTAGTGGCCTTTCTCCATGCCGAAGTTCCCGGCCAGGCCGCAGCACCCGGCCAGCGTGGTGACCGTGGCGCCCGCGGCGGACAGCAGGGCCTGGTCCGCGCCGTAGCCCAGCACCGAGTAGTGGTGGCAGTGCGGCTGGGCGATGATCTGCGTACCGGCCAGGTCCGGCGGCGCCCACCGCGGTCCCGGGCCCAGCGGCGGCGGCGCGGTGAGCAGTTCGGCGAGCGTCCGGGTCGCGGCGGCGACGGCGGCGGCCCGCGCAGTCGCCGGGGAACAGGTCGGCCAGGTCCGACCGGAGCACGGCGGTGCAGGAGGGTTCCAGCCCGACGATGGGGATCCCCGCCTCCGCGTACGGGCCCAGGATGTCCAGCAGCGCGCCCAGCCGGCGGCGTGCTCCGTCCAGCTGGCCGGTACTGATCCAGGTCAGCCCGCAGCACGCCGGACGTCCGGGGACGATCACCTGGTAGCCGGCCTGGTCCAGCACGGTGAGGGCGGCCTGGGGCACCTCGGGGTCGAAAGCGTCGCTGAAGGAGTCGGCCCAGAGCACCACCGGGCGCTGTCCGCCCCCGGGCGCGGGCGCGTGCCGGAGGGCTGACCGCGACCCGTTAGAGCGCCGGAACGGCACCGGGGCGAAGGCCGGGATCGCCCGCCGGGTGTCCATCCCGCCCGCCGCGAGCACGGCGGTGGCCAGCGGCCTGATCCGCAGCAGCGCGTTGACCAGCCGGGGCGCGGCGCCGGCCAGCCTGGACCAGCGGGGCAGCTGGCCCAGGGCGTAGTGCGAGACCGGCCGGAGCCGGCGGCGGTAGGCCCGGTAGGTCACTTCGGACTTGTACCGGGCCATGTCCACGCCTGCCGGGCAGTCCGCCGAGCAGGCCTTGCAGGACAGGCACAGGTCCAGCGAGTCACGCACCTCCGGCGACCTCCAGCCGCCGGAGATCAGGGTGCCGTTGGCCATGTCCTGCAGCACCCGGGCCCGGCCCCGGGTGGAGTCCTTCTCGTCCCGGGTGGCGAGGTAGGAGGGGCACATGAAGCCGCCCGTCGCGGACGAGTCAGCCCGGCACCTGGCCACCCCCACGCAGCGGTGCACGGCCGTGGTCAGGTCGCCGTCGTCCTCACCGAACGCGAAGCCCCCCAGCCGGGGCAGCGGGAGAGCCGCCGGGCGGCGCAGGTCGGCGTCGAGCGGCCGGGGGCGGACCAGCACGCCGGGGTTGAGCAGGTCAGCCGGGTCCAGCAGGTGCTTGAACCCGCTGAACGCGGCCAGCGCGCCGGGTGAGTACATCACCGGCAGCAGTTCGCTGCGGGCCCGGCCGTCACCGTGCTCCCCGGACAGCGAACCGCCGTGCGCGGTCACCAGGTGCGCCGCGTCGGCCAGGAAGCGGCGCATCACCGTGGCGCCGCCCGGCCGGTCGAGCGGGAAGTCGATCCGGACGTGGATGCAGCCGTCCCCGAAGTGCCCGTAGAGCAGCCCGTCCAGCCGATAAGAGCCCATCAGCGCCCGGAACTCCCGCAGGTAGGTGCCGAGCCGGGCGGGCGGCACCGCCGCGTCCTCCCAGCCGGGCCAGGCTTGCTGATTATCCGGAGTCCGCCCACCGAGTCCCGCGCCATCCTCCCGAATACGCCAGACGGCCGACGCCTCCGGGCCCGCTGGGATCACCGCGGCTGCGATGGCGCCTGCGCCGGCCACCATGGCCTGAGCCTGGGCCAGGGCCTCCGCGGTGGACTCCGCGCCCATCTCCACCATCAGCCACGCGTCACCGGGGGGAAGTTCGGGCACCCGGGAGGATCCCTTGCGGCGGCGGACCACGTCCACCATCCGGGCGTCGAGGCCTTCGATCGCCAGCGGGGCGTGAGCCAGGATCGCGGGCACCGCGTCGGCCGCGTCGGCCACATCCGGGTAGCCGAGCACGACCAGCGCGTGCGCCCGGGCCACCGGCACCAGGCGGACCGTGGCGCCCAGCATGGTGACCACGGTGCCCTCGGTGCCGGCCAGCGCCCGGGCCAGGCTGGCCCCGTTCTCGGGGAGCAGATGCTCCAGGGAGTAGCCGGACACCTGGCGGCGCAACCGCCCGAACTCGGTGCGCAGCAGGGCCAGGTTGGCTGAGACCAGGGCGTCCAGGCCGGGCACCGGGTCCAGGCCGCTGCCCGCCGTGAAGCGCCGCCCGGTGCCGTCCACGACGTCAAGCTCAAGCACGTTGTCCGCGGTGCGGCCATAGGCCAGGGCGTGGGCGCCGCACGCGTTGTTGCCGATCATCCCGCCGAGCGTGGCCCGGGACTGGGTGGACGGGTCGGGACCGAACCGCAGGCCGTGCGGGGCTGCGGCGGCCTGCAGGCTGGCCAGCACCACCCCGGGCTCCACCTTCGCGGTCCGGGCCTGCGGGTCGAGGTCGAGGATCCGGCCCAGATGCCGCGAGGTGTCCAGGACGATTCCCGGCCCGACCGCGTTACCCGCGATGGAGGTGCCGGCCCCCCGGGTGGTCAGCGGCGTCGCGGTCTGCCTGGATACCTCCGTCGCGGCCAGGATGTCCCCGGCGTCCCGGGGGAAGGCGACCACCTGGGGCACGACCCGGTAGTTCGAGGCGTCGCTGGAGTACTCGGCGCGGCGGCGGGAGGAGAAGTCCACCTCGCCATGCATCGCCGCGCGCAGGGCCTGGGCGATGTCTGCTGGATCCACGCATGTCATCCTGCCGTGACCCGGCGGCCGCCTGGCGCACCGGGCCCGCGCCGCTGAGCGGCGGGCCCGGCGCGGAGGCTAGCGGCGGTACTTCCAGCTGGTGCCCACTCCGGACAGGTGCAGGGCCAGGCAGACCAGGCCGAGCAGCATCAGGCTGGTCGGCGTGAAGATGGCGTTGCTGATGGACACGTTCGCGGCGTTGATGATGAAGGCAATGGCAAAGAGAATGGCTGCGACGAAACCCAGCATGAGGGCAGTCCTTCCGGCATTGTTGCGATGACACTGTTACGGCTGACACTTGCGGCTGACTGGGGTATCGGCGGCGGGCCCGGGGCCAGAAACCCGCGGCCCGCCGTTTTGACTGGAACGGCCGGCAGGTACCCGAAATCGGTGAACTAAACCGCGGCCCGTGTGCATTGGCCGGCCAGTTTGGGGCACTCTGGGTGCGTGGCCGTCACTCCGCCCGACCCTCCCCCGCCCGGCGGGCCCGCCGGGGGCCCAGGCTTCGGCACCCCGGGCTCTGGCCCCCCCGGCTCCGGGGACGGAGCCTCCGGGAACGCTGCCGCGTCACCACCCTGGCGCACCGCCGCCTTCGTGGTGGGGGTCGTCGCCGTCGTCGTGCTCACGCTCGCGCTGGCCGCGGCGGCCCGGAACCGGGGACACGGGCCCGGCGACACCCGCACCGTGTCAGTCGCCGCGGACTCTGTGCGCACCGTCGACCTCCAGGCACCGCCAGGGCAGCTGAACATCGTCGCCGCGCAGACCAGCCGGGTCACGCTGTCCGGGCCGGTGCACTGGACCGGCCGCTACGCGGTGGTCGTGACCGGGCCCCGGCTGGCTGACGGGGTGCTGCACCTGGCCTACCGGTGCGCCGCGCACAGCCCGTGCACCGGTCGCCTGCGGCTCGTGGTCCCGCAGCGCTGCGGGATCGTGCTGCGCCAGCCGTCCGGTCACGTGATCATGACCGGCCTGGCGGGCCCGCTGCGGATCAGCGTGCGGAGCGTGGACGTCAGCGCGACCGGGCTGCGCTCACCGAGCCTGGCCGCGTCGATCACGTCCGGGCACCTGAGCGCCTGGTTCGTGTCCCCGCCTGGGCGGGTCGGGCTGACGCTGGTGTCCGCGCAGGCCACCCTGCACCTGCCGGCCACTGTCCCCTACCGGGTCAGCCAGCAGGTCACCTCGGGGTATGTCCACGCGGGCGTCCCGCAAGCCAGCAACGCGGGCCGGTCGATAGCCGTCCGGATCGACTCCGGCGAACTCGAACTGCTCTCACGCTGAGCCCTGACCGACCCGGGAGATAAACCGGGACGCCGGTGGCCGGCAAGGGGCGGAGGCGTGGCTTGCCAGCGTCCGGAGTAGGGAACCTGGCCCAGGTCCGGGAAGCCCGGCCGCTGGTTGTCACCCGGGGAACGGGGTGGCGTTCTGCTCGCAGACAGTTCCTGGCGGGGGGAGGGCGCCGGTGAACAGGTAGCGGGTCTCGTAGCGCGTGGCGCAGGTGCTCGGGTTGGCGGCCTCGGTGTGCCCGTACCCGGCGACGGTCAGCAGCCTCGCGCGGGCCAGGTCCCGGGCCATTGCGACCGAGTCCTGGTGGGGCAGGACCGGATCGCCGGTGTTGCCGAGGACCAGGATGGTGCTGGCCGTGCGCCGGTTCCACGGACCTGAGTACCGGTCCTGGGCCGCAGTGGCGGGCCAGTCCGCGCACGCCTCCAGGCGCCAGGCCGACTGCAGGCCGAAGGCGCCCGAGTGGGCATAGGCGCGACGCGCGGCGGCCGCGTAGGCGGCCGGGTCGCGCGGGTTCGGGCTGTCTGAGCAGAGCACGGCGAACGTCTGTTCCTCGCCGGTGTAGACGGCCGTGGGCGGGCGCGTGGTGCGGCTGCGTGGGGACGGGCGCTGGCGTAGGCGGGGCGGCGGGCGGGGGCGCGCCGGTGGACGGACGGTGAGCGGCCGAGGCCGTCCATAGCTGCTGCAGCAGGCTGGCGCCGGACTGCCACTGGCTCACCGCGTTCAGGGGCAGGCTGGCGACCGCGTCCGCATAGGTGTAGGTCTGCGGCGGGGTGCCGATAGTGACCGGGTGCCGGCGGAGTCGCCGCAGCAGCGTGGCCCACTTGGCACGGGTCGCGGCCGGGGTTCCGGCAGAGAACGCGCACGCCGACGTTGTTGTCTTGCCGCACAGGTGCAGGAAGGCCCGCATCACCGCCGCGGACGCCTGGCCGGTGCCCTGGCGAAGAAAGGTCGGCAGCACGCCGTCCCGGTGGGTCCAGGCGACCGGGTTGAGGTTCGCGTCCAGGACCATGTGGCCGGTCGTGGCGGGGAACAGGTTGGCGTAGGTGGCGCCGAGTCCGGTGCCGTAGGACACGCCCAGGTAGTTCAGCACCGGGGCGCCGGCCGCCTGGCGCAGCAGGTTCATGTCGCGGGCCACGTTGGCGGTGGTGTCATGCCTGAGCAGGCGGCCGCCCCGTGCGGCGCACCGCGCGTCGAACCGGGCCCAGGTCCGCACCCAGGCCGCGTCCTGCCGTGCGCCGACCGGGAAGGCGGGCAGCCCCCCAAGGAACTTGCTCTCCGCCGCCATGGTCGGGAAGCAGCGCACCGCGGTGCTGTAGCCGAACCCGCGAGGGTCGAACGTGATGATGTCGTACCGAGCCGCGATCGCCGCGGGAAGAGCCCCGAAGCCGTCCACGAAGGGCTCGATCTGCACGCCGGGGCCGCCGAGGTTGACGAACAACGTTCCGATGCGGCGAGCCGGGTCGGTCGCCTGGTGCCTGACCACGGCGATCCTGATCGTCGCGCCGCGCGGGTGCCGGTAACTCAATGGCACCCGGACGGTGGCGCACTGGAAGCCGCCGTCGCAGGAGCGCCAGTGCAGGACCGGAACCGGTGGCCGGGCCGACGCAGGCGCCGCGGCCGCGGCGGCCGTGGGCACCATCACGGTGGCGAGCAGAACGGCCACGGCCACCACGGCGGCGGGCCGCGGGATGCGGCAAGCTGCCTGGCCCGCCGCCGTGCGCATGGCGGAGAGGGCAGCGGGCAACCTGCGGCTGCTCTGTCCGGTGATGTCAATGAACCGTCTGCGTGCAATCATCGGATGTGGTCCCTTGCGTGCGGATCGCCGAGGGCTGAGTGCTCCAGGGGTTGACCCTGGCTGCGGCCGCCTGGCGGCCGGACAGGACCTGAAGATGGGACACCGTGCTGGCGCGTCCGCGAGGTTCCAGGTCGCGGGCGAAGCACTCGATGTCGGCGCGGCGTACTTGGTAAAGCCGCAGGTCACCACCCTAACACGGCCGCCAGCCGACCGCCGGCCCGTGGGCTGGCCGGTTCATCGACAGGCTGCCGCGCGAGCGCAGCGGCACCGCCCGTGAGACACATCGCCGTCGGACTGGCCACAGTCGTGGCGCGGGCGCTTCCATACCGTGACGTCAGACGACCTCGCACGGTCCCGAACGGCGGGCCGGGCTGGTTGGTGGTCCCGACGTATGGGAAGTCATCCGCGCGGTCAAGTCTGCCCGTGCTGCAGAGCCTGGCCTGGCTGAGGATGATCTGCTTGCGCTGGTGGCTGAGAACACAGGTATCCCGGTACGCCTTACCCGTGCCGCCGTCCGGTACTGGGCCTGCTACGCCGAGGAGATCGACGCAGAGATAGCCGCCGCGGAGGCGGCTGAAGACGCCTGGCGGCGGGAGCGCCAGCTGCTGGCCGGCTAGGACCGTGAGTTACCCGCTGCTGCTCGATGAGATGCTCTCCGGCACGATCGCCGGGCAAGTCCGGGGCAAAGGCCATGACGTCCTCGCCGTCGTGGCCGACCCGGCCCTGGTCGCGCTGCCTGACGAGCAGATCCTCGCTCACGCCGCCCGCGCCGGGCGAGCTTTGGTCACCGCCAACATCAAGGACTTCATCCCGCTGGATACCCGCTACCGGGCAGCCAGCCAGCAACATGCCGGACTGATCCTCGTCTCGGCCAAGACCTTCCTCCAGGACCGCAGCTACACCGCCGCTGTGATCAGTGCCCTTCTCGACCAGTCTCCCCCGCTCCAGCCCGGCCAGGTCGCGTTCCTAGCTCGCTCATGACCGCGCGCGGCGCCCAGCCTGGAATGCCGGCCGGTCAGGCCGCCCGCACGGCGATCCCCGGATAGTCAACCACCAGACCGGATTCGTCATACGCCAGGCGGCAGCTGAAGCCAAAGACGGGAGCGTTGTAGTCAAAGCACTGGCGGGAGGCCTGGCCGGGAGTACGCGAATAGGTCTGCTCCAGCCGCTCCACGCCCAGGCCGGCAGCGCGGACGTAGGCGGCTGGGGCATCCTCCCGGGCTCCGGCGGGGAGGGCCATCCGGTGCACGGGCAGCGCGTTGGTCATGGCCGAGGACTCCAGGTCAACGTCGAGACAGCCATCGAGGTGCGCGGCGCGTTCACCGTCAACCAGCCAGCGGCCTGCCCCGTCAGCCTCAAGCAGCCTTGAGCTGAATCCGGTCCGGGACCGTCCCTGGATCCGTGCGCTGCGGGTAGCCCAGCCCGCGTCCAGTTCTATGGCGTACTCAACGACCCAGGTATCGCCGTCCTCGACCGCAGTGGTCCACCCCTCGATCCCCCACCCACCAGCGCCAGCCTGGAAGTACACCACTTCGAAGCCGGAGCGGGCACCCCGGTGCCGCCACGCAGCCGTCGCGGGCACTCTGGCGAACGACATGCCAATCACTTTCCCATCGAGTCACGGTGATAACAGGCCGGCCATAACTCACCTGCCGCTGCCGGGCGGGGCTGTCGGTCAGTGGCGCCACTGGGGCGGGCGCCGGTAGCCTCTCCCCGATGAGCAGGATCTCGGTCGTGGGCGTTCCAAGCAGCGCGGCCAGCTACGCGGCCGGCCAGGACCTGGCGCCTGAGGCGTTGCGCTCGGCCGGGCTGCTCGACCAGCTCGTCGCCGCCGGCCTCGAGGTGCATGACGACGGGGACCTGCCTCACCAGGCCTGGAGCCCGGACCGGGAGCACCCGCTGGCCCAGAACGCCGGCCAGGCGACTACGTCCGTGCAGCAGCTAGCGGACCGGCTCGACCCGCTGCTCGCGCGTGGCGACATCGCGCTGGTGCTCGGCGGGAACTGTACCGTCGCCCTCGGCGTCATGGCGGCACTGCGGCTCCTGGGCGCCGGGACGCCGGGACTGCTGTACGTCGACCGCCACTACGACATGAACACTCCCGAAAGCACCACCGACGGGGCGCTGGACTGGATGGGGCTCGCGCATGCGCTGGCCCTGCCGGGCTGCCTGGACACCCTGGCCGGGGCGTTCGGGTCACGGCCACTGCTCGAGCCGGACCAGGTGGCCTGGCTCGGGGTCGAGCCCCTGATCGCCACGCAGTGGGAGCGCGAGCAGGCGGATCGGCTCGGCTTGCAGGTCACCACCAGCCAGGCGCTCGCCGCCGACCCGGTCGCCACCGCCCTGACCGCGCTCAGCCAGCTTCCTGCAGGGCCGCTCGCCCTTCACCTCGACGTCAACGTCATGGACTTCATCGACGCCCCGCTGGCGGAGAACACTGACTGCCGCAACACGGGCCCTACCCTCGACCAGGTCGCCGAGGCGCTCACGGCGGCGACCCGGGATCAGCGGATGCGAGCGCTGTCGATCGGCGAGCTCAACCCGACGCGCTGCGCCGGAGACCCTGACGCGCTTCCCCGCTTCGTCCGCAGCGTCGCAGGCATACTCGCAGCCACCACTCACTGATCTTCAAGCTGCGACGGCAACGACTGAGCTGGAACCAGGAGGAGCTGTAGCCCCTTCCAGCCTCATCTCCGTCACGTCACTGAATAGCTTCCCGGCAGGACGCGCATCCCCGCCGTTCGGCGCGGTTGCCGGGGATGAAATCCGATCATGCCCGGCAGGGGGGTGAACGACAGAGCGCGCCCGGCACTGGTCTCGGCCGGTTGAGTCAAGTGCTGTTTCCGGGAGGTCGTGCATGACGGCGCGCCCGCGGGGCTCCCTGCCCTGCGGGCGTGCCGTGTCCTAGTGCTGGCGCTGGGCCCTGGCGAACAGCCGACGGGCGAGCCACAGGTGCAGCGCGGCCGGCGCCACCAGCGCCGCGCCCCAGTGGTAGCCGCGGGACCAGAAGATCCCCGCCAGCACCAGCAGCCAGATCGCCACCGCGACCCTTACCCAGGCCACCGTCTGTGGGTCGCGCCTGGAATGCGGGCCTGCCAGGATCCCTGCGCTGTTGGCCGTGTCGTGCGTTGCTGCCATCTCCCTCACCTTCCATCTACTTTATGCGGCAAACCTAGTCTACTTTGCCGCGTAAAGTCAAGCTCTGGAGGCGTCCGCGTCCGAGTCACCGGGATGCGCCCAGCCCGCTGGCCGCGCTGGCCCTCGCCGGCCGCGGGCGCATACGGCTGGCAGCCACCCGCGCCCCAGACAACACATCCGGTCATGCTCCGATCGGGTGCGGATGTCGGCATCTACGTCCCGTGGTCCCCTGGCCGGGCGCGGTGGGGGGACGACTGGCCGCTGCGGGGCGCGGATGACGCCGGGGGACGTGGCGGCCCGGCGCCCTGATCCTCGTCAGCCTGCCTGGTTGGGGCCGCCTCCGCGAGGAGCCGGAGCAGTCCGTCGGCGAAGAAGCGGCCGAAGCGGTCGGGCGGCCAGCCGCGTGTCGTCGTCAGGCGGTCAAAGACGGCCGGGTCCATGAGCAGCCACACGATGTCGATGGCCTCGGAGCGGCCGAGGCCGGCCCGCAGCGGTGTCTTCCCGGTGAGGCCGTCGACGATCCAGCTGGCCGTCACGGCGCGCTGGGCGTTCAGCTGCTCGGCGAGCGGGACCAGGCGGTCGTCGCTACGAGCCCCTTCGAGGGCGGCAAGCACCAGCGCGTCTGACCGCTCGGCGGCCGGTACGAGGGTCGTGGCCACCGCGTCGAGGAAGGCCGTGGCGTCGGGCGCCGCCCGGGCCGACGCCGCCCACGGGCGTTCGAGCACGGGCATCGGCTCGTCGTCGCCGGCGATTGCGACGTCGATCGCCGCCTTGAGCAGGTCGGGCTTGGTCGGGAAGGCGAGCTCGACGGCGGCCACTGATACTCGTGCCGCGGCGGCCACTGCGGCGACGGTCGTCCCGGCGTAGCCGTGGGCGCGGAACAGCCGGGTGGCCGCGCCGAGAATCCCGGCCCGGGTGCGGCGGGCCTTTGCCTCGCGCAGGGGCGAGCGATACGGACGCCGCCCGGACTGGGGCCCTCTGGGAGTTGCGCCGGCCATCATGTTCACTAGGCTGTTACCATAGCGAATTATGGCGTCGCCGAGGAGGACCCTGTGGACGTGGTAGCGAGCGGCCATCCCCCCGTAGTGCCGTGCGTCCAGGTCCAGTTGTCGGTTCGCCATGGGCGCGAGGCCGTGACGTTCTACGAAGCTGCGTTCGGGGCGCAGACGTGCTTCCGCCTCGGCGGGACCGACGAGCTCCCCGAGGTGGTAGCGCAGCTCCAGGTCGGCTCGACCCGGTTCTGGGTGGAGGACGAGTCGCCTGAGCACGGGAACTTCAGTCCCCAGACCCTGGAGGGCGCGACCGCACGGCTGCTGCTCGTCGTCGACGATCCGGCGGCAGCCGTCGAGCGGGCGCTGGCGGCAGGCGCTCGCGAGGTCCACCCGGTGGCCGAGGTCTACGGCTGGCTGCTGGGCCGGGTCGTGGACCCATTCGGCCACCACTGGGAAATCGGACGTCCGCTCGGACCCTGGCCGCCGGCCGGCGAAGACGGAAAGGAACGCCCATGAGGAACAACCGCTCGGTGCCACCGGCAACGGTCGTGCCGGTACTCGTCTACCCCGACGTGCGCGCTGCAGTGGCCTTCCTGAGCGCTGCCTTCGGCTTTGCCGAGCGCACGCGGATCGGTGAAGACCATCGGGCCCAGCTAGCGGTCGGCGACGACGGTGCCGTGATCATCGCCGACGACGGCGGCGACCGGCGCCCGCCGCAGCCAGGCGGGGTCACCCACGTCGTCCGGGTCCGGGTCGCCGACGTGCACGCGGCGTTCGCCCGCGCCCGTGACCATGGCGCCGTCGTGCTCGAGGCGCCAGTCGAACGGGTATACGGCGAGCGGGACTGCACTCTCGAGGACCTCGCCGGCCACCGCTGGCAACTGGCCGAGGCGGTGGCAGACGTGGCACCGGAGGAGTTCGGCTGCGAGACCGTCAGCCCATGGCCCGCCTATGAGGCAGGCAACACCAGCTGAGCATGGCCTGTTGCTTATCGTCGCCTGGCAGTGGGACAGTTTCGGCGAGAGCAGCCGCCGGTGGCGGATGACAGGATGAGGTTCAGCACCTGGGCCGGATGCCTGGTGGTGGCCTGCGTCTGCCTGGTCAGGTAAGGGAGCGGCCGGTGAACGGCACGGCGCTGGTCCGCGCACCCAGCAGCAGGCTGGCTGAGGGCATCGTCACCCACATCAGCCGGACCCCGGTGGATGTGACCCGTGCCCGGGCCCAGCACGCGGCGTACGTCGGCGTGCTCGCGGCCTGCGGCTGGACGACCCAGCAGGTGCCGGCCGCTGAGGACTGCCCGGACTCGGTCTTCGTCGAAGACACGGTGGTGGTCTGCGAGGACCTCGCGGTGCTGACCCGTTCCGGCGCGTCCGCCCGCCGGGCCGAGGTCGCCGGCGTCGCCGCGACCGCCCGGTCGCTGGGCCTGCGCACCGCCGCGATCCAGGAACCAGGGACTCTCGACGGCGGGGATGTGCTCCAGGCCGGCCACACCGTCTATGTGGGCCGCGGCGGGCGGACCAACGGCGCGGCCATCCGCCAGCTGCGCGCACTGCTGGCCCCGCTGGGCCGCATCGTGGTCGCCGTCCCGCTGAGCGGCGTACTGCACCTGAAGTCCGCGGTGACCGCGCTGCCTGACGGCACGTTCCTGCTGCTACCGCAGCTGGTACCCGCCGGGCTGTTCCCGGCGGTCCGCCCGGTAGACGAGGAAAGCGGCTGCCATGTCGTCCCGCTGGGCGCCGACCGGGTGCTCATCGCCGCGTCCGCTCCCCGCACCGCGCAGCTCCTGGACGACATCGGCTTCTCCCCGGTCGTGGTAGACATCAGCGAGTTCGAGAAACTTGAAGGCTGCGTGACCTGCCTCAGCGTGCTACTGCCCGGACAATAACACCGGGTCTCTGGCCCACCAGCCCGGCCATCAGAGAGCCTAGGCTGCGGGCTGGCTCAGGCTGGTATTCCAGCGCCAGCGGCGTAGTCGTCAACGACGACAACAGTACTTTCGTCGTCATGGCAGAGACCGGAATGGGCCGCGCCGCGCGAGATCTCGCCCAGACCAATCCTGGCCACATGCACCGCGGTCACGAACTGTGGAACATCAGCCTCAAGTTCGCGTGCGAAAGCTGACCGCACATTTATCCGTAGCGATTTACTCGACTGCCACTTGGCTGGTGCCGCGACCCGCAGCGTGACCCCATGACTGACGTGGTTGTTTCAGGGAGAGATTAGTCTCGCCCCGGACATGGCTCGTCGGAATGCTGCTTTGGCGGGGACGCTGTCCTCGAGCCGCCAGTCCACATGGCCGGTCCCGGAGGGCTGGGTCGTCTGGTCGAACCACACCAGCCCGATCGTTTGGTACTTGCGCATGCCCTGGAACAGGTTGGAGACTCCGGCGGGCTGGGCCGGGCCAGCCGCGACGGCGCTGGAGAGCAGTACCGGCTTGCTGGTGAACGCCCGTACCTGGTTGATGGTGTGGCCGAAGACGCGGGCGAAGGTATCCGACGGGCGGGAGTAGTACCCGTCGATACCGACCCAGGAGACGTAGTTTGTGCCGGGCCACCACGAGGCGGCCGGCCTGGTATCGGCCCGGTCCGCGTTAATGGTCCACAGCCAGGTGACGTTGTCGGCGCCCAGGGCGCGGAAGAGCGTGACGATGTGCCGCCAGGCGTCCACGAACGTAGCTGGCGGGGTGTGGCCGTAGCCCCACGAGTACCAGGGGGCGTTCATCTCGTGGCCGAAGCTGATGATCACGGCGCGGCCGAAGTCCCGGACGCTCTCGGCATACGAACTCAGGTAACCGTCGTAGCGGCCCGCCGCGATCCTCTTGGCAGTGACGAAGGTGGGGTCCATCTGCACCAGCACGAATGCGCCGTGCCTGCGGAGTGTCTGCGCGTACGACGTCGGGAAGGGCTCGTACCAGCCGCTGAAGCATTCCACGATGTTCGGCTGCCCGGCCTGCTGCCTTCGCGAAGCTCGCGACCGGCCCGTAGCCATGTCCCGAGGGATCAACGCCAAGATACGCAGGCCTGACGGGCGCGGCCGCGTGCGTGGCTCGCTCAGCGGAGGAGCGGACTGGGGAAGAGGGACCGGAGCGGCCGCCGAAGATGACGGCGGAGGCGACAATCACGACGCCGACCATGATCGCTGAGGCGGCCGGTGCGCCCCAGCTCTGCCAGACCCGCTACGCCGGCGTTCTTCTTTTCTCACCGCCACCGTGGGCGAGAAAAAAGAACGCCGGCGGCGGGGCGGCAGGAGCAGCGGCGGCGCATAGGGCTCGATTTCGTCGGCCCTCGCGCGGATGGCCGCGCGGAGCTTGTCCTCGATCGGTGTCATGAGGTCTCCTTCAGGACCCGTGCGAGCGCGGCAAGACCCCGGTGAGCGTTGGACCGGACAGTGCTCTGCCGGATGCCCATCACACGCGAGATCTCCTCGTCCGACAGGTCGAGGTAGAAACGCAGCACCAGCGCCTCACGCTGACGGTCCGGCAGACGTCCCAAGGCGCGGATCAGCTCCACGCGTTCCTCGCCGTTCAGGACCGCGGTCTCGGGGGAGATCGCCGGCAGCTCGTACTCCACACTTGTGCGACGTACCACCCGGCGGCGGAGCACCGAACGGCAGCCATTGAGCACCGATGACCGCACGTAGTACAACGCGCTGTCCGCTTTGGCCAGGCGGTCCCAGCGGCGGTAGAGATCGCAGAAAGCTTCCTGTACCACATCCTCGGCGCTTGGCCGATCGCCGAGCATGATCCAGGCCAGCCGGATCAAGCTCACCGCACTTGCCTGGTAGAGCGCGCCGACTGCCACCTCCGCGCTGTCACCGGTCTCAGAGCGCGGCCGGGCAGTCCCAGGGAGGCAGACAGCGGCCACATCGCCCGGATCGTCAGGGTTCACACAAGAAGAGACGCGTGACCCCGTCTCCTGCTGCATGCTTCCACGGCCGATTTCGGCGGGATGGCCCCAACGAGGTCATTGGGTGCTGTCGTTCACGACAGGCGCGCGACCTAGTTGATCTGGAACAGCCCAGCGTTAGAACACGGCATGAGATCCACCGCATGACCACGCCAGGCGTCCTTGGAGACCGGCGGCCGGCTCAGGGTCTACTGGATGTCCCAGGTGCGGCCAGCCAGCCACGCCTCGAAACCAGTGGCGACGATGCGCTCGTCGTGCACGTCACGGGCGGCCGGCGAGGCCAGCCACACGATCGGCGGTCCCATCACCGCCGGGTCGATCAGGGTGAGCCCGGCGGGCCGGTCCCCGGAGGGGACCATCCCGGTGTCGGTAGCCCCGCCCGGCAGCAGCATGTTCACCCGGACCGGGGAGTCGGCCAGGTCGGCCGCCATGATCCGGGACAGCGCCTCCGCGCCGGCCCGGGACGGCCCGTACGGCACGAAACCGTGCCGGGTCATCGTGGTGTGGTTCATCGAGATGTTGACGATCCGCCCGGACCCGGCCCTCAGCATCCGCGGGGTGAGCTCCCGGGCCATCAGGAAGTAGCCGGTCAGGTTCACGTCGATCACCGCCCGGAAGCCTGCGGGCGGGACTTCCCAGAATCCCTGGGGCTCGACCATGAAACGTGGGTTGACCGTCCGCATCCCGAGGCCCGCGTTGTTGACCAGCAGGTCGATGCCGCCCAGCCGGGACCAGGCCTGATCCGCCGCGCGGGCCACGGACACCTCGTCACCGGCGTCCGCGGCCAGGCCCAGGGCGCCAGGCAGCCGCGCGGCAGCCGCCGCGGCCCGTTCCGCCGACCGGCTGGTCAGCGCGACGGTGGCGCCCGCCTTGGCCAGTGCGTCAGCCATGGCCAGGCCGAGCCCGCTGGTCCCGCCGGTGACCAGGGCCCGGGTGCCGTCCAGATTGATGCCGCTGCCAGCTGCCATCAGATCGAGAAATCCTGCTCGTACCAGACCTCGGTGCCCGCGGGCCGCGCACTGGCCGGACGCTTGCTGGCCGGGCGCGCACTGGCCGAGTCTGAGCTCGCCGGGAGCCGGTCATCGAGGTCCGGCGGGGCGGCTCCGTCGAAGCGCGCTTCCAGGTCCTCGATCCGGTCGTGCAGCGCGCGGAGGCTGACGCCGACCAGGTCGGGCAGGACGGCGTTGTCGAGGTCCGCGGGCGCGGTCGCGGCCCGGGCGTGCTTGCGCATGATCACGTGGCCGGGCACGCCGACGACGACCGAGTCCGGCGGTACCGGCTTGACCACGACGGCGTTGGCGCCGATCCGGCTGTCGTGCCCGATCGTGATCGGGCCCAGCACCTTGGCGCCGGCCCCGATGGTCACCCGGTCACCTACGGTGGGATGCCGCTTGCCGCGGTCCAGGCTGGTGCCGCCGAGCGTGACCCCGTGGTAGATGGTCACGTCCGTGCCCACCTCGGCGGTCTCCCCGATCACCACGCCGATCGCGTGGTCGATGAACAGCCCGGGGCCGAGCACCGCCGCCGGGTGGATGTCCACCCCGGTGACCCGCTGGGTGAACGCGGAGCAGAGCCGGGCCAGCAGGGTCCGGCCGTGCCGCCACAGCCAGCTGCTGGCCCGGTGTCCCCAGACGGCGTGCAGCCCCGGGTAGCACAAGACGAGTTCCGCGGTGCTGCGGGCGGCCGGGTCACGCTCCCGGGCCGCCCGCACGTCCGCACGAAGGGCAGCGAGCATCGCTAGCCGTCGAGGCCCGCGAACAGCGGCGTGCTCAGGTAGCGCTCCCCGAAGTCCGGGATCACCACCACGATCAGCTGGCCGGCGTTCTCCGGCCGGAGCGCGACCTGGACCGCGGCCCACACCGCCGCCCCGGAGGAGATGCCGCCCAGCACTCCCTCCTCCCGGGCCAGCCGGCGCGCCATGTCCAGCGCGTCGTCGTTGCCGACGGGGATGATCTCGTCGACGACACCGGCGTCGTACACCTCCGGGACGAACCCGGCGCCGATGCCCTGGATCGGGTGCGGGCCTTTCGGGCCGCCGGACAGCACCGGGGACGCGGCCGGCTCGACCGCGATCATCCGCACCGAGGGCTTGCGTTCCTTGAGCACCTCACCGACCCCGCTGATGGTGCCGCCGGTGCCGACGCCGGCCACGAAGATGTCCACCTCGCCGTCGGTGTCCCGCCATACTTCCTCGGCGGTGGTGGCCCGGTGGATGGCCGGGTTCGCGGGGTTCTCGAACTGCTGCGGCATGAAGTACCGCTGATCGGTCTTGGCCAGTTCCTCGGCCTTGGCGATGGCGCCGGGCATGCCGTCGGGACCCGGCGTGAGCATCAGGTCCGCACCGAGCGCGCGGAGCAGCTGCCGCCGTTCCCGGCTCATCGTCTCCGGCATGGTCAGCAGGCAGCGGTAACCGCGGGCCGCACAGACCATGGCCAGCGCGATGCCGGTGTTGCCGCTGGTCGGTTCCAGGACGATGGTGTCCGGCCCGATCAGCCCGTCCCGCTCGGCCGCGTCGATCATGGCCACGCCGATCCGGTCCTTGACGCTGCTGGCTGGGTTGAAGAACTCCAGCTTCGCCACGACCGGGGCCGTGGCCCCATCGGTCACCCGCTGCAGCCGGACCAGTGGCGTGTTACCCGTTAGCTTCGTGACGTCCTCGGCGATCCGCATGATCTGCCCCTTCCCGCGGGCGCCCCGGCCCGCGTGCTCCTCCCATCACATCATTGGACCGCCGCGGCGTTGGGTGCGCGGGGGAGACAGACGGGCGGGAGACGGACGGACGGGACCATCCGCGCGATCGGTACGCAGGCAACGGCGCCCCGCCCGGGGGCGAGCCGCCCGGGGGGCGGGCCCGCCCCCGGGCGGCTACTGCCTGAGGCCGGCCGTCTGGGAGTGCTCCGGGACGTTCGCGGTCACGGGCAGCGGGCCCGACTCCACCCGGCCCGACTCCACCCGGCCGGACTCCCCCGGGCCAGACTCCACTGCGCCGTCCTGTCCCGCCTGCGACCCGACGGTCTGCGGGGCCTGCTCCACGCCGCGCACGCCGTGCTCCTCGTGCACGTACCGGCGGCCGCGCAGCAGCGAGGCGACGGCGGCGATCAGGCAGGCAGCGATGGCGAAGTCGAACGCGATGTGCAGGCCGTTCGAGAACGCCGGGGAGATCAGGGCCGGGAAGAAGCTGCGCCCGGTCAGGAAGGCGGCGTGGCTGGCCGGCAGCTTGGCGAGCGCCGGGCCGAGCAGGGTCTGGATCGGGTTGTAACCGAGCAGCGCCGCGAACATGACCGAGACCGGCGGCAGGGCCGCGACCCGGGCCGCGTCGGCGGGCGACACACCCTGCGCCACCAGGCCGTGGTGAAGCGCGGCCGGCAGCGAGGACGCCAGGCCCAGGATGATCAGCGTGAAGAAGATGCCGATGGACAGCACCATGGCTGAGTTCTGGAACGTGGCGCTCATCCCGGCACCCACGCCGCGGCTCTCCCGGGGCAGGCTGTTCATGATCCCGGCCCGGTTCGGTGAGGCGAACAGCCCCATGCCGAGCCCGTTGAGCAGCAGGATCAGCGCGAACTGCCAGTAGGTGAAGTTGATCGGCAGCAGCTCGAGGAGCAGGAACGAGGCCGCGGCCACGACCATGCCGCCGGTGGCGAAGGGGCGGGCCCCGAAGCGGTCGGACAGCCAGCCGGACACCGGCCCGGCGATCAGGAAACCGACCGTCAGCGGCAGCATGTAGATCCCGGCCTTCAGCGGGGTTTCGCTGAAGCTGACGCCATGCCGGGGCAGGTAGATGCCCTGCAGCCAGATGATCAGCACGAACATCAGGCCGCCCCGGCCGAGCGAGGACAGCAGGCTGGCCAGGTTGCCGGCGGTGAAGGCGCGGATCCTGAACAGCCGGAGCTGGAACATCGGCTCCTCCACGCGGGTCTCCACGAAGCAGAAGACGGCCAGCACCGCCAGCCCGCCGAAGATGGCGGTCAGCACGAACGGGCTGGTCCAGCCCATAGTGTGGCCGCCGTAAGGCTGGATGCCGTAGGTGATCCCGACCAGCACCGCGATCAGGCCGACGGCGAAGGTGATGTTGCCCAGCCAGTCCAGCCGGGCCGGACGGCGGACGCCGAGCTCGCGGAGCTTGAGGTAGGCCCAGAACGTGCCGAACACCCCGAACGGCACCGAGACCAGGAAGACCAGCCGCCAGTCCACCGGGCCGAGCAGGCCGCCGAGGACCAGCCCGATGAACGAGCCCGCAATGGCGGCGACCTGGTTCAGCCCGAGGGCCAGCCCGCGCTGGTTGGTCGGGAACGCGTCGGTGAGCAGCGCGCTGGAGTTGGCCAGCAGCATGGCCCCGCCGACGCCCTGCAAGATGCGGCCCGCGATGATCCACCAGGCCGCGGCGGAACCGTGCAGCCAGGTCAGCGCCAGCAGCACGGAGAACACGCTGAACACCGCGAAGCCCAGGTTGTAGATCCTGACCCGCCCGAACATGTCACCGAGGCGGCCGAAACTGACCACCAGCACCGCGGTGACCACGAGGTAGCCCATGATCATCCACAGCAGCAGGCTGGTGTTGCCCGGCTGCAGCGGGTTGACCCCGATGCCGCGGAAGATGTCCGGCAGCGCGATCAGCAAGATCGAGGCGTTGACGGTCGCCATCAGCACGCCGAGGGTGGTGTTGGACAGCGCGACCCACTTGTAGTGCCGGCCTGGCGGCTGAGTGGCCGACCCGGCACCGCGCTGGAAGATCCCGCGGCTGGTCGCTTCGCCGTGCCCGTTTTGATGGCCGTTGAGCTGCGCAGAGTTGGCTGGCTCAGCTGAGGAGGCCCGCATGCCTGCCCTTCCCCGAAGATGGTCCCCGGCCGCAGGTCCTGTGGCCGGGCAGTCTCGTCCCGGACGCCCGCGCCCGGGGTTGATAGTTGCTTAATCAAAACTAACATCCTGAGGCGCGGCGATAATCCCCGCGGGCGGTCCGTTTTCCGCTGCCCGCGCGCAAGGCCTGCTACACACCGGCCGGGCCCGCCGGGAGGTCAGCCTGGAGGGCCGCCGGGCGGAGCGCCGGGCGGTCAGCCTGGAGGGCCGCCGGGCGGAGCGCAGGAGATAGCCCGGAGGGCCACCCGGCGGGCTACCAGACGAGCAGTCCGGCGGGCAGTCCATCTCGAACCACACCCGCCAGCCTGACTGGCCGTCCCCGGTGCGGCCGCAGCGGAGGGCCAGCCGCGAGACGATCACTAATCCGCGGCCGTGCAGGTCGTCCGGATAGCGGGACTCGGCCCACGGGCCGCCGCCGTCGCGCACCTCGACCCGCAACTGCTCACCGCGCAGCTGGGCCCGGACGGTGAACCGGCCGCCCGGCTCCCGGGACCGGCTGTGCAGGCACGCGTTGCCCACCAGCTCGGACAGGCAGAGCACGGCCTCGTCGGCGTCCCGGCGGCCACCGAGGAGGGCGGCCAGGAACAGCCGAGCCTCCCGGGCCTGGGGCGGCACCGCGGGGAAGTCCCGGGACCAGGTGAGCAGAGGGGCGGGGGGGCACGTCTGGCGCATGCTCTGTCCCCTTCCCAGGTAAGAGCATTGTTATCAGTCAGTCACCGAAAGTAATCTTAACCGGGAGCCCGCCACCGCCCGCCAGAACCGATCAAGGCGGGACAGAGCAGGTCAGGTCAGCGGACCAGGTCGTCGAAGAGCCGGTCCAGCTCGGCGGCCGGGTCGGAGGTCAGGCCGCTGTGTACCGGTCCCGGCTGCACGATCGTGCTGCGCGTGGCGGTCAGCCAGCGGAACCGCACCCCCGGCGGCTGCCCCGCCGCGGGGCCGCTGCGGCAGCCCTCTTCCAGGGCGCCGAGGGCCGCGGCCACCGCCGCCAGGTCCGTACCCGGGTCCAGGGCCCGGAGCCGGTCTTCGTCGAGCAGGATCCGGCAGCCGAGGTAGCGGTGCTGCTGGCAGTAGAGGATCACCCCGGCATTCATCGCCTCGCCGCGCTCCACTCTCGGCACCACCCGGATCAGCGCATACTCATACGCCTCGGCGCTGGCCACTCCCTCGCCCGCCAGTCTCCCCGCGCTGGCCAAACCCCCGGGGCCAGCCAGCCCCTCGGAACTCATCAGCGGATCACCTCCAGCACCCGGGGGGCGCGTTCCAGCAGGTGCGCGGCGTAGTCCGCAGGCTGCCCGTCGCCGAACCAGGTGGAGGGCACCAGGGCGAGCACCTCGTCGAGCAGCGCGGGCGTGATCTGCGGCGCCAGGGCCTCGTGCGCCCCGGGGACACTGCGTCGCGGCGCCGCGCAGCACGTGGTCGCTGGCGTCGAACGGGGCCAGCGGCCGGGCGGCCGGCCAGTTGTGCTGGAAGTACAGCGCCGATCCGTGGTCGATCAGCCAGACGTCACCGTGCCAGACCAGCAGGTTGGGGTTGCGCCAGGTCCGGTCCACGTTCTGGATCAGCGCGTCGAACCAGAGCACGCGGCTGGCGAACTGCGCGTCCACCGGCCAGCCCGCGGGGTCGAAGCCGGCCGACCCGGGCAGGAAGTCCACGCCCACGTTCAGCCCGTCGCTGGCCCGGAGCAGGTCCTGGATCTCCGGGTCGGGCTCGGTGCTGGCGATCCGCGGGTCCAGGTAGGCGAGCACCAGCTCGGGGGTGCGCAGGGCGAGCCGCCGGGCCAGTTCGCCGCCGACGATCTCCGCGACGAGAGCTTTCGGGCCCTGCCCGGCGCCGCGGAACTTCAGCACGTAGGTCCCGAGGTTGTCGGCCTCGACCAGGGCAGGCAGCGAACCCCCCTCGCGCAGCGGGGTCACGTACCGGGTGACGCTCACCTGTTCCAGCACGCCGGACAGGCTATCGGGCCGGGGTCGCCGGGACGGCCAGCTACGGCCTCGGTTAGCTAGACCGGCAGCCAGCCGCCCCCGTCGCGGCCCGCGGCGTACCAGGACGGGAACTCCAGCAGCGACTCCAGGACCACCCCGGCCCCGGCGGCCCCCAACTCCGCGGCGCCGAACGATCCCGTGGACACCCCGACTGGGTACGCGCCGGCCGTGACCGCGGCGCCCATGTCGGCCGGGGCGTCACCGACGTACACGGCCGCACCGAGCCGGGTCAGCACGGCCGCCTTCTCCGGGCCGTACACGTGCGTGTAGAGGTCGTCGGCCGCCAGCCCCGCGGCGATCAGGCTGGGCCCGACCGAGACGGCATGCTTCGCGGTGATGACGACGGCCCGCTCGCCAGCCGCCCGGACGGCCGCGAGGGCCCCGGCCGCACCGGGCAGCGGCGTGGTCAGCCCCGGGCCCAGCCGCAGGTAGTGCCGCCGGTAGATGTCCGCGGCCGCGTCCCGCTGGCCGGGCGGGAACCAGTAGGCCGCTTCGTCTTCCAGCTTGATGCCCAGCCGGGCGGCCACCGAGCCGGGGTCGACGCGAACCCCGGTCTCCCGGGCGACTTCCGCCCACGCGGCCAGGATCGCGGCCCGGGAGTCGATGAGGGTCAGGTCCAGGTCGAAGCCGACCGGCCCGGCCAGGCTCAGTCCCGGGCTCACGAGGAGCGCCGCGCGCGGCTGGGAGTCATGGACGCCGCCTCGTAAGCGGAGATCTGGGAGCCTGGATCAAGAGGCGACCCGGAGGGTAAGCGCCGGCCGGGGCCCGGGCAGGATAGCTGGGCAGACCCGTGGAGGCACAACGTGAGCACTTCGGATCAGCCGGCCCAGGACCAGCCGGCACCGGACCGGCCGGCCCAGGATCAGCCGGCCCAGGATCAGCGGGGACGGGGTCAGCCGCCCGGGACGCGCCATCCACTCGATCCGCTGACCGCCGGGGAGTTCCGCCAGGTGGCCGGCGTACTGCGGCGCGACCGGGAGGTGGGCCCGCGGTGGCGGATCGCCTCGATCGAACTGCGCGAGCCGGCCAAGGACGCCCTGGCCGCGGGAACCGGCCCGGCGCCGCCCCGCGAGGCGCTGGCCGTCTGCTGGAACCGCGACGACGGCCACGCTTACCGCGCCGTGGTGTCGCTGGACGGGGACGCCGTCACCGCCTGGGAGCCGCTCCCCGGCCAGCAACCGAACATCACGCAGGACGAGTGGCACGAGTGCGACGAGATGCTGCGCGACGACCCGGCCCTGGCGGCGGCGCTCGCCCAGCGCGGCATCACTGATCGCTCTCGCATCCTCACCGACCTCTGGGCCTTTGGCGCGGACCTGGTCCCGCCACGTTACCGTGGCCTGCGGCTGGGCTGGGCGGACGTCTGGCACCGCGGCAGCGAGGAAGGCAACCCCTACGCGCACCACCTCAGCGGGCTGCATCCGATCGTGGACCTCAACGCGATGACGCTGCTGGAGGTCGGCGACGAGGGCGACCCGGGCGGCCAGCCCCAGGTGATGGGCGAGTACCTGCCGAAGCTGATCCCGACGCCGCTGCGCGACGTGGCGCCGCTGGAGATCAGCCAGCCCGAAGGGGTCTCGTTCCACCTGGACGGGCATCTGCTGCGCTGGCAGAACTGGGAGCTGCGGCTCGGCTTCAACTACCGCGAAGGCCTGGTCCTGCACACCGTCGGGTTCAACGACGGGGGCCGGCTGCGGCCGGTCGCGCACCGGCTGTCGTTCGCGGAGATGGTGGTGCCCTACCGGGATCCGACCCCGGACCACTTCCGCCGGACCGCGTTCGACATCGGCGAGTGGGGACTCGGCTTCATGACCACCTCGCTCGAACGCGGCTGCGACTGCCTCGGCGAGATCGTCTACCTGGACGCGGTGGTGCACGACTCGGCAGGCGAACCCCAGCTCATCCCGCACGCGATCTGCATCCACGAAGAGGACAACGGCGTGCTGTGGAAGCACGTGGACCACGAGTTCGGCCCGCAGGTACGCCGCGCCCGGCGGCTCGTGGTGTCCTTCCACGTCACCGTGGCGAACTACGAGTACCTGGTCTACTGGCGCTTCTACCAGGACGGCAACATCGAGTGCGAGGTCCGCGCGACCGGGATCATGGTCACCTCGAACTTCCCGGCCGGCGAGCAGCCGCCATACGGCACGCTGGTGGACAACCGCACCTACGCGCCGTTCCACCAGCACTTCATCGTGGCCCGGCTCGACCTCGACGTGGACGGCCGGGCGAACACGGTGTACGCGGTCGAGTCGGAGCCCGCGGCGCCGGGGCCGGACGACCCGTACGGGCTCGGCCTGCGGCTGCGCCAGACCCCGCTGCGCACCGAGGCGGAGGGCCAGCAGGACTACGACTGGGCCACCCAGCGCAGCTGGAAGGTGGTGAGCACGGGCACCTCGAACTCTCTCGGCACCCCGACCGGGTACAAGCTGGTGCCCGGCGGGTCGTTCCCGGCGTTGCTGGACCCCTCGTCCGCGGTGCTGCGGCGGGCCCGGGCGATCGAGCACACGCTGTGGGTCACCCCGTACCACCGCGACGAGCGGTGGCCCTGCGGCGACTTCCCCACCCAGAGCGCGGCCGACTCCGGGCTGCCCGTCTGGACCGCGCAGAACCGCTCCATCACCGGCACCGACGTCGTGCTGTGGTACGTGTTCGGCATCCACCACATCACCCGGCCGGAGGACTGGCCGATCATGCCGGTGGACACGGTGTCGTTCTGGCTCAAGCCGTTCGGGTTCTTTGACCGTAATCCCGCTCTTGACGTGCCCCCGGACGGGAGTTCCGGCTGCCAGCCGGGCGGGGACGGCGCCGGATCCGGGTGAGCAGGCCGCCAGGTGGCTAGGCTTTGCCGATGCGCAGCCGCCTGGCGCTGCGGACGGCCGGGTGGGTCGCTGGCCTGACCGCCGCGCTCTGGATGACCGCCGGCGGATCCGCCGGCGCGGGTACGTCCGTCCCGCCCTCCTCTCTCAGCGCGCGCTCGTCCCTGAGCGCCATTTCTTCCCCTAACGCCGCTTCCTCCCCCGGTGCCGGTTCCTGGACCGTGTACCACGGCGACCCGGCTGGCTCCGGGACCGCGGCGTCGGCCCACCGGGTGGACACCGCCTCCCGGGCGTGGACCTCGGCGGCGCTCGACGGGGAGATCTACGGTGAGCCGCTGGTGTCGGCGGGCCGGGTGTACGTGGCCACCGAGAACAACACCGTGTACGCGCTCTCCGCCGCGACGGGAGCGGTGGCCTGGTCCCGCCATCTGGCCACCCCGGTGCCGTCCAGCTCGCTGCCCTGCGGCGACATCGCGCCCACCGTCGGGATCACCGGCACCCCGGTCATCGACCCGGCCCGGGGCGAGATCTTCGTGGTGGCCGACGAGGTGGCCCAGGGCCGGCCCGCCCACGTGCTGACCGGCCTGAGCACGACAACGGGCCGGGTCGAGATGACCCGGGACGTGGACCCGCCCGGGGCGGACACGGCCGCGCTGCTCCAGCGCACCGGGCTGACCCTGGCCGGCGGGCGGGTGGTGTTCGGCTTCGGCGGCAACGACGGGGACTGCGCCAGCTACCGCGGACGGGTCGTGGCCGTCCCCGAAGCCGGCGGCCCGCCCGCCATGTTCACCGTGGACGCGAAGACCGGCCAGTCGCAGGGCGCGGTCTGGATGGGCGGGGCCGCCCCGGCCGTCGAACGCCCGCGGTGACGTGTGGGTCAGCGTCGGGAACGGTTCGGTGTACCAGGCCTCGCGCGGCTACGACGACAGCGACTCCGTGCTCGACCTGTCGCCCTCGATGCGGCTGCTGCAGTACTTCGCGCCGGCCGACTGGCCAGCGAACAACTCCCGGGACCTCGACATGTCCGCCGAGCCGGTGCTGCTGCCCGGCGGCCAGGTGCTGCTGGCCGGCAAGTCCCGCATCGCCTACCTGCTCAACGGGGCTCACCTCGGCGGCGTCGGCGGGCAGCTGGCCTCCCTGGGGCCGTTGTGCGGCTCCGATATCGACGGCGGGGCCGCGGTGACCGGCAGCACCGTGTACCTGCCTTGTGCTGGGGCCGGGATCGTGGCGATCCGGGCGACGGCGTCACCGCCGGGCCTGCGGCTGCTGTGGCGGTCCGGGACCGGCGGCGGCCCGCCCATCGTGGCCGGCGGCCTGGTCTGGACGATCAGCCTCGCCGGCACCCTGTACGGCCTCGACCCGCAGACCGGCCAGGTGCGGCAGCAGGCCGCCCTCGGCGCGGTGGCGAATCACTTCCCCACCCCGAGCGTCGGCGCCGGGCTGCTGCTGGCCCCGGCGGCCAGCCGGGTGGTCGCGTTCCGGGCGGCCGGGGCCGCGGGCGCTCCGGGCGGCCAGGCTGGCAGCGTTCCGGCCAGCACGGCTCCGGCCAGCACGGGCCCGGCGGGGCACGCCTCCCGGGGACCCCTGCCGGGCGGCAACGTATCCACCACGGGACTGCCGGGTGGCGCCATCGCCGGCATCGTGGTCGGCAGCCTGCTGGTGCTGACCGGGATCGGCTGGCTGATATGGCGCCGCGTGCCGAACCGGCCCTAGGCGCGCGGCCTGGGCTGGCTGGTGTGGCGGCGGACCCGGCCCCGAACCCCTTCATGAATCCGGCCGCGCCTGGTCCCCTTCATGATCACGGTCAAAAAGGGGGGCATCTGTCAGAAATCGACCGTGATCACGGAAGGGCACCTGCGGCGGTGCTAGAGGGCGTCGTCTTCTTCTTCGCGCCGGCGACTCCCGCCTACCGGACGGCCGTAGAGCCGGGCGTCCCGCTCGATCTCCGCGACGTCCTCTTCGGCGGCCTGCCGGACCCGCCGGCTGTGCGTGGTCCGCAGCCGGGGGCGGCTGACCAGCAGCCGGGTTCGCCGGCCGACCAGCGCCACGATCACCAGCAGCGCGACGATGACCACCACGAAGATCACGGCGGCTTCGGTCCAGGAGAAACTGCTGGATGTGGACGCGGCTTCCGCCCAAGCACTGCCTACGCTGACCCCGGACGTCATGGTTCCGCCTCCCGGCCCCGAGCCAGCCGCGCGGCTCTGTCGCCGCGCCAACGCCATCCCGAGCCGTCTTCTCCAGTGTAAAGCGCAGGCCAAATCTGGCGCACCTGTCTGGGCCCGGGGAAGTGCCCGGGGAAAGCAACGCCGCAGGCCGCCCCCCGCTGAGCGCGCGGCCCGCCGCGGACACGCGGTCCGCGGCCCCCGTTATCCGCCCGGGCAGCCCATTTACAAGCCCCGCCGGGGCGTGTGGACTTGGCCCGGAACGTCCGGCTGGTCCATTCCGCCGCGCCTTTCCATCCACCCGCTGAGGGGAGCCCCCGTCGTGTCTGAGCAGGCCGCCACCGGAGACGCTGGTCCCGCCTTCCCGGGCCCCGGGGAGATGTCTTTATACGCCGCGATGCTCGGCGAGACCGGCCGACAGCTCGGCTGGCTGCTGGAAGGCATGATGACCGCCCAGGTCACCTCGGTGCTGGCCCGCCTGGGAGTCGCGGACGAACTGGCCGACGGGCCGCTCACGGCCACCCAGCTGGCGCTCCGGGTGGGCGCCGCGCCCGACGCACTGTCCCGGCTGCTGTCCGCGGCGGCCGTCTACGGGCTGGTGCGCAAGGACGCCGGGGGGCGGTTCGCGCTGACCCCGGCCGGTGATCTGCTGCGCACCGCCGCGGACGGCTCAGCGCGGGGTGTCGCGGTCGGGTTCCTGGCCCCGCCGTTGTGGCAGAGCGCCGGGCGCCTGGCCGAGATCGTGCGCAATCCGGAGCCAGTGAACCCGGCCGGGCCGGGCGGCGTCTACGACTACTTCAGCCAGCACCGGCAGGAGGCGGCCTGGTTCGTCCAGGCCATGGGCCGGGCCACCGCGATCCTGGTGGACGAGTTCGCGCGGACCGGTTTCCGGCCGCTGGCCTCCGGGCGCGTCGTCAACGTGGGCGGCAGCCGCGGGACGCTCCTGGCCTACCTGCTCAGGGCCCTCCCGTCCGCGCGCGGGGTGCTGATGGACCGCGCCGAGGCGCTGGCCGAGGCGCCCGGGTTCCTGGCCGCGAAGGGCGTCGACGACCGCGTCGAGCTCGTGGTCGGCGACTTCCTGCGCGAGGTCCCGGCCAGCGGCGACCTGTACGTGCTGAGCCAGGTCCTGCATAACTGGGACGACGAGCACGTGCGCACCATCGTCGGTAACTGCCACCGGGCGAGCCGGCCCGGCGGCGGCCTCATGGTGATCGACTACATGCTCCCGGACGGGCCGGAGCCGTCCCTGGCCCATCTGCTGGACCTGATCATGATGATGGTCCTGGGCGGCCGGGAGCGCACCCGCGCCGAGCACGAGGCGCTGCTGGGCGCGGAGGGTTACACGCTGGTCCGGGACACCCTCCTGACCGAGGTGCTGCCCTGGCGGGTGCTGGAGTTCGAGCGTGGGTGAC
This sequence comes from uncultured Actinomycetes bacterium, assembly GCA_963844695.1. Taxonomy (GTDB): domain Bacteria; phylum Actinomycetota; class Actinomycetes; order Streptosporangiales; family Streptosporangiaceae; genus RYN-230. The sequence continues at coordinate 83,352 of CAWJPL010000005.1, forward strand.
CAGGGATCCTGACCGCGCCGCAGCCGTGATCACGGCCCGGCGGCGGTGAGCCAGGCGGAGGCCAGCCGCTGCGGGCCCTGCCGGAGCCAGGCCCGCAGCTCCCCCGGTTCCCGGCCGGTCACCAGCTCCGGCTCGGCGCCGGGCAGGATGGGCCGGTGGTACTCCAGCTCGGCGCGGCCGGGCAGCCAGTCCAGGCCGGCCAGCTCGTCCTCGACGGCGGCCCAGTGAACGGCGTTGTTGACGTGGCCGGCGGTGTCGAAGTCCGCGGCGCGCAGCGGCCAGGGCCGTCCCTTGGCGGACTCGGGCAGCCCCGGGTGGGTGAGCCGGGCCGAGACCTGCCGGCCGCCGGTCGAGGGCCCGTAGACCCGCTGGAACGACTCGTCCAGCGGGACCGGCCGCCCGTCCGCCGAGACCGCGACCCAGATCGCGGTGGACTGGATAAGGTCCCCGTCCGCCCCGCTCACCGTCGTGGTGCGCTCCGCCCACCGCGGGCCGGTGGCTGAGCAATAGGTACGCAACGAAATTCGCTCCCGGTGCGCGGGGAACCCCCCGACGGCCAGGGCCACCCGGCGCAGCAGCCACAGGTACGAGCTGTCCCAGCCGGCGTCGCTGACATCGTCTTCGGCCGCCTCCTGGAGGTAGCGGGCCAGCGTGTCGAGCCGCAGCCGTCCGGCCGGGGTCACCTCGGTGCTCTGGACCTTCCGGGCCGAGGTGAACACCCGGCCCTGCGCGGGGTCGGCCCGGAACACCGGGGCCGGGCGGGGCAGCAGGAAAGTCATCCCTGGCATTGTGGCCGACGTGCTTACCGCGTGATGACACCGGGCCAGCGCGGGTAGGTAACGGGCTACCCTCGCGAATGACGACGAGACTCTCCGAGGAGCCACGCATGACTCAGCAGGGCAACGCAGACATCGGCGTGACGGGCCTGGCGGTGATGGGCCGCAACCTGGCCCGGAACCTGGCCCGGCACGGGAACGTCGTGTCGTTGCACAACCGCTCGCCGGAGCGGACCCGCAGCCTGGTCAAGGAGCATGGCGACGAGGGCACGTTCGTGCCCGCCGAGTCGATGAAGGAGTTCGTGGCCAGCCTGAGCCGGCCGCGGGCCATCATCGTCATGGTCAAGGCGGGCGAGGCCACCGACGCGGTGATCGACGAGCTGGTGCCCCTGCTGGACGAGGGCGACATCGTCATCGACTGCGGCAACGCGCACTTCATGGACACCCGGCGGCGCGAGGCCGCGCTGCGCGAGCACGGCCTGCACTTCGTCGGGTGCGGCGTGTCGGGCGGCGAGGAGGGCGCCCTGCTCGGCCCGAGCATCATGCCGGGCGGCTCCCCGGAGTCCTACCAGAAGCTCGGCCCGATCTTCGAGTCGATCGCCGCCCAGGTCGATGGCACGCCGTGCTGCACGCACGTGGGCCCGGACGGGGCCGGTCACTTCGTCAAGATGGTGCACAACGGCATCGAGTACGCGGACATGCAGCTCATCGCCGAGGCCTACGACCTGCTCCGGGCGGGCCTGGGGGCGTCGGCGCCCGAGATCGCCGAGATCTTCCGCACCTGGAACGAGGGGGACCTGGACTCGTTCCTCATCGGGATCACCGCGCAGGTGCTCGCGCACATCGACGCCGAGACCGGGAAGCCGTTCGTGGACGTGGTGCTCGACCAGGCCGAGCAGAAGGGCACCGGCCGCTGGACGGTGCAGAGCGCGCTCGACCTGGGTATCCCGATCACCGGCATCGCCGAGGCGACCTTCGCCCGGGCCTTGTCCGGCCACGCGGACCAGCGCGCGGCCGCCCGCGCGGCGTTCGGGACCGCGGTGACGTCCCCGCAGATCAGCGACACCGGCGCGTTCGTAGACGACGTCCGCCGGGCGCTCTACGCGTCCAAGGTGGTCGCCTACGCCCAGGGCTTCGACCACATCGCCGCGGGCAGCGAGGAATACGGCTGGGACATCGACCGGGGCGCGATGGCGACCATCTGGCGCGGCGGCTGCATCATCCGGGCCCGGTTCCTGGACCGTATCCGGGAGGCCTACGACGAGGACCCCGCGCTGCCCAGCCTGCTGGTCGCGCCGTACTTCGCCGCGGCGGTCCGGGACGGGGTGGACAGCTGGCGCCGGGTGGTGGCCCAGGCCGCGATGGCCGGCGTGCCGTCCCCGGCGTTCTCTTCCTCGCTGGCCTACTACGACGGCCTGCGGCAGGAACGGCTGCCCGCCGCGCTGATCCAGGGCCTGCGGGACAACTTCGGCGCCCATACCTACCACCGGGTGGACAAGCCGGGCACCTTCCACACCGAATGGGCCGGCGACGGTCAGGAGCACCCGGCCTGACCACACGGCCTGGGCCGGGAGGTCCCCGCGTCAAGAATTCACAACAGGCGCGCCGGAACGAGCGCCGATTCGCACCGCAGCGCCCTGGCGCTCGTATCCTGGCGGGCATGCATTCGTCGGCTGCCCGGGCGCGTCACCGCGCGTGGCTCCCTGTAGTCTCGGGCTCACTTTTCGTTATCCTGGGCGTGTCGGGCTGCAGCATGTTCACGCCCGCCAGCCAGCACTCGTCGGCGCCGCCCTCGAGTGGCGGGTCGGGGTCAGGGTCGGGGTCGTCGACACCCAGCCCGAGCGTGACGCCCACGCCCCAGGTGTGCGCCAGGAACGCGCCCGGCTTTCCCTGCACGATGCGTAACCGGATCAAGGACATCCGCGGCTACATGCGGCACCTGCCCGGTTCCATCGGCATCGTGATCTACGACCGGAAGAACGGGGCGATCTGGCACAACGCCAACGCCAGCGTCTCCTACCCGGCCGCGTCCACGATGAAGCTGGCCATGATGACGGACATCCTGCAGCGCAACGACGCGGGCAGCATCCACCTGACCAGCGCCGACCGGCAGGCGATGTTCCAGGCCCTGTACACCAGCAACGACGACGACGCCAACTACCTGTGGAACAAGTACGAGGACGCCAGCTTCCTGAACCGGATCCGGGCGTTCGGGATGAACGACGCCAGGTTCACTTCGTCGTACATCAACTGGGGCTTCATGGACTGCACGGCCCGGGACCTGGACAACCTGATCAACTACGTGCTCAAGGACGCCCCGGCCAACGTCCGGAACTACCTGGTCTACCGGCTCCAGCACGTCGCGGCGCTCGACCAGCAGTGGGGCGTCTGGGGCGCGGGCCCGCAGAACCATCCGGGCAACAAGGACGGGTGGGAGCAGGACGGCAACATCTGGATCACCAACACCGTCGGCTTCGCGGGCCCGGACCAGCAGTACACGATGGCGATCATGTACAACCTGGGCGGCTTCCGCGGTGTCGGGGACGCCGGGTTCAAGTTCGGCTCGAACAAGCTGACGCAGATCGCGTCGATCCTGTTCCAGGGCCACCACACCGCGGCTCCCACCCCCCAGGCCTCCGCGGTGCCCTAGCCCGGCCCTCCGGCGGTGCCCGAGCCCGGCGCTGGCCAGGGTCAGGGCTTGCGGCCCACCACGCAATAGGTGGGCAGGCCGGGTGAGTCGAAGTGCTGGGGCAGCCCAGGGTGCCACTGGCCCAGCGGCACCACACCGGGGTCGATGATCTGCAGGCCGTCGAAGAACCGGGTCACCTGGGCCCGGGTCCGGGGCGTGATCGGGACCGCGGACCGCTGGTTGTAGCGCTCGGTCCCCGCCGCGACCGGCCCGCTCTGGATGTCGCCGGTCGCGTGTGACAGCGCCAGGAAGCTGCCCGCCGGCAACGCGTCCATGAGCGTTGCGGTGACCTTGTACGGGTCATCGGCTTCAGGCACGAAGTGGAGCACGGCCAGCAGCATCACCGCGACCGGCTGGGTGAAGTCCAGCGTCCGCGCCGCTTGCGCCAGGACCCGGTCGGTGTCCCGGATGTCCGCGTCAACGTAGGCGGTCGCGCCGTCAGGCCCGCTGGTCAGCAGCGCACGGGCGTGGGCCAGCACGATCGGGTCGTTGTCCACGTAGACGACTCGCGCCCGCTCGTTCGCCCGCTGGGCTACCTCATGAGTGTTGTTCGCGGTAGGCAGGCCCGTCCCGACGTCGAGAAACTGGCCGATGCCCCGGTCGGTGACCAGGTAGTGCACGGCGGCGGCCAGGAAGGCGCGGCCCGCCCGGGCCACCATCGCCATGGCCGGCATGACCTCGAGGACTCTCTGGGCCGCCACCCGGTCGGCGCTGAAGTTGTCCTTGCCGCCGAGGAAGTAGTCCCAGATCCGCGCGGGGTGCGCCACGCTGGTGTCGAACCCGGGCGCCGCGACCCCGGGGGTGTCGTCCGCCCCCATCACGCCCCTCTCCGACCGCCGGTGCTTCCCGCCCACAGTATGCAAACGCATGCGAAATGGTCAGGGGAAGACTATTAGCGGCGGGTACCGCGAGAGTGGCGGGGCGCGGTGACCCGTGGTCCCGGGAGAGCCGGGGAGAGCCGCTCAGGACGCGGCGGCGTGCTCCGCGTCCAGGTCCGGGCCGTCGTCGGCGCTGTCGCAGCCGCAGTCGGCCTCGTGGCAGGCCACCATGAACAGGTGCAGGTCGGCGGTCAGGCGGCAGTCCGGGTCGTCCGAGCAGTCGGCGATGCCGTCCGGGTGCAGGATCGCGGTCCCGTGGCAGTGCTCCAGGTCCTGCTCACAGCCGGCGCACGCTTTGATGATCACAGCTGACTCGGGCATCACGGCTCCTTCCCCGTCTGATCTATCACCACCGGCCGACAGTCGCAGCCCGCCGGGCCGGCGCCGCGCAGATTACCGGGAAATCTTCCGCGTCCTGGGCAGTCTCCGGGTCCCGGAGGTCTCCGGGCTTCCAGGCCGTCTCCGGGCTTTCAGGCAGTCCCCGGGCTTCTAGGCACGTCCCCGGGTCCGGGGCGGGCTCCGGGTTCGCCGCATCGCGGTCCTGGGCGCTGGCCGTGGTGACCAGCACGGTCAGCAGCAGGCCGATCGTGTCCGCGGCGATGGACCGCCTGCGGCCGTTGATCTTCTTCCCGGCGTGGTAGCCGCGGCTGGACCGGGCGGCCGGCCTGCCGCTGTGAGAAGCCCGTTCAGGGCGCTGCCGCGCCGAAGACCAGGACGCCCGGCTCAGCCGCGGTCGTGCAGGGTCACCTGATAGCCGTCGGGGTCCGCGAACGTGAAAGTGCGGCCGAACGGCCCGTCGACCGGCGCTGAGACGATCGTCGTGCCGGCGGCGGCGAGCGCGTCGTGGATGTCCTGCGTGTCGGGGGCGTGCAGCCACAGCGCCATCCCCTGGCCCGGCTGCGCGATCGCGTCCAGGTCAACGCCGGCGACGACGTCGCGGACGGCGAACGCGATCGGCTTGGTGTCGAACACGACGGCGTGCGGCGGTCCTGCGTCGGAGCGCTTCAGCCCCAGGTACTGCTCGTAGAAAGCGGCGGAACGCTCCAGGTCGCGCACCTGCAGTGAAATGAAGTCGGGTCCGGTGACGGCCACGATTCTTACCTCCTCATGATATGTCAGTCTTCTGACACACCACAATGTATGTCAGACTACTGACATGAGTCAAGGCGGGCCCGGAGTCGAGCTGGACACATCGCTGGGGTACATGCTGAAAGCGGCCGCGAGCGCCCTGCACTCTGCCCTGGAGGCCGTGCTGAGGCCGCTGGGCATGACGATCACCCACTACGCCTGCCTGGAGCTGCTGGCCCAGCGACCGGGCCTGTCGAACTCCGAGCTTGCCCGCGGCGCCTTCGTCACCCGGCAGTCGATGAACGTGCTCCTGCAGGCCCTCGAACGCCAGGGACTCGTTGTCCGCCCAGCACGGGCACCCGTCGGCAGGGCCCTGCCGACCGAGCTGACCGCCCGCGGGCGCCGCCAGCTCGACGATGGCCAGCGCCGCGGTTCGCCGCGTCGAGCAAGACATGCTGGCCAATCTGGATGCCAGCGAACAAGATCAGATGCGGCGCCTGCTCACTGCGTGCATCGCGTCACTGACCGAACCGCCGCCATCGGCGACGTGACTCCTCCGGACCGGCCGACTAGACCAGGGCACGTGGCGCAGGCAGCACGGCCTGGTGACGCGCGGGTGCTACCTGCAGGCACCAGGCTTGCGCCTCTGCCCGGTTTCAAGCAGGCTCTAAGAGATCTTCCGGGCCCGCCGTTTCGGCCGGCCAGCCGCCTGGATCGCCTTGATGAGCTCCGGCTTGGACATCTTCGACCGGCCGGGGATGTCCAGCTCCGCGGCCCGGGCCAGCAGGTCCGCCTTGGACAGCGCGTCCAGGTCCGGCGGCCCTGACTCCGCGGGCCGGCCGCTGCCTGCCGCCGGCCGGCTGCCCTTCCGGGCCTGGCCGGCCCCGGTCTCGCCGGTGCCCCCCGCCGCCGCTGGCCCCATCTTCTCGACCGACGCCTCCAGGGCCGCCATCAGGTCGATCACGTTCGACTTGGGCCGTTCCGCCTCGAACACCACGGCCTGGCCCTCCCGCTTGCGCTCGATCAGTTCCTCGACCCGGGCCCGGTAGGTGTTGTGGTAGTCCTCTGGTGCCCACGGGACCGTGAGCGACTCGACCAGCCTCTTGGCCACCTCCAGCTCACGGCCCTGGAAGCTGGCGTCCTGGGGCAGGGTCTCGAGTTCCTCGCTGGGCGAGCGGATCTCATCCCCGAAGTACATGGTCTCCAGGATCAGCACGTCGTCCCCGGGACGGACCGCGACCAGGTGTTCCTTGTCCCGCAAGATCATGGTGGCGATGCCCACCTTGCCCGTCTCGTGCATGGCCTGCCGGAGCAGCGCGTAGGCGCGGTCCGCGCCCTTGCCGCGGGGGGCGAGGTAGTAGGTCTGCCGGAAATGCACCGGGTCGATCTCGCCCAGTTCCACGAAGTCGCTGATCTCGATGGTCTCCGACTTGCCCGGCGAGATGTCCTTCAGTTCCTCGCGGTCGACCACGACGTACTCGCCGCCGCCGAGGGGAAACCCGTTCACGATGTCCTGGGTCGCGACCTCCTCCCCGGTCACCTCGTCGACCTTCTTGTACCGGATCCGGTGGGAGGTGCCCTTGTGCAGCTGGTTGAAGTGGATGGTCTGGTCCGCGGTGGCCGTATACAACCCCACCGGGACGTTCACCAGCCCGAAGCTAAGAAACCCCGACCAGATGGAACGCGCCATGCTCTCTCCCAAGGTCCAGACGTCACGGCCGGCGTTCCCAGCGATCCTTCCTAGCGGACCCGGCACGTGGCTGCTGAGCCGCGTCGTGGATCTTGATTCTATGCTGCGACCCGGCGATGACCAGGGACTACCTACCCCGGGGAGAGAAAGGGAAGCTGACCGGAGAGGGAGCAGGAGCCGACGTTAGTGCCCCCGGGACGGCGGTTCCGTCCCGGGGGCAGCAGCGGTCCGGCTTAGAGCGGAGGCTCGGTGTAGCGGCGCTCCTCGTACACCTCGGTCCGCGGAGCCGCCGCCGACGTGGTGGTGACGGCCCGGCGCCTGCGCCCGAACATCCACACGAGCGAGATGATCAGGCCCACGACGCCGGCGATGATCAGGATCACCCCGACGAGCTGCAGGTCAATGCCCGAAGGCGAATAGCTGATGGCAAACCTTAAAATCGCACCGATCACGATGAGCGCGATGCTGCCGCCGTAGGTCATGGACAACTACCTCCTGTCGCCTCGGGCGGGGCAGCTACCGCCGCCCCGCCCGGACAAGGCGTATTCGCCCCCGGCCGATCAGTCCGCAGGGCCCGTGGCGCCCAGCTTCCCCGTAACGGCCGGGGCACACGTGCCCTCACGTGATTCTTGGCTGGCCCGGTCAGCGAGCACTGGGCACTGGATCGGCGCCCGCTGCCGCAGGCTCCGCCGCGACAGGCTCGGCCGCCGCGGGCTCGGCTGCCGCGGGCTCGGCCGACGCCGGGATCGGATCACCGGGCGCGAGCACCGGCGCGTCCACCGTTATCAGGCCGGGGTACTTCAGCCCGGTTCCGGTGTTCAGCACGACCACCTCGTCGCTGGCGGCCAGCCAGCCGGACTCGCGCAGCTGCCGGACGGCCGTGACGCAGGCGGCCCCCTCGGGGCAGATCAGGCTGCCTTCCAGCCGGGCTATCTCGCGCTGGTCCGCCAGCAGGTCCTCGTCGTCCACGGCGATGGCGGTCCCCCCGGTCCCCCGCACCGCGTCGAGCACCAGGAAGTCGCCGAGGGCCTTGGGGACGGTGATGCCGAAGGCGACCGTGCGGGGGTCCGGCCAGGGCTGGCTCTCCGCGGCGCCGCTGGTGAACGCGGCCACGATCGGTGCGCACCCGCTGGCCTGCACCGCGACCAGCCGGGGCAGCTTGCCGTCGACCCAGCCCAGGTCGCGCAGCTCCCGCAGCGCCTTGTGGATGCCGATGATGCCCACCCCGCCGCCAGCCGGATAGACGATCACGTCGGGCAGCCGCCAGCCGAGCTGCTCGGCGATCTCGTACCCCATGGTCTTCTTGCCCTCGAGCCGGTACGGCTCCTTCAGCGTGGAGACGTTCTGGTAGCCCGGGCGCCCGGGGAGCGCCGCGGCGATCATCGCGCCCGCCTCCCCGATGTGCCCGTCGACCAGGTAGAGCTCGGCGCCCGCCGCGGCGCACTCGGCGCGGGTGATGGACGGCGCGGCGGCGGGCATCACGATGAGGCTGCGCAGCCCGGCCCGGGCGGCGTAGACGGCCCAGGCCGCGCCCGCGTTGCCGTTGGTGGGCATGGCCACCCCGGACACGCCGAGCTCGGCCGCCCTGGACACCCCGACGGCCGCGCCGCGGGCCTTGAAGGTGCCGGTCGGGGTGAGCCCTTCGTCTTTCATCCAGAGCCCGGGCACCCCGATCGACTCACCCAGCCGGGTCATCGGCAAGAGCGGGGTCATGCCCTCCCCCAGGCTGATCACCCGCCGGGCGTCGGTCACCGGGAGCAGCTCGTGATAGCGCCACAAGTCGGGCGGCCGGCCGGCGATGTCTTCGCGGCTGACCTGGGCACTGACCCGCTCGATGTCGTAGCGCGCGAGCAGCGGCGCGCCGCAGGTGCAGGTGCCCTGCACCTGGCGCGCGTCGTATCCGGTGCCGCACCGGGAGCATTCGAGGTGGCTGAGGGCTGAATAAGGCATGAAGGTGTTCATGCCCAGCCGCTCGCGTTCTCACCAGCAACGCCCGTTCATTGCGGGCTCTCCGGCAGCACGAGCCCGGCCGCCCGCTCCGCGGACCCGTTACAGGAAGTCGGCGACCTCGCGCAGCAGCGCGGCCTTGGACCGGGCCCCGACCAGCTCCTTGACCACCTGGCCGCCGTCGAACACGCTGATCGTGGGGATGAGCATGACGCCGTAGTTCACCGTGGTCTGCGGGTTCTCGTCCGCGTTCACCTTGACCACCTCGATCGCGTCCCCGTGCTCCGCGGCGATCGCCTCGAGGACCGGCCCGAGCTGGCGGCACGGGCCACACCACTCGGCCCAGTACTCCACGATCACCGGCTTGGTGCTGCGCACCACCGAGTCCTCGAAGCTGTCGTCCGTTACTGCCTTGACCGCACCCATGACGGTGCTCCTTTCGGTGAGACGCGCCGCTTTCGGTGAGACGCGCCGCTCAGCGCGGGCTCGAGACGGCGCTGCTGGAGAGGTGGTCGTGCTCGCCGCCGAGGTCGCGGTCGGCGAGGTCCCGGTCGCCGAGGTGCCCGTCGCCGAGGTGCAGGGCCAGGCAGTCGGCGCTGCTGCCGTGCGCGCAGACCTGGACCAGGCGGCGCAGCCGGCACTGCAGCCGGGCCAGCTCGGCGAGCTGGCCGGCGACCGCGGCCAGCTTGGCCTCGGCCGCCCGGACGATCTCGTCGGTGGACCGGGCCTCGGCGGGGCCGAGCAGGTCGCTGATCTCGGCCAGGGTGAAGCCGAGCCCCCGGGCCCGGCGGATGAACGCCAGCCGCCACCGGTCGTCCTCGGTGTACTCACGGAATCCGGACCTGCCCCGGGCGGGCTGCGCCAGCAACCCACGCCGCTGATAGAACCGGACCGTCTCGACTCCGACCCCTTCGGCGTCAGCGAATTTCCCGATCGTCAACCCAGCCATAATCGGAAGCTAGCAGCCGTACTCCGGTACGGAGTCAAGCGATGCGCCGCACCCTCCTGACCCGGTAGGTAGTGAGCAGCCACGATGTCGGCGAGAATGTCTGTATGACCGTCCTCAGCCGGCCTCAGGTAAGCCCGTGCAGCCAGCTCCGGCGCCGCTAGTGCCGGGGCCGCGCGCGGCGGCGGCGCGAGCTCCCGTCCAGCTCGCGGTGTCGGGGCTCCGGGTCCGTTTCGGCCGGCTGACGGCCCTGGACGGGGTGGACCTCACCGTGCGGGCGGGCGAGGTGGTCGCCCTGGCCGGCGAGAACGGTGCGGGGAAGAGCACGCTGATCCGGTGCATCGCCGGGGACATCGCTCCCACCTCGGGCGTGATCGCGCTGGACGGGCGGCCGGTGCCGCCGGACACGCTGGGGGCCAAGCGGCAGGGCATCTCGGTGGTCTGGCAGGACCTGGCCCTGTGCGACAACCTGGACATCGCGTCCAACGTGATGCTCGGCCGTGAGCACCGCCGCCAGCTGCTGTCCGGCATCCGGATGCGCACTGACGCCGCTGCCATCTTCGAGCGGCTGGGCGTCCCGCTCCCGGACCCGGAACGCTCGGTCCGGTCGCTGTCCGGCGGGCAGCGGCAGCTGGTCGCCGTGGCCCGGGCCGTGGTTCACCAGCCCCGGCTGCTCCTGCTCGACGAGCCCACCGCGTCGCTGGGCGTGCAGGAATCGGCGCTGGTGGAAGAGCTGATCGCGCGGGTGCGGGCGCAGGGCACGACGATCCTGCTCGCGTGCCACGACATCAGCCAGATGTTCCGGCTGGCCGACCGGATCGCGGTCCTGCGGCATGGGCAGCTCGTCGCCGAGGTAGCGCCGAGTGAGGTGCATCCCGGTGACGTCGTGGCCCTGGTGTCCGGCCAGGAAGTGGACGCCTCGGCCCGGCGCCAGCTGACCCGGCTGCACGGCCTGACCGACCGGCTGGTGTCGGCGGACCCGTCGTCCAGCCTGTCGCTGATCCTGTCCGCCCTGGGCGCGGCGCTGGGCAGCGAGCGGCTGTGCATCCACTTGCTGGCCGACTCCAGGCTGGTCTGCGCGGCGTCGCTGGGACTCGCGCCTCCGCTGCTGTCCCCGTGGTCGGACCTGCCGCTGGGCCCGGCGGGCGGCCCGGCCGGGCTGGCCGCGGCCGCCCAGTGCCCGATCATCGAAGAAGACGTGCAGGTCGGGGCGGCCTGGGCTCCCTTCGCCGAGCTGGCCAAGTCATCGAAGGTCGCTAGCTCCTGGTCGGTTCCGGTGCTGGGCCCGGGCGGGCTCCTCGGCGTCATCACCGTATTCCGGGCCACCACCGGCAAGCCGCAGCGTGACGACCTCGACCTGGCCACCCTGTACGCCGGCTACGCGGCCAGCGCTATCGAGCGGGACCAGCTACTCGACGAGGTCACCTCCCGTAACCGGGTGCTGGAGACGATCCGGGAAATGCTGGAGACCCTGGCCGGGCCTATCCCGGTGGCCGACGGGCTGGACATCGCCCTGCAACTGCTCCGCCGGGGCCTGGAAGCCGACGAGGTGGCGCTCATCGTCCGGCCACCGGACGGGCCGCCCACCTGCCGGGCCTCAGATGGCGTGGACCCGGCTGACCCGGACGCGAAGGAGGACCGCCCGGCCGCGTCCCCGGCCGCGCGGCACGCCGCGGCGACGGCCCTCACTCAGGCGGGCCAGCAGGACGTGGCCGTACAGCGCAGCTGCACCGACCGTGACTGGCTGCTCTCGGTGCCCTTTCCCGCTCCCGGCGGCCTGGCCGCGCTGGTCGCCCGGTGGCAGGCCGGCCCTCCGCCGGCCGATTCCGCGGCCCTGCTGGAAGACGCGGCGCACTCGCTGCGGCTGGCTCTGGAGCGGGAGGAAGCCTGGTTCGCCAACCAGGAGACGGCCGCCCTGCGCCGGTCCCGGGAGCTGCAGCGCGGCTTCCTGTCCCGGCTGAGCCACGAGCTGCGCACCCCGCTCACCGCGATCAGGGGATACGCCTCCAGCCTGTTGCAGACCGATGTGACCTGGGACGACGAATCAGAGCAGCGGTTCCTGACCCGGATCGCAGCGGAGTCGTCCCGGCTCGGCCGGCTCGTGGATGACCTGCTGCGCTTCTCCGCGATCGAGTCCGGCGTCCTGCAACTGCAGCGGGATTGGTGTGACATCTCACTGGTCCTCGACGCCGCGATCGCGTGCCTGCCTCCGTCGGGGGCGCTGCTGGTCAGCGTGCGGTGCGCGGCCGGCCTGCCGCCCATCTGGGCCGACCACGACCGTCTGGAGCAGGTCTTCGTGAACCTGCTGACCAACGCGGTCGGCCACAACCCGCCCGGCACCCGGGTGATGGTCACCGCGAGCGCGGACGGCCCGGACAAGGTGGTGGTCAGCGTGGCCGACAACGGGCCGGGGATGCAGCCCGACGTCGCCCAGGCCCTGTTCGAGCCGATGCGCCGCCGTCGCTCCCCCAGCTCCGGTTCGGGTCTGGGGCTGTCCATCGCCCGGGGCATCGTCGAGGCGCACGGCGGCCGGATGGACCTGGTCCAGCCGGTCCAGGGCACCTGCTTCCGGATCCTGCTGCCCGTGGAGAACCCCGACAGCCAGGTCGCGCTCGGCACGCCCGCCACCGATGACACCGGGGAGACGGGGACCACGGGGGAGCCGGGGACCACGGGCGAGACGGAGACGGCCGGGGCGCCGGGGATGGCTGCCGAAACTGTGGCGGCGCCGGCGAGGGGAGCTAGCTGACATGCTCACGCAGGCCGGGAACACCCGCGCCCTGGTGGTCGAGGACGACCCGAACATCGTCAACCTGATCCGGTCCAACCTCGCGGTGCGCGGCTTCGACACCGTGGTCTCGGTCGACGGGCTGCGGGCGCTCAACCTGCTGGAGACCGAGGAACCCGACATCGTCCTGCTCGACCTCATGCTTCCCGAAGTCAACGGGTTCGAGCTGTGCCAGCTGATCCGGGAGCGATCGTCAGTCGCCATCATCGTGGTGTCCGCCCGCGGCGGCGAGCGGGACAAGGTGACCGCGCTCAACATGGGGGCGGACGACTACCTGACCAAGCCGTTCAGCATCGAGGAACTGCTGGCCCGGATCACGGCGACGCTGCGCCGCACCCGCCCGGCGGATACCGCGCCGCAGAGCGTCCCGCCGGTGATCACCATCGGCCAGCTGGAGATCGACCTGGCCAATCAGCAGGTCCGCCGGGAGGGGACGGCGGTGCATCTCACCCCGACGGAGTTCGCGCTGCTGCGCGAGCTGGCCATCAACCGGGGGAAGCTGCTGACCCACGCGCACCTGCTGCGGCGGGTCTGGGGCCGCGGCTACGAGACCGAGACCGAGTACGTGCGGGTCTATGTCCGGCGGCTCCGGGCCAAGCTCGAGACGGACGGCAGCGAGCCGCTGATCCTCACCCAGCCGCGGGCTGGCTACCGCATCGCGGCCGAGTGATCCCGCCGAGTGATCGCTGAGTGACCTGCCGGGCGACTCCGGCCGCGGCAACCCTCCCGGTCTCAGGCGGGTCTCAGCCCAGTCTCAGGACGAGCACAAGTTCGACTGTGAGCGCGAACATTAACGCATACCCGAACATTGTTAATGCTTTTTTCACGATGTTGCAAAGATGTTTACGCCCCTGTTCACCCTCGCGGTCTTACTGTTTTCCCAGATAGATCGGGGTGTGCGGCGATCAGGCTGAGGCACAGGGCCGCGCACCCCTGACATGTCCCCGCCCACAGCGAGGTGGTTCCTTTGCATTCAATGACCAAGAGAGTCGCACTGACGGCCGCGGCCAGCAGCGCGGCTCTCGTCATCGCCGCCTGCGGCAGCAGCTCGTCGAGTGGCTCCTCCGGGAGCAGCCCCAGTGCGTCGTCCGTGCCGCAGCTGTCGCTCAGCCAGATCGACAACACGTTCTCCGCCATGGCCACGCTCAAGCCCCTGGCCGCCAAGGGCAAGGGCAACGTCACGGTCATCCTGCCGGACACCGTGTCGTCCACCCGGTACGTCGAGTTCGACGCCCCGTACCTGAAGGAGTCGTTCCAGAAGGCCGGGCTCACGTCGTCGCAGTACACCGTGGAGAACGCGCTCGGCAGCGACGCGACCCAGTTCAGCGACGCCCAGACGGCCATCACCAAGGGCGCCACGGTGCTGGTCGTGGACGCCCTCGACTCCGGGGTCGGCGCGCATATCGAGTCGTACGCCAAGGCCCACGGCGTCCCGGTCATCGACTACGACCGGCTGGTCCTCGGCGGCCAGCGCAAGTACTACGTCAGCTTCAACAACGTCCAGGTTGGCAAGCTGATCGGCCAGGGCATGGTCAGCTGCGTCGCCGCCTGGGGCCTGAAGAAGCCGCAGCTCATCGTCATGAAGGGCGCGCCCACCGACAACAACGCGACGCTGTTCGCCCAGGGCTACGACGCGGTGCTCGCGCCGCACTTCAGCTCCGGCTGGAAGGACGTCAGCAACCCGGCCGGCACCTGGGACCCGCCGACCGCACTGAGTGAGTTCCAGCAGCAGTACACCGCCCACCCGAACATCAACGCCGCGCTGATCCCGAACGACGAGAACGGCGCGCCGATCATCCACTACCTGACCAACAAGGGCATCAAGCCCAAGACCTTCCCGACCACGGGCCAGGACGCCACGCTGACCGGCCTGCAGAACATCCTGGCCAACTACCAGTGCGGCACCGTGTACAAGCCCATCTACCTGGAGGCCGAGGCGACCGCCGCGCTGGCCATGTACATCCGGGCCGGGATTGTGCCGCCGACCAGCCTGGTCAACGGCACCACCGAGGACACGCAGTCCAAGGTGGCCGTCAAGTCCGTCCTGCTGGCTCCGAAATGGGTGACCGCGGCCAACATGAACTCGACCGTGATCGCGGACAAGTTCGTGCCGGCCTCCCAGCTGTGCGCGGGTAAATACGCCAAACCATGCGCCGCCGCTGGCATCTCGGGTTGATTTTGTGGTCGGATAGCCGACCGGGACACCAGCAGTGACAGGTAGCTCGGCACACGGAGCCCGGCCCGCCACCGCGGGCCGGGCTCCGTCCGGCATCAGTGAAGGAACTTATATGGACGGGCCGCTACTGCAGCTACGCGGCATCGGGAAGAACTTCGGCCCGGTGCAGGCGCTCAGCGGGATCGACCTCGATATCCCGGCCGGGCAGGTCACTGCCCTCGTCGGGGACAACGGGGCCGGGAAGTCAACTCTGATCAAGACCATCTCCGGGATCTGGGAGCCCTCGCACGGTCAGATCATCTGGCAGGGCCAGCAGGTGAACTTCCACTCCCCGAGGGACGCCACCGACGCCGGGATCGCCACCGTCTACCAGGACCTGGCCCTCTGCGACAATCTGGACATCGTGGCGAACATGCTCCTCGGTCATGAGATCCGGCGGCATCTGCTGCTGGACGAGGTGACCATGGAGCAGATGGCCAAGAAGACCCTCAGCGACCTGAGGGTGGTCACGGTCCGCAACATCCGCCAGCCGGTCGGGTCGCTGTCCGGCGGGCAGCGCCAGTCGGTGGCGGTGGCCAAGGCCGTGATGCAGGAAGCGAAGCTCGTGATCATGGACGAGCCGACCGCCGCCCTGGGGGTAACCCAGACCGCACTGGTGCTCGACCTCATCCGGCGGCTGGCCGACCGCGGGATCGCCGTGCTCGTGGTCTCGCATAACCTGACCGACGTGTTCCAGGTCGCCGACCGGATCGCCGTGGTGTACCTGGGGCGGCTGGCCTCGGTCGGCCCGGCGTCCGAGTACGACACGTCGTCCGTGGTCGAGCTGATGACCACAGGCGGCCTGGAGCGGAACGGCCGCGCAGGCAACGGTGCCCAAACCCCCGACAGCGGCCGGGAGGGCTGACCCTTGACATCCACGAATCCTGCACCGGAGCAGGGCAAGACCACCGCGGACAGCCCGGAAGACATAGCGGTCCAGACCGGGGTCCCAGCTGAGCTGGTGGCCAACTCGGTCGGTGAGTACGTGCGGATCTGGGGCAAGCAGATCCGCAGCGGGGAGAGCGGCGCGCTCCCGGTCATTATCGGCCTGGTCGTGATCGTGATCTTCTTCCAGATCAAGAGCTCGGCCTTCCTGTCCGCGGGCAACCTGGTCAACCTCATGACCCAGGCGGCGTTCATCATCACGCTCGGCATGGCCGAGGTCTTCGTGCTGCTGCTCGGCGAGATCGACCTGGCGGCCGGCTTCACCGCGGCGTGCGGTGCGGTCGTCGCCCTGTGGATGGTGGCCACCGGCTGGCCCTGGTGGGTCGCGGTCCTGGTCACGCTGGCCGCCACCGCGGCTTACGGGGCGCTCCAGGGCTTCATCATCACCGCGCTCCGGTTGCCCTCGTTCGTGGTCACGCTGGCCGGCTACCTGGGCCTGTCCGGTCTGCTCATCTACCTGATTCAGGCGACCGGGGACATCGGCAACGGCGGTGTCATCCGGCTGAACAGCAACGTCCTCAACGACATCGAGGGCGGCGCGCTCAGCGCGGCCGGCAGCTGGATCGTCACGATCGTGCTGGTGGTGGTGGTCGGGGTGACCCTGTACATGCGGGACCACCGCCGGCGCGCTAACGGGCTGGTCGCCCCGCCAGTGTCCATCACGCTGCTGAAGATCGGCGTGATCGCGGTGGCGGGCCTCGTGGTGGTGCTGGTAGGTAACACCAACCGCGGCACGCTGTTCCTGGCCGTGCGCGGGCTGCCCTGGGTTGTGCTGGTCGTGCTGGCCATCCTGGTGATCTACACGACCCTGCTCGGGCGGACCCGGTTCGGCCGTTATATCTACGCGATCGGCGGCAATACCGAGGCGGCCCGGCGGGCGGGTGTCAACACCAACCGGATCCGCGTGCTGGCGTTCGCGCTGTGCGGGCTGACCGCGGGCATTACCGGCATCATCTACTCCTCCTATCTGGGGTCGATCTCCAGTGGCGTCAACGGCGGAGCCAACGTGCTGAACGCCGTGGCGGCGGCGGTCATCGGCGGCACCAGCCTGTTCGGCGGACGAGGCAAGATGATGGACGCGCTGCTGGGCGGCCTCGTCGTCGGCGTCATCGCCAACGGGCTGCAACTGCTGGGCCTCGGCGCGGCGGCGCAGTTGATGTTCACGGCGCTCGTGCTTCTCGCCGCGATCACCGTGGACGCACTGGCCCGCCGCGGGCGAGGCACCGTCTGACAGCCGGTCTAAACAGCGGGTGCCCAGCGGCCACGACTGGGGTGTTCCGCGGCCATAACGCCGCGGAACACCCAGCACGTGGCCGCTTCGCAGGTCCGGGAGCGCCAGCCGGCTGCGCACCGGTCCGGGCTGCGGCCGCTTACCGGTGCGCAGCGGTCTCGGTGGTGGCGGCCCCCCAGGTGCCGCCGCGCTCGGCGGCGTCGGCGATGTTCTTCACCATGCCGCCGAAGACCACGCCGTGGAACGGGGAGATAGACCGCCAGTACGCGATGCCGGCCGCGCCCCGGGGCTGGAAGATGGCCCGCTGGTGGTACACGGTCCGGTCCTGGTCGTCCCGGCCGACCGAGAGTTCCAGCCAGGCCAGGCCGGGCAGCTTCATCTCGGCACGCAGCCGGAGCAGGGACCCCGGCGTGATGGCCTCGACGCGCCAGAAGTCCAGTGCGTCGCCGACCAGCAGGTGCTTCGGGTCGCGGCGGCCGCGGCGCAGCCCGACCCCGCCGGCCAGCCGGTCCATCAGCCCGCGCACGGCCCAGGCCAGCGGGAAGGAGTACCAGCCGGTCTCGCCGCCGATGCCCTCGATGACCCGCCAGAGCGCCTCCGGCGAGGCCTGGACCACGGCGCTCCGGTCGTCCACGAACAGGGAACCGCCCGCCCAGGCCGGGTCGCTGGGCAGCGGATCGCTCGGCGCGCCGGGGGTGCCCGCGGAGGACCACCGGGTGGACACGTCCCCCTCGGCGGTGTGCCGCAGCGCCAGGGTGATGGCCTCGCCGATGGGCAGCAGGCCGTCCGGCGGGTCCGGGACGTACTGCGCGATGTCGTGCTCGGCGCAGACCACCTCGTTGCGCAGCGATTCCACCAGGGGCCGGGCCAGCCCGGCTGGCACCGGGGTGACCAGGCCGACCCACAGCGACGACAGCCCCGGGGTGAGCAGCGGCACCGGGACCAGCACCCGGGACGGCAGCCCGGCCGCCTCGGTGTAGCGCTGCATCATCTCCGCGTAGGTGAGGATGTCCGGGCCGCCGATGTCGAAGCGCCGGTTCACGTCCTCCGGCAGCGCCGCACAGCCCACCAGGTAGCGGAGCACGTCGCTGACGGCGATCGGCTGGATCCGCGTCTTTACCCACTTGGGCGTGACCATGACCGGCAGCCGCTCGGTGAGGTACCGGAGCATCTCGAAGGACGCCGACCCGCTGCCGATGATCACCGCGGCCTGCAGCGCGGCGGTCGGCACCCCGCTGTGCAGCAGGATGTCGCCCACCTCACCCCGGGAACGCAGGTGCGGGGACAGGTCGGCGGCCGGGCCGGACACGATCCCGCCCAGGTAGACGATCCGGCGCACGCCCGCGGCCGCGGCCACCTCGGCGAACAGCCCGGCCGCCTGCCGGTCCCGCTCCTCGAAGGAGGCCCCGGTGCCGAGGGAGTGGATCAGGTAGTAGGCGACGTCCACGTCCTGCAGCGCCCGCCGGACCGCGGCCGCGTCCATGACGTCGGCGGCCGCGATCTCCACGTCGTCCGTCCACGGCCGGTCGCTCAGCTTCCCAGGGTCCCGGGCCATGCACCGGACCCGGTAGCCCGCGGCGAGAAGCTCGGGCACCAGCCGTCCACCGATGTAGCCGGATGAGCCAGTGACCAGGCAACGCAGCGAAGTGGACATGTCCTCGAGTCTCGCATGGGGGGTGCTGCCTGGTATTCGGCGGACAGCGGCCCGGCGGTTGTCTGCTCCTCTGGCTCAGCCGGTGTACTTGAGGAAGATCTTCGAGAAGTCCAGCGGTTGCTGGCTGATCTCGCCACAGGGGCAGGCCGCTGACCGAGCCCCGGCTCCCCGGTTTCCCGGAATTTTTGCGCAGACTGTAATGTTAACCTGTCCGCAAGATTAAATTCGTTACCAGCTTTCAGTGAGCGCAACATGACTCTGGCCGATACCGCCCTGGTGGCGGAGCCGCGCACCTCGCTGCGCGAGCGCAAGAAGCTCGCCACCCGCCGGTCGCTACGCCGGCACGCCCTGGACCTCGTCGCACAGCGCGGCTTCATGCACGTCACGGTGGAAGACATCGCCGAGGCGGCCGACGTCTCGCCGCGGACCTTCTTCAACTACTTCCCGTCCAAGGAAGCCGCACTGTTCGGGGCGGACCCCGAGCGGATCGCGCGGATGCGGGAGCGGGTCGTGCACCAGGCGCCGGGAGAACCGGCGCTGAGCGCACTCCGCCAGGTCCTGGTGGCCGAGGCCCGGATGGTCACCAGTGAGCTCGGCGAACTGGGCGGCGACCCGCTGGACATACTGCGCCGGATGAAGGCGGTCCGGGCCGACCCGCACCTGCGGGCCGCCCAGTCCGCGCACATGGCGAACATCGAATGCGCGCTGACTGAGGCGCTCGCGGAGCGGCTGGGCACCGATCCCGCCCGCGACCCCTACCCAGGCTTGCTGGCCAGCGTGGCCAGCGCGGTGATCCGCGCGACCACGGTCTTCTGGGCCAGTTCCGGCGGTTCGGTGCCGCTGGACCAGCTCACCGACCAGGCGTTCGGCGCCCTGGCCGACGGACTGCCCGAGAACAGCTCATCGCGCCAGGTCACCGTGACCTCGGCGCCCGGAAAGGACGAGGAATGACCTCCCCCACCACCAATGCCGCCGCGCCGGGGAGCGCGATGACCGGGCTCAGCCAGCGCCGGATCTTCCTGATCATCGGCGCCCTGATGCTTGGCATGCTGCTGGCCGCACTCGACCAGACCATCGTGTCAACCGCGCTGCCGACGATCGTCGGTGACCTCCAGGGCGGGTCGCACATCGCCTGGGTGATCACCGCGTATCTGCTCGCCACCACCGTGTCCACGCCGTTGTGGGGCAAGCTCGGCGACCAGTACGGCCGGAAGATCTTCTTCCAGGCCGCCATCGTGATCTTCCTGATCGGCTCCGTCCTGTCCGGCCTGAGCCAGTCCATGTTCGAGCTCATCGCGTTCCGCGCGATCCAGGGCCTGGGCAGTGGCGGGCTGATGGTCGGCGCGCAGGCCATCGTGGGCGACATCGTCTCGCCCCGCGACCGAGGCAAGTACGTGGGCCTGTTCGGGGCGGTCTTCGGCGTCTCCAGCGTGATCGGGCCGCTGCTCGGCGGGGTCTTCGTGGACAACCTGACCTGGCGCTGGATCTTCTACATCAACGTGCCGATCGGCATCATCGCCCTCGTGGTGGTGGCCAGCCAGGTTCCCGGCACGCTGAGCCGGGTGCACCACGTCATCGACTACCTCGGCACCCTGGTGCTGTCGGCCGCCGCGACCTCGCTCATCCTGCTGACCAGCCTGGGCGGCACCACCTATCCGTGGAAGTCCGCGCCCATCTACATCCTGGGCGCAGCCGGAATCGCCCTGATCGGCCTGTTCGTGCTGGTCGAGCGGCGCGCGGTGGAGCCGGTCCTGCCACTGCACCTGTTCCGGCTGCGCACCTTCTCCACAACTAGCATCGTCGGCTTCATCGTCGGCTTCGCGATGTTCGGCGCGATCACCTACCTGCCCGCGTTCTTCCAGGTCGTCCGGGGTATCTCCCCCACCATCTCCGGGGTGTACCTGCTCCCGCTGATGGCCGGGCTGCTGCTGACGTCGATTGGCTCCGGTCAGGTCATCTCCAGGACCGGGAAGTACCGTTTCTTCCCGATCGTCGGGACGGCCCTGATGACTATCGGCCTGTTCCTGCTGCACCTGATGGGCGTGCACACGTCCACCTTCCTGGACGCGGTCTACATGCTGGTCCTCGGCCTCGGCCTGGGCAGCGTGATGCAGGTGCTGGTGATCATCGTGCAGAACGGGGTGCCGCACAGCGAGCTGGGTGTCGCCACGTCGGGGGCCACGTTCTTCCGCTCCATCGGCGGGTCGTTCGGCACCGCGATCTTCGGCGCCATCTTCTCCAACGTCCTGATCGGTAACCTGGCCCGGCACCTGCAGGGCATCCACCTGCCGACCGGCTTCAGCGCGGCCGACGCCACCCCGGCGCTGCTGGCCAAGCTGCCGGCCGTGGTGCACGCGGGCTTCGTCGCGGGCTACGCGGAGTCGATCCAGACGGTGTTCCTCGTCGCCGTGCCGATCGCCGCGCTGGCCTTCATCGCCACCTGGTTCATCCCCCAGGTGGAGCTGAAGCAGTGGCCGGAGCCGAACGCGGACGTGATACCGGACTCGTCCTTGGCCGTGGCGGGCGCCTCGGTGCTGGCCGAGGTCACGGATGACCCGGGCGCCGTCCCGGCCCCGGCCCGGGCCACGGTGTCCCCGGAATCCCTGGAACCCCAGGACGCCTCCACCGACACCTGACCGTCCCACTCCCCGAAGGCCCCGGCGCGCCCAGCGCGCCGGGGCCTTCGCCTATCTCACGGCTCCGCCCCCTGGCCACCCGGCCCGGCCACTCCCGGCTCCCGCCCACTCTTCACGCCGACCGTTCGCCGAGCCGGACAAAACACCCCGGAAAGACGCACCGTCGGCGTGAAAAGTCAGCCCTGACACGCTGGAGGACCGGCGCGGGGACTGGCATGCTGGCCGGGTGGCCGATGCGCTTACGGCCCGGGACATCCGGGTCACCCTGGACGGGGACGCGCTCGATGACTTGCGGGAACGGCTGTCGCGGACCCGGCTGCCCGCAGCGGACGGGGAGGGCTGGGCGCAGGGCGTGCCCCGGTCCTGGCTGGCGGCGCTGCTGGCGGACTGGCAAGAGTTCGACGTGGCCGCGTTCCAGGCCCGGCTGGACCGGCTGACCCACCGCGAAGTCACCGTGGACGGCCAGCCGATCCACCTGGTGCACGCGCCTGGGCAGGGTCCGGACCCGCTGCCGCTGCTGCTGACCCACGGCTGGCCTGGCTCGTTCTGTGAGTACCTGGACCTGATCCCGCTGCTGGCCGACCCGGGCGCGCACGGCGGCGATCCCGCGGACGCGTTCACCGTGGTGGTGCCCTCGCTACCGGGGTTCGGGTTTTCTGCCGCCCCGCCGCCGGGCGGGCTCACGGCTCCCGCGGTCGCCGCGCTCTGGCACCGGCTGATGACCGGGAGCCTGGGCTATCCCCGGTTCGCCGCGCACGGCAGTGACCTCGGCGCCGGGGTCACCGCGTGGCTAGCCCGCGACTTCCCGGCGGCGGTCGCGGGCATCCACCTGGCCACGCCCGGGCTGGCCGCCCCGCCGCGCCGGGACCGCCCCGGAGAGGACGGAGGCCCCGGAGAGGGATGGAGTCCCGCGGAGGAGAAGTTCGTCGCCGAGGTCAAAGCCTGGACAGCCGGAGAAGGCGGGTACGCGCACGAGCAGTCCACCAAGCCGTCCACGCTCGGCGCCGCGCTGCACGACTCCCCGGCCGGCCTGGCCGCCTGGATCGGCGAGAAGGTCACCGCCTGGAGCGCGGTCAGCCCCGACGGCCAGCCCGCGTTCGGCCGGGACCTGCTGCTTGGCACGCTGACCTTGTACTGGGTCACCGGCACGATCACCTCCTCGCTGCTGCCCTACTGGGCCTACGCGCACGACCCCGGCGCGGCGTTGCCGGCCGGCGATCCGCCGGGCGTGCCCACCGCGATCAGCATCTTCGGCGGCGAGCGGGTCCCGTTCCCCAAGCCGCCCCGTGAACTGGCCGAGCGGTACTTCACCGTCA
The DNA here is from genome assembly GCA_963844695.1 of uncultured Actinomycetes bacterium. Classification (GTDB taxonomy): domain Bacteria; phylum Actinomycetota; class Actinomycetes; order Streptosporangiales; family Streptosporangiaceae; genus RYN-230. The sequence goes on from CAWJPL010000005.1 coordinate 106,131, forward strand.
CTGGCTGGGCCGAGCACGACCGGGGCGGGCACTTCCCCGCGGTGGCCGAGCCCGGGCTGCTGGCGCAGACGCTGCGCGACGTGTTCCGGCCCGCGCGAAGCGCCCGATGAGCCAGCGGAGCGCCCGATGAGCCAGCCGCCCATCACCCAGCCGGAGGTGGTGCGCTACAGCGACCGGCCGGAGCTATGGGACGGACTCGAACACCTGTCGTCCGAGGTGTGGCCGGAGTACAACCTGCACGGCGACGTGCTCAACCGGTACTGGGACCAGCTCTACACCACCTTCCCGGAGTGGCAGTTCGTGCTGTTCGACACCGCCGCCGGGCAAGTACTCGCCGAAGGGCACACCATCCCGGTGGCCTGGGACGGTACCGACGCGGGGCTCGGACCGGGCATCGACGCGTCCCTGGCCGCGGGGTTCGCCCTGCGGGCTGCGGGCGGGACACCGTCCGCGGTGTGCGCGCTGGCCGCCGAGATCCCGCCGCGCCATCAGGGCCGCGGCCTGTCCCCCGTCATGTTGCGGGCCATGGCGCGGCTGGCCGCCGACGCCGGGCTGGCCCACTTGATCGCGCCGGTCCGGCCCAACCTGAAGGAGCGCTACCCGACCATCGCGATCGGGCGTTACGCGGCCTGGACCCGGGAGGATGGGACGCCGTTCGACCCGTGGATCCGGGTGCACACGCGGCTCGGGGCGCGGCTGGGGCCGGCCCTGGCCCGCTCGATGCGCATCACCGGCAGCGTGGCGGACTGGGAGTCCTGGACCGGGATGCGTTTTCCGGAGACCGGCGACTACGTGTTCCCGAAGGGCCTGGCTACCGTGCACATCGACCGGGACCGCGACACGGGTGAGTACTGGGAGCCGAACGTCTGGCTCATCCACCGGAGCTGATCGGCCGCCATGACATTTGTCATGCGCGGGTCAGGACAGCGCGCCTAGGGAAGCCAGCGCGGCGCGGCTTAGCGTGGCATGGCACCGTGAAAACCTCCCGGGGAGATTGAACCGTGGTCATCCAGATCGTCATCGGCGTGGTCGTCCTGGCCCTGCTGATCTACCGCCAGCTGCGCACCCGTCCGGTCAACGCCTCCGGGCTGCGCATCGTCGCCATCATCGGCGCGATCGGCCTGGTCGAGACCTACCAGTTCCTGCAGCAGCATCACGCGGGCCCGGTGACCTACGCCGCGCTGCTGGGCAGCCTGGCGCTCGCCGCCGGGTTCGGCGTCCTGCGCGCCGTAACGGTCCGGATCTGGCTGCAGGACGGCCAGCCGTGGTCGCGGGGCAGCTGGATCACGGCGGGGTTGTGGATCGTGGCGCTGGCCGTCCACCTGGGCTACGACGCCCTGGTCGCCGGGCACGGCCGGGACAACGTGGGTGCCGCCACCATCGTGCTCTACCTGGCGGTGAGCCTCGCTATCCAGCGGATGATCGTGCGACTGCGTGCTCAGCAACTGCAGTCCAGGTCAACCCCGAATTCCGACCGGCTAAGCACGCTGCGGTGATGAAGGCCTGACGCTCGGCCATCACCTGGTGGCTGGCAGGAATTTGCCGGCGGATGGCGTTCCTGCCACTGGCGGCCAGGCGCTGCGGCAGGCAGCGTGGCTCCGTGGTCAACGCGTCAGAGGAGACAGGAGAACAGGCGCCGGCCGGCGGCGGACGACGTCTGCCCCGGGGGTCCGCGGACGACGTCCGGCGGGTCGGATGGTTCGCGCTCCTGGTCGTCTGGGTGCTCTGGGGCAGTACCTATTTCGCCATCCGGGTCGGCGTGGAGACGCTGCCGCCACTGTTGATGGCCGGTACCCGTTACGTCGTGGCCGGGCTGCTGATGTTCCCGTTCGCGCTCCGTTCCGGCGGCCCGGAAATGCGGGCCGCCGACCGGCCGCGGGCGTCGGGATGGTGGTCCGCGGTCCTGGTCGGCACCTTGCTGCTGGCAGGCGGAAACGGCGGGGTCTCGGTCGGCGAACGCAGCGTCCCGTCCGGGCTGGCCGCCCTGCTCGTGGCCACCGTTCCGTTGTGGCTGATCCTCATAGACCGGATCCTCAACGGAATCAGGATCCGGCGGCTCGCCATGGCCGGGCTGACTGCGGGCGTAATCGGGGTGGGGTTCCTAGCCGGGCCGTTCGGCAGCGGTACGGGACATGCGGGGGTTGGACACGGCGCCGCCAGTGGTTCACCCGGGACCGGCATCGTGATCATTCTCGCTGCCAGCGTCAGCTGGGCGTCGGGCACGATCGTCTCCCGCCGGGTGCCGCTGCCCTCCCGGCCGTTGCTGGCCACGTCGATGCAGATGCTCGCCGGGGGGGTGGTGCTCCTGGCCGCCGCCGCCGCGGCCGGGGAATTCAGCGGGTTCGACGTGTCACAGGTCTCGGCCGCCTCGTGGCTGGCCCTGGCCTACCTCATCGGGCCAGGTTCGATCATCGCGTTCAGCGCCTACGTGGTGGCGGTACGCCGCCTGCCCACGGCGACCGTGGCCACCTACGCCTACGTCAACCCGGTCATCGCCGTCCTCCTCGGCACTGCCTTCCTGGGCGAGGCCCTGACCGTGTCGATGCTGGTCGGAGGCGCGCTCATCGTCGTCGCGGTGGCGCTCGTCGTGCGGTCCCAGGCGGCGTCGACGCACTGATTTGCCTCATCTCCCGGTTGCCCATAAAGTGAAGGCACACCGACGCGGGGTGGAGCAGTTCGGTAGCTCGCTGGGCTCATAACCCAGAGGTCGCAGGTTCAAATCCTGCCCCCGCTACCAAGTAGTTGCAGGTCAGGGGCCTGATCGCCGGAAGGCGGTCAGGCTTTTTTTGATCTTTTGTCCGGGGGTCTGTCCGCGAGATCAGGCCGCACCGATCGGGCGTGAGAAGGAGCGACTGGCAGGGAACGGCATCAGAGGCGGGTCTGCCCGCCAGGCCGGAGACCTCGTGCCGACTGACCTGAGGTTGCGTCTGGGGCTTCTGAGCATCCGGAGGCACAGGTCTCCACAACGTGACGGCGACCGGAGTGAGGGACGAGGAGCTGGCTGCTCCCGCCCTTCGGGAGAGCCCGGATCTGTAGCCAGACCACACCGTGGCATCTGGGAACGTGGCCGGGTCGGCGAGGCTCCAGGTGCCGACCGCCAGCACGCCGGCGAGTTCGACCGAGCAGGACACGACGGCGATCCGGCGTGCTGCCGGACTGCCGACGGCGAGGGTGACCGTGGCGAGGATATAGACCAGGCCAGCGAAGGCCGACAGCACGTAGGCGACCGGGGCGTGGCCGAACTTCGTGGCGATCTGCACCCCGGCCCGGGCGGAGGCGGCGAGCGCGAAGAGCGCGTAGATGGCGACCAGCAGACGGCCCGGGCCTGTCCTGGTCGAGTCCGGCTGCGGAGCCCTGGGCTCAGGCGGTGCCGCGGGCTCAGACATGGATGACCGGCCAGATCTGATGCAGCCGGACCATCAGCACGGCCGCGACGAGCCCGGCCACGGCGATGACCGCAGGGCCCCACCGGGATCGTTCCGCCAGCCCCCAGAACGCGGCAGCCACCGGGATGAACGGCATCGCGATCAGGTAACCGATGAGAATAGCCAGCCCGGCCGGGCGTTCACCGCCGGCGAGCCTGGCCACGATGAGACCGACCTGGACAAGCAGCAAGATCTCCAGGACGCCCACTGCGGCGAGGAGGGGGACGGTCATCCGCCGGTTTCGGGCGGTCATCACCAGCGCGTATCCGGCCAGCGCGAGACCGGCGATGATGATCGTCGTGGGGACGGCGCCGTTCACACTTGACACGTTACTACCTTTCGTAGTAACAGGCACCGGGCCGGGCAGTGAGATCCCCTGGACCGGGGCTTGCGTCTGGCACTGTCCCCTGGTTCGTAGCTGCGCTGGCGCTTGGTTGTCGCGGGAGCGACTACTTCTTGCTGCGGCAAAGCGCCCTGCCTCCGTGATCAGGGGGCGGGGCGCCTTGCGCCGCGGGTGCCCGCAGTGGGGTGGGCTCGACCTGGCCGCGCACGTCATATGGTGACCGGCTGGGCGGTAGCGCCGTCATTGCCCCAGTCCTGCGCGCAGCCGCAGGGCCTTACCGACGGCACGGCGCATCCGCCGTTCGGCCCGCTCGACCCGCCGTGATGCCCTGGCCAGCGCAGCGCGCTTTCGCGCCGGGCGCTGCCGTTCTGCCTGCGCCAGCAGCTCGCGGCATCGTTCGTGTACGAGCTGGCTGGCCATATGTGGAGGCTGATACACGTGACTCACCTCCTTTCGTGGTGTTGATGGATGGGAGGGCCAGCGCGCTTGCGGCACACCGGTGGAATGCGGTCCCGTGCCTGTGCCCGGACGGGCGGGATGCGGTCCGCGCTGATGATCACGGTCAGGTACAGGCCATCGCACAAGGCGCAACGACGGCGCGGACAGCCAGAATGATTGCTTCGGTGCAGGCGGCTACCTGTGGCCGAACTCGTCCCCGCTAAGCGGATATCTGAGCGCCCCCGCCGCCGGGCAAGTTCCACCCGATACCGATCAGCTGACCGATATCTCTAAGCCGTTCGGGCTGGCCTGCGGCCGCTAAGACGTCCAGCCATCGGGGCTTCGATGCCGCCCGCGGCAATGGGCCGCTGCGGTCCTGGACCTGCCATGAGCTGGAGGCTCTTAACCCCGGCACCGGCGATTGTGATGCCGTTCAGCGGTGCCTGCCGCCACTGCGGACCAGGCAAAGCGCCGGGCTGATACTGGCCCTGTGCGAACGCCATGACGACACCTCCTCCCGCTGACAGATATGGCCTGCTGTATTGACAGAGTCCGACCGGGCCGGTCTGATACATCCCGCACCACGACGATGGCCAAGCCAGCCATCGCGCCCAAGCGCGGCCCGTCATACACGGCACGAATCTGACGTGGCCTCTACCGTGTCCCGCAGCTGCCCTAAAAGCAAACGATTTAAGCACGGCCAAATGCCTGAGCGCCCCGGGCCTGCAGTGCCTACAGCCAAGCCTCGGTTCCTGAGCGGCGCCGCAGACTCCATCGGCAACACCAAGAAGATCAAAGGAGTGTTCTCATCCCGGATGTCGAGGAAGGGCGCCGCAGATGCCACTGGTCGCGGTGAAACCCGGCGGGGCGAGGTCTGGTAGATCACGGCGATAGCCCCGGTCGTGTCCGAGTGAAAGATCATGATGGATCTCTCGGGTCAGATGAGCCTTGACCGCGATCCTGGCGACACGCCCCAGACTCCTGTCGCAGAGGTGCCGACCCATCGGCATATGGTGCCGTCCAAAGCTGAACAGTGACGACTTCGCTCATAACCCAGAGGTCGCAGGAGCGGTGGGTACGGATGTACTCGAGCACTCTCTGGCTCAAGACCGCCATCGATACGGTTGCGCTCGGCCGGCCATTGACCTGCCCGCCGGGATACAGCACCACCTTGCTGCGCGCTCCTGAAGCGTTCGAGGACGAGGAAGTACGCGAGCTCGTCCGAGAACTCGGGTCGTCGGATCCGGCTGACCTGAGAGGTGTGTCCAACTGGCTGGACTATGAGGAGCGCATGCGCTTTATCACCGCCAATTTCATGATCTACCAGCCGTTAACGCAAATGTTCGACAAACCACGATTCAAGCGCAGGCGCCTCCGGGGGGAGGCCGCAAGCGATAAGGATCCTCCCTAATCTCACATTCCACAAGGTGGCGCTCTAGCCCCAGCAGATCGTCCGCAGGATAGTGGAGTCATGGACTGGCCGGTTCTCGCGTCGGTGCCTGCCGAAGGCCGGCGCAGGCTGGTCGCCGGGCTGAGACGGCGGGCCTACCGCCGGGATGAGGTGATCTTTCATCAGGGCGACCCGGCAGACACGCTCCACCTGATCGCCGCGGGTCACGTCAGCGTGCGGGTAACGCTGCCCGGGGGGGAGTTCGTCATCGTCGCCATCTTCGGCCCTGGCGACGCCTTCGGTGAACTCGCTCTCGTCGGCGGTCCCCGTCCCCGCGGGGCCACGGTGATCGCGCTGGAACCGTGCGAGACGCTCTCGCTGAGCCGGGACCAGCTCGAGCGCCTCCGGGAGTCGTATCCCGGCGTCAACCGGTTCCTGGTGGAGCTCCTTTCCGCGCGGGTCGAAAGGCTCAACGGCCATCTGCTCGAGGCGCTATATGTGCCCGCCGAAAGGCGCGTGCTGCGCCGACTGCTCGACTTGTGCCAGCTGTATGGCGGAGACGAGCAGCACACTGTCATCCCAGTGACCCAGGAAATGCTTGCCAGCCTCGCTGGCACCACGCGCCCGACCGCGAACCAGGTCCTCGGGCGGCTTGCCGCCAGCCAACTGGTTGAGGTGAGCCGCGGCCAGATCGTCGTCTTGAACCGCTGGGAGCTGCGTCGGCGGGCGGGCCACCCGGGACAGGCCTAGCAAGAGGCCGCCACCCCGTAGGCCTGTGTTGGCATGCCGACGCAGGCCGTGTCGCCCGCTGAACAGAACCGGCTGAGAGCCGGACGTAGCGTCGTACCACACAACCACTTGGACCGGTCCCGGCCCTGGCCGCCTGGCACCTCTGGCCACGTTTGCCACCGAGACCGCTGCCAGTGCGCCCCTCCGAGGGGAGGCAGCCGCCATGCTCGATGACTCACCAACGGCCGATCTGGTCCTGCGCGCGAGAAAGGGCGACTCCGACGCGTGGGACGCACTCGTGGAGCGGTTCGCCCCGCTGATCTGGTCAATCTGCTGCAGGTACTCGCTGAGGCGTACCGACGCCGACGAGGTCGGGCAGTACGTCTGGCTGCGACTGGTGGACCAGCTCGAGGAGGTTCACGATCCGGCTGCGCTTCCCGGCTGGCTTGCCACCACCACCCAGCGGGAATGCATCCGGGCCCTGCGGGCAGCGCGAAACCAGCATGCTCTCGGGCATGAGATGGACGTTGAGAGCATCCCGGACGAGCAGACCGGGATGGCGGAACATGAGCTGCTCTTGGCGGAGCGCCACGCGGCGCTCCGCGAGGCCTTCACCCGCCTGCTACCACCGTGCCAGCGGCTGATCGCCCTGCTCCTCGAAGACCCGCCCGTGCCTTACGCCGAGATCAGCGCCAGGCTGGACATCCCCCTCGGGAGCATCGGGCCTAGCCGCGGCCGCTGCGTGGAGAAGCTGCGCCGCGACCCAGCGATCGCCGCCCTGATCGACGCTGAAGGCGGAGCCTGGCCGCCCAGATTTGGAAGCGACCTGTGAGCACCATCCTCTGCGGAAACCTCAGCGCCGAGCTCATCAACGGGCTCAGCACGCGAATCGAGCGGGTAACCCTCCGGCAGGCACTGACGGTTGGGCTTCGGCCTCAGCTACCCGAGTCGCTGCCGCGACCGGTAACGCTGGGCCGGGACAGCAGTCAGCTGAGGCGCGAACCTCACGGCTGGGCGCGATCAGGCTGGCGGGTAAGACAAGCCGATCTGCCGGCGGACCTCGTCCATTGCCTGCATGATCGTGTACGTCTCATCCAGCGGGAGCAGCGGACTCTCCAGCAGCCCCGCGCGAAGACAGCGGCCCACCTCGGCGGCCTCGCCGCGGAGCCCGCGTCCTTCATACGGTTCTTCGAAGCGCTCCAGTTCGGTGCCGTCACGCGCGATCACGCGGAACGCGGTCGGTGTGTAAAACCAGCCGTCGATCTCTATCCTCGCCGCCGTGCCATAAATGGCGGCGGGGTTGCCCGACGCAGCCAGCAGGGTCGTGGTCAGCACCGCATGGGCGCCGCTGTCGTACTGGAAGATCATCGACGTCGTGGCGTCAACGCCGGTAAACGCCGGATCGCTGACCGCGGTGATCCGCGCCGGCACGCCAAGCACCAGGCTCGCGAACGAGACCGGGTAGATGCCAAGGTCCAGCAAGGCCCCGCCGCCCAGTTCCGGCGCGAACAGCCGGAACTGCGGATCGGGGGCGAACCACTGCCCGTGCTCGGCGGTCAGGTATACGACATCGCCGAGCGTTCCCGCGGCGAGGATCTCCCGCACCCGCGCAATGTGCGGCAGGAAGCGCGTCCACATTGCTTCCATGAGGAACGTTCCCTGGTCGCGCGCGGCGTCGATCATCTCGCGCGCCTGAGCGGCGTCCATGGCGAACGGCTTCTCGACGAGCACGGCCTTACCCGCGCTGATCGCGAGCAGCGCGGCGTCGTGATGGCCAGGGTGAGGCGTTGACACGTACACGGCATCGACATCCGGATCGCTGACCAGAGCCTGGTAGCTCGCGTGCCGGTGCGGTACGCCGAATTCGTCGCCGAACGCGTCCGCCGAAGCCCGGGACCGTGACCCGACGGCGACAACCTCACAGTCGGGCTGCAGCGCGAGATCATGCGCGAAGGCATGGGCGATGCCGCCGGTAGCGAGGATTCCCCAGCGAATCGGGCGGCCATCCGGTTGCCTCATCCGATTGCTCCTAAGGCGGCCAACCTGGCAGCGCAGCCGCCAGCCAGGCAGAGCACCGTAGCTGGCGTGCCGGTCACCATGGGAATACCAGGGAACTGACCCGGCCCTGTGGCGCGGACTCGACAACCCTAACGACGGCCGCAGACGGCAGCAAACGGAAACGCCTGCCGATCCAGGCGCTGAGGTGAACCCGTAGCCGGCGATGAGATCCGTGGCGCGGCGGCTGCCCCTGCCCCTGGGACAGGTGCCCGGCCGGCCGCAGATACTGGTCATGGGCCGAAGAACCGCCACCGCCGCCGAGCAGGAAGACGAAGCGGTTCAGGTCGTCGCGCCATTGGTGCAGCCCGTGCCCGGCATGCGTCCTGACCGTCCTAACGCCCAGTGTTCTAATCCCACCTGACGCGCGATCGGCGGCATAACCGGATGTGTTGTCTGGGGCGCGGGTAGCTGCCAGTTGTATGTGCCCGGAGCCGGCGAGGGTCAGCGCGGCCGGCGGGCTGGACACATCCAGTGACTTGGATGCGGGCGGCTCGAGGGCTTGACTTTACGCGGCAAAGTGGATTAGGTTTGCCGCATAAAGTAGATGGAAGGTGAGGGAGATGGCAGCAACGCACGACACGACCAACAGCGCAGGGATCCTGGCAGGCCCGCATTCCAGGCGCGACCCACAGAAGGTTGCCTGGGTAAGGGCCGCGGTGGCGATCTGGCTGCTGGTGCTGGCGGGGATCTTCTGGTCCCGCGGCTACCACTGGGGCGCGGCACTGCTGGCGCCGGCGGCGCTGCACCTATGGCTCGCCCGCCGGCTGCTCGCCAGGGCCCCGCACCAGCACTAGGACACGGCACGCCCGCAGGGCAGGGAGCCCCGCGGGCGCGCTGTCATGCACGCCCGGCCAGACCTCCCGGGAAACAGGACATGACTCAACCGACCGAGACCAGCGCGGGCCGGGCAGCGCGCGGCCTGTGCCTCGCGATGCCGGGCACCGCCACATTCACCCTCAGGCAGCAGCGCCACAGCCTGGTCCGGCCTTGCGGACCGACGTACCCGACTCAGCCGCCGCCCGCAGGCGGGCGGCGGCCGGTATGGGTGCCGACTTCATGCGGCCCCTGCGCCCCCGCTTCCATCACCTCGTCGCATTGCGGCGTGGCAGGCTCCAGCACACTGTTGACTTCACCGGCTACGACATCGAACCAGGCACATGGCTGTGGGTCCGGCCTGGGCAGGTGCAGCAGTGGGGTGATCTGGCCGGCGCCGACGGCACGGTGATCATTTTCGAGCAGGGCTTTCTGGATCCGGCAACGAGCGCTCACCTCGGCGATCCGCACGGCGCCGTCGTCCGCATCCCCGCCGGAGCAGACCAGGAGGCCCTGCACGCGGCCACCGTTGCTCTTGAGCGGGAGTTCGGCATCCCAGGCCGGCTGCCGCTCGAGACCCACCTGGCGATCCTGCGGCATCTGCTGTCCGCCGTCGTGCTCAATCTGGCCCAGCTGGGCGCCTCGCCTGGCGATCCGGCGCCCCCGGCCGCGCAGACGTTCCTGCGGTTCCGTGACGCCGTCGAGACCCACTTCGCCAGCGCGCGGGTACGTCCCCGCTCGCCTTTCGCCACGCCGTGCGCGGAACGGCAATTTAGCTGGTCGTCCCGCTGGCGTCACAGCCGACAGCACCGTCTGCGGGGAGTCCATCCGGCAGCAGCGGGGTCAGCGCACGCAGGGGCCGGCCTTCTCGTCATGGATGGTGATCTTGAAATCGATGTGAGCGCCTTGTACCGGCCCCGATCGGTGCTGCTACGAGCCTCCCCGTAGGCGTCTGACCGAGGACAGCGTCTGAATCTCGACAGTCCGCTCCGCCAAGGTCTCACCGCATCTCCCGTAGACCTTCTCCCCGCGCGAGATCAGCACTGATCGCTTCACCTGCGTAGTCGACCGTCGCCTGCTGACGTTGGTCGAGCCACGCATAGCGGTGGAGATGCGCCCCCCTTCATGACGCTCGGTCGGCCTTCGGTTGGGTCGGTCTACTGATTCGGGTCAAGATCAAGCAGCTTGCCGCTCGTCGGTGACCGGGATACTGCAAGCACCAGCCCCGCAGGGCTCAGCGCCGACGACACTGCTTTGCTATAGCAGTTTTGCTATAGTGGGGTGATGCCATGGACGGTTTCCTTGCATCCCCTGGCCCTAGCCGAGCTCGGGCGGATTCCGGTGGCTGAGCGAGTGGCTGTGCTCCACGCCGCAGAGAAACTCGAAGCACTCGGCCCTGGTCTTGGGTATCCGCATTCGAGTGCTGTGCGTGATGCTGACCAGCTCCGGGAGTTACGACCCAGAGCGGGCCGGAGCCCGTGGCGAGGTTTCTACCGCCGGTTCGGGGACGTTTTCGTCCTGGCAGCGGTAGGGCCGGAAGCCGAGGCTGACCCGCGCGGGTTCAAGCGGGCAGTCTTAGCCGCGGAGGAGCGATTGGCAGAGGTGGAGGGCCTGTGAAGCTCAGCGAGATGCCAACCTTGCAGGAGGTCGTGGACCGCCAGCGAGAAGATCCAGAGTTCCGGGAAGAATGGGACCGGTCTGCCTTTGCTCGTGAGGTCGCGATCCGCATAGTCCGTTACCGGGCAGACCATGGCCTGACCCAGACGGAGCTGGCGCACGCGGTGGGCATGAAACAGCCCGTCATCGCACGTCTGGAGCGCGGTGAGCAAGCACCCTCGCTGGCGACGTTGGCCAGGATCACGGCCGGGACCGGCATCGCGTTTCACCTTGATGTCCGAGATGGAGGCGTCGCGCTCACAGCCTGACTGAACGTGCCGGACAGGCAGGCCAACTGCCCGCCAACTGCCGGACTGTGTTGAACAGTGACGCCTTGGCTCATAACCCAGAGGTCGCAGGCTCAAATCCTGCCCCCGCTACCAAGTAGTTGCAGGTCATCCCTGAAGAAGGGGGGCCGGTCAAGAGGGTCGATGTGCCCTTTTTCTGCCGGTTCCCGGCCGGGTTCGGGGCATGCCGGAAGCAGGGCCGGGGTCAAGGTGGAGCGCCCGGCTGGACGAACGACCTTGAGGCCGGTCCTGCTTGCGGCGATACTGTCTGCCGCCGGGAACAGGTATGTGGTTGTGGAGCGCGCCCCAGGTGCAGTCTCGCCGGCTGGCAGGCCTCCGGCTGCGGTCATCCCTTCGGGGTTCCCGCGGTTGCTGGCCGCGGGGGCATGGGGCATTCCGCGGCGGGCAGCGGGATCAGTCAGAGGCGCGGCCGCGCCGCCTGGTGGCGGGGGCCAGACCTGCTCGCGATCACGCGCTGCCCGGGTCCGGGCCTGCTCACGCGGCGTCTCTCGCGGCGGTGCGCGTGGCCAGTGACCTGGCCTGCCCGTCACGCATCGCGTAGAAGACGCAGGTGAGCAGATGGCGGGCCGCGGCAGTCTTGGCGATGTTGCGCGCTTCCCCGCCGCGGCGATGATGCGGTCCCCGGCGTCCCGGATCGGCCCATCGGGCTGGCGCTGGATGGCCTCCACGACCGCCCAGCGCAGCAGCGGGGAACCCTGCTTGGTGATGTGCCCGCGGGCCACCTTCAGGTCCGATTCGCGGTGGCGGGGGGTCAGGCCTGCCCAGCAGCACAGCCGGCCCGGGCAGGAGAACCGGCGGACGTCGCCGATCTCCGCGACGATCACTGCGGCCAGGACCGGGCCGATGCCGGGCAGGGCCTGGAGGGCGCGGTACCCGTCGTGACCCTCCAGCAGGTCAGCCAGGACGGTGTCCAGCAGCGTGATCTCGCCGGTCAGCTCACCGGCGAGCTTGCGCAGCGAGGCGACCTTGCCGGCATAGGGCTGGCCCAGCGGCAGGCCATCCAGCCAGGTACTGCCCCAGACGCCGAAGATGTCGCAGCAGGTCACCGGGACGCCGAGCTTGGCCAGCACCGCGTGCACCTGGTCTTTGACACTGGTGCGGGCCCGGACCAGCTTTTGCCGGTAGCGGGTGAGTTCCCGCAGCTCACGGATCTCCGCCGGCGCGGCCCACGCCTCGGCGAGCCGGCCCATCCGCAGCAGGTCAGCCAGGTCAGCGGCGTCTTTCTCGTCGTTCTTGACCCGGCGGTAGGTGAAGGCTTTCACCCCGAGCGGATGCGCGAGGTGCACCTCCGCACCGGCGTCCGCCAGCGTGTCCGCCGCCCAGTACCAGCCGTACGTGGCTTCCAGCACCACCTTCGGGTGCTCCCCAGCCCGGGCGATCTCCCGCCGCAACTCCTCCGGGCTGTTAGTGATCTGGGCCTTGTCCAGCCGCCTTCCGTCCGGCGTCATCCGGACCAGCACGCTGCGCCGCCGGTGCAGGTCCATGCCCACGATCTGCGGGCCGTCATACGCTTCTGCAGTGGGCCTCCCATCGTCGTAGATGGCGTAGACAACCCGAGCATGAACCTCGGGTCACCCACGGAGAGCGGGAGGCCCCGCTCCTTCATCGCATCAGAGGCCTGATCGCCGGAAGGCGGTCAGGCCTCTTTGATCTTTTGTCCGCGGTCCGTCCGCGGGATCGGGCCTCACCGGCCGGGCACGATCGGGCGGGACTGGCAGTGAACGGCATCAGAAGCGGACCGGAAGCACGGGCCTCCGCAACGTGATGGCAACCGGGGTGAGGGACCAGGAGCTGGCTGCTCCCGCCTTCGGGAGAACCCGGATCCGGTGAAGTTGCGGAGTGCCCAGCCATTACCCATCGTGAGCACGATGGCTCCGTCCATGGGCCAGCAGCCGCGCCCTGCCGACTCGGCGCGGCTAGGTTTCGTTATGTCTATGTCAGCCGTACCGTTCAGATCAGCCGGATCTGCTTAGCTGTAGAACGCGTCGTAGATGGCCTTAGCTGGTCAGGTAATCGATCTCCTTGGCAATTGCCGTGACCAGGCTGCAGGCCCAGGGAGTGCCTGCGCTGGTGGCTGGCCGGAGTCAGGCGGCCGCGGTCCGGCAGAGGATCTCGCCGTGCAGGACGAAGAGCCAGCCGTCCTCAGCGGCCGCCCAGGAGAGCCAGGCGGCGCTGATGCGGCGCAGGTCACCGGTGGTCGCGTGCCCGTCGTCGACTAGCTGGCGGACCAGCGCGCATCCGGTGATCCGGTCGGCCCACATGCGGCCCCAGTGGTCGCGGTCGGCGGGCGTGGCGAAGCACCAGGTGCTAGACGTGGCCGTGATGTCGGCAAGGCCAGCTGCCCTGGCCCACGACAGCAGCCTCCGGCCGGCGTCGGGCTCGCCGCCGTTGGCGCGCGCGGCGGCGCGATACAGGCGCAGCCACTCATCGAGTCCGGGGAGCTGCGGCCACCAGGTGAAGGCCGCGTAGTTACCGTCGCGTGCCGCGACCAGGCCGCCTGGGCGCGCGACTCGGGCCATCTCGCGCAGTGCCTGCACCGGGTCGGCCAGGTGCTGGAGTACCTGGTGGGCGTGGACGACGTCGAAGGAGGCGTCGGGGAATGTGAGGGCATGCGCGTCCTGCACGCTGAAGCCGGCATTGGTGATGCTGCGGGCCGCGAGTGTCGCGCGCGACAGATCTAGCTCCTGGGGCCCGATTTCGGTGGCGGTCACGCGGCTGACCAGGCTGGCCAGGTCAGCGGTGATGGTGCCCGGGGCGGCGCCGATATCGAGCAGCGAGTCGGTCTCGTGCAGGTGCGGCAGGAGGTATGCGGCGGAGTTCGCTGCACTGCGCATCCGGTGCGACCGCAGGACCGATTCGTGATGGCCGTGGGTGTAGGTGTTCATGGTCTCCTTCCGGTCACGCAGTCTGCCCGCACTTCGCACTGATATCCAGAAGATAAGAACGGTGTCTCGTCATGTGATACGACGTCGCCCGCCGCCCAGCGCCAGGAGCACCCACCGCCATAAACACCAATCGGATGCGGCACAGACAGCCAGACCAGTAAGCACGGATCCACCCAGAACGGCGGGTACGGGCTCGTCGCCGGAGCCTTCGTTGTCCACAATTTGTGATCATGGTGCAACGTCCGGCGCGCGCCAAGGCCGCTCCGGGCTGGCCTTGATGCGCCATCTAGTCTGGTGCTTCTTGCTGTCTGGACGGTCAGGTCGCGCGGGCGTCGGCTCGCTGGCTTTGCAGTTCGTAGATGGATCCGCTCCGGGCTGGCTCGGGAAGAGGGATCCGCACGGGCACGTCCTTGATGCGGGGCTGGGCGGCCTCTTCTCCCCGCAGCAGCCGGGAGCGGTACTCATCCCAGTCCTTCACGCCGAGCAGTGGCCAGGCGTCGGCGGCGCAATACTCAAAGAGCAGGAGACGGCGGGGCCGGGAGGAGGTATTCGGCGCCGAGCCGTGCACTAGCCGGGCATGGTGAATGGAGATACCGCCAGCATGCAGTTCCAGGGGCACGGCGTCAGCGCCTGCGCTGCCGTCCTCGACCGACCCGACGAAGACTCCATTCTGGTGGTGGCTGAGCGTGGGGCCCCGGTGCGAGCCGGGCACGACCATCAGGCAGCCGTTCTCGAGCAGCATGTCATCGAGGGCGATGCCGACAGCCAGGACATCGTCGTTGGTGTGCGGGTAGAAGGCCCAGTCCTGGTGCCAGCCCACCGGGCTGCCGAACTCCGGCGACTTCAGGTTGAGCTTGGTCCCCTGGAACCTGATCCCGGCGCCGATGAGCTGCTCCACCAGGTCCAGGATGCGAGTGTCGCGCAGCAGCCGGTCGTACACCAGATGCTGGCGGTGGGGTGCCTTCAGCCGCCGCAGCCGCGGCGACTCAGGAGTATGCCCGGGCTCCAGGTCGAAGACCTCGGTATGAGCGGTCACAGCCCGGGACTGTTCCACGAACTCGTCGGTGACTTGCTGGAGATCGGCTATCTCCGGAGGAGAGAGCAGCCGGTCCACTGTGACAAAGCCGTCCCGGTCATAGGCAGCCACCTGCTGGTCGCTCAGGCGGGCAGCAGTGTTCGGCATAGTGATGACATTCCCTTCCTTTTCTTTGCCGGCATCAGTCAATCGCACTCATCTTGCTCAGGCACCTCCCGACAGCCGAGGCCAACCCGCGCAACTGGCAGGTGCAGTTCGGGTGAGGCGCAGGGCTTCTTGCTACTGGGCGGTCGCTGACTCGGGTCCCCTTCCAGCACCATGGTGCCGACCGGGGAGTCTGGAGGATGTAGGCCTTGCGCACCTCTCCAGTCAGGTTGGGTCCGGTGAGGTGCGGAGTCAACGACGAGAACACCAGCACGTCGCCCGGAACGGTCGTCTGGGGAAGCTCGCTGAAGCACTCCCAGCCGAGCAGGTCGACGAAGTAGTGCCGCAGCGTGCCATGCCGGTGCAGGCCGGGCACGATCCGAGGGCATCCGTTCTCGATCGTGGCCGCCACCAGCGGCAGCCAGCACGTGAGATATTGCTGGGGCAGGACGAACGTGTAACCGTTGTCTTGGTGCCAGGGGAACCGGGCGGGACGCCGTGCACGAGGGCTGGTGCAGATCTGCCAGTTAGGTGCGCCGAACCTCGTTCAGGTGTCCTTGCTGAACGTGGCGAGAACCCGGCGCAGGTCGCTTGTGAATGCGGGCAACTGGTCGGTGGCGGTGGTGTGAAGGACCTCGAGGTCGATGGACCAGTAGCCGTGGACGATCCTGTTTCTCAGCCTGCTCGGCTGCTGCCAGGCTATTTCCGGGAACTGCTCTTTGAGGTCGGCAGAAAGCTGCGCTGCGGCTTCGCCAAGCACGGTGAAGTTCTACAGCAGGGCGTCCCGGCGCTGGCGGTCGGCGTCAAGCTCACCGACAGCGACGCCGGCCGCAAGCTGCTGTGCTTGCTCTGCGGCGTCGATCATCTCGGTGAGCAGGAGGATGTCACGCTGCATAGACAGGTCGGGCTTCGGCCAGGACGGATGGCTGCAGTAGCGGGTGCAGGGATCGGAGCGACACCAGGTCCACCCTGTGGCCGAACAAATCGGCGAGCTCGTCAGCGAGCTGCTCGATCTCCCAGCCCAGCCGCCGTCCAGGGCGGAGTGTGTAAAGGATGTCGATGTCGCTGTCCGGGCTGGCCGTTCCGCGGGCCTGCGAGCCGAAGATTTGGAGCTCGGCGATCCCGTACCGGGCACAGATATCGGCCAGACGCGCCTCATCTACCTCGACGCCCGGGATGATCAGCATGGGCTCAGGCTAACCCCGAAGGGGCCATCGATGCTTGCGCGGGCAGCAACACACCGCTCACAAGCGGGGGTATGCGCGGCCATGCTCACCCGATAGTCAGGAGCAGAGCCGTCATCGATGCTGTTTATCACCGGACGATGCCGCGCTGGGTTGAACACTGACGTCTTGGCTCATAACCCAGAGGTCGCAGGTTCAAATCCTGCCCCCGCTACGAAGTAGCAAGCCAGAGGCCTCTTCCGATCATGGAAGGGGCTTTCTGCATGCCGGGTGTAAACGTGTCCCGGTTAAGCCCGCCTCGCTCTCGTCAGCGTCGTCGGGCGGCATCGCGGCCACTGCGCCGAGAGCGCCTGCGGCGTCACCGCATGATCGGCGTCCCGCCGACCCTGGACCCGCCTACCGCTCGCATGGGCTCGGCAGCTATCAGGGAGACAGGAGCAGAGCAGGCAGTCAGCCTTGTCCGGCGCGAAGACGTCGGTACTGGCTTAGCCTGGCCGAGCTGGCAGGCGCGGGCCCCGGCGTACGTAATCCAGGCCAGCGGCCGGGTAAGTGGATCGGGGGGCTGCTGCGTTTAAGAAGCGTGAGCCAGGAACAACAGGAGTTCGCAGAGTTTTACGAGGCCAGCAGGGATGCGTGCCTGCGCGCGGTAATCGCCGGCACGGGTGACGCCGCGCAGGCCGAGGACATGGTCGCCGAGGCTTTCGCCCGGGCATGGGCCTCCTGGCCCAAGGTCCGCCGGTACTCCGCGCCACGAGGATGGGTCGTGCGCGCCGCGCTGAACACCGGCGTCTCATGGTGGCGACCCCGGCGGCGCGAGATCCCGCTCGCCAGCCACGATGCCGCGGCGATCGCTGATCCGGCCGGGGGACTGGACGACGCTGTCCTCGCCGCGCTGCGGCGGCTGCCGGCCCGCCAGCGCGAGGTGATCGCACTGCGCGTGTTCCTGGACCTGGACACTCAGGCCACCGCCCAGGTTCTCGGGATCGCCCCCGGCACAGTCACCGCGCACCTGTCCCGCGCGGCGGCAGCGCTGCGGCGCGAGCCAGCCCTGCACAGCCTGGTCGCTCCTTCCCGCGCCCTTACCACCCACGACGGAGGTCAGCAGTGAATGACATCGACGACGTGCTGCTCCAGGCACGCGACGCCCTCTCCGGGGCCCACATGGAGACTCCGGTGGAGGCCATCCTGGCCAAAGGCCGGTCCCGGCGGCACCGCAGGCGGCTGGTTCAGTTGTCGGCTGCAGGCGCCGCCGCCAGCGGGTGCCTGGCCCTGGGCCTGGCCGCGGTCGCCGACTCCGGGAGCCCTGCCCCAGTACCGGGGACGATCCGCACCGCCGCGTTCACCCTCGCCCGCAACGCCAACGGCACGGCGTCGCTGAAGCTGAACCAGCACCAGACGTTCGACCCCGCTGCGCTCCAGCAGGCCCTTGCCCGCGACGGCATCCCCGCCCTGGTCCAGACCGACATCTTCTGCACGTCCACTCCCGCACCGTCCAGCAGCGGGGTCGTGTCGATTGAGCTCCCCGACGGCAGCCCGGTGCCCTACACCGGGCGTCAGTCCCCCGTTCCGCCAGATGCCGTTACGGTGATCAACCCCGCCGCCATGGCCACCGGGACCGAGCTGAGCTTCACGTACCTCAACCACGACCGCGTTCTCACCGGAAGCCTCATCTACACAGCCGCCCACACCTGCAGCCCCACCCCTCCGGCAGGACTGCACCCGGCAGGGTAGCGTCCCAGCCAGTCCGCCCTGGCCCGGCCCCTCGCAGGCCGGGCCAGGCCAGGACACCCGAGCAGAGCGCCGCCCGCCTCCTAACCCGAGCAACTGACAGCAGCAGTGAGAGCAACATCGGCGAACGGCGGCCCCGCCTCACGATCACCCCGGCGCCATGAATGACTACGGCAGGGCCACCCCGCAGGCCAGCACCTGTTTCTGTAAACGGATCTGTAAACGAGACGCGGCGGAACCTCCCGAACTGGAGGAGACGATCAGGATGGCGAGAGATTTGTGACCCGCATTCGCCTAGATGAATATCCACGCGGGAGGCCTGCCGGAACAGCGGAGACGGGCACCGTACCGCTCATAACCCAGAGTGTCGGCGGCGCCTGAAGAATTCACGTGCCGCCGACACGAATCCGGCCGTACCGCGGTGGGTGCGTGCCAGCGTCGCCGGCCCTAGGCGGCGGACTTCGATGGCATCCGCGTGGCGCGGACGGGAACGCTATCGAAGCCGCGCAGCACGAGCAGCGGGCGCCGGGCCGGCGGGGCGGCCAACTTGAGCGCCGGGTACCGCCGGGTCAGCTCCTCGATGGCAATGCGGCCCTCCAGCCGGGCCAGCGAGGAGCCGAGGCAGTGATGCATGCCGAGCGAGAAGGACAGGTGCCGGCCGGGATCCAGCCGGTCAATCCGGAACTCGTCGGGCTGCTCGAAGACCCCCGGGTCGCGGTTGGCGCCGCCGATGAACACGATGACGGGCCGGCCCGCCGCGATCACGCTGCCGCCCACCTCGACATCCTCGGTGGCTATCCGGGCGGTCAGCTGGACCGGGCTGTCGTAGCGGAGCATCTCCTCAATCGCCGCAGGCACCACGGCCGGATCCTGGCGAAGCAGGTCCCAGCTGTCCGGGTCGCCCAGCAGGGCGACCGTGCCGTTCCCGATCAGGTTCACGGTGGTCTCGAACCCGGCGATCAGCAGTAGCAAAGCCGTGCTCACCACCTCGCCGGAACTCAGCCGGTCACCCGCTTCCTCGGCCGCGATGAGCGCGGACAGGATGCTGTCGTCGGGGTTGGCCCGGCGCTCGCGCACCAGGTCCTGGAGGTAGCCGGTCAGCGCCAGCTCCGCGGCGCGGGTCTGTGCCTGCGCGGTCGCCGCTGTCTGAGGGTCCAGGGTGGCGGCCACGTCATGACCCCAGGCCCGGAACTGGGTCTGATCTTCAGCTGGCACGCCGAGCAGATGGCAGATGACCGCGATCGGGAGCGGGAAGGCCAGCGCGTCGATCAGGTCGAAGACCGCTGCACCGTCCGCGGCCATCAGCAGCCGGACTGTGACTTCGCGGATCCATGGCTCGAGTCCGGCGATGGCCCTCGGGGTGAACGCGCCGGCCACGAGCCGGCGCAGCCGGGTGTGGTCGGGCGGGTCCATCGTGAGCAGGTCCGCGGCGGGCAGCCCAGCCCGCGGGTCGCCCGGCGGATAGGACGGCGGCCGGTAGCCGGGCTGGTGTACCGGCGAGCTGCTGAACCGCCGGTCCCGCAGGATGCTCGCCACCGTCGCGTGGTCGGCTGCGGCGAACAGGCCGAGCGGGCTGCGCACCAGGCCCCGCTGCCGGAGCTGCGCGTACAGCGGGTACGGGTCAGCCTTCGTCGCCGGGAGCATCATCCGGGCGACCGGATCCCCTCGCCACTGCAATAGCCGCAGCACGGCCGGCTCGACGACTCGGCTCTTGACTCGCTCTCCGAGGATCATCCCGCGCTCCTTCGCCGCGCCGCCGGGCCGGTCGCTTCTGGCCAGGCCATCCTTAGTTCGTGTACCAGTGGTATCTGGATTTTGACGGTATCTGTATGCCACTGGTATGTCAATATGGCAGACTGAGGGCGTGGCCAGGGTGACTAGGGCGGAGTCCAAGGAGCGCACGCGGCAGCGGCTGCTGGCGGAGGCGCAGCGGCTGTTCCGTGAGCGCGGCTACGCCGCGACGTCGCTAGAGCAGATCGCGGAGGCGGCGGAGGTAACCAAGGGCGCCATCTACGGGCACTTCGCCAGCAAGGACGACCTCATGCTCAGCGCGCTCGAAGCAGCCCCGGCCCCGGACTACTCGACCACGCTGAACGACCAGTCGCGGCCGCTGCCCGAGCGCCTGGCAAGGTTCAGCCGCGCCGTCGCCGCGGAAGAACCCGGGGACACCGAGGAGCTGGCGGTGTACCTGGAGTTCTTCGCCGCGCTGTTGCGCTCCCCGGACGCGCTGCGGCGCTACAGCAGCGGACGCGAGCGCCGGCTCCAGGAGCTAGCCGACGCCGATGACGCCGATAGTGACGAGCTCGCCGCGGGGGTCACGCCCGTCCAGGCCTGGACCATCGGGCAGGCGATGCTGGTCGGCCTGCAGATCTACAAGCGCTTGGCCCCCGGCCTTGTCACACCGGAGGTGTTCGAGCGCGCGTTCGGCCTGCTGGCCTACCTCTACCAGGAGCAGTGAGGAGGGCGCCCAGCTGCCGTGTCGCTAGCTGCGGCGGCGGCATCCCGGCCGTCAAGCCTCGTGACGAGCCATGCGCCGCCGTTCTTGACTCAGCCGCGGCCGCTGCTGGTGGTCAGGCGCCGGTCGTTGCTGCCGGTGAGGATCCAGTCGCCTGGCTGACCCGCGGTCGCCCAGTTCGCAACCCCTTCCCTGTACCCAGCGATTCCTGTACCGGCTTTACTGGCGAGGGACGGGCATCGGCTCGTGGCAGGCCAGCGAAAAAGCTGCGGCTGCTGAGTGAGCGGCGGCCCACTCAGGCCATTAGCGGGCCAGGTGATCGGCGGAATGTTAGGCACGCGCATTGCCGCCTGGTGGCAGCGCCTGCTGGTCAGTGCGGACCGACGGGCGGGCACCGCGCGGAAGCAGCGGGATGGCTAGGCAGCTCAGCACGCCAGGGCGATGACCGTGAGCAGGCTGAGGGTCATGGCGTGCGCCGGGCCGCCCGCTAGCGCGCGGAAGTAGATGGTGGTGATGACGACCGCGCCGATCGCATTGGCCAGCTGCTGGGTCGAGCTGAGCGAGCCGCTGGCGCTGCCGGCCTCGGCCGGGTCAATGTCGCCGATGGCAATGTCGTAGATGGTGGAGAACGTGGCGCCCATGCCCAGGCCGACGAGGGTCATGGCCGGGGCGAGCTCGGCCGCGCTGGCCGCCGTGCCCGGGTGCACCACGATGGTTGCCGATACGGCTGCGCCGCCCACCGTCACGACGATGCCCGCCAGGCTGAGTCGGCGGCCCAGCCTGGTGACCAGGTTCCTGCAGGCCACGGACGCGATAACGATCCCGACGGCGGCCGGAGCGAACCCGGTCACCGCGGCCCGCTCCGGGCTGTAGCCGGCCCCCGCTGCAGGAACAGCGAGACCGCGTAGAGCAGCCCGGCCACGGTGGTGAAGAAGACCAGGCCGAGGATGAGCCCGGCGGTAAAGCCCCGGTTGCGCAGCAGCGACGGCTTGATCAGCGGCGCCGCCGCGGTCCGCTGGCGCTGGGCGAAGGCGGCGAAGAAGATCGCCCCGGCGGCCAGGGCGGGGATCGGCGCGGCAGTCCACCCGTCGGTGGACCCCTGGATCAGGCCGAACAGCAGGCCCAGCATGCACGCCGGGAGCAGCGCCGAGCCCAGGGCGTCGATGCTCACTGCGCGGTCGCCGACGTCGCGTGGCAGTAGCCTGAGCCCGGCGGCCAGCCCGGCCGCGCCCAGCACGATGTTGATCAGGAACATAGGCCATCTGCCCAGCCCAAACAGGTTGGCGTCGATCAGCAGACCGGCCAGCAGCGGGCCGCCGACAGCCGACAGCCCCAGGATCGGGCCGAAGGCGCTGAACGCCTTGCCGATGTGCTCGCGCGGGAAGACCGAGCCCAGGATGCCGAAGCCCTGCGGGATCAGCAGCGCGCCGAACGCGCCCTGGACCAGCCGGGCCACGATGATCGAGGGTGGATCCCAGGCCAGGCCGCAGGCCAGCGAGGCCGCGGTGAAGCCGGCGATGCCGATCAGGAAGATCCGGCGGCGGCCGTACTTGTCGCCCAGCCGCCCGCCGGTGACCAGCAGCACTCCCGTCGCATGCCGCTTCTGAGCGCTTGAGTGACCGCCCTTCGGCATGACAGGTCGTCGGCGCCTGGTCTTTTCCAGACCTGCGGGCGATGAGGCTGCTTATTGGCGGGCAGGAACGTGACTTGGCCAGGCTGCAACGGTGCGGGCTGGTCGAGGAGGGCGGACAGTGCGCTGGTGATGGCGGCGGTGTAGTTGCGGTCCTGAGGGAAGGTCTTGGCCGAGACGAGGATCAGCCCGGCGTGTTCCTGGCTGGCTGCCCGGTAGCGGGTGTCCAGGGGGACGAAGTCCTTGATGTTGGCGGTAGCTAAAGCGCGCCCGGTGCTGGCGGCGCGGGCGAGGATCTGCTCATCGGGCAGCCCGACCAGGGCCGGGTCGGCCACGACGGCGAGGACGTCGTGGCCTTTGGCCCGGAGTTGCTCGGCGATGGCGCCGGAGAACATCTCGTCCAGCAGCAGCGGGTAGCCCATGGTTCTACCCGGCGAGCAGGCGGCGTTCCCGCAGCCACGCGTCCTCGGCGGACTCCTCAGCCGCCTCAGCGGCGGCTATCTGGGCATCAATCTCCTCGGTGTAGGAGGCCCAGTACCGGACGGCGGCACGGATGAGGCGCACCGGGATGCCCGTGTTCTCGGCCACCAGCGCAAGCAGGTCATCCTCGGCCAGACCGGGTTCTGCGGCACGGGCGGATTTCACCGCGCGGACCGCTTCCCAGATGTCGGGGCCTCCGACTAGCCCAGCGCGCCGCCCGGTCAGGCCGGGCCGGAACACGAGGCCGGGATGCTCGTTCATCCTGAGGGCTTCGTCGACCAGCCGGTTCGCCGCGGACGACAGGGACATGCCGGGGTTGGCGACGACGAAGGCCGAGAGTCGCTCGGCCACGGCCATGTCGAACCGTACCGGTGTCGCAGCACGCTTTGCCATGACTACATAGTAGTCGCTTCGAGTCGTCACAGCGAGTGTCGGCAACTGCCGCGCCGGGGTGAACAGTGCCGTCTTCGCTCATGACCCAGAGGTGGCAGGTTCAAATCCTGCCCCCGCTACCAAGTGGCAGGTCAGAAGCCCCTTCCGATCATGGAAGGGGCTTTCGGCTTGTAAACGGATTTGGAAACGTCCTGCCTGCCGTCATGCCGCCTCGCCGGGGTGGCCGCCGTCCACGCTGTCTTCCTGGCCGGGGGCGTCGACGCCAGCAGAACAGTACTCCTGGTCCTGGTGGTCGGGTCCGAACTCTCGCCACTCCTGGTCGAGCATCGCGATGTGGGGATTCGGCGCATATGGGGAAGAAGAAGACCCACAAGGTGCGGCCGTCAAGGCTCTTACTGCTCTTTGGATGGGACCAACGCACCTACTGGCACGTACCGGCAGGTCAGCACCCTCGGAGTGAGGTACTGGGCGGTCAAGTGGTGGCCAATTCGTGGCGCTGGGGGGACACCAATGGCACTTGAGGACGGGGAAGAGGGTTCTGACGGGAAGGAAGCTGCAGCCGCACAGGTGACGAGCCCGGCAGACACTGAATTGACGGCTGGGATCCGCAGGCTGCCGGTGTGGGCGTTTGTCGTGATCGCCGTCCTCTACCTGGTGATCGTGCAAGGGGTTAGCAAGCTGCTGACGGCCGGACTGCACACCACTTACGCCGCCCCGACGAGCGTCAACGAGCTGTGGCGCTCCATCACGGTGCCGGTGCTGCTGTCGCTGGTGTTCGTGTACGCGGTGGTGGGCGTGCTCGGCTGGTGGCGGCCGGTTCTCACCGACGACCGGCCGGTCCGCCGTTGGGTATGGGTCATCCCGGTCATCATTGCCGTCACCGCTCTGGCCGGGATGAACTATGCGGGCCTGGGCAAGCACAGCGCCGGGTTCATTGTCTTGTTCGCGCTGTCCATGCTGGGGGTCGGGTTCGCCGAGGAGGGTATGTTCCGCGGCCTGGGCGTGGTCGCCTTCCGAGTCAACGGGTTCACTGAGACCAAGGTGGCGCTGTGGACCTGTGTGCTATTCGGGCTGGCTCATGCGACGAACCTGGTCAGCGAGGGACCCAAGGCGCTGCTCCAAGTACTGGTCACGGCCGCGGCCGGGTACTTCTTCTACCTGACCCGCCGGGTCTCCAAAGGGCTGGTGGTTCCCGCCCTGCTGCACGGCCTGTGGGACTTCGGGACGATCTCTGCCGTCGTCACCGCGAACAAGAGCTACCTGGGTGCGGGCCTGTTCATCCTGGCCGACGTCGTCATGGTGATTATCCTGCTCATCCGCCGACGGCGCATCGAACCCGCCCCCAACGCAGGTCCCGCGTTGGGGGCCGGGACCGCTCTCTGACAGCTCGGCCAACGTCCAGGCCGGGCTGGCGGCCGCCCGTCCACGGAGCCAACCTGGGAGCCAGCCAAGCGTGCGACTTCCCAGGAGCAGCGAGCGCTTCTTCGGCGGGGGCCACCAGCCGGAACGTCCGTCCTGGCCGGGCCCGCTACTTAGTCAGTCGCTGCCCCGCAGGACGGGGCGCAGCGCGTCGAGGGTGGCAGGGTCATCGATGGTGGAGGGCACGAGTTCGTCGTTGTTGCCGTCGGCGATGCCGCGCATCGTCTTGCGCAGGATCTTGCCCGAACGAGTCTTCGGTAGTCCCGCCACGACGTCAACCCTGCGCAGCGCGGCGACTGCGCCGATCCGAGCGCGGACCAGGCCGACCAGCTCGGCGCTCAGCACGTCGGGGCCGGTCTCGACGCCCGCCTTGAGTACGACGAATCCGCGCGGGATCTGGCCTTTGAGCGGGTCGTTGACCCCGATGACCGCGCACTCGGCGACGGCGGGATGACTGGCGAGTATCTCCTCCATCTCCCCGGTGGAGAGCCGGTGCCCGGCGACATTGATGACGTCGTCGGTACGGCCCATCACGTAGACATATCCATCCCTGTCGCGGAATCCGCCGTCCCCCGTAATGTAGGCGCCGGGGAACTGCACCAGGTAGGACTCGATGAACCGCTGGTCGTCACCCCACAGGGTGGTCAGGCATCCCGGCGGCAGCGGCAGCCGCAGCACGATCTCCCCGGTGGTGCCTGGCGGGACGTCGGCGCCGCTGACCGGGTCGACGATGTGCAAGTCGTAGCCGGGTACCGGCACGCTCGGCGAGCCCGGCTTGGTGGGCAGCGGGTCAAGTCCCATCAGGTCGGCCGCGATCGGCCAGCCGGTCTCAGTCTGCCACCAGTGGTCGATCACCGGGATGCCGAGCAGCTCGCCTGCCCACCGGTAGGTTTCCGGATCGAGCCGCTCGCCCGCCAGGAACAGGTATCGGAGGCCAGACAGATCGTACTTTCTGGCAAAATCACCAGCCGGGTCTTCCTTCTTGATCGCGCGGAAGGCGGTGGGCGCGGTGAACATCGCCTTAACCCCGTGCTCGGCGATCACCCGCCAGAACGCCCCGGGGTCCGGGGTGCCGACCGGCTTGCCCTCATACAGCACCGTGGTGCAGCCCGCCAGCAGCGGGGCGTAGACGATGTAGGAATGCCCGACAACCCAGCCAATGTCGGACGCGGCCCAGAAGACCTCGCCGGGCTTGGTGTCGTAGATGTTGTCCATGCTCCAGCGCAGCACGACGGCGTGGCCGCCGTTGTCGCGGACAACGCCCTTCGGCTTCGCGGTAGTGCCAGACGTGTACAGGATGTAGAGCGGGTCAGTGGCCGCGACCGGGACGCAGTCGGCGGGCTCGGCGGCCGCCATCGCGTCCTGCCAGTCCAGGTCACGGCCCTCGGTCAGCGCCGCCGCTGCCTGCGGCCGCTGCAGGATGACGCATCGGCCCGGCTTCCTGGACGAAAGCTCGATCGCCTCGTCCAGGATCGGCTTGTACTCCAGCACCCGACTGACCTCGATACCGCAGGAAGCCGACACGACGACCTTGGGCGCCGCATCGTCGATGCGGGCGGCCAGTTCGGGCGCGGCGAAGCCACCGAACACGACCGAGTGCACGGCGCCGAGACGCGCACAGGCGAGCATCGCGATCACTGTCTCGGGAATCATCGGCATGTATATGACCACGCGGTCGCCAGCGCCCGTGCCGAGCCTGCGCAGCACGCCTGCGAACCGCGCGACCTCATCGAGGAGTTGCCGGTAGGTCAGCTTCCGGCTGGTACCAGTGACCGGGCTGTCGTAGATCAGGGCGGTCTGGTCGCCGCGGCCGTCGTTCACGTGCCGGTCCAAGGCGTTGAAGCAGGTGTTCAGCGTGCCGTCGGCGAACCAGCGGTAAAAGGGTGGGTTGGACTTGTCCAGCACGACCGTCGGCTGGCGGTACCAGTCGATTCCGCTCGCTGCCGCGCCCCAGAAACGCTCCGGGTCGGTGAGGCTCTCCTGGAACGCTTCAGCGTAACGGCCCATGGTTGTTGTCCTCCTTCGCTAGGAATGGGCTCCGTCGATCAGGCGTCCGGTGCTTGCTTCTTGGTGAGCGAGCCGAGCGGCATCCTGGCCGATGACAGCCATGTGTTTTCTCGACAAATACGAATCGGATGCGGCGAGCATGCGCTACCGGCGCCTGCGCGCGGAATGGCCATAGGTCCTGAACAGGCCTCCCGGAAGTAAGTTGTGCTCATCCCGAGCCCGGTCGGATGGTGGAGTGACCGCCGCCCCCACGGGAAGGCAGCTACGAGCAAGGGCGGAGGAGAATCGGGATGACGCAGGTCAGGCGCCAGTTCCGCTAACGGATTTGCTAACGAGACCGAGCGGGTCAGGGGAGACACGACGGAGAACGGGAGAGGGCCACCACGCTCACGTCCTGGTCAGCGAGACGGCGGTCACGCCTGAGACGCGAAAGACATGCGTCGTACGTCTCGTAACCCAGAGGTCGCAGGTTCAAATCCTGCCCCCGCTACACTGCCTCCGCTACCAAGTAGTTGCAGGTCATCAGGGGCCTGATCGCCGGAAGGCGGTCAGGCCTTTTTGATCTCCATGGCGGCGTGGCGGCAGCGGGATCGGGCCGGACCGGCCGGGCACGATCGGGCGGGACTGGCAGTGAACGGCATCAGAAGCGGACCGGGAGCGCAGGTCTCCGCAACGTGACGGCAACGGGGTGAGGGACGAGGAGCTGGCTGCACCCGCCTTCGGGAGAACCCGGATCCGGCGAGTCGGGGATCGGCGCCGGTCGCGGATCAGCCAGTTCTGCGTATCTGGCCTGCGCGGCACGTACGCAGCCCGCTATGCCTATCTGCGGCAGCGCCAGGCTTCGGCCAGTTACGACGCCACCGGCGGGCTGGGCGACATCCGCGTGCCTGCCCCGATCCTGCCTGGCCGGCGGCATAGGTCGGTGCCGGTGGATCTAGCCGAACGGATGCATGCGGGCATCCCCGGCTCGCCGATCGAGCCGTTCCGCGGTGGCCAGATGTTCTTCCTGTTCGCCGAGCGCCAGCGTTTCCTCGACCAGGCGGGCCGTTCCCTGGCCAGGTAACCACGCAACCGGCCCGAACCCAGCCGGCCAAGCCACACCCGGTACACGGTCACCCAGAGGACTTCCGGGGGTTGTTGGTGCGAAGGGCGTCAGGTTGCCTGGCGCGGGTGAACCGCCTAGGCGCTGGGGGTTGATGCTCAGCGGTATTCCCGATCCTGCTTGCTGCTGGAGAATCCGCAGGATGTCGCCGCTCACACCAAGCGGAGCAAGCTGTTTCGTCGTATTGGACAAGTGCCGCGAATCGTTGCACGATATACGGCGTTAACTGTATTTTCCCGGGACAATCTTAGCTGTTTGCCAAATGCTTTCCGCCCGCTCGCCCGGCTGTCGCATCATGTACCTAGCCAGGTTTATTTTCTGGCCTGCGAGACGACAAAACAGGGGAGGGATGTGCCATGAAGGCACACAATAGAAGAACCCGGATAAGCGTGGCAATTACCGTAGCTTGGCTAGCCGCAGCCGGCGCCGTGGGTTTGGTGTCCGCACCCGCGGCTTCCGCCGCGACGACTGCGCCGAGTGCCGCCATGCATCGCGAGCCGCTGTCGAGGGTGCGCGTATCGCCATTCGGCGGCAAAGCCCGCCGCGCGCCAAGGCTGCACGCGGCGCCGCGGCATCCAGCGGCTCCGGCCATCAACAAGACCACCGAGTGGGTGTCGGACCAGGTACCCGTCGGCAGCAACACCAGTTGCGCCAGTCCGGGGTATGCCACCATTTCCAGCGCTCTGGCCGCCGCCCCACCCGGAAGCACGGTCAAGGTGTGCGCGGGCACCTACGGCGAGCAGCTTGTCGTCACCCAGTCCGTCACCCTCCAGGCCGAGGGCGCGGTAACCGTCGTCGCGCCCGCTGCCCCGGCTAGCCTGACCGCCTGCGACGCGGACGGCGGCGCCCAGCCCAACCAGGACATAGTGGATATCTGCGGTGCCATCAGCGTGACCATCACCGGCTTCACCTTCGAGGGGAGCTGGAACTCGCAGGTGTGCAACGACTCGATCTACGGAGTGGCTGTCCTCGGCGGGGCCAGCCTGACCATGTCGAAGTCCACCGTCGAGAACGTCGGCGGCGACCCGCAGACCGACGGCTGCCAGGGCGGCGTCGGCATCGAGGTCGGACTGGCCACCGGGGCCACGACGTCTGACCCCGGCCGGGCCACGCTGATCGGCGACACCGTGCGCACCTACCAGAAAAACGGGATCACCGTGGACGGAACCGGCAGCAGCGCCACAATCCTCAGGGCCACCGTCACCGGCACCGGGGAGACCCCCGCCATCGCCCAAAACGGGATCCAGGTGAGCGACGACGCCAAGGCGACGATCATCAACTCGTCGATCACCGGGAACGAGTGCGACGACACCAGCGGCGACTGCGGCCCCAATGGCTTCACCCAGGTACAGTCCTGCGGCATCCTGCTGTTCGACGCCGGACATACGACCGTTTCCGGGACAGCCGTCTCCGACAACGACGTCGGTGCGTACAACGTCGAGGGCTCCATCTGGGCCTTCTGGACCCCGCCGCCGTCATGGACGCCCGTGCTCGACAGCTTCTTCGCCATGCGACTGCACAACCGCTATGAAAACGCCTACTTCGACGAGGGCAGGTCGTCACTCGCCTCGTCCACCTTGTCCGGCGGCGAGGCAGGCATCGAGACAGCCCAGTGGAACGGCCAGGTCACCCCGGCCGCAGTCACCGCCACGGCTGACACCATCACCGGGACCGCCAGCATCGCCAGCAATCCCAGCGCCGCCATCCTGCTGGCCTCGGACGATACGCCCGGCGACTTGACGGTGCGGCTGACCGCCACCCACGACCGGTTGGGCACCTCCAACGCCGACGGCATCGCCAACCAGAGCACCTCGGTGGTCACCGCCACCCACGACTGGTGGGGATCCACGACCGGCCCCTCTGCCTGGAGCTTCGGCACCGGTTCGGCGGTATCCCCCGACGTCAACTTCTTCCCATGGGCGAAGGACAGCACTTTCACCACATCCGAAACCTGCACAAAGGGCAGGTCGGAGACCACGACCGCGAATCACGTCGTGCTCTGCGCCCCAGGCGGAACCGCCAACTCCATCCTGGAGAACAACGGCACCGGCAGCGTGCTGCTGATCGGCAACAACGGCAATGATCATCTCAACGGGAGCAGCAACGGCACCACTTACATCATCGGTGGCGTCAGCGGCAGCAACGTCATCAACGGAAGGAACGGCACCGGCTTCGTCCAGGAGCGTGGAGACGGCCACGACACGCTCATCAACGCTGGCAGCTACACGGTGGCCGCTAGCTAGACACCATCGCGGGTGAGGCCCCGGCCCCCGGGCCCGGGCCTCACCCTTGGCCTGGGGAAGGTAGATGCCCAGGCCGGAAAGCAACTACCGGCAACTTGACAACTTCGCGCTTCGAGCGTGCCCCACGTCGGCCAGGCGCCGCATCCTCACCTGACGGGCCATTTGCGGCTACGGTCGGATGCCGCTGAGCCTGCTGACACCTGGCCGGCGCCGGAGCCTGTTCACGTCGCTATGCCGATCTGAGCGTCGGCAGAAGCAAGGACGGCGATCACCTGGCACGGCTGGCCACCCTTGTGCTTGATGGTGTGGCGGGTTCCCGGTGTGACGATCACCGCATCGCCGGTTCGGGCGATCTCCGACCGGCCATCGGTGGTGATGGTGCATTCGCCAGCTGTGACCAGCAGGACCTCTTCGACCTCGTGGGTGTGCTCGGGGACTGCTTCACCGTCGGTAAAGACGTTGACCAAGACAGTCACGGCATCCGAGCCGCTCGCCCGGTCCACCAGACGCTGCAGCGTCGGCAGCCCGGGTCCGCGGACCAGCACGGGACGGTCGTCACGGCGCACGATTGACATCAACGCTCCAGCCGGACTGTGTGCTTTGGCTGACCACATGGTGCCATGCCTCAGGCAGTTGTTCGCGTGGCCAGGTTTCCCGCCCCGAACAGGTGCCCCACGCGCGCCCCGCGGCAGATCCGGTTGGGCTGCCCGCGTGCTCAGCGGCACGCGACACGGCAGTGAGCGGTTATCGGCCGTATGAAATGATCGTTCGGAGGAGAGCAGACCACGGGGGGCTCGACTCCGATGCAGATGAGGCTGGAACTGATCCCGCTCCCGGTTTCGGACGTGGACCGGGCCATCGCCTTCTACGCTGACAAGCTCGGCTTCAAGAAGGACGTTGACGTGCGGCCCAGCGAGGGCGTCCGAGTGGTCCAGTTGACACCAGAGGGCTCGGGTTGTTCGGTCGGTTTTGGTACAGGGCTGGATGTGTACGCGGGAGAACCCGGCAGTGCTAGAAGCTTGCACCTGGTTGTGGAGGACATCACCGAGGCGTGCGCCGAGCTTGTCCGCCGAGGTGTAGAGATCGGCGAGATCCAGGACTTCGGGGGCGGCGTTAAAGGAGCAAGCTTCTCCGATCCTGACGGCAACACATTCGAACTGCAGGAGATGGCGTGGCGCAAAGGGCGCGGAGTACTAGGAGCCTGCTGACTCTGCGCTCCTGGATGAGGACTACGGTCAGGGGCCGGATCGCCAAGATTGCGGCCAGGCCTTTTTGATCTTCATGGCAACGCGACGGCAGCAGGATGATCATGAGGCTGGCGGCGTCTGGCTGGCTGGGCTGTGCATGACCGCTACCAGTGGGCGTAGCGCTGCGCGGGCGGCTCAGCCAGCGCCGGGCAGCGCCAGCCAGTCAGCCCAGGACAGGTCCCGGCCGATGTAGCGCGGGCGGCTGAACGGCCACGCGGCCCCGATCCAGTGCGGGACAAGTTCGTCCAGGGTGTGCTGGAGGTCAGTGCCGGCCTTCTCGTCGACCACCCACCACGAGATCTCCGCGTCGGCGCCTGACTTTTCCGGCGGGTCGATGTAGACGCAGCCGAGCAACGCGGTCTCCGCGTCGTCGAGCAGGGCGTAGTTGAAGGACTGGTGCGCGGCGATCTCCGCCTCGTGCCGGGCCAGGTCCTCCCGGTCCTGCTCGTAGGTCATGCTGGCCGA
The DNA here is from genome assembly GCA_963844695.1 of uncultured Actinomycetes bacterium. Taxonomy (GTDB): domain Bacteria; phylum Actinomycetota; class Actinomycetes; order Streptosporangiales; family Streptosporangiaceae; genus RYN-230. Next base: position 137,709 of record CAWJPL010000005.1, read on the forward strand.
CGGCCAGCCCCACGCAGCGCCGAAGACCGACCACAGCCGCTCCCGGGACCCCATCACTGCGGGGTAGTCCAGGTCCGTGTCCGCCGCCCTGATTGGCCTCAGGTGATACCCGCCCGGGACCGGCACCCGTACCGGGTGCGCGAAATCTTCTGGCAGCCAGCTCATGATCCAGACATTACTGGCGGGCGCCGGGCGGCCGCGGCGTCCTCCACCATGACGTCCGGGATGGAACCGTCGCGCTCGCAGCCTGACTGAGCGCGGCGGGCGTATCGGACAGGCAGGCCAAATGCCACCCCGGGTTGAACCCTGCAAAGCAGTACTCATAACCCAGAGGTCAGCTTGGCGGGCTCAGTCTCCTCGCCCGCGGCACGGCCGGCGGCGGTCACGCGCTAACCCACGCCAGAATCTGTTCGTTCACCGCTGCTGGCTTCTCGACATGCAGGAAGTGGCCGGCGCCCTCAACAACCTGCATCCTCGACCCGGTCGCGAGATGACGCTCGGCGTCCTCGACGAGGGCGAGATCGATGCAGCCATCGCGGTTCCCGTGCAGGTACAGGGTCGGCTGCGACCCAGCTCTAGCCAGCGCCGCCTCCTCAGCCGCGTAGGCGCCATCCGCGCCGAAGTGGCGGAGCCCCGGTTCCTCGGCCCGGTAATAGCCGATCGCCGCCGCGAGGTTGCCCTCGCCGCGAAGGCAGTGCTTGACGTGGCGGAGATCTTCGCCCGCGTCATAGCCGGGGCACCAGTCCTGCCACAGCCGATCCAGGAATGCCATGTCCCCAGCGGCGAGCACGGACTCGGCGAAGGGCGTCTTCAAGAAGAACAAGTAGAAAAACCGCTTTAGCTGATCGTAGTCGGCGAAGATCTTCGTATCGAGCGCTAGCGGGGGCACGGCGAGTGTGACCACGCGCCGCCAGCGGTCTGGGGCGAACGCGGCCGCGCCGTATGCCGTCTCGGCGCCCCAGTCGCTGCCGATCAGGACAGCCCGGGCGTCGCCGCCCAGAGCGTCGTGCAGTCCGACTGCGTCGGCGACGAGCGCCCCCAGCTGGAAGCAGCCGTCCGCAGGGATGCCGGTCGGCGCATACCCGCGCATGAACGGCGCCACCGCGTGAAAACCCGCATCGGCCAACGCCGGCAGCAGGTACCGCCACGTGTGAGCAGAGTCGGGGAAGCCGTGCAGGCACAGAGCAAGTGGCCCGCTGCCCACCTCTAGGACACCGAACTGCAACCCGTTCGCCGTCACGGTGCGGGCGCGCAGCCGACTGTTCATGCGAAGCAGTATCGGCGAGTCCGGACAAAGCCGCAATTGCCCGACAGAACCCTACGCGCTGGGTCGAGGTGTGACACTGATCCGCCATAGCAGTTTTGCTGGAGCGATTGGCGGAGGTCGAGGGGCTGTGAAGCTCAGCGAGATGCCGGCCTTGCGGGAGGTCGTGGACCGCCAGGGAGAAGATCCAGAGTTCCGGGAAGAGTGGGACAGGATCACCGCCGGGACGGGCATCGCGTTTCACTTTGATGTCCGGGATGGAGCCGTCGCGCTCACAGCCTGACTGAACGTGCTGGACCGGTAGGCCAACTGCCTGCCAACTGCCGGACTGTGTTGAATAGTGACGTCTTAGCTCATAAGAGAAGGACCCGGCAAAGCTGAGTTCGAGTCAGGCTTCTGAGTGACCGGGTGCCTATCGCTACCGCCGTCTGTCGATGACGACGTTGTCCGCTGTTGCGGAGACTCCGACCGCTCGGGTGGTGATCAGGATGGGGGTGAGGGAGGTGGCGGTGCTTCCGTCGCCGACTTGCCCGAAGTCGCTGAGGCCCCAGGCGTAGACCCTTCCCGTGGCCGAGATGCCGTAGGAGGTGGTCGCGCCGGTGGCCAGGCTGCGGTAGGTCACGCCGCGGGGAGGGTGGATACGGACGGGTGACCGCTCGGAGCGCTCGGCTTGGTTACCGAGTTGGCCGGCGCTGTCGTTGCCCCAGGCCCATACCTCGTAGTTATGGAGCAGCACGAGGGTCTGCCCGTTGTCCCAGATAGATCCGCCGAGGGCGACCTCCCGCACGGGCCCCGGCAGCCGCACCCGCACGGGCACGTCGGAGCGCCGGCCGATGCGGCCGTCGCCGAGTTGGCCGGCCTTGTCGTAGCCCCAGTCGTAGTAGGTCCCGTCAGAGAGCAGCGCCCCGGAGTTGGCGAAGGAGGCCACGAGCTGGACGACGGCGCGGCCGCCCAGGCCGGCCACCTTCACCGGGGTGGTGCTGTTGGCGGTGGTGCCGTCGCCGAGGTCGCCGGAGAGGTTGGCACCGCAGGAATAGACGGCGCCACCCGCGTCAAAGAGTGTATGTGTGCTCGCTCCGGCGAGCGTGGTCACGCCCCGCAGGGGCAGCTCAACGGGTTTCAAGTACGTTCGGACGGTACCCAGGCACAGCGAGCCGCCGGAGTTGTTGCCCCAGCCCCAGGCGCGCCCGCGGGTGTCGAGGGCGAGGCCGGTGTCGTAGGGCATGGCGTCGGCCGGCAGCGATGCGACCTTCACCCCGGCCGGGAAGCGCACCCGCACCGGCTTCTCGAAGGAGTTGCCCGTGCCACCGTCGCCCAGCTCACCTTGTGAGCCCAGGCCCCAGGCGTACAGGCTGCCGTTGGTCAGCAGCGCGTACTGCGTCGAGTTCGAACTCGCGACCTGCGCGATCCGGCCGGGCAGGTGCACGGTCGCCCGCCACCAGTGCGTATCGACATCGCCATTGGTGTTGCCGAAGAAGGAACCCCAGTGCTTCGCCACCGACCCCGCTGCCTCAACCGGGCCAGGTACCGTCACCGGCCCAGCTGCCTCAACCGGCCCCGCTGTCGTTGCGGGCGGCACTGGCGCGGCGAAGGCCGGGCCGCTGAAAGCGGCCGATAGAGCAGTGACAGTGAGGACCACACCAAGGGCAGATCCCGCGATCCGGAGCCCGGCCAAGACACCGGCCGCCGCCCGCCGGCCTGGCCGCAGCCGGTCATTGACGGCCTTGTTCCATAGATCCTTGTTGTCCACGTGATCAACCTCCACTTCCGAGCAGAAGTTCGGACAACCCGTGCGGCTCGGCTTGGGCCCAGTCCCCCAGCAACAGCGCGTGCCGATATTCCGACTAAGTCTACCGATAACTAGGGATGAGCAATCATGCGATCGCTGCGGTCCTTGCGGATACCGAAACCTTTGCCACGTGCGCAGATTCGCGGGGAAACGCCTCGGCTCCCGGCCTGCGCCAGGCGGCCGCCGGACCGGGCCTGCATCCGGCTGCGCGTGCGATGATCTTCGGCTTGCAGCCCTTACTGGCGGGCGCCGGGCGGCCGCGACGTCCTCATGCCTGGGGATTCCCCAGATGCAGAAGTATCGGGGCTCAGCTGAGTGGGCCGATAGTTTCACGCCCGGTGGCCAGGCCGCCTTGAGCGGCGCGGCCACCGGGCGCTTGACTGCCGCGGAAGCGGCTACTTCTTGATCGTCTTCGGCTTCGGGCCGGTGACCGGCGTGTGGTCCGCCCGCGTGTAGCCCGTCGGGATCATTGGGTCAACAGCCTTCTGTCTGTGCAGCCCGGTCGGCCCGACCACCTTGAACTGGCCGTTAGCGATCTCGGCTCGAATACCGGGGACCAGGTCCTCGCGTCCCTGACGTCTCCCGGTCATCGGGTAGCCGGTGGACAGCAGCGAGTCTGACGTCGCGGCGGCGAAGCCCTCGAACTGGCTTCGATGCCGCTGGCCCAGTCCATGCGCAGACCGAGTCCGCAAACTCGGCGGCCAGCTGTGCCGTGGCGGGCCGGACTCCTCCTGGATGCTCCAGGATGTACGGTCGCCGTCTCTCGGGACGCCCTTCCGCGAGGCCAGGAACACGGAGTCGGTAGCCTTTGCGGCGGTGGTCGCGGCTTGAGGACGGCTCTGTGCGGGCCGCGGTCCGGCTTCCTCAAAGCCGGGTGCCGCGCCTCCGGCACCGCATGTATTCATAGCCGGGGCCAGCGCTCTAAGGTGAGGGTTAAATCTCGCCGTTCTCCGGCGGGCGCCCCCGGCAAAGAAACGGTGATGTGCCTATGACCCGTGATGATCCGACCTCGTCAGTCGTTCAAGGGCCCCATCCATCCCATCATTCTGGGCCCGGCTACGCAGAACATCCGATAGCACGCAAGTTCGAGCAGACCGATGAAGTTACAGTTGCCATAGCACGGTGGCTCAACTATGTGCCCTCTGAACATCGCCATCGGCCCGCGGAGTCGGACAAGGGCACTCTGGAGACACTCCAGGAGCACATGCGTAGCTGCGGCGAGCATCCCCTTCGGGCCCTATGGACCGCGCATCGCCACCTGCAGGACCCATCGACCCCGATCCGGGTCGCATCGCTCGTGCTCGCCTCGGAGGCGCTCTGGCAACTGGAGTACTTTGAGGACGCCCGGATTGCCGCCCAGGCGGCGGTCGAAGCCGACCCGGAGTCGGCCCAGGCGCAGTGGCGCCTGGCCGTCGCACTGTACCGGCGGGGCCGATTCAGCGACTCAGCCATGTGCCTCGACGACCTGCTCAGATTGGTCAATCGGTTCGGCCCTGCGTGGGCGCTACGCGGCCAGGTCAAGGTCTGGCTCGATCCGGATAACAGTGACGCAGGGCGGCCCGACTTCGCCGCTGCGGCGAAGCTGAGTTCCGATTCCGGCACCTGGGTGGTGCCATACCGGATGGAGCGCCATCGCTTCGAGGCGAAAGTTGAGGAAGAAATCAGGATCCGCAACCTGGAGGTAGCCGGCTCATCCGATGCCGCTGTCTTTACGGACGTGGAGTGGCTTCCAGAAAAGTCCTGGGTCGAGAACGGCCTGGACCCGGACACGCGGTGGTACTTGCCCTCCTTTACAGGCAGCGGATCCGGCAACAGTGTGCTTCCGCTGGGCGGAGAATGGAATGCAGGGACACCCTCGCAGCAGCCGTTCGGCACGACATTCGTTCTTTATCAGCGGAACATTGAGAATCTCAGCGGGGACGAGGAAACCGTCCGCAAAGCGATCCGGGAAACAGTGGCCGAGGTCTTCGACAAGGCTTACAACCTGCGAGCGAAGATCGCAGATAGGGTGCCCGAGGAACATGCCGATGCTGCGGACGTCCCGGAGGACGAGGACAGATAGGCGTCGTGCAGCTGGGCCCTTTCAGCTGAGCGCGGCCAGCAGGTCGC